>NZ_BAAHCG010000007.1:0-1010 GCF_054776035.1 Luteimonas pelagia | reverse complement strand
GGCGGCAGTGCCAGCCAGTGCACCGGCCGCGCCGATGCCCCCTACCCCGGCAGCGGCACCGGCCAGGCCTGCGCCTGGCGCAGCCCGGAGACCGCGCTGGCCAACATCGCCGGCGGCGACACCGTGATCATCGGCGCCGGCAGCTATGCCATCGGTGCCAACGGCCTGACCCCGGCCGTGCCCAGCGGCACCAGCTCGGGCCGCACCCGGATCCTGGGCAAGGCCGGCACCCGGCCGAAGCTGGTCGGCACCAATGCCACCCATCGGGTGATCAACCTGCAGGGCAGCTCGCACGTCGAGATCGGCAACCTGGAGATCACCGACGGCAGCGACTGCGTCTTCAACCATTCCGACGCGGGCGTGGCCTGCGGCTCGGGCGACGCCTATGCCCGCGCCGGCATCTACGCCAGCGCCTCGCGCGACGTGTGGCTGCATGACCTGGACATCCATGGCCTCGGCAGCCGGGGCATCCAGGCCGGCGGCCTGGCCGACTGGACGGTCGAGCGGACCAGGATCAACCGCAACGGTGCGGTGGGCTGGAACGGCGACATCGGCAGCGGCAGCGCCAACACCGGCAAGATCGTGCTGCGCGAGGTCGAGATCGGCTGGAACGGCTGCGGCGAGCGGGTCGACACCGGCGCCGCCTGGGCCTGCTGGGGCCAGAAGGCGGGCGGCTACGGCGACGGCCTGGGCACCGCGGCCTCCGGCGGCCAGTGGGTGATCGAGGACGCCTTCGTCCACCACAACACCTCCGACGGCCTGGACTTCTACCACCTCGATGGCGGCGACAACACCAGCGTGGTGATGCGCCGGGTGCACGCGGTGGCCAACGCCGGCAACCAGGTGAAGATCACCGGCACGGCGCTGGTGGAGAACTCGGTGCTGGTCGGGCACTGCACGTACTTCCGCAACAGGCACTTCATGCAGGACGGCGACCTGTGCCGCGCCTACGGCGCGACGCTGCGCCTGGTGCTGACCGGCAACGACACGGTGGTCGTGCGCCACAACAC
>NZ_BAAHCG010000006.1:0-1733 GCF_054776035.1 Luteimonas pelagia | reverse complement strand
TCACGGTGTCGCCGCCGGCGATGTTGGCCAGCGCGGTCTCCGGGCTGCGCCAAGCGCAGGCCTGGCCGGTGCCGCTGCCGGGGTAGGGGGCATCGGCGCGGCCGGTGCACTGGCTGGCACTGCCGCCGTCGGCGCGGACGTGGAAGGTGGTGGCCGCCTGGGCACTGCCCCAGGCGAGCAGGCTGGCGGGCGCCAGGACGGATGCGAAGAGCAGCCTGCGCAGCAGGCGGCCCGAATCATTGCAAGTCGTGCGAAAAGCGAACAAGTACGGCTCCAGGCCGCGGAAGGCGGCGAGTCGAGACGAAGGGATCCCCGGCGGCGAGTCTTGGCGTTTGCCGCGACGCAAAACGAGACAAAAGTCTCATTTCACGAGACCATCATGTTTCTGATTCACAGGGAATTCACGGGGACTTCAAGCCGCTTTACGGTCTTTTAACCGAAGATGGCTGGTTTTGCCCTCCAATTGCAGGCAGCGCCCTTTCGGGCGCTGCCCTCGGGTCAGCGGACCTCGAACGCGGTCGTCGCGGTGGTCGTCGACGCGCCCTCGCTGGCGGCCGCTTCGATCCGGAAGCGCCCCTCGGCCCAGCGACCGCGCTTGAGATCGATCGATCCCCTCGCGTAGCCATTCCGGTCGGTCGTGGCGGTGAGCTGGAGTTCCATGCTCTTGTGCAGGTCGCTGGAGAACTGCACCGTCGCGCCCTCCACCGGGACGCCGTCGCCCATCACCCGCGCACTGAAGTGCACCGTGTCTCCGGGGGCATAGACGGTCCGGTCGGTGCCCACGGAGGCGGCCAGGTCGACCGGGTCGGCCTCGGGGACGGAGACCGTGTAGGTCGCCGAGGCCTGCGCGGTATGCAGGCTGCCCACGGCGCTTCCCACGGCGGTTCCGATGCCGTAGCTGCCGCCCGCGGCGGTGGTGGAGGACGTCACCGAGAGCGTGAGGTTGCCGCTCGCCCCCGGGGCCAGGGTGACGCTGGATGCCGACAGCGTGCCGGTCCAGCCGGTCGGAACGGAGCGCGCGACCTGGAAGGTGGTGTTGCTGCAGGCAGCGCTGTCATTGTTGGTGGCCTTGAACGCATAGGCCTTCGTGGCACCCGGCGCGGCGGCGCTCGAGTCGCCCTGGAGCGTCACGGTCGGAGCGGCCCGCGTGCAGGTCGGGGTGGGCTCGGGCGTGGGATCCGGCTCCGGCTCGGGCTCGGGTTCCGGCGCAGGCGTCGTGCCCGATCCGTCCTGCACCTCGTAGGCGCCGATGTCGCTGGACGCGCCGGCCGGGCGCGGCTGGAGCAGGAAGTCGGTGGGCACGGACGACATGACCGCCACCTTGTCGATCACCGGGCTGCCGTCGAGCGGCTCGGCATCGAATCCGGCCAAGGTCATGTCGGCGAGCGTCGGGTTGGCGCAGGTCACGCCAGTGGGGCAGGAGACCACGTTCCAGGCCAGGTTGCCGGACACGGTCTTCTCGCCCGACACGCTTCCACCGGTGAAGCCGCGCTTGGTGCCGTCGACGAAATAGGGGAACCCGACGCCGACGTTGTTCTGGATCATGATCCGGTCGCTGCTGGTGCCACCGGTATGCACGATCTGGGCGTCGCCTTCGCCGGCCAGGGTGTTGTGGCGCACGACCACCGTGTCGTTGCCGGTCAGCACCAGGCGCAGCGTCGCGCCGTAGGCGCGGCACAGGTCGCCGTCCTGCATGAAGTGCCTGTTGCGGAAGTACGTGCAGTGCCCGACCA
>NZ_BAAHCG010000005.1:0-3569 GCF_054776035.1 Luteimonas pelagia | reverse complement strand
ACCGGATCATGATCCAGAACAACGTCGGCGTCGGGTTCCCCTACTTCATCGACGGCACCAAGCGCGGCTTCATCACCGGCAGCGTGTCGGGCGAGAAGACCGTGTCCGGCAACCTGGCCTGGAACGTTGCTCGCTGTCCGGACGGCGTCGCCTGCACGGACCCGATGCTGGCCGACATGACGCTCGCGGGCTTCGACCCGGAACCGCAAGACGGCAGTCCGGTCATCGGCGCAGCCGAAGCGATCGCTTGCACCGGCCCGGACTTCCGCAAGCGTCCGCGGCCCTCGGCAGGCGCCGCCGACATCGGTGCGATCCAGGCACGCAGGCCCTAGGTCGCGCCAGTGGCCCGGTCGCCCCGGAGCTGGCTGACCACCGCGCGGAACTTTCCGTTCGACGTCCGGGCGATCGCGGGCACTTCGACCACGCGCACCGTGATCCCGCCCATCCGGTCCCGGAGCCGGGCGGCGATGGACTCGGCATCCGCGGCGCCGTATCCGGGCGCCGGCACGACGTTCACGTGGACCTCGTCCAGCGCGACCTGCACGACCTGCGCTTCGAGCAGGTGCATGCCGCCCTTGAAAACCGGGTCGAGGCGGCCCACCTGGCGTCCGTCGGGCGTGACCAGCACGTCGTCCTGCCGTCCCTCGATGCTGTCGAGCGACGGCGCCCGGCAGCCGCACGTGCAGGGTGCCTCGGCGCCGGCGAGCGCGCCGCGGTCGCCCATTCGATAGCGGATCAATGGCTGGTCGAAATTCAGCAGGCAGGTGCCGACGAAGTCGCTGACTTCGCCGGGAGGACGGGGGCGGCCGACGCCATCCACGACCTCGACGGCCGCGACGTCCATGGACAGGTGCATGCGCCCGCCCGGGCACTCGAACGCGGCGATCGACATCTCGCTGTTGGAATAGGTGTCGCGCACCTCGCAGTCGAACGCCTTGCCGATCCGCTCCCGCTGGTGGGCATACAGCGGCTCGGCGTTCGAGGTCGCCAGCTTCAGCCGGACATCGCGCCTGCCCGTGGCCAGGGCATGCGAAGCGAGCGAATCCATCGCCGAGGCGTAGCCATACATGTGCACGATGCCGCGCCGGGCAATCTCGTCCAGGTAGCTGCCCATGAAGGCCGGCGACAGGTGGTAGACCGACATGTACAGCTGCCGCGAGGGCGCGTTGTACACCCAGAACGGGGGACGCGAGGCCTCCACCGGCACGACGAGCTGTCCGCCGAGCATCGCGTAGCGGTCCCCGCGGGACACGCCACCCCACTCGCGGGCGCGGCGCTCGAAGCAGGCGTACCAGTCACGGATGGTTTCCGTCGAGCGGTAGAGCCTGAGCGGCGTCCCGGTCGTCCCGCTCGTGTGCAGCACGTGCAACGCGGACGCGCGCTCGGCGACGAAGGCCTCGGGGTCGCGCCGTATCGTGTCCTTCTCGAGGATGGGGAGCTTCGCAAGGTCCGCGGCCGAGGCGACCTGCTCGATCGGGAACCCGCCCGCCCGGTGCAGTCGCCTGTAGTACGGGACGTGCGCCACCGCATGGCGCAGCAGCGCCACGAGCCGTTCGTCCTGCCACGCGGCAAGGCGCTCTAGCGGCCACGCGTCACGCGCTCGGTAGCCCTCGAGCCGCGACGCGAAGGACCCGCCGTAACGCAGCCGGTCGCTGCGGAGTCCATGCACGCTCGCGAACGCGTCACGCAGGCGGGTGGGCACGAGCCGGTAGAGGCGGGCCAGCGGCCCGGCGGGCGAAAGCAGTGTCATTGGCAGGTCCTGGCCCCGACCCCGGGGAAAACGCCTCGAGCGCCGGGTGCAGGCCGGCCGCGCCGCGGCGCGGGACCCGATGCCCGGCCTGTCCTTGCCCCCGCCGCTTCACCGTTTGCTCCCGGTACGCGCACGAGGCGCGGATCCGCGGGTGCCCACCATGTACACAGAGAATCCGGGCAGGGATGCGCTCCGCTTCACGCGGGCCGTGCTGACCAACCAGGTCGCCCGGTTCACCCCCGGCCTCTACTTCAGGTTGACCCGGCAGACCGGCCGGGGCGCAGGGGTCGAGGACCCCGCCCAGATCGCCGGCTACTTCGTCCGCTGCTTCGACGAGTACATGGCGAGGCTCGAGGTGCCCCCCGGTCGGGCCGAGGCGTTCCTATCCGGGAAGACCGTGCTCGAGTACGGGCCGGGCGACGTGCTGGGCGTGGCGTTGCTGATGTACGCGCATGGCGCGGCCTCGGTGCGATGCGTCGACCGGTTCCCGCTCGAGCGCGCATCGGCGACCAACCTCGCCGTCTACCGGTCGCTGCTCGAACGGCTCGAACCCGCGCAACGGGAACGTGGCAGCGCAGCCTTCAACCGGCACGGCGAGCCCGCCAGCGCTTTCAGGCCGGACGCGATCCGCTACGACGTCACCCGGGACGGCCTTGCCGGTGCGCGCGAGGCCTACGACCTGGTCGTCTCCAGGGCCGTCCTGGAACACGTCGACCGCCTGGAACAGACCATCGCCGACATCGCGGGCGCGATGCGGCGCGATGCGGTCGCGATCCACAAGGTCGACCTCAAGAGCCACGGCATGGACCGCTACCACCCCTTCGATTTCCTGACCTGGCCCGAACCGGCCTACCGCCTGATGAACAGCCACAAGGGCAATCCCAACCGGTGGCGGGTGGATAAGTACAGGGACCTGGTGTCCCGGCACGGCCTGCGCTTCCGCGCCCTGTCCGATACGGGCCGCCTCGCGCCCGAGCAGATCGAACGCATCCGCTCGAGCCTCGCGTCCCGGTTCCGCGGCATTCCGACCGATGACCTGGCCTGGCTGGGATTCTGGATGGTCCTGGAACACGCGCCGGCCGGCGCGCCCGCGCGGAACTGAACAGCGATACGACGGAGCGGGCCTTGCAGCGCCCGCAGGGCGGCGGCTTCGCCGCGCCGGACCCCGAGCATCCCCGCCGCCGCGGATCGCAGCCTTCCGGACGCCGACCGCGTGGGGCGCACCAGTCCGGGTCCGCCGCGCCTTCACCGGAAGGATGGCGAGGCGCCTCGAGCGACTGCCTGGCCGGGCTCGCATCGTGACCCGGCCGGCTGACGGACCCACCGGGGTTCCGGCGAGGCCGATTCCGAGGCACTCGATCCTTACCTGAATGGCCACGATCGCGGCGCGTGTTCGCCTGAACGCGCGCCGCGCGGTTTCACATTCCAGAATCCCGGCTGAATCTGACGCATTGCGTCAGTGCGACATGGCGCGACTGACGCAACGCGTCAGTGAGGGCGGCGTGAAACGTGCGCGGGTTCCCAAAAGCGCTCGAGGCCGCCGCCTAGCATCCGGCGCTCGCTCGGTGCCCTCGTGCGTACCGCGCGCTCCCCCATGCCCTGCCCTCCGGCTCATCGATGGAGTCTCGTCGCGCCATGTCCGTACGTTCCGACCGCCGCCGCCCGGTGGCCCTGTTGCCCTTGCTTCTCGTCCCCGCCAGCCTGCTCGCCTGGGGCAGTGCCCAGGCGGCCACCACCTTCCACGTCCGCGCCGACGGCGGCAGTGCCAGCCAGTGCACCGGCCGCGCCGATGCCCCCTACCCCGGCAGCGGCACCGGCC
>NZ_BAAHCG010000004.1:0-5428 GCF_054776035.1 Luteimonas pelagia | reverse complement strand
GAAAAACCCCGCCTTTTGGGCGGGGTTTTTGGTATGAAGCTCCTGGCGATGACCTACTCTTGCATGCGGATGCACACTACCATCGGCGCGGCTGCGTTTCACTTCCGAGTTCGGGATGGGATCGGGTGGTGCCACAGCGCTATGGTCGCCAGGAAAGGGGTGGAGGGTCGCGGTGATCCCTGCTGGGATTCGCGCCTGTTCCTCTCATGGGGTGGGACGTAGCGAGTGTATCGACTGGTCCGACGTTGTCGTCGAAGCCAAGGCGACTTGGAGTGATATGGTCAAGCCGCACGGCGCATTAGTACAGGTTAGCTCAACGCATTGCTGCGCTTACACACCCTGCCTATCGACCACCTGGTCTTGATGGTGCCTTCAGGGGACTTGTGTCCCGGGAGATCTCATCTTGAGGCGCGCTTCCCGCTTAGATGCTTTCAGCGGTTATCGCTTCCGAACATAGCTACCCGGCAATGCCACTGGCGTGACAACCGGAACACCAGGGGTTCGTCCACTCCGGTCCTCTCGTACTAGGAGCAGCCCCTCTCAAATCTCCAACGCCCACGACAGATAGGGACCGAACTGTCTCACGACGTTCTGAACCCAGCTCGCGTACCACTTTAAATGGCGAACAGCCATACCCTTGGGACCGACTACAGCCCCAGGATGTGATGAGCCGACATCGAGGTGCCAAACACCGCCGTCGATATGAACTCTTGGGCGGTATCAGCCTGTTATCCCCGGAGTACCTTTTATCCGTTGAGCGATGGCCCTTCCATACAGAACCACCGGATCACTAAGTCCTACTTTCGTACCTGCTTGATCCGTCGATCTTGCAGTCAAGCACGCTTATGCCTTTGCACACAGTGCGCGATGTCCGACCGCGCTGAGCGTACCTTCGAGCTCCTCCGTTACTCTTTGGGAGGAGACCGCCCCAGTCAAACTACCCACCATACACGGTCCCCGGCCCGGATCACGGGCCCAGGTTAGAACGTCAAGCACGACAGGGTGGTATTTCAAGGTTGGCTCCACCGAAGCTGGCGCCTCGGTTTCAAAGCCTCCCACCTATCCTACACAGACGAACTCAACGTTCAGTGTAAAGCTGTAGTAAAGGTTCACGGGGTCTTTCCGTCTTGCCGCGGGAACGCTGCATCTTCACAGCGATTTCAATTTCACTGAGTCTCGGGTGGAGACAGCGCCGCTGTCGTTACGCCATTCGTGCAGGTCGGAACTTACCCGACAAGGAATTTCGCTACCTTAGGACCGTTATAGTTACGGCCGCCGTTTACCGGGGCTTCGATCAAGAGCTTCGCCTTGCGGCTGACCCCATCAATTAACCTTCCGGCACCGGGCAGGCGTCACACCCTATACGTCCACTTTCGTGTTTGCAGAGTGCTGTGTTTTTGATAAACAGTCGCAGCGGCCTGGTATCTGCGGCCCCCGCCAGCCTTGGTCCGCATGGACCACCAGCAGGGGCGTACCTTCTCCCGAAGTTACGGTACCATTTTGCCTAGTTCCTTCACCCGAGTTCTCTCAAGCGCCTGAGAATTCTCATCCTGCCCACCTGTGTCGGTTTACGGTACGGTCTGCGCACACTGAAGCTTAGGAGCTTTTCCTGGAAGCGTGGGATCAGTGACTTCGTCCAATGCGGACTCGTCTCGCTGCTCGGCGTTGAATGGAGACCCGGATTTGCCTAAGTCTCCCGCCTACCTGCTTTCCCCGGGACAACCAACGCCCGGTACACCTACCCTTCTCCGTCCCTCCATCGCATGTGCGCGAGGTGCTGGAATATTAACCAGCTTCCCATCGACTACGCGTTTCCGCCTCGCCTTAGGGGCCGACTCACCCTGCGCCGATTAACGTTGCGCAAGGAAACCTTGGGCTTTCGGCGTGCGGGCTTTTCACCCGCATTATCGTTACTCATGTCAGCATTCGCACTTCCGATACCTCCAGCAGACCTCTCGATCCACCTTCGCAGGCGTACGGAACGCTCCTCTACCGCGCATCGCAAGCGATGCACCCCAAGCTTCGGTTCAATGCTTAGCCCCGTTAAATCTTCCCCGCAGACCGACTCGACCAGTGAGCTATTACGCTTTCTTTAAAGGGTGGCTGCTTCTAAGCCAACCTCCTGGCTGTCTGTGCCTTTCCACATGGTTTTCCACTCAGCACTGATTGGGGACCTTAGCTGTGGGTCTGGGTTGTTTCCCTTTTCACGACGGACGTTAGCACCCGCCGTGTGTCTCCCGGATAGTACGTGCTGGTATTCGGAGTTTGCCATGGTTTGGTAAGTCGCGATGACCCCCTAGCCATAACAGTGCTCTACCCCCAGCAGTATTCGTCCGAGGCGCTACCTAAATAGCTTTCGAGGAGAACCAGCTATCTCCGGGTTCGATTAGCTTTTCACTCCTAATCACACCTCATCCCCTACCTTTGCAACGGGAGTGGGTTCGGGCCTCCAGTGCGTGTTACCGCACCTTCACCCTGGGCATGACTAGATCACCCGGTTTCGGGTCTACTGCCTGCGACTATGCGCCCTGTTCAGACTCGGTTTCCCTTCGCCTCCCCTATACGGTTAAGCTCGCCACAGACAGTAAGTCGCTGACCCATTATACAAAAGGTACGCGGTCACCGAACAAGTCGGCTCCCACTGCTTGTACGCACACGGTTTCAGGGTCTATTTCACTCCCCTCGCCGGGGTTCTTTTCGCCTTTCCCTCACGGTACTGGTTCACTATCGGTCGGTCAGGAGTATTTAGCCTTGGAGGATGGTCCCCCCATGTTCAGACAGGGTTTCTCGTGCCCCGCCCTACTCAATTTCATCGAAATGGCCCTTTCGCATACCGGGCTGTCACCGTCTACGGCCGCTCTTTCCAGGGCGTTTTGCTAGAACCAATTCGACTTTTGGGCTGCTCCCCGTTCGCTCGTCACTACTGAGGGAATCTCGGTTGATTTCTTTTCCTGCGGTTACTTAGATATTTCAGTTCACCGCGTTCGCCTCGTACAGCTATGTATTCACTGCACGATACCTCCTAGGAGGTGGGTTTCCCCATTCGGACATCGCCGGATCAAAGCTTGTTGCCAGCTCCCCGACGCTTTTCGCAGGCTGCCACGTCCTTCATCGCCTCTGACCGCCAAGGCATCCACCGTGTGCGCTTGTTCGCTTGACCATATCACCCCAAGTCGCCTCGGGTTGACACATCGTTGCGAACGTACAACGACTTATCACTTCAATAAGGCAGCTCGCGCTGCCCGCCTTAGCCTCTACGACACGTCTGGACCTTCGTCTCAAACGCTCGCTACGTCCCAGTTTTCAAAGAACGCGCCCCGGCCTCAACGCCAGGTCGCTTCCAATCTTTGTGTGTGCGCAAACAACATCCAGAAGTGGTGGGTCTGGGAGGACTCGAACCACCGGCCTCACCCTTATCAGGGGTGCGCTCTAACCACCTGAGCTACAGACCCAAATGTCTTTCGCCTGGCCGGAGTGGTGGAGCCAGTCGGGATCGAACCGACGACCCCCTGCTTGCAAAGCAGGTGCTCTCCCAGCTGAGCTATGGCCCCGCGGGCTGCCGCCCGGATCCCGGGCCGCTCACGACGCATCCGGGTCGATCTCCCGATCGGCCGGACTTCTGAATGCAGGTCACTTGTGCGGACGCCTGACAGGCGACTAGGCGCTGTCTTTCGTCTCTAAAGGAGGTGATCCAGCCGCACCTTCCGATACGGCTACCTTGTTACGACTTCACCCCAGTCATGAATCACTCCGTGGTCGCCGTCCCCCCGAAGGTTAGACTAGCGGCTTCTGGAGCAACCCACTCCCATGGTGTGACGGGCGGTGTGTACAAGGCCCGGGAACGTATTCACCGCAGCAATGCTGATCTGCGATTACTAGCGATTCCGACTTCACGGAGTCGAGTTGCAGACTCCGATCCGGACTGGGAGGCGGTTTCTGGGATTGGCTCGCCCTCGCGGGTTCGCAGCCCTCTGTCCGCCCCATTGTAGTACGTGTGTAGCCCTGGCCGTAAGGGCCATGATGACTTGACGTCATCCCCACCTTCCTCCGGTTTGTCACCGGCGGTCTCCCTAGAGTTCCCACCATTACGTGCTGGCAACTAGGGACAAGGGTTGCGCTCGTTGCGGGACTTAACCCAACATCTCACGACACGAGCTGACGACAGCCATGCAGCACCTGTCTCACGGTTCCCGAAGGCACCAATCCATCTCTGGAAAGTTCCGTGGATGTCAAGGCCAGGTAAGGTTCTGCGCGTTGCATCGAATTAAACCACATACTCCACCGCTTGTGCGGGCCCCCGTCAATTCCTTTGAGTTTCAGTCTTGCGACCGTACTCCCCAGGCGGCGAACTTAACGCGTTAGCTTCGAGACTGAGCGCCTAAGTGCACCCAACCTCCAGTTCGCATCGTTTAGGGCGTGGACTACCAGGGTATCTAATCCTGTTTGCTCCCCACGCTTTCGTGCCTCAGTGTCAGTACTGGTCCAGGTGGCCGCCTTCGCCACGGATGTTCCTCCCGATCTCTACGCATTTCACTGCTACACCGGGAATTCCGCCACCCTCTACCGTACTCGAGCACGCCAGTATCCAATGCCATTCCCAGGTTGAGCCCAGGGCTTTCACATCGGACTTAACGCACCACCTACGCACGCTTTACGCCCAGTAATTCCGAGTAACGCTTGCACCCTTCGTATTACCGCGGCTGCTGGCACGAAGTTAGCCGGTGCTTATTCTTACGGTACCGTCAGTCCAGCCGGGTATTAACCGGCCGTGTTTCTTCCCGTACAAAAGAGCTTTACAACCCGAAGGCCTTCTTCACTCACGCGGCATGGCTGGATCAGGCTTGCGCCCATTGTCCAATATTCCCCACTGCTGCCTCCCGTAGGAGTCCGGGCCGTGTCTCAGTCCCGGTGTGGCTGATCATCCTCTCAGACCAGCTACGGATCGTCGCCTTGGTGGGCCTTTACCCCGCCAACTAGCTAATCCGACGTCGGCTCATCCATCCGCGCCAGGCCCGAAGGTCCCCGGCTTTCCCCCGAAGGGCGCATGCGGTATTAGCGTAAGTTTCCCTACGTTATCCCCCACGGTTGGGCAGATTCCGACGCATTCCTCACCCGTCCGCCACTCGCCACCCAGGGAGCAAGCTCCCCTGTGCTGCCGTTCGACTTGCATGTGTTAGGCCTGCCGCCAGCGTTCACTCTGAGCCAGGATCAAACTCTTCACTTGAGTCTTGCTGGATCCCGAAGGACCCATAAGTCTTGAGTGCAGAGCCCGTCCAGACCCGAAATCACTCGCTGCATCTCTGCTTTGAATTGACTTGGTTCTGTTCGAACGTCTGCCATGGACAACCGTCCACCGGCCAGACGCCCGCACAAGTCACCTGCGCACACTGTCAAGGATCAAAGGAACCGGCCTCAGCGCCGCGTCCCG
>NZ_BAAHCG010000003.1:0-680573 GCF_054776035.1 Luteimonas pelagia | reverse complement strand
TGCTTTGAATTGACTTGGTTCTGTTCGAACGTCTGCCATGGACAACCGTCCACCGGCCAGACGCCCGCACAAGTCACCTGCGCACACTGTCAAGGATCAAAGGAACCGGCCTCAGCGCCGCGTCCCGCCGCCGCGAGCCGTCCGGCCCGAGCGAGCCGCACATCATACAGGCGATTTCGGGTCCGTCAACACCCCGTGAAGCACCCGGATCGAGGCGCCGGCAACGGTTCAGGGAATGGCCGTGGAAGCGGCCCGCGACGTCAGTGCTTGTCGCGCTCGAACAGCCGCAAGACGAGCAGCACGACCAGCGTCAGCAGCGTCGCGCCGGCGGCCAGCGCGGCATAGCCGAGCCCGCATGCGATGCCGATGACGGCGACCATCAGCAACGACGCGGCGGTGGTGATGCCCTCCACCGCCTTGCCGCCGCGATGGCTGAAGATCGTGCCCGCGCCGATGAACGCAACGCCCGCCACCACCGCCTCGATCAGGCGCAGCGGATCGATCTGAAGGTCCTCGACTTCCGCCAGCCCGTCGGTGACGAACAGGCGCCCCAGCCCGAGCAGCAGCGCGGCCGCGCCCGCCACCAGCATGTGCGTGCGGAAGCCCGCCGGCTTGTGCTTGAACTCGCGCTCCAGGCCCACGAGGCCGCCGAGCAGCATCGCGTAGGCGGTTTCCAGCAGGATCGTCGCTTCGGTCGGCAGGTCCATCGCGACAGTCTCCCCGGCGCGGCCGTCATGGCCGCGTCGTCGCCGTCCTCAGGCGGCCACCAGCCTCACGCGGGCGAAGGTGCGCTTGCCGACCTGCAGCACGCCCTCGAAGCCCGGCGCGAAGCTGCGCTGGGGATCCTCGACAACGTCCCCGTCGATCCGCACCGCGCGCTCGCGCAACTTGCGGTTCGCCTCGGAATTGCTGGGCGTCAGGCCCGCCGCGGTCAGCAGCGCGGCGATGCGCAGTCCGTCGGCGGGCACCGCCACGTCGTGCAGCGGCAGTTGCGCTGTGTCGCCTTCGCCGCGCACCGCGGCGTTCCATCCGGCGATGGCGCGTTCGGCTTCGGCGGCGCCATGGAAGCGCGCAGCGAGTTCGCGCGCCAGCCGCAGCTTCAGGTCGCGCGGGTTCAGCGTGCCCGACTCGACCTCCGCGCGTGCGCGCGCCGCCTCGGCCACGCCGATCTCGAAGCTCAGCAGCTCGATCCACCGCCACATCAGCGCGTCGTCGATCCTCATCGCCTTGGTGACGATGTCGATCGCCGGCTCGTCGATGCCGATGTAGTTGCCCAGCGACTTGCTCATCTTCTGCACGCCGTCCAGGCCCTCGAGCAAGGGCATGGTCAGCACGACCTGCGGCGCCTGGCCGAAGTGCGCCTGCAGGCCGCGGCCGACCAGCAGGTTGAACTTCTGGTCGGTGCCGCCGAGCTCCACGTCCGCCTCCAGCGCCACGGAGTCGTAGCCCTGCACCAGCGGGTAGAGGAACTCGTGGATGGCGATCGGCTGTTGGGACGCATATCGTTTGGCGAAGTCGTCGCGCTCGAGCATGCGCGCCACGGTGTGCTGCCCGGCCAGGCGGATGAGGTCCGCCGCCGGCATCGTTCCGAACCATTCGGAGTTGAACCGGATCCGGGTCCGTTCCGGGTCCAGCACCTTGAAGACCTGGTCGGCGTAGGTGCGGGCATTCGCCTCGACGTCCTCGCGGGTCAGCGGCTTGCGGGTGGCGTTCTTGCCGGTCGGGTCGCCGATCATCCCGGTGAAGTCGCCGATCAGGAACGTGACCTCGTGCCCCAGGTCCTGGAACTGCCGCATCTTGTTGAGCAGGACCGTGTGGCCCAGGTGCAGGTCCGGCGCGGTCGGGTCGAACCCGGCCTTGATCCGCAGCGGCCGTCCGAGGGCCAGCCGGGCCTCCAGCTCGTCGCGCTTGAGGATCTCCTCCGCGCCGCGGGCGATTAGGGCCAAGGGGTCGTCGGTCACGTCTGGGTCTCTCCTGGAACTGCGATTCGTGATGCGGATCGTGAAGGTTGCGTTAATCCGGCCATGAGTCTGAATGGCCTGAAAAACCTTTTGCCGTCAGGGGTTTGACGCGCCCTTTTCGCGTCACTATGGTACCGCCGTGACGCCGCCGTCACATCCGGCGCCGTGCCGCGCAGCGTCGCGCTTCCGCTATCCGCTCCACCGCTATCCGTTCCATCGGGGACCGCTTCATGGACACAACCGGCACCAGCCGCAACCGTCGCGCGCGCCTCCAGGCCCTTCGCGACGCCGCCCTGCACCGCAAGGATCGCATGGGTCGATTCGCCGCGGACTGGATCGGCAACCGGGGGTTCCAGGGCCGATGGACGCGCCGCGACTGGGCGCAGGCGAGCCTGGCGGCAAGCATCATCGTGCTGGTCGGTGCGATCGTCCCGGGCTTCTCCGAGGCCACGCGCCCGCGCGACCAGTTCGCCGCGCCGCAGGTCACGCATGCCCTGGCGCTGCCCGAACTGCCGGTGCGCGAGCGCAGGAGCGTGGCGGGCGACAGCTGGCACATCGTGACCGTCGAGCCGGGCCAGACGCTGGGCGCGATCTTCGAGTCGATGGGCGTGCCCGCCACGACCATGTACCGCATCCTCGAGCAGCCCGGCGCGCGCGACGCGCTGACCCGCCTGCGCCCCGGCGCCCAGCTGGCGTTCGACCTGCCGGAAAGCGGCGCGCTGCGCATGTTCCGCTACGACCGCAACGACACCCAGCGCGTCGAGCTCGCCTTCGACGGCGACACCATCCGCGAGCTGGTCATCGAGCGTCCCACCGAGACCCGCGTGGTGACCGCAAGCGGCCGCATCGACAGCTCCCTGTACGCCGCCGCGCGAGCCACCGGCATGTCGCCGGCCGCCGTCGTGGCGATGACCGACAACATCTTCCAGTACGACATCGACTTCGACCGCGACACCAAGCGCGGCGACACCTTCAGCGTCGTGTACGAGGAGACCTGGCGCGAGGGCGAGCGTATCGGCACCGGCGACGTGCTGGCGGCCAGCTTCACCACCGGCGGCAAGACCTACACCGGCCTGCGCCACGAACGCGACGGCAAGACCGAGTACTTCGACCTCGACGGCCGCCCGCTGAAGAAGAGCTTCATCCGCATGCCGATCCCGTACGCGCGCCTGACCTCGCGCTTCGGTGCGCGCCGCCACCCGGTGCTCGGCCGCACGCGCATGCACAAGGGCGTGGACTACGGCGCCGGCTCCGGCACGCCGATCATGGCCGCCGGCGACGCGCGCGTGGCCTTCGCCGGCTGGCGCGGCGGCTACGGCCGCGCGGTCATCCTCGACCACGGCCGCGGCTACACCACGCTGTACGCGCACATGTCGCGCTTCGGCAAGTACAAGGCCGGCCAGCGCGTGCCGCAGGGCGCGGTGATCGGCTACGTGGGCAGCTCCGGCATGTCGACCGGTCCGCACCTGCACTACGAATTCCGCGTCAACGGCGTGCACCGCGACCCGCTGTCGATCACGATGCCGCCGCCCGAGCCGCTGAAGGGCGCCGCGCTCGCCGCGTTCCGCGAGCAGACCGGCACCGTGCTGGCGCGGCTGCGCAAGCTCGAGGACCGCGAGCAGCGGATCCAGGTCGCCGCGGCGGACGCCGCGGACGCCAAGTCGCGCGGCTGACGCGCGACCAGCCGTGCCCGCTGGCGTCATCGACGCGGGCGACGGCCCTGCCGCCGGGCACGGCGAAGGGCTGTTCCTCGGCCTGATCTCCGGCACCAGCGCCGACGGCATCGACGCCGCGCTGGTGCGCTTCGCGCGCGACGCCGGCCCGCACGGCGTGGCGCTCGTCGCCGGCCACACGCATCCCTGGGACGCCGCGCTGCGCACCCGCCTGGTCGAACTCGGCCAGGGCGGCGACCTCGCGTCGCTGGACGAATACGGCACCCTCGACGCGCGCATCGGCGAAGCCTTCGCGGCGGCCGCGCTGGCGCTGCTGCGCGCGGCGGGCGTCGACCCGCGCGACGTCCGCGCGATCGGCTCCCATGGCCAGACGCTGCGGCACCGGCCACACGGCGCGGCGCACGACGGCCGCCACCCGTTCACCCTGCAGGCCGGTGACCCGAACCTGATCGCCGAACGCACCGGCATCACCACCGTCGCCGACTTCCGTCGCCGCGACGTCGCCGCGGGCGGCCATGGCGCGCCACTGCTGCCGGCGCTGCATGCCGCGCTGCTGGCCGCGCCGGACGAGGACCGCGCGGTCCTCAACCTCGGCGGCATCGCCAACCTCACGCTGCTGCCGGTCGACGGCCCGGTGCGCGGTTTCGACACGGGACCGGCGAACGCGCTGATGGACGCGTGGTGCGCGCGGCACACGGGGGAACCGTTCGATGCGGGCGGCCGCCTCGCCGCGGCCGGCCGCATCGACGACGCCCTGCTCGCGCGCCTGCGCGACGAGCCCTGGTTCGCGCTGCCCCCGCCCAAGTCCACCGGCCGCGAGCAGTTCCACCTCGACTGGCTGGCGGCGCGGCTCGGCGCCGGCGTCGCGCCGGAGGACGTGCAGGCGACACTCCTCGAACTGACCGCCGCGACGGTCGCCGACGCGCTGCAGGCGGCCCAACCGGGCACGCACCGGCTGCTGGCCTGCGGCGGCGGCGTGCACAACCCGCTGCTGATGGCGCGGCTCGCGGCGCGGATGCCGGGGATCACCCTGGAGTCGACCGACGCCCACGGGGTGGACCCGGACCATGTCGAGGCGATGGGTTTCGCATGGCTGGCGCGCCAGACGCTGCTGGGCCGGCCGGGCAACCTGCCGTCCGTCTCCGGCGCGGCGGGTCCGCGGATCCTCGGGGCGATCCATCCGGGCGCGATGGCCGGTTAGCCGACCGGCCCGCGGCAACCCGGGTTCAGAACAGGCTGCGCGAACGCCCACCGCCCGACGTGGCCGCTTCCGCGTCCGCGTCGCCCGCGTCCTCCGTCCGGTTCCGCGCGCGTCCGCCGGACGCGACGCGCTCGCGCACCGTGGGCGCAGGCGGCAGTGACGGCGACGGCTGAACAGGTGGCGCCGCCAGGACGACTTCCTCCGCGGGCGGCGGGGCCGGGGGGGCCCGCCCGATCAGTGCGAAGCCCGGATCGTCGGGCACCTGCTCCAGCGCGCCGATCGCCTCCCGCAACAGGTCCGCCTCGGCGCTTTCGAGCGCCGACGGCAAGGCGCCGGACTCGCAGCGCTGCAGGCCCAGCTCCACCACCTTCAACAGGGTCTCGTGGATCGGCCAGCCGCGGCTGTCCGACAGCGCGCGCAGCCGCGCGGCAAGGGCCGGGTCGATGTCCCGCAGGACGATGTCGGTCATGGGCGCGCTCCGGGACGGCGGCGACGGGACGCCGCGTCCCCCGGGCGCCCACAGGGTCAAACGCGCTCGGTGGCCATGACCGGACTCGGCGGGCGCCGCCCCAGCAGCAGGCAGAGCAGCAGCGCCGGCAGGCCCACCACGGCCGTGCCGATGAAGAACAGCGCGTAGCCGTCCAGCAGCGAGGTGGCCGCCTGCAGCGACTCGACCGCCACGCCCGAGAAGCCCTTCAGCACCTTGCCCAGCAAGGCGTAGAACGAACTGAGCAGCGCGTACTGTGTCGCGGTGTAGCCGATGTTGGTGAGGCTGGACATGTAGCCGATCAGCGCCACGCCCGCGAAGCCGCTGCAGAAGTTGTCGATCGACATCGCGGTCGCGAACACCGTCGGATCCGCGCCCGCCCAGGCCAGCCAGGCGAACGCCAGGTTCGAGCCCGGGCCGAGCACCGCGCCCAGCAGCAGCGTGGCCAGGAAACCGAAGCGCACCGCGCACAGCCCGGCCGCGGCCACCCCCACGATCGTGGCCACCAGGCCGAAGGTCGCGCGCACGCCGCCGACGACCTCCTTGTCGATGCCCAGGTCCGCGTAGAACGGATTGGCCATCGGCCCCATCACGAAATCCGGCAACCGGTACAGGCTGATCACCAGCAGCATCAGCCACGCCCAGCTGCCGTGCTGGCGGAAGAAGGCCACGAACGGGCCGACCAGCGCGTCGAACAGGCCGCGCGCGGTCCACAGCTGCGGATGCGGCGCCTGCGCGGCGGCCAGCGACGCCGCCGGCTCGCGCGCCAGCAGCACCGCGACCACGCCCACGCCCATGAGCGCCGCCATCGCGGTGTAGGAGATCGACCAGCCCACCTGCGCGGCCATGATCAGGATCAGCGCGTCGGTGACCAGCAGCGCGCCGCGGTAGCCGAGCGTCGCGGTGGAGGTGAGCAGGCCCTGCTGCTCGTTGCTGTCGGCGATCTCGATGCGCCACGCATCGATCACGATGTCCTGCGTGGCCGACGCGAACGCCACCACCAGCGCGAGCACGCCGAACACGACGAGATGGTCGACCTGCATCCCGGCGAGCAGCAGCACCCCCTCGCGCGGCTGGATCATCGCCATGCCCACGAGCGCGGCGGCCACCACCATCTGCGAGAGCAGCATCCAGCCGCGACGGCGTCCCAGCAGCCGGCCCAGCACCGGCGCGTCGACCTTGTCGACCAGCGGCGCCCACAGGAACTTCAGCGAGTACGCCAGGCCGACCCACGACAGGAACCCGATCGTGGACAGCTCGATCGCGTTCTCGCGCATCCAGAAGCCGAGGGTGTTGCCCACCAGGTAGATCGGGATGCCGGAGCTGAAGCCCAGCAGCAGCATCGCCAGCACCTTCGGCTCGCGCAGGCTGCGCAGCACGCGGCGCCAGCCGGGGGTGGTATCGACGGCGGCCGTGGCTGCGGGGTCAGAAGGCATGGTCGTACTCCACGACGAAGGGGGCGTGGTCGGAGAACTTCGGGTCGGCGAACACTGCGCAGTCGCGCACGCGTTCGCGCAGGCCCGGGGTCACGAACTGGTAGTCGATGCGCCAGCCGACGTTCTTCGACCGCGCCGCGCCGCGCTGGCTCCACCAGGTGTACTGGTCGCTGGCGTCGGGGCGCAGCACGCGGAAGCTGTCGGACCAGCCGTGGTCCGGCTGCGGGCTGCCGTCGCCGCAGCCGTCGGCCACCAGGCCGTTGAGCCAGGCGCGCTCGGGCGGCGTGCAGCCGGAATTCTTCTGGTTGGAGGTCCAGTTCCTGATGTCGTTGCGCGCGCGCACGATGTTCCAGTCCCCGCACAGCACGTACTGGCGGCCGCTCGCGAGCCACTCGTCGAGGATCGGCCGGAGCCAGTCCATGACCTCGAACTTGAAACCCTGGCGCGCTTCACCGGATGAGCCCGACGGGATGTAGAACGAAACCACGCTGAGGTCGCCGAAGCGGGCCTCGATGTAGCGCCCCTCCTCGTCGAACGGCGCCCAGCCCAGGGCGGTACGCACCTCGTCCGGCTCTCGGCGGCTGTAGATCGCCACGCCGCTGTAGCCCTTCTTCGTGGTCGCGTCGCGGAACCAGGCGTGGTAGCCCTCGGGCAGGAATTCCGGCGCGCGCAACTGGTGCTCCTGCGCCTTGGTCTCCTGCACGCACAGCACGTCGACGTCCCGTTCCGGGAACCATTCGAAGAAACCCTTGCCCACGGCCGAACGCAGGCCGTTGGCGTTGAAGCTCATGATCCGCATCCGGCAGGCATGTCCCGGGCAAACGACGGCCAAGGGTAGCGGATTCGACGCATCCGACCCGGGGCGCGGCCAGCCGCGGTTTATCATCGCGCCCACGCCCTTCCGGACGCCCCGCGTGCACAACCACCGCCACCGTTTCCTGCGCCTGGCCCTCGATGCCGATGCATTGCGCTTCGGCTCATTCACGCTGAAGTCCGGACGCGAGAGCCCGTATTTCTTCAACGCAGGACGGTTCGACTCGGGCGCCACCCTCGCGGGCCTGGCGGCCTGCTATGCCGACGCCATCGATGCCGCCGGCGTCGACTTCGACCTGTTGTTCGGCCCGGCCTACAAGGGCATCCCGCTCGCCACCGCGCTGGCCTGCGCGTACGCGCGCCGCGGCCGCGACCTGCCGGTGGCCTTCGACCGCAAGGAGGCCAAGGCGCATGGCGAGGGCGGCAAGCTCATCGGCGCGCCGCTCGCCGGGCGCCGCGTGCTGGTGGTGGACGACGTGATCACCGCCGGCACCGCCGTGCGCGAGGCGCTGGCGACGATCGCCGGCGCCGGTGGCACCGCGGCCGGCATCGCGATCGCGCTCGACCGGCAGGAGCGCGTGGCCGAGGGCGACGCGCGCTCGGCCGCCCAGGCGGTCGCCGACGCGCAGGGGATCCCGGTCGTCGCCATCGCCGGCCTGGACGACCTGCTTGAATTCGCCGGCGAAAGCGGGGACCTTGTGGCGCACCGCGAGGCGCTGCTCGCCTACCGCGCCCGCTACGGCGTCGCGGCGGCCGGGTGACCTGCCCGCGTCGCAACACGATGTCGGCACGGCCAGGGGGGCCGCGAAGATGACGCAAGAGCACCACGCCGGGCGCATGCCCATGCCACGCACGCTGGCGGCGATCGCCGTCCTCGCCGTCGCCTGCCTTGCGGCGGGCACCTCATCGGCGCAACGTCGCCCCGCAAGCACCGGCAAGACCGTCTACTGCTGGAACGACGCCAGTGGCAAGCGGGTCTGCGGCGACGCGCTGCCGCCCGAAGCCACCGACCGCGCGCGCACCGAGATCAACGCCGCCACCGGCATGCGCAAGCGACAGCTGGAGCGGGCGTTGACCGGGGAAGAGCGGGCCGCGGCGGAAGCGGCCGCGGAAGCGGAAGCGGAACAGGCGGCGGCGGACGCCGCGCGCCTGCGCCGCGAACTGGCGATGGTCGAGTCCTACGCGACCGAAGAGGAGCTGCGCGCCGCCTTCGTCAACCGCATCGAGTTGACCGACGGCGCGATCCGCGCCTCGCTGGCCGGCATCGCCAACCTGCGCCAGGGCCTGGTCACGCTGCTGCGCCAGGCCGGCGAGCTGGAGCTCGCCGGACGGCCGGTGCCCAAGCCGATGGGCGACGGCATCGTCGAGCGCCATGCGAGCCTGCAGCGCCAGCAGGCGATCCTGCGGTCGCAGGTCGCCGAGCGCGCCACGCTCGACGCGGTCCTGGAGGACGCGGTGGAGCGCTACCGCGAACTCAAGCGGCCGCAAGCCGAGCCCACCGGCCGCGCGCAGGGCGGCACGGCCGGCTGATCGTCAGAACGGCAGCGCCAGCGACGGCTCGATCGCGAGCAGCTGGCGCTTGAACTCGTCCTGGATGCGCGCCAGCGCGGCCGCGTCGTCGCCGTCGAATCGCATCACCAGCACCGGGGTGGTGTTGGATGCGCGCACCAGGCCCCAACCGTCCTTCCAGTCCACCCGCACGCCGTCGATGGTCGACAGGCGCGCGCCCTCGAACGACGACTGCGCCTGGAAGCGCGCGACGAAGCCGTGCGGGTCGTCCGCCGGCGCCGGGACCTTGATCTCCGGCGTCGACACGCTGTCGGGCAACGCGTCGAACACCTCGTCGGGGGTGTTGTTCCGCGTGGCCAGGATCTCGAGCAGGCGCGCGGCGGCATAGATGCCGTCGTCGAAACCGAACCAGCGCTCCTTGAAGAAGAAGTGGCCGCTCATCTCGCCGGCGAGTTCGGCCTCGGTCTCGCGCATCTTCGCCTTGATCAGCGAGTGGCCTGTCTTCCACATCAGCGGGCTGCCGCCGTGGCGCAGGATCTGCCCCGGCAGGTGGCCGGTGCACTTCACGTCGTAGACGATGACCGCGCCCGGGTTGCGCTCCAGCACGTCGGCGGCGAACAGCATCAGCAGGCGGTCCGGGAAGATGTTCCTGCCCGCCGGCGTGACCACGCCCAGGCGGTCGCCGTCGCCGTCGAAGGCGATGCCGAGGTCGGCGCCCAGCCGCTCGACCATCCGGGTGAGGTCCTCGAGGTTGTGCGGCTCGCTCGGGTCGGGATGGTGGTTGGGGAAGGTGCCGTCGATCTCGCAGTACAGCGGCGTGACCTCGGCGCCCACGGCGGCCAGCACGCGCGGGCCCACTTCGCCGGCGACGCCGTTGCCCGCGTCCACGACCACCTTGAGCGGGCGGTCGAGCTGGACGTCGGAGGCGATGCGCTCGACGTAGGCGTCGTTGATGTCGCGGTGCTGCAGGTCGCCCGCGCGCGGCGCCTCGTGCAGGCGGTCGTCGGCGATCCGCGCGAACAGGTCGGTGATCGCGTCGCCCGAGAGGGTCTCGCCGCCGACCACGACCTTGAAGCCGTTGTAGTCGGGCGGGTTGTGGCTGCCGGTCACCGACACGCAACTGCCCGCGCGCAGGTGGAAGGCGCCGAAATAGACCACCGGCGTGGGCGCCAGGCCGATGTCGATGACGTCGCGGCCGGCGCGGCGCAGGCCGGCGACCAGACCGCCGGCCATTTCCGGCCCGGACAGGCGGCCGTCGCGGCCGACCACGATCTCCTTCAGGCCCTTCTCGTGCATCAGCGAGCCGATCGCCTGGCCGATCAGTTCCGCCACGCCGCGGTCGAGCGTGCTGCCGACCACGCCGCGGATGTCGTAGGCGCGGAAGATCGACCGGTCGATCGCGACGCCGCCGCCCGCCGCGGCGAGGGCGGCGGGGGCAACGGGCGCGGCCACGGCGCCTTCGCCCACCGGGACGTCGCCGGCCGCAGCGGTCTCCGCCGGTGCCGCCGGTTCGGCCGGCGCGGGCGCGGGCGCGTCGCGCAGGGTCTCGGCCAGGGTCGGAGGCAGGTCCTCCGCCACGCCTTCGTCCGCGTCCGCCCCGGCGGCCCCCATGCGACGCCAGGCGAGCAGCGCGGCCACGGCCAGCGCGGCGAGCACGGCCGCAAGGATGAAGGCCACGCCGGAGGCGAGCCCGAGCGGCCCGGCGCCGGCTTCGGTGCCGGCGGCGACGATGCGGAAGCCGGTCCCCGGCACGGGGACGGCGCGCTTCTCCGCGCCACGCGCCAGTTCGGGGACGCCGCGCTCGAGCACGGTGTGGCTGCCCTGGCGCAGGGCGAGGTAGCCGGCCGACTCGTCCAGGGCCACGCCGGCCAATGGCGCGGTGGCGGCCGAAAGCGGTAACCGAGCCCAGGCCACGCCCATGCGGCGGTCGCCGGCGCGGGCCGGTGCGGCGACCAGCAGCCGCGGCCCGCCGGCGTCCCGGGCGATGCCGGCGAGCGCCTCGTCGGCCGCGAGCGCACCTTCCATCACGGCCAGGCGCCCGTAACCGCCGCCCGCCAGGTCGCCGTATTCGGCGCCCAGGTCCTCGGGGAGGATCCCGGCGGCCTCGGCCTCGGGCCAGCCTTGCGCCAGCTGCGCCGAGGCCGCCTCGAGGTCGCCCTGCGCGAGGGCGGCCTGCACCTCGGGCGCGGCGAGCCGCGCCTGCAGGCGCCGGGTGGCCGCGTCGAGGGCCGTGCCGGTGCCGCGCGCGGCGGAATCGCGCGCACGCTCGAGCGCGGCGCTTTCCTGCGCGTCGCGCTGCTGCTGCCAGCCACCCCAGGCCAGCCACGCCGCCACCAGCGCCAGCAGCACCGCCGCGACCGGCAGCACGGGCCGCAACTGCGCGGCGCGCATGCGCGGGCGCTTCGTTTCCTCGTTCATTCCAACTCCCCCTCGGGGCGGCCGCGCGCGGCCGCCAGGAACTCAGCGCAGGCCGGTGTGGCCGAAGCCCCCCTCGCCCCGCGCGCTCGCATCGAAAGTATCCACCACCTGCAGGGTGGCCCGCACGATCGGCAGCACGACCAGCTGCGCGATCCGGTCGCCCGGCGCGATGGTGTGCGCCTCGCGGCCGCGGTTGAAGGTGCTGATCAGCAGCGGGCCCTGGTAGTCGGCGTCGATCAGGCCGGTCCCGTTGCCCAGGACGATGCCGTGGCGGTGGCCCAAGCCCGATCGCGGGAGGATCACGGCGCACAGGTTCGGGTCGGCCAGGTGGATCGCCAGGCCGCTCGGCACCAGCGCCGCGTCGCCCGGCGCCAGCGCCAGCGGCGCCTCGAGCGCGGCGCGCAGGTCCAGGCCGGCGCTGGCGTCGGTCGCGTAGGCCGGCATCGGCCAGTCGTCGCCGTAGCGCGGGTCGAGCACCTTCACTTCGAGCACGTGCGCGGTCTTCATGCGGGGCGGCGTCCTTCGTGTCCGGCGAGTCGGGCGGCGACCAGGTCGAGCAGCTGGTCGGCCAGGTGGTCCTTCGGCGCGGGTCCGAGCCGGCGATGGCCATCGGCCCACACCACCTCGAGCGCGTTGTCGTCGGCCTCGAAGCCGCTGCCGGGAATGCCTACCCGGTTGCCGGCGACGAGATCGACGCCCTTGGCGGCGAGCTTCGCGCGGGCGTGCCGCTCGACGTCCGCGGTCTCGGCGGCGAAGCCGACCACCACGCGCGGACGGCGTGGATGCGCCGCCACGTCGGCGAGCACGTCGGCCGTGCGGACGAGTTCAAGGGTGAGTACCTCGAAGCCGGGTTGCTTCTTGCGCTTCTGGTCGGCGACCTCGCGCGGCGTCCAGTCGGCGACCGCGGCCGCGCCCACGTAGACGTCGGCGGGCAGCGCGGCGAGGACGGCGGCATGCATCTGCGCGGCCGAACGCACGTCGGTGCGGTCGACGCCGGGCGGCGTGTCGAGCGCGACCGGGCCGGCGACCAGCACGGTCTCGGCACCGCGGCGCGCGGCGGCCGCGGCCACGGCGAAGCCCATCTTCCCGCTGGAGCGGTTGCCGATGAAGCGGACCGGGTCGATGTCCTCGTAGGTCGGGCCCGCGCTGACGACCACGCGACGGCCCTCGAAGTCGCGCGCACGGTTCACGCTGAGCGGCCGCCCGTGAACGACTCGGCGAGCGCGGCGACGATGTCGTCGGGTTCGACCATGCGGCCCTCGCCGGTCTCGCCGCAAGCCTGTCCGCCGGTGGCGGGGCCGAGGATGCGCACGCGTCGGCTGCGCAGCGTCTCGACGTTCGCCTGCGTGGCCGGGTGCGCCCACATGACGCGGTTCATGGCCGGCGCGGCGAGGATCGGCGCTTCGGTCGCCAGGCACAGCGTGCTGACCAGGTCGTCCGCGAGGCCGTGCGCGAGGCGCGCCAGCGTGTTGGCCGTGGCCGGCGCGATCACGATGCGGTCAGGCCAGCGCGCCAGTTCGATGTGGCCCATCGCGGCCTCGGCGGCGGCGTCCCAGAGCGAATCGCGCACCGGGTTGCCGGAAAGCGCCTGGAAGGTCGCCGTGCCGACGAAGTGGTGGGCATCGGCGGTCATCGCCACGCGCACCTCGGCACCGGCGTCCCGCAGGCGGCGCACCAGTTCGGCCGCCTTGTACGCGGCGATCCCGCCGCACACGCACAACAGCAGTTTGCGTCCCGAGAGCGCGGCCACCCGGTGTTTCCCTACCTGCGGAGCGGCGCCCAGCTTACCCGAAGGCCCCGCGTTTCCCGGCGGCGCGCGCCCCGGGCGATCGGGCCCAATGGCCCTGCGGTGGCGGATGCCGCGACGCGCCCCCCTGTCGTCGCGGCATCCCCGCCGCAAACCGCCTCGAACCCGGTCCGGCACCGCGGGAGCGCCCCGGCCGCGGCGGCGTTCGCGCCTCCCCGGGTCCGGCCGGCGCAGGCATGGCCAACACGACCGCGTCGCGGGGCGATGCCCGCCCCCGGCGCGACGGGAGTCACCGATGCACATCCGCGACTGGCCCGCCGACGAACGTCCGCGCGAGAAACTGCTCGCGCAGGGCCCGGCGGCATTGTCGGACGCGGAACTGCTGGCGCTGTTCCTCGGCTCGGGCATCCGTGGCCGCGACGCGGTGGCGACCGCGCGCGACCTGCTCGCCACGCACGGGCCGCTGCGCCCGCTGCTGGACCGCAGGCCCGTCGACCTGGCGCGCCTGCCCGGCCTCGGTCCGGCCCGCGCCTGCCTGCTGGCCGCCGCGATCGAACTGGGCAACCGCCGCCTCGCCGCCGGCCTCGCGCGCGGCGAGGCGATCAGCGACCCGGCCGCCGCCGGCCGCTATTTCGCCACCCGCCTCCGGCACCTGCCGCACGAGGTGTTCGCCGCGCTGTTCCTCGACAACCGCCACCGCGCGATCGCGTTCGAGGAACTGTTCCGCGGCACGCTCGACGGGGCCGAGGTGCCCCCGCGCGAGATCGCCCGCCGCGCACTGGACCTCAACGCCGCGGCGCTGATCGTCGGCCACAACCACCCCAGCGGGAATCCGGAGCCCTCGGCGGCCGACCGCGCGGTCACCGCGCGCCTCAAGCAGGCCCTGGCCCTGGTCGAGGTCCGCCTGCTCGACCACTTCGTCATCGCCGACGGCCCACCCGTCTCCCTCGCCGCCCGCGGCTGGGTCTGAGCCGCCGCAATCCGCCCACCCACCCATTCACCTACCCACTGTCGTCCCGAGCACAGCGAGGGACCTGCTTTTTCATCACGCCACCGCCCAAGAGCAGGTTCCTCACTCCGTTCGGAACGACAGAGAGGTCGGAACGACAGAGACGATTCGAACGAAAGGCCTGAACTGTCGTCCCGAGCGCAGCGAGGGACCTGCTTCCAAGGAGACCCCCCTGCCCACCCGCACCTACCACGTCTACATGCTCTCCAGCCGCTCCGGCGCCCTGTACGTCGGGGTGACCGGCCACCTCGAGCGCCGGGTGTTCGAGCACCGCGAGGGCCTCGTGCCGGGCCACACCCGCCGCTACCGGATTCACCGCCTCGTCCATTTCGAGGCGTGCGAGGACATCTACTCCGCGATCGCACGGGAGAAGGAGATCAAGGGGTGGCGGCGGGAGAAGAAGGTGGCGCTGGTGAGGGCGGGGAATCCGGCCTGGGATGACCTGGCGGCGGGGTGGTTCGGGTAGGAGTCGATGTGTCCGGGAGAGAGCAGGAGCAGGTTCCTCACTCCGTTCGGAACGACAGGGCACAGACCCCGACACCTGTCGTCCCGAGCGCAGCGAGGGACCTGCTTTTCGCTCGGCGGTGGGGGAAAAAGCAGAAGCAGGTCCCTCGCTGCGCTCGGGACGACATGGGTGGGGGCGACATGGGGCCGGGAGCAACCGGACGGCGAGGGACAACAGGGCCGCCGGGGACGGGCGCTTACAATGGCCGGCCCTGCTATCCCCGGTCCCCACGTGAAAGCTTCCCTCCGCGCCCTCGTGGCGTCCGCCATCGACGCGCTGCGCGCGGCCGGCACCCTGCCCGCCGACGCGGCCACGCCCGAGTTCGTGATCGAGCGGCCGAAGGACCGGGGGCACGGGGACTTCGCGACCAACGCGGCGATGCTGCTGGCCAAGGCGGCGCGCACCAATCCGCGGGCGCTGGCGCAGGCGCTGGTCGAGGCGCTGCCGTCGAGCCCGGACCTGGCCAAGGTCGAGATCGCAGGCCCCGGCTTCATCAATTTCCACCTCGCGCCCGCCGCGTACGAGCGCGAGGTCGCGCGCGTGCTGTCCGAAGGCGAGGGCTACGGCCGCAACGACAGCGGCAACGGCGTGCGCGTCGGCGTCGAGTACGTGTCGGCCAACCCGACCGGCCCGCTGCACGTCGGCCACGGCCGCGCGGCCTCGATCGGCGACTGCATCGCCCGCCTGCTGGCGGCCAACGGCTGGGACGTGGCGCGCGAGTACTACTACAACGACGCCGGCGCGCAGATCGACAACCTCGCGCTGTCGGTGCAGGCGCGCGCCCGCGGCCAGGGCCCGGACGACGCGGGCTGGCCGGCCGACGGCTACCGCGGCGAGTACATCAAGGACGTGGCGGCGGCCTACCTGCGCGGCGACACCGTCGAGTTCGAGGGCCACTCGGTCACCGGCGCCGGCGACCCCGACGACCTCGACGCGATCCGCGCCTTCGCGGTCGCCGCGTTGCGGCGCGAACAGACCGCCGATCTCGCCGCGTTCGGCGTGGCCTTCGACGTGTACTTCCTCGAGTCGTCGCTGTACGACGGCGGCCAGGTGGAGGAGACCGTGCGCGAGCTGGTCGGCCACGGCCACACGTACGAGGAAGGCGGCGCACTGTGGCTGCGGTCGACCGACTACGGTGACGACAAGGACCGCGTGATGCGCAAGTCCGACGGCAGCTACACCTACTTCGTGCCGGACGTCGCCTACCACCGCAGCAAGTGGCAGCGCGGCTACCGGCGCGCGATCACCGAGCTGGGCGCCGACCACCACGGCAGCCTCGCCCGCGTGCGCGCGGGCCTGCAGGCGCTCGACGCCGGCATCCCGCAGGGCTACCCGGAATACGTGCTGCACCAGATGGTCACGGTGATGCGCGGCGGCGAGGAGGTGAAGCTCTCCAAGCGCGCCGGCAGCTACCTCACCCTGCGCGACCTGATCGAGGAAGCCGGCCGCGACGCCACGCGCTGGTTCCTGATCGCGCGCAAGCCCGACTCGCAGCTCACCTTCGACATCGACCTGGCGCGCAGCCAGTCGAACGACAACCCGGTCTACTACGTGCAGTACGCGCACGCCCGCGTCTGCAGCTTGCTGCGCCAGGCCGCCGAGAAGAAGATCGCGCACGACGTGGACAACGGCGTCGCCAACCTGCACCTGCTCGACGACGAGGCCACGCAGCTGCTGATGGTCGAGCTGTCGCGCTATCCGGAAGTGGTCGAGTCGGCGGCGCAGACGCTGGAGCCGCACAACATCGCCCAGTACCTGCGCGAACTCGCGCACGCCTTCCACACCTGCTACCACGCCAAGCCGATCCTGCCGGCGCCGGCCGACGAGCGCGACGCGCGCATCGCGCTGAGCCTGGCCACGCGCCGGGTGCTGGCGAACGGCCTGGACCTGCTCGGCGTCGGCGCGCCCGAGAGCATGTGACCGCGCCGCCCGCCGCAAGGCGGGCGAACCCCCGCGCGGCCTTGGCATACACTGCCTTCCGCCCCGCGCGCGGCCGTTCGCCGCGCGCCGAACACGACAGAGGTTCCTGAACACGTGGCAGTCCGACGCGGCAGGTCGCAGGCGCGACGCAACAACAGCAGTGGCATGCCCGGCTGGGCCTGGCTGGTCCTGGGCCTGCTGATCGGCATCGGCGTGATCCTGATGGCGCCGTCGCTGCTGCGCTCCGACGGCGAGGACGGCTTCTTCCGCCCGCGGCCGAACCCGGACGCACAGCCGGCCGCCGACACCGGCGGCGAGGACGCCATCGTCCCGGAGGCCACCGCGCGCGACGACGGCGAGGCCGCCACGGCCCCCGACGCGGAGGCGCGCCCCGCGTACGACTTCTACACGATGCTGCCCGGCGACGAGGTGGCGATCACCGACGAGGAGCTCGCCGAAACCGCCGCCGCCGAACAGGCGCAGGCTCGGGCCGCCACCGAAACCCCGCGCAACGATGCGGCGGACCTGCGCGAGCCGGAGGCCACCCCGGCCCCGGCGGCGGCCCCGGCCGCCGCGACGGACGACGGCGCGCGCTACCTGCTGCAGGCGGGCTCATTCAGTGCCTCCGGCGACGCCGAGTCGCTCAAGGCGCGCATCGCGCTGCTGGGCCTGAGCGCGCGGGTCGAATCCGCGCAGGTGCAGGACAAGACCGTGTACCGCGTGCGCATGGGCCCGTACGGCAGCGCGTCGGAACTGGCGGACGCCAAGCGCAAGCTGGAATCCGGCGGCCTCCCGGCGCTCGCGATCCGGGTCGAGTAGGCGGCGATGGCGGCGCGGGTCGCGTTCATCAGCGGCGGCACGTCGGGCTTCGGCGCGGCGACCGCGCGGCGCCTGGTCGCCGACGGCTGGAACGTGGTGGTCACCGGGCGCCGCGCCGACCGGCTGCAGGCACTCGTGGACGAACTCGGCAGCGACCGCGTGCATGCGGCGTGCTTCGACGTGCGCGACGGCGACGCGATGGCCGCGGCGATCAAGGCGCTGCCGGCGGGATTCGACGGGATCGACGTGCTGGTCAACAACGCGGGCCTGGCGCTCGGCACGCAGCCGGCGCCGAAGGCGAGTCTGGACGACTGGCGCACGATGATCGACACCAACGTCACCGCGCTGGTCGCGTTGACGCAGGCGCTGCTGCCGTCGTTGATCGAGCGCCGCGGTTTGGTGGTGAACGTGAGTTCGACCGCGGCGACGTATCCCTACGCCGGCGGCAACGTGTACGGCGGGACGAAGGCGTTCGTGCGCCAGTTCTCGCTGGGGTTGCGCAGCGACCTGCATGGCAGCGGCGTGCGGGCGACGTCGCTCGAGCCGGGGATGGCGGAGACGGAGTTCTCGGTGGTGCGCACGCATGGCGACCAGTCCGCGGCCGACGCGCTGTACCAGGGCTGGCAGCCGATGACCGCCGGGGACATCGCCGACACGATCGCGTGGTTGGCGCAGCTGCCGCCGCACGTGAACATCAACCGCATCGAGATGATGCCGACGGCGCAGTCGTTCGCGGGGTTCCAGATCGCGAAGGACGCGTAGGTCCGCGGATCCTTCCGACCGGCGCGGGGTCACCCGACGACAGCGGACCCGCCTCCCCCGTAGGAGCGCCTCTACAGGCGCGATTGCTTGCGCCGCGCACCTTCGCCGCCCGCGTCGTCATTCCGGTGGACGCCGGAATCCATTCCTCGCCGGCTCCGGGGCCATCGCGCGCGTAGGCGCGCTCCTACAGATGCAAACGCAAGGCTGTCCCCTGTAGGAGCGCGCCTACGCGCGCGATTGGCTTGCGCCGCGCGTGTCGGCGGCGGGCGCGTCGCGTGCTGTCAGTCGAGCGGTTCGTCGCTGAGGTAGGTGTAGGCGGTGAGGCCCGATTCGAGCGCATCCCGCAGCCGCGTCGCCTCGTCGCCGGGCAACGACGCCGCGGCGACCTTCGCGTCATACGCCGCGCGAAGATCGTCCAGCCTGTAACCCACGTAATCCAGCATCACGTCCGCCGTGTCACCGCGCCGCTGCTGCCGGAACGCGTGGCCGTCGCCATCCACGTGCACCTCCACGGCATCGGTGTCGCCGAACAGGTTGTGGATGTCGCCCAGGATCTCCTGGTACGCGCCGACCAGGAAAAAGCCCAGCCGGTACGGCTCGCCCTTGCGCAGCGCATGCAGCGGCAGCGACGTGTCCAGCGCCTCGTCGCCCACGTAGGTGTCGATGCGCCCGTCCGAATCGCAGGTGAGGTCGGCGATCACGCCGCGCCGTTCCGGCCGCTCGCCCAGCCGCTCGATCGGCACGATCGGGAACACCTGGTCGATCGCCCACACGTCCGGCATCGACTCGAACACGCTGAAGTTGACGAAGTACTTGTCCACCAGCCGCTGGTCGAGCTCGTCGCGCACGCCCTGGTGGCGCTTGCCGCCCGGGTCGAGCCGCGCGCGCACCGCGTTGGCGATGGCGTAGAACAGGTCGTCCAGCCGCGCGCGGTGAACAAGCTCAAGCTGGCCCAGCGCGTAGGCCGACAGGCCCTCGGCGTGGAAATGCACCGCCTCGTGGAACAGTTCCGCCGCCGGCCGCTGGTCGAGTTCGTCATGGATCTCGCGCAGGTGGCGGATCACCGCCGGCTCGTCGTCGTGCGCGTCCGGCACGCGGCCCTCGGGCGCGGCCTCCACCTCCGACACGTTCGCCACCAGCACGGCGTGGTGCGCGGTCATCGCGCGGCCGCATTCGGTGACGATGCGCGGATGCGGCAGCCCGTTCGCCTCGCAGGCCTCGGCCAGCGGCTGCACGATGTTGAGCGCGTACTGCTTCACGCCGTAGTTGATCGAATTGAAGCTGCGCGAGCGGGTGCCCTCGTAGTCGATGCCCAGGCCGCCGCCCACGTCCATCCACTTGATCCGCGCGCCCAGCTTCGACAGCTCGACGAAGTAGCGCGTCGCCTCGCGCATGCCGTTGGCGATGTCGCGCACGTTGGAGATCTGGCTGCCCATGTGGAAGTGCAGCAGCTGCAGGCAGTCGCCCATGCCGGCGTCGCGCAGCCGCTTCCACAGGTCCAGCAGCTGCCGCGGCGAGAGCCCGAACTTGGCCTTGTCGCCGCCGCTGTTCTGCCACTTGCCCGCGCCCAGCGACGCCAGCCGCATGCGCACGCCCAGGCCCGGGCGCACGTCGAGCGCCTTCGCCTCCTCCATCACCAGCGCCAGCTCGGAGGGCTTCTCGACCACGATGAAGGTCTCCAGCCCCAGCTTGCGGCCGATCAGCGCCAGGCGGATGTACTCGCGGTCCTTGTAGCCGTTGCAGACGATCAGCCCGCCGGGCCGCGACAGGGCCAGCACCGCCATCAGCTCCGGCTTGCTGCCGGCCTCCAGCCCGAAATCGCAGCGCGCGCCGGCCTGTGCCGCGCCATGGGTGGCCAATGCCCCGGCCACGCCCGCGTGCTGGTTCACCTTGATCGGGTACACGGCGGTGTAGCCGCCCGGGTACTCCCATTCGGACATCGCCTCGGCGAAGGCCGCCTGCAGCTTGTCCAGGCGGTGGCCCAGGATCTCCGGGAAGCGCACCAGCAGCGGCAGCTTGGCGCCCTGCGCCCGGGCCTGGTCCACGATCTCCGGCAGCGCGATCGCCGGGCCCGCCTCGCCGCGCGGGCGGACCGTGACCCGCCCCGCGCCGTCCACGTCGAAATAGCCTTCCGACCAGTGCGGGATGGAATAGGCGCGGCGGGCGTGTTCGGTCGACCAGTCGGCCATGGGCGGCGTCCGGCAGGCGTTGGGGGACGCGCAGTTTAGCGTCCGGGGCCCCGCGGCCCGATCATCCGGGCGCCACGGGCCGACCCGTTACAATCCGCGGCCTTCGCACAGCCCCCACGCGCATGAACACCCCCGACTGGCATTACGAGAACTTCGACCCGACCGGCTCGGCGATCGGCTTCCGGATCGTGCGCAAGCTGGACGAGGTCCAGTCGGACTTCCAGAAGATCGAGATCTTCGAGACCAGCGACTGGGGCAACCTGATGCTGATCGACGGGGCGGTGATGCTCACCACCCGCGACAACTTCCTGTACCACGAGATGGTGTCGCACCCGGCGCTGTTCACCCACCCCGCCCCGCGCGACGTGGTGATCATCGGTGGCGGCGACTGCGGGACGCTGCGCGAGGTGCTCAAGCACCCGGGCGTGGAACGCGCCACCCAGTGCGACATCGACGAGCAGGTCACGCGCATGGCCGAGAAGTGGTTCCCGGAGCTGTGCGATTCCAACGGCGACAAGCGCGCCACGCTGATGTTCGACGACGGCGTGGCCTTCATGCGCGACTGCGCGCCTTCGAGCCTGGACGTGGTGGTGGTCGATTCGACCGACCCGGTCGGCCCGGCCGAGGGCCTGTTCAACCGCGCGTTCTACGAGAGCTGCTTCCGCGCCCTGCGCGACGACGGCATCCTGGTGCAGCAGTCCGAGTCGCCGCTGGCGCTGATCGAGCTGATCCGCGAGATGCGCGCGGAGATGGCCAAGGCCGGCTTCGCCGCGTTCGCCACCCTGCCCTTCCCGCAGCCCTGCTACCCGACCGGCTGGTGGAGCTGCACCCTGGCGCGCAAGCACGGCCACGGCTTCGAGTTCCGCGAGGGCGACGCGCAGGACAAGGCGTTCGGGACGAAGTACTACACCGCGGGCATCCACCGCGGCGCGCTGTCGACGCCGCCGTTCGTGGCCGAGGCGTTGGCGGAATAAGCCGCAACGCGGGGACCCATTCGGGATCGGTCGCTGGCATCGCGCGCGTAGGCGCGCTCCTACGGGGCGCGCCGAACCCGCGCGGCGTGGGTGCAAAACGGGGATGGGGTGCGCCGAACGGGCGTCGCGCGTGTCGAACCGGCACCAGGTGCACCGGACGGACAGCGTGCGTGCCGAACGTGCGGGTGGTTCTCCCGTAGGAGCGCCTCTACAGGCGCGAAGCCTGCGCAGGTCCAGTCACCGCGCAATCAGGCATCTCGCCAACCCGACGTCGCTCCTAGAACGCGGCGAGATTGCCCGCGTAACCCCAGAAGGCCGCCGCCAGCAAGGCCAGAAGGATCGCGCCCCTCACGGCCCGTTCGAGCCGGTCGCTCCGGCGCGTCTGTTCGATGTCCATGGCGCTCCCTCCTGGGAGCCCGATCAGACGCCCGCGGGGGCCCCGGCGTCCGCGACCCGGGTCACGCTTCCCGCCGCCGACCGGCCGGCGTTCAGAGTGCGTCGGCGTCCAGCTCGCCCGTGCGGATGCGCACCGCCCGCTCCAGGTCCCAGACGAAGATCTTGCCGTCGCCGATCTTGCCGGTGCCCGCGGCCTGCATGATCGCCTCGACCACCGCGTCGGCCTGCGCGTCGGTGACCGCGACCTCCAGCTTGATCTTGGGCAGGAAGTCGACCACGTACTCGGCGCCCCGGTAGAGCTCGGTGTGGCCCTTCTGGCGCCCGAAGCCCTTCACCTCGGTCGCGGTGATGCCGGCCACGCCGGCCTCCGACAGCGCCTCGCGCACGTCGTCGAGCTTGAACGGCTTGATGATCGCCATGACCATCTTCATCGCGCGGCCTCCGGAGTCGGGGCGCGCAGGATAACGCGGCGCGGGCGGTAGACTGGCGCGCGGCCGCCGTCGGGATTGCCCGACGCGACGGGCCGGTGGGCGCCGACGGCGCCAAGGCGGACCGCGGCGCAGGCTGCGTGGCGCCGACGCAAGGAACCTTCGCATGATCGACCTGAGCCACATCGACGACCTCGCCCGCCGCCTCAGCAGCCTGGTGCCCCCGGGCCTGCGCGAGGGCCGCGAGGAGCTGCAGCAGAACTTCAAGTCCGTGCTGCAGTCCGGGCTGGCGCGGCTGGACCTGGTCACCCGCGAGGAGTTCGAGGTGCAGCGCGCGGTGCTGCTGCGCACGCGCGAAAAGCTCGAGGCGCTGCAGCGCGAGGTCGAGGCGCTCGAGGCGCGCTTGGCCGGCGACACGCCGCCCCCGCAAGACCGCTGAGCCCGCCGCCATGGGGTTGGCGCTCGTGCACGGCCGTGCACGCGTGGGCGTGCGCGCGCCCGCGGTGAAGGTGGAGGTGCATCTCGCGGGCGGGCTGCCGTCGATGTCGATCGTCGGGTTGCCGGATTCCGCGGTGCGCGAGGCGAAGGAACGCGTGCGCGCGGCGATCCAGTGCGCGCAGTTCGAATTCCCGGCGCGCCGCATCACGGTAAACCTGGCGCCCGCGGACCTGCCGAAGGACGGCGGGCGGTTCGACCTGCCGATCGCGCTGGGCATCCTGGCCGCGAGCGGACAGGTGCCGCTGGAACCACTGGCGGGCCACGAGTTCCATGGCGAGCTCGGGTTGACTGGCGAGCTGCGCGCGGTGGACGGGATCCTGCCGGCCGCGTTGGCCGCCGCGCGCGAGGGGCGGCGGATGATCGTGCCCGCGGGCAACGGCGCGGAAGCGGCGTTGGCGCGCGGTGTGGAAGTGCGGACGGCACGCACGCTGCTCGAGGTGTGCGGCGCGCTGTCGGGTCGGAAGACGTTGCCCGATGCGATCGCGCCCGACGCCGTGCACGACATCGGGCCGGACCTCGCGGACGTGCGTGGGCAGGCACATGCGCGGCGCGCGCTGGAGATCGCGGCGGCTGGCGCCCACCATCTGTTGCTGCTCGGGCCGCCGGGGTGCGGCAAGACGTTGCTGGCGTCGCGGCTGCCGGGCGTGCTGCCGGAAGCCGACGAGGCCGAGGCGCTGGAAGCGGCGGCGGTGCGCTCGGTCGCCACGCATGCGGAAGGCCGCGGGCTGGACCCGGCGCGCTGGCGGCAGCGGCCGTTCCGCGCGCCGCACCACACCGCGAGTGCGGTCGCGCTGGCGGGTGGCGGCAGCGATCCGCGACCGGGCGAGATCTCGCTGGCGCACCGGGGCGTGCTGTTCCTGGACGAACTGCCGGAGTGGGACCGGCGCGCGCTGGAGGTGCTGCGCGAGCCGCTGGAATCGGGCGTGGTGACGGTGGCGCGCGCGGCGCGGTCGGCGCGGTTCCCGGCGCGCTTCCAACTCGTTGCCGCGATGAACCCCTGCCCGTGTGGCTGGGCCGGTGATCCGTCCGGGCGCTGCCACTGCACCGGCGAGGCGATCGCGCGGTACCGCGGGCGATTGTCCGGGCCGCTGCTCGATCGCATCGACCTGCACGTGGAAGTGCCGCGCCTGCCGCCGGCGCAGTTGCGGCCGGATGCGCCGCCCGGCGAGTCGAGCGCGGTGGTGCGGGCACGCGTCGAGTCGGCACGCGCGATCGCGATGCAGCGGCAGGGCGTGGCGAACGCGCATCTCGACCAGGCCGGCACGTTCGCGCACTGCCGCCTGGCGCCGGATGACCAGGCGCTGCTGGAACGGGCGATCGAGGCGCTGCAGCTGTCGGCGCGGTCGATGCACCGGATCCTGCGCGTGGCGCGCAGCATTGCAGACCTCGCCGGCAGCCCGGACATCCGGACCGCGCACCTCACCGAAGCCATCGGCTACCGCAAGCTCGACCGCGGCCCACCACCCCTGTAGGAACGGGCCTACGCCCGCGATGGCTTGCCAGCGAACCTTCGTCCGTGACGCCGTCATCCCCGCGAAGGCGGGGATCCATCGGCCCGCGGCAGTCGCTGCCACCTCGCCCCACGCCGGCTTCGCGCCTGTAGAGGCGCTCCTACGAAGGGCGACACACCCCTGTAGGAGCGCACCTTGGGGCGCGATGCCGCGAAATTCGGATTCGCGGGGAAAGCCATCGCGGTGCAAGCCCCGCTCCTACAGGGGTGGCTTGGCCGGGGGAAGATGGGTGCTTACGCTTGCCGCTCGATTCCCGGGAGTGGGCCATGGATACCGGTCGCGGCAGTTGCCTGTGTGGGGCGGTCACCTTCGACCTGACTTGGCCCAGCAAGTGGGTCGCGCATTGCCATTGCTCGCTGTGCCGGCGGGCGCACGGTGCGGCGTTCGTGACGTGGGTGGGGATGGAACGCCCGCGGGTGTCGATCGAAGATCCGGACAACGCGCTCGTCTGGCATGCATCGAGCGACCACGGCGAACGCGGGTTCTGTTCGCGCTGCGGCAGCACGGTGTTCTTCCGCGGCAGCCGCTGGCCGGACGAGTTGCACGTGACGCTGGCGAACCTGCACGACGGTGCGGACCGCGTGCCGCAGGTGCATGCGTACTGGGATTCGCACGTGGATTGGGTGGCGCTGGACGAAGGCGACGGCCTGCCAAGGAAACCCGCACCCCTGTAGGAGCGCCTCTACAGGCGCGAAGCCGGCGCGATGTCATGTGGTGCGAAGGCTGCGGAGCAATGGATCCCCGCCTTCGCGGGGATGACGTTGGGGGCGATGAGGGTGATGGGGCGAAGACGGCGTCGGTGATGCGGGCTTACCGGGTGGGGCGATCGCGCGCGTAGGCGCGCTCCTACAGGGGTCATCCGCCGGATGTGGGCAGGGGCACCCGCGAGGCCGGGCGCTGCGGGCCGCGTGGGTATGATGGCCCGATCCCCCGGCACCGGTGCGCATGGACAGCCTCGCGACCATCGACTGGCAGCTGCTCGGCGTCGCCCTTCTCGTGCTCGCGGGCATCGCCTCGTCGCTGTTCGCGCGGCGGCTGGGCGCGCCCTTGCTGCTGGTGTTCCTGATGCTGGGCGTATTGCTGGGCGTGGACGGGCCCGGTGGCATCCGCTACGACGACACCCGCTTCACCTACCTGGTCGGCGCGCTGGCGCTGAGCGTGATCCTGTTCGACGGCGGCCTGCGCACGCGCGCAGCGCAGGTGCGCGGCAGCGTCGGGCCGGCGGTGGTGCTGGCCACGGTGGGCGTGCTGGTGACCGCGTTGCTCACCGCGTTCGCGGGCTGGAAGCTGCTCGGGCTGGCGCCGCTGCCCGCGTTCCTGCTCGGCACCATCATGGCCTCGACCGACGCGGCGGCGGTGTTCTTCCTGCTGCGCGCCAATGGCCTGCACCTGGAACGGCGCACCGCCGCCACGCTCGAACTGGAGTCCGGCAGCAACGACCCGATGGCGGTGTTCCTGGTGCTGGCGCTCACCGCATGGATCGCCGGCGAACAGGGCGGCGGGCCGCTGGCCATCGCGCTGCGCTTCGTGTGGGCGGGTGCGGCGGGCCTGGCCGTGGGCTACGGCGGCGGGCGGCTGCTGGTGTGGGCGCTCAACCGCTTCGACCTGCCCAGCGGCCTGCACCCGTGGCTGGCGCTGGCCGGCGCGGTGGCGCTGTTCGCGCTGGCCAACCGGCTGGGCGGCAGCGGCTACCTGGCGGTGTACCTGGCGGGGATCGTGGTCGCGAACCGGCCGGTGCGCGCGCTGCCGCAGGTGCTGGCGCTGCAGGACGCGGCCACGTGGTTCGCGCAGCTGATGATGTTCATGCTGCTGGGCCTGCTGTCGGCGCCCAAGGCGCTGCTGCCCATCCTGTGGCCGGCGCTGGGCGTGGCGGCGTTCCTGATGCTGGTGGCGCGGCCGGTGGCGGTGCTGCTGTGCCTGGCGCCGTTCCGCCGCTACCGCGCGGCGGAGATCGGCTTCATCTCCTGGACGGGCCTGCGCGGGGCGGTCGGCATCTTCCTGGCGTCGATCCCGTTGATGGCCGGGCTGCCGAACGCATGGCTGTACTTCAACGTCGCCTTCGTGGTGGTGCTGGTGTCGCTGGTGGTGCAGGGCTGGAGCCTGGGCTGGGCCGCGCACCGCCTGGGCGTGGCGGTGCCGCGCGCCGACCCGGTGGCGCGGCGGATCCCGCTCGACCTGCCGGGCCAGGTGGAATACGACATGGTCGGCTACCGGGTGGCCGCGGGCAGCGCGATGCTGCGCGGCGCCACCCTGCCGGGCCGCGTGCGGCTGGCGATGGTGGCGCGGAACGGCGAGGTACTGGTGCCGGAACAGGCCGGCGCCCTGCAAGCCGGCGATTACGCCTACCTGCTGGCGCCGCGCGGGCAGGCGCCGCGGCTGGACTGGCTGTTCGCCGAGGGCAGCGACGCGCGCGCGGCGGAGCAGGAGCTGTTCGGCAGCTTCACCTTCGCGGGCAACGTGCCGCTGGGGGACATCGCGCAGTTCTACGGGCTGAAGATTCCGTCGCGGTATGCGGGGCGCACGGCGTCGGAGCTGTTCGACGAGCGGTTCGACGGGCAGCCGCAGGTGGGCGACCGGCATCCACTGGGGCGCGCGGTGCTGGTCGTGCGCAGCCTGGCGGACGAGCGCGTGGAACAGGTCGGGTTGCGCTTGCCGGGGATGGGCGAGCGGTTGATGAGTGATCCGCGGGCGCCGGGATAGGGGCACGCGGATTCGTTCCCGATCACGGTCTTGGCGATGTCCGCGGATGTGGAAGTTCGCGCGGGCTTCGCGCCTGTAGAGGCGCTCCTACGGGGTCGGCAATTGCGTGGATCGGACGGGTTCGATCACTCCGTAGGAGCGCGCCTACGCGCGCGATCGCTTGCGCCGCGATGGGTCCGTCACGTCGCCCCTACCCCGTCGTCCACACCGCCCCGTTCGGATCCAGCTCCGTCGTCACCATTTCATCGGCGCGCCAGCCGAAGCCGCACAGCGCCAATGCCCCGCTGGTCACCGGGTCCAGCCCGAACGCCTGCTCCAGCAGCACCTCGTTGATCGCGCCGGTGATGTAGGCGCCCAGGCCCGCCTCGGTGGCAGCCAGGTACAGCGTCTGCGACAGGTGCCCGGCCTCCAGCGCCACCACGCGGTAGCCCTTGGCGTGCTGGCGGTACTTCCAGAACGTGCGGTCGAAGCGCGGCGCCAGCAGCACCATCGCGTGCGCGTTCGAGAACCACGTCTGCCCCGCCACCGCGTCCAGCGCCAGCGCGTCGAGGTCGCCGTCCCACGCGGGCAGCGGCTCCAGCGCATGGGTGGTCGCGTGGTAGTGGTACAGCCCGGGCGCGAGGCCCGCGACGTTGCGCACCAGCAGGTAGGCCTCGACCGGATGCAGGCCGCCGCCGGACGGGCTGGTCTTCTTCAGGAACACGGTGTCGTCGGCCACGCGCACCTGCGCCTGCGCGGCGAACACGCGCTGCATCAGCCGCGCGAACACCTCGAGCGGCAGCGGCCGGTCGGCGTCGAAGTTGCGGCAGGTGGCGCGGCGCGCCAGCAGGGCGTCGAAGTCGTTGCCGTCGCTGCGCGGCAGCGGCACGCGCGCGTCATCGCCGGCCAGCGCGGCGGCCTCGGGCGGCGGCGCGCCCAGGACGTCGCGAAGGGCGGCGGCGGTCTCGGTGCCGGTGTCCTTCATCGCCTGCACGGCGTCGGCACCGTGCCAGCGGGTGAAGGCGTGCAGCGTGGCCGAGAGCGGATGCCAGTACACGCTGCGCAGCACGTCATCGCGTTCGCGCATGCCGGCGTGCGCCTTGGTCGAACCGATCACCAGCCCCGCCTTGAGCAGGCGCCGCAGCGGCGCGCGCAGGTCATCGGGCAGCGTGCGGCTGTCGCGCCATTCGCCGGGGCTGAGCGCGCCGAGCAGTTCGCGCTCGGTGGCGTCTACTTCCACTTCCTCGCCCAGGTGCGGGGCCAGCGCCAGCCAGCGCGCGGTGCGGCGCAGGCCGTCGCCACCGGACAGCAGGCCGTCGAGGTCGAAGGCGACCTCCTCGCGCGGCTCCAGGTACAGGACCGCGCAGCGGCGGATTTGCATCGGTGGTGCCCCCGTGTCGGTGCCGCACTCCGCGGCGTGACCTGGCACGGGTCCGTGTGCCGATGCCGCCAGTGTCGCCGATCGCGCCGGCGCGCAGGAACCGCGGCGGCGCGTTGCCGGGGCGCCCGAGTTGTGACGGATGCACGGTCGCCGCTAGGATCGCCGGCGGGGCGGCCTGCGGGCCGGATTGCTGGACCACATAGGGGAGTCAGGCATGGCGACGAAGAAGGGCACGGGGACGAAGCGCGCGGCACCGCTCGAGGCGAAAGTGGCCGACCGGCTGCTGGACCTGCTGAGCACCGACAACGAGTTCCGTCGGCTGTTCAAGAAGGATCCGCATTCCGCGCTGGTCAAGGCCGGCTGGAAGCCGACGGCAGGCGCCGTCCCGGCCACGGCCAAGTCCGGCAAGGGTCCGCCCCACGTGCCGCCCGGCCCACCGGAAAGCGTGCCGCCGGGGCCGTGCATGAAGGTCGACCGGATCGCGCCGAAGGCGAAGTTCGTCGCCTCGCGCGAGGATTTCAAGCGCGAGCTGATGCAGGGGCTCGGCTACAGCCCCAATCCCTTCGAGGCGGTCCCGACCGCGTCGCGTCGCTCCCGCAAGTAGGCCGGCAGGGACGCCGCCGACCAGCTGCGTTCCAGCAGTCCCATCTGGACGGCGGCTTCCTCCTCGCGACCCAGTCCGAGGAGGATGTCCGCCGCGCGCAAGCGCGCAAGGTTCGAGTCCATGACATTCATGGGTTGCTGGCACAGGCCACAACCCAGTTGCGTGTACGCCCAGCCCCTGTGGCCGCCGAGCCACCGCGCCTCGCGGAGCGCGGCTTCCTTCTGGTCGAGCGCGAGGTAAGCCTCGAGCAGCGCGACGTGCAATTCGAAGCGTTCGTGCCCGTTGACGCCTGCTTCCAGGAGCGCGACCGCGCCCCTGGCGTCGCCCTTGGACATGAGGTCCCGGGCGCGAACCACCCGCACCAGGTCCGCGACGTAGGGCATGTCGAGCGCACCCTCCTGCGCGGACAGCCTTGCCAGCACCTCGCGCGCGCGACCGGGTTCGCCCGCGCGCTGCGCGAGGATGCCGGCGAACGCCGCGAGATACGCATCCGTGGCCTTGTCCGCGCTGCGCCCGGGGGCCGCCAGTGCGTCGAAGGCCTCCTCTGTCGCGCGATCGATCTCGCGCACCGTCGTCGCACGGTCGCCGGCCAGCCACGCCAAAGTTGCGACCGGGATGCGGGCGAACCTGCGCTGCCCGGGCTTGCTGGTCTCCAGCAGCCTGTCCGCCTCCTGCCGTGCCGCGGCCCACTGTCCGCGATCGAGCAGCAGCGACACCCGGTTGGTCAGGGCCACCGGATAAGGTGCATGCGCCTTCCAGACCGACTCGGCACGGCCGTGATCGAACCGCGTCGCGTGGACGTTGGCCCGAGGCAACGCCGACAGCGTCGCGCCCGCCTCGAGGGCCTGGTCAAGCACCTTGGCGGCGGCCTCGTGCTTGCCCTGCGCAAGCAGGATCCGGCCATGGAGTTCGAGACCGAGGGTGGAAAGTTCGTTCTGGGGCAAGCTGGATCGCTTCGCGTACGGCAGGGCTTCGCCGAAGCGATTCCGGTAGAAGAGCGACCAGCCGACGTTCGCGACCGCTGGGAAATAGTCCGGGTACAACGACGCGAGGTGCTGCCACTTGCCAAGTGCCTTGGAGGGCGCATCGACCTCGGCGGCCCACGCGTCCAAGTACAGCGCATCCTTCAGTGGCAGGCTCGACCTCAATCCCTGCGCGCGCCGCAGCGCGGGTAGCCCGGCCATCCGGTCGCCCTGGGCGCTGTGGGTGCGCAGGATCGCCACGTGGGCGAGCGCGAAGCCCGGGTCGACCTCGACGGCGCGCTCGAACAGCGCCTGGGCATCGGCGTAGCGATTCTCCTGGAACGCCTGCTGGCCGAGGGCGTATGCGCGAAGCGCGTCCAGGTTCGACGTGGTCACCTGCGGCAACGGCTCCGAATCCCGCTGGATGGCCTTGACCTCCTCGCCCAGCCGCGCGCGCAGCGCGGCGGTCACGTCGTCCACCGAGGCCAGCACCGAGTCCAGCCCGTCGCCGTCGGCGAACTCCGAGTACACGGTGGTCTGCGAGTGCGGGTCGATCACCTCCGCGCTCACCCGCACGCGGCCGCCCACTTCGGCCACCGTGGGCAGGATCACCGCGCGCGCGCCGTCGCGCAGCGCGATCTCCGAGGCCACCTCGCGGTCCAGCGCGGTGGTCGCGCCGCGCTGCATGCGCGCCAGGGTGTCGCGCGCCTTGAGGTCGGACAGCACGTTGACGTGGCGCGACTGCTCCAGGCTGATGCGGAAGGCCTGCTGCAGCGAATCGTCCAGCACCGGCTGGCCGGTGAGGTTGCGCATGTCGGCCACCACCACCCAGTCGCGCTCGGAGAAGGCGATGGCCGGCTGCGGGCGGGTGAAGAACCAGGTGAGCAGGCCGAGCGAGGCGACCAGGAAGAGCTGTGCGGCCAGCGCGAGCGGCTGGCGCCACTTCGGCACGTCGCGCCGCGACTTGCCGTCCGGGATGGGGCGGCGCAGCGGCGCGAAGCCGGGCTCGCCGGCTTCCCAGACGTCGATCGGGTTCTCGACGCCCTTCAGGCGCCAGCGGCCGTGCGACTTCCACAGCAGCTGCCCGCCGCGGTCGCCCAGCTCGGTGGTGGCGCGGCGCGCCAGCGATTCGGCGGTGCCCGACAGCAGGATCTGCCCCGGCCGCGCGATGCCCAGCAGGCGGCCGGCCATCGGCTTGGCCAGGCCCTCCACCTCGAGCGGCTTGGCACCGACCTCCACCGCCTCGGCCTCGTTGTGCCAGGTGAGCACCTCGCCCACGTGGATGCCGGCGCGCGCCTTGAGGTCCAGCCCGCGGGCCTTGCCCATGTCGTGCAGGCCGCGCTGGTAGTCGAGCGCGAAGCCGAGGCCGTCGATGGCGCGCTCGAACAGCAGCAGCAGGCCGTCGGAGCGGTCGATCAGGCGGCCGCGCCAGCGGCGCTGCAGTTCCAGCACCAGGCGGTCGTGGCCGCGGAACAGGTCGGCCGCGGCACGGTCGCCCAGGCGCTCCACCGTGCCGGTGGAGTCGACCATGTCGGTGATCAGCAGGGTGCGCGTCTGCGGCGCGGCGGCCTGCGGGTCGCCCGGGGGCGGGGGCAGCGGGGCGGCGACGGCGCTCATCGTCCTAGTCGCGGCGCGCGTCGTCGGCCCATTCGATGCAGTCGCCGCCCTTGTGCTTGGCACGATGCACGGCGGCATCCGCGACCGCATACCAGTCGTCCCAGTGGTGGTGCGGCGGCATGGCGCAGGCACCGATGCTGAGCTTGACCATCGGCGGCGGCAGGTTCGGGCGCGCATTCGCGACCATGGCGCGGGCAGCCTCCTGCACGCGCTGGGCGCGGGCCAGGATGGCCTCGCGGTCGCCCGTCTCCAGCACCAGGGCGAACTCGTCGCTGCCCATGCGGCAGGCGATCTCGTCGTCATCGATCGCGCCGCGCAGGATCCCGGCCACGCCCTGCAGCACGCGGTCGCCCACGTTGTGGCCGTGGACGTCGTTGAAGGCCTTCAGGCCGTCGCAGTCCACCAGCACCACGCCGCGCACGCGGCGGTTGTCGTGCTGGCGGCGCTTCTGCATGTGCAGGCTCAGGCCGCGGCGGTTGGGCAGGCCGGTCAGCTCGTCGGTGCGCACCATCTGCTCGCTCAGGTCCAGGCGGGCGGTGGTCGTGCGCAGGGTGTCGACGGCGGTCTGCAGCTCGAGGTTGCGGCGGCGCACGCGGCGCAGCAGGCTCTGCTCGCTGCGCACCACGCGCAGGATCGCTCGGCGGAGGAACTTCGACAGGCCTTCCGGCGACTCGCGCGCGATGCGCTCGAACTCGGGCTTGTTGAGTTCCAGCAGCCGGCCGGGGGAGACGACGATGGCGTCGGCGCTGCGGGCGTGGTCGCCGATCAGCAGGCCGAGCTCACCGAAGAACTCGTGGACGCCCAGGCGCTTGGTGGTCAGGTCCTCGCCGAAATCGAGGTCCACCTCGCCCTCGGCGATGACGTACATCGTGCCGCCCAGGTCGCCGCGCCGGAACAGCACCTCGCCGCCCTCCACGCGACGCGACCGCCCGACCTGCTCGAACAGGGCGAACTCGTCGTCGTTGAGGACCGCATCGCGGTCGTAGAGGCCGCTGTCGGCCCGCGCCGGAAAGACCGGCGCGCTGGCATCCGCATTCATCCTGCCCCCCGTCCGGGCGAACGGGCCGAGGATAGCACCGGCCCTTCCGGAAGCCTTACGGCATCGGGGGCGTGGGCAGGACAGGCCGGGCCGCGGTGGCGGCCCGGCCGGGGCCCGGATCAGTTGTTCGGCAGGCCGTAGGTTTCGCGGAATTCGCGCATCGCTTCCAGCGAGGCCTCGCGGTCGGCGTCGCGCTGGGCGACGGTCTTGCACTCCTTCACCTTGCGGTGCGAGCCCGTCTTGCGGACGTATTCGCAGACCACCTGGGCGCCGCGGGCATCGTTGACGGTGGCGTTGATCCACTCCAGCTCGTTGAAGACCTCGAACTGGTCCTCCTTGGACAGGTCGGTGAACTCGGCCACGCCATCCAGGGTGGCGAGCAGGCGGTTCTGGCGGACCACGAGCTCGTTGCGCTCGACTTCGCTGATGTCGGCGAAGACGCCTTCCTTCTTCTCGATCAGGCCGCGCAGCTCGATCTGCTGGGCGCGGATGAAGGCCAGGTCGGGCTTCTCGGCGGTGGTCTCGGCATGGGCCGCGAAGGCGGCCGCCAGGGCGATGAGCCCGGAAAGCAGGATGGCGTTGCGCATGGTCGTTTCCTCTGTCGGAAGCCGCGACCCTAGCGCCCGCGGCGTCTCTGTCGTAGTGCCCAAAGGCATGGTCGGCCGCCGCCCGGGCCGGGCCGGCGCGTCCCCGCGCGGGTCCCGGTGCCGGTCCCTGGCAGGGCGGCCTTGACGGGGGCAACGCGCGCCCCCGCCCGGACCGGACGCCTGCCGGTCAGCGCCCCGCCCTGGCCAGCGAGGGCGGCGGCGGGGCCTGCGGCGCGGTGTCCTGGTAGCTGCCGTGGCGCTCGGTGGCGCCGACGTCGGTGCGCCGGCGCACCACGAAGTCGAACGTGCCCACGATCCGCGTGAGCAGGTGGACCTGGTGGTAGCCGAGGTTCTCGACCAGCGCCGCGCCGAGCAGCCGCAGCAGGTCGCGGCTGGTGGCCGCGCGCATGCGGGTGCGCTCCTGCAGCAGCACCGCGGCCACCGACAGGAACGTGCCCAGCACGATGGCCAGGGCGATGAACATCCACACCTGCTGCGCCGTGGCCAGGCCCGCCACGACCACGAAGAAGATCAGCACGTAGCTGGCGCCCTCGACCAGCGCGGAGAAGACCTCGAACAGCACGAAGAACGGCATGCCGAACAGCCCGGCCAGCCCGTACTTCGGGTTGAAGGTCATGCGCCAGTGGCGGAACAGCGCCTGCATCGTGCCGCGCTGCCAGCGGTTGCGCTGCGACAGGTAGCTGCGCCAGGTCTCCGGCACCTCGGTGTAGCAGACCGGGTCGGGGATGTAGTCGACCTCGAGGCGGTGACCGGGGCGGGAGTTGTCGTACGCGTACTTGTAGAGGCGGATGGTGAATTCGATGTCGTCCGTGATGGTCTTCGCGTCCACGCCGCCCATCTGCATGAACACGTCCTTGCGCACCACCATGAACGCGCCGGAGATGCTCAGCATGCTGTTGAGCCGCGCCAGGCCGAGCCGCGCCCACTGGAAGCTGCGCAGGTACTCGACCGCCTGCACCAGCGGCAGCATGCGCCGCGGCAGGCCGAAGCCCTGGATGCGGCCGTCGCGCACCACCAGGCCGTTGGCCGGGCGCACGATGCCGCCGGCGGCGATCACGTCGCGGCTGCGAAGGAACGGGCGCACCGCGCGCAGCAGCGCGTCGTCCTCGAAGATGCAGTCCGCGTCCATGATGCACAGCAGCGGATAGCGCGCGTGGTTGGCGGCGGCGTTGATGGCGTCCGCGCGCTGGCCGTTGCCCTTGTCGATGACCAGCAGGTGCGGGTGTTCGGCGGACTCGTACACGCCGCGGACCGGCTGGGTGTCCAGCCGCTTGGCGCCGAACCGGTTCACCTTGCGCAGGCCGTAGCGGTCGATGAGCACCTGCATGGTGTCGTCGGACGACCCGTCGTTGACGACGATCACCTCGTGCTCGGGATAGCGCAGCCCGAGGGCGGCGTCCACGGTGCCGCCGATCACCTTGGCCTCGTTGTAGGCGGGGATGATCACGGTGAACGGCAGGGTGAGCGGCGACTCGGCGATGCGCTTGAAGTCGCCGACGTTGATGCCCTGGTGGTAGCGCCGCAGCTGCGTGGCGCCGATCAGGATCAGCATCAGGTACAGCCCGTGCAGCACGGCGTAGTAGATGAAGATCCCGTTGAGCAGGGTGACCAGCGTGTCGGGGCTGATGGCGATGGCGTCGATCATGGCGTGGCCTCCTGCCGGCGCTCGCTGCGCGCCTCGAGCAGTTGCCGGCTGATGTCGCGGGCGAACGCGTCGTCCTGCGTCGCCAACGCGTGCCGCAGCGCCTCCAGGCCGTCGTGGCCCAGCGAGGCGAGCGCCTGGGCGGCGTTGAAGCGCACCCACCACGCAGCGTCGGACAGCGCGGACTGCAGGGGCGCGACCGCCGCCGGCGTGCCCGACTGGCCCAGCGCCTTGGCGGCCATGCTGCGCACTTCCCAGGTTTCGTCGCGCAGCGCGCGGGCCAGCGCGGGCACCGCGGCCGGATCGGCCATCCCGCCCAGCGCACGGGCGGCGGCCACGCGCAGTTCCGGATCGGACCGGTCGAGCCAGCCGAGGATCTCGGTGGCCGCCTCGCGCTCGCGCAGCAAGCCGAGCACGTTCAGCGCCACGGCGGCTTCGCTGGTGCTCGGCTCCGGGGTGCCGGGGCGCACGCGCAGCAGGTCGCGCAGCGGCACGGTGGCCAGGTCGCCGAAGCCGGCGACCAGTTCGGTCGCGCGCTGCAGCGGCCAGCGGCCCGGCAGCGCAAGCGCGCGCAGCACCGGCAGCACGGCGGGCGCATGGCGCATCTGCACCAGTGCCTGCGCGGCGGCCAGGCGCACGTCCAGCTGGTCGTCGCCGAGCGCGTGCAGCAGGGCGGGCACGGCCTCTTCGCTGCCGAGATAGCCCAGGCGGACGGCGGCGCGGGCGCGGCGCGCGGGGCTGCCCCTGACCAGGGTCTCCAGTGCGCGTCGCTCCAGGTCCAGGCCCTCGGCCAGCTCCTGCAGCCGCACCTGGCGCGCGCGGATGGTGCCGCTGGCGACGTCCAGCAACACGCCGGTGGCGAGTTTCGGATCCTGGGCGAGTGCGCGCTCGACGTGTGGCGAGGCGACGCGGCCGTCCAGCCAGGCCTCCACCTGTTCGCGCATCATCGGTCGCAGGCGCGAGGCGCGCGTCTGCTGCCGCTCCGACAGCCAGCGGCTGGCCACCGCGTAGACCGACAGCGCCAGCACGGCGATGCCGAGCACCGCGGTGCCGTAGAGGGCGAAGGCGTAGAGATTGTCCATGGTCAGAACCTCGTAACGAACCCGATCGCGATCCCCTTGCGGGTCCACGCGGGTTCACGGTCCTCGTACTCGACGCCGAACAGGAGCTCGGGACCGTTGGCGCGCACCGGGAAGCGGTAGTACGCCGCGTAGAAGTCACCCTCGGTCAGCAGTACGCCGGGCAAGGCCGGATCGCGCTCCGGGTCGGTGCCGCGGGCGTGGACGAGGGACAGGCGATGGTCGTCCAGCAGGACCTGGTCGAGGCGGACCGACCAGGCGTCGTAGTGGACGCCGTCGAAGGCGTCGCCCTCGGTGTAGCGCAGGGTGACGGCGGTGGCGTCGTCGTTGAACCAGAACGTGGCGCCGGGACGGACCTCGCGCAGGTCGCCCAGCGGGAAGTCGAAGCGGCGCCCGTCCAGCAGCAGCGACAGCCACGGGGTGGCCCGCCAGTCGGCGCCCAGCGTGTAGGCGCGCTCGTAGCTGAAGTCCGCGTCGGGCGTGGCCGCGACGCTGCCGTGGAAGCGCCAGGCGCCGGTGTGGTACTCCGCGCCGGCGAGCAGCGTGGCGTCGGTGGTGTCGTCCCGGCGCCGCGTGGTGGCGCCGCCGCGGACCACCCAGCCATGGCCGACCCGGCGGTACAGGTCCAGGTCGAGCTGCTGCCAGTCGTCGCGGCCGGGGCCGAGGTCGCTGTGCGTGTAGACCGCGCCGAGGGCCCAGGGATCGTCCGCCGGCGCGGGCGCGGCGGCGGGATCGGTGGCCTGCGCGGCAACGCCGGAACTGGCCAGGACCGCCACCAGCGCGGCGGCGCACGGCGCGATGCGCGCGCGCATGGTCAGGCGCTCGCCAGCAGCGGTTCGACGTCGGCGGCGTCCCCGTCGGGGCGTCGGTTGGACAGCTGCATCCGGTAGTGCGCGCACAGGTCGTCGATGGTCTGCACCAGCGGGAAGCGGTGGCGGTAGCCGGTGAGCGCCTGCAGCCGGTCGAGGATCGGACGGCGCTGCGGGATCTGCGCGAACGACTGGCCGTAGGCCTGCGCGTAGGGCACGTAGCGGATGGGCGAGTCCGATCCCACCCGCGCCTTCACCAGCTCGGCGAGCTCGAGGATGGTGATCTCCTGGATGTTGCCGACGTTGACCACCTTGGCGTTCGCCGCCGGGGTCCGCGCAAGCGTGTCGAGCATGGCGGCGGTGTCGCGGACGTCGCAGAACGAGCGGGTCTGGCTGCCGTCGCCGAACACGGTGATCGGCTCGCCCGCCAGCGCCTGCTGCACGAAGCGCGGCACAACGAAGCCGTACTGGCCGGACTGGCGCAGGCCCACGGTGTTGAACAGGCGCGCGATGGTCACCGGCATGCCGTACTTGGCGGCGTAGGCCCGGCCCTGGATCTCGTTGCTGAGCTTGCTGATGGCGTAGTTGAGCAGCGGCGCGTCGGGCGAGGCGACGATGTCGGCCTCCTCGTGCAGGTCCTCGTATTTCGCCGGGCCGTACACCGAGGAGCTGGAGATCAGCACCGTCTGCGGCTTGTGGCCCGCGTCGGCGATGCACTGCAGCAGCCGCTCGCAGCCCATCGTGTTGACCTTGGTGACCTCCACCGGCTGCTCGAGCACGCGGAACATGCCGACCACCGCGGCCATGTTGTAGACGCGGTCGGCGGCGGCGACGGCGTCGTCCAGGCCGTCCCAGGTGTTGAGGTCGCCCTCGTCGAACTGCAGGAACGGGTTGGTCTGGTGGGCGGCCAGGTTCGCCCGGTTGCCCGTGCTCAGGTCGTCGAGCACGTGGACGTGGTCGCCGCGGGCGATATGGAGGTCGACGAGGTGCGAGCCGATGAAGCCCGCCCCGCCCGTGATGAGTACGCGCATCCCCTGTTCCCCTGTTGTTGAATCTGCGTGCCGAATCCGTTTGCCGGATCGGCGAGGGCCACGCCGGAACTGTGACCGTGTGCATGGATTGGACGCAAAAGACGGGCCAACCCGGCCGATTCGCGGGGCGGCGGGCGACGGGCGGCGTGCTGGAGGGGAGGGACGGCGGAGCCTGAACTGGCCGCCGGGCGGATCGTGGCGGGTCAGGGCGTGCCGTGGTGCCGGCCCTGCCAGGGGCGGTACCAGGCGCGCAGGGCGGCGAGGTCCGCCTCCATGTCATCGGTCGGGAGGAACGGCGGGCCGATGCCGATGACCTTGTCGGGGTAGTGGAAGTAGGCCGGCACGATCGGCACCCCGGCGGTGTGGGCGATCTTCCAGAACCCGGTCTTCCAGCGGGCGACCGGCTTGCGGGTGCCTTCCGGCGCGAGGCCGAACCAGAAGCGCTCGGCGCCCGAGATCATTGCCGCGGCCTGCGCGACCACCCCGTGCGGGGCGCTGCGGTCGACCGGGATCACGCCCAGCCGCGACAGCAGCCCGCCCAGCAGCGGCACCCGGAACAGCGAGTCCTTGCCGAGGATGCGGATGTCCAGGCCCAGGGCGAGCTTGGCCGCGAAGCCCCAGAGCCCGTCCCAGTTCGAGGAGTGCGGCACGCCGATCAGCACCGCGCGCGGCAGGTCCGGGAAGGCGCCGACCATCCGCCAGCCGCCCAGCCGGAGCACCGTGCGGCCCAGCCAGCGACCGAAGCCGCTGCGCGGGTGCCGTGGCACGGCGGGCGGCAGTGGCAGCACGGGGCCGTCGCGCGCGGGGGTGGGCGGATGCGCGGGATGCACGGGCCGGTCAGTCCCAGTCGCGGCCGCCGCCGCGGCCCCGCTTGACCTGGCCGCGGGCGCGCTTGGCATCCAGGCGGCGTTCGCGCGAGGCGCGGGTGGGCTTCGTCGCGATGCGCGCCTTCGGCACCACCAGGCCGTGCGCGACGAACGCGGCCAGGCGTTCGCGCGCGTCCTCCCGGTTGCGGTCCTGGGTGCGGAAGCGCTGCGCGGCGATGACCAGCACGCCCTCGGCGGTCACCCGCCGGTCGCGGCGCGCGAGCAGGCGCGCGCGCACCGGTTCGGGCAGCGACGGCGAGTTGGCGACGTCGAAGCGCAGTTCGACCGCGCTGGCGACCTTGTTGACGTTCTGCCCCCCGGGACCGGACGCGCGCACGAATCGCTCGACCAGCTCGCTGTCCGGGATGGCGATGCGGCCGACCTTCAGCATGCGGGGATTGTAGGGCGCTGCCCGGCGGCGGCCACCGGCGCGGGCCCGGTCATGCCGCGCCGAACAGCCCGCGGCAGGCGTCGAGGTCGACGTTGCCGCCCGACAGCACCACGCCCACCCGCCGGCCGGCGAAGCGGTCGCGCCGCGCGAGCACCGCGGCCAGCGCGATCGCCGAGGACGGCTCGACGATCAGCTTCAGGCGCTGCCAGAGCAGGCGCATGGCCGCGAGCGTGTCGGCATCGCGCACCAGGATCGCGCCCACCGCGTGCTGGCGCAGGATCTCGAAGTTCGGCGCGCCGAGCGTGCCGCGCAGGCCGTCGCAGACGGTGTCGGGGACGAAGTCGACGTCGCGGGCGCCGGCCACCAGCGACTTCGCGGTGTCGGCGGCGCCCACCGGCTCGGCCACCACCACGTCCGGCGCGGGCGACTGCGCGCCGGCCACCAGGCACGCGCCGGCGGCCAGCCCGCCGCCGCCGACCGGCAGCACGATCGCCTCCAGCGGCCCGGCCTGTCCCAGCAGTTCCAGGGTCGCGGTGCCCTGCCCCGCGATCACCCGAGCGTCCGCGTACGGATGCACCAGCTCGGCGCCGGTCTCGGCCTGCACGCGCGCGCAGGTGGCCTCGCGCGCGGCGATCGTCGGCGCGCAGCGGTGCAGGGTCGCGCCATAGGCCTCGATGGCGGCCAGCTTGGCCGGCACCGCGCCGTCGGGCACGACCACGTGGCAGGCGATCCCGCGCGTGCGCGCGGCCAGCGCGAGCGCGGCGCCATGGTTGCCGGACGAATGCGTGACCACGCCGCGCGCCGCGCCGGCGTCGTCGAGCGACCACACCGCGTTGCAGGCGCCGCGGAACTTGAAGGCGCCGGCGCGCTGCAGCGGTTCGGCCTTGAAGTGCAGTTCGCAACCGGCGAGCGCGTCCAGCCCGCGCGAGCGCAGGACCGGGGTGGCGTGGGCGTGCGGCGCGATGCGCGCGGCCGCGGCGAGGACGTCGTTGAAGGCGGGCAGCGCCACGGCGGGATCGGGCATCCGTGCATGCTATCCGGGCGGCCGCGCCGCGCGCCATGTTCAGCAAGCCGAACGCGCGTCACGGAGGGTTAATGGCACATTCAATCCGCGAGGACGACAGTGCAGGCTCTGTGACAGGGGGTGACACCATGAACCTGACCCGCATGATCCGCCCGGCGCTCCTGGCGCTGGCGGCCGTGGCCGTGAGCGGCTGCGTGACCTATCCCGGCTACCGCCATGGCGGCGCGGCGGGCGACTACTACTACGGGCAGCCGTCCGTGGAGTACCGCTACCGCGACTACGGCCCGTGGCATGGCGGCTACGGCTATCCGTACTACGGCGGCTCCCGCCTGAGCATCGGCATCAGCTACGGCTATCCCTATGGCTATGGCTATGGCTACCCGTACGGCTACGGCTACCACCGCTACGGCCATGGCTATCCCTGGTACGGCTGGCCCTACTACGGCTACCCCTACTACCGGCCCCGCGTCGAACGGCCGCCGGTGCACCGTCCGCCGCCCGGCGACGGCGGTGGCGACGGTGGTGGCCGCCACGACGACGACCGCGATCCGCCGTGGCGCGACCTGGGCGGGCTGGACGACCTGCGTGGCCGCCGCCCGATCGACGCCGAGCCGCTCCCGCCGCGCCGCTTCACCGGCGGCGTGACCGCCGATCGCCCCGCGCCGCCGCGCACCAGCGAGCCGGTCCGCCCGCGGATGGAGCGCGCGCCGGCGCGCCGTGAATCGAGCTCGACCTCGCGCCTGGAGCGCGCCCGGCAGATCCTCGAGCGCGAGGATTGAGGCCCATCGCGCCGCCCGCCCGGGCGGCGCTTGCATCGGGGCGGACTTGACCGCAAGCTAGCCCGCGACTGACCCAATGCGTCGCTTTTCGACGCAACCGGCGTCAGGCCCGATGTCGACGTCCGGTGGGACTCACGGATCCCCCCTGTTCCGCCCCCGCCGGGCGTCGACGCTTCACCCCGCAGGCCGCCGCAAGGCGGCCTGCGTGCTTTCCGGGTGTGGATCGGCCGGGACGGCAGGAACGGTCCGTCGCGGACCGCGGGCGCAAAAAAATGGGGTCGGATGTCCCCCGACATCCGACCCCGCGCCTCCCCGTCCGTGCGCTGACCGGCCCCTGTTCCAATACCGGTCGATGCCGCGCCACGACATCCGCCACGTCGGGTGCAAGGAGTAGCACGCAGGAAGCGTGCCAATCCGGCCGCCGCTGGCCGGGGCCGGGCGCGGCACCGGCGCTAGAATCCCCTCCCGCCCGCACGCGGCCCCGCCGCGCCCGCAGGACCCGCGCATGCCCAACGATTTCCATCGCCATGACGTGATCGTGGTCGGCGGCGGCCACGCCGGCACCGAGGCCGCGCTCGCCGCCGCGCGCGCCGGTGCGCGCACGCTGCTGCTCACCCACGCGATCGAGACCGTGGGCGCGATGAGCTGCAACCCGGCGATCGGCGGCATCGGCAAGGGCCATCTGGTGCGCGAGATCGACGCCCTCGGCGGCGTGATGGCGCGCGCGGCCGACGCGGCCGGCATCCAGTGGCGGCGGCTCAACGCCAGCAAGGGCCCGGCGGTGCGCGCGACGCGCTGCCAGGCCGACCGCGCGCTGTACCGCGCCTTCATCCGGCGCGCCGTCGAAGCCCAGCCGGGGCTGTCGCTGTTCCAGGCCGCGGTCGACGACATCGTGTTCGAGCACGGCCGCGTGGTCGGCGTGGTGACGCAGTCGGGGCTGCGCTTCGACGCGCCCGCGGTGGTGCTGACGGCGGGCACGTTCCTGGCCGGCAAGGTGCACGTCGGCCAGGCGACCCACGCGGCCGGCCGCGCCGGGGAGCCGCCGGCCACCACGCTTGCCGAGCGCCTGCGCGACGGGCCGTTCGTGGTCGACCGTTTGAAGACCGGCACGCCGCCGCGTCTGGACGGGCGCAGCCTCGACTACGACGCGATGGCGATCCAGCCGGGCGACGACCCGCGCCCGGTGTTCTCGTTCATGGGCACGCGCGAGGATCATCCGCGCCAGGTGCCGTGCTGGATCACCCACACCACCGAACGCACCCACGAGATCATCCGCGGCGCGCTCGATCGCAGCCCGCTGTATTCCGGCCAGATCGAGGGCACCGGCCCGCGCTACTGCCCGAGCATCGAGGACAAGGTGGTGCGCTTCGCGGAGAAGGCGAGCCACCAGGTGTTCGTGGAGCCCGAAGGGCTGGACGTGGTGGAGGTCTATCCGAACGGGATCTCGACCTCCCTGCCCTTCGATGTGCAGCTGGATCTCGTCCGCAGCATCCGAGGCTTCGAGCGCGCGCACGTCACCCGGCCGGGCTACGCGATCGAATACGACTTCTTCGATCCGCGCGGGCTGAGGCCGACGTTGGAGACGAAGTCGGTGGCCGGCCTGTTCTTCGCGGGGCAGATCAACGGCACCACCGGCTACGAGGAGGCCGCGGCGCAGGGCCTGCTGGCAGGCGTGAACGCGGCGCGCTTCGTCCGCGGCGACGAGGGCTGGACGCCGCGCCGCGACCAAGCCTACCTGGGCGTGCTGGTCGACGACCTGACCACGCACGGCACCAGCGAGCCGTACCGGATGTTCACCAGCCGTGCCGAGTACCGGCTGCAGCTGCGCGAGGACAACGCGGACCTGCGGCTGACGCCGGTCGGACGCGAACTCGGCCTGGTCGACGACGCGCGCTTCGCGGCGTTCGAGGCGCGGCGCGATGCGATCGAACACGAGACGTCACGCCTCGCGTCACTGTGGGCGGCCCCCAACAACGCGCTCGGCCGCGCGGTAGCGGACACGCTCGAGGTGCCGGTGTCGCGCGAGACCAGCGCGGTCGAGCTGCTGCGCCGGCCGGAACTCGACTACGTGGCGCTGATGCGCGTGCCGGGCCTGGGCCCGGGGGTGGACGACGCCGGCGTCGCCGAACAGGTGGAGATCGGCGCGAAGTACGCGGGCTACCTGGAACGCCAGCGCGAGGAGATCGCGCGCGCGCAGCGCAACGAGTCGACCGCGATCCCGGACGGCTTCGACTACGCGCGGGTGCGCGGGCTGTCCGCGGAAGTGGCGCAGAAGCTGGCGCAGGTGCGGCCGGTCACCGTCGGCCAGGCCCAGCGCATCCCCGGCATGACGCCGGCGGCGATCTCGCTGCTGCTGGTGCACCTGGCGCGCGAGCGGCGCGGCCGCGCGGCCTGAGGCTCAGCCCGGACGGCGCCCGACCGGGTTGCGGTCGAGGAACTCGCGGATCTTCGGCACCAGCAGCGCGTGCTCGTCCTCGAGCACGTAGTGGTCGGCATGCTCGAACGCATGCACCTGCGCCTGCGGCCAGGCGGCGCGGTAGACGTCGAGGCAGCGCTTGTCGAACACGAAGTCCGCCAGGCCCCAGCCGATGAACACCGGGCGGTCGGCGAACGCGTGCAGCCGCCGGCCCGCCGCCTCGACCAGCGACCAGGCCCGGTCGCGCGCGTCCAGCGGGATGTCCTGCACGAAGCGCAGCGTCGCGATGCGGTTGCGCCAGCTGTCGTAGGGCGCGAGGTAGGCGCGGCGCACCGCGCCCGGCATCGGCCGGCCGACGCCGACGTGCGCGGCGGTCCAGGCGAAGGCGTTGAACGCACGGATCAGGAACGCGGCCAGCGCGCTGTCGCGACCGAAGCGCAGCGCGGACGGCAGCGGCTTGTTTTCGGGCAGCGGGAAGGTGGCGGTGTTGAGCACCACCAGCCGGCGCACGCGCGACGGATCGCGCAGCGCCCAGCCGAGGCCGACCATGCCGCCCCAGTCGTGCACGGCCAGCGTCACCGGGCCGTCGATCCCGAGCGCGTCCAGCAGCGCGTCGAGGTCCTCGATGCGCGACTGCAGCGTGTAGTCGTAGCGCGGCGACGCACCCGGCGCGTCGTCCGGCTTGTCCGACAGGCCCATGCCGACGTGGTCCGGCGCCAGGCACCGGTAGCGACCGCGCAGGCCGCACACCAGGTGGCGCCAGTAGTAGCTCCACGACGGGTTGCCGTGGAGCATGACCACCACCTCGCCGTCGCGCGGCCCCTCGTCCACGCAGGACATCGCGATGCCGGGCCGCACCTCGACCCGGCGCGGCTGGAACGGGTAGCCGGGGAAGCGCGGGGTGCCGTGGGCGCCCTGCGCGGGCGAACTCACCACACGACCTCGGCCATCGAACAGTTCAGGCCCGAACCGATGCCCAGCAGGGCGATCCGGTTGCCCTTCTGCAGGCTGCCCATCTCGCGCAGCTTCGACAGCACGATCGGCACCGAGGCCGGGCCGATGTTGCCGTGTTCGCCGAAGATGGTCATGACCTTCTTCGGGTCGATGCGGAAGGCCTTGAGGAAGGCCTTGGTGTGCGCCTTGCTGACCTGGTGGATGACGAACTGGTCCAGCTCCTCGACCGCCCAGCCGAGCGCCGAGCGCGCGGCGGCGAACGTCTTGTGGCCCAGCTTGAGGCCTTCGATCATCAGCATGCGGCCGTCGGCGACCATGCGGTCGTGGACCAGGTCGCCGCGGCACAGCTGGTTCCACTCGGTGGCCGAGCGGGTGACGCCGCCGCGGTAGCGCGGCGCGCCGGGGGCGAGCTCGGCGCGCGCCATCACCATCGCCGCGGCGCCGCTGCCCAGGGTGAGCGTGGCCATCTCGTCGCGGAACTGGTCGGCGGTGACGTCCGGGCGGGACAGGCGCTCGAGGGTCTTCTCGTAGGCGAGGTCGGCGGTTTCGCCGTTGACCACCAGCGCGTAGTCGATCTCGCCGCGCTCGATCATGCGGCTGGCGATGTCCATGCCGTTGAGGAACGCCAGGCACGCGTTGGCGACGTCGAAGTTCTGGCAGGTGTCGGGCAGGCGCAGGTTGCCGGAGACGATGCTGGCCGTGGACGGCTCCAGGTAGTCGCGGCTGACGGAGGTGTTGACCAGCAGGCCGATGCGGTCGGCGTCGATGCCGGCGTCGGCGAGCGCCTTGACGCCGGCGAGGGTCGCCGCGTCCGAGGCGCGGACCTCGCCGTCCCACAGCCGGCGTTCGCGCACGCCGGCGACGTCCTCGAGGACGTTGGCCTTGATGCCGAGGCGGTCCAGCGTGGGCCGCAGGCGGGCGTGGATCTCCTCCGACGTCAGCCGGCGGGGGGCATCGATGTGGGCGAGGCCCGCGATGGCGACGTGCTGGAACAGCATGGACTGCAACCGTGGCGCGGCGTACCGGAGGGTACGGGGGACGCGCAAGGATACCGGCTTAACGCCCCGGACACATTGAATGTGGCCGCGGGGTGGGGCGGTCCCGCGCGGGCGGGCGGCCCTGGGCGGCCCTCTGCGCCGTCATCCCCGCGGAGGCGGGGCTCCACGGGTCGCCGGCGCCCACCCGCATGGATTCCCGCCTTCGCGGGAATGACGGCCAGGGGGGGTACCGGTGCGGGTGGATTCCCGCCTTCGCGGGAATGACGGCCAGGGGGGGTACCGGTGCGGGTGGATTCCCGCCTTCGCGGGAATGACGTGGTGGGAGACACCGCGGCGTCATCCCCGCGGAGGCGGGGATCCATGGCGGTCGACGCGTCGGGGTCAGCCGCCGCAGCGCCAGGCCGCGAAGCGCTGGTCGCCCTCGACCGGCGGGCCGAGCGGCTGGATGGTGTCCGCGCCGATGGCCGGGGCCTCGTTGCGGGCGAGGGTCTCCAGCTCCTCGATCACCCGCAGCTGGTTGCGCTCGTAGAACGCGATGCTGTCGCGGACGGTCACCGCGATCTCGCCGCGCTTCTCGCAGCCGGCCGGCGGGGTGCCCTGCGGCAACACGCGCACGTCCTTCGCCCCGGGGGCCATGTGGACCCAGGTGCAGCCGCCGGCGAGCAGCGTGGCGGTGGCGAGGGTCAGGATCGAGGTGCGGATCGCGGCCATGCGGGACTCCAGTGCGGATTCGGAAGGATCGGGCTGCGCCCGGGACCGGGCTGCCTCCCCGGGTCGTTCTTCGGGCGTCGATTGTGTCCCGCGCGCGAGGGCGCGGGATGAATCGGACGCGACGGGCGCTGTTGGCAATGACGGGGCCGGGCGAATGCCCGGCCCCGCATGGCATCACTCGGCGTCGGCGACCGGCTTGCCGTCGGCGTCGACGACGGTGACCGTGCCCAGGTCGAGCGCACGCACCTTGCCTTCGATCTGGTCCAGGTCGCCGACCACCACCCAGGTCAGCGCGGACGGGTCGATCGACGCGGCGGCCGCGGCGACCTCGGCATCGGACATCGCCTCGATCTCCGCGCGGCGGCGCAGCACGTAGTCGTCCGGGCGACCGTAGCGGACGATGCCCGTGATCGTGCCCATGACGGCCCCGGCGGTTTCGTACGCACCGGGCAGGCCGCGGATGTTGGTGGCCTGGATCTTGTCGACCTCCGCTGCCGCCGGCGGCATGGTGCCGGTGGCGTAGTCGGTGATCTCGCGCTTGAGCTCGGCCAGCGATTCGGCCGTCCTGTCGATCTGCACCGGCGCGAACGCGATCCACGGGCGCTGCCCCTGCGCGTCGCTGACGAAGCTGTAGGAGCCGTAGGCCCAGTGCTTGTCCTCGCGCAGGTTCATGTTGAGGCGCGAGGAGAACTCGCCGCCCAGCACCGCGTTGGCGATCTCCAGCGTCGTCGCGCCGTCGTCGCGCGTGGACGGCACCAGCTGGCCGACGAAGATGTTGGCCTGCACGGCGCCGGGCTGGTCGATCAGGAACACGCGCGGCGCGTCCGGCAGGTCGACCTTCGCGGCCTCGACCGGCTCGGGCGCCGCGCCCGTGCCGTCCCAGTCGCCGAAGTGCTTCTCCAGCATCGGCACGACCTGCGACAGCGTCGTGTCGCCGACGACGACGAGCGTCGCCCCCTCGGGCCGCACCCAGTCGCGGTGGTAGGCGACCAGGTCGTCCCGGGTGAGCGACGCGATCGACGCCTCGGTGCCGGTGCCGGAGAACGGCATCGCGTACGCATGGCCCTCGCCGTACAGCAGCGGCGGCAGCACGCGCAGCGCGGCGCCGTTCGGGCGCGCCTTCTCCTGCGCGATGCCGGCGATCCAGCTGGCCTTGACGCGATCGATCTCGGCCTGCTCGAAGCGCGGCTCGCGCAGCATGTCGGCGAACAGCGCCAGCGACGGGTCGAGGTTTTCCTTCAGCGTGGACATGTACGCGTTGCCGCCGTCCAGCGACGCACCCGCGCCCAGGCTCGCGCCCAGCGCCTCGGCGGCATTGGCGAACGCGAGCGCGCCCAGCTCGCCCGCGCCCTCGTCGAGCATGCCCATGGTGAAGCTGGAGGTGCCGAGCTTGCCGCCCTGGTCGGCCGAATAGCCGCCGTTGAACAGGTAGCTCATCTGCACCACCGGCACGTCGTGGCGCTCGGCGAGGATCACCTTCGTGCCGTTGGACAGCGTCGCGCGCTGCAGCTCGGGGAACTTGAGGTCCGGGAAGCGCTCGGGCATCGGCGGGCCGGCGGCGCGGTCGACATCCGAGGCCACCGTGCCGTAATCCGGGTCCACGGGCGGCAGGTCGAACGGTTCCGGCGTGACCGCCGGTTCCTCGACCAGCGGCGTGCGCTCGCCCGGCTCGACCACCAGCGTATGGCTGCCGCTGGACAGCCACTGGCGCCCGGTGGCCCGCACGCCGGCGACGTCCGCGGCGGCCAGCGTGGCGAGGCCGTCGCGGAAGCAGTCCGGCTCGCCCGTGTACACCTCGCACTCGGCCAGCACGTCGGCCTTGCCGCCGAAGCCGCCGATGCGCTCGATGCCGCGGATGAAGCCTGCGCGGATCACCGTACGCGCCTGCTCGAGCTCCGAGGCGGTCGGGCCATCCGCCAGCAGGCGGCGCAGTTCTTCGTCGATCGCCTTCTCGACGGTCGCCACCTCGACGCCCTGCTTGACGTCGGCGGTGACCACGAACGCGGAACCGAGCTGCGAGGTCCATACGCCCGAGCTGACGCGGTCGGCGATCTTGTCGCCGTGCACGAGGCGCGTGTCCAGGCGCGATGACTTGCTGCCGCCCAGCACCTGCGCGAGCAGCTGCAGGCGCTCGATGTCGGGGTTGCCGTACTCGGCGACGTTCCACAGGCGGTACACGCGGGCCTGCGGGACCTTGTCCTCCATCACCTCGCGGCTCGCCTGCGTGCGCTTGGCGACGTCGACGGGCGGCTGCGCCATGTCCGGGCCGGCCGGGATGTCGCCGAAGTAGCGCGTGACCTTCTCGCGCGCGGTCTCCACGTCGATGTCGCCGGCCAGCACCAGCACCGCGTTGTTCGGGCCGTACCAGGCGCGGAACCACTGCTGCACGTCGGCCAGCGAGGCGGCGTTGAGGTCGGCCATCGAGCCGATGGTGCTGTGGTGGTAGGGATGGCCCTTCGGGTACATCGCCTTGCCGAGCTTTTCCCAGACCTGGCCGTAGGGCTGGTTCTCGCCCTGGCGCTTCTCGTTCTGGACGACGCCGCGCTGCTCGTCGAGCAGGGCCTGGTCGACCGCGCCGAGGAAGTGGCCCATGCGGTCGGATTCCATGAACAGCGCCATGTCCAGCGCGGTGGTCGGCACGTTCTGGAAGTAGTTGGTGCGGTCGGAGTTGGTGGTGCCGTTCTGGTCGGTGGCGCCGACCAGCTCGAACGGCTCGAAGTACTCGCCGTCGTAGTTCTCGCTGCCCTGGAACATCAGGTGTTCGAACAGGTGCGCGAAGCCGCTGCGGCCGGCGGGCTCGTCCTTGCTGCCCACGTGGTACCAGACGTTGACCGCCACGATCGGCGCCTTGCGGTCCTCGTGCACGATCACGCGCAGCCCGTTGGGCAAGGTGAATTCCTCGTACGGGATGTCGACCGATGCGGTGGCCGGGGCGTCCTGCGCGTGCGCCGGCGCCGGTGCGAAGGCGAGGCTGCCGAGGGCCGCGGTGAGGGCGAGCGCGAGGGCGCCGTGCTTGAGGGCGGCGCGCGGCCGGCGGGCGACAGGCATGGGTCACTCCTTGGAAGTGGTCGGTTCACGGCGTGGGTGGGTCGTGTCGCGGCCCGTGCGGGCGCGGGACCCCACGCCATCCTAGCCGCCGGTCGTGGCGGCGCATGGGCCACAAGTCCGGGGCGCGCACCGGCCCCTGCCGCGACCCGGGCGCGGGCCGGCGGCGTAGACTGCCGCGATGCCGCTCCCCGACCCCTGCCTGGTCACCGGTGCCAACCGTGGACTGGGCCTCGAGTTCACCCGCCAGCTGCTGGCCCGCGGCCACCGCGTGGTCGCGACCTGCCGCCAACCCGGACGCGCCACGGCGCTCAATTCACTGGCCGGCGAACACCCGGGCCGGCTCAAGGTGCTGCCGCTGGATGTCGGCGACGCGAAGCAGCACGCCGAACTGGCGCGGGAGATTCCGCTCGCCCTCGGCGAAGGCGTCCGCATCGGCCTGCTCGTCAACAACGCCGGCATCCTGCACGCCGGAGAACGGTTCGGGTCGCTGAAGCTGGAGAACTTCCTCGACACGTTCCGCACGAATGCCGCCGGGCCGATGCTGCTGACGCAGGCGCTCGCGCCCGTGCTGGCGGACGACGCGCGGGTGGTGATGCTGTCCTCGCGCCTGGGCTCGATGGCCGAGACCGCGCGCTTCGGCACGCCGAGCTATTCGGTGTCGAAGGCCGCGCTCAACATGGTGACCGCGCAGCTGGCGCAGGCGCTCGGGCCGCGCGGGATCGTGGTCGTCGCCACCAGTCCCGGCTGGGTGCGCACCGACATGGGCGGGGAGAAGGCCGAGGTGCTGCCGGAAGATGCGGTCGCCGGCGTGCTGGCGCAGGTCGAGCGATTGAAGGCGAAGGACAACGGCCGCTTCATCAGCTGGAAGGGCGACGCGATCCCGTGGTGACGCGCCGCGCCTCGGCCCGGCCGTAGCGATGTTCGACGTCGTCCTCGTCGCGCCGGAGATCCCGCCCAACACCGGCAACGTGATCCGCCTGTGCGCCAACACCGGCGCCCGGCTGCACCTGGTCGAGCCGCTGGGGTTCGAGATGGACGACCGCCAGCTGCGGCGCGCCGGCCTCGACTACCACGAGTACGCCCCGGTGCGCGTGCATCCCGGCGTCGACGCGGCGCTCGCGTCGATCGCCCGGGAGCGCGACGCGCCGCCGCGCGTGTTCGCGCTGTCCACGCGCAACAGCACCCGGTTCGACGCCCCGCGCTTCGCGGCGGGCGACGTGTTCGTGTTCGGCGCCGAGTCGCGCGGGCTGCCCGACGACGTGCTCGCGCGGATTCCCGGCGGCCAGCGCCTGCGCCTGCCCATGCGCCCCGGAAACCGCAGCCTCAACCTGTCCAACGCGGTCGCGGTCGTGGTGTTCGAGGCCTGGCGGCAGATTGGATACGCGGGCGGCGACTAGGCGAGGGCCGCGCTGATGACGCGGATGACGCGGATTTCGCGGATTTCGGGGATTCATCGCCACGTTCGCGCCGCGGGCACATCGCTGAAAAGTTCCCCCGGCACAAGTCCACGGGTTCAGCATCCGTTGCGTGCCCGCTCGGATACTGCGCCCCGCCCCGGCGATTCGTGCCCCGCAGCGATGCGGGGACCGCACCGGCGGGGTCCATAACTCGAAACAAGAGGCTTCCCCCATGAAGCGTACTTTGCTTGCCCTTCCCCTGATGGCCGCCCTTCCGTTCGCCGCGAATGCGGCCGAGGGCGTTTCTTACAACTACGTCGAGGGTGGCTACACCGCCACCAACACCGACAGCGGCGACGCCGACGGCTTCGGCGGCAATGCGTCGTTCGCCGTGCATCCGAACTTCCACGTGTTCGGCGGCTACCAGAACCAGGAGATCGAGGATTCGGACCTCGACTTCGACCAGTGGCGCGCCGGCGTGGGCTACAACCACCCGGTGACCGCGAACACCGACCTGGTCACGCGCGTGGCCTACGAGAAGTTCCAGGCCGACGACGTGGGCGTGGATGCCGACGGCTACAGCGCCGAGGTCGGCGTGCGCAGCGCGCTCACCACGAACCTGGAGGGCTATGCCCTGGCCGGTTTCGAGGACGGTGATGCCTACGACGGCGACGTGTACGGCCGCCTGGGCGCGCAGTACAAGTTCACCCCGAACTGGGGCGTGAGCGGCGACGTCAAGATCGCCGACGGCGACACCCAGTGGTTCGTGGGCCCGCGCTTCAGCTGGTAAGCGCCCAACCCCGCAGCAGCACCATCGCGGCGCGTCTCTCTCCCCCGATGCCGCGATGCCCGGAGCCCGGCCACTGGCCGGGCTCCTTCTTTTCCGGTCCCGGCCGCCCCCGGGCCGGTGCCGCGCGTCGTGGCCGGCGACCGAACCCCCCCGCGTTGGCTGGGTCACCCTCGCCGGGGCGACCGGGATGCGTTATCGCGCCTTCCTCAGCTACAGCCACGCCGATGCGCCCTGGGCGCGGTGGCTGCTCAAGCGCCTGGAGGGGTACCGCGTGCCGCGCAGGCTGGTGGGCACGCGCGGCCGGGATGGTCCGGTGCCTGCCCGGCTGGGGCGCGTGTTCCGTGATCGCGACGAGCTCCCGTCCGCAGGCGACCTGAGCGATGTGGTGCGCGCGGCGCTGGCGGGATCCGAGACGCTGGTCGTGCTGTGCTCGCCCGCCGCCGCCGCCTCGCGGTGGGTGAACGCCGAGGTGGAGGCCTTCCGCGCGCTCCGCCCGGACGCGCCGGTGCTCGCCTTCATCGTCGACGGCCCCCAGGATGGCGCGACCCCGTTTCCCCCCGCGCTGCTGGCCGATGGCGCGGGCGGAGCGACGCGCGAACCGCTCGCCGCGGACGCGCGCAAGGCCGGAGACGGGCGCGAACGTGCCCTGCTCAAGCTGGTCGCGGGCCTGCTCGGCGTGGGTTACGACGCGCTCGCGCAGCGCGAGGCGCAACGCCGCCACCGGCGGCTGGCACTGGTCGCGGCGGCATCGCTCGCCGGGATGGCGATCGCGCTGTCGCTGGCCACCACCGCGTGGATCGCCCGCAACGACGCGCAGCGCCGGCAGGCGCAGGCCGAGGACATCGTCGGCTTCATGCTCGGCGACCTGCGCGAAAAGCTGGCGACCGTGGGCCGGCTGGACCTCATGCGCGCGGTCGACGACAAGGCCACCGGGTATTTCGCGGCGCTGGATCCGCGCGACCTCAGCGACCGGGCGCTGGCCGAGCAGGCGCGCTCGCTGACCGGCATCGGCCAGGTGCGGCTGGACGAGGGCAACCACGCCGAGGCAATGGCGGCCTTCCGCGAGGCGCACGCCCGCAGCACCGCGCTGCGCGAGCGCGCGCCCGCCGATGGGCAGCGGCTGTTCGACCTGGCGCAGGCGGAGTTCTGGATCGGGTTCGTCGCCCTCCAGCAAGGGCGGCTCGACGATGCCGCCACGTGGCTGACGCGCTACCGCGACAGCGCCATCGAACTCGCGGCGATGGACCCGGCGAACTTCGCCTGGCAGCGCGAGGTGGCCTACGGTCACCACAACCTGGCCGTCGTGGACGAGCGTCGCGGACGGCTGGACGCGGCCGAGGCCGCGATGCGAGCGCAGCTGGCGCTGTACCGCGGGTGGACCGCCGCGCAGCCGGACGACGCGGCGCTGCGCTACGAGGCCGCGAATACGGCGTCGTGGCTTGGCACGCTCGCGCTGCGCCAGGGGCGGTTGGCCGAAGCCGACGCGTACTTCGACGAGCAGATCGACGGCATGCGCCGCAACCGCGCGCTGGAGCCGGACAACGCGCGCTGGAAGGAGCTGCTGGTCGACGCCCTGCTGCTGGCGGCCGACGCGCGCGCCCAGCGTGGCGACAGTGGCAGGACGCGTGCGGTTGTCGACGAGTCCGCCACGCTGGCCCATGCACTGCACGCGCAGGATCCCGCGAACAACCTGTGGACCGCTTCGCTGGCAAGCGCCCGCTGGTGGCAGGCTCGACTCGATCCACCCGACCCTGTGGCTGCGAGCGCGGCCACGGCGCTGTTCGAACGCGCGCACGCGGCCGAGCCGGAGAACGTGCGCGTACGCACGTGGCTGGCCCGTGCGCTGGCGCTGGAGGCCGAGTTCGCGCTCGCCGCCGGCGAGCCGGCGCGCACCGATGCGTTCCTCGACCGGGCGCGCGCGCTCGTCGCGCCGAAGGCCGATGGCGGCGCCACCACGGCGGGCGACGCCGGCCGCGTCTGGCATGCGCGCCTGGACCTGCTGGCCGGCGACGCCGCGGCGCGCGATGGTGACGCCGCAGCGGCGACCGCCGCATGGCGGGCCGCGCGCGACCGGCTGGCCGGCGACGATCCCCTCCCGTTCGAGCGCCTCGACCCCTTCGTCCGTGCACTGCACCGGCTGGGTCTGGACGCCGATGCCGCACCGCACGCCGCGCGCCTGGCCCGCGCCGGCTACGTGCCGATCGATCCCGCCTACGCGTCGCCCGCCTCCGGGGTGGCGGCGCGCTGACGCCGGCCGCGGCCCCCCCGCCGCGACCGGTCCCCCCGCCCTCGCGGGCGATCCCCCGAAAGGAGCATCACCATGCCCAGCACGCCCCTGATCCAGCTCGACCTGCGCAACTTCCCGTCCAGCGAGCCCGGGTGGCATGACATCGCCGCCTCCAACGGCCAGACCTACAGCTACCGCTACACCGGCGGCGACGACGGTGCCGGCGGTCTGGTGCAGACCGTCGGCCAGGGCCGCGACACGGCGCCCATCCAGCTCGTCGCCGATCAGCGCTACCAGATCGAGAGCTGCAACTTCACCGGCGACTCGAAGTCGCAGCTGTCCTGGAACGGAAACTCGCCGCGCGCGGGCAGCATCACGGACGTCAACGAACAGGTGGAGACCGCCGAGTACAGCCTCCGGGTGATGGACACCGGCAACGGCAACTGCACGATCGACTGCGATCCGCCGATCGACAACAAGCCGCCCGCCTGACGCGGCGGCGCGATGCCGGGGTGCGCGGCGACGCCCGCGACCCCGGCAGCCGGCGCGCTCAGAGGATGGGGGCGAGCCCCGCGCCGAAGGCGACCAGGATGCGCGTGTACAGCCACTTCGGCCCGAGCGCGACCTCGGGGAAGTCGCCCACCGGCGCGTAGCAGTCGCGGAACCGCGGATCGTTGGGCCGCAGCGGCGTCGGGCATTCCGGGCCCGGCTGGAACTCGTAGCTGGTGCCGTAGCGCAGCGGCCACAGGTCGAACAGCGGCAGCATCTCCGACAGCTTGGCGATCGAGTAGTCCAGCCCGGAGAACACGGGCGGGCGGTCGCGCGGCGCGATCACCCAGGAGTTCTCCGGCGCGATGTCGTCGCGGATGCTCGCCGCCAGCGCGCGGGCGAACGCCGGGTCGTCGATGACCACGGCGTTCTCGGTGTTGTAGTTGTCCGAGCGCGGATCGAAGTTGTGCGTGCCGACCACGCCCACCCGGTCGTCGACCACCAGCGACTTGGCGTGCAGGCCGACGCGGACGCCGGCGCGCTCCAGCGGCACCGGCTCGGTGACCGCGCGCGTGCCCAGGTACGACGGCCGGGTCTCGGTGCGCAACCGCTGGCGCACGACCGTGCCGCGCTGCCGGCGCCCGTTGACCAGCCGCACCGGCGGCAGGCCGCCGTCCGGGTCGGCGCGCGTGGCCGCCAGGTCGATCGGCGCGTCGGCGGGGAACGGCTTGTACTCGTGGATCTCGAAGCCCATCTCGCGCATGTAGCGGCGCCGGTACTTGAACGACAGCGCATAGACCATGAACGCGTCGGTCGCGGCGAGGCTGTTGGTGGACACGACCACGCGGGGCGGCGACGGGCGCGCGCGCAGATCACGGAACAGGTCCTGCGCCGTGCCGGAGAGGATGAGGTACGGCGTCTGCAGCAGCACTTCCTCCCGGGCGGAGGCGATCAGTGCGTAGAGGCCGTCGGTGGCTTCCTCGCCGGCGCCCGGACCCTCGGCGTGGTGCTTGCGCGGCAGGTCGGAGATGAACGCGACGTCGCCGACGGGCAGTGCGGCGTCGACCAGGCGCGAACGCACGAGCGCTGCGTCGTCCGCCCGCGCGGAGGCTTCGGCGACGCGTTCCGGGTGCGTGTACCGGGGCGGTTCCAGCGCCGGCACGCCCTCGCGCAGCAGGTACCCGCCGACGTCGGCCAGCCGGCTCGCGGGCACGCTGCGCCGGTCGTTCCAGAACACCTCGAAGCTCGCGTCCATCTCGCGCGCCACGGGGCCGGCGACCAGCAGGTCGCGGTCGCGGAAGTTGTACTGGGCATCCCAGTCGTAATAGTCGTTCTGGTAGTTGCGCCCGCCGGTGATCGCGATCGCGCCGTCGACCAGCAGCAGCTTGTTGTGCATGCGCTGGTTGAAGTCGCGGAAGCAGCACAGCACGCTCAATGCGTAATGCAGGTAGTTGGGCCGGGCGCGCCCGAACGTCGGGTTGTAGACGCGCAGGCGGAAGTTCTCGTGGGCGCCGGCGAGCGCGGCGAGCGTCTCCACCTCCTCGAGCGCGGACAGCTGGTCGATCAGCACGCGCACCTGCACGCCGCGCCGCGCCGCCGCGAGCAGTTCCTCGATGAACAGCTGGCCGGCATCGTCCTGGTCGAAGATGTAGGTCTGCAGGTCGATGCGCGTGGTGGCGCTGCGGATCAGGTTGAGCCGCGCGAGCATCGCGTCGCCGCCGGCGTCGAGCAGCAGCGCGTAGTGCTTCGGCGCGCCCGGATTCGATTGCACGAAGGCGCGCGCGCCCAGGTCGCGCAGCGGGGACTGGTGCGCGCAGGCGTCCGGCTCGGTGCAGGAGACCGCCGTGTCGCGCGCCTGCGCGGCGATGGCATCGGCACGTTCGCGTTGCGCGGGTGACAGCGTCGCGCAGCCGGTCGACAGCACCAGCAGCAGGACGGGCAGCAGGCGGCCCAGGGCGGACGCGGTCCTCATGCCGCCCCGCCCGGGCCGTCGTCGACCAGCCGGATCCGGAGGTGGAAGCGCACGCGGTCGCCCAGCGCGACGCGCCAGCGGTCCATGCCGAAGTGCGTCCGGTCGACCACGCCCTCGGCGACGACGTCGCAGCCCAGGCCCGGATCGGCGCAGGTGGACGGCGCGATCGCGAAGATCGTGTCCCGCTCGACGCCGCGCATGCGCAGGCGCCCGCGCAGCTCGCCGCCGTCGCGCAGCAGGGCGCGCGGGTACGGCCGCGACTCGAACTCGATCCGCGGATGGCGCGCGGCGTCGAAGAACCCCTCGCCGCGCGCGAACGCCGCGTAGCGCGGATAGCCCTCGATCTGCATCGACGCCACGTCGAGCGCGATGCGCACCCGCCGCAGCTCGCCGCCGACCGGCCGCACGTCGCCCTCGAACGCCGGGAAGCGGCCGTCGAGCCGCTGGCCCCAGCGCGTGCGCAGGCTGAAGCCGATGTGGCTGCGCGCGGGATCGAAGGCGATGGCCTCGGCCGTGGCCGCATCCGCGCGCGCCGCGGCCAGCGCGAGCACGCCGGCGGCCAGCAGCCCCAGCAGGCCCGACCACGCCGTCGACCGTCCCACGGCGTGGTCCGTCAGGGCCACCAGAACGCCGACAGGCGCGCGACGCCCGGTTCGATCGGCGCGTCGTCGCCGCTGAACGCGAGCACCGCGATCGCGCCGGGCGGCATCCCGCGGTAGTCGCTGGACTGGCCGCTGTGCAGCAGTGCGGCCAGGCGCTCCAGCCCGGGGTTGTGGCCGACCAGCAGGATCCGGTCGCATTCGCGGTGCGCGTCGGCCAGGTCCACCAGCATGCCCGGGGTGGCCTCGTAGATGGACGTTTCCAGGCGCTGGTCGACATATCCGACGACGTCCAGCACCGCCTCGAGCGTCTCGCGCGTGCGCCGCGCCGGCGAGCACAGCACGCGGTCGGGCACGAACCCGTTCTCGCGCAGCCACCGTCCCGCGGCCTCGGCCTCGGCCAGGCCCTCCGGGGAGAGCGCGCGGTCGATGTCGGCGCCGCCCGGGGCGGCGGGTTCGGCGTGCGCGTGGCGCAGGAGGATCAGTTCCTTCATGCAGTGGCCCGTGGTCGTGCGAGGTGCGGAGACGGCGTCAGAGCTTGAGCCAGCGCAGCAGCGGCTGCCAGTCCTGCTGGTGGTCGCGGACCTGCGCGGAGTGATAGTCGAACAGGCTCTTGCCCAGCCCCGTGAGCACCGAATAAGCCTGACTGTCGCGCAGCTGCGCGATGACCGGCACGGGCCAGGACGACAGCACGTCCAGCGCCTGGCGCGATGCGTTGGTCCACGGACGGAGCTTGTTGGCGACCAGCGCCACCGGGAGCTTGCCGCGCTTGACCCGCGGGTGCGCGGCGAGCGAGTCGAGGAAGGGCACCGTGGCCTCGATGTCGAGGGCGGACGGCAGGACCGGCACCACCACGGCGTCGGCGTGTGCCAGTGCCGTCTCCAGGTCGTGCGCCATCGCACCGGCCGCCGCGTCGACCACGACGGCATGCGTGCCGCCGGGGACGTGCCGGGTCCAGTCCTTGCGCCCGGTGCCGTCGATGGGCAGCACCGCGCGGTCCAGTCCCGCGCGCCGCTGCGCCCAGCGGGTGGAGGACCCCTGTGGATCCGCGTCGACCAGCACCGTGTGCCGCCCCGAGAGCGCCGACTGCGCCGCGAGGTGCGTCGCCACCGTGGTCTTCCCCACCCCGCCCTTCGAACTGGCCACCAGCACCGTCTTCATCCGCGACTCCGGTCCAGAGGAAGCCGCAGCCTACCGGAATCGGGTGGATGGGGCGTGGGGGCCGCGCGTGGTCCCGGCGTCCCGACGCATGGGCGCGCGCGGGCCGCGAGGTCCGCGCGCTGGACGGCTCAGTCGGGCGCGCGCCCCGTGGTGACCAGCGCACGGTGGCGGGCGCCGGCGGGAAGCCATCCGTCCGGCGCCTCGGCAGGCAGGCCCGCCTGTCGCATCAGTCGCCGGGTGGCCTCCACTTCGCCCACCGCCGCCCACCACCGGAGCCACGTCCCGCCCGATACGCCCGACCCCGGTAAACCAGGCAACAGCTGCCCGCCCCGGTCCATGACCCAGTACAGGTCGCGCAGGCGCTCGCGCCAGGCCGCGCCCGCGTCCGTCCCGGCCGTGAGCCGGACCAGCTGCGGCAGGGCGACGTTCTGCGCGAGCACGCTCGTCCCCGCGTCCGCGATCGTCGCGAGCGCGGCGATGCAGTCGGCACGCAGGGCGGGGCCCGGATCCATCTGTCCGCCGTCGTCGCTGCACACGGCGCTCAGCTGGCGCGCACCCGGCATCGTCACCGCCACGAGCCAACCGGTGAGCATGCCGTGCCCGACGTCCTCCGGGGCGAGCGGACCCGCGGCGCCGAAGGCCCGGCCCATCGCGTCCGCCGCGTCCGGCGGGAGCGGCGGCCAGTCCACGCCTGCGTTCGCGTCCACCAGCAGGCCCAGGATCGCCCGCTGGTAGTCGTCGAACCCGTCCGCGGCCGCCATGCGTGCGAGCGCGGCGCGCGCGCCGGCGAGGTCGCCCGCATCGTGGCGCGCATTCAACTCCAGCAGGTGGACGGCGGCGTTGCCCGGCGCGATGCGTGCAAGGCGCGCGCGTGCGTCCGCGGGATCACAGGCGTCGGACAGCGTCGCGCAGTCCAGCGCCTCGATCCACGCCACGGGTGGAAACGAAGGGCGCACTGCACGCGCTGCGTCGAACCAGGCCTGGGCCTCGGGCGCCGGGGCCATGGGGTCCGCATGGGCCGCGGCCGGACCGTTCCGCACGCCCGGCGATTTCGGCCACAGGACTGCGGCGGCGAACAACCCCTCAGCGGTCCCGCGCGCCGCGAGCCGCCTGGCATGCACGCGCAGGGCATCGTCCGCCTGCACCTGCCACGCCTGCATCGCACGCGTCAGTTCGACGTCCGCGCCCAGTTCCGCCGCGGCGCGCAGCTCGGGTGGGACGTCCGGGAGTTCCAGCAAGAGCTTCGCCGCGCAGGCGTCCCGTTCCAATGGATCCTGCACTGCCCTGCAGGCGTCCAGCTGCGCGACCTGAGCGTCCGCTGCCCCGTTCGCCCGAGCCGCGGGCTGCACGCCCGCGAACACCAGCGCGACCGTCGCCGCGCATGCCGTCATGGCCTTCATCCCCATCCCCTGTCCCTGTGGTGGTCGCCCGGACTCTAGCAAAGGGACACCGGCGCACCGGGTCGCCTCACCCCTTCGCGTGCCACCAGCCGGTAATCGCCAGGCGCGGCGTGCGCGCCCACGGCGCCACCAGGCTGACGTAGTGGTTCACCGGCACGCGGAACAGGCTCAGCGAGTTGAAGCGCGGCACGAAGGTGTCGACCACGCGGCCGTCGGCATCCATGAAATGCAGCAGGCCGCCCCAGTCGGCCTGCCAGTCGCGCGACAGGTTGAGCACGTAGGCGACGCGGCGTCCTTCGTCGTCGTGCCTGTCGTCGTGCGGGCGCAGGAACTGGCCCGGCCGGTAGCGCGTGGCCTGCGCGCCGACCATGTTGATCTTCGGATCATTCGCCATCCATCGGGCGAACTGCAGGAACTGCGGGTCGTTGAAGAACGGCACGACCGCGTGCAGCACCAGGCCCGGGTCGCGGCCGGACTTGAGCGCCTCGACCATCAGGTACCGGTCGTAGACGAAGTGGAACGGGTCGTCGCGCCGCTGGGCGGCGCGCAGAACGGCGTCGTCGGCCTCGCTGCCAGGCTCGGCCGGCAGGTCATCGCGCCCACGCTCGAACACGCGCCAGGGCACCTCGTCGCGCAGGCAGTCGTGCAGCGCCCCGGCGGCGTCCGGCTGCAGGAAATCGCGCACCTGGACACGCCCGGTCGTCGCGAGCGCGCGGCGGGCGGCATCGGCGTCGAGCGCGTTGTTGATCATCGATGCGGTCTCGATCGGTTCGGGTCGGGAGCAACGCCGGTCATGGGCCGGTTCGCCGCCGGGGCCGCCATTCTGTCCGGATTCCGTGTAGTTTTCGATGCGGGCCGGGTTCGCGGCCTTGGGGAAACACAGGGAGTTCCAATGAAGCAGGCATGCTTGCTGGCGATCGCGTTCGCCGGCTGTCCCACGGCTGCGCTCGCGCAGGGGACGTTCGATTACACGTACGTGGAAGCGGTGTACTCCGGCTACAAGTCGTCCGAACTCGAGGGCCGCGGCATCCAGGGTTCGTTCGCATTGGGCGAGCGCTGGTTCCTGCTGGGCAGCTATGACTGGCGTTCCGGGATCGGCTACGGCGACGCCTCGACATTCGGGCGGTTTGCCCGCGAGGCAGAGTTCTACGACTACGAGGACAATTACGCGCGGATCGGATTGGGATTTCACGCGCCGATCAATCCCCGGATGGACTTCGTCTCCCGCGTGATGCTCGACCACATCGATGGCGCGGTCCGCTACCAGTACTGGCTCGACACGGTCCTGCACCTATGGGGGGCGAACGGCTCGGTTTCGTACGGCTACGACGAGCGGACCTTCATCGGGGCGATCGAAGCAGGCGTCCGCGGCCTGCCCCACGACCGCTGGGAGCTGTGGGGCATGGCCGGCTACAGCCATCAAGGCAGGACGGACATATCCAATGTCCGGGAAATCTTCTGCAGCGAGGCGGGCGATGCCTGTGTCGCGTGGGACACCAACCTCGAGGAACGGTTCGAGCGCCGATCGCAAAGCGACGGCAGCGCGTACGCCCGGCTGGGAACGGTGGTGCACCTCACCGATCGCTGGGGCCTGGTCGCCCAGGGCCGTTTCGGCCGGGGCGGCGCGGTCTCCTACTACGCCGGCGTGCGGCTCTCGCTCTAGCGTGGCCAGGCGCCCGCCGCGACGCGGGCGCCGGGACCGACATGCACGGCCCGCGACACGCGCTCAGGCGTCGCCGAACAGTCCGCGCGGATACTCGGCCTTCTGGTCGCGTGCGAGCAGCTGGCGCACGCCGTCGGCCGGGGTGATGCGGCCGTGCAGCGCGGCGTGGACCGCGCTGGCGATCGGCAACTCGACGCCGTGGCGCTCGGCCAGGCGCATCACCTCGTCGGCGGTCTGCACCGACTCGACGACCTGGCCGATCTCGCGCACCGCGTCCCCGAGCGCCACGCCGCGGCCGAGGGCCAGGCCCAGGCGGCGGTTGCGCGACAGGTCGCCGGTGCAGGTCAGCACCAGGTCGCCCAGGCCGGCGAGGCCCATCAGGGTCTCGGCGCGGCCGCCGAGCGCGGCGTTGAGCCGGAGCATCTCGTTGAGGCCGCGGGTGATCAGGCCCGCGCGCGCGTTGAGCCCGAGCTGCATGCCGTCGGCCACGCCGGTGGCCACCGCCAGCACGTTCTTCATCGCGCCGCCGAGTTCGGCGCCGAGCAGGTCGTCGCCGGTGTAGGCGCGGAAGGTCGGGCCGTGCAGGACGTCGGCCACCCGCGCCACGAATTCGGCCGGCGTGCCGTGGACGGTCAGCGCGGTCGGCAGGCCGGCGGCCACCTCCTTCGCGAAGGACGGGCCGGTGACGACCGCCAGCGGCACGTCCGCGCCCAGCACCTCGCGCGCCACCTCGTGCAGGAACCGCCCGGAACCGGGCTCGAACCCCTTGGTGGCCCAGGCCACGCCGACGCCGTCGCGGCGGTGCGGCGCCAGCGCGCGCACCGTCTCGACGAAGGCGTGCGAGGGCACGGCGACCAGCACCAGGTCGGCCGCGGACACCGCCGCGGCCAGGTCGGTGGTCGCGTGCAGCGACGCCGGCAGCGTGATGCCCGGCAGGTAGCGGGTGTTCTCGTGCCGGTCGGCGACCGCCGACACGGTGCCGGCGTCACGCCCCCACAGGACGGTGTCGTGGCCGGCGCGGGCGACGAGGGCGGCGAGCGCGGTGCCCCAGGACCCCGCGCCCAGCACCGCGACCTTCATGGCGGGGGCCATCAGGCGTTGCCGACGGTCTCCGGGCCGGCGCCCGTGGCGTTGCCCTGGCCTTCCTGCTGCGCGGCGCGCTGGCGCAGGCCCTCGGCGTACAGGGCGTCGAAGTTGATCGGCTGCAGGTAGAACGGCGGGAAGCCGCCGGACTGGACCAGGTCGCTGATGAGCTGGCGCGCGTACGGGTACAGCACGTTCGGGCACTGGATGCCCAGCATCGCGTCCAGGGTGCGGTCGTCGAAGCCGCGCAGGCCGAAGATGCCCGCCTGCTGGACTTCGGCCAGGTACATCGACTTGTCCTCGACCTTGCAGGTCAGGGTGATGCCCAGCACGACCTCGTAGGCGTTCTCGCCCAGGCGCTGGACGCGCTGGTTGAGGTTGAGCTGCAGCTGCGGCTGCGCCTGCTCGGAGAACACCTGCGGCGCGTTGGGCACCTCGAAGGAGACGTCCTTGACGTAGATCTTCTCGACCGAGAAGGCCGGGCCCTGGGCCTGGGCGTCGGGGGTGGCGCCGGCGGCGCCGTTCTGGGTGTCATCGGCCATCGGCGCGGACTCCGGGAGTGCGGGAAAAGAGGGCGATTATGGCATGCGGCCGCGGCTCAGCCGCGGCCGCGGACCAGCGGAAGATCGGCCTGGCGCCAGGCCGCGACGCCGCCGTCGAGCCAGTACACCTGGCTGAAGCCGGCCTTCTTCAGGCGCTTCGCGGCGCCGGCGGACGCCTGGCCCGTGCGGCAAGTGACGACCACCGGCAGGTCGCGGGCCTTGGCCAGCACCTTGTTCTCCGGGTCGAACTGGCTGGGCAGCACGTTGCGCGCCCCGGCGATGTGGCCCTTCTCGAAGTCGTTGGCCGGCGACAGGTCCACGAGCAGCGCGTTGCCGTCGTTGAGCAGGCGGGTGAGTTCCGCCGGACGCACCGACCGGAAGCCGCGGAACAGGCGCGACAGCTCGGTGGCGACGATCGCGACCGTCAGGCCCGCCAGGGCGAAGGACAGGATTGGGTGGCGGCCGAAGAAGGCGGCCAGTTCGGCGAGGCTCACGGGCGATCGGGGTCGGCGGGGGGGGCGGAGAGTATGCGTCATGCCGTCCGCGCGGCCCAACCGCGGGCGCCGCGGCGCGGCGTCAGCCGTCCTTCCAGAGGTCCGGCAGGCCGTCGACGATGTACCAGGCCTCGTCCTCGGCGTCCCAGCGCCAGCGCTCGGTGTAACGCTGCCGGCGCTCCTGGAGGGTGTGCCGGTTGACCACGCCGATGTCCACCTCGCGCTGCGCCTGGGTCTCCGTCGCGCGTTCGGCGAGGATCGAGTACCCCGAGATCTGCACCTGCGCGTAGCGGGCCAGTTCCAGCTCGGTCACCGGGTGCGCGCGGCGATAGTCGGGGTCGACCAGCGACTGCGCGCCCTCGAAGTCCCCCCAGCGGATGGCGGCCGACCAGGCGTACTGGGCCTGCTGCAGCGCGCTGGCCTGTCCGGTGCTGGCGCAGCCCGCCAGGCTCGTCGCCAGCCACAGCATCGCGGACAGGGCGAGCAGGCGGCGGAAGGCGGGGGACTGGCGCATGCGCGGCTCCGGCGGGGCGACGCGCCGCATGCTAGCAGCCATGCTCAGCGCAGGATCGCGGCGAACGACGCGTCCATCGTCGCGGCCGGCCCGCCGTCGGGCAGCGGCACCACGCCGTCGACCTGGATCCGGCCGCGTCCCCGGGATTCGAGCGCCGCGACGAACCCGGCCCATGCGCCGGGGTCGGCCAGCGACGCGACGGCGACGAGGTCGTCGTACAGCGGCGCCCGGAACCGCACCCGGCTGTCGGCCACGAAGATGTCCGCGTCGAACCCCGCCGCTTCCAGCTTCAGCTGGACCAGCCCCCAACCGGCGAGCGTGAGCAGCGAGCCCAGGCTGCCGCCGAAGGCACAGCCCTTGTCGTTGACGTGCGTCGACAGCGGCGCCGCCAGCCGGAGGCGGTCGCCGTCGTAGCCGTCGATCGCCATCCGCAGCGCCGCGACCGGCGGCATGCCTTGATAGTGGGCATCGAGGCGGGCGAGCGCGGCGTCTGTGGCGGGTTCGCTGGAGGGATCGTGTCGGGGCATGGCGGAGGAGCACGGGGTCCGTCGCGCGGTCGGCGCTTGCGGCGCGGGTCGCGTGCGGGACACTCTGCACGCGATGCCCGCCCGACCGCCGCCGCGATGGTATGTGATCTCGTTGCGCCCGGCCGGCGACCACGCCGCGTTGCGGCGCGCGGCCGCCCGCCACGGCGCGGGCGTGCTCGCGCTCTCGCCCTGGCGCATCGAGGCGTGCGACGACGAGGCCACGCGCACCGCCCTGCGCACCGCACTGGCGTCGGGCATCGCGGTGTTCACCAGCCCGGCGGCAGTCCGCGCGGCCGCGACGCTGGCCCTCCTGCACGCGCGCGGCCGCGTCGCCTACGCCGTCGGCAGTGGCACCGCCGCGGCGTTGCGCCGCGCCGGCGTGCCCGCGCCGCGGGCGCCCGGCCGGATGGACAGCGAGGGCCTGCTCGCCCTGCCCGGCCTGCGGAACCTCGATGGCCACGAGGTCGCACTGGTGACCGCCCCGGGCGGGCGTGACCGGATCGCCCCCGCGCTGCGCGCGCGCGGGGCACGCGTGCAACGGGTCGACGTGTACGCGCGCCGGCCCATCGCCCTGGCCGCCCGGCAGGTGGAGCGGCTGCGATCGCTGGACGCGCCGGCCGTGCTCGCCCTCAGCAGCGGCGAGGCGCTGGCACGGGTGATGGACGCCCTGCCCCCCGACGCCGCGCGGCGCCTGCGCGGCTGCGCGGTGACTGCGGCGAGCGAACGGCTCGCCGCGCTTGCCCGGGGGCACGGGTTCCCTGCCGCGCGGGTGTCTGTCGCCGCGGGGCCGCGCCCGGCCCAACTGGTCGACGCGGCGGCTGGAATCACGGCGTCTGGAATCGCCGCGCGGCGCTGAGCGCTTCCGGTAGCATGCGTTGGCACATTCCGCGCCTCAGCGCATCCGCCGCCGCACCCGTCCGTGACCGAATCCCCCACCCCGTCCACCCCTCGCCGCCGCGGCGGCGCCTGGCTGCTCGTGCCCGTGCTGCTGGTGGCGGGCGCCGCGGCCCTGGGCTGGCGCGAATGGAAGGCCCAAGAGGCCGCCGAGACGGCGGAGGCGAGCGCGTCCCAGCGCCTGTCCGCGGTGGAACTGCGCCTCGATGCGCTACGCCGCGACCAGCGCGCGCAAGCGCAACGGCTGCAGCACGCCGACGCCACCAACCGGCTGCTGCGCGAGGAACTGCTCGGGCTCGGCCAGCGCGCGGCGCTGCTGGAGGAGACGGTCAACCGGCTCGCCGACGGCGGCGGGACGGGCGCGCAAGCCCTGCGCCTGGACGAGGTCGAACTGCTGCTGTCGCAGGGCGGGCAGCGCCTGGCGCTGTTCGGCGACGTGGCCGGCGCGCGGCGCGCCTATGCGTTCGCGGCCGGGCTGATGGACGGCGTGGACGATCCGGCATGGATCGACGTGCGCCAGTCGCTGGCGCAGGAACGCGCGGCGCTCGATGCACTGGGCGAGGATCCGAGCGCCGACGTCGCCGCGCGCCTCGACGCCTTCGCGGCGTCGCTCGATGCATTGCCGCTGCGCGAGCGCGCCGCCGGCGATGGCGAAGACCGCTGGTGGCGGCGCCTGCTCGGGCGCGTCGTCCAAGTGCAGCCGTCGGCCGGCGCACCGCTCGCCGCAGACGGCCGGGACGCCGGGCTGGCCACGCTCCAGCTCGAGCTGGCGGTCGCGCGCGCCGCGCTGTCATCCGGGGATGCCGACCGGTTCGCGTCCGCACTCGAGCGCATCGACGACTGGCTGCCGCGCCTGTGGCCGGAGTCGGGGGCCCGCGACGCGGCCCTGCGCGAGCTGGCGGCGCTGCGCGCGATGCCCGTCCGGCCCGCGCTGCCGACCCTCGGGACCACGCTCGAGCAATTGCAGCGCCTGCGCGCCCGCTGATCCGCGTACCCTGAACAGGCGGGCCGCGGCTCCACGCGGCGGCCACGCGTGGCTGACTAGCGTCGGCGCCATCCTGTCGGGAGATCCCGCATGAACCTATTCCGCAACCTGCTGTTCTGGCTGCTGCTGGCCCTGGTGGGCGCCCTGCTCGCCCAGGTCCTGCTGCAGGATCCGGGCAGCGTCGTCGTCGATTTCCGTGGCTGGCGCTACTCGACGACCGTCGCCTTCGCGCTTGTCGCCCTGCTGGCCGGCCTGGCCGCGCTCTGGCTGGTCTGGACGGTGCTGCGGCTGCCGTTCCGCGCCTGGCACGGGCATCGCGACCGGCAGACCCGCGCCCGCCTGGTCGAGGGCCTGTCGCTGTACCGGCAGGGCCACTGGGCGCGCGCGGAGAAGCAGCTCGCGCTGGCGGCCGCGGACGATCCGGATGCCGAGCCCATCGCCCGCGCCGCGGCGGTCCGCGCGGCCGATGCACGCGGCGACGCGAACGCGGCGCGCCAGCACCTGGACGGCTACGGCGACCGCCACCCGACGTTGCGCGCGCTGGTCGCCGCCGAGCGCGCCCTGGCGCAGGGCCGGCCCACCGACGCACTGGTCGCGCTCGACGCGCCCGCCGCGCAGCCGCTGCCGCCGCGCGGCCTGGCCCTGCGCGCCGAGGCGCTGGCGAGCTCGGGCCTGGCCGGCCAGGCCTATGGCCTGCTCGGTCCGATGCGCCAGGCGCAGGCGTTGCCGCCCGAGCGGCTCGACGAACTCGAGGAACGCTGGGCCGCCGCCACCCTGCGCGAAGCCGCCGACGCGAACGTGTTGGCCGACCGCTGGGAAAGCCTGTCCAAGCCGATGCGCAGCGAAGCGGAGGTGGTCGCCGCGTACGCCGAGCGTGCCGCCGCGCTGCGCTGGGACGAAGCCGCCCTCAAGAGCATCGAACAGGCGCTCGACACCCGATGGGACGAGTCGCTGGCCGCGTTGTACGGCCGGCTGCCGGTCGAGCGCTTCGACGCGCGTCGCGCGCACGCCGAGCGCTGGCTCGCCGCGCACCCCGCCAGCCCCGCGCTGCTGCTGACGCTGGCGCGCCTGTCGCAGGCGCAGGGCCAGCACCGGCAGGCGGGCGACTACCTGCACCGGGCGATCGCACAGGGTGGCGGCGCCGAAGCCTGGGAGTCGTTGGGCGACAGCTTCGCGCAGGCGGGCGACGAAACGCATGCGCGCCTGAGCTACGTCAATGCGCTGCGCGCGCACCGGGGCGAGGCCCCGGTGGAACTGCCGGGCCGCGACCTGCGGCAGAAGATCCAGGATGCCGCCGTGCGCGAGGAACGCGACGCGCACGGGATGCCGCGCCTGAGCGAGTGAGCGGGGCCCGGCTGGGACGCCCGCGTCCCCGCCGGTCGCATCCGGTGCGACGCCCCTGCGGCAAGATGCGCGCATGCCGGCCGCGTCCGACTTCCGCCTCCACCACTCCAACGCACTCGAGGTCCTCGCCGGCCTGCTGGCGGCGGAACTGCGCACGCCCGCGCCCGGCCAGCCGCTGCTTGCGCCCGACGTCGTCCTGATCCCGCAGGCGGCGATGCGCCGCTGGCTGCAGGCGCACCTGGCGGAAGCGCACGGCATCGCGGCGAACCTCGAGTTCCTGGCGCCGGGGGAGTTCGTCACCCGGGCGCTGGATGCCAACCTCGGCAAGGTCGAGGACGACCTCGACGCCGGAAGCCTCCACTGGCGGCTGTACGGGGCGTTGACCGATCCTGATGTCCTGGCCAAGCCGCCGCTCGCACAGGTCGCGGCGTACCTGGGTGGCGGCGATCCGCTCAAGCCCTGGTCGCTGGCCGGCGAACTCGCCGAGGTGTTCGGCAAGTACCAGGCCTGGCGCCGCGACTGGCTGCTGCGCTGGGAAGCGGGCGCCGACCCCGGCGACCCGCAGGCGATCCTCTGGCGCGAAGTCGCCGGCGGCCGCGCGCATCGCGCGCGACGCATCCAGGCCTACCTCGACCGCTTCGAGGGCGAGGGCAAGCCCCTGCCGCAGGGCCTCCCGTCGCGCCTGTTCGCCTTCGCCACCGTCAACGTCTCGCCCGACGTGCTGCGCGTGATCGCCACCCAGTCGCGCGTCGGCACGCTGCACTTCCACCTGCCCGCGCCCAGCCGCAAGTACTGGGGCGACCTGCCCACCTACGCCGAACGCCTTCGGGCCGGCGAGGACCACGAGGACAACGCGCTGCTGCAGGCCTGGGGCGCGGCGGGCCGTGATTTCATGGCCGTGCTCGGCGGGTACGAGGTGGTGCACCCCGACAGCGAGCACGCGCACTACGCCGACCCCGAGGCACACGACGGCGACGACCCCGCGCGGGACGACCTGCTCGGCCGGCTGCAGCGCAACCTGCTGCACCGCCGTCCGGACACGCCGTTCCGGCAGGCGCTCGACCGCACGGACAACAGCCTCCAGCTGCACGCCTGCCACACGCCGCTGCGCGAACTGCAGGTCCTCCACGACCAGCTGCGCGGCCTGCTGGAGGACGACCGCTTCGATCCGCCGCTGCAGCCGCGCGACATCGCGGTGCTGGCGCCGGACATCGACGTGTACGCGCCTTACCTCGATGCGGTCTTCGGCGGCGTCGACCCCGCCGAGCGCATTCCCTACGCGCTCGCCGACACCAGCCCGCTGGCCAGCGAACCGCTGGCCGAGGTGTTCCTCCGCCTGCTCGCGCTGCCGATCTCGCGGTTCGGGCTGAACGAGATCCTCGACCTGCTGGCCAGCGCGCCGGTCGCGGAAGCCACCGGCCTCGACGCGCCCGCCTTCGAGCGCCTGCATGGGTGGCTGCGGGAAGCCGGCGCGCGATGGGGCCTGGACGCCGCGCACCGCGGGTCGCTCGACGCGCCCGCGGACGACGCCGGCACCTGGCAGTTCGCGCTCGACCGCCTGCTGCTCGGGCACGCAAGTGGCGCGGACGGGACGATCGAAGGCGTCGCGCCATGGCCGGGGCTGGAAGGCGGCGCGCTCGACGCGCTCGACACGCTGCTGCGCCTGCTGCGCGTGCTGGCCCGCCAGCGGGTGCTGCTGGGCGAAGCGATGCCGCCCGCGCAGTGGCGCGAACGCCTGCTCGCGCTGCTGGAGGCGCTGCTGCCGGCTGAACCCGCGGATCCGGCGAGCCGCCGCGCGCTGGACCGACTGCGTTCCCACGTCGACGACTTCGCGAAGCACGCGGCCACGGCCGGGTTCGGTTCGCCGGTTCCGGGCGACGTCGTGCGCGCCCACTTCGCCGCCGTGCTGGGCGAAGCCGACACGCGGGCGCCGCTGCTCACGGGCGGCGTCAGCTTCGGGCGCATGGTGCCGATGCGGTTGCTGCCGTTCCGGGTGATCTGCGTACTCGGGATGAACGATGGCGACTACCCGCGGCGCGATCCCGCGGCAGGCCTGAGCCGGCTGACCGCGGAGCTGGGCACCGATCGCCGGCGTCCGGGCGACCGCTCGTTGCGCGACGACGACCGCTACCTGTTCCTGCAACTGCTGACCGCCGCGCGGGACGTGTTCTACGTCAGTTACCTGGGCGCCGACCCGCGTGACAACAGCGTGCGCGAGCCGTCGGCCCTGGTCGGCGAACTGGTCGATTCGATCGCCGCCTTGCATGCAGACGGGTCGTCGGTGCGGCGCGACCTCGTGGTGCGCCACTCACTGCAACCGTTCTCCGCCGCCGCATTCGGCGCCCACGGCGACCCGCGCCGCTTCAGCTACCGCGCGCGGTGGCGGGCGGCCGCGGCGCAGGCCGGCGGGATGCGCACGCCGCTGCCGCCGTGGTCCGGCGCGGCGCTGCCGCCCATGCCGGTCGTCGCGCCGGACCTGTCGCTCGACGCCCTGCGCCGGTTCCTGGTCGATCCGTCCGGGCAGTTCCTGCGGCATCGCCTCGACCTGCGCCTGGCGGAGATCGAGGAGGTCGAAGACGACACCGAGCCGTTGCAGGCGCCGCGCCGGGGCCTGCTGCGCAACCGGCTGCAACGCGCCGTGTTCGACGCCGTGCTGCGCGGTGACGACGACGCGGCCACCCACGCCGACCTGCGCGCGCGCGGGCTGCTGCCGTCGGGACCACTCGGCACGCGCACCCTGGCGGAATTGAGGGAAGAGGTCGCGCCCTATGCCGAGGCGTTCGGGGCATGGCGTGGCGACACGCTCGCCGATGCCCCGCGGCTCACGGTCGACATCGATGGCACGCGAGTGCATGGGCGCATCGCCGACGCCTATCCGCAGGGCATCGCGCGCCTGCGCTTCGGCGAACCCAATGGGCCGTCGGTGATCCGCAACGGACTGGACTGGCTGTTCGCCAGCGCCGCGGGGCTGGCGCTGCCGCTCGTGTCGTTCGAGGCCGTGAAGGACGTCGGGGTCGGCCCGCATGCGCGTGCCCCCCTGGACCGCGCAACGGCGCACGCCGTCCTGCGGCACCTGCTGGACCTGCGGGCGCGGGGCCTTCGCGAACCGCTCCCCTTCGCGCCCTACAGCGGCTGGTCGCTGCACAGCGCGGCCACGCTCGAGCGGGGGCTGCGCGCGGCGGCGGCGCGCTGGCACGGCGGCCCGAACCAGTGGGCGGAGGGGCAAGGGGATGCCGTGCGCATCGCGCTGCGTGGCAGGGATCCGTTCGTCGACGAGGCCACGCGACTCGCCTTCGTCGACCTGTCGATGTCGATCTTCGGCGCGCTGACGTGCGGGCAGGTGCATGGCGGCACCGACGCGGCCGCGTTGAAGGCGATCGTGCTGGACTTCGATGCCGAGGACGCGGCATGAGCGGCGCAGGACACCGCGACGATCCCTACCTGACGCTCCCGCTCACCGGCATCCATGCCATCGAGGCGTCGGCGGGGACGGGCAAGACCTTCACCCTCGCCACGCTGGTGCTGCGGCTGCTGGTGGAGCGGCGCCTGGGGATCGGCGACGTGCTGGCGGTCACCTTCACCGAAGCCGCCACCCAGGAGCTGCGCGCCCGCACCCGCGCGCGCCTGCTGCTGGCGGTGTCGCTGGCCGGCACCGATCCGGTGGACGGCGAAGCGCCGGAGGCCGCCATCACGCGCGCGGTGCTCGATGCGCATCTCGCCGGTTCCGGGGAAGCGCCCGATGCCCTGCGCCGTCGCCTGCGCCAAGCCGCCGACGGCATCGACCTCGCCGCGATCTTCACGATCCACGGGTTCTGCGCGCGCGTGCTGCGCGAGCACGCCTTCGCCAGCGGCCAGGGCTTCGACGCGCTGGAGGTGCTGGCCGACGACGGCGAGCTGCGCGAACGGCTGGCCGAGGACCTGTGGCGCAGCCACGGCGACACGCCCGAAGGCGCGGACGACCTGCTCGCGCTCTGGAGGGGCGGTCCGGAGGCGCTGGCGGGAGACCTGCGTGCGTTGCTGGGCCGGGAACCCCTGCGCCCCGCTCCGGCCGCGTTGGCCGGTGACCCGGCGCCCGCGCTGCGCGCGGCGGGCGCGGCGCTGGCGGACGCGTTCCGCGCGCACGGAGACGACTTCAGGGCCGCGCTGGCCCGCGCCGTCGACGGCAAGGTGCTGCACGGCGGCAGCTACAAGGTGGACTGGATCGACGAACTGTTCGACACCGCCCGCGCGTGGTGCGAGTCCGGGGAACACGACCGCCCGCTGGCGCACGGAAAGCTCCATTACCTGCGCCGCGAGACCCTGCGCGACAAGACGAGCGTCAAGGCTGCGGGGCGCACGCCCGATTCCCCGGTCTGCGACGCACTGCAGGCCTACCTCGACGCGCTTGCCGCGGTCGACGGCCACCGGGAGGCGCGCCGCGTGGTGCGCCTGCACCGCGTGCGCGACGACGCCCGCGCCCGCCTCGCGCGCCTCAAGCAGCAGCGCCGCGTGCAGACCTACGACGACATGATCGACGGCGTCGCCGACGCGCTCGCCGGCCCGCACGGCGACGACCTCGCCGACGCCCTGCGCCGGCAGTACGCGGTGGCCCTGGTCGACGAGTTCCAGGACACCGATCCGCGCCAGTGGCGCATCTTCGACCGCGTCTTCGGGAGCGCCAGCGCGGACCCGGCGCTGTTCGTCATCGGCGACCCCAAGCAGGCGATCTACGGCTTCCGCGGCGGCGACGTCGAGACCTACCTGCGCGCGAAGCACGCCGCGGACGAAGCCCCGCCGCTCGCCCACAACTTCCGCTCGCGCCCGTCCGTGCTGCGCGCCATCCAGGCGCTGTACGACAGCGCGCAGGCCGCGTTCGAGGACGCGGCGCGCACGTCGGTGGCCGAACCCCCCTTCGTGGATCCGCGCATCGGATTCCACGGCATCGCCCCGGGCGGCGTCCGGCAGGACGGGCATTACCTGCGCGATGGCCAGCCCGCGCCCGCGCTGACGCTGTGGCGGGCACCTGAGCCGGTCGAGTTCGACAGGAAGGGCGACCCGAAGCCCTGGAGCGCGCCGCGCTCGCGCGAGATGGCCACCCAGGCCTGCGTGGCCGCGATCCACCGCGTGCTCGCGGACGCGCACCAGGGCAAGGCCGCGCTGCAGCACAAGGACGGCCGCGTCGAACCGGTGCAGCCGGGTGACATCGCGGTGCTGGTGCGCAGCCACCACCAGGCCACGCTGGTGCGCGACGGCCTGGCGCGCGCGGGCATTCCCTCCGTCGCCGCGGGCCGGCAGAGCCTGTTCGCCACCGGCGAGGCGCGCGAACTGCACGTCCTGCTGCTGGCGCTGCTGCATGGCGCGGACGACGCGCGCCTGCGCACCGCGTTGTCCACGGTGCTGCTCGGCCAGGACGCCGGCGCGATCGCCGCGCTCGCCGAGGACGGTGAGGCCCTGCGCGGGTGGCAGCGCCGGGCCCTGGCGTGGCGCGAGCGCCTGCGGCACGGCGGCCCCCTGGCGCTGGTCGGCGACCTGTGCGCGGACAACGCCACGCGCCTGGTCGGCCTGCTCGACGGCGAGCGCCGGCTCACCAACTACCTGCAGCTGGGCGAGCGCCTGCAGGAGGCGAGCACGCGCACGCTCGGCCTGCACGGACTGGTGGACTGGCTGGCCCGCGCCATCGGCGACGCCAGCGCCGACGACGAGACGCAGCTGCTGCGGCTCGAGTCCGACGCGCGCTGCGTGCAGATCGTCACCCTGCACAAGAGCAAGGGCCTCGAGTACCCGCTGGTGTTCCTGCCGTTCGCCGGGATCGGCGGCAAGCCGCCGTCGCCCGGACGGCACCTCACCGCCAGCGGCGACGACGGTCGCATCCTGCACTGGAAGCTGCAGGCCGGCGCGTCCGGCTGGGATGACGCGGAGGCCAGCTGGAAAACCGCGCAGCGCGCGGAGGACGCCCGCCTGCTCTACGTCGGCCTGACCCGCGCCCAGCACGCGCTGTGGCTCGCGACGGGCGACTTCTACAACGGCAGCGGTTCGCCGCTCGCGGCGATGGTCGGCGACATCCCGGCGCTGTCCGCGGCGCTCGGCGACGCGTTGCGCATCGACGACGCCCCGCCACCGGACGTGTTGCCGTGGCTGCAGGCCGGACCGGATCCCGCCGTGCCCCCCGCCCGCACCGCAAGGCGCAGGCTCGACGCCGACTGGTGGGTCTACAGCTTCAGCCAGCTCGCGCGTGCCGACGCCGCGCACGACGACGGGCGCGCGCACGAGACCGACGCGTCGGCCACCGAAGCCATGGGCTCGGCGTCGGACGAGCCCGCGCAACCCCTCGACGATGCGATCGAGGGCGCCGCGACCTTCGATGGCCGCTTTTCCGGCAGCCGCTTCGGCAACGTGCTTCACGCCGCGCTCGAGAACGCCCGCTTCGAACGCTGGGCCGGTTGGCGGGATGGCGACGCCGCGCCCGCGGGGGAGGACAGGGTGCTGCGCGACGCGCTCGGGGCGGAAGGCTACGGCGCGGCCGACCTCGAGGACGGCCTCGCCCTGCTCACGTCGCTGGTCGGCCGCACGCTCAACGTGCCGCTGCCCGAAGGCGGCCCGTTGCATGCATTGCCTCAGGCCGAGCGCCGCGCCGAGATCGAATTCCACTTCGCAATGCGGCCCACGCGGGTGCCGGCCCTCCTGGACCTGCTGCACGCGCATGGCATCGTCGCCACGCGCCGCGGCTTCGGCGTGCGCCGGAGGCTCGAGGGCCTGATGACCGGAAAGATCGACCTCACCTACCGCCGCGACGGGCGCTGGTACGTCCTCGACTACAAGTCCAACCGCCTGCCCGGCTACGACGCCGCGCACCTCTCCGCGGCGATGGCCCACGGCGAATACGACCTGCAGGCCCTCATCTACACCCTGGCCCTGCACCGCTGGCTGCGCTTCCGTCTGGGCGACGCCTACGACTACGGGCGCGACTTCGGCGGCATCCGCTACCTGTTCTGCCGCGGCCTCGATCCCGCGGACGCCGCCGGCGCCGGTGTCCACGCGCGGACCCATGCACCGGAACTCGTGCACGCGCTCGACGCCCTGTTCTGCGGCACCATGGAGGCGGCCGCATGAGCCTCCTGCGCGCCCTTCGCGAAGCCGATGCCCTGCGGCCCATCGACGACGCGCTCGCCCGCACGCTGCAGCGGCTCGCGCCCGACACGCCCGACGCAGTCCTCGCCGCCGCCGCGCTCGCCTCGCTGGCGGTGTCCAAGGGCCATGCCGGCCTCGCCCTCGATGCACCGGAGGAACTGCTCGAGTCCGACGCCGTGGTCGCATGGCCCGATCCCGCGCAATGGCATGGCGAGCTCGCCGGGTCGCGGTGGATCGCCACGCCTGGCGACAGCACTGAAGCCAGCGACCCTGGCCAGCCGCTGGTCCTCGAGCCGGCCTTCGGCAAGCACGGCCTGCTCTACCTGCGCCGCTACCGGGAATACGAACGTCGGCTCGCTGCCGGCCTGCATCGCATCGGTGCGCATCGACCAAACGCCACCGGCATCGAAGCGCTCGGACCGCTGTTCGGCCGCCTCTTCCCTGATGCGCGCGCCGGCCACGACCGCCAGGCGCGCGCCGCGGCCCTCGCCCTGCGCCACGCGCTGCTGCTGGTCACCGGCGGCCCCGGCACCGGAAAGACCACCACCATCGCGCGCCTGCTGGTGCTGCTTGCCGCGCAGGCCGCCGGCACGGGCGCGACGCCGCCGCGCATCGCGTTGGCCGCGCCCACCGGCCGGGCCGCCGAACGCATGGCCGAAAGCGTGCGCGGCGCCCTCGCCGGGATGCGCGACGCGGGCATCGGCGCCGGCCTCGTCGACGCCCTGCCCGCGACGGGCACCACCTTGCACCGCCTGCTCGGCACCATTCCCGATTCGCCCGGCTTCCGGCACGACGCCGACAACCCGCTGCCGCTGGACGTGGTGGTCGTGGACGAAGCCTCCATGGTCGACCTGCCGCTGATGGCCAAGCTCGTGGAAGCGGTCCCCGACGGTGCGCGCCTGGTCCTGCTCGGCGACCCGGACCAGCTGCCCTCGGTGGAAGCCGGCGACGTGCTCGCCGCCATCCTGCAGGCCGCAGGCCCCGGCGACGCCCTGGCCCGCGACGACGCCGAAGTCCTCTCACCGCTGCTGGGCGCCCCGCCGGGTCGCACCGGCGACGCTTCCGCCAGGCAAGCCGGCGAGTCGTCCGAACGTCACCCCCGCGAAGACGGGGGTCCAGTTGGCGGACCGGTCACGGCAATGGATTCCCGCCTGCGCGGGAATGACGGGACAGGCGGCGCGGCAGGCGTGGCCGACGACCCGGGCGGCACCGTGTCGGACGGTCACACCGGCGACGCTTCCGCCGGTCACCCCGGCGATGCTTTCGCCGGTGACCCCGGCGAATTTTCCGGACGTCACCCCCGCCGAGGCGGGGGTCGAGGGGGCGGACCGGACACGGCAATGGATTCCCGCCTGCGCGGGAATGACGGGACGGGCGACGCGGCAGGCGTCACCGACGACCCCGGCGGCGCCGTATCGGACCGTCACCCCCGCGACGCTTCCGCCATTCACCCGAGCGACGCTTCCGCCGGTGACCCCGGCGAATTTTCCGGACGTCACCCCCGCCGAGGCGGGGGTCGAGGGGGCGGACCGGCCACGGCAATGGATTCCCGCCTGCGCGGGAATGACGGGACGGGCGACGCGGCAGGCGTCACCGACGACCCCGGCGGCGCCGTATCGGACCGTCACCCCCGCGACGCTTCCGCCATTCACCCGAGCGATGCTTTCGCCGGTGACCCCGGCGAATTTTCCGGACGTCACCCCCGCGAAGGCGGGGGTCCAGTTGGCGGACCGGCCACGGCAATGGATTCCCGCCTGCGCGGGAATGACGGAACGGGCGTCGGGGGAGAGGGGGGCCGATTTCCCGGCCGTCGCGTGCACCTGGTGCATGGCCACCGCCAGCACGGCGGACTCCAGCTCGCCCCGTTGGCCGACGCGGTGCGGGCCGGCGATGCCGACGCCGCCCTCGCCCTGCTCCGGAACGACACGCTCGCCAACGTCCACTTCCACGACGGACCCGCCGATCCCCTCGCCACCCATCGCGACGAACTGCTCGACCACTGGCGTGCCGTGGCGGACGCGGCGTCGCCCGCGGCGGCGCTGGCGCAGGCCGGCCGCCTGCGCCTGCTCACCGCCCTGCGCGAAGGCCCGCAGGGTGCCAACGGGATCAACGCCCGCATCGAGGACCTCCTGGCCGGCACGCAACGCCCCGGCGGCCGGGACGCCGGCCCGCACTTCCACGGCCGCCTGCTGCTCGTCACCGAGAACAGCTACGCGCACCGCCTGTTCAACGGTGACATCGGCATCTGCTTCCGCGATGCCCAAGGGGCGCTCATGGCGTGGTTCCCCGGCGAGACGCCCGATGCCCCGCGTCCCTTCCACCCCGCCGCCCTGCCCGCGCACCGCGGTGCCTTCGCCATGACCGTGCACAAGGCGCAGGGCTCGGAGTTCGACACCGTGTGGCTGGTGCTGCCCTCGCGTCCCAATCGCGTGCTCAGCCGCGAGCTGGTCTACACCGGTCTCACGCGGGCAAGGCGCGTGCTGCACGTGGCGGGCAACGCGCAGGTGCTGCAGGCCGCGCTGTCGCGGCATGCAGGCCGGTGGTCGGGCCTGGGATGGCGGCTCGGATAGGCGCGATGCGACGCGGCGTGGGATGGCGCGGTGGTTCGTCGGTCGCGATCATCGGTCGCGTGCATCGAACCGCCACATGCCGCACGCAGGACACCGCCATCGCGACGCCGTGCCGACGCGGCTGAACGCATTCAGAAAAAGACGTCGTTCCGCACGTGTTTTTTCACCGGGTTTGAACCGGCGCGCGCCCAGCATCGATGGACCGTCGCGACATGCGCACGGCAACCCCACAGAAGGAGCAAGACCCATGAGCGACGTCAAGAAGGATCACAGCATCGGTGCAGGCACGGGCGCGGTCGCGGGCGCGGTCACCGGCGCGGCGGTCGGTTCCGCCGCCGGTCCGGTGGGCACGGTCGTCGGCGCGGTCGCCGGTGGCGTGGTCGGCGCGAAGGCCGGCGACTCGATCGCCGAGGCCGTCAACCCGACCGAGTACCAGGCGCACTTCAAGAACACGTACCGCGAGCGTCCGTACGTGACCAGCGAGCGCGAGTGGAGCGATTACGAGCCGGCCTACAAGTACGGCTACGACACCTACGGCCAGTACCGCGGCCAGCGCTTCGACGACGTCGAGTCCGACCTCGAGCGCAACTGGGACCAGGCCCGCGCCAAGTCCCGCCTGGAGTGGAACGAGGCCAAGGGTGCGGTGCGCGACGGCTGGCACCACATCGAGCGCAAGATGCCGGGCGACTTCGACCGCGACGGCCGCTGATCCACCCCGTCCCCGCGGCGCGCGACGGCGCCGCGACCCGAAGGGCCGCCTCGCGCGGCCCTTCGTTTTCGGGTGACTTCCAGCGGGCGCCGCGGTGCGCAGTTCACCAAGGCTGAACACGGCGCTGGCTAGCGTCCGGTCACGCCCGTCCGGAGCACACGGCATGAGCACGCTGAAGAAGGACCACCCCCTCGGCGCGGGCATCGCGGCCCTGGCCGGCGCCGCGATCGGCGCGGCGATCGGTGCCTTGCTGGCGAGCCTGCTCGGATTCGCGCTTCCCCTCGGCATCGCGATCGGCGCGGCCGCCGGCGGCGCGCTCGGGGCGGTGCTGGGCGACCGCACCGCCGAGGCCCGCGACCCGCGCGACGACCTCGGCCGCTTCGAGCAGATCTGGCACACCATGCCCTACTACGAGGACGGCATGGAATGGGACGACTACCGGCCCGCGTACCGGTACGGCATCGAGCAGTACCACCGCGGCGGCGACGTCCACAGTTTCCAGGCGGCCGAGCCCGGCCTCGAGCGTGGCTGGCCGGTGGCGCGCGGCACGTCGCGGCTGGCGTGGGGGCAGGCGCGGGAGGCCGTGGCGCACGTCTGGCGCTGGTACGACGAGGAACTGCACAAGACCGTGCACGTCCCGCCACCGCGATAGCGGCGCCATCCGCGACGCGCCCGCCGGTTACCATGGCGCGCCCGCACCCCGACCGCATGCCCATGTCCGATTCACGCAACGACGTCAGTCGCGCGCAGGCCGAGGAGGCCGTGCGCACCCTGCTGCGCTGGTCCGGCGAGGATCCCGCGCGCGAGGGCCTGCTGGACACCCCCGCGCGCGTGGCCCGTGCCTACGAGGACTGGTTCAGCGGCTACGGAATGGACCCGGAGGCGTACCTCGCACGCACCTTCGAGGAGGTCGAAGGCTACGACGAGTTGATCGTGCTGCGCGACATCGAGTTCGAATCGCACTGCGAGCACCACATGGCGCCGATCATCGGCAAGGCGCACGTGGGCTACCTGCCGGACGGCAAGGTGGTCGGCATCAGCAAGCTGGCGCGGGTGGTCGACGCGTTCGCGCGCCGCTTCCAGGTACAGGAGAAGCTCACCGCCCAGATCGCCGACTGCATCCAGCGCACGCTGCAGCCGCGCGGCGTCGGCGTCGTCGTGGAGGCGGCGCACGAGTGCATGACCACCCGCGGCGTGCACAAGCGCGGCGTGAGCATGATCACGTCGAAGATGCTGGGTGGCTTCCGCGACGACGCGCGCACCCGCGCCGAATTCCTCCGGTTCATCGACGTGGGCCCGGGTCGATAGACACGGCCGATCGTCCCGCGCGGGGCGCCGTCACGTCGCCGTAACCGCGCGACGACGGCGGCTGGGTATCCTGACGCGATGCCCGCCCTGCACGCCGTGCGCACCCCAGGACCCGACCCCGTGGCGACATCGTCGCTCGCCGGGCGATTCCGCCACGTGCGCGCCCGCAGCCTGGCGCTCGCGGCACCGCTGTCGCCCGAGGACGCGATGCTGCAGTCGATGCCGGACGCCAGCCCGGCGAAGTGGCACCTCGCGCACACCACCTGGTTCTTCGAGCAGTTCCTGCTGGTCGACGGCCGCGGGCAGGCGCCTCGCGATCCGCGCTGGATGGTGCTGTTCAACAGCTACTACCAGAGCGTCGGGCCGCAGTATTCGCGGCCCGACCGCGGCCTGCTGTCACGGCCCACGCTGCGCGAGGTGCTCGACTACCGGCACGACGTGGATGCGCGCGTGCGGCGGCTGCTGGACGACGACGCGCTGGACGCCACCGAGCGGCAACTGGTGCTGCTCGGCCTCCACCACGAGCAGCAGCACCAGGAGCTGCTGCTCACCGACATCAAGCACGGGCTGTGGTGCAACCCGATGCAGCCCGCCTACCGGGAGGACCTGCCGGCGCCCGAAGCCGCGAAGGCCACGCCCCAGCGCTGGGTGACGGGCAGCGACGGCGTGGTCGGGATCGGCGCGCCGCCCTGGCCGGCGAACGACGCGTTCGCCTACGACAACGAGTCGCCGCGCCACCGCACCTGCCTGTCGCCGCACGCGCTCGCCGACCGGCCGGTGAGCAACGCGGAATACCGCGCCTTCATCGACGACGGCGGCTACCGAAATCCCGCGCTGTGGATGAGCGAAGGCTGGGCGCGCGTGCAAGCCGAAGGCTGGGACCGCCCCCTCTACTGGGCCGAGGACCTGGCGCAGGCGTTCACCCTGTCCGGACCCCGGCCGATCGACCCGCACGCACCGGTCGTCCACGTGTCCTGGTTCGAGGCCGACGCGTTCGCGCGCTGGGCCGGCGCACGCCTGCCCACCGAGGCCGAATGGGAGCACGCGGCCGCCGCGCAGCCGTTCGCGGGCAACTTCGCCGACGACGACGCGCCGCTGCATCCGGGCGGGACGCCGGCCGACGGCGGGCTCCGGCAGTTGTTCGGCGACGTCTGGGAGTGGACGTCGAGCGCCTACGCGCCCTACCCGGGCTTCCGGCCCATGCCCGGGAGTCTTGGCGAATACAACGGCAAGTTCATGTGCGGGCAGTGGGTCCTTCGCGGGGGCAGTTGCGCCACGCCGGCCGGGCACGCGCGCGCCAGCTACCGCAATTTCTTCCATCCGCCCGACCGCTGGCAGTTCTCGGGCCTGCGCCTGGCGCGCGACCTGCCCTGACGCACCGACGGAAAGGACGACCCATGAGTGCCGTACCCGCAGCGATCCGGCTGACCGACCGCCGACCCACCCCGGCAGACATCCGCGCCGACGCGCTGGCGGGCCTTGCGCGCCGCCCGAAGCGGCTGCCGTCGAAGTACTTCTACGACGCGCGCGGCTCGGAGCTGTTCGAGCAGATCACCCGGCAGCCCGAGTACTACCCCACGCGCGTCGAGATCGCCCTGATGCAGGCGCACGCCCCGCACGTCGCGGCCGCGGTCGGCCCGCGGGCGCACGTGGTCGAGTACGGCAGCGGCAGCGGCCGCAAGACGAAGCTGCTGCTGCGCGCGCTGCGGGACGTGGTGGCGTACACCCCGATCGAGATCTCGCGCACCGCGCTGCTGGCCAGCGTGGAGCGGCTGGCCGACGAGTTCCCGGACGTGGAGATGCTGCCGGTCTGCGCCGACTTCACCCGTGCGGTGAAGCTGCCGCGCCCGGAGCGCGACGCGCGGCGCCGGGTGGCGTTCTTCCCAGGGTCGACGCTGGGCAACTTCACCAACGACGAGGCCGTGGCGCTGCTGCGGGCGATGCGCGACACCGTCGGTCCGGATGGCGCCGCGCTCGTGGGCATCGACCTGGAAAAGGACCCGGCCGTGATCGAGGCCGCGTACAACGACGCGGCCGGCGTCACCGCCGCGTTCACCCTCAACCTGCTGGCGCGCCTCAACCGCGAGATCGGCAGCGACTTCGATCTGGCGGGCTTCGCCCATCGCGCGGTGTACAGCCGGGAGCGCGGGCGCATCGAGACCTACCTGGTCAGCCTGCGCAACCAGGACGTGACCGTCGGCGACAAGCGCTTCCACTTCGAGGCGGACGAGGCGATGCAGGTGGAGTACAGCCACAAGTACACCGACGCCGGGTTCGCCGCGCTCGCCGCGCAGGCGGGCATGAAGGTGGTCGAGTCCTGGAACGACGAGGCCGGCTGGTTCGGGCAGCGACTCCTGGAACCGGCGTGAACCCCACCGGGAAGGCCGGAAAGGGCAAGACCGCCGGACGCCGGGCGAAGGACCCGGCGAAGGACCCCGCGCCGCCCTTCCGATACGACGACCTGCGCGCGCTGTTCCTGAACTGCACGCTCAAGCGCTCGGGCGAGGATTCGCACACCGAACGGCTCATCCACGTGCCGGCCACCATCATGCGCCGGCAGGGCGTCAGGGTCGGCGTGCTGCGCCCGGTCGACCTCGACCTCGCGCCCGGCGTGCAGCCGGACATGACGAAGCACGGCTTCGAGCGGGACGAGTGGCCGAAGCTCCGCCGCAGGGTCATGGCCGCCGACATCCTGGTGCTGTGCACGCCGATCTGGTTGGGCGAGGAGAGTTCGGTGTGCCGGCGGGTGATCGAGCGCCTGTACTCGGAATCGGGGAAGCTCAACGACGCCGGCCAGTACGTCTATTACGGCCGGGTCGGCGGCGCGCTGGTCACCGGCAACGAGGACGGGATCAAGCACTGTTCCATGTCCCTGCTCTACGCGCTTCAGCACCTGGGTTACGCGATCCCGCCGCAGGCCGACGCCGGCTGGATCGGCGAGGCCGGCCCCGGCCCGTCCTACGGCGACGACGGGGCCGGCTACGACAACGACTTCACCCAGCGCAACGCGACCTTCCTGGCCTGGAACCTGATGCACCTCGCGCGCCTGCTGAAGGACGCGGGCGGCTTCCCCGCGCACGGCAACCAGCGCAGCGCGTGGGAGGCCGGCGCCCGCTTCGACCATCCGGATACCCAGTCCCGCTGAGCGCGCCGGTTTGGCGTCTCCTTGACGCGCGGCGGCCGACGCTGCGCGCATGCCCCCCGATGCCGGCCCCGAGCGCGCGGAGCGCACCGAACCCTCCCGCGCGGCCGCCAGCGGCGCGGGGCTGCGCTACGTCAGCGACGGCCAGCCCGGATTGCGCCGGCGCCGCGCGGGGAAGGGCTTCGCGTACGCCGATGCCGACGGCGCGCCGGTACGCGACGACGACGTGCTGGCCCGCGTCCGCGCGCTGGCGATCCCGCCGGCGTGGACCGACGTGTGGATCTGCCCGCATCCCCGCGGCCACATCCAGGCCACCGGGCGCGACGCCCGGGGCCGCAAGCAGTACCGCTACCACGCGCGATGGTCCGAGCAGCGCGGCCACGGCAAGTTCGGCCGCATCGTCGCCTTCGGCGACGCCCTGCCGCGGCTGCGGCGCCGGCTGCGGCGCGACCTCGCCCTGCCCGGCTACCCGCAACGCAAGGTGCTCGCGGTCGTGGTCGCGGTGATGGCCGACACGCTGGTGCGCGTGGGCAACCGCGACTACGCGCGCAGCAACCGTTCGTACGGGCTGACGACGCTGCGCAACCACCACGTGAAATTCGTGCGCGGTGGCCGCGCCCGGCTGAAGTTCCGCGGCAAGGGCGGACAGGCACACGACATCGCGATCGACGACGCGCGCCTGGTGAAGCTGGTCCGGCACTGCCAGCAGCTGCCCGGCCAGTCGCTGTTCCAGTACCGCGGTGACGACGGCGCTGTGCGGCCCGTCGACTCGGGGCAGGTCAACGACTACCTGCGCGAAGCGATGGGCGAGGACTTCACGGCCAAGGATTTCCGCACCTGGGGCGCGACGCTGGAGGCGTTCCGCCGGCTCGCCGCGACCACGCTGCCGTACCGGTCCGCGGGCGACCACGCGCCCAGCGAACGCGCGCTCAAGGGCCTGGAGAACGCCGTCGTGAAGGAGGTCGCGCACGCACTGGGCAACACGCCGGCGGTCTGCCGCCGCGCCTACATCGACCCGCGCGTGTTCGAGGGCTGGCGCGACGGCCGCCTGCAGCGCGCGGCCGCCGCCGCGGCGGGGAACGGCAGCGGACCGCGGGGCCCGCGCCAGTGGGAGCAGGCCGCGCTGAAGTTCCTGCGCGCGGCGCACCGCGCCGACCGGCGCCGCTGACCCGCCGTCTTCACCGGTCGTGACCGCGGCCGCGGCGAGACTGGCCGCCCACCGGACACGGAGCTCCCCCATGGCCCGCTGCGACGTCTGCCACAACGACTACGACAAGGCCTTCACCATCCAGGGCCCGAACGGGAGCGGCACGTTCGACTCGTTCGAGTGCGCGATCCACGCGCTCGCGCCCACGTGCGCGCGCTGCAGCTGCCGGATCATCGGCCACGGCAGCGAGCACGCCGGGACCTTCTATTGCTGCGCGCACTGCGCCCGCGAGGCGGGCGTGGTGGGCATCGACGACCGCATCTGACGTGTCCGGACGGGCCACGCCGGCGCACGGTCGCCGGGTGGCCCCGTCCTGCGCCGGCACCCGCCTTCCCGGCCGGCCTCCGGCGGCGCGGTAGAATGGCAGGTTCTTTTCCCGGCCCCGCGCAGTCCGCGCGCGGCCGCGCCATCGGGCCGCCAGCATGACCAGCACCGCCGAACTGTCCTCGCCCGCCTCCGCGGGCGCCGCGCTCACGAACGGGCTGCACGACCCGGATTACGGGCTCGACCACAAGTACACCCGCGAGCGCGGCCGGATCTACCTGTCCGGCGTGCAGGCGCTGGTCCGCCTGCCGCTGATGCAGCGGCTCCGCGACCAGGCGGCCGGCCTGGACACCGCAGGCTTCGTCTCCGGCTACCGCGGCAGCCCGCTGGGCGGCTTCGACCTGGAGCTGTGGCGCGCGAAGAAGCACCTGGAGGCGGCGGGCGTGAAGTTCACTCCGGGCCTCAACGAGGACCTCGGCGCGACGATGGTCTGGGGCACCCAGCAGACCGGCCTGTTCCCCGGCGCGAAACACGATGGCGTGTTCGGCATGTGGTACGGCAAGGGCCCGGGCGTGGACCGCTGCGGCGACGTGTTCAAGCACGCCAACGCGGCCGGTACGGCAAAGCACGGCGGCGTGCTGGCGCTGGCCGCCGACGACCACGCCTGCCGCAGCTCGACCCTGCCGCACGGCTCCGAGCACGAGTTCGTGTCCGCGATGATGCCGGTGCTCAACCCGGCCGGGGTCCAGGACATCCTCGACATGGGCGTGGTGGGCTGGGCGATGAGCCGCTTCACCGGGCGCTGGGTCGGCTTCAAGACGATCGCCGAGACGGTGGAGTCGTCGGCATCGGTGGACGTCGACCCGCACGCGATCGAAATCGTGCTGCCGGGCGACGACGCATTCGAGCTGCCACCGGGCGGCCTCAACATCCGCTGGCCGGACCCCCCGCTCGACCAGGAGATGCGGCTGCACCAGTTCGCGGTCAAGGCAGCGCAGGCGTTCGCGCGTGCCAACCGCATCGACCGGGTGGCGATCGAGGCACCGGACGCGCGCCTGGGCATCGTCACCACCGGCAAGAGCTACCTCGACGTGCTGCAGGCGCTCGAGTACCTGGGCCTGGACGCCGCGGCGTGCCGCGACCTGGGCATCCGGGTCTACAAGGTCGGCATGACCTGGCCGCTGGAGCCGGTGGGCATCCGCGCGTTCGCCGCGGGGCTGGAGGACATCGTCGTCGTCGAGGAGAAGCATGCCTTCATCGAGAGCCAGATGAAGGAGCTGTTCTTCAACTACGAGGGCCGCCGCCCGAGCATCGTCGGCAAGTACGACGAGTCCGGCGAGTGGATCCTGCCCTCGACCGGCGAACTGACGCCGGCGCGCATCGCGCGCGTCATCGCGCGCCGCCTGCAGAAGTTCCATGACAGCGAGCACATCCGGCAGCAGCTCGCCTTCCTTGCCTCGAAGGAAGCCGAGCTCGCCCTGCCCCGCGCGAACTTCCCGCGCGTGCCGCACTACTGCTCGGGTTGCCCGCACAACACGTCCACGAAGGTGCCGGACGGCTCGCGCGCGATGGCGGGCATCGGCTGCCACTACATGGTCACGTGGATGGACCGCGCCACCGACACCTTCACCCACATGGGCGGCGAAGGCGTCACCTGGGCCGGGCAGGCCGCGTTCACGGACACGCCGCACGTGTTCCAGAACCTGGGCGACGGCACCTACTTCCACTCCGGCTCGCTGGCGGTGCGCCAGGCCGTCGCCGCCGGCGTGAACATCACCTACAAGATCCTCTACAACGACGCGGTGGCGATGACCGGCGGCCAGCCGGTCGACGGCACGCTGACCGTGCCGCAGATCGCGCACCAGATGCGCGCCGAGGGCGTGCAGGAGATCGCGCTGCTGAGCGACGACATCGGCAAGTGGTCCGATCCGTCGATCTTTCCAGCCGGCACGACATTCCACGACCGCCGCGAACTGGACGATGTGCAGAAGCGCCTGCGCGAAGTGAAGGGCGTCTCGATCCTGATCTTCGACCAGACCTGCGCCACCGAGAAGCGCCGCCGCCGCAAGCGCGGCAAGCTGCCCGACCCGGCCAAGCGCGTGGTGATCAACTCGCTGGTGTGCGAGGGCTGCGGCGACTGCGGCAGGAAGAGCTTCTGCGTGTCGGTGCTGCCGAAGGAGACCGAGTTCGGCCGCAAGCGCGAGATCGACCAGTCCAACTGCAACAAGGACTACTCCTGCGTCGAGGGCTTCTGCCCGAGCTTCGTGACCGTGCACGGCGGCAAGCCGCGCAAGGGCAGGAAGGTGTCGGCGGCCGAGCGCCTGGCCGACCTGCCGGCGCCGACGCCGACGCCGGCCGGCGACCTGTCACGCCCCTGGAACATCCTGATCACCGGCGTGGGCGGCACCGGCGTGGTGACGATCGGCGCGCTGCTCGGGATGGCCGGCCATCTCGAAGGCCGCGGCGCGACCGTGCTCGACCAGACGGGCCTTGCACAGAAGGGCGGCGCGGTGACCACCCACATCCGCATCGCGAAGGCGCCGTCGGACATCCACGCCGTGCGCATCGCCGCCGGCGAGGCGGACCTGGTGCTCGGCTGCGACATGGTCGTGGTCAACGACTACTGGGCGCTGTCGAAGATCCGCGCCGGCCGCACGCGCGTGGTGCTCAACACCTACGAAGCGATGCCCGGCACCTTCACCACCCGCCCGGACATGCAGTTCCCGGCGGCGGGCATCGTCCAGGCGGTGCGCACGGCGCTGGAGGGCAGCGAGCCGATCCAGGTCGATGCCACGCGCCTGGCGACCGCGCTGATGGGCGACGCGATCGCCGCCAACCTGTTCATGCTCGGCCACGCCTGGCAGCAGGGGCTGGTGCCGCTGTCGCTGGAGGCCTTGATGCGCGCGGTCGAGCTCAACGGCGCGGCGGTCGAGATGAACAAGACCGCGTTCGCCTGGGGCCGCCTGGCGGCGATCGACCCGGCCGCGGTGTTCGAGGCCGCGGGGATCGTCGCCAACGCGCCGACCGCCGCCGAGCGCACGGTGCGCGAACTGCCGATGCTGGCGCCGCGCCCGTCAGAGGGCCACGAGTCCGGCCTCAACGACGCACTGGCCGCGACCGCCGAGGCCGACGAGCTGCGCCACGTGCCGGCGCACGGCGGCGGCGCGGAGGTCGCGTTCCTGCCGCTCGACGACGCGCGCCTGTCGCGCTCGCTTGACGAGCTGGTCGCGCGCCGCACGGCGTTCCTCACCGACTACCAGAACGCCCGCTACGCCAGGCGCTACACGGACCTGGTGGCGCGCGTGCGCAAGGCGGAAGCCGAGCGCGCGCCCGGCAGCACGGACCTGGCCGAGGCCGTCGCCCGCTACGCGTTCAAGCTGATGGCCTACAAGGACGAGTACGAGGTCGCGCGCCTGTACACCTCCGGCGAGTTCAAGCGCCGGCTGGAACAGCAGTTCGAGGGTGACTACACGCTGCGCTTCCACCTTGCGCCGCCGCTGCTGGCGAAGAAGGACGCCGAGGGACGGCTGGTCAAGCGCGAGTTCGGCCCGTGGGTGTTCAAGGCCTTCGGCGTCCTGGCGAAGCTGCGGTTCCTGCGCGGCACGCCGCTGGATGTGTTCGGCTACACGGACGAGCGCCGTGGCGAGCGCGCGCTGGTCGAGCGCTACTTCGCGACGGTGGAGCGCCTGCTGGCGGAGCTGTCGCCGGCGAATGCGACGCTGGCGGTGGAGATCGCGAGCGTGCCGGAACACATCCGCGGCTACGGGCACGTCAAGGAGGCGCACCTGCACGACGCGATGCAGCGCGAGGCGGCGCTGCTGGCGAAGTGGCCGGAGGGGGCCGCGACCGGGACCGCGCGCGCGGCGTAGCGTCAGTGCGTGGAGGATCCCGCGATGCGCGCGATCCGGTCCGACGCAACGCCCCGCGAAAGCGGGGCGTTCGCGTTCATGGCATCCGCTGCGTTCATGGCATCCGCTGCGTTCTTGCCATCCGACGCGGTCGTGCAGTCCGACGCGGTCGTGCAGTCCAACGCTGCCGTTCGACCCCACGCTGTCGCTTGAACCCACACTGTCGTTCCGAACGGAGTGAGGAACCTGCTTCCACCGCTTTGGCGGCCGGGGAAAGCAGGTCCCTCGCTACGCTCGGGACGACAGTTGTGAGCTCGGGAGGACAGGTCAGTACTGGATGCGCGGATCGCCGCCGCCGGCCTGCGCGACGACCGTGGGCGCGATCATCTCGCGACGCTCCGACCAGGCCAGGCCGGTCGCGGGATCGACCGGGGAGATGTCGCCGGGCATCACGATGTCCTGGCCGTGCGAGGCATGGTCGGCCACCACCACGATCGTGCCGTGGCCGGTGGCGCCGAACAGCTTCCGCGCGAATTCCTTCGGCAGCCGCACGCAGCCGTGCGAGGCGGGATGGCCCGGGATGCGCCCCGCGTGCAGTGCCACGCCGTCCCAGGTGAGGCGCTGCATGAAGGGCATCGGCGCATTGTCGTACAGGTTGGAGTAGTGCTCCTCGCGCTTCTGCAGGATCGGGAACACGCCGGTCGGCGTCTCGTGGCCCGGCTTGCCGGTGCTCACCGTCGACACGCCGATCCGGACGTTGTTCCGGTACACGTGCGCGAGCTGCTGGGGCAGGCTCACGACGACCACGGTGTCGTCGCCCACCGGCGCCAGTTCCGGCGTCCAGATGAACTCGCCGGGCTCGAGCATGGCGATGGGGTCGACCTCGGGCACCGGCGCCGGCACCGGCGCGACCGCCTCCTGGACGGGCGGCATCGCCTGCAAGGCGGTCGTCGCGTGCGCCGCGTCGGACGGCACGCGGACTTCGACCGAGCGCGTGGGCATCGGTTGCGAGGGCGTCGCATGCGCGGCCGGCGCGGTGTCGGCCGGCAGCACGGCCTGCGCGTTCGCGGTGAGCATCGCCGCGCCGCAGGCCAGCGCCATGCCGAGCGCGGTCAGGCGCAGGCCACGTGACCTGAGCGCGCTGCGCGGCGTGCGCGGCATCGTGGCGATGGCTTCGAAGGCGTGGCGGGTCGGGGGGGTCAAAGCGTCCATGAGTCGGGGTCCTTTCGTCTCTCTCGCGTTGCGAAGAGACGTTAGGACACGCGTGATGACGCGCCGTTTGACCAAGTCATCCGGCGCATGAACAAAACGGGGTTCGAGGGTGGCGAAACAGGCGTTTTCTTCGCGGGGCGTGCATCTGGTTCGCCGCTCGATGAACGCGTTTCCGGGTTGGCGAAACTTTCGCCACGCGTCGCGCGCTCCCGGGACGCCGTCGCGAAGCACGCGGGGAGTGGCGACCGGGCTTCGCCACCGCGGCCCGGGACGCATCGATGCCGGCCGGCTTGCGCGCGCGGCGCCTCTGCCCGCTCCCGGCCGGCTTGGGCGCGACGTCCGGCCGGCTGACTCGTGTCGCGGCCACGCCGGCCTGCCCCTGGCCACCCTGCATCCCGATGCGAACCCCAGCACCCCCTGCCTTCGGTGGGGTGACTTCCGGCCCATTTACGTGTCGTCCCGGTGTTGTAGTCTACCAACACACCAATTCACACCGGCGACCGCCGGTCACACCAAGAGGCCCGCCATGTATTCCGCCCTGTCCACCGCCCCGTCCCGACCGATCCTGCAGAGCGCCGATCGCCGCGCCCAGGCCGCGTCGAGCCGCCGCGTCCATCGCGAGCGCGACTTCGGCGTCGGCTACGGCAACTCGAGTGGCTACGCCAGCGAGCGCCGCTACTCCCCGAACGGCCCGCAGCCGCGGTTCCGATTCGGCTGACCGCCCCGCCCCCGGCCTCGCCGGGGGCCGACCCGGCCCTCTCCACCGGGTCGTCGCCACCCGGCCACCGCGCCGCCCCTCCCCCGGCGGCGGTGGCCGGGCCGGGCCATGGCGGACGTTTACCGCATCACCCGCACCGCGCCCTGCGATCGAGGCTGGCATCGCCACGCGCACGCGGCAGAATGACCCTCCCATCCGCGCCGCGTGGACCCGCCATGACGATCTCGCTCAACTTCGAACTCAGCGACAACGACCTGAAGCACTTCCACGACGCCATGGACGCGGCGCGCAAGGCCGCCGAGGGCAAGTCCGACGAGGAGGTCGTTGCCTGCGCGGCCAGGCTGCTGGAGGAGGCGCGGTCGACGCAGGTGCCCGACTTCATCCGCGAACGCCTGCTGCACCTGGACGACATGATCGCCATGATCCGCGACGAGGGCTGGGCCTTGGGGGCGGACGACCGGCAGCGGGTGCTCTCCGCGCTGGTCTACTTCTGCGACCCGCAGGACGTGATCCCGGACCACGTGCAGGTGCTCGGCTTCCTCGACGACGCGGTGATGATCGAGCTGTGCGTGCGCGACCTGAAGCACGAGCTCGACGCCTACGACGACTTCTGCGACTACCGCCAGCGCGAGGCGGACAGCCGCGGCATCGCCCCGGAGAAGGTGGGCCGCGCCGACTGGCTCGGCGGGCGCCGCGATGAACTGGTCGACCGCATGCACCGCCGCCGGGAGCGCGATTTCGGCTCCGGCTACGGCGGCAGCAGCGGCTACGCGAACAAGCGCCCGGCCTATACCCGTGCGTGGCGCCCGGGCCTGTTCGGGATGGGCGGCTGACCGTTCGCGCCCGCCATGGCGTCGGCTAGCATCGACGCCATGCCCGCCCACGACGACACCCCCTTCCGCCGCCGCCCCGGCCTCGACGCGCTGAACGCGCAGGCCGAGGGCACGGCGATCGCGCACCTCGGGATCCGCTTCACCGAGCAGGGCGACGACTTCCTGCGCGGGACGATGCCGGTCGACGCGCGCACCATCCAGCCCTATGGCCTGCTGCACGGCGGAAGCTCCGTGCTGCTGGCCGAGACGCTCGGGTCGACGGCCGGCAACCTGTGCGCCGCCGAGGGCCGGCGCTGCGTCGGCATCGAGATCAATGCCAACCACGTCCGCGCGATGACCGGCGGCGTGGTCACCGGCACCGCCCGCCCCGTCCACGTGGGCGGGAGCACGCAGGTCTGGGAGATCCGCATCGAAGATGCGGCGGGACGCCTTGCCTGCGTGTCGCGACTGACGCTGGCGGTGGTCCCGGCGCGCGACTGACGCCGACGCGCCGGGTGCGCGCCACGCACTTCCGTTAAATTGCGCGCATGACTGCTGCCCTGACCGCCCGCGCCGGACGCGGCTCGCCGCTGGCCCGTGCCGGGCGCTACCTCGTGCGCGTGCCGATGCTGCTCTGGCACCTGCTGGTGCACCTGCCGCTGGCGATGCTGGCGATCACCCCGCTGACCGCGACGCTGGACGTCGGTGGCGAGCGGCTCGACCACCGCGTGATCCGCATGTGGTCGGCGGGCCTGATGCGCGTGTTCGGGTTCCGCCCGCGCCGCGTGGGGACCCCGGCCTCCGGCGCGGTGCTGTTCGTGGCCAACCACGTCAGCTGGGTCGACATCGTGGCGCTGCACAGCCAGCGGATGATGGGCTTCGTCGCCAAGCGCGAGATCGCCGGCTGGCCGCTGGTCGGCTGGATGGCGACGCGCGGCGAGACCATCTTCCACCAGCGGGGCAGCACCGAGTCGCTGGGCGGCGTGCTGCACGAGATGCTCGCGCGGCTGCGGGTGGGGCGCTCGGTCGGGGTGTTCCCGGAGGGCCGCACGCGCGACGGCCGCGAGGTCGGCCCGTTCCACGCGCGCATCTTCCTGGCCGCGGTCGAGGCGGGCGCGCGGGTGCAGCCGGTCGCGCTGCGCTACGGCCACGGCGGCGACGCGCAGACCCTGGTCGCGTTCGCGCCGGGCGAAAGCTTCCTGGGCAATTTCCTGCGGTTGCTGGGCGAACCGGCCCGGCTGGCGGAACTGCATTTCCTCGAGCCGATCGACCCGGGCGACGCCGGTGGCCGCCGCCGCATCGCCGAGACCGCGCGCGAGCGGATCATCGCCGCGATCGACACCCGGGCGTGATGGCGACGGGCGACACGACCGGCTACCACCCGCCGCGCTGGTTGCGCGATCCGCACCTGCAGACCGTGCTCGGCTCCAGCCCGCTGCGCCGGCAGCGCGGGCGGCGGGCGCTCGACGCGCTGGACGCGATCCACGCCGCGCACCTGGTCGACGGTGGCGACGGCGTGCGGCTGCAGGGCGTCCACAGCGCGATCCGCGGACGTGCGCCGCGCGCGCTCGCGGTCCTGCTGCACGGCTGGGAGGGCAGCGCGGAATCCGGCTACATGCGGCTGACGGCGGCGACGCTGCTCGCGGCCGGCTTCGACGTGTTCCGGCTCAACTTCCGCGACCACGGCGATACCCACCACCTCAACGAAGACCTGTTCCACTCCAACCGGATCGACGAGGTCGTGCACGCGGTGGGCGACGTGGCGCGGCGCATCCTGCCGGCCACCGGCCCGGCGCGCCCGCTGTGCCTGGCGGGCTATTCGCTGGGCGGCAACTTCGCGCTGCGCATCGGCCTGCGCGCGCCCGCCGCGGGCCTGGAGGTGGCGGGCATCGCGTCGGTCTGCCCCGTGCTCGATCCGGCAGCGACCATGGACGCGATGGAGGCGGGCCTGCCGCTCTACCACTGGTACTTCGCGCGCAAGTGGCGGCGCTCGCTGGTGCGCAAGCGGGCCCTGTTCCCGGACCGGTTCGATGTCGATGACGCCACGCTCGGGCTGCCGTTGCGGCCGCTGACGCGCTGGCTGGTCGAACGCCACACCGACTTCGGCGACCTGGACCGCTACTTCGACGGCTACGCGATCGCCGGAGACCGCCTCGCGACGCTGGCGCCCCCGGCCTGGATCCTGACCGCCGCCGACGACCCGGTGATCCCGATCGCGCACTTCCACGCGCTCGCGCTCCCGCCGACGACCCGGCTGGAGATCGCCTCGCACGGCGGGCACTGCGGGTTCATCCGCGACCTCCGCCTCCGCGGGCATGCCGAGCACTGGGTCGCCGACCGGCTCGGGGCCGCCTTGGCCTGACGGGGGGACGGCCGGAGGGAGCCGGCGGCCCCCAGCGGATAGACTGTGCGGCTCCCGACAGCCGGACGTTTCCATGTACGACGCGATCCTCGAGGCCCTGCGCAGCGGCGCCCATGACGACGCCCTCGCCCGCGCCCGCGCGCTCGCCGACGCGCATCCCGGCGATCCGCAGGCGCTGCGCTGGCTGGCGATCGCCCAGGCCCAGTCGGGTCAGCCCAGGGCGGCCCTGGAGACGATCGCCAACGCGATCGAGCGCGCGCCCGAGGACGCCGAACTGCACCTGGTGCGCGGCAGCCTGCTGCTCGCCGCCCAGGACCGCCAGGCCGCCCGCGACGCCCTGGCGCGCGCCACCGAACTCGATCCCAACCAGGCTTCGGCGTACTTCCTGCAGGCCCAGCTGGCGCTCGCCCGCGGCGACGCCGACGAGGCCGAGCGCCAGGCGAAGCTGGCCGCGCGCCTGGCCGAGGGGCACCCCCAGCTCGACGTCATCGAGGGCATGGTGGAACTGCGCCGCGGCCACGCCGAAACGGCGCTCAAGCGCCTGAGCGCGGCGGCGGCCGCCGGCCACGAGGATCCCCAGCTGCTCTACGCGCTCGGCCACGCGCACCTGCAGCAGGGCCACGCCGCCTTCGCCGAGCAGGCGTTCACCCGCCTCCTCGAGCAGGACGCCGCGGCCCCCGGCCTGCGCCTGCTGGTCGCCGACCTGCGCATGCAGCAGGGCCGGCCCGACGAGGCGATCGACGTGCTGCAGCCGCTGCTGTCGCGGCCCGACCCCGGCTTCGCGCTGCAACGCCTGGCCGGCGTCCTCGAGCTGGCCGCGGGCCGGCCGCGCCGCGCGCTGCCGTGGCTGCGTGCGGCGTTCGAACGCCAGCCGGGCGACCAGCGCCTGCTGTTCGCCCTGGTCCAGACCTGGCAGCGCCTGGGCGCCCGCGAAGAGGCGGTCGAGGCGCTGGAGGCCGCGCTGGCGAAGCAGCCCGACGCCTCGGTGCTCTGGCAGTCGCGCATGACCTTCGTGGCGCCGGGCCAGGGTGGGGAAGTGCTCGACCGCTGGCTCGCCGCGATGCCGGACGACCCGGACGCGCTGGAGATGCTCGCCACCGCGCACGACCTCGCGGGACGGCGTGACGAGGCGATCGAGGTGACCCGACGGGTCGTCGACCTCGCCCCGGGCCGCCAGTTCACCTCGGAACTCAAGCTTGCCGGGCTGGAACTCGAATCCGATCCGCCGTCAGCCGTCGGCCGGCTGCAGGCGCTGCTCGCCCACCATCCGCAGCCCGAGCGGCAGGGCCTCGTGCGCGCCCGCCTCATCGAAGCGCGCGACCGTGCCGGCGAGCAGGCGACGCTGGTGACCGAATGGTCCGCCGCCCGCGCCGCGGAAGCGACCTCGACGCCCGTCCCGCCCTCGCCCGCGCCGTCCGAGTGGCCCGCGCGCGCCGCGGAGGACCCGTCGGCCCCGGCGGTCGCGCTGCTCTGGGGCCCGCCGGGCTCGGGTGCCGGCGTGCTGGCGGAGGTCGCCGCGACGGCCGGGCTGCCGATCCTGCGCGACCGTTTCTCGCCGCGCGCACCGCAGGATCCCCTGCAGGACATCGCGACCGCCACGCAACTCGCCTCGGGCGAGGCGGACGCGGCGCAGGTGGTCGACCGGTGGACCGCGGCGTTGCCGGCGCGCGGCGTGGCCGGTGGCGGTCCGGTCATCGACTGGCTGCCGTGGTGGGACAACGCACTGCTGCACGCGCTGCGCCCGCACTTGCCGGGCGCCCGGCTGCTGGTGGTGCTGCGCGATCCGCGCGACCTGCTGCTCAACTGGCTCGCGTTCGGCGCGCCCGGCCAAGGGGCCATGCCCTCGCCGGTCGAGGGTGCGCGCTGGCTTGCCGCGGTGCTGGCGCAGGTCGCCGACCTGCACGAACAGGACCTGCAGCCGCACCGGCTGCTGCGCGTGGACGACGCACTCGGCCGCGCCGACCGGATGATGGACGCGCTCAACGTCGCCCTGGACACCGACCTGCCGACGCCGAACCGGCCGATGTACGCCGGCCCGCGCCTGCCGGCCGGCCGCTGGCGCGCGTACGCCACGCAGCTGGGCGATGCGTTCGCCGAGCTCCACGCCGTGTCGGCGCGCCTCGGCTACCCTGAGGCCTGACCCGACGCACAGAGGCCGCCATGCAGATCCGCAGTGACAGCTTCGAGTTCCGGAAGGCCATCCCCGCCCGGTTCGCGATGGGGGCCGCGGACGGCTTCGGCGGCAACCGCAATCCGCACCTCGCCTGGGACGGGGTCCCCGACGGCACGAAGTCCTTCGCCCTGCTGTGCATCGACACCGACGCGCCGACCGACCCGTCGCTGGCCGGCAAGGCCGGCGTGGAGATCCCGGTCGCGCATCCCCGCGGCGACTTCGTCCACTGGGCGATGGTCGACCTCCCCGCCGACGTCCGGGAGATCGCGGAAGGCAGTTGCAGCGACGGCGTCACGCTCGGTGGCAAGCAGGCGCCGGACGGTCCCCCGGGCGCGCGCCAGGGCCTGAACGACTACACGGGCTGGTTCGCGGGCGATGCGGAGAAGCGCGGCGACTACTTCGGCTACGACGGCCCGTATCCGCCGCCGAACGACCTGCGCGTGCACCGGTACTTCTTCCGCGTGTTCGCGCTGGACACCGCGACGCTCGACCTGCCGGCGAAGTTCACCGCCGCCGATGTCTTCGAGGCGATGCACGGCCACGTACTGGCCGAAGCCGCCACGCACGGCACCTATTCGCTGAACGCCGTCGCAGGCGGCTGACCGATCGTGCGCACCCTTTCGCGCCCGTAGGGGCGCTCCTACGGGGTGGGGTTCGCTCGTTCCCCTTGGGCGCGGGCCTGCGCCCGCGACGGATTGCCGGGCGAACCCACCAGCATCCCCGCCCGTGACGGCGCGCCACAGGCGCGGGTTCACTGCCTCCCCGTAGGAGCGGGCCTACGCCCGCGATGGGCTGCCGGGCGAGTCCAACGATCACGGCTTCGCGCCCGCAGGGGCGCTCCTACGGGGTGCGGTGCGGGTTGGGTGTCACTGGCCCGGCAGGAACAGCAGGATGGCGATGCCAAGGGCGATGCGGTAGACCGCGAACGGGGTGTAGCGATGCCGGCCGATGTAGGCCAGCAGCCAGCGCACCGCGGCGAAGCCGGTGACCGTGGCCGCGGCGAACGCGACCCAGAGCCCGGTCCAGTCCTCGACCGGCGTCGACGAATCGGTCCAGTACTCCAGGAACGCGTAACCGCTGGCCGCGAACATCGTCGGGATGCCCACCAGGAACACGAACTCCGCCGCCGACGTCCGCCGGCTCAGGCCGGCGAGCATCGCCATGAAGATGGCCGCGGCCGAACGCGACGTCCCGGGGAACACGCCCGCCACCACCTGCGCCAGTCCGACCAGCAGGGCGACCGTCCAGGTGACCGTCGTGCCGTCCGGCCGCCGCTCGGCCAGGCGCTCGGCGAACAGCATCCAGACCCCGCCCAGCACCAGCGCGATCGCGATCGGCGTGACCGTCTCCGGCAGCTCCCAGCCCATCAGGCGCACGGGCAGGCCGACCACCGCCGTGACGCCGAACGCCAGCGCGATCTTCATCAGGTAGTCGCGGTTGGACCTGTCGCGCAGCCCGGTCGCGAGCGACCAGATGCGCTGCCGGTACACCAGCGTGATCGCCAGGATCGCGCCGGCCTGGATGACGATGTTGAACAGGTCCGAGCGCTGGCCCAGCCAGTGCTGCGCGATCAGCAGGTGCCCGGTGCTGGAGATCGGCAGGAACTCGGTCAGCCCCTCGATGATGCCGAGCAGCAGGGCGGCGAGCAGGCTGGTGTCGTCGGCGGGGGTCAACGCGCGGGCCGTCCGGAAGGCGGGCCAGCATACCGAACCGCCCGCCGCGCACTGCAATCGTATGCAGGCGCGGGCGCGTGCCGGCGCGGTTTAGGCTTGCCGGATGACCGCGCGCCCCGCCTCGCTGCTGACCGTGTTCGGCGCCACGGGCGACCTCGCCCGGCGGATGCTGCTGCCCTCGCTGTACCGGCTGCACGCCGACGGGCTGCTGCCCGAGGGGCTGCGCGTCCTCGGCACCGCGCGCAGCGACCTGGACGACGCCGGCTTCCGCGCGCACGTCGCCGCGGCGGTCACCGAGCACGTGCCCGAGGCCGACCGCGATGCCGCCGCGCTCGACGGCCTGCTCGCGCGCATCGCCTACCGGCCCGCCGCGCTCGACGACGCCGCCTCGTTCGAGGGCCTCGCGAAGGCGATCGCCGCGCAGCGCCGCGACGGCGACGTCGTCTACCACCTGAGCACCGCGCCGCGCTGGTACGCGCCGACCTGCCGCGCCCTGGCCGCCCACGACCTCACCGGACCCGGCACGCGCGTGCTGCTCGAGAAGCCGATCGGCCACGACCTCGCCAGCGCCACCGCGATCAACGACGGCGTGGCGGCGGTGTTCGACGAGGACCGCGTGTTCCGCGTCGACCACTACCTCGGCAAGGAGGGCGTGCAGAACCTGCTGGCCCTGCGCTTCGGCAACGCGCTGTTCGAACCGCTGTGGAACACGCGGCACGTCGAGCAGGTGCAGGTCACCGTCGCCGAGACGGTCGGCGTCGAGGGCCGCGGCGAGTACTACGACGCCAGCGGCGCGCTGCGCGACATGGTGCAGAACCACCTGCTGCAGCTGCTGTGCCTGGTGGCGATGGAACCGCCCTCGCGCTTCGACCCGACGGCGGTGCGCAACGAGAAGATCAAGGTGCTGCGTTCGCTGCGGCCGATCGGCCGGGAGACCGTCGGCGCGGAGACGGCCATCGGCCAGTACACCGCCGGTGCGATCGACGGGCGCGCGGTGCCGGGCTATCTCGACGAACTCGGCCAGCCCAGCGGCACCGAGACCTTCGTCGCGCTGCGCGCGCACGTGGACAACTGGCGCTGGTCCGGCGTGCCGTTCTACCTGCGCACAGGCAAGCGCCTGCCACGCCGCAGCAGCGAGATCTACATCCAGTTCCGCGCGGTGCCGCACTCCATCTTCGGCGAGGGCAAGGTGGCGCCGAACGCGCTGCTGATCCGGTTGCAGCCGGAGGAACACATCGAGCTGGCGCTCATGCACAAGCAGCCCGGGCTCGACCGCGCCGGCCCGCAGCTCGCACCGGTCGCGCTGGACCTGGACGTGCAGGAGGAGTTCGCCGCGCACCGCCGCCGCCTCGCCTACGAGCGCCTTTACCTGGATGCGATCGAGGGCAACGGGACGCTGTTCGTGCGCCGCGACGAGACCGAGGCGGCCTGGGAGTGGGTCGACGCGATCCACGACGGCTGGCGCGCGACCGGGATGGCCCCTCGTGGCTACCCGGCCGGCAGCGGGGGCCCGGCCTCGGCGGTCATGCTCGCCGAACGCCACGGACACGCCTGGCGGGAGTAGGGTCGCGCGATGCCCTGGGTCATCCACGAACATCCCGACGCGGATGCCGCCGCCGAGGCGCTGGCCTCGTCCCTGGTGGCGTGCTGCCGCGAGGCCCTGCATGCGCGCGGGAGCGCCTGGCTGGCGCTGGCCGGCGGGCGCACCCCGTGGCCGGCGTACCGGCGCCTTGCGACGGCCAACCTGGACTGGTCGCGCATCGCGCTGGTGCCGACCGACGAACGCTGCGTGCCGCTGGACCATCCCGCCAGCAACCTGCGCGCGCTGGCGGAAGCCTTCGCGCCGGCCACGCCGTTGCCCGTGCTGGTGCCGCTGGCCCCCGACGACGGGGATTGCGTCTCCGCGGCGGCGCTCGCGGACGCCGCCCTGTCCGCACGCTCCGAACCCTTCGACGCGGTGGTCCTGGGCATGGGGACCGACGGCCACACGGCCTCCCTCTTCCCCGGCGCCGAAGCGCTCGACGCCGCGCTCGATCCCGCCGCCGGCGTGGACGCGATGCGCATCGACCCCGTGCCGATGCCGCCGGACGCGCCCTACGTGCGCGTCACCCTCACCGTCGCGCGCCTGCTGCGCGCACGCAGCTGGCACCTGCTGCTGTCGGGCGAGGCGAAGCGGCGCGTGCTCGACGAGGCGCTCGCCGCGGCCGACCCGCGCCGCCATCCGGTCGCCGCGATCCTGCACGCGCCGGGCGTCAGCGCGCACGTACACTGGAGCCCGTGATGGCGCTGCACCCCACGGTCGAACGCGTCACCCGGAAGATCGCCGAACGCAGCCGCGACACGCGCGCCGCCTACCTGGCGCGGATGGATGCCGCGCACGCCGCGCAGCGCGAGGCCGGGCCGGCGCGGGCGCGCCTGTCCTGCGGCAACCTCGCGCACGGCTTCGCCGCCGCCGGCGCCGACAAGCCGATGCTGCGCGACGGCCGCGGGGGCAACCTCGGCATCGTCACCGCCTTCAACGACATGCTCTCGGCGCACCAGCCGTTCGAGACCTACCCGGCGCTCATCCGGGCCGCGGCGCGCAACGCCGGCGGCAGCGCGCAGGTCGCCGGCGGGGTGCCCGCCATGTGCGACGGCGTGACCCAGGGCCGCGCCGGCATGGAGCTGAGCCTGTTCTCGCGCGACACCATCGCGCTGGCCACCGCGGTGGCGCTCTCGCACGAGATGTTCGACGGCGCGCTGATGCTGGGTGTCTGCGACAAGATCGTGCCCGGCATGCTCATCGGCGCGCTGTCGTTCGGGCACCTGCCGGTCGCCTTCGTGCCCGCCGGGCCGATGCCGTCGGGCCTGCCCAACCGGGAGAAGGCGGCCGTCCGCCAGCGCTTCGCCATCGGCGAGGCGGGCCGCGACGAACTGCTCGCCGCCGAGGCCGCCAGCTACCACGCCCCGGGCACCTGCACGTTCTACGGCACCGCCAACAGCAACCAGATGCTGATGGAGGTCATGGGACTGCACGTGCCGGGCAGCGCGTTCGTCAACCCCGGCACGGCGCTGCGCGACGCGCTCACGGTCGCGGCGACCGAACAGGTGCTGCAGGCGACCGCGTTGGGCGGCGACTACCGTCCGCTCGGCCGGACGGTGGACGAGAAGGCCATCGTCAATGCGATGGTCGGCCTGGCGGCGACCGGCGGCTCGACCAACCACGCCATCCACCTCGTCGCCATCGCGCGCGCGGCCGGGCTCCTCATCGACTGGGACGACCTGGATGCGCTCTCGCGCGTGACGCCGCTGCTGGCGCGCGTGTACCCGAACGGCAGCGCCGACGTGAACCACTTCCACGCCGCCGGCGGCATGGGCTTCGCGATCCGCGAGCTGCTCGATGCCGGGCTGCTGCACGCGGACATCGCCTGCGTGCACGGCGGCGACCTGCGCCGGCAGGCACTGGAGCCCTACCTGGACGACCTGGCGCTGCGCTGGCGGGACCCCCCGGCCGCGTCGCGCGACCCGTCGGTGCTCCGGCCCGCCGCCGATCCGTTCGATGCGGAGGGGGGACTGCGCCGGCTGCAGGGCAACCTCGGCCGCGCGGTGGTCAAGGTCTCGGCGGTCGCGCCGGAACAACGCGTGATCGAAGCGCCGGCGAAGCTGTTCGACTCGCAGGACGACCTGCTCGCCGCGTTCAAGCGCGACGTACTCGAAGGCGATTTCGTGGCGGTCGTCCGTGGCCAGGGCCCGCGCGCAAACGGCATGCCCGAACTGCACAAGCTCACCCCCACGCTGTCGGCGCTGCTCGACCGGGGGCAGCGCGTGGCGCTGCTCACCGACGGTCGCATGTCCGGCGCGTCGGGCAAGGTGCTGGCCGCGATCCATCTCACGCCCGAAGCGGTGGATGGCGGCCCGATCGCGCGGCTCCGCGAAGGCGACGTCATCCGGATCGACGCGGTCGCCGGGAGCATCGATGTCCGGCTGGACGACGCCACGCTGCAGTCGCGCACGCCCGCACGACCGTCCCTTGAGGCGAACGGCTTCGGCACCGGGCGCGAGCTGTTCGGGCTGATGCGTGCCGTCGCCGGTGGCGCGGAGGAAGGCGGCTGCAGCCTCTTCGTCGAGCCGGCCGGCGTCGCCGCGGTCCACGCGCCGGAAGAGGCCGGCCGGTGAGCGGGCTGGCCCTGATCGCCGACATCGGCGGCACCAACGCGCGCTTCGCGCTCACCGATCCGTCGGCCGCGCGGCCCGCGTGCCTGCATTCGAAGTCGCTGCGCAACGCGGACTTCGCCAGCCTGCAGCACGCCGCCGAGCACTACCTCTCGCTGGTCGGATCGCGCCCCGCGCGCGCGGCGATCGCGCTCGCGTGCCCGGTGACCGGCGACGAGATCCGCCTGACCAACCGCGCCTGGTCCTTCTCCCGCACCGAACTGCGGCAGGCGCTCGGGCTGGACGAGCTGCAGCTGATCAACGACTTCGGCGCCGTGGCGCACGCCGTCCCCGCGCTGGCGCCCGACGAGCGCGTCTTCCTCCATGGGCGGCAACGCGAGCCGCTCGAGGGCCCGGTGAGCATGCTCGGGCCGGGCACCGGGCTGGGCGTCGCGCTGCTGGTCGGCGCGCAGGACCGCGGATGGGAGGTGGTCGAGACCGAGGGCGGCCACGTCAGCTTCGCGCCGCAGGGCGACGAGGAGCAGGCGATCGCCCGCTGGCTCGCGTCGCGGCACGGCCGGGTCTCGAACGAACGCGTGCTGTGCGGCCGCGGCCTGTCGCAGATCGACGCGGTGCTGCGCGATGCCATCCACGGGCAGGAACCCGAGCTGCGCGACCCCGCGGACATCGTCCGCGCCGCGCTCCAGGGCCACGACGCCGCCGCCCGCCGGGCACTGGCGCGCTTCTGCGCCGTACTGGGCAGCGTGGCCGGCGACATGGCGCTGGTGCACGGCGCCCGCACGGTGGTGATCGCCGGCGGCATGGTGCCGCGGTTCATTCCCTTCCTGCGCGCCTCCGCGTTCCGCGAACGCTTCCTGGCGAAGGGACGGTTCGCGGCCTACCTGGAGTCGGTCGCCATCCACGTGATCACCCATCCGCACCCGGGCCTGCTCGGCGCCGCGGTCGCGTTGCGCGGGGGAACGCCGTGATGCATGCCGACGCGATCGACACGATCCTCGCAAGGGCGCCCGTGGTGCCGGTCATCTCGATCGCGCGCCCGTCCGATGCCGTGCCGCTGGCGCGCGCGCTGGTGGCCGGCGGCCTGCCGGTCCTGGAAGTCACGCTGCGCACGCCGGTGGCCCTGGAGGCGATCCGCGTGATCCGCGCCGAGGTGCCCGGGGCGATCGTCGGCGCGGGGACCGTGTTCGATGGCGCGGCGCTGGCCGCGGTGCGCAAGGCGGGCGCGGCGTTCGCCATCGCACCCGGCTGCACGGACCGCCTGTTCGATGCGGCGCGCGATGTCGACCTGCCGTTCCTGCCCGCCATCGCCACCGCGAGCGAACTGATGCGGGGCCTGGAGCGTGGCCACGCGCGCTTCAAGTTCTTCCCGGCCGAGGCGGCGGGGGGCACGGCCGCGTTGAAGGCGTTCGCCGGGCCGTTCGCGCACGTGCGGTTCTGCCCCACCGGCGGCATCGACGCCGCCAGCGCGCCGCGCTACCTGGCGCTGTCGAACGTGGCCACCGTGGGCGGCTCGTGGATGCTGCCCGGCGACGCGATCGCGGCGGGCGACTGGCCGCGCATCACCGCCCTCGCGCGCAAAGCCGCGGCCCTGCGTTCCGTGACGACGTCTCCGTAGGAGCGGGCCTACGCCCGCGATCAGTGGCGGATCCGCTTCCGGGGGATCGCGCCTGTAGAGGCGCTCCTGCGGTGGGCTGGTCCGGTCCTACGCGCGCGACGGCGCCGGCAGGGCGCGCGGCCCCATCAGCCGGCTCAGCACCCACATCAGCAGCACGCTCGAGAGCAGCGTGATGAACATCAGGTGGATGTAGTGCAGCGGCGTCCACGCGAAGGTGAACACGGCGTACAGCGCCGCGCCGAACACCACCCCGATGCGCACCGCGCGCGGATCGATGCGCGTGAAGGCGATCGCGACGACGAAGGCCGCCAGCACCGGCATCGAGTACAGCCCGTTGAGCTGCTGCAGGGTGGCGATGATGCTGGTCGCGTTCTGGTACAGCGGCACCATCGCCAGCGACACCACGGTGAACACGATGGCGACCCATTGCCCGACGCGCTTCGCATCGGCACCCGGGTCGACCTTGGCCAGGTGGATGTCGCAGGTGTACAGCGCCGCCGCGGAGTTCAGGCAGGAGTTGAAGCTCGACAGCACCGCGCCGGCGATGACCGCCGCGAACGCGCCCGACAGCCATGCCGGCAGCACGTCGCCGACCAGCCGGCCGAAGGCGACGTCGCCCACGTCGCCGTAGAGCTTGAACGCGATGATCCCGGGGAACACGACGATCAGCGGCGTGAGCATCTTGAACGCGGCGGCCGCGTAGATGCCCTTCTGCGCCTCGCGCACGGAACCGGCGGCCAGCGCGCGCTGCGCGATGACCATGTTCGTGCCCCAGTAGAAGACGTGGATGAAGAGCATGCCCGTCAGCAGCGTCGTCCACGGGATGTCCGAGCCGGCGTCGCCGACCAGCGTCCAGCGCTCCGCGGGGATGCCCGTCAGGTCCCAGTCCACCGCCATCAGCGCGAATACGGTCACCGCGATGCCCATCACCAGCAGGCCCAGGCCGTTGTAGGTGTCGGAGATGGCGATGGCGCGCAGGCCGCCGAAGGCAGCGTACGCAAGCCCGCCGATCGCGAACAGCGCCGCGATCCCGATGATCGGCAGCTCGAGCCCGAACATCGACTTCATGAACACCGAGCCGGTGTACAGCACCACCGGCAGCAGGATGAACATGTAGCCGAGCATGAAGAGCACCGACACCGCGCGACGCAGGGCCGGGTCGCCCAGCCGGTGTTCGAGCAGTTCGGTGGTGGTCGTGCAGCCGTAGCGGTAGTACATCGGCACCAGCACGTGCGCGAGCACCAGCAGGCCCGCCGCGGCCCCGAACTCCCACCAGGCCACCAGCATCATCTGCGCGCCGTTCATGCCGACGATCTGCTCGGCGCTGAGGTTGGTGAGCAGCAGGCTGCCGGCGATGAACGGCCAGGCGAGCGTGCCGCCGGCCAGGAAGTAGTCGCGCGAGCGGTCCGTGCTGTGCACCGCCCGGCGGCAGCGCCACCACGTGGCCAGGGCCACCAGCGCGGTCAGCGCGGCGAACACCAGGAACTGGATCGTGCCGTGGTTCATTCCTTCCTCCGTCTGGCGCGCCGCGGTCCGGCGCGCACAAAAAACCCCTGCCGGCGGGGGCTGCCGGCAGGGGTCGAAGCCTACGCGTCCGGTCGCGGACGCGGCGCCGGCGGACCGGGCACCGTCGTCAGAACCGGTAGTTCACGCCGAACAGGTACGTGCGGCCGAACTCCTGGTACTCGCGGGGCCAGTCGCTGCGTCCCTCGTAGGTGGAGCGGAACGGCTCGTTCTCGATGTTGTTCACCTGCAGCAGCAGCGACAGGCCCTCGAGCGCGCCGCCGGCCGGGAAGCTGTAGCCCAGCTGCACGTCGGTGACCGTCTCGCCCTCGAAGATGCGCCGCGTGCGGTCGCCGCCGAAGCCCTGCACCTCGCCCAGGAACGCGGAGCGATGGCGCTGCGCCACGCGGGCCGAGAAGCCGAAGCGCTCGTAGTAGACCGTCGCGTTCGACACGTACTTCGACAGGCCCGGCAGCGGGGTGCTGGTGCCCGGGCCGTCAGGCTGGATGGAACTCTCCGTGTCGGAGTAGTTCGCCTGCAGGCCGAAGCCCTCGAGCGGTGCCCAGAACGCGCCGAACGGGATCGACACCGCCAGCTCCAGGCCGCGGATCGTGCCGCCCTCGCCGTTCACCGGCGCGGTGTACGGGCCGAACGGGATGGCCGGCAGCTGGTCCGGCGGCACCGTGTCGGGGATCGGCAGCTTGGTGTAGTCGAGCGCGATCGTCTGCGAATAGATGTAGGTGCTCAGGTCCTTGTAAAAGTAGGCCGCCGAGACGTAGCCCTGGCCGTCGGCGAAGTACTTCTCCCACGACAGGTCGAGGGCGGTCGCCAGCCAGGGCTTGAGCTCGGGGTTGCCGCCGCCGCCGGTCCAGCACGGGGGCGGGAGCCCTTCGCAGGCGCTTGCCCGGTTGATGCTGTAACCGGCGTTCGCGCGCAGTTCGTCCATGCGCGGCCGCGCCATCTGCCGCGACAGGCCGACGCGGAACAGCTGCTCCGGGAAGAACTCGAACGCCATGTTCATGCTGGGCAGCACGTGCCGGTAATCGGCGCCGCGCGTGGCCGGCTCGCTGAGCGCGACGCCGTCGAAGGTCGCCACGCCGGTGGACTCCTGGTCGGTGTCCACGACCTGCACGCCGAAGTTGCCGCGGGTCGGGATGCCGCCCCAGTCGGTGTCGACGTCGAACTGGATGTAGCCGGTGGTGACGCGCTCGTCGACTTCCCAGTTCTTGTTCGAGATGTCGGGGTGGGTCTTGGGCAGCAGGAAGTAGAAGCTGTCCACCATGCCCAGCGTGTCCAGCCCCATCAGGCCGTCCAGTCCGGCGAAGCCGAACTCGTCGCCGCCCACGACGAACTGCGACGGCACGGGCACCGGCGTGTTGTCGGTGCACCCGGTCGTGGTGCAGAGCGTTGTCTCGAACGAGGAGCGGCTCTTGGTGCGGTCGGTGACGTTGACGCCGAACTGCACGCCGGTGATGCCCTCCTCGAGGAATTGCTTCTCGAAGTCCAGGCGCAGCGCGTTCAGTTCGTCCTCGACCACGAAGTCCTTCAGGTAGCCGGCCTGCGCGCGGTCGCCGCCCCAGCCGCCCGGATCCATCAGCACGAAGTTCGACGGGTCGCTGTAGTCGAGCCCGAAGTCGAAGTCGTAGTAGCCGTCGGGGTTGAAGTTCACCGTGACGGTGTCGGTCAGGCCCGGGCGGAGCGTTGCGTAGGTCTCGAGGATCCGCTCGTTGCGCTCGGCGCTGGAGTGGCTGGCGTCAAGGGCCATCGTCCAGCCGTTGCCGAGGTTGAACTCGTTGTTCCAGCCGATCGAGATCAGCTCGTCGAAGCTGGCGAGGTAGTCGTTGCGGACGATCGGCTGGAAGTTCTCGAACGTCGCCTGCACCGCGGTGCCCTGCGCGTTGTCGGTGCGGCTGACCGGCGGACCGGCGGCGCCCCAGGCGAAGCCGAACTCCATGCCGCGCTTGTCCTCCTCGCGGTCGAACTCGGAGTAGAACAGGTCGAGCGTGCTGTTCCAGAACTCGTTCGGCCGGAACTGCAGCGCGCCCATGAAGCCGTCGCGCACGTACTCGGACTCGAAGTCGTACAGCTGGCCGCCGCCGATGGCGCCGTCCGGGTAGCCCCACGACTCGAAGCGGTAGGACTGGCCCGGGTTGTTCAGGCGGGCGTAGCCCAGCGCGATGCCGACGGTGTCGTCGGCGAACTGGTCGATGTACGAGATGCTGAAGCGGTTGCCGTATTCCTTCTCGTCGTGCAGCTCGTTCATGTCGCCGCGCACGTTGACCGCGATCGCCTGCTCGCCGTAGTCGAGCGGGCGCACGGTGCGCAGGTCCACGGTGCCCGACAGGCCCTGGCCGACGAGGGACGCGTCGGTGGTCTTGTAGACGACCACCTGGTTGGTGAGCTCGGACGGGTACTGGTCGAATTCCACGCCGCGGTTGTTGCCGAGGCTCACCTGCTCGCGGCCGTTGAGCAGCGCGGTGGAGAAGTCGCCGGCGAAGCCGCGGATGTTGATCTCCTGCGGACGGCCGCCGAAGCGCTGCGCGGTCAGGCCGGGCAGGCGCGCGATCGAGTCGGCGATCGAGGTGTCGGGCAGCTTGCCGATGTCCTCGGCCGAGATCGCCTCGACGATCGAGGTCTCCTCGCGCTTGGTGTCGATGGATTCCTCGATGGCGGCGCGGATGCCGGTGACGACAACGCGGTCGAGTTCTGTGGCGTCCTCGTCTTCATCCCGCTCGGGGGCCTGCTCGGCCTCCTGTTCCGACTGCGCCTGGGCCTGCGCCTGGGCGGCGAGCATCATCGTGGCCGTGGCGAGCGCCACGCTGAGCAGCTTGCGTTCGAATTTCACCTGCATCCCCCGGAAATGAATGACTGCGAAGGTCGTCCCTTTGCATGCCGGCGGCGTGGCCGTCCGGCGTCCCCTTGCTCGTGGCGGGTCCACGATGCGGCCGATGGTAGACGCGGGTCGCACCGCACAAGTCATCCTGCAAACGTATTCATGCCGGCGTGTGCCGCGGGCGGCGGCGGCCGTCATGCCGGCATGGAATAGTCCGGCGGCGCCCCGCGTCCCGAGGACCCGCCATGCCCGTGCCCCGCCGAACCGCCCCTGCCCGCCTCGCGGCCAGCCTGGGGCTGGCGCTGGCCGCGTCCGCCGTGGCCGCGCAGGACGGCCCGCTGCACGTGCCCTCGCCGGATTGGCGGGACCAGGTCGTCTACTTCCTGATGATCGACCGCTTTGATGACGGCGACGCCGGCAACAACGACCAGGGCGCGGGCGAGTACGACCCCGCCGATGGCCGCAAGTACAGCGGGGGCGACCTCGCCGGCGTGGCCCGGCGCCTGGACTACCTCCGCGACCTCGGGGCCACCGCGGTCTGGATCACCCCGCCGGTGGCCAACCAGTGGTGGAACCCGGGGGGTAGCTATGGCGGCTACCACGGCTACTGGGCCAGCGACTTCTCCGCGGTCGATGCCCACTACGGGACGCTGGACGATTACCGCGCGCTGTCCCGCGCCCTGCACGGCCGCGGCATGTACCTGGTCCAGGACGTGGTGGTGAACCACGTGGCGGACTGGATCCGCTGCGACGACGGCGTGGACCCCGCCGACGCGGCCTCGATCGCGGCGCATTGCATGGTGCGCACCGACGCGCAGGGCCGCAGCGCGCCGGTGCAGGCGCCCTTCGACCGGAACGACCCGGACGATCCCGCCGACCGCGCCGCCGGGCTCTACCACTTCACGCCGTCGATCTCGGACTTCGAGGACCGCCGGCAGGAGCTGGAGTTCGCCCTGGCCGGGCTGGACGACCTCGACACGGAGAACCCCGAGGTGCGCCGCGCGCTGCGCGACGCCTATGGCATGTGGATCCGCGAGGTGGGCGTGGACGCCTTCCGCGTGGACACCGCCTTCCACGTGCCCGCGGACTTCTTCCCCGACTTCCTGCAGGCGCCGGATGCCGGCGCCCCGGGGGTGGCGCGCGTGGCCGCGGACACCGGCCGCGCGGACTTCCTGTCCTTCGGGGAGGGCTTCGGCGCCGACCGCGCGTTCGACGACCGCCAGGCCCGCAAGCTCGACGCCTACATGCGCGTCGACGGCGGCCTGCCGTCGATGATCAACTTCCCGCTGTACGGGACGCTCGGCGACGTGTTCGCGCGCGGGCGGCCGACGGCGGAGCTGCGGCACCGCATCGATTCGATGATGGCCGTGCACGCCGATCCCTGGCGCATGCCGACGTTCGTCGACAACCACGACGTCGACCGGTTCCTCGCCGGCGGCAGCGAGGCCGCGTTGAAGCAGGCGCTGCTCGCGATGCTGTCGCTGCCGGGCATCCCGGTCATCTGGCAGGGCACCGAGCAGGGCTTCACCGAACGGCGCCGGGCGATGTTCGCCGGCGGCCACCAATCCGGCGGCCGGGACCACTTCGAGCCGGACGCGCCGCTCTACCGATACCTGCAGCGCGCGATCGCGCTGCGCCGCGACCACCCGGTGCTGTCGCGTGGCACGCCGACGGTGCTGGCGGCGAACGCGGCGCGCGCGGGGGCGATCGCCTGGCGCATGGACCACGCGGGCGAGGCGATGCTCGTGGTGTTCAACACCGCCGACGGCGAGGTGCTGCTCGACGGGCTGGCCGCGGGCTTGCCGGCGGGCGCCGGGCTGTCGCCCGCGTTCGCGATCGAGGGCGAGGCGCCGGTGCCGCGGGTCGCGACGGATGGCACGCTCACGCTCCGCCTGCCGGCGCGCAGCGGCTATGCATGGACCGTGGTGGATGCGGAGGCCGCGCGCGGGGCAGCCGCGCCGGCGAGCCCGATGGCGGACGCACCCGCGATCGATCCCCTGCCTGCGGCAACGCTGACCGGCGACATCGTCCTGCGCGGCGATGCCCCCGGAGGCCGCCCGCTGCACCTGGTGGTGGACGGCGACCTCTCGCGTGCGACGCCGGTCGAGGTGGCACCCGACGGCCGCTGGCGCGCCACGCTGCGCACCGATGCCATGGTCGACCCGGCGATCGTGCACCGCGTCGTCGCCTTCGATCCCGCGACCGGGACGACCAGCCCCGCGCGCACGTTCCGCGTCGCCCTGGACTGGGCGCCGGCGGCGGATGTCGCCGACCCCATCGGTGACGACACCGGGCCATCCGGCACCTACACCTATCCGACCGACCCGGGCTGGCGGGACGTGCATCCCGCCGACATCGAGCGCGTGCGCGCGTGGACCGCCGGCGGCGCACTGCGTTTCGAGGTCACCCTGCGCACGATCGGCAGCGCCTGGAATCCCGCCAACGGATTCGACCACGTGGCGGTGACCGCCTTCCTCGAGATTCCGGGCCGGGGCGGTGGCATCGACGCCATGCCGCAACAACACGCGACGCTGCCGGACGGGATGCGCTGGCACCGCCGCCTGCGCGCGCACGGCTGGTCGAACTCGCTGTTCGCCTCCGACGGCGCCGATGCCGACTCGGAGGGCACGCCGGTCGCGCCCGCGCCCGGCCTCGCGGTCGACGCCCATGCGCGCACGCTCACCTTCACCCTGCCCGCCGACGCCCTGGGCGACCCGGCCACGCTGGACGGCGCGCGCCTGCATGTGGCCACCTGGGACTACGACGAGGGCTTCCGGCGACTTGCCCCGGAGGCCGGCGCGAACACGTTCGGCGGCGGCCCCGCGGACGGCCCGCGGGTGATGGACGCGGCCACGCTCACCCTCGGCGGCCGATAGCGCTACCGTGTCCCTCCCGCCCGGGAGGATCGATGCATGGCCGCCGGACCCGCGTACCCGATCGCCGCCCCGCCCGGGCGCTGAGCCAATGCCGTTGTCGTCGTTCCTGGTGCTCGCCCTGACCCTCGCCGGCGCCGCGTCGACCGCGGCGGACGCGCCCCCGGGCGGCGTGTTCCGGGATTGCTCGGACTGTCCGTGGATGGTCGTGCTGCCCGCGGGCCGATTCATGATGGGATCGCCCCTCGGCGAGCCGGGTCGCTTCGAGGACGAAGGCCCGCGGCACCCGGTCGAGATTCCTGGCGCCTTCGCGCTGTCGCATGCGCCGGTGACACGCGACCAGTACGCGGCCTTCGTGCGCGCGACCGGACACCCCGTCGCGGACGCGTGCGCGGTCATGCGGGACGAAGGTTGGACGTCGACGCCGGGCGCGGGCTGGCGCGACCCCGGTTTCGAACAACGTGGCGACCATCCCGTCGTGTGCGTCGACTGGCACGACGCGGTCGCCTACGCGGCATGGCTCACGGCGCGCACCGGTCACCACTACCGGCTCCCGACGGAAGCGGAGTTCGAGTACGCCGCGCGCGCCGGCCGCGACGCGACGTTTCCCTGGGGCGACGCCGCGGGGGACATCTGCCGGCACGCGAACGTCTTCGACCTCGCCGCGCGGCGCCTGCACCCCGGCTGGGCGGGCGAGGACTGCGACGATGGCCATGCGTTCACCGCACCGGTCGCCGCGTTCCCGACCAACGCCTTCGGCCTGCTCGGCATGACGGGCAACGTCTACCAGTGGACGGCCGACTGCTTCGTGGAGGGCGGTTACGCCGGCGCGCCGAACGACGGCTCGGCGCGCGACGCCGGGCCATGCGAGGCACGCGCCATCCGGGGCGGCTCCTGGCTCAACAGTGCGCGTGGCCAGCGTGCGGCGATGCGCGACCGCGACCGCCCGGGAGACCGTTACACGAACGTCGGCCTGCGGGTCGTGCGCGAACTCCCGGACACGGCCGCCGGACCGCCCGCCGACGTTCCCCGCGCCTCGCCCGGCGCCTGACCTGCCTGGAGGATCCCATGGACCTCGACACGCTCTCCGGACTCCTGCTCTGGTCGCTCGCGATCAACTACGCGGTGCTGGTGCTCTGGTTCGTCGCCTATCTCTCCGGGAGGGACTGGATGCACCGGATCCACGGCCGCCTGCTGCGGATGGACGACGCGACGCTCGACCGGATCCACGTCGCCGGGATGGCCGGGTACAAGCTCGCGATCCTGTTCTTCAACTTGGTGCCGCTGCTCGCCGTCGCGCTGGTGCGGGGCTGAGCCCCGCCGACGGGGCACTTCGTCCCCGCTTCACGCGCGGCGCATCCGGGCCACACGCGGCCGCGGCACGCTTGCCGCGAACCCCGGAACGGAGCGACACGATGGCCATCGATCCGCAGGTCCGCGCCCACTGGCGCACCAGCCCGCTGCGGGCGCTGATGTGGGGCGGCGCGGCGGCGCTGCTCACGGTGCCCTGGTTCGCGATGCGCGCCGGCGTGGCCGGTGTCGACTGGACCGGCGCCGACTTCCTGGCGATGGGCGTGCTGCTGGGCCTGGCATGCCTGGCATTCGAGGCCCTGGCGCGCGCTTCCGGCGTGCTGGCCTATCGACTCGCCGCGGTCCTCACGGTCGGGACCGCGCTGGTGCTGGCGTGGGCGAACCTCGCGGTCGGCCTGATCGGCGACGAAGGGCACCCCGCGAACCTGCTGTACGTGGCGGTGCTCGCGCTGGTCGCCGGCGGCGCGCTGGGTGGACGGCTGCGGGCCGCCGCGATGGCACGGACGCTCGCTGCGGCGGCCACCGCGCAGGTCGCGATCGGTGCACTGGCGATGGTCGCGGGTTGGGGCGTGCCGGACAGCAGCGCGCTCGAAGTGCTCGCGGTGACCGCGTTCTTCACCCTGCCATGGCTGGCGGCAGCGGGCCTGTTCGCGCTCGCCGCGCGCGCGGAGGCGCGCCGTCCCGGCTAGCGCGCCATCGAGGCGATGTCGATCACGAAGCGGTACTTCACGTCGCTGCGCACCATGCGGTCGTAGGCGGCGTCGATGGCGTCGGCGTCGATCATCTCGATGTCGGCCACGATGCCGTGTTCGGCGCAGAAGTCGAGCATCTCCTGCGTCTCGGTCAGGCCGCCGATCAACGAGCCCGTGATCGCGCGGCGGCCGAAGATGAGGTTGCCGACGTTCGGCGACGGGTGCGGAACCTCCGGCACGCCGACCAGGCACAGCGTGCCGTCGCGCTTGAGCAGCCGCGCATAGGCGTCCAGGTCGTGGCTCGCGGCCACCGTGTCCAGGATGAAGTCGAAACGGGCGGCCTGCGCCTTCATCTGGTCCAAGTCGCGCGAGACGACCACCTCGTGCGCGCCGAGGCCGAGCGCGTCCTGGCGCTTGGACGGCGACGTGGTGAAGGCGACCACCTCCGCGCCCATCGCGGCGGCGAGCTTGATGCCCATGTGGCCCAGCCCGCCGATGCCGACGATCCCGACGCGATGCCCCGGCCCCACGCCCCAGTGCCGCAGCGGCGAGTACGTCGTGATGCCGGCGCACAGCAGCGGCGCCACGGCGGCCAGCCGGTCCTCCGGGTGGCGGATGCGCAGCACGAAGTCGCGATCGACCACGATCCGCTGCGCGTAGCCACCCAGCGTGTGCCCGGGTGCATCCTTGGTCGGCCCGTTGTAGGTGCCGACGAACCCGTTCTCGCAGTACTGCTCGAGCCCTTCGTCGCAGGCCGCGCAGCGCTTGCAGCTGCCGACGAGGCAGCCCACGCCGACGATGTCGCCGACCTTGAAGCCGCCCGCGTCGTCGCCGACCGCGGTCACCCGCCCGACGATCTCGTGCCCCGGCACGCACGGGTACTTCGTGCCCGGCCATTCGGAGCGGACGGTGTGCAGGTCGGAGTGGCAGACGCCGCAATAGGCGATGTCGATCCGGACGTCGCGCGGCCCGGGCGCGCGGCGCTCGATCGACATGGCTTTGATCGGCGCGTCGGCGGACGTGGCGCCGTAGGCGGTCGTGGTCATGGCGGGTCACCGGTCGGAAGGCCGCCCAGTGTCCCAGCCGGGGAGTGACGTCGTTGCGTGTGCCGCGCAGTCACCGGGCCGCACTACACCGGCGTCAAGCGGTCTCCCATGCGCAAGACACGGCCGAGCCCGCGAGTCGTCGTCACGTGGTCCCGCGTTGCCACAACGCCCAGGTAGCCATCCGGCCGGACACAGTAGGCGGCGTCGCGCAGCAGGCCCGCCTTCGCACAGGCGGGCGTCCAGGCGAATTCGTGCAGCGGCAGTGCCCGTTCGCGACACGCGGCCTTCAGCGCGGGGGATGCCACCCCGTACACGTGCACCTGCCATGCCCGGTCGCGCAGCGGCGCGTGGTTGTCTGGCGCTCCATCCACGCCCGGCACCCAGGGGAGCCGGTCCCCGCCCTGCAGCCGGCCGGCGCGTCCGTGGCTCAACGGGCTCTCGCGGTAGTGGATCCCGATCTGCGACACGCGCCGGAACATGGCGTCGCGGATGCGGGGCGTGCCGAAGGCCAGTCGCGCGATGCGGGGGGCCAGGCGCGTGCGCACGAACCGGGCGATCGGGCCGTCCGCGACGGCCAGGCGGAACGCCTGGTCGGTGGTCGCGACGAGCGTCCTGGCGAACGCCCGCCGTTCGATCCCGTACGTGTCGAGAAGCGCGTCGCCACCGCTGCCGCGCAGCGCCGCCTCCAGCTTCCAGGCGAGGTTGACCGCATCGCCGATGCCGGTGTTCATGCCCTGCCCGCCCGCGGGGCTGTGCACGTGCGCCGCGTCGCCGAGCAGGAAGGCGCGGCCCACGCGGAACCGGTCGGCCACGCGGTGGTGCACGCGGTACGTGGAGAACCAGTTCACCCGTTCGGCCACCAGCTGCAGCCGGTCGATGGCGTGGTGCGCGACGTCGTCGAAGCCGAGGGTGTCCTCCGCATCCGGGTCGTCGTCCCTGAGCGTGCCGATCAGGCGCACCGCGCCGGGCCGGCCGTACGGCAGGACGAACACGAAGTCGGCATCGTCCAGCGACAGGTGTCCTTCGCCGTCGATGGCGCGGCCGCCGCCTTCCACGTCCGCCACGTAGAACAGCTGCCCGGACGTGCCGCCCGTGAACGGAACGCCCAGGCGCGTGCGCACGGCGGAGCGCGCGCCATCGCAGCCGGCGAGGTAGCGCGCGGTGCAGGTCGACGTGCCGCCGCCCGCGTGGCGCAGCGTCGCCGCGACGTGGTCGCCGTGGTCGACCAGGTCGTCGAGCGTGGTCCTGCGCTCGATCTCGACGCCCATCGCCCGCAGGCGCCGGGCGAGCAGCGTCTCGTGCCGGTCCTGCGGGTAGGTCAGCAGGAAGGGGAACGGCGTCAGCCCCCGTCCCGCATCGCCGAGCGCGAGCCGGGCACGGTGCCGCCCGCGCACCCAGAGGTTGAGCCGGACGTTGCGGTTGCCTTCGGCGACGACCTCGTCGGCGAGTTCCAGCTGCCGGTACAGCTCGAGCGTGCGCGCGTGCACGACCATCGCCCGCGACTGGGCCACGGTGCTGTCGGCCTTGTCGATGATCCGCACCTTCACGCCCTGCGCGGTGAGCCAGAGCGCGAGCACCAGGCCGGTGGGACCGGCGCCGGCGACCAGGACCTCGGTGTCGGTCTGCATGGGAACCCCCTGCGACGCGGCGCCACTGTGCGCCGGCACGGGGGCTTGCGCCAGCCCGTCCCTCAGTCCGCCAGCAGGAACAGGAGGATGTCGTCCATCCGCGCGCGCCAGGCCCGCTCGTTGTGCCCGGCGCCCTCGTACACGCGCGTGGTCCAGTTGACGCCATCCACGTAGCCGGCCGCGCGCATCGCCGCGTCCATGCGCTGCTGGTACGGCGCGTAGCCGGCGTCGAGCGTGGCGGTGCCGTGGTCGAACCAGATGCGGTGGGTGGCGGGGTCCGGAAGGTGGCGGGCGAACCAGTCGACCACCAGACCCTCGCCGAGCGGCAGGTGCGTCGAGACCGCGCCGACGCGGCCGAAGACGTCCGGATATTCGGCCGCCGCGTACAGCGAGATCAGTGCACCCATGCTGGAGCCGGCGATGAGCGTGTCGTCGCGCCCGGGCCGGGTGCGGAACGCCGCGTCCACGCGCGGCTTCAGTTCCTCGACCAGGAACCGCAGGTACGCATCCGAGACCACGCGTTCGGTGGAAATCGGCGGACGCCCCTCGACGCCGGTCGCAATGCTGCCGCCGGTCGCGACCTTCTGCGGCATGTACTCCTCGAAGCGTGCCGGCGTGTTCCACACGCCGACCACGATCGCCGGTTCGATCCGGCCCGCGACCGCCAGCCGCGTCATCGACTCGTCCACGCCCCAGTCGACGCCGGTGTAGCTGAGCGACGGGTCGAACAGGTTCTGCCCGTCGTGCATGTACAGCACCGGATAGCGCGCGTCCGGATTCTCCGCATAGCCGGGCGGCAGCCAGATGTCGACGTCGCGCGCCGGCACGTGCGCGGACGGCACCTGCCGCCAGCTGACCGTGGTGCCGGTGGCATCGAGCGATGGCGCGGTCGGGCCGTAGGCCCAGCGCAGGAAGTGCGGGAGCAGCCGCGCCCACGACGGCTGGTCGTGCCTGCCGTCCGGCAACACGTGCAGGACGACGTCGGCGCGGTCGGGATCGATGGCGTGGTCCGCGTCGACCTTGTAGCCGAGCTGCGCCAGCCCGCGCAGGCCCTCGCCCGCCTCGATGCCGTCCGGGTTCCAGCCCAGGGCGAAGTCGCGCACGTCGTCGAGCGCATCGTTGATGCCGTCGCCATCGCGGTCGTCGGCTTCCTCCCGGTCGCCGATGCCGAGGAACAACTTGAGGCCCACGCGGGGCGGGCCGGCATGGAGCTGCCGTTGCGCGTGGCGCGTGCGCTGCACCGCGTCCGCGTCGTCGCCGCCTTCGGACAGCCACAGCGACGGCGAGAACATGCCCACGCGGCCGAACAGCTCCGGGTACTGCCAGCCGAGGTTGAACGCGGCCAGGCCGCCGAGCGACCAGCCGAGGCTGGCGCGTGCATCCGGCATGGCGCGCGTGTTGTAGCGCGCGTCGAGCGCGGGCACGAGGTCGTCGGCCACCCATTGCGCGTAGTCGTGCGCGCGGCGGCCGACCGGGCCGTACTTCGTTTCGGTCACCACGGGCGTACCTGCCGCGCGGTCGGACAGCGCGTAGGTGCCCATCCGGTCGGGCAGCATGTGGATCGCCGCCACGACAACCGGGCGGATCGCGTCGCGTGCGTACAGCGCCGCGAGCGTTTCGCGCAGCCGCACGCCGGGCGTGTCCTGGCCGTCGTGCATGTACAGCACCGGGTAGCCCGGCGCGGCGGCGGGGTCGTAGCCCGGCGGCAGGTGCACGTCGACGCGCACGCGGTCGGGCGCGAACGCCGGCGGGGTGAAGTGGTGCGTCTCGACCCGCGCCGGGGTGGCGGCGAAGGCTGCGGGCACGAACAGGCACAGCAGGACGCCGAGGCGCGCGGACATCATCGGTTGGACGTTCCAGTCGGGGCCGCGTCGCCCGGGGCGAGGCTGCGGCGGCAGAGGAAGAAGCCGTTGAGGGTCAGCCGGCCGCGACGTGGATCCGGGTCGAGCCGGTCCGGCGCGCGGATCTCGCCGGCATGGAACAGCGTGCCGTCGTAGAAGACCAGGCGGTTGAAGCGCGCCGGCACGGTCGCGACCTTCGCGAACCAGTCGCTGTCGTCGGGATAGCCGCGCGGGATGCCGTGGCGCGCGCTGAACGCGTCCGCGTCGAGCGCCGCCGAGTCCTGCACCAGGGCGGCGATCTCCGGCAGCGGCCGACGCGGCCGGTAGAAGCTGGTGCCGCCCAGCGCCGCGTCCCGGAACAGGTACAGCACCGACGCGGCGATCGACTGGCCGTGCCCGGCCTCCAGCCGGTCGACGTGCGGGATCCACTGGCGCGGCGCGAGTTCGCCCGGGGGCCGCGTGGTGATCGACAGCCGGCAGTGGCTGCGCAGCACGCGGCGCGCACCGAGATGCACGCGCGCGTGCTCGGAGAAGAAGCGGTCGAACTGCGTGGCCACCACCTCCGGCAGCGGCAGTTCCGGGCCCGGGTAGGCGTTGCCGGGTTCACCCCGGAACGCCGCCGCGTGCGCGGCGGCGCGCTCGACCCACGCGTCCGGATCGGCCAGCGCATCGTCGACCACGACGCAGGCATGCCGCGGCGTGACCGGGACGACCTCGATGCGTGGCCGCGGGTTGAACACGGCCGGGGTCAGCGCGCGACGAAACGGATCGCCTGTCCGCCGCCCGCGGCCAGCCGCAGCGGCAGCACGTCCGCGCTGGTCACCTCGACCGTCTCGCGCGCGAAGGCGAAGGGCCTGTCCTGCCAGTGCGCGCCCTCGCCGTCGCGGTAGACCTGCGCGGTATAGCGGCGGCCGGGCTCGAGGAACGACAGCGGCACCTGCAGCGCCCTGCCCTGCTCGTCGGTGACCGCGCCGAGGTACCAGTCCGCGCTGTCGCGGTCCTGCCGGGCGACGACCGCGTAGTCGCCGATCTCGCCCGCGAGCACGCGCGTCCTGGCCCAGTCGGCCGGCACGTCCTTGATGAACCGGAACGCGTCCATGCGTTCGGCGTAGTGCTCCGGCAGGTCGGCGGCCATCTGCACCGGGCTGTACAGCACCACGTACAGCGCCAGCTGCTTGGCGAGCGTGGTCTGGATGGCCTGGCCGCGGCCCTGCAGGCTGAGGATGCCCGGGGTGAAGTCCATCGGGCCGGACAGCATGCGGGTGAACAGCAGCTCGGCCTCGTGCTCGGGCGGGTTGGTCGGCTGGCCCCAGGCGCCGTACTCCATGCCGCGCGCGCCCTCGCGGCTGACCCAGTTGGGATACGTGCGGCGCAGGCCGGTGTCCTTGACCGGCTCGTGCGCGTTGATCGCGACCCGGTGACGTGCCGCGGCCTCCAGCGCGCGCAGGTGGTGGTTCACGTTCCACTGGCCGTCGTGCCATTCGCGCACGACGGTGCCGTCGGGCAGCCGGCGCTCGATCTGGCCGGCGTCGCAGACGTAGCCGGTCTTGACCACGTCGATGCCGAGGCGGGCGTTCATCGCGAACGCGGCGTCCATCTGGTCCTCGTAGTGGCTGACCGCGCAGCCGGTCTCGTGGTGGCCGATCAGGTGCACGCCGCGGGCCTTCGCGTAGGCCGAGAGCGCCTCGATGTCGAAGTCGGCGGTCGCCTTCGTGAAGTCGAAGTCGTAGCCGTTGCCGAACCACTGGCCATCCCAGCCCGGGTTCCAACCCTCGACCAGCACGCCGCGGAAGCCGTGCTCGGCCGCGAAGTCGATGTAGCGCTTCGTGTTGGCCGTGGTCGCGCCGTGCTTCGGGCCGCGGGCCCAGCTCTCCTCCTCCAGGTGCAGCGACCACCAGATGCCGACGTACTTGGCCGGCTCGAACCAGCTCACGTCACCCAGCCTGTTGGGTTCGTTGAGGTTGAGGACCAGGTCCGACGACGCATACAGCGCCGGTGCCGTGTCCGCGACCTGGACGGTGCGCCACGGGGTTTCGAACGGCAGCGTCCGCTTGACCTTCCAGCCTTCCGACGCGGGCGACAGCTGGGCGCGGAACCGGCGGCCCTCGGCGCGCCGCAGCCACATCGCCGAATAGTCGACCAGCGCGGCCTCGTGGATGGCGACGTGCAGGCCGTCGTCGGTGCGCACGGTCATCGGCGTGTGCGCGCTGGTGACCTCCTCGACCGGGGTGGTGTCGTACAGGTACTCGTAGCGGTTCCACTCGCCGGCCGGGATCCACCAGGCGGTGGCCGGTTCGGCGAGCACGAACTCGGTGAGCTCGTCGTCGATGATGGCCTCGGCCATCGCCGGCTGTTCCGGGAACACGTAGCGGAAGCCGACGCCGTCGTCGAACACCCGGAACACCACGTCGAAGGTGCGATGCGGCGCGATCGTCTCCCGGATGGTGGCGCGCAGTTCCTCGTGGTGGTCGCGCACGAAGCGGTTCTCGCCCCACGGCTGCTCCCAGGTCTCGTCATGGCTCGCGGTCGCGCTGCCGGCGAGCGCGAGGTTGCGCTCGATCGTGCCGCTGTTGCGCAGCCGGAAGCCCAGGCGCGAGTCGGCGATCACCGGCTCGCCGAAGCGCAGCACGCGATAGGCGAGCCGGCCGTCGTCGATGTCGAGCTCGACGGTCAGCACGTCGTTCGGCGACGACACCGAGGCGACGGTGGCGGCGTGGGCGGCCGGCGCGAGCAGGGCGGCGGCGAGCAGTGCGGCAGCTGGCGGGCGAGGGGCGAGGCGCATCGGGTCGTCCTGTGGCTGGGATCGGTGGTGGCGTCTGGATCGCGAGGTGTCGCCTGTCGTAGGAGCGGGCCTACGCCCGCGATGCCTTCGCGCGGATCCAGCCGGCGCGGGATCGCGCCTGTAGAGGCGCTCCTACGGGAGGATTGGGGTTCATTGCATGGGCTCGACGACGACGATGGCGGTGCGGGGGGGAAGGTCGATCAGGCCGGTGTCGCTGTCGTACCGCGCGTCGTAGGGCCAAGGGTCGCCGGCCTCCGGCGCGCGGTGGACCGGATGCAGGTCCCAGTCGCGTCCGGGCGGCGTCTGCACGGTCTGCGCCTCCGGCGATACGTTCACCAGGTACATCAGCGCGCCGAAGTTCGCGCCCGGGTACCCGCGCCCGTCGATCTCGCCCACGACCACGTGCGGGTTCTGGTCCGGTCCCGTGTTGTGGAAGCGCAGGCGCCGGCGCACGTCGTCGGCCGTGCGCAGCCGCAGCAGCGTGGTGCTCGCGCGGATCCGAAGCAGGTCGAGGAAGGCGTCGCGGGTGAAGGCGATGTCCGCCGGCGACGGCGCGATGCCCGCGTTCCGCAGCAGCGGCCGCATCAGGGCCCAGTCCTCCCGGTTGTCCTGCGCCGCCGGCAGGCCCGTGCCGAAGTGGTTGCCCCGCCCGGTCCAGTCGACCCGGTTGAACCAGTCGCCCGAGTCGTAGCTGTTGCGGTCGAGCGACTTGCTGCGCAACAGCTCGCCGCCGGCATGGAAGTAGGCGATGCCCTGGCTGAAGGCGTTGAGCGCCAGCGCCAGCACCTGCACGCGCGCGCGCTCCGCCGTCGTCGTGTCGGGCGGCAGCTTGAACACGTTGATGTCGAACAGTGTCTGGTTGTCGTGGTTCTCGACGTAGTTCACGACCTCGCCAGGCTGCGCCACGTAGCCCGCCGGCTGGCCCTTGTAGTCGAGCGCGGACAGCGGGCGCTCGACGCCGTCGGCCATCGCCATCCGGTAGTCGGCGAGCGTTCCGGCTAGGCCGGCGCGCACCAGGTCGGCGGCATGCAGCAGGTCGGCGCGCGTCGCGCCGGTGCCGCGGCCGTTGTCGTCGTAATGCAGGCCGTTGGCGTAGCCCTGTACCCACAGCGCGTCGCCCCGGTCGGCGGGCCCACCGCCGCGGATCGCGTCGCGCGCGCGGTCGCTGAAAGTGCCGATGCCCGAGCCCTGCAGCGATCCCTGCGAGGCCTGCACGAAACGCCTGCCGTCGGCGACCTCGCCGAAGTTCCAGCCCTCGCCGATCAGCTCGACCCGTCGGCCCGCGGCGGCATCGACACGCGCCTGCAGCCGCGCCATCGCCTCGCGCGGCTGGTGGCCCATGAGGTCGAAGCGGAACGAGTCGATGCCGTAGTGGCGCACCCACAGTCCGGCCGAGTCGACCATCAGCCGCGCCATCATCGCGTGCTCGGTCGCGGTGTTGTCGCAGCAGGTCGAGCGTTCGACCATGCCGTTGGCGTCGAGGCGGTGGTAGTAGCCGGGCACGATGCGGTCGAGCACCGAGCGCGGCGACTGGCCCGACGCGGTGGTGTGGTTGTAGACGACGTCCATGCCCACCCGCAGGCCGGCGGCGTGCAGCGCCTGCACCATGGCCCGGAACTCGCGGATGCGCGCCGCAGGGTCGCGCGCGTCGGTGGCGAAGCTGCCCTCCGGCACGTTGAAGTGCCACGGGTCGTAGCCCCAGTTGAAGCAATCCGCCGCGGCCGTCGCCATCACCGCGGCCTGCTGGGCGTCGCTGTCGGGCGCGGCGTCCGGAACGTCCGGGACCACGCAGCCGACCTCGGGCACCGAGGCCAGGTCGAACACTGGCAGCAGGTGCACGTCGGTGATGCCCGCGGCGCGCAGCGCGCGCAGGTGGCGCATGCCGTCGCCGTCCTCGCCGAACGCCAGGTAGGTTCCGCGATGCCCGGCCGGCACGCGGGCGTCGTCGCGCGAGAAATCGCGCACGTGCAGTTCGTAGATCGCCATGTCGACCTGGGCACCGAGCGGCGCCGGGCGCGGCGCGGCGTCCCAGCCGTCCGGCTTCAGCGCCGCGTCGTCGAGGTCGAGGAACACGCTGCGCGCGCTGTCCGCCGTCAGCGCGACCGCGTACGGGTCCGTCACCCGGTTGCGCACCATGCCGACGCCCGGCACGTGCACGTCGACCAGGAAGGTGTACGCACGACCCGAGAGGTCGTCGTCCAGGCGGGCCGACCACGCCCCCGTCGCGTCCTCGCGGACCATCGCGAGGTGGCCGGTGGCCGGCCCGTCGGGCGCGTCGTGCAGGCACGCCGAGACGGTGCGCGCGGTCGGCGCCCAGACGCGCAGGGAGGACGCATGGGCATCGCGCACCGGGCCCAGCGCCGGATCGGTGTCCTCGGCCGCCGCGGCGTAGATCACGTCGAGCGCGCCCGGCGACTGGACGTGGGTGGCGTCGAGCACGGTGCCGTCGTCGGCCTCGTGCACCACCAGCACCTGGCCGCGCAGCAGCGTCGCCAGCGCGGCGCGATCCTCCCGGTCGAGCGAGAGCGCGACGCCTTCCCCCGTGAACGCGAAGCGCCGCGTCACGGGATCGGACAGCAGATCCGCCGGCGCGAGCCCGAGTTCGATGTCCGTCCCGGACACGCGGCCGCCCACGGGGGCGACGAGCGCGGCGGTGGCCGAATGCACGAGCCGGAACCGCCCGGGCTTCTGGCGCTTGCCGGGCCAGCGCAGGGTGCCCGCGTCCAGCCAGTACGCCCGGGCATCCGCGGCGGGGTGGCGGGCCGCCGACAGGACCGTCGCGTGCGTGGGTGCATCGCATTCCGGGGGGATGTCCGCCGGCGGCGCGACGGCCACCGGACCGCCGCGTGCCGCGCACGCGGCCAGCACCGCCACGGCGCCCGCGGCGATGAATGCGCGCATGAATACGTTTCCACGCCGGCCGGCGACGGGGCCGGGCGGCGCAGAATGACCGGCCGGGCCGGTCGCCCTAGACTCGGCCCGGGCCAGTCCGCGTGGACGCAAGGGGATCGGGGAAAAAGGCATGTCAGTCGATCGCATCACGCAGCTCGTCATCGTCGGGGGCGGTACCGCGGGCTGGATGGCCGCCGCGGCGCTGTCCAAGGTCCTGTCGCGGGAGTACACGATCCGGCTGGTCGAGTCCGAGGAGATCGGCACGGTCGGCGTCGGCGAGGGCACGATCCCCCTCATCAAGACCTTCAACAAGGCCCTCGGGCTGGACGAGGCGGACTTCATCCGCCGCACGAAGGGCACGTTCAAGCTCGGCATCGATTTCGTCGACTGGCACCGGAAAGGCGAGCGCTACGTGCACGGGTTCGGCCGGATCGGCCAGGACCTCGGGCTCGTGCCCTTCCACCATTACTGGCTGAAGCTCCGTGCCGCCGGCCAGGCCGCGCCGCTGGACGAGTACTCGATCAACACCATGGCGGCGCGCAACAACAGGTTCATGCGCGCGCAGCTCGACCGGCCCAACTCCCCGCTGGCCGACATCGCCTACGCCTACCACTTCGACGCCGCGCTGTACGCGCGCTACCTGCGCGAGTACGCCGAAGCGCGCGGGGTGCAGCGCATCGAGGGCAAGGTCGCCGACGTGGTGCTGCGCGCGGAGGACGGTTTCGTCGAGGCCGTGGTCATGGAAGGCGGCCGGCGCATCGACGGCGAGCTGTTCATCGACTGCTCCGGCTTCCGCGGCCTGCTGATCGAGCAGGCGCTCGAGACCGGCTACGAGGACTGGACCCACTGGCTGCCGTGCGACCGCGCGGTCGCGGTGCCGTGCGCCCACGGCGACGGCCCGCTCACGCCTTACACCCGCTCGACCGCGCGCGACGCCGGCTGGCAGTGGCGCATTCCGCTGCAGCACCGCATCGGCAACGGCTACGTGTTCAGCAGCGCGCACGTCAGCGAGGACGAGGCGACCGCGACGCTGATGGCCAACCTCGACGGCGAGGCCCTGGCCGAACCGCGCACGCTGCGCTTCGTGACCGGCAAGCGCAGGAAGACCTGGAACCGGAACGTGGTCGCCATGGGCCTGGCGTCCGGCTTCATGGAACCGCTCGAGTCCACCAGCATCCACCTGATCCAGTCGGCGATCGCCAAGCTCACCGCGTTCTTCCCGCACGGCGGCATCGATCCGGCCGACGTGGACGAGTTCAACGCCCACGTCGACTTCGAGGTGGAGCGCATCCGCGACTTCCTGGTGCTGCACTACACCGCCACCGCGCGCGACGACACGCCGTTCTGGGACCACTGCCGGACGATGGCCGTGCCCGGCACGCTGCGGCGCAAGACCGAGGTGTTCGCCGCCAACGGCCGCGTGTTCCGCGAGCACGACGAACTGTTCGCCGAGCCCAGCTGGGTGCAGGTCATGCTCGGACAGGGCATGGCGCCGCGCGGCTACCACGGCCTGGTCGACGCGCAGCCCGAGCAGAAGGTGGTCGACTACATGGCGCAGGTGCGCGGGGTGATCGCCAACTGCGTCGGCGCGATGCCCACGCACTCGGCCTACATCGAGCGCCTGGTGGCCGCCGCGGAGCGCGCGGCCGCCGGACGTGCCGACGCCGAGCACGCGGCGGCCTGAGCCTGGCCGCCGGGCCGCCGCGCCCGGCATCTCAGCCAAGCGCGGCGTACAGCACGCCGTGCGCGGGCAGCCGGACCGCGTCGCCATCGATCGCGCCGGCGTGCTGGCCGTGGTCGTCGAGCGCCGTTGCGCGCATTCCCTCGGGTAGCGGCCAGCGCACCGCCTCGCGCCCGAGGTTGAAGACCACCAGCAGCCGTTCGCCCTCGCCCTCGCGCACGAACGCGAGCACCGGTTCGGCCGCGTCGAGGAAGCGGATCGACCCGGTGACCAGCGCCGGGTGCGCGCGGCGCCAGGCCAGGAACGCGCGTGCGCGGTTGAGCACCGACGACGGTTCGCCGTCCTGCACCGCGACGCTCGCGTCCCGGTGGTCGTCCGGGATGGGCAGCCAGGGCGTCCCGGTGGTGAAACCCGCTTGCGCGCCCGTGTCCCACGGCATCGGCGTGCGGCACCCGTCGCGGCCCCTGAAGGTCGGCCAGAACGCGATGCCGTACGGGTCCTGCAGCGACTCGAAGGGCACCTCGGCTTCGCGCAGGCCCAACTCCTCGCCCTGGTACAGGCACACGGAGCCGCGCAGCGAGCAGACCAGCGCGACGAGCTGCGCGGCCAGCGCCGGGTGCGGGTCGCCGCCGCCCCAGCGCGTCACCGCGCGCTGCACGTCGTGGTTGGAGATCGCCCAGCACGGCCAGCCGTGCGGCATGCGCTCCTCGAGCGTCTCGACGGTGCCGCGGATGTGGCCGGCGCTGCGGTCGTCGGTCAGCAGTTCGAAGCTGTAGCCCATGTGCAGGCGTCCGTCGCCCACGTATTCGGCCATGGTCGCCAGCGAGTCCTCGGAGGAGATCTCGCCGAGCGCGGCCACGTCCGGGTAGCGGTCCATCAGCGCGCGCAGGTCCTCGAGGAAGCCGAGGTTCTCGGGCTGGGTGTTGTTGTGGTGGTGGTACTGGAACGCGTACGGGTTGTCGGGCGAGAACCCGCGCCCGGTGCGCAGCGCCGGCGGCTTGGGCGGGTTGTCGCGCAGCAACGCGTCGTGGAAGCAGAAATTGATCGCGTCCAGCCGCATCCCGTCCACGCCGCGATCGAGCCAGAAGCGCACGTTGTCGAGCATGGCTTCACGAACCGCTGGGTTGTGGAAGTTCAGGTCCGGCTGCGAGGCCAGGAAGTTGTGCAGGAAGTACTGGCCGCGGCGCGGCTCCCACGTCCACGCCACGCCGCCGAAGATCGACAGCCAGTTGTTCGGCGGCGTGCCGTCGTCGCGGGCGTCGGCCCAGACGTACCAGTCGGCCTTGGGGTTGGTGCGGTCCTCGCGGCTCTCGCGGAACCAGGCGTGCTCGACCGAGGTGTGGCTGAGCACCTGGTCGATCACCACCTTCAGCCCGAGCGCGTGGGCCTTCTCCAACAGCCGGTCGAAGTCGTCGAGCGTGCCGAACATCGGGTCGACGTCGCGGTAGTCGGCGATGTCGTAGCCGAAGTCGGCCATCGGCGAACGGAAGAACGGCGAGATCCAGATCGCGTCCACGCCCAGCGAGGCGACATGGTCCAGCCGCTCGATGATGCCGGGCAGGTCGCCGATGCCGTCGCCATCCGTGTCCTGGTAGCTGCGCGGGTAGATCTGGTAGATCACCGCGCCGCGCCACCACTGTCCCTGCTTCGCCATCGCGCCCCCGAAGTCCCCTCGCCCGACCACGGCGCGGCCACCGGCCGTTCCGGACGGCGACTATTCCATGGCCCCGGGCGCGCGGCGCGGGACGGTGGTCATGGGGCGCGGTGAATACGTTTGCATCGCCGATGGTGCAGTGCGATGCCCGCCTAGCATGCGGCGACGCAACACGACGGCGACCCCGCCGCCCGCCTCGCCGGGCGCCCGCCATGCGTGCACACTCCGCCCGGGCCGCCCGACGCCAGGACCATCGAATGCACCCTGCGACTCCCGCCAAGCCGACGCTCACGTTCTGGCAGATCTGGAACATGTGCTTCGGATTCCTCGGCATCCAGTTCGGCTTCGCGCTGCAGAACGCCAACGTCAGCCGCATCTTCCAGACGCTCGGCGCGGACATGGACCAGATCCCGCTGCTGTGGATCGCCGCGCCGCTGACCGGGCTGATCGTTCAGCCGATCGTGGGCTACCTGTCCGACCGCACGTGGACCGGGCTGGGCCGGCGCCGCCCCTACTTCCTGGTCGGCGCGGTGCTGGCGACGCTGGCCCTGTTCTTCATGCCGAACTCGCCGGCGCTGTGGATCGCGGCCGGAACGCTGTGGATCCTGGACGCGTCGATCAACATCGCGATGGAACCGTTCCGCGCGTTCGTCGGCGACCAGATGCCGGCGCGCCAACGGCCCGCGGGCTACGCGATGCAGAGCTTCTTCATCGGCGTCGGCGCGGTCGTCGCGAGCATGCTGCCGTGGCTGCTGGCGCAGGCCGGCGTGGCCAATACCGCGGGGCCGGGCGAGGTGCCGGACACCGTGCGCTACGCCTTCTACGCCGGTGGCGTGGTGCTGCTGGGCGCGGTCGGCTGGACGGTCCTGCGCACGCGCGAATACCCGCCGGACCGGCTCAAGGCCTGGGACGAGGCACCACCCATCCCTCGCCGGCCGATGGACCCGGTGCGCGCGCGCCGCAACGGGTTGGCCTGGCTTGCCGGCGGCCTGGCGGGAGCCGCGCTGGTGTTCGGCTTCGGGCTCGACCGGCAGCTCTACGTCCTCGCCGGCGGCATCGCCGCGTATGGCCTCGCGCTGCTGGTGCTCGCCCTCGGCCGCAGGCAGGGCGCGTTCGCCACCATCATGGGCGACCTGTACGACATGCCGCCGGCGATGCGCAAGCTCGCCGTGGTGCAGTTCTTCAGCTGGTTCGCGCTGTTCGCGATGTGGATCTACACCACCGGCGCGGTGACCGAGGTGCATTACGGCAGCACGGACCCGGCGTCGCCGGCCTACAACGAGGGCGCGAACTGGGTCGGCGTGCTGTTCGCCGCGTACAACGGCTTCGCGGCGCTCGCGGCGATCGTGATCCCGTGGATGGTGCGGCGCATGGGCCTGCGCATCAGCCACCTGGTCAACGTGTCGCTGGGCGGGCTCGGCCTGCTGTCCTTCCTGTGGATCCGCGACCCGCAGTGGCTGCTGCTGTCGATGGTGGGCGTGGGCTTCGCGTGGGCGTCGATCCTCTCGCTGCCCTACGCCCTGCTGTCGGACAGCCTTCCCGCGGAAAAGATGGGCGTGTACATGGGCATCTTCAACTTCTTCATCGTCATCCCGCAGCTGGTGGCGGCGAGCCTGCTGGGCTTCCTGCTGCGCACGTTCCTGGACGGCGCGCCGATCAACGCGCTGGCGATCGGCGGCGTCAGCCTGCTGGTCGCGGGGCTGTGCACGCTGCGGGTGAGCGAGCCGACGGTGGCGACGCGGCCCGTGCCGGCGGTGCAGCCGTGAGCGCGCGCGGCCTGAAGCCCGGCGTGGTGGCACTGTCGGTGGCGCTGGCACTGGCCGGGTGCGCGACGGCACCGGAGTCGCCCTACTCCGACCGCACGTGGCGCGGGACCGATGAGCCGTTCGCGGCGAACGCGGTCTACTTCGTGGTCACCGACCGCTTCGTCAACGGCGATCCGTCCAACGACCAGCGCGACCAGGGCGGCGAACTGAAGACGTTCGACCGGCCGCTCGCGCCCTGCGACGGCGTGGCCGGCAACATCGGCTACCTCGGCGGCGACTTCCGCGGGATCGTCGACAACCTGGACTACATCCGCTCGATGGGCTTCGGCGCCCTCTGGATCACGCCGGTCGTCGACAACCCGGACGAGGCGTTCACCGGCGGCACCGAACCGGGCTGCGGCACGATCCTCAGCGACCGCGGCAAGACCGGCTACCACGGCTACTGGGGCGTCAACTTCTTCGAGCTCGACGAGCACCTGCCCAGCGACGGCCTGGACTTCCGCGACCTCGCCGACGCGGTGCACGCGCGCGACATGAAGCTGGTGCTCGACATCGTCGGCAACCACGGCTCGCCGGCGTGGACGATGACCCATGACCAGCCGCTGTTCGGCGAGCTGTACGGTCGCGACGGCACCCTGCTCGCCGACCACCAGAACCTGCCGCCCACCGAACTGGATCCGGACGGCAACCCGCTGCACGCGTTCTTCAACGACACCGGCCCGATCGAATGGGGCACCGGGTCGATCTACGACGGCAACCTGGCGCAGCTGGGCGACTTCGACGCCGCGAACCCGGCGGTGCTCGACTACCTGTCGGCGGCCTACCTGCACTGGATCGACCAGGGCGCCGACGCGTTCCGCATCGACACGATCGCGTGGATGCCGACATCCTTCTGGCAGGCCTTCACCGAGCGGGTGCGCGCGAAGCACCCGGGCTTCTACATGTTCGGCGAGGCCTTCGATTACGAGGCGGCGAACATCGCGAAGCACACGCTGCCGGGGCAGGGCGAGGTCAGCGTGCTCGACTTCCCGATGAAGCAGGCGATGGACGAGGTGTTCGGTCGGAAGGACGCGGGCTTCGAGCGCCTCGCGCCGACGCTGCAGCTCGTCGACGGCCCGTACGCGAACCCGTACGACCTGGCGACCTTCTACGACAACCACGACATGCCGCGGATGGACGCCAGCGACGAAGGCTTCATCGACGCGCACCACTGGCTGTTCACCGCGCGCGGGATCCCGGTGGTGTACTACGGCTCGGAGACCGGGTTCATGCGCGGGCGCGCGGAGCACGCGGGCAACCGCAGTTACTTCGGCCAGGACCGCGTGGACGCGGCCGCCGCGAACCCGATCCAGCAGGCGCTGAAGCGCATCGGCAACGTGCGACGGGCGACGCCGGCGCTGCAGCGCGGCGTGCAGCTGAACCTGGAACTGCACGGCGACCGGGCGGCGTTCTACCGCGTGCTGCAGGACGGCGACGTGCGGCAGCTCGCGCTGGTGCTGTTGAACAAGGGCGACGCGCCGGCGGCGTTCGAGGTGTCGGAGCTGCTCGAAGCCGGCACGTGGCGCGACGCGGTGGGCGGCGGGACGACGACGATTGTCACCGGCGGAACGCTGGCCTCGACCGTGCCGGCGCACGGCGCGCAGGTCTGGATCCTGGACGGCCCGGTGACCCGCCCCGACCTCGCCGCCGCCCTCGACGCCGCCACCGGCACCGCGCCCAGCCCCTGATCCCGCGCGTGCGAGGCCCCTGCGCGATCGTTGGCCTGCGCGTTTGATGCGCCTGGGGGTTCGGCGCCCCGGGGCCTTCGTTGCCCCTGTAGGAGCGCACCTCGGGGCGCGACCCGCGCGCCTGTCGGACGCGCGGCGCAAGCGGTCGGGGTGCAAGCTCCGCGCCTACAGGATGCGATGAACCCCCTGTAGGAGCGCGCCTACGCGCGCGATGGTCGGACAGCCCGGACGCGGCGGGCGTGCCATCCGCGAGGCATGCCGCGCAGGCGCCCGACGAACGTCGTCTCCGGATGCATCGCGCGCGTTGGCGCGCTCCTACGGAGGGGTGCCGCAGGAGCGGCGGACGACGAGGGTCGCGGGCAGCGTGATGCTCTGGGCGGGCTCGTCGCGCACCAGGCCGATGAGGGTCTCGACCAGCAACTCGCCCGCGCGCGTGGTGTCCTGCGCCACGGTCGTCAGCGGCGGACGGGTGAAGCGCGCCATCGGGATGTCGTCGAAGCCCACCACCGACACATCCTCGGGGACCCGGAGGCCATGGTCGGCCAGCGCGCGCATCGCGCCGACCGCGATCAGGTCGCTGGCCGCGAACACGGCGTCGAACGGGGTCCCGCGCTCGATGAGCGCGCGCGCCGCCGCGAAGCCCGCGTCCTCGGAACTCTCCGCGTCCACCTGCAGCACCGGGTCCATGCGCGCCCCGACCGCCTGCAGCGCCGCGTCGCAGCCGCGATAGCGATCGTGGAACTCGGGGTAGTGGCTGGACGCGTCCCCCAGGAACGCGATCCGTCGCCGGCCAAGCGCGGCCAGGTGCGCACCGACCTGCCGGCCGCCCTCGAGGTTGTCGCAGCCGATCGACACCCCGGGCTGGTCCGGCAGCACCGCGCCCCAGCGCACGAAATGGGTGCCCTGCCCGACCAGCTGCTCGAGCTTGCCGCGGTAGGCCAGGTAGTCGCCGTAGCCGAGCAGGATCAGCCCGTCGGCCTTCATGCTGTCCTCGTAATCGGCGTGCCAGTCGTCGGACAGCTGCTGGAACGACACCAGCAGGTCGTGTCCGTGCCGCGCGCAGGCGCGCGTGATCGACCCGAGCATCGACAGGAAGAACGGGTTGATGTGCGACTCGTCCGGGGTCGGGTCCTCGAACAGCAGCAGCGCCAGGGTGCCCGCCCGCTGGGTGCGCAGGCTCGACGCGTGGCGGTCGACCTTGTAGCCGAGCTCGCGCACCGCGGCCTCGACCCGCTGGCGGGTCTCGGCGTTCACCAGCGGGCTGTCGCGCAGCACGCGCGAGACCGTGGCCTGCGAGACCCCGGCGTGGTGGGCGATGTCGATGGAGGTGACGCGGGCTTTCCTGGCCATGCGGCGACTGACTTGGCTTCCCGGGCGCACGTGGCCCGCTGGAGTGTAGACGTCCCTACGCGATCCGCCGACCGGCGGATGTGCGCCGAAATGGTGCAATTACCCGACCAAGGGCGTCCAAACTGGTGCGGTTGACGGCGCTGGCTCGGCATCACCCGTTGCGAATCAGGCACTTGCTGGCTGGCACGGACCTTGCTGACTACGGGGATCCCCAACGCACGCCGGAGTGCCGCATGTCGTTCGAACACGTCGAGAAGATGATCAAGGATCACAAGGTCGAGTGGATCGACCTGCGCTTCGCGGACATGCGGGGCGTCCAGCACCACGTCACCTACCCGCGCTCGATCGCCGACGAGTCGCTGTTCGAGGACGGCAAGATGTTCGACGGCAGCTCGATCGCCGGCTGGAAGGGCATCAACGAGTCCGACATGGTGCTGATGCCCGACGCGGAAACGGCCTACATCGATCCGTTCACCGCCGACCCGACCCTGGTGCTGACCTGCGACGTGCTCGACCCGGCCACCATGCAGGCCTACGAGCGCGACCCGCGCGGCGTCGCCCGCCGCGCCGAGGCGTACCTGAAGTCCAGCGGCGTCGCCGAGCAGGCGTTCTTCGGCCCGGAGCCGGAATACTTCATCTTCGACTCGGTCCGGTTCGGCAACGAGATGGGCCACACCTTCTTCGAGATCGACTCGGAGGAGGCGCACTGGAACTCCGCGCGCGACTACGCGGGCGGCAACACCGGCTACCGGCCGATGGTGAAGGGCGGCTACTTCCCGCTGCCGCCGGTCGACTCGCTGCACGACATCCGCGCCGAGATGTGCAAGACGCTCGAGCAGGTCGGCATCGAGGTCGAGGTGCACCACCACGAGGTCGCGAACGCCGGCCAGTGCGAGATCGGCACCAAGTTCAGCTCGCTGGTCCGCAAGGCCGACGAGCTGATGATGATGAAGTACGTCATCAAGAACGTCGCCTTCCGCAACGGCAAGACCGCCACCTTCATGCCCAAGCCGCTGGTCGGCGACAACGGCAGCGGCATGCACGTGCACCAGTCGCTGGCCAAGGGCGGCAAGAACCTGTTCTCCGGCGACGGCTACGGCGGCCTGTCGCAGATGGCGCTGTGGTACATCGGCGGCGTGTTCAAGCACGCGCGCGCGATCAACGCGTTCACCAACTCGACCACCAACAGCTACAAGCGTCTGGTCCCGGGCTTCGAGGCGCCGGTGATGCTGGCCTACTCCGCGCGCAACCGCTCGGCGAGCTGCCGCATCCCGTACGTGTCGAACCCGAAGGCGCGCCGGATCGAGTTCCGCTTCCCGGACCCGATGCAGTCGGGCTACCTGACCTTCACCGCGCTGATGATGGCCGGCCTGGACGGCATCAAGAACCAGATCGACCCGGGCGAGGCGATGGACAAGGACCTGTACGACCTGCCGCCCGAGGAGGCCAAGGACATCCCGACCGTGTGCCACTCGCTCGACCAGGCGCTCGAGGCGCTGGACCAGGACCGCGAGTTCCTGAAGGCCGGCGGCGTGATGAGCGACGACTTCATCGACGCCTACATCGCGCTGAAGATGCAGGAGGTCACCAAGTTCCGCGCGGCGACCCATCCGCTCGAGTACCAGCTGTACTACACCCTCTGATCCGCCGGGCGTCATCACGCCTGCGACCGACGAAGGCCCGGAGCGATCCGGGCCTTCGTCGTTCGGGGGTCCTGCAAGGAGGCTCGCTCCGACGGGCAAACCCCTCCAACCCCGTAGGTGCGCCTCTACAGGCGCGAAAGGCGTGCCGCGCCTGGGGCCATGTCCTCGGCGTCATTTCGCGCGGTGCCTCGATGCCATCACTCCGCCGGATTCGCGCGCGCAGGCGCGCTCCTATGGACGCTCGCCCTCTCCGTTGGCGGTTGCAATCGCGGGCGGCGGTGGCTGCAATGCGGCGCATGACGCCGACCCCACGCCTCGTCCCCGGCATGCTGGCCGTGGTCTTTGCCATCGCGGGCTGCGCGCACGTGCCATCCGCGCCACAGCCAGGGGCACCCCCCGTGCCAACGACCGGGCGCAGCCCGCTGGCGCAGTGGGTGCCGTCGGACAATTTCGACGCACGTCGACCCGTGATCGTGGTGCTGCACGCCACCGAGCAGGGCTCGGTCGACGAAAGCCTGCGCACGCTGCGCTCGCGCAACGTCCACGGCCGGGTCAGCGCGCATTACTTAGTCGGCCGGGACGGCGCGGTCTACCAGCTCGTCGACGAGGGCGAGCGCGCCTGGCACGCGGGCGGCGGGCACTGGGGCACGATCGACGACCTCAACTCGACCTCGATCGGCATCGAGCTCGACAACGACGGCCGCAGCCCGTTTCCCGACGCGCAGGTCGATGCGCTGGTCCGGCTCATGGCGGACGTCATGGACCGCCAGCGCATCGAGCGCCACGCGGTGATCGCGCACGCGGACATGGCCCCGGCGCGCAAGCGCGACCCGGGGCACCTGTTCCCCTGGCAGCGGCTGGCGGCGGCCGGCTTCGGCGTCTGGCCGCAAGGACCGCTGGAGGATCCACCGGAAGGATTCGATCCGGTACGCGCGCTGTACGCGATGGGTTATCCCACCGGCGACCTGCCGGCCGCGGTGCGCGCGTTCCACCGCCGCTTCCGCGGGATCGACGACGGCGACGATCCGACGGCGACGCTCGACACCACCGACGCCCGCATCCTGCACGCCCTCACCCGGCCGGGCGCCGCGGCGCCGACCGACTCACTGTAAGAGCGCGCCTACGCGCGAGATGCATCCGGAGGCGGCAGGCATCAGGTGCGTGCGAAGGATGCCGAAACGGCGACTCCATCGGTGCGTCCAGACCGTCCGGCCATCGCGCGCGCAGGCGCGCTCCTACCGACGGGCAGGGTGGCTACGGGACAGGCTTCTTGAACCGGTAGTGCCCGACCATCCACTCGCGGCCGCCGGCGTAGCCGAACAGTTCCGCGCAGGCCATCCAGAACATGCGCCAGCGCTGGTGCCACAGGCGCGCGCCGTCTGTCCCGTACGCGTCGGCCAGGACCGGCAGCACGGCGTCGCGCCGTGCATCCTGGTTGGCCAGCCAGTGGTTGGCGGTGCGCGCGTAGTGCGTGCCGTCCACCAGCCAGCGCCGTTCCAGGCGCAGGTCGCGCTGGAAGAACGCGAGCATGTCCGCCGACGGCATGATCCCGCCGGTGAAGAAGTGCCGCCCCATCCAGTTGTCGTCGCCCCCGGTCTCGTAGGGATAGAGCAGGGTGCGGTGGCAGAAGATGTGCACGAACAGCGCCCCACCCGGACGCAGCCAGCGGGCGATGTTGCCGAGCAGGCGCGCGTGGTTGCGCACGTGCTCGAACATCTCCACCGACACGACGCGGTCGTAGGCGTCGGCGGCGAGCTCCAGCCGGTTCACGTCCTCGGTGATCACCCGTACGTTCGCGAGCCCGCGAGACCGGCAGGCCGCCTCGATGTGCGTGCGCTGCAGCCGCGAGTTCGACACCGCGGTGATGCGCGCGGCCGGATATCGCTCGGCCATCCACAACGTGAGCGAGCCCCAGCCGCAGCCCAGTTCGAGGATCGACTGGCCGTCCGCCAGGTCTGCCCGCTCGCACGTCAGCGCGAGCATCGCGTCCTCCGCCTCCGCCAGCGTCTCGCCGCCGGTCGGGTAGTAGCAGGACGAGTACTTGAACCGCGGGCCGAGGCACTGGGCGAAGAACGCCGGGGGCAGCGCGTAGTGCTGGCGGTTGGCCGCGTCCGTCTCGATCGCCAGCGGGGATGCCTGCAGCGCAGCGAGCTGTTCTGCGAAGCGCGCGGCCTGCGCATCCGGGCCGCCCGCGGACTCCTCCGCCAGGCGCTGCGCGCACAGGCGGCGCATCCCGAGCCGCAGCAGCGCGTCCGGCAGCAGGCCGCGCTCGGCCAGCCCGATCAGGCCGGGCCCCGGCGCGTCGGTGGGCAGTTCGTCGGCGGTGGTGGCGTTCATCGATCCTCCTTGCGGGCGTCGTCCTTCGGGAACCAGGGGAAGAACATGGTCGTACGGCGCTGGTAGTCGCGATAGGCATCGCCGCGCGAGCGCAGCGACTGGCGCTCGGTCCAGGGGATGCCGCTGATCCAGCGCAGGAACACGTACATCACCGCCGGACCCGCCCATGCCATCCATGCGATCGGCGAGCCGATGGCCAGGCACACGTAGGCGAACCAGTGCAGCCATTCGAAGAAGTAGTTCGGATGGCGCGAGTAGCGCCACAGGCCGACGTCGCAGACCTTGCCCTTGTTGGACGGGTCGGCCCTGAAGCGGGCGAGCTGGCGGTCGGCGAGCGCTTCGCCGCCGACGCTGCCGAGCCAGACGGCGATGCCCAGGGCCGTCCAGACGGTGAAGTCGCCGACGGGATTGCGCGCGACCGCGAGGAACGGCAGCGAGAACAGCAGCACCAGCAGCGCCTGGAACTGGAAGAACGCGTAGAACTTCCACTGGCTGCCGTTCCAGGCCTGCCGCTGCTGCCGGTAACGGCCGTCCTCGTCCTCGCCGCGGACGCGCACCCACAGGTGCGCCGCGAGCCGCAGGCCCCAGATGCCGCCAAGCAGCGCCACCAGCAGCCGCGGCAACAAGGCCCCGTCGCCGAGCAGCGCGTACATGATCGCGGCGGCGCCCACGCCCGCCGCCCAGATGACGTCGACGATCCCCGCGTTGTCGCGCCGCCGCTGCCACGTCCAGCCGAGCGACTGCGCGACCACCATCCCGGCGGCGACCACGCCGACCCAGGCCCAGGCGCTCATGCCATCACCGCCGCGGGCGCCTTGTCCGCCAGGGGCACGGTCCCGCGCCAGCCGGGTTTCGCGAACAGCAGGTGCGAGACGCCAATCGACCGCTCGCGGAAGCCGCCCTCGCAGTAGGCCAGGTAGAAGGTCCAAAGGCGGATGAAGCGGTCGTCGAAGCCGAGTGCGCGGACCTCGGGCAGGCGCGCCATGAACCGCTCCCGCCAGGCCGCGAGCGTGCGCGCGTACGACGGGCCGAAGTCCTCCTGCCGCACCAGCGCCAGGTCGCTCGTGCGCGCCATCGCGCCGAGCATGGCCGAGACCGACGGGATGAAGCTGCCCGGGAACACGTGGCGCTTGATGAAGTCCACCTCCGCCAGCGCCCGCGCGTAGCGGTGGTCCTCGATGGTGATCGCCTGCAGCAGGCCGAGTCCGTGCGGGTGCAGCAGTGCGCCGAGCTTGGCGAAGTAGGTGTCGAGGTACTTCGCGCCGATCGCCTCGACCATCTCGATCGACACCAGCTTGTCGTAGCGTCCCTGGAGGTCGCGGTAGTCCTGCAGCAACACGGTGACGCGGTCGCCCAGCCCGGCCGCCTGCACGCGGCGCGCCGCCTCGTCGTGCTGCTCGCGCGAGAGGGTGGTCGTCGTGACGTGGCAGCCATGGTGGCGCGCGGCGTGCAGCGCGAACCCGCCCCAGCCGGTGCCGATCTCGACCACGCGGTCGCCGGGCGTCAGGTCGAGCTGCGCGCAGATGCGTTCGAGCTTGCGGGTGGAGGCGGCCTCGAGCGTGTCGTCCTCGCCGGCCCAGTACGCGGACGAGTACATCAGGTCCGGCGACAGGAACAGCCGGAAGAAGTCGTTCCCCAGGTCGTAGTGCGCGGCGATGTTGCGGCGGCTGCCCGCGCGGGTGTTGCGGTTGCGCGCGTGCCAGGCGCGCAGCAGCGAGCCGGCGAAGCGCGCGGGGCCCGCCTCCAGTGCGTCCAGCCGGTCGCGGTTGCGCACCAGCAGCCGGACCAGGTCGACGAGGCCCCGGCCATCGCCGCGGTCCTCGCACGCCCACTGCCCGTCGATGTACGCGGCACCGGCGCCGACGCTGCCGCCGGCCGCGACCGCACGGTAGAACGCGCGGTCCTCGACGCGCACGCGCACGTCGATCTCGTGCGGTCCTGGCGGCCAGCCCAGCGAGACGTGGCCATCGGGATCGTCCAGCCTGACGCGGCCGCCGCGCAGTCCGTGGAGCTGGGCCAGCAGGCGCCGGCGCAGCAGGCGGTCGAGGCCGCCCGCGGGTGGCGCGGCCGGTCGCATCCGGGGGGGCGCGTGGATCGCGCCGGGATCGCGGTTGCCGTCGCTCATGCGGTGGCTCCGGGGCTGGGGGGATGGTCGTGCACGGGATTGCGCTTCAGCCAGAGCCGCAGGGCGTGCCAGTGGATGGCACCCAGGACCTGCACGGTCATCAGCGGGTAACGCCACAGCACGCGCGCGAGCGAGGCGCCGTCGAGCGGTCGCCGGTCGAGCGCGAGGGTCGCGTCGAATTCGCGCCGCGCGCCGTCGAACACGTCCATGTGCACGAACAGGTCGTCGCCCGGCGGCGTGAAGCGCCATGCGTAGCGGCGGTCCATCGCCATGAACGGCGACACGTGGAAACACTTGTCGAAGCGCCATTCGAGCGCGCGACCCCGGCGCGTGGCGCCGTCCACCGGCAGCACGTAGGCGTGGCGCTCGCGCCACGGCGTGTTGGTGATCTCCGCGACCACGGCCGACAGCGTGCCGTCCGCATCTTGGCAGTAGTAGAACGCGACCGGATTGAAGGCGTGCCCGAAATAGCGCAGGTGCGCGAGGAGGCGCACCGCTCCATCGGGCCGGTTGCCCGTCTCCGCTTCGACGCGGTCGCGCACCACCTCGGCGAGGGGGCGGTCATGCGGGACCATGAAGTCGTCGCGCCGGAAGCGCGCCGGCGCGGCGTGGCGTGCCGACCAGAGCCAGCGCCCGTCGAAAACGCGGTCGACCTCGTCGAGGTCCAGGTAGAGCTGGGCCATGCGATGCGTGAACGCATGCGGATGCGGGGCGTACCTGCGATGGCGCACCCGCCCCTCGTACACGGCGCTGTGCAACTTGGCCGTCATGCCGCCACCGCGTCGGTGGCCACGGCGGGACGGGTGCCATCTGCGGTGACCTGCGCGAGGATCCCGTCGGCCGCGTCGTAGCCGCTCCGGATCCCGTCCTCGTGGAAGCCCCAACCCCAGTACGCACCGGCGAACCACGTTCGGCGCCGGCCCTGGATCTCGTGGCGACGCGCGCGCGCCGCGACCGAGGCGGCGTCATACACCGGATGCGCGTAGTCCATCGTCGCCAGCACCCGGTCGGGAGCGATCGCCGCGCCGCGGTTCAGGGTGACGACCAACGGGTCCGGCGCGTCCAGGCCCTGCAGCAGGTTCATGCAGTAGCTCACCGTGCAGGGCGCGTCCCGATCGCGCGGCACGAACGCATTCCAGGCCGCCCACGCGCGTGGGTGGCGCGGCAGCAATCGCTTGTCGGTGTGCAGGACAGCCTCGTTCCGCTGGTAGCCGATCGCACCCAGGACCGCGTGTTCGCGTTCGTCGCCATCCACCAGAAGCGCCAGCGCCTGGTCGCTGTGGCACGCCAGCACGACGTGGTCGAAGCGCGCGCTGCCGGCGTCGGTGAAGACCTCGACGTCGTCGTCGCCGCGGCGGACACCCCGCACGGGCGTCCCCGCGTGGACGTCGACATCCCACCCGGCGCGCAGCGCGTCGACGTAGCGGCGCGAACCGCCCGTGACCACGCGCCACTCCGGCCGGCCGTCCACCTGCAGCATCCGGTGGTTCGCCAGGAACCGCACGAGGTAGCGCGCGGGGAAGTCGAGGATCCAGCGCGGCGGCGCGGACCACAGCGCCGAGGCCATCGGCACCAGGTGGTCGTCGCGGAACGGCGCGCCGTATCCGTGCGCCTCGAGGTACGCCCCCAGTGTCGGGCCGGCATGCGCGTCCGCGCTGGCGAGCAGCGCGGGGGCCTCGCGGTAGAAGCGGCGCAGGTCGCGCAGCATCGACCAGAAGCGGGGCGACGCGAGGTTGCGGCGTTGGCAGAACAGCCGGTCGAGCGTGGTCGCGTTGTACTCCAGGCCGGTGTCCTCGCGCTGGACCGAGAACCCCATGGTCGTCGGCCGCGAGCCGATTCCCAGTTCGTCGAACAGGGCGGACAGCAGCGGGTAGTTCGCGTGGTTGAAGACGATGAAGCCGCTGTCGACCGCGAACGACCTGCCGCCCAGTCGCACGTCGTGCGTGTGCACGTGGCCGCCCAGCCGACCCTCGGCCTCGAACAGCACCACCTCCCGGCCCGCGCGCGAGAGCCGCCACGCCGCGGACAGCCCGGCGATCCCGGAGCCGACGACCGCGACCCTCACCGGCGCGGCCTCGCCTTCGACGCGACCCAGGCCGGCACCGGCTTCAGGTCGCGCACGAGGCCCACTGCAGCCATCGCGCGCAGCACGTAGAACGTGGCGTCCAGCTCCCACCAGCGGAAGCCCTGGCGCGCGCTGCCCGGATAGAAATGGTGGTTGTTGTGCCAGCCCTCGCCGAAGGTGAGCAGCGCCAGCCACGCGTTGTTGCGGCTGTCGTCGCCGGTGTCGAAGCGCTGCGTGCCGAACCGGTGCGCGAGCGAGTTGATCGTCACCGTGCAATGGAACAGCACCGTCGTCGACACGAAGAAGCCCCACACCAGCAGTTGCGGCCCGTTGGTGTCCAGCGACGGCGCCGCGCCTTCGAGCCATGCGCCCAGCAGGTACAGCGCGACCGCCAGCACGACCGGCACGACCAGGTCGAAGCGGTCCAGCCAGCGCAGTTCCGGGAACTTCGCGAGGTCCGGGATCCGCGACCAGTCGGTACGGAATCCGCGCGGCGTCAGGAACCAGCCGACATGGCTGCGCCAGAACCCGTGCACGCGCGGCGAGTGCGGGTCGCTGTCGGTGTCGGTGTGGCGGTGGTGCGTGCGGTGGTGCGCCGCCCACCACAACGGCCCGCGCTGCACGCTCGCCGCGCCCAGCAGCGCGAACGCGAACTGCACCGGGCGTGGGGCGCGAAACGCCCTGTGCGAGAAATACCGGTGGTAGAACGCCGTGAGCGCGAACATGCGCACCGCGTACAGCACCGCGGCGGCCGCGACCGCGAACCACGACACGCCGACCACGACCACGCCCAGGCAGGCCAGGTGCATCGCGACGAACGGGGCCGCGCGCAGCCAGTCGATCCGGTCGGCGTCCGGACCGTCGAGCGGCACGCCCTCCCCCGTGTCCCACCACAGGCGGAGCCGGCGCCGCCATCCGCGTGCGGCCGGCGCACCGGACATCGGCAGGGCGCCCATGGAAGGGCTGTCGCAGTCGGGCGGCATCGGGGCTCCGGGACGGGGCGGGACCTTGGGTACGGGTCCCGCGCGGTTCCGGATGCAGCGCTCGGCCGGGGACGGTGCCCGCCTGCGCGGCGTGCGCCGGCCGGACGGTCAGATCGCGTCGATGCGTCCGGCCGCGACCACCGGGCCCGTGGGCGCGGCGTGCGGCATCCCGGCCTCGGGCTCCAGGGTCACGGCGAGTGTCGCGCCCACGGCGAGCGCATCCTGCATCGCGTCCGGGACATCGATCGTGTGCGACATTTCGTGCGAGACGAAGCCCAGGGACATCGGCGCGGCCCCTTCCGGGATCAGCCAGAGTTCGCCGACCAGGCCGCCCCGGTCGGTGGCATCGGGGACCGGCGTCATGGTCACCGCGCCGTCGGCCGCGTCGACGGCCGCCAGCCATGCGGTGGCGCCGTCCTCGCGAGCGAGCACGACGACGGGCTTGGGCACCTCGGCCTCCGGCGGCGGGACGGTCGGCACCTCGACCACCGGCGGCGGCACGGCATCCGGCGCGGTGGGCACCGCGTCCGGCCGCAGGATCGCGACGACGGCCAGGGCCGCGGCGATCGCCAGCGCGCCCGCGGTCGCGCCGCGCCAGAAGCGGACCTGCCGCGTCGCGCGCGCATCGTCGAACGCGGCCCAGCCCAGGCGTCGGCGCAGGCGCGGCCAGAGGTCGGCCGGCGGGTCGACCGGCGCGATGAAGGCGAACAGGGTCGCGAAGCGCGCTTCCCAGGTCGCGACCCGCGAGGCGAACCCGGCGTCGGCCGCGACGCGCGCCTCGACCTCGCGGCGCTGCCGGGCGTCATGCAGGCCAAGGACGTGCTCGGCCGCGAGCAGGTCGTCGTCCGGCGGATCGTGGGCGAGGGCGTCGTGTTCGCTCATGCGACCCGCTCCAGGCAGTCGCGCAACTGCAGCAGGCCGCGGCGGATCCAGCTCTTGACCGTGCCCAGTGGCGCGTCGATGCGACGCGCCAGTTCCTCGTAGGTCGCGCCTTCGAAGAACGCGGTGCGGATCAGCCCGCGCCGGCGTTCCTCGAGCTCCTCCATGCAGCCGAGCAGGCGCGCGCGCTCGCCGGCAGCCGATGCCTGTTGGGCGGGCGTGGGTCCCTCGTCGGGGAGCGATTCGACCAGCTCGACCGGCGCCGGTCGCGCCGTCGGCGCCGCGCGCAGGCGGTCGATGCACCGGTTGCGCGCCACGGTGGACAGCCAGGTCGTGGCCCGGGCCTTGCCGGCGTCGTACCGCGCCGCCTTGTCCCAGACGGTGGTGAAGACCTCCTGCAGCACGTCCTCGGCCTCGCCGCGGTCGCGCAGCAGGCGCAGGCAGATGCCGAACAGCCGGGGCGCACTGGCGCGGTAGAGCGCCTCGAACGCCGTGCGGTCACCTCCGGCCACCCGCGCGAGCAGGGGCTCGAGCGCGGGACCGGCGTCGATCGGGACGTCGTGGGCAGCGGCCATGGTTCCCCGTCGGTGGTTGGCCCGGGTGCCGTCGCGCGAAATCGCCGGCGCGGCCCGGGGGGCCGGCCGGTTATGCCATGCGCTCGCGCCCGGCCACAAGACGCGGCGCGTGGCGGGCCGTGCCCGACGCCGCGCCGTGCCCGGGCCGGTGTCGCGGTGGAATCGGGTGTCGCCGGTCATGCCGACCCGTTACGCAACGTGCGCACGGGAAGATGCGAAGCGGCCGCGGGGCTGCCCCATAATGGTGCAATGTCGACGTCGCCCGCCCCGGAAGCCGCCTTCGAGGCCCTGTCCACGCCCGTGGCCTGGACCGATGCCGAGTCGCGGATCGCCGGCTGCAACACGGCGTTCGCGCGCTGGCTGGGGGTCGGGGCGCGCCGGCTCCTGGCCCTGCCGATGGCCGCCCTCGAAGTGGACGGGGACGGCCTGGCCACGCTGCTGGCCGGGGCGCCGGCCCATGCGGGCGGCGCGCTCCACCAGTTGCGCCGCGTCGCGCTGGCGTTCCCCGGTGCCGGCGCCCGCTTCGCCGACCTCGCGCTGTCACCGTGCGGCGACGGCTGGCTGCTCGAGGCGCATCCGGTCGCGGAGTTCCCGGGCGAGGACCCCGCGCTGCTGCTGCCGGCCGCGCTGTCGGCCGCGCTCAAGGGACTGGCGCACGAACTGCGCAATCCACTGGCCGGGCTGAAGGGCGCGGCCCAGCTCCTGGCGCGGCACGCCGAGCAACGTGGCGACGCCCCCGACCAGCGCGAACTCGTCGCACTGGTGGAAAGCGAGGTCGGCCGCCTCGCGGGCCTGATCGACCAGCTGCTGTCCCCCGCGCCGGCCCGCGCACCTGCGTCGTTCAACATCCACGCGGTACTCGAGCGCGTGCTGCGCCTGGCCGAGGCGGACGCCGGCTGGGCGGTCCGCCTCGTCCGCGACTACGACCCGAGCCTGCCGGAGCCCATGGGCGACGAGGACCGCCTCGTGCAGGCGACCTGGAACCTGGTGCGCAACGCCTTCGAGGCCGGCGCCAGCACCGTGACGCTGCGCACCCGCGCCGAGCACGGCGTGCGCATCGGCGACGCGCAGCACGCGCTCGCGCTGCGCCTGGACATCGTGGACGACGGCCGGGGCGTGCCCGACGAACTCGCCGAGCGCCTGTTCCTGCCGCTGGTGTCCGGGCGCGCGGAAGGCACCGGGCTGGGCCTGGCCCTGGCACAGCAGGTGGCGCGGGAACACCGCGGTTCGCTGGCGTACCGTTCGCGGCCCGGGCACACGGTCTTCAGCCTGCTGCTGCCCGTGCACGCGACCGTGCCGACGGAGGCGACGGCATGAGCGCGCGGATCTGGATCGTGGACGACGACCGCGCCGTGCGCTTCGTGCTCGCGACCGCACTGCGCGAAGCCGGCCACCAGGTCGATGCATTCGAAAGCGCCTCCGACGTCCTGGAGGCGCTGCGGGTCCGCACGGGCGACGCGCGCCCGGACCTGCTGTTCACCGACGTGCGCATGCCGGGCATGGACGGCCTGCGCCTGCTCGACACGCTGAAGTCCGCGCATCCGCGCCTGCCGGTCGTGGTGATGAGCGCGTACACCGATGTCGCGAGCACCGCGGGCGCGTTCCGCGGCGGCGCGCGGGAGTTCCTGTCCAAGCCCTTCGACCTGGACGACGCGGTCGCGCTGGTCGAGCGCGTGCTCGGCGCGCGACCCACGGGCGAGGACGATGCCGCGCCGGCACCGGAACGGACCGGCGATCCCGTGCTGGTCGGCGAGTCGCCGGTGATGCGCGACCTGTTCCGGGCGATCGGCCGGCTCGCGCAGCTGCCGCTCTCGGTGCTCGTCACCGGCGAGACCGGCACCGGCAAGGAACTCGTCGCGCGCGCGCTCCACCGCGAGTCGCCCAGGGCCCGCGGGCCGTTCGTCGCCCTCAACACCGCGGCGATCCCCGCCGAGTTGCTGGAGTCGGAACTGTTCGGCCACGAGGCCGGCGCGTTCACCGGCGCGCACAAGCGGCGCGTCGGCCGCTTCGAACAGGCCGACGGGGGCACGCTGTTCCTCGACGAGATCGGCGACATGCCGCTGCCGCTGCAGACGCGGCTGCTGCGCGTGCTCGCCGAAGGGGAGTTCTTCCGCGTGGGCGGGCGCGAGCTTATCCGCGTGGACGTGCGCGTGGTGGCCGCCACCCACCAGGCGCTGGAAGCGCTGGTCGACGCGGGCCGGTTCCGCGCCGACCTCCTGCACCGGCTGGACGTCGTGCGCCTGCGGTTGCCGCCCCTGCGCGAGCGCGGCGACGACGCGCTGCTGCTCGCCGACCACTTCCTCGGTGTCGCCGCGGACGAGCTCGGCGGTGCGCGCAAGCGGCTCTCGCGTGACGCACGCGCGCTGCTGCGCCGCCACGACTGGCCCGGCAACGTGCGCGAGCTCGAAAACGTGTGCTGGCGGCTCGCCGCGCTCGCGGCCGGGGACACCGCCTCCGCGCACGACGTGGCCGCCGCGCTCGGTCGCGCGGGCGCGGATCCCGCCGGCGCGGGGCCCGCTTGGGAGCGCGAGCTCGCCGACTGGACGCGCGCGCGGCTGTGCGAGGGCGCGTCCGACATCCACGCCGACGCACGCGCCCGCTTCGACCGCGTGCTGCTGGACACGGCGCTCGAGGACAGCGGCGGACGCCGTGCGGAGGCGGCGCGGCGCCTGGGCGTGGGACGGAACACGCTGACGCGGAAACTGGGCGCGCGCCGGGAACGCAGCGGGGACGGCGACTGATTCACCCGCCGGCCACCCCGTCCGGCCTAGGCTGCGCGCCAGCGCCGGCGGAGCCGGTCGATACCCCGAAAGGAGCCCCCATGCGACTCGTCCTCCCCTTCGCCGCCGCTTCGCTGCTCGCCGCCTGCGCGACCGCGCCGTCCCCGCCGAACATGTCCGATCCGCTGCCGCCCGCGACTTCGGTCGACGCGGCCCGCGTGGTGCTCGCGCCCGCATCGGGCAGCCTGGTCAGCGGCACCGTCCAGCTGCGCCCGATGGCCGACGGCGTGCACCTGCAGGGCGAACTGGGCGGCTTCACCCCCGGCAGCAGCCATGGCTTCCACGTCCACGAGCGCGGCGACTGCAGCGCAGCGGACGCGTCCAGCGCGGGCGCCCATTTCAACCCGACCGGTGCCGCGCACGGGCGGGCCGGCGCCGGCGCGCACCACCTGGGCGACATGGACAACCTGGTCGCGAACGTCGACGGCGTCGCCAGGGTCGACGTGCACGTGCGCGGCGTGTCGCTCGGCACCCGCCGCCCGGACGACATCCTCAACCGCGCGCTGGTGGTCCACGCCCAGGCCGACGACTACCGCAGCCAGCCCTCCGGCAACGCCGGCGCGCGGGTCGCCTGCGGCGTGATCCTGCCCCGCTGACCCCCATGGCCGCGCACGTCCGCGATGCCATCGCCGCCGACGTGCCGCTGCTGGCGCGCTGGGCGGTGGCGATGGCGGACGAAAGCGAGGGCCGCGCGCTGGATCCCGCGACCGTGTCGGCCGGCATCGCGGCGGCCGTGGCCGATCCCGTGCGCGGCCGCGTCCTGGTGGCCATGCGGGAGGCACCGGCCGCCGGCCGCGAGCTGGTGGCGCTTCCGGCGGGCACGTTGATGGTCACGCGCGAGTGGAGCGACTGGCGCAACGGCTGGTGGTGGTGGATCCAGAGCGTGTACGTGCCGCCCGAGCACCGTCGCCACGGCGTGTTCGCGACTCTGTACCGGCACGTCGAGGCCGAGGCGCGCGCGACGCCGGGCGTTGCCGGGCTGCGGCTCTACGTGGAACGCGACAACGCCGCCGCGCTGTCGACCTACGGCGCGCTCGGCATGGAGGACGCGGGCTACGCGCTGCTCGAGCGCACGTTCGGGGCCCAGGGCAGCTCGCCGGCCGATTCGCAGTAGTCGAACGTCACCGGGATGCCGTGCGCCTCAAGCACGGCCGCGAACTGCCGCTGGCGCGCCTCGAACCGCTGCCAGGCACGGTCCAGCCGCGCGCGCGCGGCATCGTCCTCGACCGGCCCCGTCCCGCCATCGTGGCGCGCGCGCCACGCGTGCGGGGGCATCAGCGCGATGTGCGCCTCCCCGCCCGACAGGTGCAGCAACGGCTCGTGCGACACGTCGATGCGCGCGTCAGCGCGCGGCGACAGCAGCGCCGACTCGATCACCGGCCAGAGCGGACCCAGGCCCGCATGGTCGTACTGCATCGCCATCATGGCGACGAGGTCGTGCAGCGTCAGGTAGCGCGCATGCTCCACCCGAAGCCCGAACAGGTCCTGCGCGAGCAGGGCGGTCGCGGCGCCCGCCATGCCGCGTTCGAGCAGGTCGCGCTCGAAGGCGTCGCCGACACGGGCGACGCGCGGCCCCTCGCCCGAAAGCACGAAGGGCACCAGCCGCAATGGGCCGCCGGCGAAGGCCGGCGACGGCGCGAGCGTGCCGGGCAGGCGGCCGTCGTGCATGCCGAAGGCGAGCAAGCGGCCGGCGCCGGCCTGGCGCGGCGCGCGCGCCGCGAGCTGGTCGAGGGCGTCGTGGACCGGCCAGCCGGGACGCAGGAGTTCGACAGGGTCGTAGTGCGCACCGACGGTGGTGAGGTCGCATCGCGCCGCGTCCTCGTGGAAACCGGCGAGGTCCTCGCCGATGCGGTCGGCGAGCGCGCCCGCGTCGGCCTGCGCCAGCGCGGGGCGACCGGCGCCGCCGGTCGGCGCGAGTTCGAGCGCCAGCGCGCCGAGCACGCGCGCGTCGTCCTGGGAATGCGGTGCGTCGTGGGCCATGGCACTCGGAGGCGGGCGCGACGTGCCATCGCGCGTGGGACGTTGGCGTGCAGGCGGTGACTGGACCTGCACCGGCCCGGCGCTACACTCCGGCGCATTATGCCCGCGCCGCGTCGCGCGGGCGGTCCGGAACGAGGTGCCCATGCGTGCTACCCGCCCCGTCGCCGTGCTCGGCGGCGTCCGCATCCCCTTCTGCCGCCAGAACACCGCGTACGCGGACGTCGGCAACCTCGGCATGTCCGTGCGCACGCTCGGCGCGCTGGTCGAGAAGTTCGGGCTGCACGGCCAGCAGCTGGGCGAGGTCGCGCTGGGCGCGGTCATCAAGCACGCGTCGGACTGGAACCTGGGCCGCGAGGCCGCGCTGTCCTCCGGCCTGTCGCCGCTGACGCCGGGCATCACGATGCAGCGCGCCTGCGGCACGTCGCTGGACACCATCGTCCACGTGGCCAACAAGATCGCCGCCGGACAGATCGAGGCCGGCATCGGCGGCGGCTCGGACAGCACCTCCGACGTGCCGATCGTGTATGGCAAGGCGCTGCGCCGGCGGCTGCTCGAGGCCAACCGCGCGCGCGACTGGAAGGCGCGCGCCGGGTCGTTCCGCGGGTTCTCGTTCCGCGAACTGGTGCCGGAGTTCCCCGGCGTCACCGAGCCGCGCACCGGCAAGTCGATGGGCGAGCATTGCGAGGAGATGGCGCGCCAGTGGTCGATCGCGCGCGATTCGCAGGACGAATGGGCACTGGCCTCGCACCGGAAGCTCGCCGCCGCGTACGACCGCGGCTTCCTGGACGACCTGGTGGTGAGTTTCCGCGGCGTGTCGCGCGACAACGTGCTGCGCGCCGACACGAGCCTGGAGAAGCTCGCCTCGCTCAAGCCCGCGTTCGACCGCACTTCGGGGCAGGGCACGCTCACCGCGGGCAATTCGACGCCGCTGACCGACGGCGCCGCGGCCTGCCTGCTCGCTTCCGAGTCCTGGGCGGAGAAGCACGGGCACGAGGTGCTGTGCCACCTGCGCGACGCGCACGTGGCGGCGGTCGACTTCGTGCATGGCGAGGGCCTGTTGATGGCGCCCACGATCGCGGTGCCGGAGATGCTGGCGCGCAACGGCCTGTCGCTGCAGGACTTCGACTTCTACGAGATCCACGAGGCGTTCGCCGCGCAGGTGCTGTGCACGCTCCGCGCATGGGAAAGCGAGGAGTACTGCCGGCAGCGGCTCGGCCTCGATGCGCCGCTCGGGCGCATCGACCCGGCCAGGATCAACCCGAACGGCTCGTCGCTGGCGACCGGGCATCCGTTCGCCGCGACCGGCGCGCGCATCGTGGCTGCCGCGGCGAAGGAGCTGGCCGCGCGTGGCGGGGGCCGCTGCCTGGTATCGATCTGCACCGCGGGCGGCATGGGCGTGGTGGCGATCCTCGAGCGCTGAGGCGCACCCGGGGCGTCAGCCGCGCCGCCACGCCAGCAGCAGGTTGTTCGCCGGCATCGCCGTCCGCGCGAGGCGGCGGAAACCCGCCCGTTCCGCGAGCGCGTCCACGGCTTCGCGGTCGCGGATCCCCGACGCCGGGTCGCGCGCGCGCAGCCAGGCGTCGAACGCGCGATTGCTTTCGGCGGTGTAGTCGCCCCCTTCGTTGAAGGGGCCGTAGACCACGACGACCGCGTCCCCGGCCAGCAGGCGCCCGAGGCCTTCGAACAGGGACGCGACCAGCGGCCAGGCGACGATGTGCAGCACGTTCGCGCAGAACGCCGCGTCGCATGGACCCTCGAGCGACGCCCGTGCGTCCGCGTCCCACGCCGGATCGGCCAGGTCCAGGGCGAACGGCGGCGGCGTGTTCGGCAGCGCGGCTTCGGCGCGCCATCCCGCGATGCCGGGCAGGTTGGCGAGGACGTCGGTCGCGTGCCATTCGAGCCACGGCATCGCCGCGGCGAAGTGGACGGCGTGTTCCCCGGTGCCGCTGCCGACCTCGAGCACGCGCCGGCGCCCGGCGAAGTGCACGCGCAGCCCGTCGAGGATGGGGCCGCGGTTGCGTTCGCAGGCCGGCGCGCGGGGCAGGGCGTCCATCCGGGCAGGATGCCAGCAGACGCGTTGACGCGGGCCACACGTGCGCATCCCCAACGTGTCGGACCCCGCCACAGGAGCCGAGCACATGACCGTTCGCCTGATGCTGCCGATCGCCCTCACCCTGGCCATCTCCGCCTGCGCGCCGACGCCGCCGGCCGGCGGGACCCCGCCGCCGCCGCACGCCGGCACCTGCGACGCGGAGGCCGCGCGCTGGGCCATCGGCCAGGCCGCCACGCCCGACGTCGTGGAGCGCATCCGCGTCGACACCGGCAGCCGCACGGCCCGCGTCATCGGTCCCGACGACATGGTCACGATGGACTACCGGCCCGACCGGGTGAACGTGAAGACCAACGAGCGTGGCGCCATCACCGAGGTCACCTGCGGCTGAGCGTCCGCGCGGCGGTGCGCGCATGCCTGCATGCGCGCCCGTGGCGCGCGCGCTAGGCTGGCGGCCCGCCCCGCACCGGAGTGCCGCCATGCCCCGCAACGCCTTCCATCGCACGCTCTCCGCCGCCCTGGCCGCCGCGCTTGTCCTCGCCGGCTGCGACCGCGAGGACGCGGCCTCGATGCAAGCGGCGCCGGCCGACGCACCTTCGTCCGCGGAGGCACCCGCCGACGGGGCTGCCGCGACGACCACGGACGCGGCCCTGGCCTCCGCTGTCGCCGGCGCGTGGCGCACGCCGGAGTTCGTGGCGCGCGACGCCCATCGCCACCCCGCCGAAACGCTCGCGTTCTTCGGCATCCGTCCGGACATGACGGTGGTGGAGATCAAGCCCGGTGGCGGCTGGTACACGGAGATCCTCGCGCCCTACCTGCGCGACGGCGGGCGGTACGTCGGCGCGGTCGTCTCGCCCGACAGCGCGGACGACGCGGACGCGCGCGACTACTACGCGCGCTGGCGCGACGGCCTGCGCACGCGCCTGGCAAGCGACGCCGCGGTCTACGGGGAGGGCGCGATCGTGGAGTTCGACCCGGCCGCACCCGACTTCGGCGCCCCGGGGTCGGCGGACGCGGTGCTGACGTTCCGCAACGTGCACAACTGGCTCGGCAACGGGTCCGCGCCGGCGATGTTCAAGGGCTTCTTCGACGTGCTCGCCCCCGGCGGCGTGCTGGGGGTGGTCGAGCATCGCGCCGCCGCGGGCACGCCGGCCGACGACGACTCCGGCTACGTGGCCGAGCAGGTCGTCATCGACCTCGCCCAGGGCGCCGGCTTCGTCCTGGAGGAGCGCAGCGAGGTCAACGCGAACCCCGCCGACACGAAGGACCACCCCAATGGGGTCTGGACCCTGCCGCCGACGAATCGGCACGAGGACGCGGACGCGGCCCGCTACCGCGACATCGGCGAAAGCGACCGCATGACCCTGCGCTTCCGCAAGCCGGCCACCTGACCCGCGGGCGCCCTCGCCGTCGTCGCGCCGGCGGAAAAGATGGGGCCGGTCCGTCGCCGGACCGGCCCCGACCCCCTGATCGAGGGGCTGTTGCGCCTCGGCCGCGCCGCGGAACCGGCGGGCCTTGGTGTGATGTCCCGGGTCGGCTGCGACCCGGGCGGTCGTGGACGCGTCAGTGCGCCGCCTTCATTTCCCACTTGCGGTCGCGCATCGCGTCGTGGTGCTGCTTCACCGCGGGGAGGTAGTTGCGCACGGCGTCCTTGACGCCGGTCGGGGTGTCGCCGTCCTGCAGCACGTCGTTGAAGGCGTGGAGCATGCGGTCCTCGCTCTCCTCGAGTTCGGACACGTACGCGTAGTCCTTGTCGCCGAGCTTGGCGCGGACATCGCCGTACATCTGGTGCAGGGAGCCGCGGAACGTACCGTCGGACTCCGGCGTCGCGCCCTCGCTGCGGACGTCGCGGGCCATGGCGCCGACCAGGCCGTTCTTGGAGCTGGCCATGTCGGCGAACAGCCGCTGCAGGTTGGGGTTGTCGACGCGCTTGGCGGCGTCGGCGTAGAACTCGGCGCTGTCGCGGGTGACCGAGATCAGCTCGTTCAGGGTCTCGATCTTCTGGGTCCGGAGTGTCATTGGGGCCTCCTGGCTGTCGGGTGGGACGTCCCGTCTTCCGCGGGAACGGTCACCATGATGCCGAGGGAGGCGTGGAGGTGGCGTGTATGTTGTTGTTTTTACAAGAATTTAATTCGATCTTCGCTTCCCGTGGCCGGGGCAGCGCGTGCTGATTGCGCTCAACAAGCCGTTCGGCGTGCTGTGCCAGTTCACCGATCGCGGCACGCCGCCGCGCGCGACGCTGGCCGGCTTCGGCCTGCCGCCGGGCGTGTACCCGGCCGGTCGGCTGGACCACGACAGCGAGGGCCTGCTGCTGCTCACCGACGATGGCGGCCTCGCCCACCGGTTGACCGATCCGCGGCACAAGCAGCCGAAGACGTACTGGGTCCAGGTCGAGGGCACGCCAGGCGACGACCAGCTCCGGTCGCTGCGCGCGGGCGTGGCGCTTCGCGACGGACGCACGCGGCCCGCGGCGGCACGGGCCATCTCGGCGCCGGCGCTCTGGCCGCGGGATCCGCCGGTCCGGTTCCGCAAGACGGTGCCCGATGCGTGGCTGGAGATCGTCCTGCGCGAGGGCCGGAACCGGCAGGTACGGCGCATGACCGCGGCGGTCGGGCTGCCGACGCTGCGCCTGGTGCGCGTGGCGATCGGGGCGCACAGCATCGCGGGCCTGTCGCCCGGGGAATGGCGTATCGAGGATTGAGCGCCGGTCCGTCCCCTTCAGGAACCTGCCCGGGCGGCGTGCGCGGCGCCCGCGCGCGGTGCTAACTTAGCCGGCGGGGGCGATCGCTGGACCGGGCCGGAGGGTTCGACCCCTGGACCGCACAGGGCTTGCAAGGGGCGCATGGAGAGCGATGGGAAGTACCGGCAGCGCATCGGGTCGGATCCTGGTCGTCGACGACCAGCAGGCGAACCTGCGCGTCGTCGGGGCCCTGCTGTCCCGCCACGGCTATGACGTGGAGGCCGCGGACCAGGGCGCGAAGGCACTGGAACTCGCCGCCGCCCAGACGCCCGACCTGCTCCTGCTGGACATGATGATGCCGGGCATGGACGGGTTCGCGCTGCTGTCGAAGCTGCGCGAACTGCCGCAGCTCCAGCGCACGCCGGTCGTGTTCCTCACCGCCGCGCAGGACCGGGACCTGTTGCTGCGCGCCTTCGAGGCCGGCGCGGTCGACTACGTCACCAAGCCCTTCATGCCCGAGGAACTGCTGGCGCGCGTGGATGCGCACGTCGGCCTGAAGCTCACGCGGGACCGGCTCGAGCGCGTCGCGCGCGAGCGCCAGGAACTGGTCAACCTGGTCGCGCACGACCTGAAGAACCCGTTGTCGAGCGTGCTGTTCGCCAGCGACATGCTGCTGCAGGAGGCGTGCAGGCCGGAACGCGTCCCGCGCTACCTGCAGATGATCCAGGACAGCACGCGCGACGCACTGGGATACATCCGGCGTTACCTCGAGACGCAGCAGCGGCGGACCGCCGACGGCGACGGTGACGCGGCGCGCGCGAAGGTCGCGCTCGGGGAGGTGGTCGCGTGGCTTCGCGACCGCTACGAACTGCAGGCCGAGGCGCGGGGCGTGGAACTGCGCACGCGGGTGCCGGGCCAGCCGGTGATGGTCGCGATGGACGAACAGGTGCTGCGACAGGTCGCGGAGAACCTGGTGACGAATGCGCTCAAGTACGCCACCGAGGGCAGGGTGCTCGACCTGCAGGTGCGTGCGGGAGGCGCCGGCTACTGGCAGTTGCAGGTCGCCGACCGCGGCCCGGGCATTCCCCCGCGGCAGCAGCGGGAACTCTTCAAGCCCTTCACCCGGTTGACCGAGGAGGATCCCGCGGCCGGCCTGTCCAGTGGCCTGGGACTGTCCCTCGCCCGGCAGATCGTCGAGGACGCGGGCGGCAGCCTGTCGTACGAGGACCGCCAGGGCGGCGGCGCCTGCTTCATCATCGAACTGCCCGTCGCCGGTTGAGGCGCGCGGGCCCGGCAGGTCGCCAGCCGCGGCATTCGACCGAACGGTCCATCCCCGGAATTGAAACGGCGCGGGCCATCGGGGTGGCCCGCGCCGCCCGCTCGTGCGTCAGCGCTTGGCGGCGGCGCGGCGGGTGCGCGTGCTGCCCGTGCCGCGCTTGGCGTCGACGCGCTTGGTGCGCGAGCTGCCATTGCCCTCGTTGCCGGCCTCGGCCTTCTTCGCGCGGTGCCGCGCGGCCAGCAACAGGAGTCCGGCGCCCGCCGCCGCGGCGGCGAACGCCGCGGGATTGCGGCGCACGAACTTGCCGGCCAGGCGCGCGCCGGTCTTGACCGCACCCAGCTTGACGCCGGCATCGAGCCACTTGCCGGCACCGTCGGGCACGGCGTGGCGAAGGTTGTCGCCGACCTGGCTGACGAGTTCGAGCGCACGCTCGGGCAGCGAATCGAGTCTGCTCATTGGGACCTTCCGGTGGCACGGGGAGAGGGCCACGAGTGTCCGCACGCGTTCGTTGAAGCTGCGTGAGCGGGCGTGCGGCGGGCGTGCGGCGTTCAGCCGCCGCGCGGTTTCGCCCGGTGGGTGGCGCGGGCCGTCCACGGATCTTCCGGCCAGGGGTGCTTCGGGTAGCGCCCCTTCATTTCCTTCCTGACTTCGGGCCATGTGCGGTCCCAGAAGCCGCGCAGGTCGCGCGTCACCTGCAGCGGACGGCCGGCCGGCGACAGCAGGTGGAGCAGAAGCGGGACCCGCCCCTCGCAGACGCGCGGCGTTTCCGCCAGCCCGAACAGCTCCTGCAGCTTGACCGCCAGCACGGGCTCGCGCGGCGCATCGGCGCCGTCGTCCCACGCGTACTCGATGGCGCGCGCCTGGCCGGATGGCACGTCGATGCGCGGCGGGGCGAGCCGGTCGACCATGTCCCGCGCGGGCCAGTCGAGCAGCGCATGCAGCGCGTTCGCCAGCGCGGTGGCGTCGAGTGCGTCCCAGCGGGTCTTCCCGGCGAAGGCGGGCTGCAGCCAGTCCGCGCGCGCCTGCAGCAACGCCGCGTCGGACAGGTCGGGCAGGCCCGCGTCGGGACGCCACGCCCGCACGCAGCGCACGCGCGCGCGCCACTGCTCGAGCGCCCGCGTCCAGGGCAGGGCGGCGATGCCCAGCTCCGGCAGGGCATCGGTGAGTGCGCGCGCGGCCATGCCGGCATCGATGCGGCCGCCGGGACGGGCGTCCAGCACGATCGCGTCGAACCGGGATTCGCGACGCGCCACCAGGGCGCGCTGCGTCGCGTCCCAGCGCACGACGTCGCCTTCGTTGAAGCGGTCCGGGAAGTCGCGGCGCAGTCGCGCCTCGTCGACCGGCGCGCCGCGCAGGATCCGGCCGTCGCGCACCTCCAGGCGCAGCTCGGTCGCGACGAGCCAGGGCTCGCCGAACAGCGCGCTGTCGTCGGCCAGCCGCGCGGTCCGTCCGTTCGCCAGCTGGTATCGGTGCGGATCCGCCGGGTGCTGGCGCGCCACGCGGTCCGGCCAGCCGTGCGCGAGCAGGTCGCCGAGGGCGTGCGCGGGCACGCCGGACGGCGGCCGTGCATCGACCCGCACGCGCCGGCGCCACTGCGCGGCGGCCGCGTCGATCGCGGCGAGGGCGCCGCGGTGCGCGTCGGCCGGCGGGCGCCCGGCGCGGAAGGCGGCGAGCGCCTGCCACCGGGTGGCGAGGGCGTCGTCGCGGGCGCGCATCGGATCGCGTGCTTCGACCAGCGCGGCGAGATCGCACGCGAGTGCCCGTGCCGCAACCTCATCGGGCGCGAGCAGCATCGCCGCCAGGCGCGGGTGGGTGCCGAGCGCGAGCATCCGCCGCCCCAGGGGCGTGATCTGTCCGGACGCCAGCGCACCCAGCGAACCGAGCAGGTCGCGGGCGGCGGCGAGCGCACCGGGTGGCGGCGGATCCGGGAAACGCAGGTCGTCCGAGCCCCACGCGGCCAGTTCGAGCGCGAGGCCGGCCAGGTCGACCTGGGCGATCTCGGGGCGGCGCTGCGGTTCCAGTCGCTGGGACTGCGGCCAGAGACGGTAGGCCCAGCCGGGCGCGACGCGGCCCGCGCGGCCGGCACGCTGGTCGGCCGAGGCCTGCGACACCGGGACGACATCCAGCCGCGAGAACCCGGAGTTCGGATCGAAACGCGGCTCGCGCGCCAGTCCGGTGTCCACGACGACGCGCACGCCCGGCAGCGTGACGCTGGACTCGGCCACGTTGGTGGCGAGCACCACGCGGCGGTGGCCGTCCGCATGCGGCGCGAGCACGCGCGACTGGCGTTCGACCGGCAGCTCGCCATGCAGGTCGAGCACCTCGACGCCGTCGCCGGCCCCGGGTCCGAGCGTCGCATGCGCGCGATCGATCTCCCGGCGTCCGGGCAGGAACACGAGCACGTCGCCCGGATGGGCCTCCAGCGCATGCCGCACGGCACGCCGCACCTGGTGCTCGGCGGCCTCCTCGCGGCGCGCGGCGACGTGGGCCACGTCCACGGGGAAGGCGCGGCCTTCGCTCGAGATGCGCGGTGCGTCGAGGAACGCGGCCAGCCGTTCGCCGTCGAGCGTGGCCGACATCACGACGATCCGCAGGTCCGGACGGACCTGGGCCTGCACGTCGAGCGCCAGCGCCAGGCCGAGGTCGGCCGGCAGGTGGCGCTCGTGGAATTCGTCGAAGAGCAGGGCGCCGATTCCGTCGAGCATCGGATCGTCCTGCAGCATGCGGGTGAGGATGCCCTCGGTCACCACCTCGATGCGGGTGGCCGCGGACACCCGGCGCTCGAAGCGGATCCGGTAGCCGACCGTCGCGCCGACGTCCTCGCCCAGCTGCCGCGCCATGAACCCGGCCGCCGCGCGCGCCGCCACCCGGCGCGGTTCGAGCATCACGATGCGCCGCCCTTCGAGCCACGCCGCATCCAGCAGCGCGGGCGGCACGCGGGTGGTCTTCCCCGCGCCCGGCGGCGCCTCGAGCACCAGGCGCGGGTGGGCCGCAAGGCTGTCTCGGATCCCCGGCAGCAGCGGATCGATCGGGAAGGTCGGCCGGCTCATCGCGCAAAGGATAGGGGCCGACGGGCGGGATCCGGGCCTGTCGCGCCGACGCGGCCGGAACCCGCACCCTTAGAATCCGCGCCATGCAACTGATCGACATCGGCGCCAACCTCACCCACGACAGCTTCGACCACGACCGCGACGCGGTCATGCAGCGCGCCCGCGACGCGGGCGTGGTGCAGATGGTCGTCACCGGCGCCAGCCGCGCGCACTCGCCCATGGCACTGGACCTGGCGCGCGCCCACCCGGGCGAACTGTTCGCGACCGCCGGCGTGCACCCGCACCACGCGGTCGAATACACCGCCGAGTGCGACGCCGACATGCGCGCGCTGCACGCGCACCCGGAAGTGGTGGCGGTGGGCGAGTGCGGGCTGGACTATTTCCGCGACTTCTCGCCGCGCCCGGCGCAGCGCAGGGCGTTCGAGCGCCAGCTGGAGATCGCCGCGGACACCGGCAAGCCGGTGTTCCTGCACCAGCGCGACGCGCACGACGACTTCTTGGCGATCATGCGCGCCTTCGAGGGGCGGATCGGGCCGTCGGTGGTGCACTGCTTCACCGGCACGCGCGAGGAGCTGTTCGATTACCTGGACAACGACTGGCACGTCGGCATCACCGGCTGGCTGTGCGACGAGCGTCGTGGCCTGCACCTGCGCGAACTGGTCAAGTCGATCCCCGCCGGCCGGCTGATGGTCGAGACCGACGCGCCCTACCTGCTGCCGCGCACGGTGCGCCCGGCGCCGTCGCACCGCCGCAACGAGCCGATGTTCCTGGCGCACATCGTCGAGGAACTGGCCCGCGACCGCGGCGAGCCGGTGGACACCACGGCCGCGAACGCCACCGCCACGACACGCGCGTTCTTCCGCCTGCCAACGCCCTGAACACCTGTCGTCCCGAGCGAAGCGAGGGACCTGCTTCTTGCTTCGATCCAGGAGACGTGAAGCAGGTCCCTCGCTGCGCTCGGGACGACAGGGTCGCAGTTCGCGCGCGTCAGCTGCGCAGGCCGACGCCGCGGTGCAGGAGGGTCAGGCCGACCGCGGCCAGCACGACGACGAAGCCGATCATCAGCGCGAACGCCATGCCCAGCGGCACGTCGCTCACGCCAAGCAGGCCGTAGCGGAACGCGTTGACCATGTAGAAGATCGGGTTGGCGTGCGTCGCGGCCTCGGCCCACGGGGGCAGCAGCGAGACCGAATAGAACACGCCGCCCAGGTAGGTCAGCGGCGTGAGGATGAAGGTCGGCACGATCGCGATGTCGTCGAACTTCTTGGCGTACACGGCGTTGACGAAGCCCGCCAGCGCGAAGATCGTCGCGCCCAGCAGCACCGTCGCAAGCGTGACCAGCGGATGCGGGATGCGCACGGTGGTGAACAGCATCGCGATCAGCAGCACGATCACGCCGACCGCCAGGCCGCGCAGCACCGCGCCGGTCACGTAGCCGGCGAGGATCACCCAGCTCGGCATCGGGCTGACCAGCAGCTCCTCGACGTGGCGGCCGAACTTCGCGCCGAAGAAGCTCGAGGAAATGTTGCCGTAGCTGTTCTGGATGATGCTCATCATCACCAGGCCCGGCACGATGAAGTCCATGTAGCCGATGCCGTCCATGGTCCCGATGCGCGAGCCGATCAGGCCGCCGAAGATCAGGAAGTACAGCGTCATGGTGATCGCCGGCGGCACCAGGGTCTGGCCCCAGATGCGCAGGATGCGGGTGACCTCGCGGCGCACGATGGTGCCGAGCGCGACGAGGTGGCGGTGCGCGATGCGCTCGGGCGTGGCGGGCTGGGTGCTGGTGTCCATGCGGGTCATCGTGTCGTGGCGTCGGCGGCGGTCAGGCGGCCGGTTCCGGCGCGACCTGCGCGGTGCCGTCCTGCGCGCCCTCGCCGGTCAGGCGGACGAACAGCTCCTCGAGCCGGTTCGACTTGGTGCGCATCGAGCGCACGCGGATGCCGGCGGCGTCGAGCGCGGCGAACACGCGGTTGAGCTCCATCGCGCGCGGCATTTCCAGGTCGAGCGTGTGCGCGTCCAACGCGTGCAGCGCCGCGCCCTCGATCGCCGGCAGCGTCCCGGGCAGCGCGCCCTCGATGTCGAGCAGGAAGCCTTCGACGTCGAGCTTGGCCAGCAGCGACTTGATCGGCCCACGCTCGACGATCCGGCCCTGGTCGATGATCGCGAGGTTGCGGCACAGCTGCTCCGCTTCCTCCAGGTAGTGCGTGGTCAGGATGATCGTGGTGCCGGCGGCATTGATGTCGCGCAGCGTCTTCCACATGCCGCGGCGGATCTCGATGTCCACGCCGGCGGTCGGCTCGTCGAGGATCAGCAGGCGCGGGCGGGTCATCATGGCGCGCGCGATCATCAGCCGGCGCTTCATGCCGCCCGAGAGCGTGCGCGACATCCTGCGCGCCTTGTCCCACAGGTGCGCGGCGCGCAGTTCCTGCTCGGCGCGGCGCAGCGCCTCGTCGCGCGGGATGCCGTGGAAGCCCGCGTAGTTGACCAGGATGTCGAGCGGCTGCTCGAACATGTTGAAGTTGATCTCCTGCGGCACCAGCCCGACCATCCGCATCGCCGCGCCGCGCTCGCGCGCGATGTCGGTGCCGAAGATCCGCACCTCGCCCGAGCTCTTGTTCACCAGCGAGCTGGCCACGCCGATCAGGGTCGACTTGCCGGCGCCGTTCGGGCCGAGCAGGGCGTAGAAGTCGCCGGGCGCCACGTCGAGCGAGACGCCGCGCAGCGCGACAACGCCGTTGTCGTAGGTCTTGCGCAGGTCGCGGATCGACAGCGCCGCGGCGTCGTCGGCCGGGTCGGACGCCGGGGCGGGATGGTGCCGGGCCGCGGCGGCGGCCGGGCCCTTCGCGGGGTCGGGATGCATGCGGGGGGCGGTATGTGGCGGGAGGCGGGGCCAGGGGGCCGCGGCCGAGCCGTTAGTATAGGCGCCCCCCGGCCACCGCCCCGCCAGCGCCCTCCGACGTGCCCGTCCATTTCCCGCTCAAGCTGGTCGACCGACGCATGCTCGCGCCGACCGTCGCCCACCTGTCGTTCGTCCGCGACGACGGCCAGCCGCTCGACTACATCCCCGGGCAGTTCGTGCAGGTGCATTTCAGCTACGCGGACGGCACGCCGACCAAGCGCTCCTACTCGCTGGCCACCATCCACGACCACGCGATGGGCCCCGGCGAGGCGGTCGAGATCGCGGTGAGCTACGTCCCGGGGGGCGCGGCGACGGCCCTGTTCGAGGGCCTGGAAGCGGGCGACCGGGTCGACGCGAGCGGCCCGTACGGCCGCTTCTGCCTGATGCCGGCCGACGCCAACGCCCGCTACCTGCTGATCGGCACGGGCACGGGCGTGACGCCGTACCGCGCGATGCTGCCGCAGATCGAGGCGCTGATCGCCGAGCGCGGCCTGAGGGTCGTGTTGCTGTTCGGCGCGCGCACGCCTGAGGAGCTGCTGTACGGCGACGAGTTCCGCGCGTTCGCCGACCGGCATCCGGAGCACTTCCGGTTCGTGCCGTGCTTCTCGCGCGAGCTCCCGGCCGAAGGCTCGCCGCAGGCGCACGCGGACGTGCGGCGCGGTTACGTGCAGCAGTTCCTGGCCGAGTTCGCGCCCGACGCGGCCGGGGACATCGCGTACCTGTGCGGCAACCCGAACATGGTCGATGCCTGCTTCGAGGCGCTGAAGGGCGCGGGGCTCGAGGTGAAGCAGATCCGCCGCGAGAAGTACGTCAGCAGCAAGTAGCCGGCGAACGGGCCATGGATTCCCGCCTTCGCGGGGAATGACGGCGGCCGGGTGTAAAGGACGCTTGACATCACGGGGCCGGCCGCCCAGACTCCGTGTCAAGTTCACTTGACACCGGGGTCGCCCATGCGCGCCGTCGAGAAGCGCTACGTCCGCGAATTCATCCCCGCCATGGCGCTCTACGCGGTGATCGTCTTCGCCTGCGGCTGGGCCCTGAAGGGCCCCCTGGCCGGGGCCGAGCCACTGGTCAGGGGCCTCGTCAGCGTGCTGCCGCTGGCGCCCATCGCGCTGGTCCTGCGGGCGATCGTCCGGGTCATCCGCGACAGCGACGAGTTGCAGCGCCGGATCGACCTGGAGGCCATCGCCGTGGCCACGCTCGTGGTCGGCACCGGCTACTTCACGCTCGGGCTGATGGACGCCGCCGGCGTGATCGAGGTGCCGGGCGAGGTGGCGCTGCTCTGGGCGCTGCCGTTGCTGAGCCTGACTTACGGCATCTCGAAGCTGGTCGCCACGCGGCGCTATCGTTGATGGACAGCCGCGTGCGCGCGTTGCGGGAGGCGCGGGGATGGTCGCAGGCCCAGCTGGCCGACCGGCTGGACGTGTCCCGCCAGACGGTCAACGCCATCGAGACCGGCAAGTACGACCCGAGCCTGCCGCTGGCCTTCCGGCTGGCGCGCCTGTTCGGCGAACGCATCGAATCGATCTTCATCTACGGGGAAGAGGCATGAGAGCACGCAGGAAGCAGGGGCTGCCGGTCCTGGCGGTCCTTTCACTGGCGCTCGCCGGCTGCGGCGCCGGCGCGACGCCGGAGGCGGCGCCCGACGTCGAGCGCATCAACGGCGCGCTCCGCTACGGAGGGGTCGGGTTCGAGTCCTGCGCGCTGAGCGTGCCGCTCGGCGACGCGGTCGAGGCGCAGTGCGCCACCGTGCCGGTGCCGGAGGACCACGACGCGCCCGGGGGCCGGAAGATCGACCTGGCCGTCGCCTGGATCCCCGCCAGCGGCGAAGCCGAGGCGGATCCGGTGGTCTTCATCGCCGGCGGCCCGGGCCAGTCGGCGCTCGAGTCGTATCCGCTGGTGCACGCCGCCTTCAAGGACGTGCGCCGCAGTCGCCACGTCCTGCTGGTCGACGCGCGCGGCACGGGCGGGTCGCACCCGCTCGCCTGCACGGACGAACGCGGCGAGAACGCGTTCACCGATCCGGACCAGCAGACCGCGGAAGCCGCCCGCGCGTTCGCGGTGCGCTGCCGGGACCAGTTGTCCGCCACGGCGGACCTGCGCTTCTACGGCACCGCGGACCACGTGCGCGACCTCGACCACGTCCGTGCCCTGGTCGGCGCCCCGCGCATCAACCTGGTCGGGGTGTCCTACGGCACGCGGGTCGCGCAGCAGTACGCGGCGCACCACCCGGACCACGTCCGCACGGTGGTGCTCGACTCGGTCGTGCCGAACACGCTGGTCCTCGGCGCCGCCCACGCGCGCAACCTGCAGGACGCGCTCGACCGGTTGTTCGAGCGCTGCCGCGACGCATCGGCCTGCGTGGGCCAGCTCGGCGATCCGTCCGCCCACCTCGCGGCGCTGACCACGCGCCTGAAGGCGGGCAACCTCGTCCCGGTCGGTTACCGTGATCCGCTGACGGGCGAGTGGCGCGAGGAGGCGCCGCAGTACGGCCACCTGGTCGGGCTCCTGCGCATGTACGCGTACCAGCCCGCGGCGATGGCGACCCTGCCGCTGCTCCTGCACGAGGCTGCGGAGGGCAGATACCAGGCGATGCTCGCGCAGTCGCGCATGCTCACCGCGGACATCGGCGACATGATCATGCACGGCATGCAGCTGTCGGTGATGTGCACCGAGGACTTCCCGGAACTCGAAGCCCGGCCAGAAGACGCGGAGACCGTCCTGGGCAACGAGCTGGTCGATTACACGCGCGCGCAATGCGAGGTGTGGCCGGCCGGGCAGCGGGGCGACGACTTCCGCGAGCCGCTATCCACCGACGTGCCACTGTTGGCGATCAGCGGGCAGTTCGACCCGGTGACCCCGCCGCGCTATGGCGACGAGGTCGTCGAGACGCTCCCCAACGGCAGGCACCTCGTGCTGCCGGGCCAGGGCCACAGCGTGCTCGGCGCGGGCTGCATGCCGACGCTGTTCGCGCAGTTCGTGGAGAGCGCCGACGCCGCATCGCTCGACGCCGGCTGCCTGTCGCGCCTGCAACCGACACCGCCGTTCGCCGGCACCTACGGCTGGGAGCCCTGAGATGATCGAAGTCGAGAACCTGCACAAGACCTTCAAGGCGCGGACCGGCCCGGTGCACGCGGTGCGCGGCGTGGGCTTCACCGCGCGCGACGGCGAGATCACCGGACTGCTCGGGCCGAACGGCGCCGGCAAGACGACCACCCTGCGCATGCTCTACACGCTGATGTCGCCCGACCAGGGCAGCGTGCGCGTGGACGGGCTCGACCTGCGCACCCAGGCCACGCAGGCGCGCGGACGCCTCGGCGTGCTGCCGGACGCGCGCGGCGTCTACAAGCGGCTGACCGCGCGCGAGAACGTGGCCTACTTCGGGCGGCTGCACGGCCTGGACGACGCCACGATCGCCGAGCGCACGCGCACGCTCTCGGGTGCGTTGCAGATGGACGATTTCCTGGACCGCCGCACCGAGGGGTTCTCCCAGGGCCAGCGGACCAAGACCGCCATCGCCCGCGCGTTGGTGCACGCGCCGCGCAACGTCATCCTGGACGAGCCGACCAACGGGCTGGACGTGATGACCACCCGTGGCCTGCGCGAGTTCCTTCGCCGCCTGCGCGGCGAGGGTCGCTGCGTCATCTTTTCCAGCCACATCATGCAGGAGGTCGCCGCGCTGTGTGACCGCATCGTGGTGATCGCCGACGGCGAAGTGCGCGCGGAAGGCACGCCGGACGAGCTGCGCGCGCGCAGCGGCCACGACAACCTCGAGGACGCCTTCGTCCAGCTGATCGGCTCGGAGGAGGGCCTGCACGCATGAGCCGCAACGCCATCAACACCATCCTGACCGTCGCGCGGAAGGAGCTGCTCGACCTGTTCCGTGACCGCCGCACCGTGATGCTCGGCCTGCTGATGGGCCCGATCCTGCTGCCGGCGCTGATCCTCGGCATGGGCGCCATGGTGGAGAAGCGCATGCGCACGCAGCTGGAGACCACGCTGGAGCTCCCGATCGTCGGCGCGGACCTTGCGCCGAACCTCGTCGCCCACCTCTCGTCGCGGAACATCGAACCGATGGGTGCGCCGGACGACATCGACGGGCGCGTTCGCGACCAGACCCACGAGGTCGTGCTCGTCATCCCCGAGGCGTTCCCGGAACAGTGGCGCGGGAGCCGCAGCGCGGAAGTGGAACTCGTGCATGACAGTTCGCGGCGCGACTCCGACATCCCGGTCACCCGCGTGCGGTCGGCGCTCGAGGAGTACGGCCGGACCGTCGGCGCGCTGCGGGTGGTCACGCGCGGGATGAGCCCGGAGGCGATCGCCGCGGTTCGCATCGCGCAGCGCGACGTCGCCACCCCCGAGGCCAAGCGCGGCATGCTGCTGGCGTTCCTGCCCTACCTGCTGATCCTGTCGGCATTCCTCGGTGGTGCCTACCTGGTGATCGACGTCACCGCGGGCGAACGGGAGCGCCAGTCGCTCGAGCCGTTGCTGGCCACGCCGGCCGCGCGCGGCGCGATCATGAGCGGCAAGATCCTCGCCGCCTGCGCGTTCGGCATGCTGAGCCTGCTGCTGATCCTGCTGGCCTTCAAGATCAGCTTCATGTTCGCCCCGGGTGCGCTCGCCCGCGTGGACGTCTCGTGGCCGGTGATGGCGCAGCTGCTGCTGGTGCTGCTGGTGATGGTGCTCGTCGGCACCACGCTGCTCACGCTGATCGCCGCCAGCGTGAAATCGGTGAAGGAGGCGCAGAGCTACATGAGCGTGCTGATGCTGCTGCCGATCGTGCCCACGCTCATCCTGCTCGTGAACCCGCTGAAGAACGAGCCCTGGCAGTTCGCGGTGCCGTTCCTGGCGCAGAACCAGATGATCATGCAGCTGGTGCGCGGCGAGGCGATCGGCGCCCAGACGTGGGGGATCTACCTCGGTGCCGGATTCGGGCTCGGGCTGCTGCTGTGGCTGGCCGCGGCGCGCCTGTACCACCGAGAGAAGCTCGCGATCTCCGCCTGACGGCATGCCTCGGCGAAAAAAAGGAACGGCCCGGTTCGCACCGGGCCGTTCCGTTTCCGCGACGGTGCGCCGGATCAGTTCTGCGGCGCGAACTCGATCGTGCGGCGCGAGGTGATCGGCTCGGCCACCGGCTGGAAGCGCCAGCTGTTCACCGCGTCCAGCGCGGCGCGATCGAACACGCGGCGCGGGTTCGACCGCACGACGCGCGACGAGGTCACCGACCCGTTGGTGCCGACGGTGAACTCCACCTGCACCTCGCCGGACTGCCGGTTGCGATAGGCCTCCACGGGGAAGCTCGGCGCCGGCGTGCTCACGGCCACCAGTTCGGTGTTGGCCGGGCGCGACGGCGCGGCTTGGGTGGGCGCCGGCGGCGGCTGCGCCGCGGCCTGCTGCTGCGCCCGGGCCGCCGCGGCCGCCTCGGCCTGGCGACGCTCCTCGGCTTCGCGCGCGGCCTGCTGCTGCGCGGCCAGTTCCGCGGCGGCCCGCTGCTGCGCGGCCTCCTGCTCCCGCTGGCGTTCGGCCTGGACCTCGGCCTGGCGACGGTCCTCCTCCTCGCTCCGGGCCTCCTCGGCTTCGGCGCGCTGCGCGACCTCGGCCTGCGCGTCGGCGATCGACTGGCGCAGGCGCGGCAGCGCGGGCGCGTCGGCGTCGGCCTTCTCCATCAGCGCGTACAGGCGCTGGGCCTCGGCGAAATCCTCGCGGCCGATGCTCTGCTCGGTGGCGATGAGCGTGTAGGGCATCAGGTCGGTCAGGGCGCTGGCGACGGCGGGATCCTCGGGCTGCTTGTCGCGCAGCGCCAGGTAGTACTCGACCGCGTTGTCGCCCGCGGGGGCGTACAGGCGCTGTTCGCGCAGGGCGACGCTGGCCGCTTCGCGCAGTTCCTCGGGCGACATCGCGGCGACGGTGTCGGACACCGCTTGGGGCGGCGCCTCGCTGGCGGCCTGGTCGGCGGTGGCCGCCTGGCCATCCTGCGCGGCCTGGCCGTCCTCGTCCTTGCCGCAGGCTGCGATGGCCAGCGCGAGCACGGCGACCGCGCACAGGCGCCCCGTGGCGCGGGCGCGCGATTCAGGTTTCACAACGGACATCTGGTTCTTCTCCCCTGGTGTCGTGCGCCCCCGGCACACGGACGCCTAGTTGAGGCGCCAGCGTCGGCCGTTGTCAACCGCCGGCCCCGTTGTGGGCCGCGGCCGCGTCACTTGCCGATGCAGAAACGGGAGAACACCTCGCCGAGCAGGGCATCGGGAAGCATGCGCCCGGTGAGCTCGCCGAGCGCGTCGTGGGCGTCGCGCAGGGCCTCGGCCGCGAGTTCGAGCGCGTCGTCGTCGAGATGGGCGCGCGCGGCGCCTGCGGCGGCGGCCGCACGTCGCAGTGCATCCACGTGGCGGGCGCGGGCGCTGAAGCCGCCGTCCTGCCCCTCGCCCACGGATCCGCCGGCCAGCGCATGCAGCGCCTCGCGCACCGCGGGCAGGCCGAGGCCGGTGCGCGCGGACACGAACAGCGCCCCCGGACCGGCGTCCGCACCGTCCGGCACGTCGAGCAGGTCCGCCTTGTTGTGCAGCCACAGCGTGGCCGGCACGTCGTGGATGGCATCGCCGACCGCGGCGCGCGCGGCGGCGGGCTCGCGTGCGTCCAGCACCACGATCGCCAGGTCCGCGCGGGCGAGTTCCAGCCGGGCGCGCCGCATGCCCTCCCGCTCGATCGCGTCGCCGCCCGCGCGCAGTCCCGCGGTATCGACGAGCGTCAGTTCGACGCCTTCGATGCGCACCGACTCGACGAGCAGGTCCCGGGTGGTCCCCGCGATGTCGGTGACGATCGCGCGCTCGTCGCCGGCGAGCGCGTTGAGCAGTGAACTCTTGCCCGCGTTGGGCGGGCCGACGATCACCGCGTGCAGGCCGTCGCGCAGGCGGCGGCCCTGCCGTGCCTCCGCCTCGAGGGAATCCAGTCCGGTGAGCACGTCGTCGAGGCGCGCGCGCAGGGCATCGCCGCCCAGTGTCTCGAGCGGCTCGTCGGCGAAATCGATGGCGGCCTCGGCGTGCACGCGGATGCCGACGAGCGCCTCGGCCAACGCGCCGGCGCGGTGGGAGAACACGCCGTCCAGCGATCGCCGCGCGGCGCGCGCGGCGCGCACGTCGGTCGCCGCGACCAGGTCGGCGATCGCCTCCGCCTGCAGCAGGTCGAGCTTGCCGTTGAGGTAGGCGCGTTCGCTGAACTCGCCGGGTCGCGCGTGCCGCGCGCCGAGCGCGCAGCATTCGGCGACGATCTGCTGCAGCAGGACCGGACTGCCGTGCGCCTGCAGTTCCACCACGTCCTCGCCGGTGAAACTCGCCGGCGCGTCGAAGGCGATCGCGATGCCGTCGTCGAGCACCGCGCCGTCCCCGTCGCGAAGACGCACGTGGTGGGCATGGCGCGTGCGCAGCGCCCGGCCGCACAGCCGCTCGGCGATCGCGCGGCTGCCCGGACCGGACAGCCTCACCACGCCCACGCCGCCCGCGCCCGGGGGCGTGGCGATCGCGGCGATGGTGTCGCTTGCGGGCTGGGGTGTGTCCATGGCTGATGGGTCGATGGCGTGCCGGGCCTCCCGTCCGGGACGCCCGCCCGCCGCGTCCCGCCCGGACGGCGGGATCAGGCCTTGCGGGCCGCCGGCGCGTCGCCGAACCGGCGGATGTTCCACCACTGCTGCAGCAGGCCGAGCGCGCCGTTGGTCACCCAGTAGAGCACCAGGCCCGCCGGGAAGAAGACCATCAGCACGCCGAACACCAGCGGCATCATCTGCATCATCTTCTTCTGCATCGGGTCCATGCCCGGCGTCGGGGTCAGCTTCTGGGTGAACCACATCACCGCGATGTTGACCACCGGAAGGATGAAGAACGGATCCGGCGCGGTGAGGTCGTCGACCCAGCCCGGGATCCACACGGCCTGGCGCAGCTCGACGGACTCGAGCAGCACCCAGTACAGCGCCAGGAACACCGGGATCTGCAGGAGGATCGGCAGGCAGCCGCCGACCGGGTTGATCTTCTCCTTCTTGTACAGCTCCATCAGCGCCATCTGGAACTTCTGGCGGTCGTCGCCATAGCGCTCCTTGAGCTGCTCGACGCGCGGCTGGAACTTGCGCATGCGCGCGGCCGACTTGTACTGGGCCGCCGACAGCGGATACAGCAGCAGCTTGATGATCACCACGAGCAGGACGATCGCCCAGCCCCAGTTCTTGGTGATCTCGTGCAATTGCGCGAGCAGCCAGGCGATCGGCTTGGCGAGGAATGTGAACACGCCATAGTCGAGGGTCAGGCCCAGCCCCGGCGCGACGTCGTCCAGCCGGTCCTGCAGCTTGGGGCCCACCCACAGGCGGGCCGTGGTCTGGGCCGTCTGCCCGGGCGCGACGGCGACCGACGGGCCGACGGCGCGCACCAGGTACCGCGGATCGCCCTGGCCCTGCACGGTCGCCAGCGAATACGTGGCGGTGGAGGACGGATCCGGGATCCACGCCGCGAAGAAGTAGTGCTGCAGCAGGCCGAGCCAGCCACCCTGGACCGTCCGGTCGAGCGGGCCGTCGTCGGCGAAGTCGCCGTAGTCGCGCTTCTCGTACTTCTCCTCGGGGCTGTACCACGCCGCGCCGGTGAAGCTGAAGGACTCGGGATTGGTGAAGCCGCGTTCCTTCGGCGGCGGGTCGCGCAGCAACTGGCGGTAGACGTGGCCGTTCCAGGCCGCGGTGCCACCGTTGGCGATCTCGTCGCGGACGGTGATCGCGTAGTCGTTGCGCGACAGCGTGTACGTGCGTCGGATCGTCACCCCGTCCGGGCCCGTCCACACGAAGGGCACCTCGACCTGCATGCCACCGCGCGGCAGGGCGTACGCACGCTGCGTTCCCTCCGGCACGAAGCCCTCGAGATGGTTGGGCGCGGGACCGTCGGCGCGCACCCAGCCGCTCTGCGCGACGAAGTAGCCGTCGGCCTCGGGGGTGAACAGCTGGACGGGCGGGCTGCCGTCGTCGGTGGTTCGCGGGTAGCGCCGCAGCTCGGCGCTGCGGACCGTGCCCCCGTCGAGGACCACGCGCAGCACGTCGGTGGTGACGGTGATCGCGTCGGTCGACGGCGACGCACCGACCGAGGGCGCCGCGGGCGTGGCCGACGGCACGGTGCCGGCGGGCGCGGCGGGGACCGGTGCGGAGGGCAGGGTCGCGGCATCCGGCACCGTGCCGTCGGCCGGGGACGCCGGCGTGCCGGTCGTCGCGGCGGTGTCGGGCGTGGCGGCCGGCGCCTCGCGTTCGCCCTGCCACTCCATCCACAGGAGCATGGCCACCATCAGCCAGGCGAAGATCAGGAAGGCGCGGGTCTGGTTCATCGGCGTGCGGGATCCGGGGGCAGGCGCGACCGGCCGGCGCGCGCATCGGGCGGCGCGGCGGGGTCGTTCGGGGAGCCGGGCATTGTGCCGGCAGCGTCCGGTGGGGGCAACGCGCCGAGCCGGCGCAGCGCGGAATCGAAGGCCTCGCGGAGGACGCCGGCCTCGGCGCGGGCGGCCGCGGCGCGCGCGACCACCACGTAGCTGCCGGGTGCGAGTTGCGCGCGCGCGCGCCGGAAGGCGTCGCGCACGATGCGCTTGATGCGGTTGCGGCCCACAGCCCGGGGATCCACCTTGCGCGAGACGGCCAATCCCAGCTTCGGCGGGACCTCCCCGCGCAACCAGTGCACCGCGAGCAGCGGCGTGGCGCCGCGGCGTCCTCCGGAAAAGACGCGATCGAACTCCGCGCGCGCGAGCACGCGGGCCGACCGCGGGAAGCGCTCATCCACGGTGTCGGTCACGGGCGTCGGGTTGCTGGGCGCGGGTCCGCAGGCGTCGGGACCCTGCGCGGGCACCCGGGTGGCCGGGTGCGGAGGCGTCGCGTTGGCCGGTGCGGGCGCGTGGCGCTGACCGGTCACGACATGTCGCGAACGCTCAGGCGCTCAGGCGCTTGCGGCCCTTGGCGCGGCGGCGGGCCAGCACCTTGCGGCCGTCGGCGGTCTTCATGCGCGCACGGAAGCCGTGGTCGCGCTTGCGCTTGAGGTTGCTGGGCTGGTAGGTGCGCTTGGTGGCCATGGTCAGGCTCGTGCGGTCTGGCGACGGAAAAGACTTTCAATTCTAGCTGTCCGTCGGCAAACGGGTCAAGCCGCGCCGGCTCGGCCGGCCTGGGCCGGGCCGGGCGGCCTGCGGTCCCGCGGGGGCTGCATGCTAGTCTGGCCGGCCTCCGCACCCCCGCCCTCCCCGCGCGCCAGCCATGGTGCGCGGCACGGGCACGCCACCCCGAGATCCCCCCGCCGATGGACGCCTGGCCCCGCTGCCTCGAACGCCTCGAAGCCGAGCTGCCGGCCGAGGACGTCCACACCTGGCTCAAGCCGTTGCAGGCCGCGAACCGCGACGACCGGCTCGTCCTCTACGCCCCGAACGCGTTTGTGATGCAGGAGGTGCGCGACCGGTACCTGGCGCGGATCCGGGAGCTGCTCGCGCATTTCGCGGGCGCGGGCGACGTGAGCCTGGAGATCGGGTCATTGCCGCGCGCGGTGGCACCGGCCGGCGCGTCCCCGGCCACGGGAAGCGAGCCGGCGGGTGCGGCCCTTCCAGCCGAACCGTTCCAGGGCAACCTGGACAGCCACTACACCTTCGAGAACTTCGTCGAGGGCCGGAGCAACCAGCTCGGCCGCGCGGCGGCGTGGCAGGCGGCGCAGCACCCGGGCGACCGGGCGCACAATCCACTGCTTCTGTACGGCGGCACCGGCCTGGGCAAGACCCACCTGATGTTCGCGGCCGGCAACGCGATGCGCGCCGCCAATCCGGCGATGCGCATCCTGTACCTGCGCAGCGAACAGTTCCTGGCCGCGCTCATGAAGGCGCTGCAGGACAAGGCGAACGGCATGGCCGCGTTCAAGCGGCAGTTCCAGCAGGTCGATGCCCTGCTGATCGACGACATCCAGTTCTTCGCCGGCAAGGACCGCACGCAGGAGGAGTTCTTCCATACCTTCAATGCGCTGATCGACGGGCGCCAGCAGATCATCCTGACCTGCGACCGGTTCCCGCGCGAGGTCGAGGGCCTCGAGCCGAGGCTCAAGTCGCGGCTGGGGTGGGGCCTGTCGGTGGCGATCGACCCACCGGACTTCGAGACGCGCGCCCAGATCGTGCTGTCGAAGGCCGCCGAGCGCGGCGCGGCGATCCCGGAGGAAGTGGCCTTCCTGCTGGCCAAGAAGATGCGCTCCAACGTGCGTGAGCTCGAGGGCGCGCTGAACACCCTGGCGGCCCGGGCGAACTTCACCGGACGCACCATCACCACCGAGTTCGCGCAGGAGACGCTGCGCGACCTGCTGCGCGCGCAGCAGCAGGCCATCGGCATCCCCAACATCCAGAAGACCGTGGCAGACTACTACGGCCTCCAGATCAAGGACCTGCTGTCCAAGCGGCGCACGCGCTCGCTCGCGCGCCCGCGGCAGGTGGCGATGGCCCTTGCGAAGGAGCTGACCGAGCACAGCCTGCCGGAGATCGGCGACGCGTTCGCCGGCCGTGACCACACCACGGTGCTGCACGCCTGTCGCCAGGTGCGCCACCTGATGGAAACCGACGGCAAGCTGCGCGAGGACTGGGAGAAACTGATCCGCAAGCTGAGCGAATGAGCCTGCCGGATCGATGGGGACAGGTTGTGGACAACCCGGGCGCGGTGGTTCGAGGCGGCAAACGATCCACAGGCTGTCCAGAGCCGGGATGCGGTTTTTCCACCCGGTTGAACGGCAGATAAACGTTTCAGTTTCAATGTGTTGCGACTGTTTTCACCAGATTCCGGCGACACCATCACCACCCAGCTTTTGATTTATCCATCTTCCAAGAGCCTGGGGCCACGCGTCCCGCGAGCCCGGGCCGACACGGGGACAGCACGGTCCAACAAGGGGTCCGCATGCGCTTCAGCCTGCAACGCGAAGTCTTCCTGAAACCGCTGGCCCAGGTGGTCAATGTCGTCGAACGGCGACAGACCCTGCCGGTGCTCGCGAACCTCCTGGTGCAGGTGGCCGATGGCCAGCTGTCGTTGACGGGTACCGACCTCGAGGTCGAGATGGTGTCGCGGCAGGCGGTCGACGACGCGAAGGACGGCGAGACCACCATCCCGGCCCGCAAGCTGTTCGACATCGTCCGGGCCCTGCCCGACGGCAGCAAGGTCACGGTGAGCCAGTCGGGAGACAAGGTCACCGTCCAGGCGGGCCGCAGCCGGTTCACCCTTGCCAGCCTGCCGGCGAACGACTTCCCGTCGATCGACGAGGTGGAGGCGACCGAGCGGGTCGCGGTGTCCGAGGCGGCGCTGAAGGAGCTGATCGAACGCACCGCGTTCGCGATGGCGCAGCAGGACGTCCGCTACTACCTCAACGGCCTGCTGCTGGACCTGCGCGGCGAGACCCTGCGCTGCGTGGCCACCGATGGCCACCGCCTGGCGCTGTGCGAGGCGGCGCTGGAGGGCGACGGCGGCAAGCGCCAGATCATCGTGCCGCGCAAGGGCGTCACCGAACTGCAGCGCCTGCTCGAGGGGGGCGACCGCACGCTGGACCTGGAGATGGGCCGCAACCACATCCGGATCCGTCGCGACGATGTCACCTTCACCAGCAAGCTGATCGACGGCCGGTTCCCGGACTACGAGGCGGTGATCCCCATCGGCGCCGACCGCGAGGTCAAGGTCGACCGGGAGGTCCTGCGCGCGGCCCTGCAGCGTGCGGCGATCCTCTCGAACGAGAAGTACCGGGGCGTCCGCGTCGAGGTGTCGCCCGGGCAACTGAAGATCAGCGCGCACAACCCGGAGCAGGAAGAGGCGCAGGAGGAGATCGAGGCCGACACCCGGGTCGACGACCTGGCGGTCGGCTTCAACGTGAACTACCTGCTGGAGGCGCTGACGGCACTGCGCGACGAGCATGTGGTGATGCAGCTTCGGGATGCCAACTCCTCCGCCCTCGTCCGCGAGTCCGGCAGCGAGCGGTGCCGGCACGTGGTGATGCCGCTGCGCCTGTGACACCTCGGGCGCCCGTTCCACGTGGAACCTCGAACGCCCGGCCCCGGCCGGGCGTTCTGCCATCCGGGGCCTGCACGTGCGACTGAGCCGGGTCCGGGTCGATGGCCTGAGGCAGCTGCGCGACGTGGAATGGCTGCCGGCGCCGGGGATCAACGTCCTCACCGGCGACAACGGCGCGGGCAAGACCAGCCTGGTCGAGGCGGTCCACCTGATGGCGTACGGACGGAGCTTCCGGGGCCGGGTCCGGGACGGCCTGGTGGGGCGGGAGCGCGAGGCGGTGGAGGTTTTCGTCGAGTGGACCGACGAATCCGTCGCGCCGGCACGCCAGCACCGGGCCGGGATGCGCCATACGGGACAGGCGTGGGAGGGGCGTGTTGATGGTGAGCGCGTGGATTCGCTCGGCGACCTCTGTTCCGCGCTGTCGGTGGTGACGTTCGAACCCGGAAGCCACGTCCTGGTCTCGGGCGGAGGCGAACCACGCCGGCGCCAGCTCGACTGGGGGCTGTTCCACGTGGAACCCGGCTTCCTGGACCTGTGGCGCCGCTATGCGCGCGCCCTGCGACAGCGGAACAGCGTGCTCAAGCTCGGTCGGCGCGATGGCCAGCTCGACGCGTGGGACCATGAGCTCGCGATGGCCGGGGAACCGCTGGCCGCGGCGCGGGCCCGCTACCTGGAGGCCCTTTCACCCCATCTGGAAGCCCTGGTCCGCGACTTCATGCCCGAAGCGGGTGCCGCCAGCCTGGAGGCGAATTCCGGCTGGCGGGACGGCGAGATGCCCCTGGCCGACGCCCTCCTGCTCGCACGGGAGCGCGACCTGGCTTCCGGGCACACCTCGGCCGGGCCACACCGCGGGGACTGGAGGATCCACCACGAGTGCCTTCCCGGTCGCGACACGCTGTCGCGCGGCCAGGCCAAGCTGACGGCCCTTGCATTCCTCCTTGCACAGGCGAGGCACCAGGCCGCGCTCACGGGAGGCTGGCCGGTGGTGGCCTTGGACGACCTCGCATCCGAGTTGGACAGGACGCACCAGGCGCACGTGCTCGACATGCTCACCCGAAGCGGCGCCCAGGTGCTGGTCACCGGGACGGAGCCGCCCGCGCCCTTGCGCGGCGGCGCATCGGGCGTTTCGTGGTTCCACGTGGAACAGGCGCGGCTGACCGGTCCCCTGGCGGATGCACCGCCGCCCACCGATCGGACGCGCTGACCCGACCAACGCCGGTGGGGTTGGTATACTGGCGGGTATCCATAGCTAATGAGTCTCGACCGCCGACCCGGTGGTCGCGGGAGCCTGTAGCCGAATGTCGCAGCACGAAACCGGCGTGAGCGCCGACCAGCCCACCGTCGCGGGCCAGCCCCCGGGACAGTACGACTCCAGCAAGATCACCGTCCTGCGCGGCCTCGAGGCCGTCCGCAAGCGCCCGGGCATGTACATAGGCGACGTGCACGACGGCACGGGCCTGCACCACATGGTGTTCGAGGTCGTCGACAACTCGATCGACGAGGCGCTTGCCGGGCATGCCGACGACATCATCGTGACCATCCACGAGGATGGCTCGGTGTCCGTGTCCGACAACGGGCGCGGCATCCCGGTCGACATCCACAAGGAAGAGCAGCGCTCCGCGGCCGAGGTCATCATGACCGTGCTGCACGCCGGCGGTAAGTTCGACGACAACAGCTACAAGGTGTCCGGCGGCCTGCACGGCGTCGGCGTCTCGGTCGTCAACGCGCTCAGCGAGAAGCTCACGCTCGACATCTGGCGCGACGGCCACCACCACCGCCAGTCGTATTCGCTCGGCGAGCCGGATGCGCCGCTGGCGCGCGTGGCGCCCTCCGAGCGCCGCGGCACGCTGCTGCGCTTCTGGCCGGCGGCGAACATCTTCACCGACACGGAGTTCCACTACGACATCCTCGCGCGCCGCCTGCGCGAGCTCTCGTTCCTCAATTCGGGCGTGCGCATCACGCTGGTGGACGAGCGGGGCGACGGCGAACGCGACGTGTTCCAGTACGAGGGCGGCATCCGCTCCTTCGTCGAGCACCTGGCGCAGCTGAAGACGCCGCTGCATCCGAACGTGATCTCGGTGTCCGGCGAGCAGAACGGCATCACCGTGGACGTGGCGCTGCAGTGGACCGACTCCTACCAGGAGACGATGTTCTGCTTCACCAACAACATCCCGCAGAAGGACGGCGGCACGCACCTGCAGGGCTTCCGCGCGGCGCTGACACGCACCCTGTCGAACTACATCGAGCAGAACGGGATCGCCAAGCAGGCCAAGATCGCGCTGTCGGGCGACGACATGCGCGAGGGCATGATCGCGGTGCTCTCGGTCAAGGTGCCGGACCCGAGCTTCTCCTCGCAGACCAAGGAAAAACTCGTCTCCTCCGAGGTGAGGCCGGTCGTTGAGAGCACGTTCGGTGCACGTTTGGAGGAGTTCCTGCAGGAACACCCCAACGAGGCCCGTGCGATCGCCGGCAAGATCGTCGATGCGGCCCGCGCCCGCGAAGCCGCGCGCAAGGCCCGCGACCTGACCCGCCGGAAGGGCGCGCTCGACATCGCCGGCCTGCCCGGCAAGCTCGCCGACTGCCAGGAGAAGGACCCGGCGCTGTCCGAACTGTTCATCGTCGAGGGCGACTCGGCGGGCGGCTCGGCCAAGCAGGGCCGCAACCGCAAGACCCAGGCGATCCTCCCGCTCAAGGGCAAGATCCTCAACGTCGAGCGGGCGCGCTTCGACCGCATGCTGTCCAGTGCCGAGGTCGGCACGCTGATCACCGCGCTCGGCACGGGCATCGGCAAGGACGAGTACAACCCGGACAAGCTGCGCTACCACCGCATCATCCTGATGACCGACGCGGACGTGGACGGCTCACACATCCGCACGCTGCTGCTGACGTTCTTCTACCGGCAGATGCCGGAGCTGATCGAGCGCGGCCACGTCTACATCGGCCTGCCGCCGCTGTACAAGATCAAGCAGGGAAAGAACGAGCTGTACCTCAAGGACGATGCCGCGCTCAACGCGTACTTGGCGGGCAATGCGGTGGAGGGTGCGCAGCTGGTGCCCGCGGAAGGCGAGCCGCCGATCGAGGGCGGGCAGCTGGAGAAGCTGCTGCTCGCGTTCGCCGGCGCGCGCGACGCGATCGCCCGCAACGCGCACCGCTACGACCCGGCGCTGCTCGAGGCCCTGATCGACTTCACCCCGCTCGATGCCACCTCGCTCTCGGAGAACACCGACGAGCGCCACGAACTCGATGCGCTCGAGCAGCGACTCAACCGCAGCGGCCTGGGTCGACCGCGGTTCGCGGTCGCGGTGCAGCCGGCGACCGAACAGCACCCGGCCGCGCTGCTGGTGACGCGCCGGCACATGGGCGAGGAAACGGTCCAGGTGCTGCCCGTGTCGCTGTTCGAGCAGGGCGAACTCAAGCCGCTGCGCGAAGCCGCCTCGATGCTCCACGGCCTGGTGCGCGAGGGCGCCCGGATCCTGCGCGGCAACCGCGAGCAGGCCATCGGCAGCTTCGCCCAGGCGCATGCCTGGCTGCTGGACGAGGCCAAGAAGGGCCGGCAGATCCAGCGCTTCAAGGGCCTGGGCGAGATGAACCCCGACCAGCTCTGGGAGACGACGGTCAACCCGGACACGCGGCGCCTGCTGCAGGTGCGGATCGAGGATGCGGTCGCCGCCGACCGGATCTTCTCGACCCTCATGGGCGACGTCGTCGAACCGCGCCGGGAGTTCATCGAGGACAACGCGCTCAAGGTCGCGAACCTCGACGTCTGACGCCATGGTCGCCCGGGCGTCGCTTCCGGCGGCGCGTGGGCACCGCTAGACTCCGCGCCGGGGGACACGCACCACGTCGAGGCGCATGAAGAAGACCCAGCTCTACCTGCTGGCGCTGGCGATCGCCGCCATCGCGCTCGCGGCCATCGGCTACAAGTGGCGCGTGCTGCAGTTCCCGCTGCAGCCGGATGCCGAGATCGAAGTCTGGACGTTGCAGGCGCGCATCGGCTTCATCCCGGAGCAGGGCGCGAACCGGGTCACGCTGCAGGTCCCCGGCGACACGCCCGGCTGGAGCGTGCTCGACGAACGCTTCGTCGCCCGCGGCTATTCGAAGCTGGAGGACGCCAGCCCGCAGGGCCGCCGGATCCAGTGGGCGATCCGCCAGGCCGATGGCGAGCAGGCGCTCTACTACCGTGCCCACGTGGTCCGCGCGCGCCCGGCGGCGCGGCCGCTGCTGCTCCTGCCCGAGGAGCAGGCGCTGATCCCCGAACTCGACGAGCCCTACGCCACGGCGTCCCGCGCCGTGCTCGACCGGGTCCGCGAGGAGTCCGCCGACACCGAGACCTTCGCGCGCGGCCTGGTGCGCCGTTTCCTCGAGGCCGAGGGCGAGGACCTGGCGCTGCTCGCGGACCTGTACGAAAGCGAGCACGAGCAGGTGGCGCTGATGGCGGGCATGCTGGCGGCGCGCAACATCATCGCCCGCCCCGTGCACGGCCTGCAGCTCGACGCGGACCAGGGTCCCGGGGAACTCCGCCCATGGCTGGCCGTGCTCGGCGACGACGCGCGCTGGTTCCTGGTCGACCCGCGCAGCGACGCTGCCGGCTGGCCGGAGGACTTCTTCCTCTGGAGCGTCGGCGCGGGTCCGGTCGCGGCGGTGGAAGGCAACGACAAGGCGAGCTTCGAGCTGCGCGCCAGCCACAACCTGGCCAACGCGGTCGCGGTCGCCGAACGGCGGCTGGAAGTGCGCGACGCGAAACTGGTCCAGTTCTCGCTGCTCGGGCTGCCGCTGCAGGCGCAGCAGACCTACGCGATCCTGCTCATGGTGCCGGTCGGCGCCTTCATCATGCTGCTGCTGCGCAACGTGGTCGGCGTCAAGACGTTCGGCACGTTCATGCCGGTGCTGGTGGCGCTGGCGTTCCGCGACACCGGCCTGGCCTCGGGCATCGGCCTGTTCGCGCTGGTCGTCGGCGCGGGCCTGCTGGCGCGGTTCTACCTGGAGCGGTTGCGCCTGCTGCTGGTTCCACGACTGACCGCGGTGCTGATCGTGGTGGTCCTGTTGATGGCCGGGACCAGCGTGCTGTTCCATCGACTCGACCTCGAGGTCGGCCTGTCGGTCGCGCTGTTCCCGATGGTGATCATGGCGATGACCATCGAGCGCATGTCCGTGGTGTGGGACGAGCGCGGCGGCGCGGTGGCCGTGCGCGAGGCGCTCGGCACGCTCGTCGTGTCCGCGGTGGTCTACATCGCCATGAGCTGGCCCTGGCTGGAGCGCTTCGTGTTCGTGTTCCCCGAGACGCTGCTCCTGCTGCTCGCCGCGTGCCTGCTGCTCGGGCGCTACGCGGGGTACCGGCTCACCGAGCTCTACCGGTTCCGCGCGCTCGCACGCGAGCGCGCCGCCGACCCCGACCCGATCGCCCCCGAACCGCCGGCGACGCCGGGATGAACCCGCTGCGCAACCCGTTCGAGATCGCGCGGCGGCTGCACGACGTCGGGCTGATGGGCATCAACCGCCGCAACGCGGACTTCGTGCTGCGCCACAATCCGCGCCGCTTCTATCCGCGCGTGGACGACAAGCTGCTGACCAAGAAGCTGGCGATCTCGGCCGGGTTGCCGGTGCCCGACCTGTATGCGGTCGTCCGTGCCGAACACGAGATCGGCGAGCTGCACGGGAAGCTCGCTCGCCGCGGCAGTTTCGTCGTGAAACCCGCGCACGGTTCCGGTGGCGACGGCATCCTGGTGATCGCCGGCCGCAAGGGCGATCGCTACCGGCGCGCCAGCGGGACGCTGATGTCTCGCGGGGACTTCGAGCACCACCTGTCGAACGGCCTGTCGGGACTGTTCTCCCTCGGTGGCCAGCCCGACCACCTGCTGGTCGAGTACTGCGTGCAGTTCGACCCGGTGTTCGAAAAGGTCAGCTACAAGGGGGTGCCGGACATCCGCATCATCGCGTTCCTGGGCGTGCCGGTGATGGCGATGATCCGCCTGCCCACGCGCGAATCCGACGGCAAGGCGAACCTGCACCAGGGCGCGATCGGCGTGGGCATCGACCTGCCGACCGGGGTGACCCGCCGGGGCGTGTTCGGCACCGAAGTGGTCCGCGAGCACCCCGACACCGAACACCCGCTCGTTGGACTGCAGATCCCGCACTGGAACGACCTGCTGCAGATGGCCGCCCGCTGCAACGGGCTGTCCGGCCTCGGTTACGTCGGCGTGGACTTCGTCCTGGACCGCGATCGCGGGCCGATGATCCTCGAGCTCAATGCCCGCCCCGGGCTGGCGATCCAGCTCGCCAACGGCAACGGGTTGCTGGCGCGCCTGCGCCAGGTCGAAGCGTGGCACGCCCGGGGCGAGATCCCCGACACGGCGGTCGAGCGCGCCGCCCGCGCCCGCGAGGCATTCCCGACCCTGGGCTGAGCGGACGCCGCGCGTTTGACGCCGCCTTGAACCGGGGCGCTGCCACGATCGCCGTCTCCCTCCCCACCCAAGGACCGGCCATGAATGCCCTCAAGCCCATCGTGCTGTCGCTGGCGATCGCCGCCGGCGTCGCCGCATGCGCCACCACCACGTCCCCGACCGGGCGCACCCAGTACGTCGGCGCGGTGCCGCAGGAGCAGCTCAACCAGCTCGGGGCGCAGGCCTTCGCGCAGCTCAAGACCCAGAAGCAGCAGAGCGGCGACGCCGGCCAGACGACCTATGTCCGCTGCGTGGTGAATTCGCTGGTGGCGCAATTGCCGGCGCAATGGCGGCAGCTGCAGTGGGAAACGGCGCTGTTCGTCGACGGCAGTCCGAACGCCTTCGCGCTGCCGGGCGGCAAGGTGGGCGCCTACACCGGCATCTTCAGCGTCGCCCGCAACCAGGACCAGCTGGCCGGCGTGCTCGCGCACGAGATCGCCCACGTGACCGCACGCCACCACGACGAGCGCATCACCCGCCAGGCCGGCGCCTCCGGTGCGCTGCAGGTGGTCTCTGCATTGCTGGGTTCGCAGTACGGGCAGGGCGCCGCGAGCGCCGCGGCCCAGGGCGGCAGCATCCTCGCGCAGACGGGGTTCCTGCTGCCGGGGTCACGCGCGCAGGAGGAGGAGGCCGACATCATCGGCCAGCGCCTCATGGCCCAGGCCGGCTTCGACCCGCGCGGCGCGGTCGCGCTGTGGGAGAACATGATCGCCGCCGGTGGCAACCGGCCGCCCGAATTCCTCAGCACCCACCCCGACCCGCAGGCGCGGATCGGTGAAATGCGCCAGCGCGCGCAGGCGCTGGTGCCGAACTACGAGCAGGCACGCGCGGCGGGACGGCGGCCGGACTGCCGCTGATCCGGGACCGCGGTGTTAGGAACCGGTGACACGGACGTTACCGGGGCGTTACTCCCGGGCGCGGACCGGGCCAGCATGAATGGCCGCCGCGTCCACGCTCGCGCTTTCGACGCACGTTCTGGTAGCGTGACGCCCCCCCGGCGGGACAGCGCCATGGCGCGCTTCCGGCCGTTCCGAATCCGCGACGGTGGTCGCGCAGCCTTGAAGAGGTGTCCCCCATGAACACGTCCCGCCACCACACGCTGCTCGCCGCCGCGATCGGCGCCCTGCTCGCCCTCGGCAGCATCGCCGACGCCAGCGCGCAGGTGACCCGCGAGCGCCACGACCGTCGCACCGCCGAACGCGAGGCGCGCGCCTCGGAGGCGGAGGAGGAGGTGCCGGCCAAGTATCCGCAGGCCACCCGCCAGTCCCCGGAAAAGGACGTCCCGTCGGATGCGCGCAAGCAGGTCAACGAGATGATCACGGCCTACAACGAGGACGACTTCGCGAAGGCACGCGAACTGTCCGCCGCGCTGATGGCCTCGGGTTCGTCCAGCACCTACATCCGCGCGCTGGCCGCGCAGATCGGCGCGCAGGCCGCCTACGACCTCGACGACGTGCCGGGCGCCGTCGCGCTGCTGAAGCAGGCCGTCGAGGCGAATGGCCTGGACAACAACGGGCACTACGACTCGATGTTCCTGCTGGCCCAGCTGCAGATCCAGCAGGGCGACGACGCGGCGGGCCTGGCCACGCTCGACCGGCTGATCTCGGAAACCAAGTCCGAGGACCCGCAGAAGCTCATCCTCAAGGGCAACACGCTCTACAACATGGAGCGCTACCCGGAGGCCGCCGAGGCGGTGAAGGCCGCGCTGGCGGCGAGCGAGTCGCCGGATCCCAGCTGGACCCAGCTGCTGGTCGGCATCTACTTCGAACTCGACCAGCCGGAAGAGGCCGCGCGCGTCGCCGAGGAGATCCTCGCCAAGGACCCGGGCAACAAGCGCATGCAGCTCAACCTCGCCTCGATCTACCTGCAGGCCGACCAGATGGACAAGGCCGCCGCGGTGCTCGAGCGCGTGCGCGCGTCGGGCGCCCTGGAGAGCGAGCAGGAGTACCGCCAGCTCTACGCGACCTACCTCAACATGGACGGCCGCGAGTCGCAGGCGATCGCGGTGATCGAGGAGGGCCTGTCGAAGGGCATCCTCAAGCCGAACCACGAGGTCTACCTCGCGCTGGCGCAGTCGTACTACTACACCGACAACGACGCCAAGGCGATCGAGTTCTACACCAAGGCCGCGCCGCTCGACGACGACGGCGACACCTACCTCAACCTCGCCCGCGTCCTCTGGCAGGCGGACCGGATCGCGGAGGCCAAGCGCGCCGCGCAGCAGGCCATCGACAAGGGCATCGGCAACCCCGAGGAGGCCCGCAAGATCCTCGCCCTTCCGAACTGAGAACCCGGTCTGTTCCACCCCCTTGCCGGGTTGGTACACGGCAAGGGGATTGGTATAAGCTTAGGGATTCCCGTGGCCGCCTAGGGGCGGCCGCCTGATTGCACCCCGCGGCGCCGAGGCGCCCGGCATTCACCGAGCCCCCCGCGCATGACGGATCAACTGCCGAACCACGTCAGGAAGAAGGACGACCGCGAAGGTCTGAACTGGGCCCGCATCATCGGCCTGGCGTTCGCCATCGCGATGCATGTCGCCGCCCTCCTGCTGCTGCTCGCTCCGGTCGCCCCGCCGGATGCGGAGGACGAGGAGGAGGAAGTCACCATGGTGAACTTCATCCGCCCGCCGCCCCCGCCCCCGCCGCCGCCGCCGCCGCCGCCGGAACCCCCGGAGCCGCGCCCGGTCCGCGAACTGTCCCCGCCGCGCCCGACCCCGACCCCGCCGCCGCCCGAAGCGCCGCCGGTCGTGTTCGACGAGCCGTCCCCGGTCGACACCCCGGCTCCGCCGCCGGCACCCCCGGCGCCGCCCGCGCCGCCGACCAACATCGGCTCGAGCGTCGACCCGTCCTCGCGCGCCAACAACCCGCCGGACTATCCGCGCGAGGCGCTGCGCCAGGGCATCGAGGGCACGGTGGTGCTGCTGATCAGCATCGACGCCAAGGGCAACGTGCTCGACATCAAGGTCGAACGTTCCAGCCGCAACCGCGACATGGACCGCGAGGCCGTGCGCGCCGCGCGCCGCTGGCGCTTCAACCCCGCGGTCGAGAACGGCCAGCCCGTCGCCAGCACCGTCCGCGTTCCCGTCGATTTCACGCTCAACTGATCAACCGACCGGCTGAGCCGTTTGCTGCGACACCCGTAACACCTCCTTTCCACGACTCTCAAAGGTAAGCGTCATGCTGCAGGAAACCACCACCGCCCCGGCCGGAGGCGACAACAACGCCGCTGCCCTCCAGCAGATGGGCTTCGCGGACATGATCCAGCACATGGACCTGCTGGGCTGGGTTGTGCTGATCACCCTGGTCCTGATGTCCGTGATGTCGATCTACTGGATCATCGTCAACTTCATCAAGAACATGCGCCTGCGCTCGCGCGCCGACCGCGTCGTCGCCACGTTCTGGGAAACCCCGAACGCCCAGGACGCGATCCGCTACATGGAAGAGCAGCCGCGCTCGGAGCCGTTCTCCAAGATCGCGCTCGACGCCGCCCAGGCCGCCGCCCACCACCAGCGCCATGAAGGTTCGCGCCTGGTCGAGACCCTCAACCGCTCCGAGTTCGTCGACCGCGCCCTGCGCCAGGCCGTCACCCGCGAGTCGATGAAGCTCGAGTCCGGCCTGACCGTGCTGGCCACCGTCGGTTCGACCGCGCCGTTCGTCGGCCTGCTCGGCACCGTGTGGGGCATCTACCGCGCCCTGATCCGCATCGGTGCCAGCGGCAACGCCTCCATCGGCGCCGTGGCCGGCCCGGTCGGCGAGGCGCTGATCATGACCGCGATCGGTCTGTTCGTCGCGATCCCGGCGGTGCTCGGCTACAACTTCTTCGTGCGCCTGAACCGCGTGACGAACAACAAGTTCGACACCTTCGCCCATGACCTGCACGACTTCTTCGCGACCGGTTCGCGCGTCGGCGAGGTCCAGGTCAAGCGCTGAGCCTGCACGGTCGGTCTGACGGAGTCCCCACATGGCCTTCAGTACGAATAGCGAAAGCGGCGGGCCCATGGCCACCATCAACGTCGTCCCCCTGGTCGACGTGATGCTGGTGCTGCTGATCATCTTCATGGTCACCACGCCGCTGATGTCGCACCAGGTGCAGGTCGAACTGCCCGAGGCGACCATCGAGGAACCGGATGACGAGGCGCCGCCCGTCCCGCCGATCACCCTCGCGGTCACCGACGACGGCAGCCTGTACTGGAACGACGAGCCGATCACCCGCGAACTGCTGGAGAGCCGGCTGTCGGTGGAGGCCCAGAAGACCCCACAGCCGACCATCCAGGTACGTGGCGACCGGACCACCAAGTACCGGGTCGTGGACGAGATCGTGAACATCGCCCAGCGTCAGGGCATGCGCAAGATCGGGTTCATCTCGCTGCAGGAAAACTGAGCCGCTAGCGGCTCGAGGATCGAACGATGGCTTTCAGCTCCAACTCCGGCAGCGGCCCGATGGCCGAGATCAACATCATTCCGCTCGCGGACGTGATGCTGGTCCTGCTGATCATCTTCATGGTGACGGCGCCGCCGACGACCTTCGAGATCTCGGTCGACCTGCCGCAGCGGTCCAACCAGCCGCCGCCGCAGACCCAGCCGAAGGATCCCATCAAGCTGCGGATCGACGGTGCCGGCCAGGTCTTCTGGAACGGTTCGCCGCAGCCGCTGGGCAACCTGCAGCAGATGATGGTCGATGTCGTGCAGCAGGATCCGACCAACCAGCCGTTGCTGGAGATCGACACCGACGCGAACGCGGACTACGGCGTGCTGGCCAAGGTGCTGGCTTCCGCCAAGAACGCCCACATGGTCAAGATCGGGTTCCTGCAGGGCCAGTAGCCATCGCGTCATGCCGGGGCCACGCCAGGCCCCCGGCGCTTACCACGCCAGACGAGTCTTCGACGCCGCCTTCGGGCGGCGTCTTTTTTTGCCTGGATGGAGGCGGGCCGGCAGGGATCGCACCGGCGGCCTCAGCCGGCAGCGCCGTCCTCGACGATCCGCACGTACGCACGGACGGTCGCGTCGAGCCCCGCGTACAGCGCCTCGCCGATCAGCGCGTGGCCGATCGACACCTCCTCGACACGGGGCACGCCGCGCAGGAACGCGGCAAGGTTGGCCTGGTCCAGGTCGTGGCCCGCGTTCACGCCGAGGCCCGCGGCGCGCGCCCGCCGCGCCGTCTCCGCGCACGCGGCGAGCGCCGCGCGCGGGTCGCCACCGGAATACGCCGCGGCATACGGACCGGTGTACAGCTCGACCCGGTCCGCACCGACGTCGGCCGCGGACTCGATGCGCGGACACCCCGCGTCGACGAACAGGCTCACGCGGCACCCGAACGACCGGAGCGCGGCCACGTGCTCGCGCAATGGACCGGGGTCGTCGGCGAGGTCGAAGCCATGGTCGGAGGTGACCTGTGCATCGCCGTCCGGCACCAGCGTGGCCTGGGCCGGCCGGACCTGCTCGCACAGGGCGAGGAAGCCGGGATAGCCGGCGCGGGGCGGCGCGAACGGATTGCCCTCCAGGTTGTACTCCACGCCGCGCGCGCGGGTCAGCGCGGCGAGGGCATGGACGTCGTCCGCGCGGATGTGGCGGGCGTCGGGACGCGGGTGCACCGTGATGCCGTGGGCGCCTGCATCCAGGCAGGCCGCGGCGGCACGCACGACGTCCGGCTCGCGTCCGCCACGCGAGTTGCGCAGCACCGCGACCTTGTTGACGTTGACGCTGAGTCGCGTGGACGCCACCCGCCGTCAGCCCGCCGGCGGGGTCGGCTCGTCGACCGGTCCGGTCCCCGATGCCGCGGCGCGGCGGGCCTCCGCCTGTTCGCGCAGCCGCCGCAGTTCCATCGGGTCGAGCATCTGCGCCTCGTCGCGCGCGCGGTTGCCCACGCGCTGCGCGAACAGCGTCATCACCCAGGCGACCAGCAGCACGAGCGCGGCGACCAGTGCCACGACCACCAGCCAGGGCGACGCGGCCATGAACGCCAGCGCGAAGGCACCGACCGACAGCAGCAGGTAGATCCAGGGCATCGAAGCGTCCTCCGGGCGGCGATCGCGGAAGTCTAGCGCCAACGCGCCGGCGCGGCGGGGACCGCTAGAGCAGTGGCGAGAGCAGTCGCGCGGCCGCCTCCGGCAGGCGGTCCCGGACCAGCGGCCGGTCGCGCTCGGGCCGCACGCGCGGCGCCTGGCCCAGGTCGCGCGCGAACCGCTGCGCCAGTGCGTCGGCGATGGTCGCGTCCCGGAACAGGACCGACACCTCGAAGTTGAGGCGGAAACTCCGGTGGTCGAAATTGGCGCTGCCGATCAGCGCCAGGTCGTCGTCCACCAGCAGGGCCTTGCTGTGCATCAGCCGCGGTCCGTACTCGTAGATCTTGACCCCGGCCTCGAGCAACTCGTCGAAGTAGGAACGCGCGGCGTACGTCACCAGGCGCGAATCGCTCATCTTCGGCAGCAGCAGGCGCACGTCCAGGCCACCGAGCGCGGCGGAGGTGAGCGCCATCATCGCCGCCTCGCCGGGCACGAAATACGGTGTCGCCAGCCAGACCCGTTTACGCGCGGCATGGATGGCCGCGATGTGCACGCGATGGATCGCCTCCCATGGGGAATCCGGCCCCGAAGGCACCACCTGCGCTTCGATCGCGCCGCCGCTGGCGGCCGGCCCGCGGAGTGACGGCACCCGCTTCGTCGCGTATGCCCAGTCCTCGACGAACACCGCCTGCAGGCAGCCGACCACGCCACCCTCCAGGCGCAGGTGCAGGTCCCGGTAGGCCGCCTCCGGCTTGACCCGCTCGTCCTGGTCGTCAGTGACATTCATGCCGCCGGTGTAGCCGATGCGGCCGTCGATCACCACGATCTTCCGGTGGCTGCGCAGGTTCAGCCATGGCCGCTTCCAGAACTTCAGGCGCATCGGATGGAACCACGCCAGTTCGCCGCCGGCTTCGCACAACGGCGCGAACCAGGATTCGCGGCACTTGGCCGCGCCGACCGCGTCCAGCAGCAGGCGCACCTGCACGCCCGCGCGCGCGCGCTCGACCAGCAGGTCGCGCAGCCGGGTGCCGATCCCGTCCGGGTGCCAGATGTAGTACTCGAGGTGCACGTGCTCGCGGGCCGCGGCGATGTCCGCGCACAGGGCCTCGTACTTCTCCTCGCCGTCGTCCAGCAGTCGCGCGGCGTCGGCGCCGGTGGGCGGCAGTCCGGTGGTGGCCTGCGCCAGCCGGGTGAGTTCGAGCAGTTCCGGGTCACCGTCGCCGCGCGCCCCGCGGCGGGGCAGGCCGGCCCGCGACCGCTCGCGGCGGATCCGCTGCCTGCGGATGCGTTGCGGACCGAGGAAGTAGTACACGACGAAACCGAGGTAGGGCAGCAGTGCAAGCCCGAGCAGCCAGCTGATCGTCGCGGCAGGTTCCCGCTTCTGCAGCAGGATCCAGCCGCCGACCCACGCCAGGTAGACCACGTAGCCCAGCACCAGCCAGGCGCCGAGGTGTTCGGTGTCGACGAATTCCTGCCACAGGACGGTGAGGGTCTCGAGCATCGCGCGCGCCGGCGGCGTCGCGGGCCCGCGACCGCCGCAGCGTAAGCCGGAACCGGGCCGGGCGCACGCGCGCCCGGGCCTGCTTCAGCGCGACAGGTGCTCGATCGCGGCCACGCTGCCGAGCCGGTCGGACAGCCGCTGCAGGAGCGCGAGCCGGTTGCCGCGCACGCGGGCGTCCTCCGCGTTGACCATGACCTGGTCGAAGAAGGCATCGACTTCCGGCCGCAGCTGCGCCAGGCGCGTGAGCGCGGTGACGTAGTCGCGCGAGGCGAGCATCGGATCGGTGTCGGCGATGGCCTGGTCGACCGCGACGTGCAGCGCGCGCTCGGCCTCCGACTCGAACAGCGCCGGATCCACCGAGGCCGGGATCGCGTCCGCGGCCTTGCGCAGGATGTTGCGGCTGCGCTTGTTCGCGGCGGCGAGGGCTTCGGCCTCCGGCATCGCGTCGAACGCGGCGATCGCCTGGAGACGCCGGTCCAGGTCCGGCAGCGACACGGACTCGACGGCCACGGCCGCCTCGAACTGCTGCGGCGTGACGTCCTTCTCGGCGTAGTACCCGCGCAGGCGATCGAGGACGAAACCCTCCAGTTCGTCCACGTCGACCGTGCCCGCCGCGGCGGGCTGGCGCGCGACGGCGGCGGCCAGTAGCGCGCGCAGCGTTACGTCGACACCGCCCTCGAGCAGCGTGCGCGCCAGGCCCAGCGCGTTGCGCCGCAAGGCGAAAGGATCCTTGTTGCCGGTCGGCTTGAGGCCCGCGGCGAAGCCGCCCGCGAGCGTGTCCAGCCGCTCGGCGATCGCCAGCACACGGCCGAGCGGCGAGGGTGCGATGCGGTCGCCGGCGAAGCGCGGCATGTACGCCTCGTCGATCGCGGCGGCGACTTCGGGTGCTTCGCCCGACAGCGTGGCGTAATGGCGGCCGGCGATCCCCTGCAGCTCGGGGAACTCCCCCACCAGGCGGGACTGCAGGTCGTTCCTGGACAGCCGGGCGGCGCGCTCGGCGGTCGTCGGGTCCACGCCGGTGTCGCGCGCGACCGATCCGGCCAGTGCGGCAACACGCTCGACCTTGTCGGCCAGCGAGCCGAGCTTCGCCTGGTAGGTCACCGACGCCAGTCCCGCGCCCATCTCCGCCAGGCCCTGCTTCACATCGGCGTCGAAGAAGAACCGCGCGTCGGCGAAGCGCGGCCGGATCACCCGCTCGTAACCGCGGCGGATCTCGCCGGCGTCCTTCGACTCGATGTTCGCGATGCCGACGAAGTGCGGCGTCAGCGCGCCCCCGGCATCGAGCACGGGGAAGAACTTCTGGTTCGTTTCCATGGTCGCGACCAGCGCCTCGGCCGGCACGGCGAGGAAATCCCGGTCGAAGGCACAGGCGATGGCGACCGGCCACTCGACCAGGCAGTTCACCTCCTCGAGGTTGCCATCGTCGATGCGCGGCCGGCCACCTGATGTCGCCGCGGCGCACTCGACGGCCTCCACGATGCGCGCCCGGCGCGCGTCCGGATCGACCAGGACCCGCGCGCCGCGCAGCGCTTCGACGTAGTCGCCGGGCTCGCCGATCCAGACCGGCTTGTCGTGGTGGAAGCGGTGGCCACGGCTCATGCGTCCGGCCTGCACGCCCATCAGCGCGACGTCGAGCACCTGGTCGCCGAGCAGCGCCACCAGCCAGTGCACCGGGCGGGCGAACGCGTGCGCGTGCGCGCCCCAGCGCATGGGCTTGGGAATCGGCATCGCGGCGACGGCCTCCGCCAGCACCTCGCCCACCAGGTCCGCGGTGCGGGCACCGGGCGCCACCGCACGGTGCACGAAGCGTTCGCCCTTCGCGTCGGACGTGCGCTCGAGCGCGGTCCAGTCGACGCCGGCCTTCTGCGCGAAGCCCTGCAGCGCGCGCGTCGGCTGGCCGTCCGCATCGAGGGCGATGTTCACGTAGGGGCCGAACACCTCGCTGCGCTGTTCGGGCTGCTCGACCGCCACGGCCGGCAGCAGGACCGCCAGCCGGCGGGGGCCGTACAGGGGCTTCGCATCCCCGCGCTCGACCGCGACGCCGCGGCGCGCCAGGCCGGCGAGCACGCCGTCGGACAGGGCCTTCGCCAGGCCCGGCAAGGCCTTGACCGGCAATTCGTCGGTGCCGATCTCGATCAGCAGGGGCGCCATCGTGCTCATGCCGCCGCCCCTTCGCCGCCGAGCGCGGCGCGGCGCGCCACGTAGGCTTCGGCCACCGCCTGCGACATGCGCCGCACGCGCAGGATGTAGCGCTGCCGCTCGGTCACCGAGATCGCGCGTCGCGCGTCGAGCAGGTTGAAGCTGTGCGAGGCCTTGCACACCTGCTCGTAGGCCGGAAGCGGCAACTCGAGTCCCACCAGCTTCATCGCCTCGGCCTCGCAGGCGTCGAACCGGTGGAACAGCTCGGCCACGTCCGCGTGCTCGAAGTTGTAGGCGCTCTGCTCCACCTCGTTCTGGTGGTACACGTCGCGGTACAGCACGGGGGTGCCGTCGGGTCCGTGCGTCCAGACCAGGTCGAAGACGTCGTCGACGTCCTGGAGGTACATGCACAGCCGCTCGAGTCCGTAGGTGATCTCGCCCAGCACAGGCCGGCACTCCAGCCCGCCCGCCTGCTGGAACCAGGTGAACTGGGTGATCTCCATGCCGTTGAGCCAGACCTCCCAGCCCAGGCCCCAGGCGCCGAGCGTCGGCGACTCCCAGTTGTCCTCGACCAGCCGCAGGTCGTGCACCTCCGGGTCGATGCCCAGTTCGCGCAGTGAGTCGAAGTAGCGCTCGACGATGTCGTCGGGGCTCGGCTTCATCACCACCTGGTACTGGTAGTAGCGCTGCAGGCGGTTGGGGTTCTCGCCGTAGCGGCCGTCGGTCGGGCGCCGGCAGGGCTGCACGTAGGCCGCGTTCCACGGCTCGGGCCCGAGTGCGCGCAGGAAGGTCGCGGGATGGAACGTGCCCGCGCCGACTTCCAGGTCCAGGGGCTGCACGAGCACGCAGCCATGTGCGCCCCAGTACGCGTTCAGGCGCTGGATCAGCTGCTGGAAGGTGGGGGCCTGCTGTGGCTCTGCGGGCATGGTGCGGCCGGCGCTGGACAGCGGGCTAGTATAGCGGCCGGCCTGCGGCGACCCCGGTGCGCGCGGCCCGTCCCGAGCCGCACCGGTCCATATCCAGGCGTCCCGATGGCCCGATCCGCGCGACCGCTGCTCATCCTCGAAACCGGCAAGCCGGTGCCCGGCCTCCGGCGGCACGGCGACTTCCCGCACTGGATCCGCGTGGCCGCCGGCATCGACCGCGCGCACGCGGTGGCGGTGGATGCCACCCGTGAAGCGCCACCGCCGCATGGCGACTTCTCCGGCGCCGTGGTGACGGGATCGCCGGCGATGGTGACCGAGCGCGCGGCTTGGAGCGAGCGCGCCGCCGACTGGCTGCGCGGGGCCGCCGACGCGGGCCTGCCGCTGTTCGGCATCTGCTACGGGCACCAGTTGCTGGCGCACGCGCTGGGCGGCGAGGTCGGCGACAACCCGGCCGGGCGCGAGATGGGCACGATCGAGGTCGACGTGCATGGACCGGCCGAGCGGGACGCGGTCTTCGGCAGGCTGCCGCGCCGCTTCGTCGCGCAGGCGTCGCACCTGCAGACGGTCCTGCGCCCGCCGCCCGGCGCGACCGTCCTCGCGCGCTCGGCCGGCGACGGGTGCCAGGCGTTCCGCTGGGGCGACAGTGCGTGGGGCGTCCAGTTCCATCCCGAGTTCAGCGCCACCCACATGCGCGGTTACGTCCATGCGCGGCGCGAGGCGCTGGCCCGGGACGGCCTCGACCCCGACCGGCTCGCGCGCGGCGTGCGTCCCGCGCCCTACGCCCGGCTGGCGCTGCGCCGGTTCGCCGCGCACGCCCGCCATCGCTGAGCCGGCCCCGGCCCGCGCGGCCGCTGCTAGGATGCGGACGGGGCGCCGCGACGGCCGCGGCGACGACAGACGATTCCGGGGAGTTCCATGGCGATTCGCGCGATGCCCGCGGGGGCGGGGCTGGGCTGGCTGAAGCATGCGGTGAACCTCGGGCGCAGCAACGCCCGCGCGATCTTCGGCGGTGCCGCGCTGCTGCTGGTCGCCGTGTTCGTGGTGGCGCTCGGCGTGAGCCTGCTGATGGGCGGCGTCGCCGCGGCGACGTCGCCGGGCACGACCGGCATGATGGCCATCTCGCTGCTCACCATCCTGCCGCTGATGCTGGTCATGGCGATGCTGATGGTCGGCTACCTGCGGCTGATCGACGCGGTCGAGCACGGGCGTCCCGCGCGCGCGCTGGACGTGCTCGGCGGCTTCCGCGACACCACCACCAGCCTGCGCGCGATCGGCTTCATCCTGCTGGTCACGATCGTGCAGAACCTGCTGGTCGCCGGCGTCGTCGCGGTGCTCGCGCCCGAGGTCGGCAGCTGGTACCTCGAGACGCTGCAGGCGTCCGTGCCCGGTCAGGCGCCGCCGGACGCGACGCCACCGCAGGGGTTCGGCCTCGTGTTCGTCGCGATGGTGGTGCTCGGCCTGTTCTTCTACGCGCTGCAGGCGGTCGGCCTGGGCCAGGTCGCGCTGCGCGGGCGCGGCGTCGTCGAGGCGTTCGTCGACGGCTTCTCCGGCGCACTGCGCAACCTGCTGCCGTTGCTGGTGTTCGGCGTGGTGATGCTGCTGGCGGTCGTCGCCTTCGCACTCGTGGGCGCGCTGCTGGCGGCGGTGATCGCCCTGCTGGGCAAGGCGGTCGGCGCCTGGATCGTCGTGGTGCTGGGCGCGCCGCTCTACGTCGCGGTGATCGTGGCGGTCATCGTGGTCATGTTCGGCGTCATGTACTACCTGTGGCGCGACGTGGCCGGCGACGGAGCCGGGACTGACGACGGCGCGGTCGCCGCCTGACGCGGCGCGCGTCGGTCAGCCGACGCCCAGCGCGGCCGCCAGGCCGTCGTGCATCCACTGGAACAGCCATGCCGGCAGCGCCAGCGTGCCCGCGCCGGCCAGCCAGAGCCAGGCGGTCGCCCACGGGGGCAGCGGGCGGTCGGGCCCGTACACCTGCGTGCGCGCGATGCGGTCGTGGAGCGCCTGGTGCGCCGGTGGCACCAGCGCCCATGCGTGCCCCAGGTTGAGGGTGACCCAGGACAGCGTGCCGGCGACATTGCGCGCGAGGCTGCGCCCGGGTGACATGCGTGCGGCGGGGTCGTTCGCGGGCGCCACGTGCAGCCCGAGCAGCCGCTTGCCCGGCGACCCGCGCCAGCGCCCGCATTCGCCGGCGACGTGCAGCGCCACCATTGCGAGCGCGAAGACCCCGGCCGTCGGAAGCATGGCCACCACCAGGTGGGTCGCCAGCGCGTTCGCCTGCGCGGCAAGTCCGCTGCCGGCCAGCGCGGCCAGCAGCGCCGCGGGGGCGCCGCCCGGCGATGCCTCCGCGTCCAGCAGCCCGACCATCGACGCGACCAGGGCGTCGCGCGGGGCCGCCAGCGCCTCCGCCAGGCCGGCCAGCCCGCGCCACGTGGCCGCGACCGCGACCGCCGACGCAGGCACGGCATCGAGCGTCCATGCCGCCACGCGGCGCGCGAACGGCGCGGGGCCGCATTGCGTCACTTCGGCGCGAGCCACCGCGCGAGCAGGATGCCGACTTCGTACAGCGCGACCATCGGCAGGGCCAGCAGCACCTGCGACACCCCGTCCGGCGGCGTGATGATCGCCGCGACCACGAAGATGCCGACGATCACGTAGCCGCGCGCGTGCGCCAGCTGCGCCGGCGACACCCAGCCCAGCAGCGCGAGGATCAGGACCGCCACGGGCACCTCGAAGCCGAGTCCCGCGGCCAGGAACATCACCAGCACGAAATCCAGGTAGCGGCTGATGTCGGTCATCATCGCCACGCCTTCCGGCGCGCTGGCGGTGAGGAACGCGAACATCGCCGGCAGCACCACGTAGTACGCGAACGCGCAGCCGGCGTAGAACAGCGCCACAGACGACACCAGCAGCGGCATGGCGAGCCGCTTCTCGCGCCGGTACAGCCCCGGGGCGACGAACGCCCACAGCTGGTAGAGCACCACGGGCGTGGCCAGCAGCAGCGCGGCGAACAGCGCCAGCTTGATCGGCGCGAGGAACGGCGAGGCGACCTCGATCGCGATCAGCTGCCCGCCCTCGGGCAGCCGCGCGAGCAGTGGCGCGGCCAGCCAGGCGTAGAGGTCGTTGGCGAAGGGCAGCAGCGCCGCGAAGGCGACGACGAGGGCGAGCACGGCCCGGAGCAGGCGCGAGCGCAGCTCCAGCAGGTGCGCGACCAGCCCGGGTTCACGGTCGGCCGCGCCTGCCTCCGCGCTGCCGGGCTCACCCGTCACGGCGGTCGTTCCGCGATGCGTCTTCGCCGGCGTCCCCGGGCGGCGTGCCGTCCGCCACGCGGCCCGTTTCGATGTCCCGCGCGGTGGCTTCGAGGTCACGGCGCAGGCTGTCGCCGGCCTCGCGGGCCTCGGCCAGGCTCCGGCGCAGGTCCTCGTCGGCCAGTTCGCGGTCCAGTTCGGCCTTCACCGTGTACCAGTGCGCGCGCGCGCGGCGCACGAACAGGCCCAGCATCCGGGCCGCGCGCGGCAGCCGCTCCGGACCGAGCACGATGAGCGCGACGACGCCGACGATCAGCAGCTCGCTGAAGCCGATCTCGAACATGGCGGGTGCGGGGCGGGCGCGGCGCGCGGGGCGCCGGCGCTCAGGCCCCGTCGCGGGGGTGGTCGGCGGGGTCGCGGTCCCGCGAGGCGCCGGCCTGCCCGGCATCGCGCCGGTCCTCGCCGAGCTTCGGCGGCGGCGCGTCCTGCGCGTCGTCGCCCTGCATGCCCTTCTTGAAGCCGCGCACGCCCTCGCCGAGGTCCTTGCCGAGGTTGGCCAGCCGCTTGGTGCCGAACACCAGCAGCACGATGACCAGGACGATCAGCAGTTCCTTCCAACCGATCACGGCGGGCACTCCGCTCAGGACGCAGGAGGGAAAGGATAGCGCAGCGCCGCGTGGCGCCGCGCATGGCCGGCCCGCCCGGCGGGTGGACCGGGCCGGTCAGGGCAGCGGTTCGACCTGCGTGGCGTCCTCGTCGGCCGGCTCGACCGTCTCGAACGCGCCCGGCGCCGACGACGCGTCGCGGGCAGGGGCCACGGGCGCCGTGGTCGCCGCGCCCGCCCGGGCGGCGGCGTCCGCGTTTGCCGGCGGCGTGGCGGGCGCGCGCGTGCTTCCGAGCGGCCGCTCCGTGCCGCGGGCGTATCGCGCGGCCGCGGTCGCCTCTTCCAGGCTGTCGCGGAAGCCGGTGATCGCCTCGCCGGCACGACCCTGCGCCCGGCCTTCGAAGATCATGCGGGGCGTGGTGCCCGTCCCGTACGCGGCGACGTTGGCGGCGTCGTCGATCGACAGCACCGCGCCGTCCAGCGCCACGCCCGCGAACAGGCCGCGCGCGCGGGACCAGGACCAGATCTCCGCCTTGAGCTCGCCGTCGGTGGCGACCGCCGCGGTCCGGCCGACCGGGCCGGCGGCCACGCCGGCATCCGCGCCGAGGGTGAACTCGCCGTTGACGATGCCCTCCAGCCCGCGCGGGCTGTTGAACACCAGCACGATGTCGGAGGACTGCACGCCGGCCTGCAGCCCGATGCTGCCGCCGGTGAGCTTGATGAAGCTGGGCGCCGACCAGGTGCCGTCCGGCGACTTCACCGCGAGCAGGCCGTGGCCGCGGCGGCCGCCGATGAAGAGGCCGGCCTTGAGCGTGTCGGGAATCACCGCGATCGCATGGGCCTGGTCGAGCAGCTTGTCGGGGATCGCGGACTCGGGGATCGACTGGATCTCGCGCACCACGCGCGTGGCGTTGCGGGCGCGTTCGTCCTCGCGCGGGCCGGCGGCGGCGGCAAGGCTCGTGGACAGCAGCACGAGGGCGGCGGCCAGCGCCGCGGCGCGGCGCAGTCGGGCGGTCTTGGAGACGGGCATGGCTTGCTCCGGGCGTTCGGAAGTGGCGCGGCGGGGTGCCGCGGACAGGCGGAGTTCACGTTAGGCGCGAGGCGATGAATCCGGTCTGAGCCGTCCTGGAGGCACCCGCCGACGGGAATGATCGTGGCACGTCCGCGCATGCAACGCGCCGCGCCGCCTGCCATCCTATGCCGATGCCAGCGACCGCCAGCACCCCGCACGCACCGCCCGTGCCGGACGATACCGCCCCCGACGCCGTCGTGCTGGTCAACCTCGGCACGCCCGACGTGCCCACCGCGCGGGCCGTGCGCCGCTACCTCGCCGAATTCCTGCACGACCACCGCGTCGTCCAGCTCACGCGCTGGCTGTGGTGCCCGATCCTGCATTTCGCGATCCTGCCGCTGCGCGGGCCGCGCGTGGCCGAAAAGTACGCACAGGTCTGGATGGACGGGCCCGATGGCGGCTCGCCGCTCGCGGTCCACACGCGCCGCCTGGCGGAGGCGGTCGCGGTCGAACTGCCGGGGATCCGGGTCGTGCACGCCATGCGCTACGGATCGCCCGCCCTGCCGGCCATCCTGTCGTCCCTGCGCGGGGCCGGTTGCCGGCGGGTGCGGGTGCTGCCGCTCTACCCGCAGTTCTCGACCACGACGACCGCCTCGGTGCGGGACGTGCTGGAGCGGGACGCGGACGCCGCCGCCGGCGACATGACGGTCGAGATGGTCGAGGACTACCACCTCGATCCGGCCTGGGTGGCGGCGGTCGCGGATTCGATCCGCGCGTACCGCGCGGTCCACGGCGCGGGCGAGCGGCTGCTGTTCTCCTTCCACGGCATCCCGCAGCGACTCGCGCGGGACGGGGATCCGTACCCCGGGCAGTGCGAGGCCTCGTTCCGGGCCATCCTCGGCGCACTCGGCGCGTCGCCCGATGGCGCACCGCCGTCGCAGGCGCTGCTCACCTACCAGTCGCGCTTCGGGCGCGAGCCCTGGCTGCAGCCGTACACCGACAGGACGCTCGAAGCATTGGCCCGGGACGGCGTGCGCACCGTCGACGTCGTGTGCCCGGGCTTCGCCGTCGACTGCCTGGAGACGCTCGAGGAGATCGCCCTGCAGAACGCGGCCGTGTTCAGGGCCGCGGGGGGCGACCGGCTGCGCTACATCCCGTGCCTCAACGCATCGCCCGGGCATGCGCGCGCGCTGGCACGGATCGCGATGGACGCGCGCGGATCATCCATCGGGTCGGAACGCTGATGCGCGAGGTCGAACTCGACACGCCCTACGGCCGCCTGGCCGGCCTGCGCTTCGGCGACGCCAGCGGCGAACCCGTGCTCGCGCTGCACGGCTGGCTGGACAACGCCGCGAGCTTCGTCCCGATCGCCGCGCACCTGCCCGGCATCGACCTGGTCGCGCTGGACCTGCCCGGGCACGGACGCAGCGACCACCTGCCGGCGAGCGCCGAGTACTCGCTGCCCGGCACCGTGCACACCGTCCTCGATGCCGCGGACGCACTCGGATGGGCGCGGTTCGGCGTGCTCGGCCATTCGATGGGCGCGGCGATCGGCAGCATCCTCGCGGCCGCGGCACCGGACCGGGTGGCGCGGTTCGCCGCGATCGAGGCGCTCGGCGCGCTGGCGGACGCCGAGGACCACACGACCACCCGCCTGCGCGAGGCCGTCACCGCGCGGCGCGCCCTGCGCGGCAAGCCGATGCGCGTGTTCCCCGACATCGAAACGGCGGTGCACGCCCGCGTGCACCTGGGCGTGCTCGGTGCGAACGGCCTCGACGCGCCGCTCGCGCGCCTGCTGGTCGAACGCGGCATGCGCCCGGCCGAGGGCGGCTGGTCGTGGTCGACGGACCAGCGCCTCACCATCAGCACCGCGCTGCGCATGACCGAGGGCCAGGTGCGCGACCTGCTCGCGCACATCGAGTGCCCCGTGCGCGCGGTCTACGCCGAGCCGGCGCAGCCGTACTTCCCCGAACCGTTGCGCCAGGCGCGCGCGGCGCTGCTGCCCGCGGGCGCGGTCACGCGGCTGGCGGGCGACCACCACCTGCACATGACCAACCCGGCGGGGGTCGCGGACGTGCTGGCGGCGTTCCTTCGGGGCGAGCGCGACGGCACGCTGCCCGCCATGCCGCCCCGCTGACACGCGTCAGCCGGCAGGGTCGTGCGCCAGCAGGGCGCGCAGGCTCGCCTTCAGCTGCCGTCCGTTCGCACGGAACCACTCGCGCTGCACGCGCCAGCCCGGGCAGCGCGCATCGACTTCGCGCCAGTACGCGGGCGAGTGGTCGGCGCGGACCAGGTGGCACAGTTCGTGGACGAGCACGTATTCGAAGGCCGCGGGCGGCGCGAGCACGAGCGCGAGGTCCAGGGCGACCGTGCCGTCGGGACTGAGCGATCCCCATTGCGAGGACATCACCTTCAACCGCACCTGGCGCGGCGACCGCGGCAGGCCGGCGAGGTAGCGCGGCATCCAGCGGCCGACATCGGCGCGCGCTTCGGCGGCGTAGAAGTCGCGCAACGCACGCACGAGCGCACCGTGGCCGGCGCGCCCGGTCACGTGGAACACGAGGCCGTCGCCTTCCTCCGCGACGCGCGTGAACCGGCCCTCGCGCCACGACAGCGGACGCGCGATGCCACGCAGGGGCAGGGAAGCCGTCCCGCCCGGCCGCAGCGGGTCGCCGGGCTCGAGCGCGAACCGCTCCAGCTGGCGCGCGATCCACTCCCGGTGCTCGGCGACGAAGCGGTCCCCGGACGCGAGGCTGGCGCGCGGCGGCAGCGTCAGGCGCGCCCCGCGCTCGTCCACGGACAGGCGCAGGCGACGCGCACGCGGATGGCGCACGCGCGCGACCTCGACCACGCGACCGTCCGCCAGTGCGAGCGACAGGGCGTCGGGCGCGTCCGGGGCAGGCGTGGGCGCCAGCAGGCGGCGGAGCGGGGGCATGCGCGGAGTGTAGGCGCGTGCGCGCTTCAGCCGTCGACCTTCGACAGCTTGAGCGCCGGCTCCAGCACCGCGAACAGCCGGCGCAGTTCGCCGCTCATCAGCGCGAACCGCGCGTCCAGCTCGGCCTTCACGTCGTCGCGGTCGGTGGATTCGAGCTGGTCCACGGCGCCGTCGAGCAGCTTGAACTTGCGCACGACCAGGTCGTCGCCGAGCACGAAGCTGGCGTGGTCGTCGAGCACCAGCGCCAGGCGGGCGACCTGCTTGCCGGACTCCAGGTGCTTGGCGATCTCCTCGCCCGACAGTTCCATGCGCTGCACCTTCACCACGGCGCCGGTGTCGGCCGGGTCGCGCAGCTCGCACTCGTCGCCGAGCGACAGGCCCTCGGGCAGCGGTTCGCCCGCGATCCAGCCCGTGAGCACGCTGCGCGGCGCGACCTCGGCATTCAGCGGCAGCGCGGGAAAACTGCCGATCGCCGTGCGCACTTCCGAGGCCACCGCCTCGGCGGACTTGCGGGACGACGTGTCGACCGCCAGCAGGCCGAGCTCCGCGTCGAGGATCGCGTCGGTCCGCACCGGGCGCACGAACGCGCGGGGCAGCAGGTCGTGCAGCAACTCCTCCTTCAGGCGCTTGCGCGCGCGGCCGCCGGGGCGGCGTCCCTCGCGTTCCTCGATTTCCGCCAGCTTCTTGGACAGCAGGTCGTTGACGACCGCGCCCGGCAGGATCTTGTCCTCGCCGCCGACGGCGATCCACGTGGCGCCGGAGATGGCGTGCGTCATCGCTTCCGCGTCGCGGCCCATCGGGGCCACGAAGCCGCGCGACGACATGTCGAGCGGACCGACGGGCTTGAGCGCGTGGTCGGCGAGGCGGGGTTCGAGGTCGGACAGGTCCAGCGAAGAGGGGAAGCGGAACAGCGTCAGGTTGCGGAAGAACATCGAATCGGGAATCCGGTAGTGAATGGGCGGCTGTCGTCCCGAACGCAGCGAGGGACCTGCTTCCTGTTCGATCCAGCGTGGAAAAGCAGGTCCCTCGCTGCGCTCGGGACGATGGGGTCAGTCGTCGGCCGGCGGGGTGCCGGCCAGCCACGCGTGCGCATCGTGCAGGCCGGTGGCGCCGTCGCGGCCGAGCGCCAGGAAATCGAACAGCTTCGGGTCGCTCAACTGCGACGGGCGGATGTCGCCCAGCGCGCGCGCGATCGTCTCGATGCGCCCCGGCGACTCGCGTTCCCACTCGGCCATCATCCGCTGCACCTGCTTGCGCTGCAGGTTCTCCTGCGAGCCGCACAGGTTGCAGGGAATGATCGGGAATTCGCGCAGGCGCGCGTACCCGGCGATGTCGCTCTCGCGCACGTAGGCCAGTGGGCGGATGACCACGTGCCGGCCGTCGTCCGAAAGCAGCTTCGGCGGCATCCCCGACAGCTTGGCGTGGAAGAACAGGTTGAGGAAGAACGTCGCCACCAGGTCGTCGCGGTGGTGTCCCAGCGCGATCTTCGTGAAGCCGTGTTCCGCCGCGTAGGTGTACAGCGCGCCGCGGCGCAGGCGCGAGCACAGCGAGCACATCGTCTTGCCTTCCGGCACGACGCGGCTCACGACCGAGTAGGTGTCCTGCTCGATCACGTGGAAGTCCACGCCGATCGAGCGCAGGTACGCCGGCAGCACGTGTTCCGGGAACCCCGGCTGCTTCTGGTCGAGGTTCACCGCGGTGATCGAGAAATCGACCGGCGCCCTGCGCTGCAGCTGCAGCAGCACGTCGAGCAGCGTGTAGCTGTCCTTGCCGCCGGACAGGCAGACCATCACCCGGTCGCCGGCCTGGATCATCCCGAAGTCGGCGATCGCGCGGCCGACCTGGTGGCGCAGCCGCTTGGCGAGCCGGTTGGCCTCGTGCGCGGCGCGACGCGGATCGCCCTGCGCGCTGCGCGGGGCCGGTTCGGCCAGCGGGATGGGAACGACGGACGACATCGGCGGGGGGCGGCGCGCGGGGGGCGGCCATTCTAGCCCCGGGCGCCCCGATGACGCGGCCGCGTGGCCGGCGTAGGCTTCACCGCGTGACGCAGACCCATGATCCCTCGGAACTCGCGCGCATGGCACGGCGCCTGACCGAGCTGCGCCTGGAGCATCGCGACCTCGATGCCGCGATCGCCGGCCTGCAGGCCGACATCGCCGCCGACGAACTCGCCGTCAAGCGGTTGAAGAAGCGCAAGCTCCAGCTCAAGGACATGATCACGCGGCTGGAAAGCGACCTGATCCCGGACGAGCCGGCCTGAGCGCGGCTACGTTGCGTCCGTGTCCGTGTCCGTGTCCGCGTCCCCGGCGGCCGGCACCGGCTCCCTGGCCGTTCCCGGGCTGACCTTCTCGATCGTGTGGCGCAGCTCGCGCCCCAGGATGACCTTCGCGTCGCGCGCCCACGCGTTCAGCCGCTCGTCGAAGGCGAGCTTGCCCTGCGGGTCCGGCCACACCAGCCGCAGCTCGCGCAGCTTGTGGATGAAGCCGCGGAACAGGGTGCGGTCGAAGAACTCCGGCGCGGCCGGCGCGTACAGCAGGCTCAGGCGCTGCGCGGCCTGCTGGCACAGGCTCTCCAGCTCGCCGGACGACAGCGTGCCCGAGCCGTTCTTGGCGAGTACCGAAATGGCGATGTAGTAGCGCTCGAACGCCTGCTGCAGTGAATGGCCGATCGCGCGCAGGCGGAACACCTCGTCGGTCTGCCCCGCGCTGCGCGCCAGGATTCCCGCGCCGTCCTCCCCGGTCTCGTGCAGCAGGCCCTCGCGCACGAACAGGTCCATCGTCGCCGACAGGCGCGCGGCGAAGCCGTCCTCGTCCCAGGGCAGGAACAGTTCGGACTGCAGGAACGGGTACACCGAACGGCCCAGCCGGAGCACCGCGTCGCGGGCCATGCGGCGATTGTTCTGGAAGCAGCACGCGATCCACGCCGGGGCGGTGAACAGGTGCAGCACGTTGTTGCGGAAGTAGCTCAGCAGCACCGCGGTGTCGCCGTCCACGCCGAGCACGTCGCCCAGCGGATGCGGCGTGCGCGAGAGCATGCCGATCTCCTCGCCGTGCGCCACGATCTCCTCCGGCGTGTGCGGGGTGACCGTCACGTGCGCCGAATACGGCAGTTCCGCCAGCAGGGTCTTGGACAGGGCGAGCTGGGCGAGCAGGTCGGCCTCGCCCATCGCGTGCTTGGGCGTGGACAGCAACGCCATCGCCAGCAGGTTGACCGGGTTCACGTCCGCGGCGCGGTTGACGTTGACCTGGATGCGCTGGGCGAGCGCGTCGACCGTGTCCGACAGCCAGTCGGGGCGATCGTCCTCGTCCAGCGGCGCGCCGTCCCAGTCGGGCGCGTGGCGGGCGAGCACGTCCGCCAGGCGGATCGGTTCGCCGAAGTTCACCACCACCTGGCCGTAGTTGCTGCGCAGCACCTTCGGGATGCCGGCCAGCAGCTGCCACACCGACTCCTTGCGCTTCGGCTTGCCGGACAGCTCGTCCAGGTAGCTGTTGCCCTCCATGAGCTTCTCGTAGCCGATGTAGACCGGCTGGAACAGCACCGGGCGCGTGGGCTGGCGCAGGAACGCGCGCACCGTCATCGCCACCATGCCGCCCTTCGGCGGGAGCAGCCGGCCGGTGCGCGAACGCCCGCCCTCGATGAAGTACTCCAGCGAATAACCGCCCGACACCAGCTGCGCGACGTACTCGGTGAACACCGCCGAATAGAGCGCGTTGCCGCGGAAGCTGCGGCGGATGAAGAACGCGCCGCCGCGCCGCAGGATGCTGCCCACGACCGGCAGGTCCAGGTTGATGCCCGCGGCGATGTGCGGCGGCACGATGCCGCGGGTGAAGAGCAGGTAGCTCAGCAGCAGGTAGTCCATGTGGCTGCGGTGGCAGGGCACGTAGACGACCTCGTGGCCGGGCGCGTCGGCCTTGACCTGGTCCAGGTGGTGGACCAGCACGCCGCGGTAGATCCGGTTCCACACCGGCGTGAGCAGGTAGGAGACCGAGCGCACGACCGGGTGCGAATAGTCGGCGGCGATCTCCCACACGTAGGCATGCGCCTTGCGCCAGGCGTCGGCCTGCGAAGTGTTGTCGCGACGCGCCTGGTCGGCGATCGCCTCCTTGACCGCCGGCGAGGAGAGCACCTTGTCGGCGAGCAGCCGGCGCGTGGACAGGTCCGGGCCGATCACCGCCGCGCGGATGCGGCGGAAGTGCGTGCGCAGGATCCGCGACAGCTTGCGGACCGAACGTTCCGGGTCCAACCCTTCCTCGCGGCCCTCGGACACGAACGCCTGCAGCGACACCGGCGGCGCGAATCGCACCTGCGTGTCGCGGCCGTTGAGCAGGATCGCGAGCAGCCGGCGGAAGCGGCCCACGATCGCCCAGTTCTCGGAGAACAGCACGCTGAACCAGCCACTGTTCTTGTCCGGCGCGCGGCCCACGAAGATGGACACCGGCACCAGTTGCACGTCGAGCGCGGGGTCGTCGCGATGGGCCTCGAGCAACCGCGCGAGCGAGCCCGAATGCGTCTTGCCGGGCGGTGGCGTCTTCTTGATCGCGGCGATCGGCGGCAACGGCCCGGCGTTCCGGCGGGAGAGCGCGACGTACGCCCGCTTGCGCCCCAGCGGGTCACCCGGGAGCGGGCGCAGCGGCGAGGGCAGGCCCGCCTCGAGGCAGGCGCGCTCGAGGATCAGCGCATTGGACAGGCCGTAGTCCTCGAGCACGTAGCAGACGGGCCGGTGGTCCACGTGCGCGGCCGGCGCCCTGGGCGTGACCTCGATTTCGATCCACGGGGCGAGCAGGCGGCCCAGCAGGCGCGCCCACCAGGGCCGCGGGGTCGCGGCGCCGGCCGGGGCCGGTGCCCGCGCGTCGACGGCGGCCTCGTCGCCGGACGGGTCCGTGCCGGGGACGACCGATCCGCCGGGCGGCCGCGCGCGGTCATCGGCGTCGCCTCGAGGCGATTCGCCGCCCGCCTGCGGGGCATCGGGGAACGGCAGCGGATCCTGTTGCGCGTCGGGCCTGGGCATCGTCGGGATTATCGCATCGGCGGCCGGGCCACCCCGGGCCGCGGCGTCAGGGTGATGCGGCCGCGGCGGTGGGCGGCGTGCTTGCGGGCGTGTCGGCGGGCATCGGCGTGGCCGGGCGGGACAGGGCCTGTTGCACGTGCCGCAGGCTGTCCTCCGGGTACCAGCGGCCGTCGATCCGGCGCACCGCGATCCTTGCTTCCACCGGTTCGCCCGCGAGTGTGTAGCTCAGCCGCACGCGGGCGTGCCGGCCGCGCTGCTCGACGACCTCGATCCGCGCGTCGGCCAGCGCCGCGTCCAGGTCCAGGCCGTAATCGGCGAAGGTGGCCAGCCATGCGGTGAAGAAGGGCTGCAGCCGGCGCAGGCTGTCGGCCATGCCGGCGCTGCGCAGGTCGCCGGGCGATGCGAGCCCGCTCTCGCGTGCCGCGGCCGCCAGGCGGTCGATCGCCGCATGCGCGCGCGCCCTGTCCGACAGCGGGGCGTCGCGTCCCCACGCCCCGACCGCCTCGACCAGGCGCGCGTAATGGTCCCGCTCGTCCTTGCCCAGGCGCGGATGCGTCCGCACGAACTCCGATCCGAACAGCGACAACGACATCGCCGCGGCGCGGAGTTCCCGGTCCGCACCCGCGAACTGGGCGTCGAAGGCGCCGTGCAGGCGGGCTTCGGATCCTTCCGCCGACAGCGTCGCCAGCATCGCGGGAAGCTTGTTGCCGAAGGGCAGTTCGGTCACCGGCCAGCGGCCGCGGCCGTCGCGCCATGCCGCCTCGAGTTGCGGACGGAGCGCCGGCGGCACCGCGTGGTCGGCGTAGCCGGCGGCGTCGCCGGACCGCACGAATCCGAGCAGGCGCTCGACCGCCGCCGCCGGGCTGTCGGCCCGGGCCGGCGCGCGGTCCGTGTCGCGCGCGCACGCGGCCAGCACGAGGGCCATTGCCAGCCCTGCGCAGCATCGGATCAGGTGGGCACCGGCGGGCGCCGGCGTGGCTCGGAACATCGTCGGCGTCTCCCCCGGGCGCTCGGCCGGCATCCTGCATGCCCCTGCCGGTCGCGGCAACCGGGCAAGAAAAAGGAGGCGCTGGGCCTCCTCAAGTCCGGACATGCCGGAGGACGTCGGTTGTGGCGGGGTTCCGGCCGGGCCGGTCGACCGGGAGCGTAGCGGTGGGCACGACCTGATGCAACACATCAGGCCCGGTCCGCAACGCCATGAATCCTATGGGGATCGATCGCCGGTGCGGAGCGCGTCGCGCTTGCGCTCGCGGCGCGCTTCGCGCGACAGCGACCAGTCCTCGTCGAACAGCGCGGGCTCCCATCCGCCGTAGCTCGGGTTCGGCAGCATCCACCAGCGGTCGCCGAAGCGCGCGCCATGCGCGGCGTACAGCGCCTGCCGGCTGTCGCGGTCGCCCGCGTCCTCGGCCACGAAGTCGCCCAGCTGGTCGCCCAGCATCAGCAGGACCCGGTAGCGGCCGCCCACCAGGCGGCGGCGGCACCGCTTGTCGCTGTCCCCGGGCTGGACGCAGCCGGGGACGGCCGTGCCCTTGCCGAGGAACACGTCGCCCGCCGCCACCGGGAAGCCGAGCGCGCGCAGGTTGGCGAGCGTCGCCGTCTCCTGCGCTTCGGTGCGGTTGCTCAGGTAGATCATCGTGATCCCGCGCGACTGCGCGGCGCGCGCGAAGGCCAGGGCGCCGGGGACGGCGACGGCCCTGGCCTCGCGGACCCAGGCATCCCAGCTGGCCGAGGTGTATTCCGCGCCCGTGCGCACCAGGCGCGCCTGGTAGGGCGAGTTGTCGAGCACCGTTTCGTCGACATCCACCACGATCGCGGGGGGAAGTCCGTCGAACGTGCCGCCATCGCGGTCGGATGCGACGAGCGCGTCCCAGGTCGGGTCGGCCAGCGCGGGATCGAGGCGGGCGGTTGCCGCGCGCCAGGTCTGCTCGGCGACCGCCGCGTACTCGGGCGCGGTCTGGATCCAGGCCACCGCGTTCAGGTTGTCGTCGGCGGCGGGCTGCGGGGCGTCCCCGCCATGAGGCGTCGTCGTCGCGCACGCGGCCAGCAACAGCAGCGGCAGGGCGGCGAGCCGGCGGCACACCGTGGCGGGAGGCGTCATGGCAGGACTCCGGGGCGGGCGGACGAGTGTAGTTGGCCGGCATCGCGGACGACCGGGGCGCCCCGGTTCGCGGCAGTTTCTGCCCCTGCGCGTCCATGCCCACCGGCGCGCGCGCCGTGACCGTGCGCACGAAACGAGCGCGACGCGGCACCTGTATGGACCGTGACCGCCATCGCGGGTTAGTCTCCGCGCGCCCCCGGTTGGCACGATCCGTGCAAAACGCACCCCGGGCAACGAACCGGCCACCCACGCGGTCCGGCGTTTCGGCCAACACCAGACCTTTCCGGAGTGACGCGATGAACATCCTGAAGTCTTCCCTGCTCGCCACCGCGCTCGTGGCCGCGGGCCTGTCCAGCGCCTCGGCCGGCACCGACACGGCCGATTTCGGCGTCCAGCTGGTCGTCCAGAACGCCTGCACCATCACCGCCGGCAACACGGCCTCGGACCTGGACTTCGGTTCGGTCACCGGCAATATCGCCGCCGACATCGACGGCAGCACCGACCTGACGGTCAACTGCAACAACGGCGCGATCTACGACATCGGCCTGGGCGCGGGCAACAACGCGAGCGGCGGCCAGCGGCGGATGTCGAACGGCACCCAGTTCGTCGACTACGACCTCTACCAGGACGCCGGCCGCACCACCGTGTGGGGCGCGCAGGGCAGCGGCGACGAGGTTGGCGGCACGGGCACCAACAGCGCGCAGACGATCACCGTCTACGGTCGCGTCCCGTCCGGCCAGTCGGTCGGTGCCGGCACGTACAACGACGTCGTGACGGCGACGATCGAGTTCTGAGGATGCGCGGCGCGCTCGCGCTCGCCTGCCTGCTGGCGATGTTCCCGGCCGGCCACGCCGTCGCGCGTGGCCAGCTGCAGGCGCATCCGACGCTGGTGGAACTGCAGCCATCGGATCGCGCCGGGCGGCTGGTGCTCGCCAACTCGGGCGACGCGCCGGTGTCCGCGCAGGTGCGGGTGTTCGACTGGCTGCAGCGCGACGGCGAGGACCGCCTCGCCCCGACCGACGCGATCGCGGTCAGCCCGATGATCACCACGATCCCGCCCGGGGGGCAGCAGGTGGTCCGTGTCGTGCGGCTGGGCGACGCGCCCGCCGGCGCCGATGCGACCTACCGGCTGGTGGTCGACGAACTGCCCGCGCCGGACGCCTCGCCGGCGGGAGCGATCGAGCTACGCCTGCGCTACGTGGTGCCCCTGTTCGCACGCGCCGCGGATGGCCGCGCGCCCGCGCTCGACTGCGGCGTCTCCCGCGACGTGCTGGCCTGCCGCAACGCGGGCGGGCGGGCGGCCCAGCTGGGCGCCACGCGCCTGGTCGATCCCGCGGGCGCGACCGCGGAACTCACCGACGGCCTGTTCGGGTACGTGTTGCCCGGCAGCGAGCGGCGCTGGACGCTGCCCGCGCCGGCCACCGCGTCCCTGCGGGCCGGGTGGCGGCTGGAGACACGGCTCAATGGCGAACCCGCCACCGTGCCGGTCACGCACCAGCCGTAGTCCCCTCGCGCGGGCGATCGCCCTCGGCCTCTGCTGCGCACCGGTCCTGGCCGTGGCGGCGGACGGGGGCGGCACACCCGCGAGCGCGCGCGCCGCGGGCGCAGGGACCGCCGGCGCCGCGACCGCGCCACTCACGCTGGAGGAACTGGGCCTGCCGGGGATCGGCGGCGTGTCCACGGACGCCGCGGTCGACGCCGACGCGGGCGCGCGCCTGTTCCTCGAAGTCTGGTTCGGCGACCGGCCGACCGGCCGGCTCGGCGAGTTCCGCCTGCGCGACGGGCGGCTGCACGCACGCGCGGATGCGCTGCGCGAACTCGACCTCGTCGTCGACGGCGCCCCAGCGGATGCGGGCGGATGGATCGCGCTGGACGACCTGCCGGGCCTGCGCCACGCCTACCTGCCGGCGCAGCAGCGGCTCGTGCTACACGTGCCCGCGGCGCTGCGTCCGCTCCAGCGCTTGGGCGACGCACCGGCCGGACCCGTCGACGCGCGGCGCGACGCGGGCCTGCTGGTCAACTACGACGGCTATGCGCGCAGCCTCGGCGGCGTCGACACGCTGTCGCTGTCGGCGATGGCGCGCCTGTTCGGTCGCTGGGGCGCCGTGGAGCACGGTGGCGTGCGCGCGTTCGGCGCGGGCGATGCCGGGTTCCGCCGGCTCGACACGCGCTGGACCTACGGCGACCCGCGGACGATGAGCACCTGGACCGTCGGCGACCTGGTCAGCGGCGGGCTGTCGTGGACGCGGCCCGTGCGCCTGGGCGGGGTCCAGTGGCGGCGCAACTTCGGGCTGCGGCCGGACCTGGTCACGTATCCATCCCCCGCGTTCGGCGGGGAGGCGACCGTGCCGTCCTCGGTGGAACTGCTGGTCGACAACGTCAGCCGCTTCAGCGCGGACGTCGACCAGGGCCCGTTCGTCATCGATGCGTTCCCGCGGATCACGGGCGCGGGCGAGGCGACCCTGCTCGTGCGCGATGCGCTCGGACGCGTCACCGAGACATCGGTGCCGCTGTACGTGGACTACCAGCGCCTGGCGCCCGGGCTGGCCGACTTCAGCCTCGAGGCGGGCCGCCTGCGGACCGGCTACGCCGGCGCGGACGACGGCTATGGCGACACCATGGTCGCCAGCGCGAGCTATCGACGCGGCATCACCCGCGCGCTGACCCTCGAAGGCCATCTCGAGGCCGGTGGCGACCTGCGCCTCGCGGGCGCCGGTGCGGTCTGGTCGCCCGGTCCGCGCGCCGGCGTGGTGAACGTCGCGGCCGCACGCGGCGGGCGGGACGAGACGTCCGGATGGTTGCGCAGCGCCGGCTACCAGTGGATGAGCCGGCGATTCGGGATCGAACTCCAGGCGCAGCGCTACGGCCGCGGCTACCGCGACCTGGGGGCCCTGGCCGTGGACGACCCGGTTGCCGACGGTACGGTGCCCTTCGACACCCGCCCGCGGGCGCGCGACCGTGCGTCGCTCTGGATGGCGCTGCCGCGCGGCACGCTCGGGTACTCGTGGGTACGTTCGGACGACTTCGGCGGCGAAGCCGACCGCATCCACGCGCTGACCTGGTCGCGTACCTGGGCGCATGGCCTGTACGCGTACGCCAGCGCCTTCGACAGCACCCGCGGCGGGCTGGGCATCAGCCTGAGCCTCAACCTCCCGCTCGGCCGGCGCCGCGATGCGCGGATGTCGGCCAACCATGCCGACGGGCGCGTCGATGCGACCCTGGGGCTCCGCCAGTCGGTGCCGTACGACACCGGCTGGGGCTGGGACGTGCAGGCCGGGCATCGCGCCGGCGACGCGCACGGGCGGGCCGCCGCCACTGTCCGCGGCCTGCATGGCGAGGCGACGCTCGGCATGGACCACGTCGACGGGGCCACGGGCGGCTTCGCGCAGGCGGCGGGCAGCCTGGTGTGGATGGGGGGCGGCCTGTTCGCGAGCCGGCGAGTGCAGGACGCTTTCGCGGTGGTCAGCACGCGCGGGGTACCCGGCGTCCCGGTGCTGTACGAGAACCGGCTGCTCGGGACCAGCGGGTCCGACGGCCTGCTGCTCGTCCCCGGACTGCGGGGCTGGCAGCGCAACCGCCTGGCGATCGATCCCGACGGCCTGGGCGCCGGCTACCGCCTGCCCCCGCTCGAGACGTTCGCCACGCCGGCCGACCAGGGCGCGGTCCTGGTGACGTTCGACATCGCGCGCATCCGCCCAGCGCGGGTCACGCTCCTGGATGCCGACGGCGCGCCCGTGCCCGCCGGCAGCCGTGGCGAACGGCCACATGGCGCGGGCCCGTTCCTGGTCGGGCTGGAGGGCGAGGCCTGGCTCGAGGACCACGCCGCCGGCGACGTGCTGTCGGTCGGCGACTGCCGGTATGCGCTGCCCCCGACGACCGGCGGGACCGACGGCGCACCGGTCCGCATCGGACCGCTCCCGTGCCTGGAGAACTGACATGCCCAGCATCCGGATCCCGCTGACCTTCGCCATCCTCCTGGCCGGACTGTCCGCCGCCGCGACGGCGCGCGCGCAGAGCTGCAGCGCGAACGTGCCGGACATCTACTTCGGCAACGTGCCCACGCCGGTGCCGCAGGTGGACGTGGCCGCGCCGGTCAGCGTGGAATGCCGCGGGACGCCGGACACGACCGTCCGGTTGTGCATGGGGATCGCCCCGGCGACCGGTCCGGCGGGCACGCGGCGGATGGTCTCCGGTCCGGACGCACTCCCGTATGCGCTGTCGGCCGATCCTTCGCACACGCAACCCTGGGACGACGGCCCCGCGCGACGCGTGCTGCTGACGATCCCGCTGGGCGCGTCCGGGCAGGGCAACGCGACACCCACCCTGTACGCACGGATGGCCGCGGGCGGCGCGCCCGCCGCGGGGCATTACCAGTCCTCGACCACGGACGACACGCTGGTGGGCGAGATCAAGCCCGGCAATTCGCAATGCGGCAATCCCGCCAGCACGGGGACGTTCTCGGGCGGGCGGTTCGACGTCGCGGTCTTCGTCGCGGGGCGCTGCACCGTCAGCGTGGACCCGCTGCTCGACTTCGGTACCGTGGCGGGCGCCATCACCGCGCCGGTCGACGCCGGCATCGCCTTGCGGGCGACATGCAATCGCAACCTGCCGTACACCGTCGCCCTCGGCGACGGGCTGCATGCCGCCGGCAGCCAGCGGCGGATGCGCAGCGCGGCGGGCGACGTGCTGGACTACGACCTGTTCCAGGACGCCGCGCGCAGCCTCCGGTGGGGCGACGGCACGCCCGACCCGGTGCGCAACGGGTCGGGAACCGGGGCGCAGGAGACGCTGACGATCCATGGACGCGTGCCCGCGGGGCAGGCGGCGCCCGGCGGGACCTACCGCGACACGGTCACCGCCACGATCACCTACTGAGCGGGTCGCCCGCGCGGGTCAGACGTCCAGCAGCGCACGGATCGCGGCGAAGCCGGCGTCGGCGCGCGCCCTGCGCTCCACCGCGTCGGCTTCCGGATCCGCGCCGTCGCGCTGGATCTCCGCGGCCGGCAGTTCGTCGAGGAAGCGGCTGGGCAGGTTGCGCTGGCGTTCGCCCCAGCGGCGCGCCTCGCGCGAATGGCTCAGCCACAGCTGCTCCTTGGCGCGGGTGATGCCCACGTACAGCAGGCGCCGCTCCTCGTCGGTGCGGCCCTCCTCGATGCTGGCCTCGTGCGGCAGGTTGCCGTCCTCGACGCCGACGATGAAAACGTAGCGGAACTCCAGGCCCTTGGCGGCGTGCAGGCTCATCAACCGCACCTGGTTGCCGGCCTCGCCCTTGTCGGCGTGCGACAGCAGCGCCAGCGCGGCCGCCAGTTCGCCCGGCCCGCCGCCGTGGGCGCCCTCGAACCAGTCGGCGAGTTCCTCCAGGTTCGCGCGACGGCGCTGGAACATGGCCTCGTCCTTGCACTGCGCGCGCACCGCGGCCAGCAGGCCCGAGCGTTCGGCCAGCGTGCGCACCAGGTCGGGCGGCGCCACCCGCGCCGCCTCCGCGCGCAGGCCGCGCACCACGTCGACGAAGCCCTGCAGCGCGTTGGCCGCGCGTGCGGGCAACTGCTTCACCAGCCCGATCGACTCGGCCGCGCGTGCCAGCGGCAGGTGCGCGTGCTGCGCGAGTTCGGCCAGCTTCGCCAGCGTGCCGGCGCCGACGCCGCGCTGCGGCGAGGCCACCGCGCGCAGGAACGCCGCGTCGTCGTCGGGGTTCGCCACCAGCCGCAGCCACGCCAGCGCGTCCTTGACCTCGCCGCGGTCGAGGAACGCGGTGCCGCCGGACAGGTGGTAGGGCACGCGCAGCAGCTGCAGCGCCTTCTCCAGCGCGCGCGACTGGTGGTTGCCCCGGAACAGGATGCAGAAGTCGCTCCAGGGCGCGCCGCGCGACTGGTTGAGGAAGTGGATCCGGTCGGCGACCTTCTCCGCTTCGTGCTCGGCGTCCCGGCATTCCCAGATGCGGATGCGTTCGCCGTCGGCCTGGTCGGACCACAGCGTCTTCGGGTGCTCGTGCGGGTTGTGCGCGATCAGCGCGTTGGCGGCGCGCAGCACGCGGTTGCTGCAGCGGTAGTTCTGCTCGAGCTTGACGATGCGCAGGTCCGGGTAGTCGCGGCCGAGCTGCAGCAGGTTGTCGGGATTGGCGCCGCGCCAGGCGTAGATCGACTGGTCGTCGTCGCCCACGCAGGTGAACATCCCGCGCGTGCCCGCCAGCGCCTTGAGCAGCCGGTACTGCGCGTCGTTGGTGTCCTGGCACTCGTCGACCAGCAGGTAGCCGATGCGCTCGCGCCAGCCGGCGACGCACTCGGCATCGGTCTCCAGTAGCTGCACGGGCAGGCGGATCAGGTCGTCGAAGTCGACCGCGTTGAACGCCGCCAGTCGTGCCTGGTACAGGCCGTAGATCGTCGCGGCCTCGTGCTCGCGCGTGCTGCGCGCCTCGGCCGCGGCGGCTTCGGGCGACAGGCAGGCGTTCTTGGCCCGCGAGATCAGGCCGCGCATGGCGTCGATCGCGTCCGGCTTGCTGCCCGCCGGCATCAGGTCCTTGACCTGCGCGGCGCTGTCCTCCGAATCGAACACCGAGAAGCCGCGGCGCAGCCCGATCCGCGCATGCTCGACCTGCAGGATCCGAAGGCCGAGCGCATGGAAGGTGCAGACGGTCAGGCCCTCGGCGGCGTCGCCCCGCAGGCGCTTGCCCACGCGCTCGCGCATCTCGCGCGCGGCCTTGTTGGTGAACGTGATCGCGGCGATCCGGCGCGCCGGCATCCGTCCGCTGGCGACCAGGTGCGCGATCTTCTCCACGATCACCCGGGTCTTGCCGCTGCCCGCGCCCGCGAGCACCAGCAGCGGGCCGTCGTCGTGCGCCACGGCGGCGCGCTGCGGGGGATTGAGGCCTTGCATGGGTCTTCGGGAGCGGATGGCGTCGCGAACGGCATGCATTGTCGCATCCGCGGCCGGCGGTCATGCCGACTTCCGGCACCTGCGGCCCGCCGGCCCCGCCGATAGGCTCCACCGCACCCGATCACATGGAGTGGATGGCAGGCATGGATACCGGAACCCGCGCGGTCGCCCGCGCAGTGGCCTTCGGACTGGCGCTCGCCCTGGCGGCGCCCGCCCTCGCGCAGGACGACGCGCCCGGCGGCGTGGACCGCCAGATGATCATGAACAGCGAAGGCTTCCTCGCCGCTCACCCGGACCTGCGCTGGCGCCGGGAGGGCGTGATGGCGCTGGAGCGCGGCGAAGGCGACGAGGCCGCCGCCTATTTCCGACGCGCCGCCCGCTACGGGGACAAGCCCTCCCAGGCGATGCTGGCCGAACTGTACTGGACCGGCATGGCGGGTGTCGCTGCGGACCGCGCGCAGGCGTATGCGTGGATGGACCTGGCGGGCGAACGCGGCTACACGCTGTTCATCGCCAAGCGCGAGCAGTACTGGGCGTCGCTGTCGGATGCCGAGCGCGCGCGCGCGGTCGAGGTCGGCCGCCCGCTGTTCGACGAGTACCGCGATGCAGAGGCCAAGCCGCGGCTCGCGCGCATCCTCAAGCGCGAGCGGCGCAACACCACCGGCAGCCGCACCGGCTTCGTCGGCAACCTTCAGGTGACCGTGCCCGGCCCGGGCGGCGAGCCGCAGACGATCCTGGGAAGCCAGTACTACGACGACACCTTCTGGGAGCCGGATCGCTACTGGGCGTGGCAGGACCGGACCTGGAAGGACCCGCCGACCGGGCGCGTGGACATCCTGCCGATCGAGCGCGTGCGCGATGCGGACGGCGAGCCCGCGCCCACGCCCTGACCGCGCCGGTGGTCCGCGGGGCCAGGCGCGCATCTAGACTGCGCGCATGGCCAAGCTCTACTTCTACTACTCGGCGATGAACGCCGGGAAGACCACGACGCTGCTGCAGTCCGCGCACAACTACCGCGAGCGCGGCATGCGCGTGGCCATCCTCACGCCGGCGCTGGACCATCGCGACGGCAGCGGGACGGTGGCCTCGCGCATCGGCCTGCGTGCCGACGGCACGCCGTTCTCCGCCGGCGACGACCTTGAACGCATGGTGCGCGCGAGCGTGGGGACGCGGGGGCCGCTGCACTGCGTGCTGGTGGACGAGGCCCAGTTCCTGACCCGGGCGCAGGCCTGGCAGCTGACCGAGGTGGTCGATTCGCTCGGCATCCCGGTGCTCTGCTACGGCCTGCGGACCGATTTCCGCGGCGACCTGTTCGAGGGCAGCGCGGCGCTGCTGGCATGGGCCGACGAGCTGGCCGAGATCAAGACCATCTGCCACACCGGCAGCAAGGCGACGATGACCGTGCGGGTGGACGACAACGGGCGCGCGGTGCGCGACGGGCCGCAGGTCGAGGTGGGCGGCAACGAGCGCTACGTGTCGGTGTCCCGCGCGGAGTTCAAGCGGGTGATGCGCGGCGAGGGCGGGATCGATCCCGCGCAGGCGCCCCTGCCGCTGCCCCGCCCGCCCGGCTGATCGGCGTCAGCGCCCCGCGGGATCCTGCGCGGCACCCGTGATCTCTTCGGCCAGGCGCGCCAGCTGCGCGGGCGAGGGGGCGCTCGCGCCCGACATCTCGGCCAGCAGCACGCGCACCTCGTCCAGCGCCCGGGCCGCGGCGGTGTCGTCGCCCGCCGCGTGCAGCATCCGGGCCTGGACGTACAGGCCCTCCGCGAGCAGGCGCGCCTGGCGCGAGTCGCGCCAGATCTCGACGGCCTCCGCCTGCGTCGCGAGCGCCGCGCCCAGCCGGCCCGACGCCTGTTCGGCCAGCGCGATCGCCTGGTGGCTGGCGGCCACTTCCACGTGCCCGGGGCCGAAGCGGTCGACCAGCAGGCGGTGGGCGTCGCGCAGTTCCGCCAGCGCATCCTCGGGCCGGCCCGCCTCGCGCTGGATCGCGGCCAGCGCGCGTCGCTGGCGCAGCGTCAGCGGGTGTTGCGTGCCGTGCAGGTCGAGCGCGAGCAGCACCGCCTGCGCCTGGGCCGCCTCCGCCGCGGGGAATTCGCCGAGCGCGCGACGGCTGGCGGCGATGCCCGACAGCAGTTCGATCTCCTGGGGATGACCCGCGCCGGCACCGCGGCGCAGGCGGAGCAGCGCGTTGGTGTAGCCGTCGAGCGCCGCCCGCGGCTCACCGGCATCCAGCCGCAGGGTGGCGAGGTCGGACAGGTTCTGTACCGCGCCGGCCGTGTCGCCGGACGCATCGCGGGCGGCCAGGGACCGCTCGAACAGCTGGCGCGCGACGTTGCGTTCCCCGAGCGCCTGCCGGCAGCGCCCCAGTTGCGAATAGAACTCGGCGGCCTGGGAGGCGAGTTGCGCCTGCAGCCGCTGGGCCTCGTCCAGCCAGGGCTGCATGGTCACGGTGCACTGGCCGGGTCGCGACATCAGCCGCTGGCTCTGTCCACGCAGGGTGACCGACTCCAGGCGCAGGCCCGGCGGGACGCGCGGCAGGCTGTCGATGATCAGCGCCTGCCGGTCGAGCATCATCGACGCGTCCGCGTAGTCGCCCAGGCCGATGCGCAGGCGGGCGACCAGGCCGAGCAGTTCGGCGCGGGCCCGCGGCTGCTGGCGCAACTCGCGGTTGCCGCGGTCGACGCCGGCCTCCAGCAGCCGGCGGAGGTCCAGGCCTTCGCCCGGCGCCGCGCCGCCGGCCTGCTCGAACAGGCCGATGATGAAGTCCTGCATCGCCTGCGCGCGGGCCGCGTCCTCCAGCGCGCGCGCCGCCTGGCCCGCCACCACCAGCACCGCGGCGGCGACGACGACCAGGCCGAAGGCCGTGGTCGCCAGCGGCCACCGGTGACGCCGCACGAACTTGCCGAGGCGGTACGCCACGCCCTGCGGCCGGGCCTGTACGGGCCGGCCATCGGCGTAGCGCGCCAGGTCCAGCGACATCGCCTCGACCGAGGGATAGCGCCGTTCCGGTGTCTTGCCGAGCGCCTTGAGCACGATGTTGTCCAAGTCCCCGGACAGCATCCGCGCGTGGCGCCGCTGGTCCTGCACCGGCAGGCGCCCGGCTTCCGCGCTGCGCGACAGCGCCTGGGACGGCCTCTGCGGGTCCTGGTGGAGGATTGCCTCCTCCCAGGCCCCGTCGCTCTCGCGCGGCAGGCGGTACGGACGCACGCCCGTGAGCAGTTCGTACAGCACCACGCCCAGCGCGTAAACGTCGGTCATCGTGGTGACCGGCTCGCCGCGGATCTGCTCCGGCGCCGCGTAGTGCAGCGTGAACGCGCGCATGCCCGTGCGCGTGTGCTCGGGCGGCGGGCCCTCGTGGTCGAGCAGCTTGGCGATGCCGAAGTCGAGCAGGCGCACCTCGCCCGCCGGCGTGACCATGATGTTCGACGGCTTGAGGTCGCGGTGGACGATCAGGTTCGCGTGTGCGTGGCTCACCGCGGCGCAGACCTGCGCGAACAGCTTCAGGCGCTGGCTGAGCGGGGTGAGGCGCGCGCGGCACCAGTCGGTGATCGGCTCGCCCTCGATGTACTCGAGCGTGAGGTAGGGCTGCCCGTCGCGACCCATGCCGGCGTCGAGCAGGCGCGCGATGTTGGGGTGTGCCAGCCGGGCGAGGATGTCGCGCTCGCGGGTGAAGCGCAGGCGCAGGTTGGGTTCGACCAGGCCCGGCCGGAGCAGCTTGATCGCGACGCGGCGCTGGTAGAGGCCGTCGGCGCGGCCACCGAGCCAGACTTGGCCCATGCCGCCCTCGCCGAGCATCCGCTCCAGGCGCCACGGACCGACGATCGTGCCCGGGTGCGCGCCGGGCAGCGGCGCGATCAGCGGTTCGGACAGGAAATCCTCGCGCTCGGACTCGAGCGCCATGAGTTCGGCGAGGTCGGCGGCGAGTTGCGGGTCTTCGTCGCGGAGCAGCTCGAGGCTGCGCTCGCGTTCCTCGTCCGACAGCTCGAACATCGCGTCGAGCAGCGGCGACACCCGTTGCCAGCGCTCGGCGTCCATCTCAGCCCGCCGCCCCGCGGCCCCGGACCCGCGTGGCCGCCGCGCGGCGCACTCAGGACTCCTTGAGCGATGCCAGCAGGAACAGCCTCGCCTTCTGCCAGTCGCGCCGGATGCTGCGTTCGGACCGCTTGAGCAGGTTGGCGATCTCCAGCTCCGACAGCCCGGCGAAATAACGCAGTTCCACCACCTGGGCCAGCCGCGTGTCCACCGCCGCCAGGCGGGTCAGCGCGGTGTCCAGGCCGAGCGTTTCCTCGTCGAGCCGCAGGCCGCCCTCCAGGTCTTCGGGCAGGTCGGTGACGCGGTGCAGGTCGCCGCCGCGCTTCTGCGCCAGGCGCTGGCGCGCGTAGTCGACCACCACGCTGCGCATCGCCGACGCGGCGTATGCGAAGAAGTGCGCGCGGTCGTCGAACTGCGCGGTGTTGCGGCCGATCAGCTTCAGGTAGGCCTCGTGCACCAGCGCCGTCGCGTCGAGCGTGTGCCCGTGCTGGCCCGCGAGCTGGCGGCGGGCCATGGCGTGCAGCTCCTGGTACAGCGTGGCGAGCACGCGGTCGAGCGCGCCGCGGTCCCCGCCGCGCGCGGCATCCAGCCACTCGGTGATCTCGACCAATTCAGACATTGCGCCCCCCGGGCGGCCGATCATACGCCGCGCGGCGCGTGGCTTCAGCCGTCCGGTGCCCGGGCGGCGCGGCTCATCGCTGGCACGCCGGGCACCAGACGGTCGTCCGCTGGGCGACGAGGGCCTGGCGGAGGGGGCGGCCGCAGCGCGGACACGGCGCGCCCCCGCGCCCGTAGGCCGACAGCTCCTGCTCGAAGTACCCGGGCGCGCCATCCGGGGCAAGGAAGTCGCGCAGCGTCGTGCCACCGCGGCCGATGGCGTGCTCGAGCACCGCCTTCACCGCCGCGGCCAGGGCCTCGTAGCGCGCGCGGGAAATCCGCCCGGCGGCGCGCAGCGGGGAGATGCCGGCCAGGAACAGCGCTTCGGCGGCGTAGATGTTGCCCACGCCGACCACCGTGGCCTGGTCCATCAGGAAGGCCTTCACCGCGACCCGCCGGCCCCGGCTGCGGTGGAACAGCCACGCCCCGTCGAAGTCGCCCGACAGCGGTTCCGGCCCCAGGCCACGCAGGAGCGGGTGGACCTCGCCCGCAGGCTGCCACAGCAGGCAGCCGAACCGGCGCGGATCGTTGAAGCGCAGGACGCGGCCCGAATCCAGGACGATGTCGACATGGTCGTGGGCGCGCGGCGGGACGTCCGCGTCGAGCACCCGCAGGCTGCCCGACATGCCCAGGTGCAGCAGGGCGCTGCCCGCGGCGGCGTCGACCAGCAGGTACTTGGCCCGCCGGCGGACCGATTCGATCCGCTGGCCCGGGAGCAGGTCGGCGACCTCGGCCGGGATCGGCCAGCGCAGGTCCGGCCGCCGGAGGCGGACCGAACGCACCGTGCGCCCCGCCAGGTGCGGCTCCAGCCCGCGGCGGGTGGTCTCGACTTCGGGCAGCTCGGGCATCGCGCGAGTGTCGCAGACGGGCGCCCCGGCGCGTGGACCTGAACCCCCGTCACGCCATACGCCGGCGCATGGGTGCCCCCGGGGGCCTCACGCTGGCATCATGCGCGGTGGGGTGGCCCGCGTCGCCCCGTTTTCGTCACCGGAGCACCCGATGCCCACCTCGCTGATCGATTTCCTCGCCGGCGGCCTGGCCCAGGCCGGCCTCGGCACGTTGGCCATCTACTTCCTGGTCGCCACCCAGCTGACCATCTTCTCGGTCACGCTGTACCTGCACCGGTCGATGGCGCACCGCGGCGTGGACTTCCACCCGGCCGTCGCGCACGTGTTCCGCTTCTGGTCGTGGCTCACCACCTCGATGATCACCCGCGAGTGGGTGGCGATCCACCGCAAGCACCACGCCAAGTGCGAGACCGAGGAGGATCCGCACAGCCCGATGTTCCAGGGCATCGATACGGTGTTCTGGCGCGGCGTCGAGCTGTACCGCGACGCGCGCGGCCAGCGCGACGACATCGAGAAGTACGGCAAGGGCTGCCCCGACGACTGGATCGAGCGCACGCTCTACACCCCGCACGCGACGCTCGGCCCGACCCTGCTGCTGGTCGCCAGCTTCCTGCTGTTCGGCTTCTGGGGCGTGGCGATCTGGGCGCTGCAGATGGCGTGGATCCCGTTCTGGGCCGCGGGCGTGGTCAACGGCCTCGGCCACTGGTGGGGCTACCGCAACTTCGAGACCACCGACACCGCCACGAACCTCAGCCCGTGGGGCGTGTGGATCGGCGGCGAGGAACTGCACAACAACCACCACGCGTTCCCCTCGTCGGCGAAGTTCGCGCTGCGCAAGTTCGAGTTCGACATCGGCTGGGCCGCGATCCGCGGCTTCGAGATGCTGGGCCTGGCCAAGGTGCTGCGCGTGGCGCCGAGCCTGGACGTGCGCCCGAACATCCCGGTGCCGGACGCGGACACGCTCAGGGCGCTGCTCGCGCACCGCTTCCAGGCCATGACCGACTTCAGCCGCCACGTGCTCAAGCCCGCACTGCGCGAGGAGGCGGCGGCGGTCGGTTCGAAGCCCCGCAGGCTGCTGCCGCGGAAGCTGCGCCGCGGCCTGGCCGACGACGGCCGCTGGCTGGCGCCGGACGCGCGCGCGCAACTGCAGGACTGGGTGGCCCAGCGGCCGCGCATCCAGGCGCTGGTCGAGGCGCGTTCGCGCCTGTCCGAGGTCCTCGAATCGCGCGGACAGGACGCCCAGGCCACGTTGCACCGGTTGCAGGAGTGGTGCCACGAGGCCGAGGCCAGCGGGATCCGCGCACTGCAGGACTACTCGGCCCGCCTGAAGGGATACCGCCTGCAGGCGGCGTGATGCCGGCGACCCGGAAGGCTCCGCGCAGGCCCGCATGGCGACATGCGGGCCTGTCGCGTTCCGGGCCCGCCGCCGCGCTGCTCGCGGCCTTGCTGGGCACGGCCGCCGCACCGGCGCAGGTCGACACGAGCCGGGCCTACCTCGACCGCATGGACGGCGATGGCGACGGCCGGGTATCGCTGGCCGAGTACCAGGCGTGGATGGGCTACGCCTTCGCGCGCATGGACCGCGATGGCGACGGGGTCCTCGCGCCGCATGAGCTGCCTGGCGGCCGTGGCAGGCCTGTCGACCGGGCCTCGCACCTGCGTGCGCTGGCGGCCGCCTTCGCGCGGCAGGACGCGGACCGCGACGGCCTGCTCGACGCCGCGGAGCTCGCCGCGCCCCCGCGCTGAGGCCCCCCGCCAGGCACCCCCGCGGAACGGCGCGTTGCGCGCACCCGGTCGCCCGGCCCCGACCGCTGCGGCACACTGGCGCATCCCGCGTTCGGAGGTGCGCCCATGACGTCGACCCTGGTCCCGGTCCCGGACGGGTTCGTGCCCGGGCGGACGCCCGCCGACGTGGCGGCGGACCGCGCGGCGGCGACCCGCGACCCCGATGCGTACTGGGCGGGCGTGGCCCGCCGGCTGGACTGGATCCGCCCGCCGACCCGCATCCGCGACGCCAGCTTCGACCCCGCGGACTTCCACATCCGCTGGTTCGACGACGGCGTGCTCAACGCCAGCGTCAACTGCCTCGACCGCCACCTCGCCGCGCACGGCGACAAGGTCGCGCTGGTGTTCGAACCGGACGATCCCGCGGACGAACCACGGCGGATCAGCTACCGGGAACTGCACGCACGCACCTGCCACCTGGGCAACGCATTGCGCAACCTCGGCGTGCGCAAGGGCGACCGGGTCACCCTCTACCTGCCGATGATCCCGGAGGCGGTCGTCGCCATGCTCGCCTGCGCGCGCATCGGCGCGGTGCACTCGGTGGTGTTCGGCGGCTTCGCCCCGCAGTCGATCGCCGACCGCATCGCCGACTGCGGCAGCCGGCTCGTCATCACCGCCGACCAGGGCCTGCGCGGCGGCAAGGCGGTGCCGCTGAAGGCGAACGTCGACGCCGCGCTCGCCCTCGACGGCACCCGAAGCGTGGACACCGTGCTGGTCGTTCGCCACACGGGCGCCTCCGTGCCGATGCAGATGCCGCGCGACCGCTGGTACGACGCCGTGGTCGAGGGCCAGCCGGATGCCTGCGACCCGGAACCGATGGGCGCGGAGGATCCGCTGTTCATCCTCTACACCTCGGGCAGCACCGGGAAACCGAAGGGCGTGCTGCACACCACCGGTGGATACCTGGCGTACGCCAGCCACTCGCACGCACTCGCGTTCGACCTGCGCGAGGACGACGTGTGGTGGTGCACCGCGGACGTGGGCTGGATCACCGGCCACAGCTACATCGTCTATGGACCGCTTTCGAACCGCGCGACCTGCGTGGTGTTCGAAGGCGTGCCGACGTGGCCGGACGCGTCGCGCTTCTGGCAGGTCGTCGACCGCCACGGGGTGACCGCGTTCTACACCGCGCCGACCGCCATCCGCGCGCTGATGCGCGAAGGCGACGGCCCGGTGCGGTCCACGTCGCGTGCTTCGCTGCGCCTGCTCGGCACCGTGGGGGAGCCCATCAACCCGGAGGCGTGGCGCTGGTACTTCGAGGTGGTCGGCGAGGGGCGGTGCCCGGTCGTCGACACGTGGTGGCAGACCGAGACCGGCGGGATCCTGATGGCGCCGCTGCCCGGCACGGCCATGAAGCCCGGCGCAGCAATGGATCCGCTGCCGGGAATCGAACCCGCGCTCGTCGACGCGGAAGGCCGGATCCTCGAGGGCGAGGCCGAGGGCAACCTCGTGCTGCTCGGCTCATGGCCGGGGCAGATGCGCGGGGTGTACGGCGATCCCGGGCGCTTCCTCGACACCTACTTCAAGGCCTACCCCGGGATGTACTTCACGGGCGACGGCGCGCGTCGCGACGCGGACGGGCACTGGTGGATCACCGGGCGCGTGGACGACGTCATCAACGTCAGCGGCCACCGCATCGGCACCGCCGAGATCGAGAGCGCGCTGGTGCTCCACCCGGCCGTCGCCGAGGCGGCGGTGGTCGGCTTCCCGCACGACCTCAAGGGCCAGGGCATCTACGCCTACGTGACGCTGGTCGCCGGCAGGGCGCCGGACGATGCGCTGCGCGACGAACTGGTGCGCCAGGTGCGGTCCGAGATCGGCCCGACCGCGACGCCCGACCACATCCAGTGGGCACCGGGCCTGCCGAAGACCCGCAGCGGCAAGATCATGCGGCGCATCCTGCGCAAGATCGCGGAGGACGCACCCGACCAGCTCGGCGACACGAGCACGCTCGCCGATCCGGCGGTGGTCGATTCGCTGGTCAGGGAGCGACGCGGCGCGGGATGAGGCGACCGGCGCGCGTCGTCGGGAAGCGTGGTCAGCCGATCGCGCGCGGCCCGGCCGGCGGCACGCCGCGGATGCTGTGGGCGATGAACCCCCACAGGCCCAGGCAGGCCGTCATCACGACCAGCCGGGACAGGTTGAGCGGCGTGGCGAGCGACGCCGCCAGTTCGGCCGCCGACGGCACCTCGATCGCCAGCACGTAGAGCGCGAGCAGCGCCAGCGCGGCCGTCGCCGCCGCGCAGGTCCACAGGCAGGCGCCGGCGCAGCGGCGCAGGAGTCCCCGGCGGGCTTGGATGGCGATGGCGGGCTGCATGCGTGGCGGGTGGCGGCGTGACGGGCCGGCAGGATCCCGCAGGCGCGGTCATGGCCGCGTCGAAGCGGCGAGCGGCCACGCATGCCGGTCAGCTCCCGGACAGGTCGCGCTGGCGCGGGGGGTCCGGTCCGGGCAAAGAAAAGCCCGCCGGGCGGCGGGCTTCTCCGATCCTTCGCAGGCTGCCGCGCGTCGCGCGGCCCCACGTCACTTGATCTTGCCTTCCTTGTAGACCACGTGCTTCCGGACGACGGGATCGTACTTCTTGATCTCCATCTTGTTCGGCGTGTTCTTCTTGTTCTTGTCCGTGGTGTAGAAGTGGCCGGTGCCGGCCGAGGAAATGAGTCGGATCTTGTCGCGCTTGGTCGCCATGGTTCAGTCCTCCTCAGATCTTCTCGCCACGCTTGCGCATGTCGGCGAGCACGACGTCGATGCCGTTCTTGTCGATGGTGCGCAGGGCGGCGCTGGAAACGCGCAGCTTCACCCAGCGGTTCTCGGAGGCCACCCAGAAGCGGCGCTCGTGGAGGTTGGGCAGGAAGCGGCGGCGGGTCTTGTTGTTGGCGTGCGAGACGTTGTTGCCGGTCTGCACGCGCTTGCCGGTGACTTGGCATACGCGGGACATAACGCACCTCGAAAGGGTCTGTGGGCCTCCCTTGGCCAGGGAAGCGGCGGCGCGCGATCGCACCTCGGGACGCTGCCAGTGGCGGGCCGGAATCGCGCATCCGTTCCCGCCCGGACGCACCCCGGGATGGGGTCGGCCGGACACAGCGAGCCGGGCATTATGCCGGGCGAAGGGGACCCGGGCAAATTATCCACATCCCCGCCACGCCCGGGCTCCCTCAACCGGCAGCGCCCTTCCCGCCCGGCCGCCCCTGGCGCAGGTCCAGCCACAGGCTGTAGGCCGCGGTGAAGGCCGGGAAAAGGTTCTGCAGGACCCCGACCGCGTCCTGCTTGGCCGAGAAGAGGAAGTAGGACAGCGCCATCGCGCTCCCGGCCAGGCTCATGACCCAGAAGGCGCGGGGGATCACCGGGCGCCCCGCGCGGTGCGAGGCGACCAGCTGCACCAGCCAGCGCAGCCCGAACATCGAGGCGCCCGCCAGGCCGACGAGCTTCCAGGGGCTGACGTGGACGCCGGTCCATTCGAGCCAGGGCAGGGCGGCATTCGGATCGAACATGCGATCTCCTGTTCCGGGGCCGCGCGGCGCGGCGGCCTAGAGTTCCTCGACCCGCGGGCGACTCCCGCGCGCGACCAGCCAGGCCACGCCCATCAGGTCGCGGATGCCGACCAGCGCGCGGCCCAGGTTGCCGTACTTCGACCGGCCGCCGCCCCGGGGGCGATGGTTCACCGGGATGCTGCGGGTCCGCCAGCCGGCGCGCTGCATGAGCGCGGGCAGGTAGCGGTGCATGTGGTCGAACGCGGGCAGGTCGAGGAAGGCCGCGCGCTCGAACAGCTTGGTGCCGCAGCCGGTGTCGGGGGTCGCGTCGCGCAATGCCCGCTCGCGGATCGCGTTGGCCGCGCGCGAGGCCCAGCGCTTGCCCGCGGTGTCCTTGCGGTCCACGCGCCAGCCGGCCAGCAGCTTCACGTCCGGGGGCGACGCGTCGCGTTCGACGAGCAGGCGGGGCAGGTCCGCGGGGTCGTTCTGGCCGTCGCCGTCGAGCGTGGCGATCCATGGCCCGCGCGCGGCCTTGACGCCCGTGCGGATGGCCGCGCTCTGGCCGCAGCGCGTGGCGTGGCGCAGCACGCGCAGCTCGGGGATAGTTGCCTTCAGGCCGCGCAGCACCTCGTCCGTGCCATCGGTCGAGCCGTCGTCGACGAAGAGCACTTCGAACGGTGCCCGGCCGCGCAGCGCCGAGACGATTTCCGCGACCAGCGGGGCGACGTTGTCGCGTTCGTCGAGGACCGGTACCACGACGCTCAGTGCGGGCCCGCGCGGGTCGCCGTCATCCACTTCGTCATTCCGGCGCGTCGGCCCGGGGGCTTGCATGGGGTGGCGGCCCAGGCCGGTGTCAGCCGGCCGTGACGCGCAGCCGGTCGAGCACGCCGTCGAGCGCGTCCAGGTCCGCGTAGTGGATCACCAGCCGACCCTTGCCGCCGCGCCCGTGCGCGATGGCCACCTTCGTCCCGAGCGCTTCGGACAGCTCGGTCTCCAACGCGGCGATGTCGGCCTGCGGCCGCGCCCTGGCGGCTTTCCCGCGCGTCTTGCCCCCGTTGGGCACCTGGCCCGAGGCGAGCTGCTGCACCCGGTGCTCGACCTCGCGCACCGACCAGCCCTGTTCCGCCGCCTGCCGCGCCAGCGCGACCGCGGCCTGGGGGGCGAGGGTGAGCAGGGCGCGGGCGTGGCCCATCTCCAGCGCACGGGTTTCCACCAGCACGCGGATGTCCGGGGGCAGTTCCAGCAGGCGCAGCAGGTTGGACACCGCCGCGCGCGAGCGTCCCACCGCGCTGGCCGCGGCCGCGTGGGTCAGGTCGAACTCGTCGATCAACCGCTGCAGCGCCTGGGCCTCCTCGAGCGGGTTGAGGTCCTCGCGCTGGATGTTCTCGATCAGCGCCATCGCCACGACCGCATGGTCGTCGACCGCGCGCACCACGGCCGGGATCTCGGCCAGGCCCGCCTTCTGCGTGGCGCGCCAGCGGCGCTCGCCGGCGATGATCTCGTAGCGCAGCCCGCCATCGTCGCGCCCGACCTCGCGCACCACGATCGGCTGGATCACGCCCTGGGCCTTGATGGATTCGGCCAGCTCGTCGAGCTTGTCCGGGTCCATCGCCGTGCGCGGCTGGTACTTGCCCGGCTGCAGTTGCGCGACCGGCAGGCGCTGCAACGCCTCGCCCGGCTGTGCCGGCGCGGCTGCGCGCTCGACGGCGCCCTTCGGCCCGAGCAAGGCGTCCAGGCCGCGGCCGAGTCCGCGCTTCTTGGCAGGGGCGGGCTTGGCGGGGCTCATTGGACGGTGGTCTCCGTGGTCTGGGCCGGGCCGCTGGCCGGCGCGGGCGACGCGGCGCGCGCGGCGCGTTCGCGCTGGCGGCGCAGCACCTCGCCGGCGAGGCCCAGGTAGGCGATGCCGCCGCGGCTGGCGCGGTCGTAGCTGACGATGCTCTGCCCGTGGCTGGGTGCCTCGGCCAGGCGCACGTTGCGCGGGACGATGGTGCGGAACACCTTCTCGCCGAAATGGTTGGTGAGTTCCGCCGACACCGCGTTGGCGAGGTTGTTGCGCACGTCGAACATGGTGCGCAGGACGCCCTCGATCTCGAGCGCCGGGTTGAGCCGGGCGGTGAGCGCCTGGATGGTCTCGAGCAGCGCGCTCAGCCCCTCCAGCGCGTAGTACTCGCACTGCATCGGCACCAGCACCGAGTCGGCCGCGTTCAGCGCGTTGAGCGTGAGCAGCGACAGCGAGGGCGGGCAGTCGACGATGATGAAGTCGTAGCGCGCGCGCAGCGGTTCGAGCGCGCGCTTGAGGCGTTGTTCGCGACCGTCCTCGTCCATCAGCTCGAGCTCGGCGGCGGTCAGGTCGATGTTGCCCGGCAGCAGGTCGTAGCCCTCGGCGCTCGACACGATCGCGTCGGTCGCGTGGACCTCCTCCAGCAGCACGTCGGTGCTCGACGCCGGCAGCTCGCGCTTGTCCACGCCGCTGCCCATGGTCGCGTTGCCCTGCGGGTCGAGGTCCACCAGCAGCACGCGGCGCGGCGTCGCCGCCAGCGCGGCGGCGAGGTTGACCGCGGTCGTGGTCTTGCCGACCCCGCCCTTCTGGTTGGCGATGGCGATGATGCGGGCGCTCACGCGGCTCCCCTGCTCGAGTGACCCGGCACGCGGCCGGGACCGGGGATTATGCCCGCTGCCGCCCGCCGCTGCCGGCACCCGCGCACGGTCCGCTCAGGCGCGCGCGACGATCGCCAGGTGCCGCTCGCCGTCGCCGCCGGGCACGTCCAGCCGCTGCAGCGATTCGACGCGCCAGCCGGCGGGGAGCGCCGCCAGTTCCTCGTCCGGGCGCTGGCCCTTCATCGCCAGCAGCCGGCCGTCGGCGGCCAGCAGGTGGCCGCCCAGGTCGAGGATCCTGGGGATCGTCGCGAGCGCGCGCGCGGTCAGGACGTCGAACGCGCCCGGTGCCGCCAGCGCCTCGATCCTGGACTCGGCCACGGTGGCGTTGCCGAGCCCGAGCGTGCGCACCGCCTCGCGGAGGAACCGGGCCTTCTTGCCGTTGCTCTCCACCAGCGTCACCCGGAGGCCGGGCAGCGCGATCGCGAGCGGGATCCCCGGCAGGCCGGGGCCGGTGCCGAGGTCGGCGAGCCGGCCGCCGCGCGCGGCGATCGGCGCGAGGTGCGGCGCCAGCGCCAGCGAATCGAGCAGGTGCCGGCCCACCATGTCCGCGGGATCCCGGACCGCGGTCAGGTTGTACGCCCGGTTCCAGCGCGCGAGCAGGTCGCGGTAGGCGAGCAGCGGTCCTGCCAGCCCGGCGGGCAGGCCGAGGGCGTCCAGGCCGGACGCGAGGTCGGCGGGCGGGGGCGTGTCGGGCATCGGGTCATTGTAGGTGGCGCGCGCGCCGGGCCGCCGTCAGTCCGCCGGTCGCCAGGCCAGCGCGGCGCGGTAGCCGGGACGGGGCGCCCATTCGTGCAGGCGCCAGCCCGCCGCGTCGCCGAGCGCCGGGGCGCACGCGGCCAGCGACAGCGCGCCGTCCGCGCCGGGCGCGAAGCGCAGGCGATGCAGGCCGAAGGAGAGGCCCCCGCCGTGCGCCTTGAGCAGGGCTTCCTTGGCGCACCACAGGCGCAGGAAGTCGCCTTCGACCCGCGCCGGCGGGCGCGCCGCGAGCCACGCGGCCTCGTCGGGCGCGAAGAAGCGCCGGGCGAGCGCGAGCGCGTTCGGCCGCGGACGGACGCGCTCGAGGTCGACGCCGACCCGCATCGACTCGCCGAAGGCGAGCAGCAGGCCGTCGCCGCTGTGGCTCCAGCCGACGTCGTCCCGCCCGCCGGCGAGGCGGGGGCGGCCGCGCTCGTCGCGCTCGATGCCGATCGCGGTCGCGTCGACGCCCCTGAGCGTCGCGATCCAGGCGCGCGCGACGGCCTCGGCCGCCGCGCCGCGGGCGGCGGGCCGCCAGGCCAGGCGCGGGCCGGACATGATCGCCGGCAGGGATGCCGGCGCGTCTTCGATGGGCGGGGCGACGTGCATGGGCTTCGCGCGGTGGTTCGCGGCCAGCGTAAAGTAGCCGCGGGGGAAGCGGCGCGGGGTGGCGCCGCAGGACGCGAATGATGTCGGCAGTCTTGGAAGATGGCGCGGAGCGGCAGGCCGGACCCTTCGGCCCGCTGGCCTGCGGCGACGGGTCGCGCCCGGTGGCCTTCGACGCGAACGGCGTCGTGACGCTCGCGCGCTTCCTCGCCCAGGTGCGCGGCGTCGCCGCGTGCCTGCCCGACGCGGGCCATGCCGTGAACCTGTGCGAGGACCGCTACCGGTTCCTGGTCGCGTTCTGCGCGGCCGCCTCGCGCGGACAGACCACGCTGCTGCCCAGTTCGCGCGCGCCCGCGTCGGTCGACGACGCCCTGTGCGACCACGCCGACGGCTACTGCCTCGGCGATCGCGAGTTCGCCCTCCCGCCGCGGGGTTACCGGCCGCTGCCCGACCCCCTGCCCGAGCGCGACGGTGGCATCCCCAAGGTCGAAGACAGCGCGCTGGCGGCCATCGGCTTCACCTCCGGCAGCACCGGCCGGCCGGGGCGCAACCCGAAGACCTGGGGCGCCTTCCGCGCCGGCACCGCGCAGAACCTCGCCGCGCTGTCCGACCTCTGGCCGGCGGGCGAAACGCCATGGATCGTCGCGACCGTGCCACCGCAGCACATGTACGGCATGGAGCTCTCGGTGCTCCTGCCGCTGCTCGGGGGCGCCGCCGTGCACGCGGGACGGCCGCTGTTCCCGGCGGATGTCGCGCGCGCGCTGCGCGACGCGGCGGGGCCGCGCCTGCTCGTGACCACGCCCGTGCACCTGCGTGCCCTGGTGGAGGGCGGCGCCGACCTGCCGCCGATGGCGGGCATCGTCTCGGCGACCGCCCCCCTGTCGCCCGAACTGGCCGCGGCCGCCGAAGCGCGCTTCGGTTGCGAGGTCCGCGAGCTCTTCGGCTCGACCGAAACCTGCGTGATCGCGCGCCGCCGCACCGCGCGCGACGCGGCCTGGACGCCGCTGCCCGGCGTGCGCGTGGCCGCGTGCGAGGACGGCGCGTGGATCGAGGCCGGCCACCTGCCGGGCCCGGTGCGCGTCGCCGATCGCGTCGACGTGCGCAAGGACGGCGGGTTCGTCCTCCGCGGCCGGGCCGCCGACCTGCTGGAGATCGCCGGCAAGCGCGCCTCGCTGGGCGACCTCACCGCGCGGCTGCTCGCCATCCCCGGGGTCGAGGACGGGGTGGTCTTCCAGCTCGACGGCGAGGGGGTGCGGCGGATCGCGGCGCTGGTCGTCGCGCCCGGCCTGGACGAGGCGGCGATCCTCGCGGGCCTGCGCGGTGCGGTGGATCCGGTGTTCCTGCCCCGGCGGCTGCGGCGGGTCGAGGCCCTGCCCCGGAACGACACCGGAAAGCTGCCCCGTGCCGCGCTGCTGGACCTGCTGCACGCGCCGATCAGCGCTTAATTCACGAAAACCAAGAGCGATCTTGGTCCAACGTCGTCGAACACGCGCTCACGCTACGTCCGCGCACCCGTTCCTGAACCGCCGGCAACACGCCCTCACGCCACTGAACCGGGCCTGACGTGTTCATCACGCCGGGCTGGTGAGACTGCCGGCCAGCCCCCGTCCGGGGAGCTCCGGGAATCACTTCTACCAAGGGAGTCAGGCGCATGAACATCATCATCTGGTTGATCGTGGGCGGCATCGTCGGCTGGCTGGCCAGCCTGATCATGAAGACCGACGCCCAGCAGGGCATCATCCTGAACGTGGTCGTCGGCATCATCGGCGCGTTCATCGGCGGCTTCCTGATCGGCCCGCTGCTGGGCGCCGGCTCGATCAACGACGGCTTCAGCATCATGAGCTTCATCGTGTCGCTGATCGGCGCGATCATCCTGCTGGCGATCGTCAACCTGTTCCGTCGCGGCCGCGTTCGCTGAGCGCACCGCCCGGGCGGCGCCACCGCCCACGGATCACGGAAAGCCCGGCCAGGTGCCGGGCTTTTCCGTTTCCGGCTGGTGCCGTCCGGGAGGACGGCGGTGCGCGGCCCGGTCAGCCGTCCCGGCCGCGGTCGAGCGTGAGCCACACCGGCGTGTGGTCGCTCGGACGCTCCCAGGTGCGGGGGGCGAGGTCGATGCCCGCTCCGTCGCAGGCCGCCCGCAATGCGTCGCTGACCAACAGGAGGTCGATGCGCAGGCCCCAGCCGCGCTGGAACGCGGCCAGCCGGTAGTCCCACCAGCTGTAGTGGCCGCCCTCGTCGTTGTGCAGGCGGAACGCGTCGTGGAGGCCGAGGTCCAGCAGGCGCCCGAGTGCCTCGCGCTCGGGCGTCGAGCACAGGATCTTCTCGCGCCAGCGCTTGGGGTCGTGCACGTCCCGGTCGTCCGGCGCGATGTTGAAGTCGCCCAGCACCACCAGCTCCCGGTGCGCGCGCAGTTCCTCCGCCAGCCACGCGCGGACCGCCTCCAGCCAGCGCAGCTTGTACTCGAACTTCTCGCTGCCCACGGCCTGGCCGTTGACGACGTACAGGTCGACGATGCGCACGCCGTCCACGGTCGCCGCGATGACCCGCTTCTGGGGATCCTCGAAGCCCGGGATGGCCATCGCGCACTCGCCGGCGAATGGCGTGCGGCTGAGCAGCGCGACGCCGTTGTAGGTCTTCTGGCCGCAGAACGCGCTGTGGTAGCCGGCCTCCAGCAGCGCCTCGCGCGGGAAGCGGTCGTCCTCGAGCTTGGTTTCCTGCAGCGCGACGACGTCGGGCCGCGCCTCGTCCAGCCACTGCAGCAGGTGCGGCAGGCGCACGTTGAGGGAATTGACGTTCCAGCTGGCGATCTTCATGCGCGGGAGTGTAGCGGCGCCGGCGCGCGGGCTCAGCGGCGCAGCAGCAGGCGCAGGAGCCGGTCCATGCGCCGGCCGTAGGGCGGCCGGAGCAGGTCGGTCGGGGCGAGTCTCCACTGGTGCAGCACCGCCTGCAGGTGGCTGAAGGTGTCGAAGCCGTGCCGGCCGTGCAAGCGTCCGTGTCCGCTCGACCCGCGGCCGCCGAACGGAAGGTCGTGCGCCCCGTAGTGCCAGAGCGCGTCGTTGACCGTGGCGCCGCCGGCCGGGACGCGCGCGAGGATGGCGTCGCGCATCGACGCGTCCCCGGTGAACGGGTAGATCGCCAGCGGGGACGCCACGCGCGCCTCGGCCGCGGCCGTTCCGATGGCGTCCTCGATGCGGTCGTAGCCGCGCACCGGCAGCCAAGGCCCGAAGATCTCTTCCCGGTGCACGCGCGCGTCGTCGGGGGCGTCGATCACGAGGGTCGGCGGCAGCAGGCGTTCGCTGCGCGCGCGCGCCGGATCGACGTCGACGAGCGGAACGACCCGGGCACCGCGCGCACGCGCGTCGTCGAGCAGCGCGAGCAGGCGGTCGACGTGGCGGTCGTCGATGATCCGGGCGTAGTCGCCGGCCCGGTCGCCGAGGTCGCCGTACCGGCGCGCCACCTCGGTGCGCAGCAGGGCGACGAACCGGTCCACGCGCGCGCGGTCGATCCACGCATGGTCGACCGCGATGCACGTCTGGCCCGCATTGAGCCACTTGCCGGTGGCGATGCGCGCGGCGGCGCGGTCCAGCGGCGCGTCCGGGCAGATGATCGCGGGGGAGCGCCCGCCGAGTTCGAGCGTCACCGGGGTCATCGACGCGGCGGCGGCGGACGCCACCTTGCGCGCGACCGTGCCCGATCCGGTGAACAGCAGGTGGTCGAAGGGCAGCGCGGCGAACGCGGCGCCGACCTCGGCGCCCCCGGTGGCCATCGCCACGCGGTCGGCGGGAAACACGTCCGCGACCAGGCCGCGCATCCACGCGGCGGTGCGCGGGACCAGTTCCGATGGCTTGAGCATCGCGTGGTTGCCGGCGGCGATCGCGGAGGCGAGCGGCGCGAGCGCCAGCGTCACCGGGTAGTTCCACGGGCTGATGATCCCGACCACGCCGAGCGGCCGTGGCGCGATGCATGCGCGCGCCGGCCACAGGCGCCAGCCCGCGGCCGCCGGGCGCGGACGCGCCCACCGGTGCAGGTTCCGCCGCGCCAGGTCGATCTCGCCCAGCGTCGCGAGCACCTCCGACAGCAGGCTCTCGTGGCGCGGGCGGTGGCCGAAATCGGCGGCGATCGCGTCGACCATCGCCGCGCGACCGTCCAGCAGCGCCTCGCGCAGGCGGCCGAGGTCGCCGCGGCGCTGGTCCAGCGACGGTTGGGCATCGATCCAGGCCTCGCGCAGGCGCGCCAGCATCGCGGACAGTGGATCGACGGGCGTGCCGGCGGCCTGTTCGGCGGGCTGTTCCATCGATCGAGTGTACGGCGCGGCGCTGTCGCGGCGCGGCCCGTAGAATGCGCGCCATGCCCGTCCGTCCCTATCGCGACCAGCTGCCGCGCCTCGGCGCGCGGACCTGGGTGGATCCCGCCGCCACCGTCATCGGCGACGTCGAGCTGGGCGACGACGTGTCGCTCTGGCCGGGCACGGTCGTGCGCGGCGACGTCAACTTCGTCCGCATCGGCGCCCGCACCAACGTGCAGGACGGCACCGTGGTGCACGTCAGCCACGACGGGCCGCACGCCAGGCTCGGCGGGTTCGCCACCGTCATCGGCGAGGACGTCACCATCGGCCACAAGGCGATCGTCCACGCCTGCCGGATCGAGGACGCGGTCCTCATCGGCATGGGCGCGGTGATCCTCGACGGCGCGGTCGTGCGCAAGCACGGGTTCGTCGGGGCCGGTGCGCTCGTGGCGCCCGGCAAGGAAGTGGGGCCCGGCGAGCTGTGGCTCGGCAACCCGGCGAAGAAGGTGCGGATGCTGTCCGATGCCGAGATCGACGCGCTCTACTACTCGGCCAAGCACTACGTGCGGCTGAAGGACGACTACTTGTCGATGGGCACGCCCTGAGGCGTGCGGGGTCCATGGGCACGCCCTGAGGGCGTGCGGGGTCGATGGGCGCGGCCTGACGGCACGCGCAGGCGCGATGGTCGATCAGTCGGCGCTGACCAGCAGGGATTCGCGCTCGCGCAGGTCGGCGTACACCGCGTCGGTGTCCGGCAGCACGCCGTGCCAGAGCGCGAAGCTTTCGGCGGCCTGCTCCACCAGCATCCCCAGCCCGTCGATCGCGCGATAGGCGCCGGCCGCGCGCGCCCAGGCGAGGAACGGGATCGCGTCCGCGCCGTAGCTGAGGTCGACCGCGGCGGTGCGGAAGCCGATCAGCGACGGCGGCAGCTTCAGCGCCAGGCCCGCGCGCGCCGCGGACGTCGCGTTGATCACCAGCTCGAATTCGCTGAGCGTGGCGAGGTCCTCGTAGTAGCGGGCGTGCACGCGCCTGGGTTCGCCGATCGCATCGGCCAGCGCGTCGGCCTTCTCCGGCGTGCGGTTGACCACGACCAGTTCCCCGATGCCGGCGTCCAGCAACGCGGGCACGATCCCGCGCGCGGCGCCGCCGGCGCCGAGCAGCAACGTCCGCCGCGCGCGCAGGTCCAGGCCGTGACGGCCGGTGAGGTCGCGGACCAGGCCCACGCCGTCGGTGTTGTCGCCACGCCAGCCGTCGCCGTCGCGCACCAGCGTGTTCGCCGACCCGGCGCGCTCGGCGCGGGGCGCGAGCGAATCGCACAGCGCGGCGGCCCGGACCTTGAACGGCTGGGTCACGTTGCAGCCCAGCCCGCCCGCGCGGAAGAACGCCGCCAGCGCCGACTCGAAGTCGTCGTCCGCATCGATCGCCACGTAGTCCAGCGGGATCGACCGCTGCCGGCCGAAGGCCAGGTGGATCGCGGGCGAAAGGGAGTGCGCGACCGGGTGGCCGATGACCGCGTAGCGGGGATTCATGCCTGCACTCCGTTGACGGCCGATGTGATGGAAAACGGCAAGGACGGGCGCGACCAGCCAGCCCGCGGCCCGGCCCGGTTCAACCCTCGCGCAGCCACGCCGCCGCGTCGAGCGCGTGGTAGGTCAGCACCGCGTCGGCACCGGCGCGCCGGATCGCGAGCAGCGACTCCAGCGCGCACGCGCGTTCGTCCAGCCAGCCGTTGGCGGCGGCGGCCTTGAGCATCGCGTACTCGCCGCTGACCTGGTAGGCGAAGGTGGGCACGCCGAAGGCATCCTTCACCCGGCGCACGATGTCCAGGTACGGGCCGGCGGGTTTCACCATCACCATGTCCGCGCCCTCGGCCAGGTCGAGCTCGACCTCGCGCAGGGCCTCGTCGGCGTTCGCCGGGTCCATCTGGTAGGTCGACTTGTCGGCCTTGCCGAGCGCGGCGGCCGAACCCACGGCGTCGCGGAACGGACCGTAGAACGCGCTCGCGTACTTGGCGGCATAGGCGAGGATGCGGGTGTGCACGAAGCCGGCTTCCTCGAGCGCGACGCGGATCGCGCCGACGCGGCCGTCCATCATGTCGCTCGGCGCCACGACGTCCGCCCCCGCTTCGGCATGGCTCAGCGCCTGCCGCACCAGCGCTTCCACGGTCGCGTCGTTGAGCACGTAGCCGTCGCCGTCGACCAGGCCGTCCTGGCCGTGGCGCGTGTAGGGATCGAGCGCGACGTCCGTGACCACGCCCAGCTCCGGGAACCGCTGCTTGAGCGCGCGGACCGCGCGCTGCGCGAGCCCGTCGTCGTCCCAGGCCGCGGAGGCATCGTCGGACTTGGCCTCCGGCGCGGTGACCGGGAACAGCGCCAGCGCGGGGATCCGCAGCGTCGCCGCGCGTTCGGCCACGCGCAGGAGTTCATCGATCGAGCAGCGCTCGACGCCGGGCATCGACGGCACCGGCGCGCGCCCGTCCGGCGCATGCACGAACACGGGCAGGATCAGGTCGTCGACGGTCAGGACGGTTTCGCGCACGAGGCGGCGCGAGAACGCGTCGCGGCGCAGGCGCCTCAGTCGGGTGTCGGGGTAGGCCATCGCGGGATTCTACGGCCGCGCGGCGCGCGGGGCCGTCAGATGACGCCGCCGCCCAGGCTCAGCCGCGCGATCGCCACCAGGATCACGATGCCGTTGAGCACCAGGCCCGTCTTCGCGCGCCCGCGGTGGCCCGGCCGGCTCAGCGCGATGCCGATCGCGGCGATCACCGCGCCGACGGCCGCGAACGGGATCAGGAACCAGTTGCCCCATCCCAGCAGCGGAATGAGCGCGATGACCATCCAGAGCATCGCGACGACGCCCCAGACAAGGCTGATCAGTCCCATCGGCTTCCCCTTCGCGCGGCGACGTCCGCCGTGGTGAAGAGCATACGCGTGCCGCGGCGGTGCCAGCAGTGCCACAGGTCAGCCGTGGACGCCGTCGATCTCCACGCGCAGGTCGCGGCGGCAGATGTCCGCGTGCAGCACGACGTGCGGGATGTCCGGGCCGAGCCGGTCCGCCAGCATCGCCGCGACGCGCGGCAGGGCGTGTGCATCGCGCACGTAGGCCTTCAGCCGGGTGCCGCGGCCGAAGGCCGGCGGCAGGCCGGGGGCGCGTGCACGGGTCGCGGCGAGCAGGCTGTCGAAGTTGGCGAAGGTTTCCTCGAGCTGCGCCTCGACGCAGTCGGCGTGTCGCGTCTCGTGGCCGACGACGCTCGCGGTCCCGGACAGCAGCAGCGGCATCGCCGCGCCCGCCGGCGGCAGCATCGCCCGCGCGAAGCTCGGCGGCTGCGGCCCGTAGCGGCGCGGATAGCGGTACGCACTCACCTGCCGGGGATTCTCCAGCGGCGTGCCGGGTTCGCGCGCGGCAAGCCAGTAGACCTGCAGGACGCGGACGCCGTCGCGGCGCCCGATCGCCGTCGCGGCCGGCAGGGTGCCCGGGTCGAAGTCACCGAGGCCGCGCGCACGTCCCACGCAGAAGCGACGGTAACGCTCGTCGTCGCCCTCGCCCGAGACGATGGCGTCGAGGTAGTTCCAGATGCGCAGCGGATGGGGATAGCCACGCCGGCGCAGGCAGTCCCGGAGGTGGCGGTACGCATGTTCCGCGGCGGCCTCCAGGCCGCCGGCGGCGATCTCGTCCACCTCGATGGCGGCGAACTGCAGCGCACCGTCCTCGCTCCAGCGCAGCTCGCCGTCCCGTCCATGGACGACCGGATTGGGCACGCGCCACAGCTCGACCGGCGCGGGGCCGTGGGGGCGGAGCGGCACGGTCAGCCGGCGCGGGTCCGCATGCGCGGCCGCGTCGCCGAAGCCGATCGCGGCCAGCACGCCGGGCCGCTCGAGCGCGGACGCCGCCGTGGCCGCGTCGATGTAATCGATGGCGAGCGCGGGCGACGTCCCCGGCACGGGCAGCGGCCGGCTCACGTCGCCGCCTCCGGAAGCCCGCGCGCCGGGGCCGGTCGCGCGCCCCCGAGGCGCAGGCCGAGCGCGGTGGCGGCGTAGATCAGGCGGAACACCCGCAGGCGCCAGCGGACCGCCCGGTTGTCGAACACGTCGCCGGCCAGCATCGCGATCACCGCGCGCTCGACGCCGAGCACGTCGCGCGGGCGGGCGAACAGGTACGCCATCGCGGGCGTGGTGAAGCGATGGATGAACCACTTGAACTCGTCCAGGCCGCCCCGCAGGTGGCGCTCGAGCGCCGCCATCGTGCGCCGCTCGCGCGCCGGCGCGCGCAGGACGGTGTCCACGGCGTCGGCGGCGCGCTCGGCGCCGTGCATCGCCAGGAACACGCCCGAGGAGAACATCGGGTCGACGAACGTCCACGCGTCGCCGAGCAGCAACCAGCCCGGGCCGTGCATGCGGCTGCATTCGTAGCTGTAGTTGCCGGTGGCGTGCACCGGCGCGATCCGTTCGGCGCCGCGCATGCGCCGCCACGCCTCGGGCGCCGCCTCGAGCGTGCGCATCAGCAGCTCCTCGCTGTCGCCGCGCCGCGATTTCATGTGCTCGGGCGCGCACACCGCGCCGACGCTGGTCACGCCGCCCGGCAGCGGGATGAGCCAGATCCAGCCGTGCGGGTGGCGGATGATCGTGATGTTGCCCGCGTACGGCGCCGGACGGGGCTCGACCCCGCGGAAGTGACTGAACACGGCGGCCGAGCGGTGCTTCGGATCGGGGCGCCGCAGGCCCAGCTTCCCGGCCAGGAACGTGTCCCGCCCGCTCGCATCCACCACGTAGCGCGCGCGGACCGACAGCGGCGCGCCGCCACCCCCGGTCGCGCGCACGAGCGCGCCGTCCGCGTCGAAGGCGACCGACTCCACGCGCGTGTCCTGCCGCGCGTCCACGCCATTCGAACGCGCATGCGAGAACAGCAGCGCGTCGAAGCGGTCCCGCGGCACCTGGAACGCATGGTCGTGGGCCGCGTGCAGCGCACGGTCGAACGCGAACACGTTGTAGGTGCCGTCGCCGGTCGGGAAGTCCGCGCCGCGCTTCTCCGTTCCGAGCGCGCGCACCGCGCCGGCGACGCCGAGACGTTCGAGGATCGGCATGTTCATCGGCAGCAGCGACTCGCCGATGTGGAAGCGCGGATGGCTGGCCTTCTCCAGCAGCGCGACGCGCCAGCCGCGCCGCGAGAGGAGCGTCGCCACCGTGCTTCCCGCGGGACCGCCGCCGACCACGCACACGTCAAAGGTCACGTGCGCACCGTCGACGGAGGCGGTCCCGCCGGGGGCGTCGAGGGGCGTCGGGTCGGGGGCGGGCGCGCCCGCGCGGGTGCGGGCGGCGGCGTTCGGGTCGAGCGGCATCGGCGCATGATAACGGCGCACGCGGGCGTCGCCGGCCAGTCCGACAGCGCTTGCACGGGACCGCCCGATGCCGGATCGTTGCAGCCCTTCGACGACAGGGGAACCGCGGTCCGATGGCTGAACAGACACCCGCCGAGCACGCACTGGCACGACTGCTGGTCGACAACCTGAACCTGGAGGACGTCGACCCGGCCGGCATCGACCCGGAGGCGCCGCTGTTCGGGGACGGGCTCGGCCTGGATTCGATCGACGCGCTGGAGCTGTCGCTCGCCATCGGCAAGGCGTACGGCGTCCAGCTGAAGTCCGACGGCGACGACAACCGCCGCGTCTTCGCCTCGCTGCGCGCCCTGTCGGCGCATATCGAGCAGCACAGGCCCGCCGCCTGACCATGGCCGGCACGCGCGCGGCGATCGCGCTGCGCGTCGCGCTCGCGCTCGCGTACCCATGGCTCGCACACGCCGCCAATGCCCGCGGCGACGGCACGCTTGCCGCGCTCGCGCTGGGCGACATCGCGCTCATCCTGCTGCTCGGTCCGCTGCTGCGCGGGCGGGCGTGGGCCTGGCTCGTCGCGGGCGGGCTCGCCGTCGTGCTGTGGGCCTGGTCGACGCATCCGCTCGCCACGCTGCCGCTGCTCGCGCCGCCGGTGCTGTTCCTCGGCTGGGCCGCGTGGCTGTTCGGCCGCACGCTGCGCCGCGGACGCGTGCCGCTCATCACCCGGCTGGTGGCGCCGCTGTACGGCACCACGCCCGACGGGCTGTCGCCAGACCTGCGCGGATACACCGGCGGCCTGACGCGCGCCTGGGCGGTGCTGCTCGGGATGCTGGCGCTCGCGAACCTCGTGCTTGCGCTGGTGTCGGTGCCCGGCGGGCTCCTGCACCGGCTTGGCCTGCCGTCGCCGTGGCCGGTCGCCGGCGTGCAGGGATCGCTGTTCGCCAACCTGCTGGTGTACGGCGTGGTCGGCGGGTTCTTCCTGGCCGAGTACGCGATCCGCAAGCGACGGTTCCCGCAGCGGCCCTATCGCGACCTGCCGGAGTTCCTGCACCGGCTCGCGGGGCTCGGACCCGCGTTCTGGCGGGACCTGCTGCGCTGAGGCCGCGCTTCCACGGGCGGGTATCCTGTCGCGAGCGCGCCGGGACGCACACCGACCCCGGCGCGATCCGAGCCGCGAGCCGATCCATGCCGTTCACGATCGCCCACGACCATCCCTGCCTGGCCGGCCACTTCCCGGGGCGCCCCGTGGTGCCCGGCGTGGTGGTGCTCGAGCACGTGGCCGAGGCCGTCGAGGCCGCCCACGGCCCGCTCGGCGCCTTGCGCTGGCCGCAGGTGAAGTTCGTGCGGCCGCTGCTGCCCGGCCAGGCGGCGGACATCGAAGTCTCGCCGGCCGCGCCCGGGCGCTGGCGGTTCCGCGTCACCCACGACGGCGCGCCGGTGGCGAGCGGCGAGCTCGCCGGGGGCGCGGCGCCGTGAACACGCAATGGAAGGGCCGGCCCGAGGGCGGCGGCGCGTTCGCGTTGCGGCTGATCCGCGGCATCGGGCGGCACGGCGGACGCCGCCTCGCGCGCGCCTGCCTGTGGCCGATCACCGCCTACTTCCTCGCGCGCCGCGGCGTGGAGCGGCGCGCGTCGCGACGGTTCCTTTCGCGCGCGCTGGGACGGCCGGCGCGGCTGGGCGACGTCGCGCGGCACGTCCACTGTTTCGCGTCCACCATCCTCGACCGCGTGTTCCTGCTGGGCGACCGGGGGGAAGACCGGTTCGACATCCGCGTCGAGGGGCTGGCGCCCTTGCATGCCGCCATCGAACGCGGACGGGGCGTGTTGCTGTTCGGCTCGCACCTGGGCAGCTTCGAGGTCCTGCGGGTGCTCAAGCGCGCGCGACCGGACGTCCCGTTGCGCGTCGTGTTCGATCGCGGCCACAACCCGGCGATGACGCGCGTGCTGGAGGAACTCGACCCGGAGATCGCGGCCACCGTGATCGATGGTTCGCAGCCGGGCCCGGCGATCATGCTCGCGATCCAGCAGGCGGTGGCCGGGGGCGCGATGGTGGCGCTGCTCGTGGACCGGGTGCAGCCCGGTGCCGCGGCCGTGCCCGCGCCCTTCTTCGGCCGCGCGGCCGGTTTCCCGCTGGCGCCGTGGCAGATCGCCGCGGTGCTGCAGGTCCCGGTGGTCCTCGCGTTCGGCCTGTACCGGGGCGGCGACCGCTACGACCTGGTCTTCGAACCCTTCAGCGACGGCATCGCGCTTCCGCGCGCCGAACGGGCACGCGCGCTGCCCGCGCTCATCGCCCGTTACGCCGCCCGGCTGGAACATCACGCGCGCCTGGCCCCCTTCAACTGGTTCAACTTCTATGACGTCTGGGACGAACACGACGCCGCGGTCGCCGGCGTGCCGGTGGCTGGCGGCGATGCTGGCCTGCCTCGCGGCAGCGCCGTGCCTGGCGGCTGAGCCCGCCGCCGACGCCGGCTGGATCCTGCAGAGGCTGGCCCGGCCGGCGCCGACGCGCACGCCGTTCCTGGAGCTGCGCGAATCGCCGCTGCTCAAGGCGCCGCTGCGGGTGAGCGGCGAGTACGTGCGGCCGGACGAGGACACGCTCGTGCGCCGCGTCGCCTCGCCGTACGCCGAGACGACGACGATCCGCGCAGGGCAGGTCGCGATCGAGCGCGCGGGCCGCGTGCGTCGCTTCGAGATGTCCCGTGCGCCGGAGCTGGCCGGGCTGCAGGCGGGCTTCGGCGCGCTGCTCGCGGGCGACCGCGCGACCATCGAGCGCCACTACGCCATCGAGGCCAGCGGGCCGCGCGGCGACTGGACGCTGCGCCTGGTGCCCAGCGACGCGACGCTGGCCTCGAAGCTGCGCGACATCGTGCTGTACGGCCGCGGGGCGGAGCTGCGCTGCATCGAGACCCGGCCCGTGCAGGGCGCGCTGCAGCGCACCCTGGTCGCCGGGACCGCCCGGGCGGCGCACGGCGTCGACGATGCCGCCGCGCTCGAAGCGCTGTGCCGGGACGGCGCCGCCTGAACGCGGCCGCGGCGCGCATGGACGCGTGGCGCGGGGCACGGGCCGCCCGGGCGTGGCCGCGATGAGCGCGCACCCGGGTGGCGGGCGACGGCTCGCGTTGGCGTTCGCCTGGCTGGTCCTTCTCGTCGCCGCCGGTGCCTGGCTGGGCCAGCGGCTGTCGGTGTCCGGCGACCTGCGCGCCTTCATGCCCGACGCGCGCACGCCCGACCAGCGCCTGCTGCTCGACGAACTCGGCGAAGGCCCGGGCGCGCGCCTGCTTCTGGTCGCGCTCTCGGGCGCATCGCCCGAACGCCTGGCCGCGATCTCGAACGACATGGTCGGCACGCTGTCCGCGTCGCCCCGGTTCGCCCTCGTGGCCAACGGCGGCGAGGCGGGACTGGACACGGTGCCCGGGGCGCTGCGTCCGTACCGCTACCTGCTGTCGCCGACGCTCGACACGCAGGCGTTCGATGCCGCGTTCCTGCGCGCGCAGCTCGATGCGCGCCTGCAGGACCTGGGCTCGCCGGTCGCCGGCCTGGTCGAACCGCTGGTGCCGGCCGATCCGACGCTGGAAACGCTCGTCCTCGCCGAGTCGTGGTCACCGGCCGCCGCGCCGCAGCGGCTGCACGGCACCTGGTTCGACACGGCGGGCCAACGCGCGCTGCTGGTGGCGCAGACGACCGCGGCGGGGTTCGATCCGGAAGGCCAGCGCGCGGCGGTCGACGCGCTGCGGACGGCATTCGAGGAGGCCCGCGGCGATGACGCGGTCCATCTCTCGCTGGGCGGGCCGGGTGCCTATTCGGTCGAGATCGGTGGCCGAACGGCCGCCGAGGCACGCCGCATCGGCACGATCGACAGCCTGGTGTTCGTCCTGCTGCTCGCGCTCGCCTACCGCAGCTGGAAGGCGCCGCTGCTCGGCGGCCTGCCATTGGCCAGCGGCGGGCTGGCGGGGCTGGCGGCGGTGGCGCTCGGCTTCGAAACGGTGCACGGGATCACCATCGCGTTCGGCTTCACGCTGATCGGCGTGGCGCAGGACTATCCGATCCACTTCTTCAGCCACCTGCGGCCGGGCGTCGCGCCGCGCGACAGCGTGCGCGCCCTGTGGCCCGCGCTGCGCACGGGCGTGGTCGCGACCTGCATCGCCTACGCCACGTTCCTGGTGTCCGGCGTGGACGGCCTGGAGCAACTGGCGTGGTTCACGGTGGTCGGCCTGGGCGTGGCGTCGCTTGCGACGCGCTTCGTCCTGCCGGCCTTGGTGGACCCGGTGCCGCGCGACCCCGCCGATTCGCCCTTCGTCCAGCGTGCGTGGCGCGCGCTCTCGGCCTGGCGCCGGCCGCCGGCCGCGGCCTTCGTCGCGCTCGCGGCCCTCGCCGCGGGCGTCGTCGCGTTCGCACCGGGCGCGACCTGGCAGAACGACCTCTCGAAGCTCACCCCGGCCCCCGCGGAACTGGTCGCGCGCGACATGGACCTGCGCGCCCAGCTGGGCGCGCCGGACGTGCGCTACATGGTGGTGGTGCCCGCCGCCGACGCCGAGTCGGCGCTGCAGGCCTCCGAGGCGCTGGCGCCGGCGCTCGCCGGACTGCAGGCGCGCGGCGCGCTCGGGGGCTTCGACATGGCCGCGCGCTACCTGCCCAGCGCGCGGGTCCAGCGCGAACGGCAGGCGCGCCTGCCCCGGGCCGACGCGCTGCAGGCGTCGCTGGCCGACGCGGTCGCCGGCACGCCCTTCCGCGAGGACGTCTTCGCGCCGTTCCTGGCGGACGTGGCGACCGCGCGCGACGCGGCGCCGTTGCGCGCGGAGGACCTCGCCGGCACGCCACTCGCGCAACGCATCGACGGGCTGCTCATCCCGCACGGCGACGGCGTCGCCGCGCTGGTGTCGTTGCAGGACCTGCGCGATCCGGCGGCGCTTGCCCGCGCGGTCGAGGCGCGGGGCGCACGCCTGCTCGACCTGAAGGCCGCCTCCGAATCGCTGGTCGCCGACTACCGCCAACGCGTGCTCTGGGCGCTCGGCCTGGCGGCGCTGCTGCTGGCCGCCACGGTCTGGGCCGCGCTGCGCACGCCGCGCCGGACGCTGCGCGTGCTCGCGCCGATGGCTCTGACCACGCTCGTCGTGCTTGCGGTGCTGCGCGCGGCAGGCGTGGAACTGAGCCTGTTCCACCTGGTCGCCCTGATCCTCGCCGCGGGACTCGGCCTGGACTACGCACTGTTCTTCGACCATGCCGGCGACGACCGCGACGACCAGCTGCGCACGCTGCACGCGGTGCTGGTGTGCGCGGTGATCACCTTCGCGGTGTTCGCGCTGCTGGCGACCTCCGACATCCCGGTGCTGCGCGCGATCGGCGGCACCGTGGCCCTCGGCGTGCTGAGCAACTTCGTGCTGGCCCTGCTGGTGGTCCGCCGACCTGTCGCCGGGGAACGCCATGCGCACGCGTGAGGCGATCGCCGCGCTGGTGCCGCACCAGGGCCTGATGTGCCTCTGGGAATCGGTCGAGGACTGGACGGCGGCCACGATCCGCCTGCGCAGCGAGGGCCACCGCGACGCCATGCATCCGCTGCGACGCAACGGAAGGCTGCACGCCGTCCACCTGTGCGAGTACGGTGCGCAGGCGATGGCCGTGCATGGCGGGCTGGTCGCACGCGAGGCCGGTGGCAGCGCCCGCGCGGGCCTGCTGGTCGCGCTGCGCGGGGTGGCGTTGCACGTGGATCGGATCGACGACCTGCCGGGTCCGCTGGAAGGCCAGGCCGAGCGGCTGGTCGACACCCCGGACAGCCAGCAGTACGCGTTCCGGATCCTGCACGCGGGACGCGTCCTGGCCGAAGGCCGCGCCGCGGTGATGCTGCAGGACATGGATCCCACGGGAGGAGCGGACAGGTGAACCCGACGACGGCGCGACGCGCGCTGGTGACCGGCGGCAGCGGCGGCATCGGCGGCCCGATCTGCCGGCGGCTCGCCGCCGACGGCCTGCACGTGATCGTGCACGGCAACGCGAACCTCGCGCGTGCGCAGGCGGTGGTCGACGCGATCCGCGCGGACGGTGGCAGTGCCGAGGCCGTCGCGTTCGACCTGACGGACGCGTCCGCCACCGGCGAAGCCATCGACGCCCTGCTTGAGGCGGGGCCGGTGCAGGTGCTGGTGAACAACGCGGGCCTGCACGACGACGCGCCGCTGGCCGGGATGACCCCGGAGCAGTGGCACCGCGTGGTGGACGTCTCGCTGCACGGCTTCTTCCACGTGACGCGGCCCCTGCTGCTGCCCATGGCGCGCACGCGCTGGGGACGCGTGGTCAGCGTCTCGAGCGTGGCCGCGGTGCTCGGCAACCGCGGCCAGGCGAACTACGCGGCCGCGAAGGCGGCGCTGCACGGCGCCACCAAGTCGCTGGCGCGCGAGATGGCGTCGCGCGGGATCACCGCGAACGTGGTCGCGCCCGGCGTGGTGTCGGGCGGCATGGCCGACGACGCGTTCCCGCCCGAGCGCATCCGTCAGGTCGTGCCCGCCGGGCGCGCCGGCACGCCCGAGGAGGTGGCCGCACTGGTGGCGTTCCTGTGTTCGGACGCCGCCGGTTACGTGAACGGGCAGGTCATCGGCATCGACGGCGGCATGAGCTGAACGCGTCGCGCGCCACCGTCACCGGCCACCCACGGGGCGCGCGTAGCATCGCCGTGGTCAACGACCCGCGGGAGGTCCGCATGGCCACCCTGATCGGAAACGCACGCCTCGCCGCGTGCCTGTGCCTCGTCGCGTTGCTCGCGGCGTGCACCACGTCGCACGTCCTCACCGGCACGCCGCGCCCGCCGATCGATCCGGCGCACGTGCGCTTCTATTTCGACACGCCCCCGGCGTACGAGGAGATCGCTCGCCTTTCGACGTCGAGCGGCTCCATCTTCGGCGCGCAGTCCCGCCAGGACGCCGTGCTGCGCAAGCTGCGCGACGAGGCGGCGGCGCTCGGCGCGAACGGCGTGCTGCTCGTCGATACCGTGGAGCGCGGCGGTGGCGGCGGCGTCAGCATCGGCGCGGGCGGCGGCAGCTATCGCGGCGGCGGCTTCGGCGGCGTCGGCATCGGCGTGCTGCTGGGCAGCGACCGGACCTACGCGGAGGCGGTCGCGATCCATGTGCCGGCGCCGCCCGCCGCGCCGGCGGACTGAGCCCGGTCAGGCGGCCCGGGTGCCCGCCATGGCGGCCGGTCGCCAGGGCGCGGGCAACAGCGCCGCTTCGCCTTCCACGGATTGCCTGTCGAGCAGCGCGTCCAGGCCGTGGTCGGGGATCCGCGGGTGCGCCTCGCGCGCCATCGCCAGCAGTTCGCCCGCGAGCCGCCGCAGCCGTTCGAGATCCCGCGCGAAACGGGCCTCGAACGCCGCGTCGTCGAGCGGTTCGAGCAGGCCGCGGTTGATGTCCGCGAACCAGTCGATCCGCGCCTGGTCCCGCATCGCGGGTGGCGTGGCCGGCGCCCTCGACCCCGCGGCGGCGGCGTTGCGCGCACCCCAGTCACGGAACAGCGGCTGCAGGGCCGCGTTGATCGCCGAGGCATGCTGCATCGCGGGCCGCAGCCGGCCCAGCATCGCCAGGTCGCACAGCCGCCCGGACATCGCCAGCGGCGCCAGTTGCGTCCAGTACCAGGTGTAGTCCCACACCACCTTCAGCGGCATGACCCGGGCATCGCCGAACAGCGGGTACTGGTCCTGGTAGAGCGTGAGCATGTTCCCGTAGAACGAGAAGTACAACTGCTCGTAGAGGGACCCGCGGGCGCCGGTCGGCTCGCCGGCGCGGTCGCGCAGCACCAGGTCGGTGACGTACCCGTTGGCGATGGCGATGAAGTCGCTGCCCGGCGAGTAGAACGGATCGAGGAACACGCCGGCCTCGCCCGTCGTTGCCCAGCGGTCCTCGCCCGACCAGGCGCGCGTGCAGCCGTGCGAGAAGCGACGGAGGAAGGCGAAGTCCTGGACGTCGTGGTCGCCTTCGTCCAGTGCGCGCGCCAGTCGCGGCTGGTGCGTGCGCAGCCACGCCATGGCCTTGGCGTGGGTGTCCATGCCCGTCAGGGGGTGGAGCGCGGGGTCGGCGACGATGCCGATCGAATGGCTGCCCGACGCGAGCGGGATCAGCCAGACCCAGTAGCCCGGTCCGCACAGGTGGTTGGTGGACCGCCAGCGTTCCGGTGGATCGCAGCGCGCGCGCCAGGCGGGATCCGCGCCCCAGTCGTCGGGCCGCAGCGTGCCGCGCACCCGCCACCAGGCCGAATGGACGGCGTGGTCGTTTTCGCGGGCGAGGCCGAGTCGGCGCTTGAGCAGCCCGGCGCGGCCGCTGGCATCGACCAGCCAGCGGGCGCGGGCGTCCTCGCGCCTGCCGTCTCGCTCCCATGCCACGCCGTGCGGCGCGCCATCGCGGCCGGGCTCGATGGTCCGGACGGCCACGCCGTCGACGAATTCCACCCCGAGCGCGCGCGCCCGTTCGCCCAAAAGGTTCTCGAAGCGACCACGGTCGATCTGCCACGTCGGCGTCGGCAGCACGTGGCTGACGCCCAGTTCCACGCAGTGGTCGATCCGGTCCGGCGGCGCGCCATGGGGCACGCACGCCGGGTCGCTGAAGAAGAAGCGGAACCCGAACTTGCGCAGCTGCGCGTCGTCGAGGTGGTCGCGCAATCCCAGCACGGCGTCGAAGTAGTGCGCGCCGATCTCCACGGTGGACTCGCCGACCTTGAACGCCGCCTCGGGCACGGGATGCCGGCGGCGCTCGAGCACCAGCACGTCGAGCGATGGATCGCGCCGCTTGAGCTGGATCGCCAGGCACAACCCCGCCAGGCCGCCGCCGAGCACGACGACGTCGCGGGCGGCGGCTGCGGTCACGTGCGCGGCACCGGCGAGGCGGCGGGCGGTGGCGCGAACTCGCCGCTCGGGTCATGGATGCGCGGCGGGTTCTCGCGGGTGCGCCGCCAGGCCGCAGGCAGGTCGCCGGCCGACAGGACCTGCCGCACGACGTGCGAGGTGATGCGCCACAGGTCGCGCAGCGGACGGAAGTGGCTGCGGCGGAACTGGTCCCTGGTGTCGTGCGACTGGTAGCGCGACTCGATCGGCACGGACACGCAGCCGAACCCCAGCTCGCGCGCGGCGGAGATCAGGATCTGCGCCTCGTAGACGAAATCCTCGCCCGGCACGTCGCCCAGCGCGAGCACCTCCGCCGGGTAGTAGCGCTGGCCGCTCTGGGTGTCGGCGATGCGGTAGCCCGTGCCGAACGCGATGCCCCAGTCGCCGAACTCGTTCGCCAGGCGGCGGTACATCGGCTGGCTGGCGCGCTTGCGCAGGCGCGCGCCGATCACGATCGTCCGCGGATGCGCGCGCGCGGCCTCGAGCAGGCGCGGGATGTCCGCCGCGGCGTGCTGGCCGTCGCCATCCATCGTGAGCACGCCGGCGAACCCGCGGTGCAGCGCTTCGGCGAAGCCGTCGCGGAGGCTCGCGCCCTTGCCCATCCGGCGGTCGTGGCGCAGCACGGTGACCGGCAGGTCGGCGATCCGGTCCGCCGTCCCGTCGTCGGACCCGTCGTCCACGACGATGACGTTCGGACACTGCGCCAGCGCCCCCTCGACCACCTCGCGGATTCGGAGCACCTCGTTCAGGGCGGGCACGAGCACGGCCACGCGCGCCGCATCGAGCGGGGCGGGCTGCGCGTCACTCACGGGCGAGCTCCAGGCGCAGCACGCGTCCACCGCCCGCCTCCAGCGACACCAGGTCGTCGCCGTTGGCCAGGGCATCGAACAGGGGCAGCATCGGCGCCATCGCATTGCCGGCCGCATGCCGCGCGAGCGGGCCGTTGCCCGGGGTCGGCGCGCCGTCCGCCAACGTGGCCCGCAGGCGGACACGGCCGGCCCCCCCGGCGGCGCCGAGCACGAGCGCGCCCCCCAGCAGGCCGGTGCTGCGCGCCTGCCCGCCGAGCGGGCCGCGCGCCGCGGTGTCGTAGCCGACCAGCAGCACCGCGTCCGCATCGCCCGCCGCCAGTTGCGCGAGCGACTCGAGCAGGCCCTGGGCGAAGCTGCCCGTGTGCGCGCTCAACGCGGTGGCCGGGCGCACGCAGCCCGCGCCGATCGTCCAGTAGCCGGCGGCGGCGTTGTGCACGGAGTTGTGGAACTTCGTCGGCGAGAGGGTCTGCGGGGCCTCGGCCAGCGTGGCGCACATGTAGTCGGTGATCGCCAGGTCGCCGTGGGTCGAGGCGAACACGCCGGGCAGCCCGGCCGGTGGCCGGCCGGCCGATTCGCACGCGGCCATCGCGACGTGCAACGCGACGGCGACCGATTCGGGCGCACGGCGGCGCTCGTTCGGCGGCAGCAGCGTCGGCGCGGGACGCCCGGACGCGTCGCCGGCCGCCTCGCCGCCGGTGGCGAAGGCGCGCGCCGCGGCCCAGTCGGGGAGGCCGGGGGCCCAGAAGCCGATCCCCTCGATGCTGGCGGCGAGCGAACTCATGCGCCGGCCCCGAAGACGAGCGTGCAGTTGTTGCCGCCGAAGCCGAAGGCGTTGTTCATGGCGTAGCGCAGGCCGTCCGACCGCGCGTTGTCGAAGCGGACCTGCGGGCCGCAGGCGGCGTCCGGCGTCCGGCTGTTGAGCGTGCCCGGCAGCAGGCCGTGCTCGAGCGCGAGCAGGGCGAACACCGATTCGACGATGCCCGCCGCGCCCAGCGTGTGCCCGGTCCAGCCCTTGGTGGAACCGGCGTGCAGCGTCGCGGGGAACATGGACGCGACCGCGCGCGCCTCGACGGCGTCATTGGCGGGCGTCGCCGTGCCGTGGAGGTTGAGGTAGCCGACGTCGGCCGCGGCGATGCCCGCGCGCGCAAGCGCATCCGCCATCGCGGCCAGCGCGCCCGCGCCCTCCGGGTGCGGCGCGGACATGTGGTGCGCGTCGCTCGACTCGCCATAGCCGCGCAGTTGCGGGCAGGCCGCGTTGCCGGCGTCGAGCCGCTCGAGCAGCGCGAAGCCGCCGGCCTCGCCCAGCGACAGGCCGTCGCGGTCGGCGTCGAACGGGCGGCAGGGCTCGCGCGACACGAGCTGCAGGGCGTTGAAGCCGTACAGCACGCTGCCGCACAGCGTGTCCACGCCACCGACCAGAGCGGCGTCGACGACGCCGGCGCGCACCAGCCGCGCCGCCTGCGCGAACACCTTGGCGCTGGACGAACACGCGGTCGCCACGGTCATGCAGGGCCCCCGCAGTCCGGTCGCGGCGCGGACGAAGTCGCCCAGCGAATGCGGGGTATGCACGATGGGTCGCGCGAGGTCCTCGGGAAACGCGGGTGCGCCGTAGTCACCGGGGGCCAGGCGCGTGTACGCCTCCTCGCTGGCGCCGATGCTGGCGGTCGAGGTGCCGACGACGATCGCGACGCGCGCCGCGCCGTGGCGCCCCGCCGCCGCCGCGACAGCGTCCAGCAGCCCGTCCTGCCGCAGTGCCAGCCAGGCGAGCCGGTTGTTGCGGCATTCCCATCCGGCCAGGTGCGCCGGCAGTGGCGCCGACTCGAGGCCGGCGACGCGCCCGATGCGGCAGGGCAGTGGCGCGCCATCCACTTCGGGGCCGAAGTCGTTGACGCGCAGGCCGCTGCGCCGCGCCCGCAGGCCGTCCAGTTGCGCGCCGAGGCCGGCGCCGAGGGCGGTGGTCGCGCTGTGGGCGCGGATCGCCAGCGGCGGCATGGCGGTCGGACGGAGTGGGGTCACGCAGCAGGACCTGGCGGGGATTCGAAGGCGCCCGGCAGTATAGCCAGCGTGCCGCGTCCACCCCCGCCGCGGTCGCGTTCAGGCTTCCATCGCGTCGAGGAGCAATGTCCTGAACTCGCGTTCGGCCACCGGGCGGCCCAGCCAGTAGCCCTGCAGCTGGTCACAGCGCAGCAGGCGCAGCAGCTTCGCCTGCTCCTCGTCCTCCACGCCTTCGGCCACCACGCGCAGCGACAGCGAATGGGCCAGGCCGATGATGTTCGTCACCAGCGCCAGCGTTTCCGGGCTCTGGGTCAGCAGCGCGGTGAACGACTGGTCGATCTTGATCTCGTCCACCGGCAATCGCGCCAGGTAGTTCAGCGACGAATAGCCCGTGCCGAAGTCGTCGATCGAGACCTTGCACCCGAGGTCGCGCAATGCGTCCAGAAGGTGGAGGCTGTGCTCGATGTCGTCCATCAGCAGGCTTTCGGTCACCTCGATGTCGACCAGCTGGTCGGCGGCGTGCGGCGCCAGCAGTTCGCGGCACTGGTCGAGGAACCGGGGGTGCCGCAACTCCCGTGCTGAGAGGTTGACCGCGATGCGCAGGCGCTCGTGCCCCGCGTCGCGCCACGCGCGGGCCACCCGCAGCGCCTCGACCAGCACCCACCGCCCGACCGGGACGATCAGGCCGGTCTTCTCCAGGATCGGGATGAAATCGGCCGGCGACACCAGGCCGCGGTCCGGGTGCCGCCAGCGCAGCAGCGCCTCGGCCCCGACCAGGCGGTGGTGCCGCGCTTCGAACTTGGGCTGGAAGAAGAGTTCGAACTCGCCGGCTTCGATCGCCCGGCGCAGGTCCTGCTCCATCTGGACCGACCAGGCGGCGCGCCCGCGCAGTTCGTCGTTGAACGCATGGATGCGGCCGCCGCGGCGGCTGGCCTCGGCCAGTGCCGCCATCGCGTTGCGCTCGAGCGACTCGGCATCCGGCGCGTGGTCGGGATACAGCGCCACGCCCGCCCGCAGGTCCACCAGCAGGGACTCGTCGCGGATCTCGAACGGTTCGCGTTCGAATGCCTCGAGCAGCCCCTCCAGGCGTTCGACCTCGCCCTCCACCGTGCCGCCGGCGCGGTACGCCAGGGCGAAGGTGTCCGACTCGGGGTGCGCCACGCGCGCGGATGCGCCACCCAGCGCCTGCAGGCGCTCGCCGGCGGCGCGCAGCAGCGCGTCGCCGAAGGCCCGGCCGCGCGATTCGTTGATGGCCGAGAAGCGCTCGATGTCCACCAGCGCCATCACGACCGGCCCGTCCGCCATCAGGGCCTCGGCCTGCAGGTGCAGCGCCGGGCGGTTCGGCAGCCGGCTCACCGGGTTGTGGTAGGCGAGGAACTCCAGCCGCTCGCCCTTGGCGATGAAATCCACCGCGTAGTCGATGTCGGCCACCAGCCGCTCGAGCAGGACCCGTTCGTCCTCGTCGAAGGCCTGCGGCGCCTTGGAATACAGGCCGATGACGCCCCACGCCGGGTCGCCGAGCGGCAGGAGCGCGAAGGCGCCGACGCCGGCATCGAGCAGCGCCCGGCGCGCATCCGGGACCGGGCCGTCGCCCCGGTCGGCGGCGAGGTCCGGCACGATCATCCGCGCGCCATCGCGGAGCGCGCGCGCCTCGCGCCGGCAGCCATCGCCGTCGGTGAGCGCGTCCAGGCAGGCGAGGATCCGCGCGTCGCCCGAACGGCACGCGATGTCGAGCAGGCGCGTTTCCGGCGATGCCCCGTCGTCCTGCACCCCGGCGCCCCTGCGCGGTGCGAGCGCGATGATCGCGGCATCGAACCCGCCGTGCTCGGTCGCCACGGTGCAGACCTCGGCCAGCAGGCGGTCGCGGTCGGACGTGCGCAGCACGGTGTTGCCGAGGGCGCCGAGCACCGCGTGCAACCGGGCGAGGTGGCGGATGCGCCGCTGCTGCTGGAGGAGCTCTGTCACGTCGCGGTCGATGCCCCTGAAGCCGGTGAGCGCACCGGCCTCGTCGTACACCGGGCCGCCGCTGCTTTCGAGCACCCGCACGCTGCCGTCCTCGTGGAGGACCTGGAAGCGCAGGCCCTGCCAGGTCCTGCCGGCGGCGATCGCCGCGTCGAGCCGCACGAGGTCCTCGCGCGGTTCGCCGGGGGGCAGCAGCTCCCGCCAGTCGCGACCGACGAGCGCCTCGGGCGGACGCCCGAGGATCTGCCGCACCGCCGCGTTGCTGTAGGTGAGGTGCCCCGAGGCATCCATCTCCCAGATCCAGTCCCGGCTGGACTCGACGATGCTCCGGAAGCGCGCCTCGCTGTCGCGGAGCGCACGCTCCATGTCGCGGCGGCGAACCCGCTCGTAGGCGCTGCCCAGCGCGCGCTGCACGGCGGGCGCGAGCCGGCGCAGGTTGTCCTTGAGGATGTAGTCCACCGCGCCGCGCTGCAGCGCGTCGATCGCCATCTCCTCGCCGATCGTCCCGGAGACGAACAGGAAGGGGGTGTCGGGCGCGACCTCAGTGACCACGCGCAGCGCCTCGCGCCCGCTGAAGCCGGGCATCGAGAAGTCGCTCAGCACGATGTGCGGCGCGTAGTCCGCGAGGCGCTCGCGCAGTTCGGACTCGGTCGCGACGCGCGCGTGCTCGTAGGGGACGCCCAGCCCACGCAGCGCGCGCAGGATCAGCTCGGCGTCGGCCTCGGAGTCCTCGACCAGCAGGACGCGCAGGTTGTCGGGCAGGCGCGCCATCGGTCAGTCCGGCGACTCGTTGGCGATCATCCAGTACATGCCGACCTGGGCCACCGTCTCGGCGAACTCGGCGAAGTCCACCGGCTTGACGACGAAGCTGTTGACGCCGCGCTGGTAGCTCTCGACGAGGTCGCCCTCCTCGCGCGAGGAGGTCATCATCACCACCGGGATGGCGCGGGTGCGCGGATCGGCCTTCATGCGCTCGAGCACCTGCAGCCCGTCCATGCGCGGCATCTTCAGGTCCAGCAGCACGAGCTTGGGGTGCCCGTCCACGCGGTCGGCGTACTGGCCTTCGCGGAACAGGTACTCCAGCGCCTCGACGCCGTCGCGCACCCACTCGACGTTGTTGGCGATGCCCTTCTTCTTCAATGTCCGCAACGTCATCTCCGCGTCGGGCCGCGAATCCTCGACGAGCAGCACCTCGACCTGCTGGTAGTTCATCCAGTCGCCTCCGTCATCGCCTCGTCCTCCGTGTCCCGCGTCCCGTGCCCTGCGGCGGGCAGGTCGAACCGGAACGTCGCGCCCTGCCCCGGCGACGATTCCGCGCCGACCGTGCCGCCATGGCGGACCACGATCTGCTGCACGATCGCCAGCCCCACGCCGGTGCCCTCGAAGTCGTCGGCCGAGTGCAGGCGCTGGAACACGCCGAACAGCTTGTCCGCGAACCGCATGTCGAAGCCCACGCCGTTGTCGCGGACGCGATAGCGGACGCCGCCGTCGATGCGTTCACCGTCGATCTCGACGCGCAACGCATCGCCGCGGGGCGCGCCGTACTTGAGGGCGTTGGACACCAGGTTGACCCAGACCTGTCGCAGCAGGACCGGGTCGGCCGGCGCATCGGGCAGCGCGCCGACGTGGACGCGGCCCGCCCCGCCCGTCTCCTCGACCACGCGCGCGACCAGCGCCGCCATGTCCAGCGGCACCTTCTCGACGGGCTTGCGGCCGAGTCGCGAGAAGGCCAGCAGGTCGTCGATGAGGGCGCCCATGCGCCGCGCCGCCCCGCCGATCTCCTCGACGTAGCGGCGGCATTCGGCGTCCAGCCCGTCGCCCGCGTCCTCGGCCAGCATCCGCGCGTAGCCGTCGACGTGCCGCAGCGGCGCGCGCAGGTCGTGCGAGATCGTGTAGCTGAACGCCTCGAGTTCCCGGTTGCTCTGCTGGAGCTCGGCGGCCTTGGCCACCAGGTCGCCGTTGAGCCTGCGGATCGATTCGCGCGCGTCGCGCGCCTCGGTCACGTCGCGGCCGCTGCAGTAGATGACCCCCTCCTCCGGCACGGGCATCGCGTTCCACGAGATGCAGCGCGTGCCGCCGTCCTTGGCCAGGAACCGGTTCTCGAACGCGATCGCCGGGACGCCCTCGCCGAGCCGGGACAGGGTCGCCTGCGACGGGGCGATGTCGTGGGGGTGGACGAACTCCAGGAACGGCCGCGAGAGGAGTTCCTCGCGCGACCAGCCGAGCAGCGCCGTCCATGCCGGATTGACGTCGCGGAAGTAGCCGTCGAAGCCCGCCACGCACAACAGGTCGGGGGTGACCGCGAACAACCGGCGCCGATCGGATTCCGCGTGGCGCCGCTCGACTTCCGCGCGATGCAGCGCCCACGCGCTGCTGGCCACCAGCGCGGCCAGCAGCGCGATGACAAGCGTGGTGAACAGGGCGACGCCGACCTCGGTGCCGTACAGTCCCGCGCGTTCGCCGGCGAGCCGCAGCCACCCGATGCCGGCCACGATCACCACGCTCCCGGCCAGGAAGCGCCTGGCGGCGATGCTTTCCACCTGGGAACCGGAGAACAGCCCAGCGACGCCGACCGTGCGGCGGCTCGCCAGCAGGCCCCCGGCCAGGAGCATGAACAGCAGCGCGGTGTGTGCGGCCATCGGGATGCGGGTCCCCGCCTCCACCACCTCGCGCACGCCGTAGGCGTAGCCGAGCATCACCCACAGGGCGTTGAGCGCGATCGCCGCGGCCAGCCATTCGCTGGGCCGCCGACCGGGCCGCGTGCCATGGTCGAGGAGCAGCAGCGAGAGGCCCGCCATCGCGAACGAGACCGCGGTGCCCAGCGCCATCGTGTTGCCCGCGAGGGCATCGTGGAACAGCCACTGGTCCGGGCCGCCGGGCCAGGCGGCGAGCTGGTCGATGGCAAGCACGAAGCCGAGTCCGCACACGCCGCCCGCGAGCCAGGACGCGGCGGGCCGACGGCCCGGCAGGCGACGGCGCCACAGCGCGGTCGCGCACGCGAGGAACAGGACGGCCGTCAAGGGATTCATCGCGATCCACGCGGGGTGGATCCGCTTCAGCGCCTCGATGCCCAGCAGCCAGCCCAGGAGCACGAGCAGGGCGACGAGGCCGGTCGCGACGCACGCCAGACGCACACGGCCCGGGACGCGGTCCGACTCCGCTGCATAAGCGCCCTTGCTGCTGGCGGTCTCCATGACCACGACCTCCCCTCCACGCGTCCCTGCACGACAGGGACCCCTGTCCGCGCAAGTCGATCTCGTGGGCTAACGGAGGAATCGGGTCCGACCGGCAAGTCGCCGGTCGATGGAACCATCCAAACCGTGACGCCGCGTGAAGAAACGCGGCGCCGCCTTCACGTGCCGGGCGGCGCGCCCGGGTCGAGGCAGCGGTCGAGGAAGTCTTCCGCCACGCGGTACCGGTGCAACGCGTCGGCACCCGACAGGCCGTGCTTCGCGCCCGGGTAGGTCATGAGCTCGAACGGCTGGCCGCGCGCCTGCAGCGCCGACACCACGTCCAGCGTGTTGCCGAACAGCACGTTGTCGTCCGCCATGCCGTGCACCAGCAGCAGGCGCGGCGCGTCCGGGCCGACCAGGCCGTCGACGTGCGCGAGCACGCGCGCCGCCGCGTAGCCATCCGGGTTCGCATCCGGCAGGCCCATGTAGCGCTCGGTGTAGTGCGTGTCGTACAGCGCCCAGTCCGAGACGGGCGCGCCGGCGACGCCGCAGGCGTACGCGTCGGGCGCCTGCGCCAGCAGCATCAATGTCATGTAGCCGCCGTTCGACCAGCCGTGCACGCCGATGCGGTCCGGGTCCACCCACGGCTGCGAACGCAGCCATTCGACGCCGCGCAGCTGGTCCTCGACCTCGACCGTGCCCTGGCGGCCATGCAGCGCGCCGCCGAAGTCGACGCCGCGCCGCGGCGTGCCGCGGTTGTCCAGCGAGAACACCGCGTAGCCGTGCTGGGCCAGGTACTGGTTGAAGAAGTGGTCGCCGCGGCCTGGCCAGCTGTTGGTGACGGTCTGCGCGGCCGGGCCGCCGTAGACGTACACGACGACCGGGTACTTGCGCGAGGCATCGAAGCCCGCGGGCCGCACGAGGCTGTAGTGCAGCCCGGTCGTCCCGTCGGCGGCCTGGAGCGTGCCGAACTCCACCGGGCGGTGCGCCCCGAGGTACGGAGCGTACGGATGCGAGGCGTCGGAGGGGTCGTTCTCGACCAGCGTCGCCAGCAGCCGGCCGTCGGCGGCGAACAGCTGCGTCTGCGGCGGCGTGGACGTGTTCGACCACAGGTCGACGTACACGTCGCCGCTCTCGGCGAACGTCGCCTCGTGCATGCCCGGTTGCGTGGAAAGCCGCTCCACCGCGCCGCCGGCGAGCGGTACGCGGTAGACGTGCTTCTCCAGCGGGGTCTCGCGCGTGGCGGCGAAATAGACCTGGCCTGCGGCCTCGTCGACCGCCAGCAGGCCGTCCACGTCCCAGTCGCCGGACGTCAGCGCGGTGGCCTCGCCTCCGGCGTCGACCACGTACAGGTGCTGGTGGCCGCTGCGCGCGCTGCTCCAGACGAAGCGGCCGTCGTCGAGGAAGCGCAGGTCGTCGTGCAGCGGGACCCAAGTGCGACTGGTCTCGGTGGCGAGCACGCGCTGGCCGCCGTCGCCGAGCCCGGCCTGCACCAGTTCGAGGCGCTGCTGGTCGCGCGACTGGCGCTGGAAGACGACGGCACCGGGGCCGCGCCAGGCCACCCGCGGCAGGTAGATGTCGCGCTCGTCGCCGAGGTCGATCCAGTGCGGCGTCGCGCCGGCGCGGGGCGCGACCACGCCCAGGCGGATGTCGACGTTGGCCTCGCCCGCGGCCGGGTAACGCTGCTCCACGACCTCCGTGCGGTCCGGATAGACCTCGTACCGCTTGCGCAGCGGCACGCCCGACTCGTCGATGCGCGTGAAGGCGATCGCCGAATCGTCCGGCGCCCACCAGTAACCGGTGTGGCGACCCATCTCCTCGTCGGCCACGAACTCGGCGACGCCGTTGGCGACCGTGTCCGAGCCGTCGTGCGTCAGGCGCGCCTCCGAGCCGTCGGCCAGGTCGATCACCCAAAGGTCGCGGTCGCGGACGAAACTCACGAAGCCACCGCGCGGCGACACCTTGGCGTCGGTCGCGAAGCCGCCGCCGTCGGTCAGCTTGCGCACCGCGCCCGCGCCGGTCGCGCGCGTGTCGTACAGGTACAGCTCGCCACCCAGGGGAAACAGCAGGTGCCGGCTGTCCGGCGCCCACTGGTATTCGACGATCCCCGACAGCGCCGCGATGCGCTGGCGCTCGCGGCGCGCCTTCTCCGCGTCGCTCAGCACTTCGTCGCCGGGCGACAGGACGCTGGAGTCGACGAGCATCGTGGTGCGTCCCGTGGCCACCTCGTGGCTCCACAGGTCCAGCCGGTTCCGGTCGTCGTCACGGCCGCGCAGGAACGTCACCCGCGCGCCGTCCGGCGAGATCGCCGGCTTGCGCAGGGTCGGGCCGGACAGCGCCGCATCGCCGGTGATCGCCTCGAGCGTGAGGCTGCCCGCGTGGCGTGGCGCGGCGGCGACGGGCGGGGCGGCAAATGGCATGAGGCCTGCGGCGAGGAGGAGGGCGTGGACCGGGCGCACGCGTCGGCGCGGGTGGGCGGGCATCGCGGATTCCGTGGCTTGCAGGCCGGGCAGTGTAGCGGTGGCCGCGCGTTCAGCCTGACGGGCCGAAAGCGTGATGCAGGTCACGCCGCCTCAGCAAGCTGAACAGGCGGCGCCGGAACCTTCGCCTAAAGTGTGGCCATGTCCGCAGTTCCCATGACAGCTGCCCGCGAGCGCGGGTCGGCTCCCCGGCACGACGCCCTGCGTACGGCGACGCGCGAAGCGCACGCGCGCGTGGACGCGCTGTTCCCGGACGGATTGCGCGATGCCGCCGACTACCGCGCCTACCTGCGGGGCATGCATCGCTTCACGGGCGACATGTCGGCCGGCTTCCAGCTGCGCGCGGGGCGCGAAGGCGGGGGGCGCGCGGCCCGCGTGGGCGATGCCTGCGCGGCCGCCTGCGGCCTGCTCGCCGCCGACCTGGTGGCGGTGGGCGCCGCGCCCCTCCCCGCACGCGGGGCGGCGCCGGCGATCGGCGACGCCTTGCGCCAGCTCGGCTGGGAATACGTGTTCGCGGGCAGCGCGTTCGGCGCGCGGCGCCTGCTGCGCGACGTCCGGGCGCTCGGCCACGCGTCGGCGCGGGCCGCGCGCTTCCTCGACGCGCATGCGGCGGGCGACGGATGGCACGCCCTGTTGGCGCGCATCGAGGACGTCGCCGCCGGCGACGCCGAACGGTCCCTCCACCGTGGCGCGCGCGAGGCCTTCGCGCACGCCGGAACCTGCCTGCTGCGTGCGCGCGACGAGGACCTGCACGGGCCCGCGCGCGCGACCGAAACGGATCCGACCGAATGAATGCACGACTGCAGTCCGCACTCCAGACCTGCGCGAGCGAGCCGATCCACCTGTCCGGCGCGATCCAGCCGCAGGGCTTCCTCGTCGCCTGCGCGCTTCCCGACTGGAGCATCCGCCACGTCTCGGCCAACATCGGCGACCTGCTCGGCGTGGACCCGCCGGAGATGCTCGGGCACGCGCTGCGCGAGTTCGTCACCGACGACGTCGTCCAGGCACTCGCCGACACGGTGAGCTTCGGCGACGCGGGCGCCGTCTCGCAGCGCGCGGCGGCGGCCAACATCGGCCACATGGCGCAGCTGTGCGACCTCAGCGTCCACTACGCCGACGGCCTGGTGCACGTCGAGATCGAACCGCAGCCGCAGGCCGCGGCCGAACGGTCGCCCACCGTGGTCGCGCAGTCGATGATCACCCGCGTGGCGGGCAGCGACGACGACGCCGGCTTCTTCCAGGGCGTCGCCGAGCAGGTCCGGCGGCTGACCGGCTACGACCGGGTCATGGTCTACCGCTTCCGCCACGACGAGGCCGGCGAGGTGGTGGCGGAAGCGCGCGATTCGGAGGTCGACAGCTTCCTCGGCCTGCGCTACCCGGCGTCCGACATCCCGCCCCAGGCGCGCGCGCTGTACGTCACCAATCGCGTGCGCGTGATCCCGGACGCCGCGTACGTGCCCGTGCCCATCGTCCCCGACCGCACGGACGAGGGCGCGCCACTGGACCTCAGCCAGCACATGCTGCGCAGCGTGTCGCCCGTGCATATCGAGTACCTGCGCAACATGGGCGTGGCGGCGTCGATGTCGATCTCGATCGTGGTCGCCGGCCGGCTGTGGGGCCTGGTCGCCTGCCACCACCTGACGCCGCGGCCGGTCCCCCCGGGCGTGCGCGCCGCGTGCGACCTGTTCGGCCTGTTCGTGTCGATGCGGGTGGCCGCGCGCGAGCAGCAGGCCGCCACCCGGGCCGAGGACGCGGCGCGCCAGGTGCGCGACACCCTCGCCCTGCGCCTGGACCGCGCCACCGACCCGAGGCACGCGCTGCTGTCGGAGCTGCCGTTGCTCATGCGCGCGGTGCCGTGCGACGGCGTCGGCCTGTGGCACGAAGGCCATTGGCACAGCAGCGGTCGCGCGCCGGGTGCGGACGCGGCGCCGGGGCTGCTGGCCTGGGTCGCTGACGTGGGGGGCGCGATGCCGTCCACCACCCGCGCCGAAGACTGGACCACCGCCGACAAGGCCGACGGGCTCGCCGGCGTGCTGGCCTTCGAGCTGTCGCCCGACTCCGGCGAGTGGCTGGTGTTCTTCCGCTGCGAGGAGATCGAGGAGGTCCGCTGGGCCGGCGCGCCGGACGCGCCGTTCACGATCGACGACGACGGGCGGAAGATCGGGCCGCGCAAGAGCTTCGCCTCGTGGCGCGAGACGGTGCGTGGCCGCAGCGCGCCCTGGCGCGACTGCGACCGCCGGCAGGGGGAGCGCCTGCGCGTGATGCTGCGCGAACGCCACCGCCGCGACCGCGACCGGTTCGCGAGCGTGATCAGCGACCTCGCCGGCCAGCGCACGCGCGCGGACGTGCGCTCGCAGCGGGAACGGCTCGGCCGGATCGCCGCCCTGTTCGACGGCCTGGTCAACCTCGGCGACGCCGAGGCGGGTCGGCTGGCCAGGCACATCGACGTGCTGGAGGCGGAGCTCAACGCGCTCATGCAGTTGCCGGAGGCCGCGGCCGACTGAGCCCGGCTTGGCTTGCCCTCGTGGCGCGGCTACCCTGCCGCGTCCCGCACGAGCCCCCGAGCGCATGTCCACCCTTCCCCCGCCGGTCCCCCGCCTGGGCCCGCTGCCCTACCTGATCTTCAGTTCGCGCTGGCTGCAGCTGCCGCTCTACCTGGGGCTGATCGTCGCCCAGGGCGTGTACGTGTTCCTGTTCCTCAAGGAACTGCTGCACCTGATCACCGATGCCAACGCACTCAGCGAGCAGGGGATCATGCTGATCGTGCTCGGCCTGATCGACGTGGTGATGATCTCCAACCTGCTGGTGATGGTGATCGTCGGCGGCTACGAGACGTTCGTCTCGCGCCTGCGCCTGCAGGGGCACCCGGACCAGCCGGAGTGGCTGAGCCACGTCAACGCCAGCGTCCTGAAGGTGAAGCTGGCGATGGCGATCATCGGCATCTCCTCGATCCACCTGCTCAAGACGTTCATCGAGGCCGGCCAGCTGGGCCTGCCGCTGTGCACGCCGGCGCTCGAGGCGGCCGGGACCGTGTGCACGAACGCCACGCCCACCGGGGTGATGTGGCAGACGATCATCCACATGGTGTTCATCGTCTCGGCGATCGGCATCGCCTGGACGGACCGGCTGATGCAGCACCAGCCCAAGGCCGCGCGCGCCGAACACTGAGACCCAGGTCCGGTTCCACGCCCGCGCCGCGCCGGTAAAGTGCGGGCTCGGCCAGCAGGACGCGGGGGACATGGCGGGCGCGGTGCAGGGAGAGCGGGCGCGACGCCCCGGGGCGCGGCTGTGGGCCGGACTCGGGGCACTCGGGAGGCGAGCGGGTCGGCAGTTGCGCCGCGGGCCTCGGCTCGTCGCGGCGCTTCGCGGCGCCCTGTCGCGGCTGCGCGTCATCCGGGCGCGCTACGACTCCCTGTTCCACCGCAACCCGCTGCCGATCTGGGTGTTCGACCGCGAGAGCCTGCGCATCCTCGCGGTCAACGACACGGCCGTGGAACGGTACGGCTACAGCCGCGCCGAATTCCTGTCGATGACCATCCTCGACCTGCGCCCCCCGGAGGAGGCCGCGGACACGCTGGCCTACGTCCGCGCCGACGCGCCGCCGGATGATTCCGACCGGGCGTGGCGCCACCGGCTGAAGGACGGCCGGATCATCTACGTCAACAACGCGGGCGTGGACATCGTGTTCGACGGCCGCCCGGCGTGCATGGTGCTGGTGCGCGACATCACCGACCGCGTGGTCGCCGAGGCGGAGCGCGAGCGGTTCCAGGCGGAGATCGCCCACCGCGCGACCCACGACCTGCTCACCGGCCTGCCCAACCGCGACCACCTGGGCACGCGGCTCGAGGCCGCGATGGCGCGCGCGAAGGCCGCGGGCGGCCGCGTGGTCGTGGCGTTCGTGGACCTGGACGACTTCAAGCTGGTCAACGACAGCTTCGGCCATGGCAGCGGCGACACCGTGCTGAGGGCGATGGCCGGGCGGCTCGGGGCCGGGCTGCGCGAGGGCGACACCGTCGCGCGCTTCGGCGGCGACGAATTCGTGCTGCTGCTCGAGGAGCCGGCCGGCGAGGATGCCGCGGCACGGCTGGAGCGGCACGTCGCCGCGCTGCTGGCGCGGCCGGTCGACGTCGGGGGCGTGCGGCACACGCTCACCGCCAGCGTCGGCTGGTGCCGCTTCCCCGACGACGGCGCCGACGTCGAGGCACTGCTGCGCCGCGCTGACCTCGCGATGTACCGTGCAAAGCAGGGCGGGAGGAACGCCACGGTCGCCTACCACGACGGCCTGCAGCACGCGGCGAGCGCGCGGATGGCCCTGCTCGGCGAATTGCGCCAGGCGATCGAGCGCGACGAGTTCATGCTCGAGTACCAGCCCATCTTCGATGCGCGCGGCACCCCCGTGGCCCTTGAAGCCCTGGTGCGCTGGCGCCATCCGCGCCGCGGGCTGCTGCCACCGGGCGAGTTCATTCCCGCCTGCGAGGAGAGCGGCCTGGTCGTCGCGCTGGGCCGCCTGGTGCTGGCGCATGCCGCGCGCACGCGCGCCCGCCTCGTCGAGGCGGGCTGGGGCCACCTGCGGATGGCGGTGAACGTGTCGGCGGTGCAGTTCACGCCCGACCTGCCCGCGGACGTCGCGCGGCTGGTCCGGGAGCACGGGCTGCCGCCGGGCGCGCTCGAGCTGGAGCTCACCGAGACGGTGGTCATGGCGCAGCCGGAGCGGGCGATCCCGTTGCTTGAGGAACTCGCCCTGCTGGGCGTGCGCGTGGTGATCGACGACTTCGGCACCGGCCACTCGAGCCTGGCGTACCTGCGGCGGCTGCCGATCCACGGGCTGAAGATCGACCGCTGCTTCATCGCGGGGCTCGGCGTGGAAACGGCGGACGAGGCGATCTGTTCGGCGGTGATGGGCCTGGCACGCGCGCTGGGCGTGCGGGTGGTCGCCGAGGGCGTGGAGTGCGACCGCCAGCTGGCGTGGCTGCGCGAGCGCGACTGCTGCGAGTTGCAGGGCTTCCTGCTCGGCCGTCCGCAGCCGATCGACCTGCTGCTGGCGCCCGGCGCGGTGCTGCCGCCGCGGCCGCGCGTGGAGGGCGCGGCTTAGAATCCACGGATGGATGTTTCCCACCTGCTCGACGGCCTGAACGCCGCCCAGCGCGAGGCGGTGTCGGCGCCGCCCGGGCACTACCTCGTGCTCGCCGGCGCGGGGTCGGGCAAGACCCGCGTGCTGACCCACCGCATCGCCTGGCTGCACGAGGTGCACGGCGTGCCGATGCACGGGATCCTCGCGGTCACCTTCACCAACAAGGCCGCCGGCGAGATGCGCGCGCGCGCCGCCGCGCAGCTGCGCGGCGAGACCCGCGGGATGTGGATCGGCACCTTCCACGGCCTGGCGCACCGGCTGCTGCGCATGCACTGGCAGGAGGCGACGCTGCCCGAGGGCTTCCAGATCCTCGACAGCGACGACCAATTGCGGCTCGTCAAGCGCGTGGTCCAGCAGCTGGAACTCGACGACGCGCGGTTCCCGCCGCGCCAGGTCCAGTGGTGGATCAACGCGCAGAAGGACGAAGGCCGCCGCGCGCAGCACATCCAGCCGGGCGACGACTGGTTCCTCGACACGATGCGCCGCGCGTACGCGGCCTACCAGGAGCGCTGCGAACGGGCCGGGCTGGTCGACTTCGCCGAACTGCTGCTGCGCGCGCACGAGACGCTGCGCGACAACCCGGCGCTGCTCGCGCACTACCGGCACCGCTTCGGCGAGCTGCTGGTGGACGAGTTCCAGGACACCAACGCGATCCAGTACGGCTTCGTGCGCCTGCTGGCGGGCACCGATACCGGACAAGGCAGCGGCCACGTGTTCGTGGTCGGCGACGACGACCAGGCGATCTACGGCTGGCGCGGCGCGAAGGTGGAGAACGTGCAGGCCTTCCTGCGCGACTACCCCGGCGCCACCACGCTGCGGCTCGAGCAGAACTACCGGTCGACGTCCACCATCCTGGACGCGGCGAACGCGGTCATCGCCCACAACCCCGACCGCCTCGGCAAGCAGTTGTGGACCGAGGCCGGCGAGGGCGAGCCGATCGAGCTGTACGCGGCGTACAACGAGATGGACGAGGCGCGCCACGCGGTCGAATGCGTCACCCGCTGGGTGGCCGGCGGCGGCGCGCACTCGGAGGTGGCGATCCTGTACCGGAGCAACGCGCAGTCACGCGCGTTCGAGGAAGTGCTGCTGGCCGAACAGGTGCCCTACCGCGTGTACGGCGGCATGCGCTTCTTCGAGCGGGCCGAGATCAAGGACACGCTCGCCTACCTGCGGCTGGTCGCCAACCGCGGCGACGACGCGGCGTTCGAACGCGCGGTCAACACCCCGGCACGCGGCATCGGCGACCGGACGCTGGACGTCGTGCGCCGGCGCGCCCGGGAGGACGGCATCCCGCTGTGGGACGCCGCGCGCCGGGAGGCCGGCGGCGACACCCTCGCCGGCCGCGCGCGCAACGCGCTGGGCGGGTTCCTGCAGCTGGTCGACGGCCTGGAGGCCGAGTGCGCTGACCTCGCGCTGCCGGAAAAGGTGGACCACGTGCTGGCGCGGTCCGGCCTGCGCGCGCACTACGCCGCCGACAGCCGCGGCCGCGCCGATTCCGAGTCGCGCACCGAGAACCTCGACGAACTGGTCTCGGTCGCCTCCCGCTTCGTGCGCGCCGAGGACGACGCCGAGGCGGCCGCGCTCACCGAGCTGGTCGCGTTCCTGGCCTACGCCGCGCTCGAGGCGGGCGAGGGCCAGGCGCAGGCGGGCGAGGACGGCGTGCAGCTGATGACGCTGCACAGCGCGAAGGGGCTGGAGTTCCCGCTGGTGGTGCTGGCCGGGCTCGAGGACGGCCTGTTCCCGAGCGGACGCTCGCTCGAGGAGGCCGGTCGGCTGGAAGAGGAGCGGCGCCTCGCCTACGTCGGCATCACCCGCGCGCGCCAGCACCTGGTGCTCAGCTACGCCGAGAGCCGGCGCCTGCACGGGCAGGACCACTACGGCGTGCCGTCTCGGTTCCTGCGCGAGATCCCCGCCACCCTGCTCCGCGAAGTGCGTCCGCGCGCGAAGGCCGTTCCCGCGGTGTCGCCGGGCCGGTTCGCACCGCGCGGGCATGCGCCCATCGAGGCCGCGCCCCTGCGGCTCGGCCAGAACGTGTCGCATCCGAGCTTCGGCGCGGGCGTGGTGACGGACGTCGAGGGCAGCGGCGCGCACGCGCGCGTGCAGGTCAATTTCGACGGCGCGGGCAGCAAGTGGCTGGTGCTGGCCTACGCGAACCTGCAGCCGGCCTGAGGGCCTTCACCGGGGTGTCGGTCGCGGCCCCCGCTGGGCGCAGGCCCCGGACGCGACAACGGCGCCTCGCGGCGCCGTCGTCGGATGAAGTCGTTGGATGAAGCGCGGTCCGGGGCAGGCGCCCCGCGGGCCTCACGACCAGGACTGGGTCGGCGTCGCCGCGCCGGCGCCCGCGTCCTGCCCGAGCAGTTCGTTCCAGGAGCGCTCAAGGCCGTTTCGGCGGCCCTTCTCCACCAGTTTCAGGCCGTCCGGGGAAATGGTCAGCGTGTAGGCCTGGTCACCGATCTGGACTTCGCGGCGCAGCGGCTTGTCGAGCTTGGTCATCGCAGGATCCTTTCGTGGCGGGTCAGCGGGCGAGGATAGCGGGAACCGGCCGGGAATGCGTGTGGAGCGAGTCAAGCCCTTCACCTGGCGGGAATGTCGGCCAACGTGTGGCGATCTCCGGCCAAATTCCCGTAATGGCGCCTCGGCTCAGTCGCGATTCCGGAGGAACCGCGCCATCGACGGGGGGGCCTCCCGCCCGGTGGGGCCGAACTCCGCCGCCACGTCCACGAACCCGCGCATCACCGCGATCTCGCGCGGGGTGCGGTTGAGCCCGTCCCGCAGTTCGGGATCCGCCCCCGCGCGCAGCAGCCGCTGCACCACCCGCAGCAGGCCGTGCAGGGCCGCCAGGTGCAGGGGGCCGAACCCGCGCGCGTCGCGGGCGTCCAGTGCGACCTCCTCGTCGAGCAGGCGCTCGAGCGCGGCGAGCACCACGTCCTCGTCGCAGGCGGTGCCCGGTTCGGCGCGCGCGCCCAGCAGCATCAGCAGGGGCGTCGCGCCGCCGGTGGCGACCGGATCGTGGTCGGCGCCGGCCAGCAGCAACGCGTCGAGCAGCGCGACCACGCGGGGCCGGTCGCGCGCGGTGAAGCCGAACAGGGTCGCGCAATGCAGCGCGGTGAGGTCCTGCGCGTCGCGCGCGTGCAGGTCGGCATTCGCGGCCAGCAGCCGCGAGACCAGGTCCGGCAGTCCCAGCGCCGCGGCCAGCATCAGGACGGTCACCTCGCCGGGCAGGCGCTGCTCGAGGTCCGCGCCCGCCAGGAGCAGGCGGTCGACGATGTCGACCTGGCGCATGCTCACCGCGGCCGAGAGCGGCGTGGCGCCGGTGTTCGCGGGGCGCTGCGGGTCCGCGCCACGGTCCAGCAGCAGGTCCACCACCGCGCGGTGGCCACCACCGGCCGCGCGCAGCAGCGCCGTGCAGCCCTGTCCGTCGACCGCGTCCACGGGCAGGCCGAGTTCGAGCAGGCGGCGGACCGCGTCGGCATCGCCGACGATCGCCGCGGCCGGCAGGTCCTCCGGCTGCAGGGCGCGGTGCGGCAGGGTCCAGCCGCGCCAGTCGAGCCAGTCCGCCAGGTCGCGCCGGCCGGCGGACAGCGCCACGCCGAGCGGGGTCTGGCCATCGGGTGCGCGCACGGCCGGGTCGGCGCCGGCGGCGATCAGTTCGCGCAGCGCCCCGGCGCGGCCGAGCGCGGCGGCCAGGTGCAGCGGCGTCATGCCGCGCGCGTCGCTCGCGTCCAGGTCGGCGCCATGCGCGACCAGGCGCGCCTGGAGCCGCGGCCAGCCGAGCCGGACCGCGAGCGCCAGGGGCGGATCGCCCGTCGGGGACGCACCGAACGGGTCGGCGCCGCGGTCGAGCAGGTCGATCGCGATCGCCTCGAGCCCGCGGGCGCCCTGGTCGCCGGCCGCGCAGGCGCCGAGGAAGCGGGCGAGCCCGCCGCCCCCGGCCGGCGAGGCGGCGCGCCGCAGCAGCGGCTGGATCGCGCCGAGCGCCGCGGCGCCGCGATCCAGCAGCGAAGGGAGCAGGACCTCGCCGCCTGGACCGGGGCGCTCGGGATCGGCGCCCTGGGAGAGCAGCCAGGCCAGCCGCGACGGATCGGAAAGCACTTCCGGTGCGTGGAGCAGTGCGTCGAGCTCGCCGGGCGCCAGCAGGCGCACCAGCGCATCGAGCTCGCCCAGCCGCCCCTCGCGCAGGCCGTCGAGAAGGAGGTGCACCGGGGCGTGGTCCGCGGTCGACGCCCCTGCATCCTGGCGACCCTCGGCGATGGCCGAGGGCAGCGGATAACCGGGGTCGAGCAGGGCGACCAGGGTCCATCGACCGCGTTCTGCGGCCAGGTCGACGGCGGTCCGTCCGTCGCCCCCCGCGCGATGGGGGTCCAGTCCCAGCTCGACCAGGCGCTGCACGAGCACCGGCGAGGGCGCGTCGGCGACCACCGCCAGCGCGAGCGCGTCCCGGCCGTCGGTATCCGCCAGGTCGAGCACGGGCCGCGCCTGGAGCAGGCGATCGAGTGCCTCGGGACGCGCGCTGCGCGCGGCTTCCAGCCACGGCGTGCGGTCGTTCGCGTCCGCGGCATGCACGTCGGCGCCGGCAGCCAGCAGCACCGAGATGATCTCCGCGTGGCCGGCGGCCGCGGCCTCGTGGAGGGCGGACCGGCCGGTCGCGTCGCGCGCGTCGAGCTTCGCCTTGTGCTTGAGCAGGAGCTGGACCCCCGCGGGGTCGTCCTCCTCGGTGCCCGCCGCGGCCAGCAGGGCCGGCGTGCCCCCGGGCACCTCCGGCCGCGCGCCGCGCTCGAGCAGGAAGCGCGCCAGCCGCCAGTTGCCCACGCCGCAGGCCATGCCCAGCGGCGTGACGCCCTCCGCGTTCGGGACGTCCAGCTCGGCGCCCGCGTCGCGCAGCAGCGCGGCGACGCCGGGGTCCGAACTGCGCGCGGCGTGGTGGAGCGGCGTGTTGCCCTCGGCATCGACCGCGCGCGGATCCGCGCCGTTCGCGAGCAGGGTCATGACCGCCTCGGGCCGGCCGTGCCAGCTGTCCCGGGTCGCGGCCAGCAGAGGCGTCAACCCGCCATGGGGCTCGTTCACGCCCACGCCGCGCCCGATCAGCGCGCGCAACAGACGCAGGTCCGGCAGCACCGCGGCCAGCACGGCCAGTCCACGCTGGTCCCGTGCGTCGGCGGGCGGTCGCGCGTGCGCGTCCGCGCCGCCCTCGAGCAGCTCGAGCGCCCGTTCCACGCGACCGCCGCGGGCGGCGGCGAAGAGCGCGCCGTCCAGGTCGGCCTCCGCCGGGCCGTCCACGGGTCCGGCATCCGCCGCGTCGTCATCGTCCCCGGCGTCCACCTCGTACACGGGCAGGGCCAGCGCCCCCGCCGGTTCGAGGCGCTGGAGCAGGGCATGGCAGGCCAGGCCGAGCGGTGCCATCGCCGCGGCCAGCGCCCAGCGCGCCGCCGCGGGCAGCAGGCCGGGCCACGCGGCCAGCAGGATGCAGCCGATCGGGACCGCCACCAGCGCCGCCGCCGCCAGGCCCCGCCAGGCCGTCGCGTCCTGCCCCGGGAGCGCCTGCCAGTGCCGTCGCAGCGGGCCGCCATGCCGCTCGACGGCATGCCAGAGGGGCCAGGTCCGCCACAGGCCCACCAGCGCCAGCCCGGCGCCGAGGCTCAGCCCGACCGCGGCGCCCAGGCTGCCGCCCTGGCGCAGGGCCAGCAGCGGCCACGCGACGAGCGCCGCCGCCAGCAACCCGCCGGCGGTCCACATCGCCAGCAGCGCGAGCGCATCCCGACGCCAGGCCCGCACGCGCATCGAGGGCGCGCGCCACCACGCGACGGCCAGCGCGTGCGCCGGCTGCGCGAGCAGGCCGCCGAGCGCGGCGGCCACGCCGCCGGCGCCGAGCAGCACGCCACCCGCCACCGCCAGCGCGAACGCGGCCGCGATCGGTCGCCCGGGCCGCGACTCAGGCATCGGTGCCCCAGTCGTCCGTCATCGGGTCCTCGGTCGAGGCCGGCGGCAGTTGCAGGTGGAATCCGCGCACGGCGAGGTGCTCGCGGACGACGTCCGCGTCCTCGCGCGCCAGCCGGCGGCCCGGGTCGAGCCGCACCTCGAGCACGAACGCGAACGGCGCGAGCTGCGCGTGCAGCGCGTCGGGCAGGCGCGTGAAGTCCTCGCGCGCGGCGAGGTACACGTAGGTGTCGGCCTTCTTCAGGCTCTTGTAGACGTAGGCGAGCATGTCGCGTGGCGCGGCGCGGATGCCGGGATTGTGCGGGAAAAGCCGCGCCGGCGGGAGCGCGGGCCGCCGTTCAGTGGTAACCCGCGTCCGCCTCGACCTTGCCGCGGAACACCGAGTACGACCACCACGTGTAGCCGAGGATCGCCGGCAGCAGCACCACCAGCCCGACCAGCACGAAGCCCTGCGACGACGGCGGCGCGGCGGCCTCCCACAGCGTCAGCGACGGCGGCACGATGTAGGGCCACAGGCCGAGCACCAGCCCGGCGAAGCCCAGCGCGAAGAAGCTCAGCGTGAGCAGGAACGGGGTGGCGTCGCGCCCCTCGCGCATCGCCGCGCGCCACAGCCAGACCGCGTTGCCGAGCGCGGCCAGCGGCACCGGCGCGAGCCACCAGAAGTTGCCATCCTCGAACCAGCGCGCCATCAGCCGGCTGTCGAGGAACGGCAGCCACGCGCTGACAAGGCCCATGAAGGCGACCACCACCAGCACCAGCGGGCGGCTCAGTGTGCGCGCGATCGCCTGCAGCCGGCCGCCGGTCTTGAGGATCAGCCAGGTCGCGCCCAGCAGGGCGTAGCCGAACACCACCGCCACGCCGGTGAGCATCGAGAACGGGCTGAACCACGCGAAGGCGCCGCCCACGTACTTGCCCTCCTGCAGCGGCATGCCCTCGACGAGCGCGCCGAGGATCACGCCCTGCGCGAACGCGGCGAAGATCGAGCCCAGCGCGAACGCCGCGCCCCAGGCCGGCTTGCTGCGCCGCGCCTTGAAGCGGAACTCGAACGCCACGCCGCGGAAGACCAGCGCGATCAGCATCAGCAGCACCGGCAGGTACAGCGCCGACAGCACGACCGCGTAGGCCTTCGGGAACGCGGCGAGCAGGCCGGCGCCGCCCAGCACCAGCCAGGTCTCGTTGCCGTCCCAGATGGGCGCGGCGGTGTTCATCATGTGGTCGAGCTGCGCCTCGTCCTCCGCGAACGGGGCGAGGATGCCCAGCCCCAGCACGAAGCCGTCGAGCACGACGTACATCAGCACGCCGAAACCGATCACGCCGAACCAGACCACAGGCAGCAGGGTCGCCAGGTCGAGGGTCATGCCTGCGGCTCCGGTCGGGCGGGGACGTCGTCGTCCTCCGGGTCGGGGACCGACAGCGGGCGCATCGGCGTCTTCTCGCCGCCCTCGCGGTCGGGCGCAGGTTCGTGCGGCTGGGGGCCGCGGCGCGCGATGCGCACGAGGTAGGTGATGCCGGCCCCGAACACGATCGCGTACACGACGCCGAACGCGGCCAGCGACGCCAGCACGCTGCCGGTCCCGATGTTGGGGCTGACCGCATCGGCGGTGCGCAACAGCCCGTAGACGACCCACGGCTGCCGGCCGATCTCCACCACGTACCAGCCGGCGAGGATGCACACGAAGCCCGACGGCAGCATCCACGTCCAGGCGCGCAGCAGCGCGCGGGCCTCGAACAGGCGTCCGCGCCGCCAGGCCCACAGCGACCATGCCACCAGGGCGAGCATGGCGAGCCCCAGGCCCACCATGGCCCGGAAACTCCAGAACACCGGTGCCACCGGCGGGCGTTCGTCCCGCGGCACGGCGGTCAGCGGTTGGATCTCGCCGTCCCAGCTGTGGGTGAGGATCAGGCTGCCCAGGCGCGGGATGGCGACTTCGTACGCGTTGCGCTCGGCCGCCTCGTCCGGCCAGCCGAACACGACCAGCGGCACGCCGGCACCTTCGCCATGGCTCCGCCAGTGGCCCTCCATCGCGGCGAGCTTGGTCGGCTGGTACTGGCCGACGTTGAGGCCGTGCAGGTCGCCGACCACCACCTGCGCAGGCACCGTGATCGCGGCGAACAGCACCGACAGCCGCAGCATCCGGCGCGCCGCGTCGACGTGCTCGCCGCGCCGCAGGTACCAGGCCGACAGGCCGCCGATGACGAAGCACGTGGTGATGAACGCGGCCAGCACCATGTGCGCCAGCCGGTAGGGGAACGAGGGGTTGAAGATGATCGCCCACCAGTCGGCGGGCTCGAAGATGCCGGCGTCGGTCAGCACGTGCCCCTGCGGCGTGTGCATCCAGCTGCTGGCCGAGATGATCCAGAAGGTCGAGATCAGCGTGCCGAGCGCGACCATGCAGGTGGCCAGGAAATGCAGTTTTTCCGGCACCCGCTTCCAGCCGAACAGCATCACGCCGAGGAACGTGGCCTCCAGGAAGAACGCGGTCAGCACCTCGTAGTTGAGCAGCGGGCCGAGGATGTTGCCCGCGCGCTCGCTCAGCACCGACCAGTTGGTGCCGAACTGGAAGCTCATGACGATGCCGCTGACCACGCCCATGCCGAACGACACGGCGAAGATCTTCAGCCAGAAGAAGTACAGGTCGCGCCAGACCGCGTCGCGCGTTCGCAGCCAGCGGAACTCCACGAACGCCAGCCAGCTCGCGAGCCCGATGGTGAAGGCCGGGAACAGGATGTGGAACGAGATGACGAACCCGAACTGGATCCGCGACAGCATCAGCGGGGACAGCAGGTCCGCGTCCACGGCGTCCTCCGCGGCGCGAGGGGAGGCGCCGCGGCTGCGTATTGTCCCCGTCCGCGGCGCGGATTGCCATTCAAGCGATTGATTGGTCCCGCGCGCCGCGGGTGCCCGGCGGCGGGCTGCTAACCTGCGCCGGTTTTCCTGCCCAGGACCTCCGATGACCCGGACGCGTCGCCTCGCCGCCCTGCTCCTGCCCGGCCTCGCGGCCGTCGCCCTGCCCGCGCTCGCGGAGGATCCGTCGCCACCGGGCGCGCGCGTGACGCTCACGCAGGCCATGGCGGACCCGGAGTGGATCGGACCGCCGGTGCGCGGCGCGTGGTGGCGGTGGGATGGCGGCGCGGCCTACTACGACCTCGAACGCGAGGGCGGCGACATCGTCGACACCTACGTGCAGCCGGTCGACGGCGGCGCGGCCGTGCGCCTGGACGGCGCGGCGCGCGCCGGCATCGACGGCCCGTCGCCGGTCTACGACGCGACGCGCACGCGGATGGCCTTCGTCCGCAACGGCGACGTCTTCGTGCGCGACCTCCGCAGCGGCGCGCTCACCCAGCTCACCCGCACGGGCGACGATGAATCCCGGCCGCAGTGGGGCGCCGACGGCGGCCTGGTCTGGCGCGTGGGCAACACCTGGTACCGCTGGCACGCCGGCGGCGGCGCCGGGCAGGCGACCAGCGTGCGGGCCGAGGACGACCCGCACAAGGCGCCGGACCCGGACGCGTTGCGCGAACAGCAGATGCGCCTGTTCGAGACGCTGCGCACCGAGCGCGCGCGCCGCGACGCGGTCCGCGAGCAGCAGGAGGCCTGGCGCAACGCCGACCCGACCCGCGCACCCGAGACGGTGTGGCTCGGCACCGAGGTCACCATCACCGACAGCGCGCTGTCGCCGGATGGCCGCTGGCTGCTGGTGGTGACCGAACCCGCCCAGGGCGACGCGGGCAAGGCCGGGCAGATGCCGAAGTACATCACCGAGTCCGGCTACGAGGAGTTCGAGGAAGTGCGCACGCGCGTCGGGCGCGGCGCGCCGCTGCCGCACCGGCTGTGGCTGGTGGACAACGCCACGGGGCGCTTCCGCGAACTGTCGTTCGACGGGCTTCCGGGCGTCGACGTGGACCCGCTCGCCGAACTGCGCGCGCGCGAGGCACTCGATCCGCTCGAGGGCGACCGCGCGGTCCGCGTGGAGACCGACGGCGACGGGTCGGGCCCGGCGATCCACTGGTCGGCGGACGGCGCGCGCGCGGCGGTGCTGCTGCGCGCGGTCGACAACAAGGACCGCTGGATCGCCACAGTCGCGCCCACCGGCGACACGTTCGAGGCGGCGGCGCTGCAGGTCCGCCACCGGCTGACCGATCCGGCGTGGATCAACTGGAACTTCAACGATTTCGGCTGGACGCCCGACGGGGCGCTGTGGCTGCTGTCCGAGGAGAGCGGCTGGTCGCACCTCTACGTCGCGCAGGGCGGCGGCGCGCCGCGCGCGATCACGTCCGGGCGATGGGAGGCATCGATGCCGGTGGTGACCGCGGACGGCCGCGGCTTCCTGTTCCTGTGCAACCGTGCCTGGCCGGGCGACTACGAGGTCTGCGCGGTCGACCGCGACGGCGGCAACCTGCGCGAGGTCACCGCGCTCGACGGCGTGGAGTCCTTCGAGCAGTCGCCGGACGGGCGCCGGCTGCTGGTGCGGCATTCGGACAGCTACCTGCCGCCGCAGCTGGCGGTGGTCGCCGTCGACGGCGGCGACGCCACGCAGCTGACCGACACGCGCAGCGCGGCGTTCCGGGAGATCGACTGGATCGAGCCGGAGATCGTGCGGGTTCCGTCCAAGCACGGCGCGGACGAGATCTGGGGCAAGTACTACGGGCCCGGGGTGCTGGAGCCGGGCCGGGAATACCCGGTGGTGATGTTCGTGCACGGCGCGGGCTACCTGCAGAACGTGCACGACCGGTGGCCGGCGTATTTCCGCGAGCAGATGTTCCACAACCTGCTGGTCGACTCGGGCTACATCGTGCTCGACCTGGACTACCGGGCCTCGGAGGGCTACGGCCGCGACTGGCGCAGGGCGATCTACCGGCACATGGGCCAGCCGGAGCTGGAGGACTACCTCGACGGGCTGGACTGGCTGGTCGACAACAGGCAGGGCGACCGCGACCGGGCCGGCATCTACGGCGGCAGCTACGGTGGCTTCATGGCCTTCATGGCGCTGTTCAAGGAACCGGGCACGTTCAAGGCGGGCGCGGCCCTGCGGCCGGTGACGGACTGGACGCAGTACAACCACGAGTACACGTCGAACATCCTCAATTCGCCGGAGATCGATCCGGAGGCGTACCGGCGGTCGTCGCCGATCGAGTACGCGGACGGACTGCAGGACCACCTGCTGTTCGCGCACGGGATGATCGACGACAACGTGTTCTACCGGGATTCGGTGATGCTGGCGCAGCGGTTGATCGAGCTGCGCAAGGACGATTGGGAGCTGGCGTCGTATCCGCTGGAGCGGCACGGGTTCGTGCATCCGGATGCGTGGTACGACGAGTACCGGCGGATCTACGAGCTGTTCGACGAGGTGTTGCAGCCGAGGGCGCGGGCACCGATCGAGTAACGCGCTGTCGAGTCACGCCACGTCACGTCGCGCGGCTCCGATCAGCGAGCAGCGACGGCGTCTGTCGAAGCGGTCATTTGGGGTGCGGAATGGGTGAGGTCGGGGACATCGAAGTCGTTCGCGACTGGTTGATGGGGCTGCAGGACCGGATCTGCGCGGCGGTGGAGGGCGTGGACGGGTCGGCGCGCTTCGTCGAGGACGCGTGGGTGCGGGACGAGGGCGGTGGCGGGCGCACGCGGGTGCTGCGCGATGGCGCCGTGTTCGAGCAGGCGGGGATCGGGTTCTCCGACGTGTCGGGCGCGAGCCTGCCGCCGGCGGCGAGCGCGGCCCGGCCGGAGCTGGCCGGCGCGGCGTGGCGGGCGGTCGGGGTGTCGCTGGTGTTCCATCCGCGCAATCCGTACGTGCCGACCACGCACATGAACGTGCGGCATTTCCGGGCGCACCGGGACGGGGAGACCGTGGCCTGGTGGTTCGGGGGCGGGTTCGACCTGACGCCGTTCTATCCGTTCGACGAGGACGTGGTGCACTGGCACCGGGTCGCGCGCGACGCGTGCGGGCCGTTCGGCGGCGCGGCGCGCTACGCCGAGCACAAGGCGTGGTGCGACCGCTACTTCTTCCTCAAGCACCGCGGCGAGACGCGCGGGGTGGGCGGCCTGTTCTTCGACGACCTGCACGGGGACTTCGAACGCGACTTCGCGTACCTGCGCGCGGTGGGCGACGGGTTCCTCGATGCGTACCTGCCGATCGTCGAGCGGCGCCGCGATACGCCGTACGGCGAGCGCGAGCGGCAGTTCCAGCTCTACCGGCGCGGGCGCTACGTGGAGTTCAACCTGGTGTGGGACCGCGGCACGCTGTTCGGGCTGCAGTCGGGCGGGCGCACGGAGTCGATCCTCATGAGCCTGCCGCCGCTGGCGCGCTGGGAATACGGCTTCGAGCCGGCACCCGGCAGCGCGGAGGCGCGGCTGGCCGGGTACCTGCGGCCGCGTGACTGGCTGGCGGAGTCCGGCGACGCCTAGCGGCGGAAGGTGATGACGTTGATGCGGCCGTTCGGCTCCAGCCACGCGGCCTCGATTTCGCTGTGCTCGCGGCAGTCGGCCGAGCGCATCGCCTCGTCCAGGTCGGTGGCGGTGATCATCTGCCGGCGCAGCACCGCGTCGAAGACTTCGCCGTTGCGCGCCAGCAGGACCGGCACGCCCTGCACGGCGCGGTCCACGCGCGGCCAGCGCGCGGTGGCCATGCCGACGAGCCAGTTCAGGCCGATCAGCGTCGCGGCGAGGATCAGGCCGCCCAGCAGCGAGATGTCGTCGCCGATCAGCGAGTTCTGCACCGCGGTGCCGAGCAGCACGACGACGACGAGGTCGAAGGGCGTGTGCTGGCCCACCGTGCGCTTCCCGGTGATGCGCACGAGCGCGAGGATCACCACGTAGACGACGGCCGCGCGCAGCACGAATTCGTACCAGGGCATCGACAGGGCCAGCAGCTCGCTCATCGCATCGTCCTCGGGCCGCGCCACGGCGGCGACGGCGCGGGAGTGTGCTGCGGACCCTGCGCGCGGTGCGTGAGGGCGGACGCGGACGGCGGCGCAAATAAAAAGCCCCGCAGACCAGGGGGAGGTCGGCGGGGCCGGGGAACGGTACCTGGGGAGGGGTGCCCGTTCCGGGGATCACTCCAGGGGAGGGAGATGATCTGGCGACGGACGTTGCATCCGTCGCGGGCTATATGACCAAACCGCACATGGATGGTTCGTGAAGGAAACCGTTAATAATTCGTAGGGTTCAGGACCGATTCATGGCCCCTGTTCAGGTCCCCTGGCCCGGTGCCTAGTGGGCCTCTTCCCAATTCGCCCCGACCCCGCTGTCGACCACCAGCGGGACGCGCAGGTCGGCCGCCCCGGCCATGCGGCGGGCGGCTTCCCCCAGGAGGGTGGGGACGAAGTCCGCGTCGGCTTCGAAGACCAGTTCGTCGTGCACCTGCAGGACCATGAGCGCCCGGTCGCGGTGACCAGCCAGCCAGCCGTCCACGTCCACCATCGCGCGCTTGATGATGTCCGCGGCCGTGCCCTGCATCGGGGCGTTGATCGCGGCGCGCTCGGCGCCCGCGCGCAGGCCCTGGTTGCGGGCGTGGATGTTGTCCAGGTACAGCCGGCGGCCGAACACCGTTTCGACGTAGCCCTGCTCGCGCGCCTGCTCGCGCGTGCGGTCCATGAACTCGCGCACGCCGGGGTAGCGGTTGAAGTACAGCGCGATGTAGTCCTGCGCATCCGTGCGCGCGATCCCCAGCTGCCGTGCCAGGCCGTGCGGGCCCATGCCGTACATCAGGCCGAAGTTGATCGCCTTGGCGGCGCGGCGCTCGTCGGGGCCGACCTCGTCGATCGCCTTGCCGAAGACTTCGGCGGCGGTGGCGCGATGGATGTCGGCGCCGGAGGCGAACGCGTCCACCAGCCCGGGATCGCCGGACAGGTGCGCCATGATGCGCAGCTCGATCTGCGAGTAGTCGAACGCGACGATGCGTCGGCCCTCGGGCGCCACGAACGCGGTGCGGATCCGGCGGCCGTCGGCGGTGCGGATCGGGATGTTCTGCAGGTTCGGGTCGGAGGACGCCAGGCGCCCCGTCGCCGCACCCGCCTGGTGGTAGCTGGTGTGCACGCGTCCGGTGCCGGGATTGACCATCTCCGGCAGCTTGTCGGTGTAGGTGCCGCGCAGCTTCGCCAGGCCGCGGTAGTCGAGGATCACGCGCGGCAGCTCGTGCTGGTCGGCGATCGCCTCCAGCGCCTCCTCGTTCGTGGACGGCTGCCCCTTGGGCGTCTTCACCAGCGCGGGGAGGCCCAACTCTTCGAACAGCAGCGCGCACAGCTGCTTGGGCGAATCGAGGTTGAAGTCGCGCCCGGCCAGTTCGGTCGCGCGGCGCTTAGACTCGAGCATGCGCTTGCCCAGGTCCGCCGACTGCCGGCGCAGCTCGGCGGCGTCGAGCAGCACGCCGTTGGCCTCCACGCGCGCCAGCACGGGCACCAGCGGCATCTCGATGTCGCGGTAGACGGCCTCGAGCGACGGCGTCTCCGCCAGGCGCGGGCGCAGCGCGCGGTGCAGGCGCAGCGTGACGTCGGCATCCTCGGCCGCGTAGCGGGTGGCGTCGTCGAGTGCGACCTGGTCGAAGGTGATCGCTTTGGCGCCCTTGCCGGCCACGTCCGCGTACTTGACCGTCGAATAGCCGAGGTAGCGCAGCGCCAGCGAATCCATGTCGTGGCGCGTCGCGGTGGCGTTGAGCACGAAGCTCTCGAGCATCGTGTCCTCCGCGTACCCGGCCACGTCCACGCCGTGGCGGCGCAGCACGTGCAGGTCGTACTTGCCGTGCTGGCCGACCTTGGCCTTGCCGGCGTCCTCGAGCACGGGGCGCAGCGCGTCGAGCACGGTGGCCGCGTCGAGCTGCGCGGGCGCGCCGGGATAGCCGTGCGCGACCGGGATGTAGCAGGCCTCGCCCGGTTCCACGCACAGGCTCAGGCCGACCAGCCGGGCGCGCATCGGGTCGAGCGAATCGGTCTCGGTGTCGAAGGCGAACACGTCGGCGTCGCGCACGCGCGCCACCCAGTCGGCCAGCGCATCGGCGTCCATGACGGTCGTGTAGGCGCCGGGGGCGGCGAGCGCGGGGTCGGGCGCCGCGGCCTCCGGCGCCGCCTTCGCGTAGCCGGCCGGCGTGTTGCGCAGGCCCGTGCCGGCGTCGTCCGCCGGCGCCGCGCCGCCGCCGGCGCCCTCCAGTTCGCGCAGGGCCTGCTTGAAGCCGTAGCGCGCGTACAGGCCGCGCAGTGCGTCCACGTCGCGGTCGCGAAGGGCGAGCGCGTCGTGGCGGCGGTCCAGTTCGACGTCCGTGCGGATCGTGGCGAGCTGGCGGTTGAGCGGCAGGCGGTGCACGACGGCGCGCAGGTTCTCGCCCAGCTTCCCGCCGACCTCGCCGGCCGTCGCGATCACGCCGTCCAGGTCGCCGTGCGCATCGAGCCACTTGGCCGCGGTCTTCGGCCCGCACTTGTCCACGCCGGGGATGTTGTCGACCTTGTCGCCGACCAGCGCCAGGTAGTCGACGATGCGCTCGGGCGGCACGCCGAACTTGTCGACCACCGCCTGGCGGCTGTCGAGGCGGCTGCCGCTCATCGTGTTCACGAGCCACACGTGGCCCGGCTCGCCCTCGCGCACCAGCTGCGCCATGTCCTTGTCGCTGGTCGAGACCAGCACCTCGATGCCGTCGGCCGCCGCCTGCAGCGCGAGCGTGCCGATCACGTCGTCGGCCTCCACGCCGGGCACGCGCAGGATCGGCACGCCCAGCGCCTCGACGATCGCGCACATCGGCTCGACCTGCGACCGCAGGTCGTCGGGCATCGGCGGGCGGTTGGCCTTGTACTCGGGGTCGAGGTCGTCGCGGAACGTCGGTCCCGACGCGTCGAGCACGAAGGCGATGCACTCGGGCTTCTCGCCGAGCGTCGCGCGCAGCATGTTGACCACGCCGAACAGGGCGCCGGTGGGCTCCCCCGCGTCGTTGGTCAGCGGGGGAAGCGCGTGGAACGCGCGGTAGAGATAGGACGATCCGTCGATCAGCACGAGGCGCGGCATCGCGCGATTGTACGGGCCCGCCGACCGGAGGCGCGGCGGTGCGGCGGCGCGGACGTACAATCCGGAGCCCACGGATCCGCCGGATCATCCCGCCCGATGCGCCGCACCCCGCTCCTGCTGCTGTCGACGCTGCTGGCGTCGCTGCTGTCATCGATGCTACTCGCCGGCTGCGCGACGCCCGCGGGCGCACCGGAGCCGCCGGCGGGCGCGGCCGAGACCACGCGCACCGAGGCCAACGGCGACGTCGTGACCGAGTACCGCGTCTCCGGCCAGTTGCGCATGGTCCGCGTGCAGCCGCGCCGGGGTCCGACGTACTACCTGATCGACCGGGACGGGGACGGCCGGCCCGACGAGAGCCAGGGCGAGGGGCCCGTCTCGCCCGTCTACTACCGGCTGTTCACGTGGTGACGCCGGCCAGGGGCCGGCTTCCGGCGGCATTCAGCCCCGCGCGGTCAGTCTGGCGGCCGTTTTGCGCCCGCCGGGAGGGGATCCCGCGGCCGCGCGCCAGCCTCGACGGCCATCCCCGCGACCCCCTTCCCGACCGATCCTGCCGACCCGCCCCATGACCGGAGCCGACCCCATCGTCCGCCTGTCCGGCGTCCGCCTCGACCGCGGCGGACGGGCGGTGCTGCGCCACCTGGACCTGGCGATCCCGCGCGGCGGCGTCACCGCCGTGCTGGGGCCGTCGGGCAGCGGCAAGTCCACGCTGCTCGCGGCGCTGACCGGCGAACTCGAGCCCGCCGGCGGGCGCGTCGAGGTGCTGGGCCAGCCGGTCCCGACCCGCCACCGCGACCTGCTCGCGATGCGCCGGTCGATCGGCGTGATGCTGCAGGGCAACGGCCTGCTGACCGACCTCACCGCCGCGGAGAACGTCGCGCTGCCGCTGCGCGCGCATACCGACCTGCCGCGCGAGGTCGTCGACCGGCTGGTGGCGATGAAGCTGCATGCCGTCGGCCTGGGCGCGGCGGCGGACCTGTTCCCGCGCGAGCTGTCGGGCGGCATGGCGCGGCGGGTGGCGTTCGCGCGCGCACTGGCGCTCGATCCGCCGCTGATGCTCTACGACGAGCCGCTCACCGGCCTGGACCCGATCGCCAGCGGCGTGATCATGGCGCTGATCCGGCGCCTGACCGACACCCTCGGCCTGACCAGCATCGTGGTCACCCACCACGTGCACGAGACGCTGCCGGTGTCGGACCACGCGATCGTGGTCGCGGACGGTCGCGTCGTGTTCGACGGCGAGCCGGCGGACCTGCAGGCGACCACCGATCCGCTGCTGCGCCAGTTCCTCGACGGCCAGGCGGACGGCCCGATTCCCTTCGATGCACGCGCCGCACGCGCGGAGGTGGCGTGATGCCGTTCGCGCAATCGATCCGCGCGCTGGGCCAGGCGGGGCTGTTCTCGCTGTCGGTGCTGCGTGCCTCGAAGCCGACCGCCGTGTTCTGGCGCGAGCTGGTGCGCGAGATCTACAAGCTCGGCGCGCGCTCGCTGCCGATCATCGCGGCCGGTGGCGCCTTCGTGGGCCTGTCGGTGACGCTGCTCGGCTACCGCGCGCTGGAGACCTACGGCGCGACCAGCCAGGTCAGCACGCTGCTGGGCCTGGGCCTGTACCGCGAGCTCGGCCCGGTGCTCACCGCACTGCTGTTCGTCGGCCGTGGCGGCAGTTCGATCGCGGCCGAACTCGGCCTGATGCGCGCGACCGACCAGATCACCGCGCTCGGCCTGATGGCCATCGACCCGGTGGCGCGCGCGGTGGCGCCGCGCTTCTGGGCCGCGGTCATCTGCGTGCCGCTGCTGACCGCGTTCTTCTGTTCGCTCGCGATCACCGCCGGCTACTTCGAGGCCGTGCACGTGATCGGCGTGGACGGCGGCACCTTCTGGCAGGTGATGCGCGACTCGGTGGACTTCGCCGACGACTTCATGGTCGCGTTCGCCAAGGCCGCCGTGTTCGGCGCGACCACGGCGCTGGTGGCCGCCCACGTCGGCTACCACGCCGAGCCGACGATCGAGGGCACCTCGGTCGCCACCACCCGCGCGGTCGTCAACGGCTCGCTGCTGGTCCTGATGTTCAACTTCGTCCTGTCCGCGCTGCTGTTCCGGTGATCGCGCCCCTTCCCGTGACCGCACGCGCACCCCTGTCGTCCCGAGCGCAGCGAGGGACCTGCTTGATTCCGGTCGGTCGGGAAGCAGCTTCCACGCTGCGCTCGGAACGACATTCGTGAGGTGATGCCATGAGTTCCCGTTCCCCCCGCATCGAATTCGCCGTCGGCGCGTTCCTGCTGCTTGCGCTCGCCTCGCTGCTGGTGCTGGCGATCGCCTCCACCAACGGCCGCCTTTCGCTGGGCGGCGGCGACACCTACCCGGTCAAGGCCCGCTTCACCGGCATCGGCCAGCTGCGGGGCCAGGCGCCCGTGAAGATCGGCGGCGTGACCGTGGGCAAGGTCGGCGAGATCGGCCTGGACCCGACCACGTTCGATTCGGTCGTCACGCTGCAGATCGACGACCGCTACGAACTGCCGGGCGACACCTCGGCCGCGATCCTGACCTCCGGCCTGCTGGGCGAGAGCTACGTCGCGCTGCAGCCCGGCGGCGACCCGATGCCGCTGGCGCCGGGGGACGAGCTGATGCTCACGCAGCCGGCCGTGGACCTGATGCAGCTGGTCGGCAAGTACATGTTCAGCGGCGGTGGCGACAATGCCGCGTCCGGTGACGACGCGTCCGACGCGCCCGAACCCGCCGATCCGACCCAGACGGAAGAATTGCCATGACGTACTCCAAGGTTTCCCCGATCGCGCTGGCCCTGGCCGCCGCGCTGCTCGCCCCGGTCGCCGCGCTGGCACCCGCGACCGCGCATGCCCAGGCCGCGACCACCCAGGGCTCGCCCAGCAAGCTGGTGCTCGACAACAGCACGCGCGTGCTGCGCACGCTCGAGGCACGCCGCGCCGAGTTCACCAGCGACCGCGCCGCGCTGAACGCGTTCATCCGCAAGGAATTCGAGCAGATGTTCGACGCGGACTACGCCGCGCGCCTGGTGCTCGGCCGCCACGGCCGCGGCGCCTCGGACGCCGACGTCGCGACGTTCGCCGATGCGCTGTCGGGCAGCCTGATGTCGCGCTACGGTGCGTCGCTGCTGAGCTTCGACAAGGGCCTCAAGACCCGCGTGAAGTCCGAGACCCCGCTGCGCGGCGGCGCGATCATGCGCGTGTCCAGCGAGTTCATCCGCGCCAACGGCGAGCCGGTGCCGGTCGACTACCTGATGCGCAAGGCCGGCGGGCAGTGGAAGGTGTTCGACGTGATGGTCGAGGGCGTGTCCTTCGTCCAGACCTTCCGCACCCAGTTCGACGGCCCGCTGGGCAGCAAGTCGATCGCGCAGGTCGCGGCCGACCTGAAGGCGGGGCGGATCTCGGCCAGTGCCGACTGACGTCGCCCGCGACGGCAGCGCATTGCGATTCGACGGGCCGCTCGAGCGGCCCGTCGTCGCGTCGCTCTGGCCGCGCGCGCTCGCCCTGCTCGATGGCGTCGAGCGGTTCGACCTGCGCGCGGTCGCGCGCATCGACAGCGCGGGCCTGGCCCTGCTGGCGTCGCTCGCCGCGCGCGCGGCCAACGCCATCGAGGTGACGGGCACGCCGGCCGGCCTGGACGACCTGCGGGCCGCCTATCGCCTGGACGGCGGCCTGCAGCCGGCGCGCTGACGCACCCGGGCCCGCGTTCGCGGGCCGGCCGCCGACGCACTAGACTGCCGCCCCATGCCCCGCCCCCTCGTCCGCGCCGCGGTCCTCGCGGCCTGCCTCGCGCTTTCCGCCTGCGCCACCACCCCCGACCCCCCCCCGGGGGCGGACGCCGTGGCCGCCGGACCCGTGGAAAGCCCGCCGGATGCCGCCGGCGCGACCCCGCCGGCCGTGGCCGGGGACGCGCCCGCGGACATCGCGGGCAGCGGGGATCCGATCGCCGGGGCCGGCGGCGACGCCCCCGCGGCGCCCGCGCCCACGCAGGCCGAACTGGACTACGCCGCGCTGTACGGCGACTCGCCCTACGACCCGGTGGCCGATGCCACGCTGCCGTCCCCGGCCGAAGTGCCCGCCTCCTACGACCCGTGGGAACCGCTCAACCGGCGGATGCACAAGGTCAACAAGGCGATCGACCGCGCCGTGGCGCGTCCGCTGGCGCAGGCCTACACCGCGGTGGTGCCGCGCCCGGTCCGCATCGGCGTGGGCAACTTCTTCCGCAACCTGGGCCAGCCGGTCACGGCCCTCAACAGCCTGCTGCAGGGCAAGCCGAAGCAGGCGGGCCAGGCGCTCGGCCGCTTCGCGCTGAACACCACGCTGGGCCTGGCCGGCTTCCTGGACCCGGCCTCGTCGGCCGGCATCCCGCTGCACAACGAGGACTTCGGCCAGACGCTGGGCGTGTGGGGCTGGGAGCGCTCGCGCTACGTGGAACTGCCGCTGTTCGGCCCGCGCACGATCCGCGACGTGGTCGGCATGGCCGGCGACTCGCCACTGGCCCCCCTGCGCCAGGTCGAGGAGGACAGGGTCCGCGTGTTCTTCCAGGGCCTGCAGCTGGTGGACGTGCGCACGCAGCTGTTCGCGGTGGACGGCATGCTCGAAGGCGCGCCCGACGAGTACGCGCTGCTGCGCGACGCCTGGCTGCAGCGGCGCAACTACCAGATCCAGGGCGACCGTTCGCTCGAGGACGACGAGGACCTGCCGGACTACCTGCGCGAGGTCGAGAACCCGACCGTGCCGATCGACGCGATGCCGGTGATCCCGGACGGCGGCTGATCAGCCGGCAGGCTGATCGTCCTGGTCGGCGGCGGGCTCGCCCTCGGCGCCGTCCGTATCGAAAAGCAGCGACGGCGCCGCGCCTTCGACGGGGAGTTGCTCGACCTTGCCCAGTTGTCGTTCGATCGTCCGGCTCTTGCGGCTCGCTTCGCTGATGCTGCGACCGACCGTCGTGATCTGCTTTTCCGCCTTCTCCAGGATGCCGGCGAACTTCCCGAATTCGTTCTTGACCCCTGCCAGGAGCCGCCAGACCTCGCTGGAGCGCTTCTGGATCGCCAAGGTGCGGAAACCCATCTGCAGGCTGTTGAGCAGCGCATTCAGTGTCGTCGGACCGGCCAGGGTGATGCGCGACTCGCGCTGGAGCGTCTCGAACAGGCCTGGGCGTCGGATCAGTTCGGCGTAGAGCCCCTCGGTCGGGACGAAGAGGATGGCGAAATCGGTCGTGTGCGGCGGTGAGACGTACTTGCTGCGGATCTGCTTCGCCTCTTCCCGGATGCGGCGCTCGAGCGCGGACGCAGCTTCGCTGGCGGCGTCGGCATCCGCCCGTTCCTGTGCGTCGATCAGGCGCTCGTAGTCCTCGCGCGGGAACTTCGCGTCGATCGGCAGCCAGACCTGCGACTGCACCTCATCGCCCGGCAGGCGGATGGCGAAGTCCACGCGCTCGGCCGATCCGGGCACGGTGGCGATATCGACCGCGTACTGCTCGGGAACGAGGACCTGCTCGAGCAGCGTTCCCAACTGGGCCTCACCGAAGATTCCACGCGTCTTGACGTTGCTGAGGACGCGCTTCAGATCGCCCACGCCTGTCGCAAGTGCCTGCATTTCACCGAGGCCGCGCTGCACCGCCTCAAGGCGATCGGACACCTGCTTGAACGATGCATCGAGCCGGGTATGGAGCGTCGCCTGCAGCTTCTCGTCGACCGTCGCGCGCATCTGCTCGAGCTTGGCGGCGTTGTCGGCCTGCAGCCGCTGCAGCTGCTGCTCGAGCGTGGTGCGCATCTCGGCGATGCGCTGCTCGTTGCGCTGGGTGAGCTCGGCCAGCCGACCGCCCAGTGATTCCGCGAAGCGCTGCTGCTGCTCGGCGCCCTCGCTGCGTGCCTTGCGCGCGTCCTCGGCGACCGCGGCGCGGAACTCGTCCAGTCGCCGGTCGGTGCGTTCGGTCAGCTCCGAGAGCCGCGCGCCGAAAGCCTCAAGGCGCTGGCCGGACTGCGACGAGACGCTGTCGAGCTGGTCGCGCAGCTCGCCGCGGCCGCCGCGCTGCTCCTCGCGCAGGGCCTGCTGCAGCTCGTCGCCCAGCCGCGCGAGCCCGGCCTCGGGGCGCCGCAGCAGCAGGACGAGAAGCAGGACCAACGCGGCGAGGACCGCGACCAGGATCAGCAGCAGCAGCGTGGAATCAGGCATGGCGCGCAGTGTACGGGCCGGCGTCGCACGGTACGCGACCGCCGACCCGCATCGCGCCGGTCAGTCCAGTACGCGGCAGAACACCGCCTTGAGGTACCGGCTCTCCGGCACGTGGGCCAGGAACGGGTGGTCCGGGCCGGCGCCGGACACCTTCAGCACCTGCACCGTGCGCCCGCCGAACCAGGCCGCGCGCCGCAGCATGTCCAGGAACTGCTCCTCGGACACCAGCCCGGTGCAGGAGAAGGTCGCGAACAGCCCGCCCGGCGCGACCGTGGCCAGCGCCAGCTTGTTCATGTCCAGGTACTTCTTGAGCGCCGGGATGACCTGCTCGCGGTCGCGGGTCATCTTCGCCGGGTCCAGGACGACCACGTCGAAGCGCTCGCCGTTGGCCGCCGCGTCGCGCAGCCACGGGAAGATGTCGGCCTGCACGAAGCGCGGCTTCACGCCGCCCGCGTCCTGGTTGAGGCGCGCGTTGCCGCGCGCGATCTCCAGCACGTCCGGGTCGATGTCCACGCCCACGACCTCGGACGCGCCGCGGGCGGCGGCGTACACCGCGAAGCCACCGGTGTTGCAGCACAGGTCCAGGACGCGCTTGCCGGCGACATGCCGGCTGAGCCATTCGCGGTTCTCGCGCTGGTCGGCGAAGAAGCCGGTCTTGTGCGCGCCCGCGGGGTCGGCGCGGAAGCGGATCCCGTGCTCGGTGATGACTGCCGGCTCGGTGCCTTCCGTGTCGCGGTAGTCGAAGCTCTCCTGCTTCTGCACGTGCGCGTCGGCGAAGCTGTGGAAGCGGCAGCCCGGGAACTGCGCGCGCAGCGCGTCGAACAGGATCGAGCGGTGGCGCCAGGCGCCCGCGCTGAAGAAACCGACCACCAGAAGGTCGTCGTAGCGGTCCACGACCAGGCCGCTGATGCCGTCGCCCTCGCTGTGGAACACGCGCCAGGCGTTCGACACGTCGTCCAGCCGCAGCACGTCGCGGCGCAGCGCGACCGCCTCGGCGATCCTGCGTGCGAACCACGCCTCGTCGACGGCGACCGCCGGGTCGGTCTCGAGGATCCGCAGCGCGATCCGCGAATGGCCGTTGTAGAAGCCGACCCCGAGGAAGTCGCCGTCGACGCCGCGCACCTCGACCAGGCTGCCGGGCTTCGGCCGCTGCGCGGGCTTGGCGACGAGGCGCTGGAAGATCCACGGATGCGCGGACTTCCAGCCGTTCTTGAGGTGGATGACGGGCAGGGCTTCAGGCATCCGCGCATTCTAACGGCCGCCCCGCGGCCGGCCGGGTCAGCCCCCGCCTTGCAATCCGCGCCCGCGCCGCCATCAACGGACCATGGACTCGTTCGATGGACCGGTGGACCCCGGCGTCGCCCGCGCCGCCGACCACCGCAGGGTGAAGCGCGCGCTCGCGGCCAGCGTCGGCTTCGCCGTGCTGCTGCTGGTGGTGTTCTCGCTGCAGCCGGGTTTCGACTGGCGGGCCTGGAGCGTGCAGCCACTCGAGGCGGCGGGGCTGCGCGGCCTGCTCGGCGCGCCGCTGCTGCACGGCTCAGGCGGCCACCTCGCCGCCAACACCGTCGCACTGCTGCTGCTGGGCACGCTGGCCGGCAGCGTCTATCCGCGGGCGCTGTGGCCGTCGCTGCCGGTGCTGTGGGTCGGCTCGGGCCTGGGCGCGTGGCTGCTGGGCGAACCGGGCAGCGCGCACCTGGGCGCGAGCGGCCTGACCCACGGCCTGATGTTCCTGGTGTTCACGCTCGGCGTGCTGCGCCGCGACCGGCCGGCGATCGCCGCCTCGCTGATCGCCTTCTTCCTCTACGGCGGCATGCTGCTGACGGTGCTGCCGCAGGAGCCTGGCGTGTCGTGGCAGTCGCACCTGGGCGGCGCGCTCGCCGGCGTGGCCTGCGCCTTCGCCTTCCGCCGCCGCGACCCGGCACCCCCGCGCAGGCGGTACTCGTGGGAGGTCGAGGAGGAACTCGAAGCCCGGGCCGCCGCGGAGCGCGACACCCTCGAGCCGCCGGCCCCGCGGGAGGTGCCCGTGCTCTGGCATCGCGGCCCCGAGCGCCGCGGCCAGGTCCTGCGCTTTCCCGACCGCGGCGACTGAACCTCCAGCACTGTCCGTCGCGCGCGGGCGGGTGCTAGCGTCACGGCCCCTTCCCGCGACGCGAGCCCGCATGCGCCTTCGCCGCCCGGTGTTCCGCCCCGTCCTGATCGTGGCCGGCCTGGTGGCCGCCGCCGCCTGCCAGCGCGAACCCGCCGTGGTCGCGCCCGTGTTGCCGCCCCCCGACGCGGCGGCGCAGTACCGAATCCGCGCCGACGTGGGCCACCTCGCCGACGACCGCATGCAGGGCCGCGAAGCCGGCACGCCGGGCTACGACCGCGCCGCGGCCTACGTGGTGGAACGCATGCGCGAGGCCGGCCTCGAACCGGCGGGCGACGGTGGCGGCTGGACCCAGGCCGTGCCGCTGCTGCGCGCGACGCGTGGTGAAGCGGGCGCGCGCCTGGCGATCCGGCGCGATGGCCGGACGACCGAACTCGCCTTCCGCGACCAGTTCCTGCCGGAACTGAACTTCAATGCGCCCACGCACGCGCTGGAGGCGCCGGTGGTGGTGGTCGGCCAGGCGGTGCACGCCCCGGAGCTCGGGCACGACGACTTCGCGGGCGTGGACGTCTCCGGGAAGATCGCGATCGCCTTCGCCGGCGCGCCGGCCCGCTTCGGCAACACCGAGCGCGCGGTGCACGGGTCCACGCGGGAAAAGTTGCGCAACCTCGCCCAACGCGGCGCCGTCGGCGTGGTCTGGGCCGGCACCGCCGAGGACGAGGCGCGCTCGCCGTGGGCGCGCGCGGCGGCCAACTGGCAGCGGCCGCGGATGCGCCTGCGCGCCGACGACGGCACCGGCGTGGACACCTTCCCCCGGCTGCGGGCGATCGCCTCGGTGAGCGCGGCGGCCGCGGACGCCTTGTTCGAGGGCGGCGATCGCACCGCGGCGCAGCTGGCCAAGGCCGCGCGGGAGGGCACGTTCGAGGCGTTCGACCTGCCGGGCACGATCGTGCTCGGCGGCAGCACCCGGATCGAGCGGGCCGCGAGCCACAACGTCGTCGGCCGGCTTCCGGCGACGCCCGACGGCGAAGGCGCCGCGCCCGCGACCGCCGGCGAGCACGTCGTCTACACCGCGCACCTGGACCACGTCGGCGTCGGCGCGCCCGTCGAGGGCGACCGCGTGCACAACGGCGCGGTCGACAACGCGCTCGGCGTTGCGGTGATGCTGGAATCCGCGCGGGTGCTGGCCGACGCGCCGGAACGCGGTCGCGCGACGCTGTTCGTCGCGCTGACGGCGGAGGAGCATGGCCTGCTGGGCGCGGAGTGGTTCGCGCGCAACCCGACCGTGCCGGCGGACTCGATCGTCGCGAATGTCAACATCGACATGCCGGTGCTGCTGGCGCCGAGCCGGGACGTGGTGCCGGTGGGCGTGGTGCATTCCAGCCTGTCCGGCGTGGTCGAAGCGGCGGCCGCGGACATCGGCGTCGCGCTGTCGCCGGATCCGTTCCCGGAAGAGGCGATCTTCGTGCGCAGCGATCAGTACGCCTTCGTGCGCGCCGGCATCCCGGCCGTGTACCTCGTGGGCGGCACGGTGCCGGTGACGCCGACGCGCAAGGGCGAGGAACCCGATCCGGCGACGGATCCGCAGCGCGCGCTGCGCGAGTTCCTGCGCACCTGCTACCACCAGCCCTGCGACGAGGCCGGCCTGCCGATCCACTACCCGGACGCGGCCCGCCTCGCGCGCCTGAACGCGGCGATCGGCCTGCGGATCGGCGCCGATCCGGCGCGACCGCGCTGGAACGACGGCGATTTCCTCGGCGAGCGCTTCGCGGGGGCGGGTGCCGCCGACGGGGCGGACGCGGCCGGCCGCTGAAGTGCGCGATCCCGCGAAACGGCCCGTGGACCGCCCGCGCGGTACACTGCGCGGGTTGCAAGGAAGAACCCGGGGGACGCCGCCATGAACAGCACGCCGCGCCGCGTCGAGAACCTGCAGACCGACAAGGGCAAGGTGCCCGTCTACGCCACCGGCGTGGTCGAGCAGCCCTGGGACGACTACAGCGACACCGACCACGACGTCTGGCGCCGCCTCTACGAGCGCCAGCGCGAGGTGCTGGTCGGGCGCGCCTGCGACGAGTTCCTGCAGGCGCAGGACGCGATGGGCATGACGCCCGACGCCATCCCGCGCTTCACCGACCTCAACCGCGTGCTGTCCGAGGCCACCGGCTGGACCCTGATCGGCGTCGAGGGGCTGCTCCCGGAGCTCGATTTCTTCGACCACCTCGCCAACCGCCGCTTCCCGGTGACCTGGTGGATCCGCCGGCCCGACCAGATCGACTACATCGAGGAGCCGGACCTCTTCCACGACCTGTTCGGCCACGTGCCGCTGCTGATGAACCCGGTGTTCGGCGACTACATGCAGGCGTACGGGCGCGGCGGGGTCAAGGCGCACGGCATCGGCGAGCACGCGCTGCAGATGCTGACGCGGCTGTACTGGTACACGGTGGAGTTCGGCCTGATCCGGCAGAAGGACGGGTTGCGCATCTACGGCAGCGGCATCGTCAGTTCGAAGGGGGAGTCGATCCACTGCCTGGAGTCCGACGCGCCCAACCGCATCGGCTTCGACCTCGAGCGCATCATGCGCACGCGCTACCGCATCGACACCTTCCAGAAGACCTACTTCGTCATCGACAGTTTCGAGCAGCTCATGACCGCCACGGATCCCGACTTCACCCCGATCTACGAGCGGCTTTCCAGGCTCGACACGTACCCCGCGGGCACCGTCCTCGACTCGGACCGGGTGATCCACCGCGGCACCGGCGAAGGCTGGGAGACCGGCGGCGACGTCTGACCCCGGCCGGGCGGCCGCATTCAGCGGCCCTGCACCCGGCGCTCACGAACCCGTCCCCATGATCCGCGCGTCGCATCCTGCGCCCGCGCCAGGAAACCGCATGCAATTGACCCACGACGAACTGCTGCACCACCTCCAGGCCATGGACGACGCCCTGTCCGACGCGGTCGCCCACGCGCACGGCCTCGACCCCGACGGGACGGCCGCGCAGGCCTGCCTGCGGCAGCTCGACGGCCCGGCGCGCAGCCTGCGCGCGATGCTGGAAGGCGACGCGACGACCGTCCTGGGCGACGCGGTGGACGCGGCCCGGGCGGTGCTCGTCGATCCCGATGCCGGCATGGCCGGGCTGGGCCACCTGGAGACCGCGCGCAACACCCTGCACGCGGTGGTCCACCGCCAGGCCGAGCGACTGCGGCTGCAGGAAGCGGAGCTGGCGGCCTGAACTAGCGGCCGGGAGCGGGCCGCGGGGGAGCGGGCCCTGGGCGGGCCCGTACAATGCGCGTTTCCGCACGCCCCGCGCCGCCATGACCGATCCCGCCGTTTCCCTGACCCGCCACCTCATCGAGGAGGAGCGCGCGGGCCACATCAACGCCGACCTGCGGCTGCTCGTGGAAGTGGCGGCCCGCGCGTGCAAGCGCATTTCCGTGGCCGTCGGCAAGGGCGCGCTGGGTGGCGTGCTCGGCGAGGCCGGCACCGGCAACGTGCAGGGCGAGGCGCAGAAGAAGCTGGACGTGATCGCCAACGACGTGTTGCTCGAGGCCAACGCCTGGGGCGGCCACCTCGCCGCGTGCGCCTCGGAGGAGATGGAACACTGCCATCCGATTCCGGACGCGTTCCCGCGCGGCAACTACCTGCTGCTGTTCGATCCCCTCGACGGCAGCAGCAACATCGACGTGAACGTGTCGGTCGGCACGATCTTCTCGGTGCTGCGCTGTCCGGAGGGCGTCGGGGCGCCCTGCGACGAACACTTCCTGCAGCCGGGCGCCGCGCAGGTGGCCGCCGGCTACTGCATCTACGGGCCGAGCACGATGCTGGTGCTGACCATCGGCCATGGCACCCACGCCTTCACCCTCGACCGCGAGCAGGGCGCCTTCGTGCTGACCCAGCGCGGCATGCGCGTGCCGGAGGAGACGAAGGAGTTCGCGATCAACATGTCCAACAAGCGCCACTGGGAAGCGCCGATGCAGGCGTACGTGGACGACCTGCTGGCCGGACGCGAGGGGCCGCGCGGCAAGGACTTCAACATGCGCTGGATCGCGTCGATGGTCGCCGACGTGCACCGCATCCTCACCCGCGGCGGCATCTTCATCTATCCCTGGGACCGCAAGGACCCATCGAAGGCCGGCAAGCTGCGGCTGATGTACGAGGCCAATCCGATGGGGCTGCTCATCGAGCAGGCCGGTGGCGCGGCGACCGACGGCCGCCGGCGGATCCTGGACATACCGCCCGACGGCCTCCACCAGCGCGTGCCCGTGTTCCTCGGTTCGAAGGCCGAGGTCGAGGCGGCCACGGGCTACCACCTGCGGCACTACGCGGCCAACGGCGCCCCGGCGCGCACCGCGGCCCCGGCATGAACGACACCGGGCCGGACGACTTCATCGGCGTCTATCCCGGCGCGCTGGACCCGGCCGCCTGCGCGGCGATCATCGCGCGCTTCGACGCCAGCGCGGACCGGGGGCCGGGCCGCGTCGGCGGCGGCGTGCTGCCCGAGCTCAAGGACAGCACGGACCTGTCGATCACCGGGCGGGAAGGCTGGCAGGACGTCGACCAGGCGCTCAACGCGGCGGTCTTCCCGGGCATGCTGCAGTACCTGCGCCGCTGGCCGCAGGCGCTGATCTCGCCGCTGATGCTGCAGACGTCCGGTGCCGACGGCAGGCCGCGGCGGCTGACCGCCGGGGACGTCTCGACGATGGACGATGCCGAGCTCGCGCCGCTGATCGGCGCGTGCCTGCGGCCGGGCGCGATCAACCTGCAGCGCTACGCGGCGGGGCGCGGCGGCTACCCGTACTGGCACTGCGAGCTGTATCCGAAGGACGGCTCGTGCGAGACCCTGCACCGCCACCTGCTGTGGACGATCTACCTCAACGACGGGTTCGGCGCGGGCGAGACCGAGTTCCTGTTCCAGGGCCGGAAGGTCGCGCCGCGGGCGGGCACGCTGCTCATCGCGCCGGCCGCCTTCACGCACACCCACCGCGGCAACCGCCCGGAAGGCGCGGACAAGGTCATCGCGACCAGCTGGATCCTGTTCAAGCGCGCCGAGGAACTCTTCGGCGGCGGGAGCGGGCGCAGCGCCTGAGCGGCGTCAGCGCGAGGGCTGGTTGAGCACCAGCCAGTAGAGGCCGACCTGCTTGACGGCCCACACGAACTGCTCGAAGTCGACCGGCTTCTGGATGTAGCTGTTCACGCCCAGCGCGTAGCTGGCCTCGACGTCGAACGGCTCGGTGCTGGTGGTCAGCACCACGACCGGCAGCGTCTTCGTGCGCTCGTTGTTGCGGATCTCCTGCAGCACCTCGCGCCCGTCGACCTTGGGCAGGTTCAGGTCGAGCAGCACGATCGAGGGCAGGTCGTCGGGGTCCCGGTCGGCGTGCTTCCCGCGCGCGAACAGGAAGTCCAGCGCCTCGACGCCGTCGCTGGCGACGATCAGCCGGTTGGCGATCTTCGCCTCGTCGAACGCGATGCGGGTCAGTTCGACGTCGTCCGGGTTGTCCTCGACGAGGAGGATGTCCTTGTGGCTCATCGACTGGCTGCCTTTGGCGCCGCGGTCAGGCGCTGGTGGGTCCGGCCGGCAAGTCTACATAAAAGGCCGCCCCCTGCCCGGGAACGCCTTCACCCCGGATCCGACCGCCGTGCCGCTCGACGATCCGGCGCGCGATCGCCAGGCCCATGCCGTGCCCGCCGCCCTCCGCGGGACCGTGCAGCCGCTGGAACGGCTCGAACAGCTTGTCGGCGTGGGCCATGTCGAAGCCGCTGCCGCTGTCGGCGACCCGCAACCGGAGCATGTCGTCGGCCTGCGTGCCGCTGACGTCGATCTCGACGCACTCGCAGCCGGCCGAGAACTTCCAGGCGTTGTGCAGCAGCAGCTGCATCAGCTCGCGCAGCAGCGCCTCGTCGCCGAGCGCCGACAGCCCCGGCTGGACCGCGATGCGCGCGGGGCGGGCGGGCGAGGCATCCTGCAGCTCGACGGCGGCCCAGTCGGCCAGCAGGCTCATGTCGACCGGCGCGGTGCGCAGTTCGAGCCGGCCCACGCGGGAGAGCCGCAGCAGCGCGCCCATCAGTTCGTCCATCCGCGCGCAGGCGCCGCGGATCCGCGCCAGGTGGTCGCGCGCGGTCTCGTCGAGGTCGTCGCCCAGCCGTCGCTCGAGCAGGCCCGAGAAGTTGTCGATCGCGCGCAGCGGCGCCCGCAGGTCGTGCGAGACGCCGTAGGTGAAGCGCTCGAACTCCTCGCGGAGGGCCTGCATTTCACGCCGGCAGGCGTCGAGGGCGCCGTCCCCGGCGTCCGCTGGAAGGAGGCCGGCCGGCGCCTCGCGGTCAAGGGGGAGGCTGGGCATGGCGCCGAGTCTAGCCGCGGGTGCCGTGTAGCGTCGGTGTACACGGGGTGAACGGGGGCCGTGCACAATGCGCGCGCGCTCGCGCCCCGAAGGACGTCCTTGCCCCTCACCCTCGACCAGTTCCTGTTCCTGCTGATCCTCGCCGGCGGGCTGTACCTGTTCATCAGCGAGCGGTTGCGGGTCGACGTGACCGCGATGCTCCTGTTGCTGGCGCTCGTGGTCACCGGCGTGCTCGATCCGGCCCAGGCCCTGTCGGGCTTCGCCAGCGAGCCGGCGATCATCGTCGCGGCGGTGTTCGTGATCTCGGGGGCGCTGGCCGCGACCGGCATCACCGAACGCATCGGCCAGTGGGTCGGCCACGCGTCCGGACGCAGCGAGACGCGCGCGATCGCCGTGACCATGCCGGCGGTGGCGGCCATGGCCTCGTTCACGCACCACGTGATGGTCACCGCGATGATGCTGCCGATCCTGACGCGGCACGCGCGCGAAGCCGGGCTGTCCGCCTCGCGGCTGCTGATGCCGATGTCGCTGGCCGCCTCGCTGGGCACCACGCTCACCCTGGTCAGCGCGCCCGCCTTCCTGCTTGCCGACAACCTGCTCGAACGCACCGGCAGCGAAGGCCTGGGCATCTTCTCGATCACCCCGATCGGCATCGCGCTGGTCGCGATCGGCATCGTCTACATGCTGCTGATGCGCTGGCTGCTGCCCAAGCGCAGCGGCGCATCGGGCGACGACGACTACCTGCGCCTGGACCGCTACCGCACCGAACTGCTGGTGGTGGAGGGGTCGCGCTGGAGCACACGCCCGCTGGCCGAACTCAACAAGGCGCTGGGCGACAGGTTCCGCATGACCGGCTGGGTGCGCGACGGCAGGTTCCGCAGGGACCTGGGCGACAGCAGCCCGCTGCTGGCCGGCGACGTGCTGCTGGTGGAGGCGTCCGCGGACGCGCTGGCGTCGCTGCACGACGACCCGGGCCTGGACCTGGACGCGGTGGCGCGCTTCGGCGAGACGGCGCTGGGGGCGGACGAGAGCGAGTCCGACGCGCAATTGGTGCAGGCCGTGGTCGCGCCCGGATCGGAGTTCATCGGCCGCAGCATCCGCGAGCTGGACTTCTCGCGGCAGTTCAAGGCGGTGATCGCCGGCCTGTGGCGACGCGGCGGCGTGCCCAACCGCCGGCTGGCCAACGCGCGCCTGCGCGAGGGCGACCTGCTGGTGCTGTGGGGCAACCCCGCGCGCTTCTCGGAACTGGCCACCCACCACGGCTTCCTGATGCTGGTGCCGTTCTCGGGCGAGGCCAAGCGCCGGGTGCGCGCGCCGCTGGCGCTGGTGATCCTCGGCCTGACCATCGGCGTGGCGGTGACCGAGTGGCTGCCGGTGCCGCTGGCGTTCCTGCTCGGCGCGGTGGCGATGGTGGCCACGCGGTGCGTGGGCATCGACCAGGCCTACCGCGAGATCGACGTGCGCGTGTTCGTGATGATCGCCGGCGTGATCCCGCTGGGCATCGCGATGGAGCAGAGCGGCACCGCGCAGCTGCTCGCCAGCCTCGTGTTCGGGGTCGTGCAGGGCTGGCCGGCCTTCCCCGTGCTGCTGCTGATGTTCGGGCTGGCGGCCCTGCTGACCCAGGTGATGTCGGACGCGGCCACCACCGTGCTGCTCGGGCCGATCGCCATCGCGCTGGCGGGGGCGCTCGGCCTGCCCGCCGCGCCGTTCGTGGTGGTGACCGCGCTGGGCGCGGTGGTCGCCTTCCTCACCCCGATCGGGCACCACGGCAACCTGCTCATCCTCGGGCCGGGGCAGTACACCTTCGGCGACTTCCTGCGGCTGGGGTTGCCGCTGACCCTGGTGATCGCACTGGTCAGCGCCTGGATGACCCGCTGGCTGTGGCTCGGCGGTCCGCTGTGGCCGGGCCTGTGAGCGCGGCGTCAAACCTGCGTTGACGCCGGCCCGATACGCTGCGCCGATGCGACTCCGCGCCCGCCTGCCCGCCCTCGCCGCGCTGCTCCTGCTCCCGGCGATGGCGGAGGCGGTGCAGGTCGCTTCGGTGGACGTCGTCGGGCTGGACGAGGCGATGACCGAGAACGTCCGCCTCTCGCTGTCGCTGGTCGACGCGATCGGCGACGACGTCCCCCCCCGGCGCCTCGCCTACCTGGTGCGCGAGGCCGACGACGAGGTGCGCGAAGCGCTCGAGCCCTTCGGCCACTACTCGCCCACGATCGACGTGCGCCGCAGCGAGGGCGAGGGGCCGGTCTCGGTGGTGATCACGGTCGATCCGGGCCGGCCGGTCACCGTGCGCGACTGGAACGTGGCGATCACCGGCGAGGGCGGCGACGACCGCTACCTGCGCGAAGACCTCGCCGAGTTCCGCCCGCGCCAGGGCGACGTGTTCGACCACGAGGTCTACGAGGCCGGCAAGACCCGCATCACCCGCCGGCTCGCCGAGCGCGGCTACTTCGATGCCGACTTCACCTCGCGCAGGGTGGAAGTCACGCGCGCCGACTTCGCCGCCGACGTCGACCTCGCCTGGGCCAGCGGCCAGCGCTACGACATGGGGCCGATCGATTTCGTCCAGGACCCGGACCCGATCGTGCGGGAGAGCCTGCTCGAGCGGCTGGTGTACTGGGATGAGGGCAGCTACTACCACGAGGGCAAGCTCGACCGCCTGCGCGAGTCGCTGGCGCGGCTGGACTACTTCGCCAGCATCGACATCGAGCGCCATCCCGACCGCGCGGTCGGCAACGACGTGCCGGTCACCGTCACCCTGGTGCCCGCGCCGCGCAACATCTACACCGCGGGCCTGTCCTACGGCACCGACAGCGGCGCGGGCGTGCGACTGGGCATGGAGCGGCGCTACGTCAACGACCGTGGCCACAAGGCGCTGGCGCAGCTGGACTACGCCGAGAAGCGCAAGCTGCTCACGCTCCAGTACCGCATCCCCGCGTTCGCGTGGCTCGACGGGTGGTACACGGTCAGCGCGCAGGCCGCCGACGAACAGACCGACTACGTGGACACGCGGCGCGCTGAACTGGTCGGCAGCCGCAGCGGCGAGTACAACGAGCACCTCACGCTGGTCGCGTCCATCCACGCGCTGCGCGAGCGCTGGGCCTACTTCCTGCCCGACGACGCGGGCACCACGGACTATCGCTACGCCAGTTTCGCCTTCCCCTCGCTGCGGGCCGAATACGTCGATGCGGACAACCTGGTGTTCCCGCGCGACGCGCTCGCCGGCACGCTGATGCTGCGCGGCGGCGTCGAGGGCGCGGGCTCGGACGCGACCTTCGTCCAGGCGCACGCCAGCGTGCGCTGGTACCGGGGACTGAACGACACCGACCGGCTCATCGTGCGCGGCGAAGTCGGGCACACCGCCACCGACGCGCTCACGGTCATGCCGCCCAGCCTGCGCTTCTTCGCCGGTGGCGACCGCAGCATCCGCGGCTACGCCTGGCGTGAAGTGGGGCCCCGCGTGCGCACCGCGGGCGGAGAATACTCGGTCGGCGCGCGCAAGCTGCTGGTCGGCAGCGTCGAGTACGAGCACTTCTTCAACGACAGCTGGGGCGGCGCGGTGTTCGTCGACAGCGGCAGTGCGTTCAACGACACCCCGGACTGGCATACCGGCGTGGGCGTGGGGGTGCGCTGGCGATCGCCGGTGGGGCCGGTGCGCCTGGACCTGGCGCACGGCCTGGACGATCCGGATTCGGCCTTCCAGCTGCACCTGAGCATCGGGGCGGACCTCTAGGTGCGCCGGATCTTCCGCCGCCGCAAGACGATCCAGGACATGAGCCGCGCCGAGCGCGAGGCGCGCGAGGCCCGCATCGCCGGACTGCGCGCGCGGCGCATCGCCCGCGCGAAGGTCATCGCGCGGCGCAGCGCCTTCACCGGTTTCGGCCTGACGCTGCTCGTCCTGGTGATCGCGTGGTGGCTGCTGGGCACGCTGGGCGGGCGCGACTTCCTGCTGGCACAAATCCAGGCGCGGTTGCCGTCGGGCGCGAGCCTGCAGTGGAGCCGGGCCGAAGGGCCCGCGCGCGGCCCGCTCGTGCTGCACGACGTGCGCCTGGTGCTTCCGCGCAAGCGCGACCCGGCGTGCGTGGACCGCCGCGGCGCGCCCTGCGAGATGGGCGAGATCCACTTCGACGCGCGGCGGGTGATGATCGATCCGATGCCGCTGCGCCTGCTCGGCCGCACGCTGCGGCTGAGCGCGCTCGAGGTCGACGACGCGCGGCTCGACCTGCCGGTCGCCGACAAGCCCTTCGAGTTGCCCGAGTGGCCCGGCGTGCTGCCGGACATCGCTCCGCCGCTGGGCCTGCGCGCGGACGACATCGACATCGACCGCCTCGTGGTGACCCGCGAAGGCGCGCCGCTGATCGACATCGATTCGGCGACCGGCGCGCTGCACGCCACGGAAGGCTGGCTGCAGGTGCGCGAGCTCGTGGTCGACAGCGACCGTGGTCGCTTCACCGCGGACGGCGAATACGCCCCGCGCGACGACTACCGAACCGACTTCACCGGTGCCGCGGTGCTGCCGGCGGCGCTCGGCCGCACGCCCGCGCGGATCGGCCTGGTCGCGCGCGGTGACATCGCGAAGATGGACATCGGCATCGCAGGCAACGCCCCGGGACCGCTGCGGGCGACGCTGGTCCTGCGCGGCGAGGGCGAGCCGCGCTGGAACCTGCGCGCGCGGGCCGACGCGTTCGACCCGACGCTGTTCGCCGTGCCGTCCGAATCCGTCGCCGGTGATGCGCCGCCGTGGGTCGTCGACCTGCGCGCCGACGGCGTGGGCGGCGATGCGCGCGTGGAGGGCGACGTGCGGCGCGGCGAATTCGCGGCGACCATCCGGCCGTCGCGGGTGCGGATCGTCGACCAGGTGCTGGCGCTCGACCCGCTGCGCGTGGACCTGATGGACGGCACGGTGGTCGCGCGCGGCGAGGTGGACCTGCGCGAGGAGACCGCCGGCCGCGTGGACCTGCGGGTGGATGCCGACGGCATCGCCTGGCGCGGCGCCGGTGATGCGCCGCCGGTCGTGGCCGACGCCGACGTGGCGGTGACGGGAAGCCCGGACGCCTGGACGCTCGACGGCACCGGCCGGCTGGTGCGCGGCGAGCTCGCCGCGGACGTGTCGATCGACGGCCGCGGGAACCGCGAGGGCGTGCGCCTGTCGCCGCTGGTCGTGCGCACGCCGCAGGGCCGGCTGGACGCGGAAGGCACGCTGCGCTGGTCGCCGTCGCCGGGCTGGGACGTGGACGCGCGGCTGTCGGGCTTCGACCCGGGCTGGTTCTTCGCGGGCTGGGACGGCGCGATCAACGGCGCCCTGTCGAGCACGGCGCAGACGCGCCGGGACGGCGGCCTCGACATCACCGTGGTCGCCAATGACCTGGGCGGGCAATTGCGCGGGCGGCCGCTCGACGGCCATGGCCGCGTGCTGGTGCGCGGCGCGCCGCCGTCCGGCGGCACGGCGAACTACGAGGGCGAAGTCGCGCTGTCGATCGGTGCCAGCCGGATCGACGCGCAGGGACGGATCGCCGACGTGCTCGCGGTGGATGCGCGCGTCTCGCCGCTGCACCTGGCCGACCTGCTGCCCGATGCCGCCGGCACCTTGCGCGGCACGCTGCAGCTGCGTGGCGCGCGCACACGGCCGGACGTCGACGTCGATCTCGCCGGCAACGGATTGCGTTACGGCGCGTTCGCCGCGGAGTCGCTGCAGGCAAGCGGCCGGCTGCCATGGCGCGGGCGCGGCGGTGCGCTCGTGATCCGCGCGCAGGGGGTCGAAGGGGGCGTGCCGTTCGACACGCTGGAGGTGGACGCGACCGGCGCGATGGAATCGCTGGCACTCGATGCCCGCGCCCGCGGCGAACTCGGAGCGCTCGACCTCGGCGGCACGCTCGCGTACCGCGGCGGCGCCTGGCAGGGCCGCATCGGCCGGCTGCAGCTCGCGCCGCAACGCGGGCCGGCCTGGTCGCTGCAGGGCCCTGCGGACGTCCGTTTCGGCGGCGGCCGCATCGCGCTGCAGCCAACATGCCTCGCCGCGGCCGGCGGTGGCCGGCTGTGCGCGCAGGCCGACTGGCCGAATGGCGGCCTTGGACTTGCCGGCCGCGAGCTGCCGCTCACGCTGGTCGCCCCGTGGCTGCCGGAACGCGAGGATGGTCGGCCGTGGCTGCTGCGTGGCACCGCGACACTCGACGCGCGCCTGCGTCCCGTCGGCAATGCCTGGACCGGCGAGGCCACGCTGGTCTCCGCCGATGGCGGCCTGCGCTTCTCCGAGCGCGCGCGACGCGACGTCATCGGCTGGCAGTCGCTGCGCCTGGGCGCCACGTTCGATCCCAACACCATCGCCGCCACGCTCGACGCCAGCCTGTTCGACGGGGACCCGCTGCGCGCGCGCATCGAGACCGGCTGGGACCGGTACGCTCCGCTGGAAGGCTCGATCGCCTTCGATACCGACGAGCTGACCTGGATGGAACTGTTCTCGCCGGACATCGTCTCGCCGACCGGACAGCTCACCGCGCGCATCGGCCTGGCCGGCACGCGCGCGCAGCCGGCGATCGGCGGCGACGCGCGGCTGGTCAATTTCGCCACCGAGATCCCCGCGCTCGGCATCAACCTCACGCAGGGCAACCTGCGCATGGACGCACTGGCCGACGGCACCGCGCGCATCGACGGCAGCGTGCGCTCCGGCGAGGGCGTGCTGAACGTCGACGGCACCCTGGGCTGGCGCGGCGACGACGTGCCGCTGGTGCTCCACCTCGCCGGCACCGACGTGCTGGTCTCCGACACGCGCGACCTGCGCGCCGTCGCCAACCCGGACGTGACCGTGCGCATCGCCGCCGGCCAGCCGATGGAAGTGACCGGCACGGTCGAGGTGCCGGAAGCGACCGTCGACCTCGAGCGCCTGGACAGGGGTGTTTCCGCGTCGCCCGACGTGGTGGTGCTGGACCCCGTCGAGCCCGACAAGTCGGGTGTCGGCAGCGGCCTGGCGATGGACCTGACGATCGTGGTCGGCGAGGACGTGGTGCTGCGCGGCTTCGGCCTGGAAGGCGGGCTCGACGGCCGCCTGCGCGTGCGCCAGCGCCCGGGCCGCGAAATGGTCGCCAACGGCCAGCTGGAGATCGACGGCCAGTACAAGGCCTACGGCCAGGACCTGGAGATCACCCGCGGCATCCTGGCCTGGAACGGCGGCCCGGTGTCGGACCCGGTGCTCGACATCCGCGCCGAGCGCGACCTGGGCGACGTGACCGCCGGCATCGACGTGCGCGGCCGTGCCAGCGCGCCGGACGCCTCGGTGTGGTCGAGCGGTGGCGGCAGCCAGTCCGAGGCGTTGTCCTTCCTGGCGCTGGGCCGCCCGCTGTCGTCCGCCTCCGGGTCCGAACGCGACCAGCTCAACGCCGCCAGCGCCGCCCTCTCGGCCGGCAGCACCCTGGTCGCTTCGCAACTGTTCTCCGCCATCGGCCTGGACGACGCCGGCGTCATCCAGTCACGCACCCTGGGCGGCAGCGTCTTCGGCATCGGCAAGCAGCTGTCGCCCCGCCTGTACGTCGGCTACGGCGTCTCGCTCCTGGGCACCGGCACGGTGCTGACCCTGAAGTACCTTCTCGGCCGCGGCTTCGACATCGAGATCGAATCCAGCAGCGTCGAGAACCGCGCCTCCCTCAACTGGCGCATCGAGCGCTAGCCGCGCCCCGCTTGTCGTTCCGAGCGCAGCCTGTCGCTCCGAGCGCAGCCTGTCGTTCCGAGCGCAGCCTGTCGTTCCGAGCGCAGCGAGGAACCTGCTTCACCCCTCCGCGTCATCCCGCGACCCCCGCAACCGCGCCGCCCGCACCTGGATCATCCGCCCGATGAAGTACACGACGCCGCCCACGATCGCGACGTAACCGGCAACGCGCTCGACAGCCTCCGTCGGCACCACGTGGGGCGACCCGAACGCCGACACGAAGAACGCCGCCACCGCCACCAGCAGCAGCACGATCCCCACCTTCAACCACACGTTCGACAGTCCAGCCATCGACACAGGCCACCTCCGCGATCAGACCAGCGCGATGATCGACATCACCAGCGACGCAAGCCAGGAAATCCCCACGTCATCCTTCCGCTCGTCGGCCGTGAGCGACGCCGCGCGCTAATCGCCTCCGGTGCGGGTGTCTTCAGCGGCCCGCGTATAGCGCCCGTCGAACACGACCGACCATTCGCCGTCCACGTCGGCCGATTCCCACAGCTGGCGCACGCTGCCGTCCGCGTTCGGCGTCCAGGTGATGCGCTGGCGCGTGGCCTTGCCCTCGGCATCGACCGTTTCGCCCGCCATCACCATGCTGCCGTCCTCCATGCCGCCCTCGAGCTGGAGCACCAGCCCGCCGGTGTCGACCCAGGTCTGGTGCCAGGTGCCGCGGTCGCGGTCGTAGGCGTTGAGGCTCTCGCCGGCGTAGCCGCGGGCGGTCGAGTACGCCTCGCGCAGCGCGCAGCCACCCTGCACCTTGCTGATCACGTTGCGGCCCGCCAGCTTTCCTTCGGCGGTGTGCACGTCCCACGTCCCGATCCAGAAGTCGAAGGCGCGGTGGTCCGGGGTGTCGCAGGCGGCCTGTGCGTTCGCGCGGCCCGCCACCGACAGAACACCGAGCAGCGCGATCGAAGTTGCCATTGACCTGTTCATCCGTGCGCGCCTCCGGTGGCTCATGGATGGATCACCGCACGAGGCGGACGGCCTGTAGCCGCGTCGCGCCGTCGATCACGTCGGTCCACGCGACGATGGCGGCATCCGCGGTCAACGCGATCTGCGGGAACCCGGTGCCGCGGCCGCGCCCCGCGAGCGCGATGGGGTCCAGCCGCTGGTGTTCACCGGACAGGTCCGGCGCAAGCCGCGCAAGCTGCAGTGCCTGGCCATCGCGGTCCTCGGTCGTCCAGAGCGCCCAGGTACCGGTCTCGTCCATGGCGACGGAGATGCGGCCGTGCACGTGCGGGCCCGCGTCGAGTTCGACCGGTGTGCCGAAGCTGTCGCCGGCGTCGGTGCTGCGGGCCAGCAGCACGCGCGGGTTGCCGCCGGCCGCGGTGTACCAGCCCACGACGACCTCGTTGCCATGCGCCGCGACGCTCGGGCCGTTGACCGGGCAGGCCGGCATTTCCCAGTCGTCGGCGTGCACGCGGCGGGGCTCGGTCCAGCCGTCGCCGGTGCTGCGCGCGACATGGATGTCCCGGATCTCGCCGGCGGTGCGGTCGCGGTAGGCGAGCACGTGGCCGCGGTCGGTCGGCGCGCTCGCCGTCTGGCAGCAGTCGCAGGTGGACGCGTCGAGGCGGGTTTCGCCACTGCGCCGGAGGTCCGCATCGAACACGGCCGTGCGCAGCGTCATCATCCCGGCACCGTGGCCGGCATGCGCCTCCGCGCCTTCCGGCGCCTGCATCGCGCGGCCGTCGAGCCAGGCGATGCCCGCGCGGTCCACGCCCGCGGCCCACAGGGAGACGAAGCCGTGTTCGGTGGGCGTCCCGTCGGTGTTGACCAGCACGGGCGCCGACCAGGAGTCGCCGCCGTCCGCCGAACGCACCAGCGCGACGTCGTACGCGTAGGTCGCCGCCGCGGACTTCTGCAGCCAGTGTGCCCAGAGCGCGCCGTCGGCGGTGGCGGCGATGTGCGGGGTGTCGGCCCAGTTCACGAACCAGTCCTCGCCCGTGGCAATGGTGCGCGGCGCGCTCCAGCGGCCGTCGGCATGGCGGGCGAACCGCAATGCGTGGCCCGCGTCGCCGTTCGGCTCGATCCACGACAGCAGGAGGCTGCCGTCTGGCGTGGCCACCAGGTCGGGCTGGGCGGCGCCGTCGGGTGACGGCAGGTCGAAGGGCGCTTGGGTCAGGCGGGCCGGGGCGGCGTCCGCGGGGGCGTCCACGGCGGCGGGTGCGGCGTCGGCGGGACGGTCGCCACAGGCGGCGAGCGCCAGGGCGAGGAGGGAGGCGGTGATGGGCGGGCGCATCGGGCGAGCCTAGCGCGATCGGGTGCGGGGATGGATCCCCGCCTTCGCGGGGATGACGGCAGGAGGCATGCGCGGGGATGGATCCCCGCCTTCGCGGGGATGACGCGAGGCGTGTGCGGTGTCGCGGGTCGCGCGGGGTCGCGTGCCCGGGCGCGCGGTTACAGGAGGACCGCCTCGATCTTGCGGTCGGGGACCTGCGCGGCGGCTTCCGTGGCGTGCACGGCCACCCAGTCGGCGGGCGTCAGTGGCGCCATGCCGTGCCCGACGCGGGCCTTGTCGCACTGCGGGCTCGGCGCGCCCAACTCCCACGACGCCGGCACTTCGCGGCAGACGCTGGGCTTGATCTCGTGGATGCTGCAGCGGGCGCGCACGCCGATCTCCGCGTCCAGCGCCACGCAGCGCGGGTGCTTGGCCCAGGTGCGACGCATGGCCACGCGGTGCGCGTCGAGCACCTCGACCATGTGGGCCGGCACGGTGCCGCCCTGGACCGGGTCGGCCTCCGACCAGTGGAATCCCACGCGGAAGGTCGCGCAGCAGGCGCCGCAGGTCAGGCAGGGGTGGGTCATGCGGAGCCCGCGGCAGGGTGTGGGGTCGGAACGGGACAGACCGGGCGCGCATTCTGACCGGCCAGTGGCGGCGCGCAAGGGGGTCGCGCCCCACCGTTCGGCTCCGGTTCCGCCTACGCAGATCCGTGGCAGGCACGCGCCCCGGTGGCGCCGCCTAGAATGGCCCGATGCCCCCCGCCTGCAACATCGCCGCGGTCCTGCCGCGGCTGGCCCGCGAGCGTCCGGACGCCGTGGCCATGCGCTGCCCCGGCCCGCGTGGTAGGGATGACGTGGCATTGACCTACGCCGACCTGGACCGCCGCTCCGACGCGATCGCCGCGGGGCTGGCGAAGCGGGGGGTGGGCCGCGGCGCGCGCACCGTGGTGATGGTGCGGCCGACACCCGAGTTCTTCCTGCTGATGTTCGCGCTGTTCAAGGCGGGTGCCGTGCCGGTGCTGGTGGATCCGGGCATCGACAAGCGGGCGTTGCGGCAGTGCCTCGCGGAAGCGCAGGCACATGCGTTCGTCGGCGTGCCGCTGGCGATGCTGGCGAAGGCGCTCCTGGGATGGGCGCGCGGCGCGACGGTGCGGGTGACGACGGGGGCGCGCGGGTGGTTCGCCGACGCGACGCTCGTGGACGTGGAACGCGACGGCGCGGGTGCCGGCGCGCAGCTGGCCGACACGGCCGCCGACGACGTGGCCGCGATCCTGTTCACCTCCGGATCGACCGGCGTGCCCAAGGGCGTGGTCTACCGCCACCGGCACCTCGTCGCCCAGGTCGACATGCTGCGCACCGCGTTCGGCATCGAACCGGGTGGGGTGGACCTGCCGACGTTCCCGCCGTTCGCGCTGTTCGACCCTGCGCTGGGACTGACTTCGGTGATCCCGGACATGGATCCCACGCGTCCAGCGCGCGCCGATCCGCGCAAGCTGCACGCGGCGATCGAGCGCTTCGGGGTGACCCAGCTGTTCGGTTCGCCGGCGTTGATGAAGGTGCTGGCGGATTTCGGCCGCCCGCTGCCGGGCGTGACGCGCGTGACGTCCGCGGGTGCGCCGGTACCCGCGGACGTGGTCGCGAGGATGCGCGAGCTCCTGCCGGGGGACGCGCGGTTCTGGACGCCCTATGGCGCCACCGAATGCCTGCCGGTGTCGGTGATCGAGGGCGGCGAACTGGTCGCGCTGCGCGAGCTCACGGAGCAGGGCGCCGGCACCTGCGTCGGCCGCCCGGTACCGCCGAACGAGGTGCGCGTGATCCGCATCGACGACGCGCCGATCGAGCGCTGGTCCGACGACCTGCGGGTCGGCGCGGGCCAGGTCGGCGAGATCACCGTCGCCGGCCCGACTGCCACCGACGCCTATTTCGGCCGCGACCGCGCGAACCGGCTGGCCAAGATCGTCGAAGGCGACGGCGCCGGCGGCACGCGCATCGTGCACCGCATGGGCGACCTCGGTTATCTCGACGCCGAGGGCCGGTTGTGGTTCTGCGGACGCAAGTCGCAACGCGTGGTGACCGGCCAGCGCACCCTGTGCACCGAGCAGGTCGAGCCGATCTTCAACATGCATCCGGACGTGGCCCGCACGGCGCTGGTGGGCGTCGGCATCCACGGCGCGCAGCGCCCGGTGCTGTGCGTCGAGTTGCGGCACGGCGTTGCGACATCCGAACACACGCGCATTGCCGATGAGCTGCGGCACATGGCCCTCGGACACGTGCACACGGCAGGTATCGACACGGTTGTGTTCCACCCGCGCTTCCCGGTCGACATCCGCCACAACGCCAAGATCGGCCGCGAAAAGCTCGCGACCTGGGCCGCACGCCGTGTCTAGGCCTTGCCTGCCTCCCTGCCGCCACCCCTGTCGTCCCGAGCGCAGCGAGGGACCTGCTCCTGCTCCTGCTTGTGTCGTGTCGCCAAAGAGCAGATCCCTCGCTGCGCTCGGGATGACAGGGTCTTGCGACGGATAATCGGACACCAAGACCGTTCAAGGACGATGTAGCCGAATGCGCATCCTGGTCACCGGTGGCGGCGGATTCCTCGGGCAGGCCCTGTGCCGCGCGCTGCTGGCGCGCGGACATGAAGTCGCCAGCTACACGCGGGCGCACTACCCGGCGCTCGAGCCGCTCGGCGTGCGCGAGATCCGCGGCGACCTCACCAACGCCTTCCGCGTGCGCGAGGCCTGCGAGGGCATGGACGCGGTGTTCCACAACGCCGCCAAGGCCGGCGCGTGGGGCGCCTACGGCGACTACTTCGCCACGAACGTGCTGGGCACGCGCAACGTGATCGCCGCCTGCCGCGCGAACGGGATCCAGCGGCTGGTCTACACCTCCACGCCCAGCGTGACGCACCGCAGGACCCATCCGGTCGAGGGCGGCACCGCGGAGACCGTGCCCTACGGCACGCACCTGAAGGCGCCGTACGCCGAGACCAAGCAGCTGGCCGAGCGCGAAGTGCTGGCCGCCAACGATGCCACGCTGGCGACCATCGCGCTGCGCCCGCGACTGATCTGGGGCCCGGGCGACAACCAGCTGCTGCCGCGCCTGGTCGACCGTGCCCACAAGGGCCGGTTGGCGCTGGTGGGCGGCGGCGGGAACGTCATCGACACCACCTACGTCGACAACGCGGCCGACGCGCACGTGGCCGCCTTCGAGCACCTGGCGCCGGGGGCGGCGTGCGCGGGGCGGGCGTACTTCATCAGCAATGGCGATCCGCGGACCATGCGCGAAACGGTCAATGCGTTGCTCGCGGCCGCGGGTGCGCCGGAAGTGACGCGGTCGATTCCATTCCCGCTGGCGTACGCGGTCGGCGCGGTCGGCGAGCGGGCGTGGCGCATGTTCAAGCTGCAGGGCGAGCCGCCGATGACGCGGTTCCTCGCCGAGCAGCTGGCGACGACGCACTGGTACGACATGGGGCCGGCACGACGCGACTTCGGATACGTGCCGCGCGTGTCGTTCGAGGAAGGGCTGGATCGCCTCGCCGCCAGCTGGCGCCATTGAGGTTCGCCGGACCGCGCCCCTGTAGGAGCGGGGCTCGCACCGCGACCGCTCTCCCCGCGCACTCGTCGGCCTCCCGCTCCCCGTAGGAGCGGGCCTACGCCCGCGATGGGTCGTCGGCGCCACCGGAGCGGACAGCGGTGTCGCTCGGGTCGGGATCGACGAACGGCTGTTCCTGGCTGCGGATGCATCGCGCGCGCAGGCGCGCTCCTACGGGTGAATGGCGATCGGCCATCCGCGTGGCGTTGCGGCCGGCGCCCCGCATGCCGGGCGCCGCTAGAATGCCGCGATGACCGCGGCCCCCTTCAACTGGAAGCAGCCGGCCGGGCGCGCGCTCGAGGCCGCGCTCAACCGCGCGCTGGCGCTCGATCCGGACACCCGCGACGGCCTCGCGCCATTGGATGGCCGCAGCGTCGACGTGCACATGGCCTCGCCGCCGTTGGCGCTGCGCCTGCGCGTGGCGGGCGAGCGCCTCGAGGTCGGGCCGGTCGACGCCGAGACGCCCGACCTGGACATCCGCTCGACGCTCGCCGGGCTGGTGTCGCAATTGCCGTTCTTCCGCCGCGACGACACGGCACCGGTCGGTCGCGTGCGACTGTCGGGCGACGCCGACCTCGCGCGGCGCCTGCAGCGCCTGGCCTCGGGCTTCGATCCGGACTGGCAGCTGCCGTTCGTGGCCGTGTTCGGCGAGATCGCCGGCGTGCAGGTCGCCGACGCCTTCGCCTCGATGCTGCGCCGCGCACGCGACGACGCCACCGCGCTGGCCGAGACCACCGCGGAGTACCTCACCGAGGAATCGCGCGACCTGGTGCCGCGCGCGGAACTCGACGCGTTCCTGGATGACGTCGACCTGCTGCGCGACGACGCCGAGCGACTCGCCGCCCGGGTGGCGCGCCTGTCCCGCGGGGCAGGCGCATGAGGCCCGCGCTGCGGGCCTGGCGCATCGGCCGCGTGCTGCTGCGCTACCGGCTGGACGCGCTCCTGGACGACACGCCGGCCGAGCGCTGGCTGCGGCTGGCGCGGCCGTTCGTGCCCCGCGCCTCGCGCGAGGTCGAGGCCATGCCGCGCGGCGCGCGCCTGCGCATGGCACTGCAGGAACTCGGGCCGATCTTCGTCAAGTTCGGCCAGATCCTGTCCACCCGCCGCGACCTGGTGCCGCCGGACGTGGCCGACGAACTCGCGCTGCTGCAGGACCGCGTCGCGCCGTTCGACGGCGAGGTGGCGCGGCGGATGGTCGAGGACGCCCTCGGCCGCCCGGTCGACCAGGCCTTCGCCAGCTTCGACACGCAACCGCTGGCCTCCGCGTCGATCGCGCAGGTGCATGCGGCGACGTTGCCCGCGCAGGGCGGACGGCCGGCGCGCGACGTCGTGGTCAAGGTGCTGCGCCCGGGCGTGGAGCGCGAGATCGCGGCGGACATCGCGCTGCTCCGGTCGCTCGCCTCGCTGGTCGAGCGCACGCACCCGAACGCCGACAAGATCCGTCCGCACGCGGTCGTGGCGGAGATCGAGTACACGCTGGCGGCCGAACTCGACCTGCAGCGCGAGGGCGCCAACGCCTCGGTCCTGCGCCGCTTCTGGCTGCACAGCGACGACCTGTACGTGCCCGAGGTCGAGTGGACGCACACCAGCGAGCGCGTGCTCACGCTCGAGCGCGTGCACGGCATCCCCTCGGACGACATCGAGGCCCTGGACGAGGCCGGGATCGACCGCCGCGCGCTGGCCGAGAAGGGCGTGCGCGTGTTCTACACGCAGGTGTTCCGCGACAACTTCTTCCACGCCGACGCGCACGCGGGGAACATCTGGGTCGACACCGATCCGGCGCGACGCGCGAACCCGCGCTTCATCGCGCTGGACTTCGGGATCATGGGGCAGCTCTCGGCCGAGGACCAGTACTGGCTGGCCGAGAACTTCATGGCCATCTTCAACCGCGACTACCGGCGGATCGCGCAGCTGCACGTGCAGGCCGGGTGGATGCCGGCGACGGTGCGCATCGACGAGCTCGAGGCGGCCGCGCGCGCGGTGTGCGAGCCGTACTTCACCCGCCCGCTGAGCGAGATCTCGCTGGCCGAGGTGCTGGTGAAGCTGTTCCGCACCGCGCAGCGCTACGAGCTGACGCTGCAGCCGCAACTGATCCTGCTGCAGAAGACGCTGCTCAACATCGAGGGCGTCGGCCGCCAGCTCGATCCCCGGCTGGACATCTGGGCGGTGGCCCGCCCGGTGCTGGAGAAGATCCTGGCCGAGCGCTACAGCCCGGCACGGCTGGCGCGCGAGTTCCGCAAGCAGCTGCCGGAGATCATGACCCGGGCGCCGGAGATGCCGCGGTTGCTGCATGCCTGGCTGTCGCAGCAGGTGGAGGGCCGGCAGGAACTCGGCCTGCGCTCGCGCGAACTGGCGGACATCGCGCGCTCGCTGCGGCGGATGCAGCGCCGCGCCGTCGGCGCGATCCTGGGCGCCGGCCTGCTGGTCAGCGCCGCCGTGCTGTTCGCGATGGAAGCGGGCGGGCCGGCGTGGTTCGGCGTGCCGGCCGCGGCCTGGGTCGCGGGCCTCGGTGGCGCCTGGGCGCTGATCGCCGCCTGGCCCCGCCGCTAGCGACGCGGGCAGGCGCACCCCCTCCCGACCTCCCCCTGCGAGCAGGGGGAGGCGCAAACGCTGACGCGTCCGTGCTCCCTCCCCTCCTTGCAGGGGAGAGCCGGGGAGGGGTGCTCTTGCCCCGGCGATTCTCCGACCCATGTCCACCCCCTCCCCTGCTTGCAGGGGAGGGCCGGGGAGGGGTGCTCTTGTCCGACGAACTCCACCGATGGAGCCCATGAAAAGGATCTGGCACCACGCAAGAACCCTTCGCCACGACGCGACCGACGCCGAGCGCAAACTCTGGCATCACCTCAAGGGCCGGCGGCTGCTCGGGCTCAAGTTCCGCCGCCAGTTCCCGATCGCAGGCTTCGTCGCCGACTTCGCCTGCATCGAACTCGGCCTGGTGATCGAGCTCGACGGCGGCCAACATGTCGAGCACGCTTGCCGCGACCATGCGCGGACGCTGCGGATCGAGGCGAATGGCCACCGTGTGATCCGGTTCTGGAATGACGACGTGCTGACGCGAACGGACGCGGTGATGGACGAGGTGTACCGGCAGGTGGAGATGTTGTCGCGGGCGAAGGGCACCCCTCCCCAGCCCTCCCCTGCACGCAGGGGAGGGAGTGCGTCTCCCCCTGCGCGTCGGGGAGGGAGCGACGTGACTGCTCCTTCCCCTGCGCCTAATGGAGGGAGCGACGCAACTGCGCCTCCCCCTGCTCGCAGGGGGAGGCTGGGAGGGGGTGCCTCTGCCCGCGTCGAGAAGGGCACCCCTCCCCAGCCCTTCCCTGCAGGCAGGGGAGGAAGGAAGGCATGACGCTCGGGGTGTTGCACCAGGACGACTGGCTGGCGGTGGTGGACAAGCCGGCGGGCCTGATGGTGCATGACAGTGCGCTGGCGCGCGGGGAGACGGACTTCGCGGCGGACCGGTTGCGCGCGCAGTTCGGGCGGCCGGTGTTCCTTGTGCATCGGCTGGACCGGGCGACCAGCGGCTGCCTGCTGTTCGCGTTCGACCGCGACACCGCCGCCGCGCTCGGGCGCGAGCTGATGTCGCGCGCGTTCGAGAAGGAATACTGGGCCGTCTGCCGCGGCTGGCCGGAGGACGCGTTCACCGTTGACCACCCGCTCGACGGCGGCCCCGGCAAGCCGGTGAAGAAGCCGGCGGTCACGCGCTTCGAACGGATCGCGACCTGCGAACTCGACGAACCGTCCGCGGGCTTCCCGACCTCGCGCTACGCCCTCCTGCGGGCATTCCCGGAAACCGGCCGCTTCCGGCAGATCCGCCGGCACCTCAAGCACGTGTCCCACCACCTGATCGGCGACACCAGCCACGGCGACGGCCGGCACAACCGCGCGTTCCGGATGCGCGGCATCCACCGCATGCTGCTGCACGCGCGTCGCCTCGCGTTCACCCATCCCGCCGACGGCCGGCGTATCGAGGCCATCGCACCACCCGACGCCGAATTCGCCCGCGCCCTCGCGCTGTTCGAGCCGGATCCGCGGAGCTAGTCGATCCCGGTCGCCGCCAGGTTCGCGGCGACGTGGCCCAGGCCCTCGAGCAGCAGCATGCGCGTCACGGCCGCGCGTTCCACCACCGGCCGCTTCGCCAGCCCGTCCATCAGGAACCCGAGCGACCGGCATCGCGTCGGCGCGTCATCGGCCGTCATGCCGGGCAGGAAATCCTCGTGCAGGAACGCGGCCGTCGCGCCGGCAGACTTCAGCGCCTGGTGCGCGCCGGCTTCGTCGTAGGGCTGCGGCGGATTCTGCGTGGCGGCGACCAGCACGTCGGCGACGGCCAGCGCGAACCGTTCGCGCGCCTCGGGGGTCAGGCGGGTCGCGGCCGTGTTGAGTCCGGCCAGGCTGCGGTCCGCGTCCGGCGCGAACAGCGCGCACAGCGCCGCCGCGTCATCCGGATCGCGCGATGCGCCGTGCAGCGCCTTGAACAGGCCGTCGAGCTGCGTGTCGGGCGCGCGGCGCAGCAGTTCGCGGCCATCGGCGATCAGCACCGTGGGGTCGAAGCCCCAGTCCTCCACGCTCGACTGCGCCAGGGCCGGCCACGACGGCAGCGCGAGGCCGGCCGCGAGCAGCACGGCGGAGGACAGGCCCAGGAGGGGGCCGGCGCGACGGGTCATGGCGGCGTCCGGAAGCGGGGAGCCCCGGACTCTAGGGCCGCCGATCTGAACGCAGCGTGGTCGCTTCAGCGCCGGCGGCGCACCGGGATGGCGCTCGCCGGCACGTGCGTGACCTCGAACCCGCCCTCGCGGATCGGTGCGCCCGGTGGCGGCGACCACGCCTGCGCGTAGATCACTTCCCACGTGGCGGGCAGTCCGTGCGGCCCGCGCATCGATTCGTACGCACGCGCGGCTGCCGCGAAGCGTGCGCGACCGGTGAGCGTGCGGCGGCGGCCCGACAATGCGTTCGTCGCACCGATCGCACGCAACTCGCGCATCAGCGCCGGGAGGTCGGCGTGCGGCTGGTGGAACAGGTCGCGGTCCAGCACCGGATCGCGGAAGCCGGCGTGCACGAGCGCATCGCCCACGCGCGCGATGTCGGCGAACGGACTGACGTGCGGCGCGTCGTCGGCCTGTGCGAACGCGGTGCGCAGCTCGTGCAGCGTGTCCGGCCCGAACGTCGACAGCAGCAGGCGGCCGCCGGGTCGCAGCGCGCGCCGGAAGCCGGCGAACACCGCGGGCAGGTCCTCGACCCACTGCAGGCAGAGGTTGGAGAACAGCACGTCCACCGATCCGTCCGCGATCGGCAGCGCGCGGGCGTCGGCGCAGGCCAGGCCGATCGCCGGGGCCAGCGGATGGCGCAGGCGCTTCTTCCAGCCGCGGTCGCGCGCACGCAGCGTGCGCAGCATCGGCAGCGCCAGATCGATGGCGACGATGCGCGCGCGCGGCCAGCGTGCGCGCATCGCCAGCGCCGCGCCGCCCGTGCCGGTGCCGACGTCGACCACCGTTGCCGGGACGAGATTCACCGCAGGATCGTCGAGGTAGTCCAGCGACTCGAGCAGTCGGGATTCGACCTCGTGCTGCAACTGCGCGACGGCGTCGTAGCCGGCGGCGGCGCGGCCGAACGCGCGCTGGACGTGTCGCGTGTCGAACAGGCGGGTCACGACCGGCCACTCCGCGCGGCCACCGATCCATCGCCATGCCCGAGGAACGCCAGCAGCCGCGCCGCCACCTCGTCCGCATGGGTCAGGAACGGCGCGTGCCCCGCATGCTCGACCACGTGCACGTCCGCGCCCGGCGCCAGCGCGGCCGCCTCGCGCATCGCACGCGGATCGACCAGCCGGTCGCGCCGCCCGGCGAGCCACAGGCTGGGCACCGGAAGCGACGGCAACATGCCGCGCAGGTCCGTCGACTCGAGCAGTTCCAGCCCATCGGCCAGCACCGAGGCGTCCGGCTCGCCGCGCGCCAGCACTTCCGCGCGCAGCGTGCGGATCTCCTCGCGTGCATGGTCGGAACCGAAGGCCTCCAGCGCGATGAAGCGGTCGAGCGTGCCGCGGTAGTCCGCGCGCAGGCCCCGGGCGAAATCCTGGAAGATCTCCGCCGATACCCCGTACTTCCAGTCGTGGCCGCGCACGAAGCGCGGGCTCGCGCAGAGCATCGCCAGCGCGGGGACATCCGACGGGCGCGTCGCCGCCGCGTGCAGCGCGACCAGGCCGCCCAACGACCAGCCGCACCACGGCGCCACCGGCACGGCCCGCGCGACCGCGTCCGCGCATGCCGCCAGCGACAGCGCCACGCCGCTCCCGCGGCTGCCGCCGTGCCCGGGGAGATCGACCACGTGCACCGTGCGATGCCGTCGCAGCCGCGCCACCAGCGGCGCGAACACACCGCCGTGCATCGCCCAGCCATGCAGCAGCACCAGCGGCGGGCCCTCGCCGCCGACCTCGACGTGCAACGGCGTGCTCATGCGACCGCGCCGTAGCCGCGGTCGACGGCCTCCCGGGCCCAGGCGAGCGCATCGACCAGGGCGTCGACGTCCTCGGGCGCGTGCAGCGCCGACAGCGTGACGCGCAGCCGCGCGCGGCCCTCGGGCACCGTGGGCGGACGGATCGCCGCCACCCAGAAGCCCTGCGATTCGAGCGCCCGGGCCATCGCCATCGCGCGGCCCTCGTCGCCGCACAGCAGCGGCTGGATCGGCGTGTCCGACGGCAGCAGGTCGAAACCCGCCTTGTGGGCGGCGGTGCGGAAGCGGGCGACCAGGGCCAGCAGCTTGTCGCGGCGCCAGCCCTCGCGGCGCGCCAGCTTCACCGCCGCCAGCGACGCGGCGGCCTGCGCCGGCGGCAGCGCGGTGCTGTAGACGTAGGGGCGCGCGGTCTCGGCCAGGTGGTCGACCAGGTCCGCGTCGCCGACGACCAGCGCGCCGACGCCGCCGAGCGCCTTGCCCAGCGTCACCAGCTGCAGCGGGACGTGCCGGGTGTCGAGCCGCGCGGCGGCGACGCTGCCGCGACCGTCCGGCCCGAGCACGCCGACGCCGTGCGCGTCGTCCACGTAGAGCAGGGCGTGCTGCACGCGGGCGGCCAGCGCCAGCTCGCGCAGCGGGGCGACGTCGCCGTCCATCGAGAACACGCCGTCGGTCGCCAGCATGGCCGCGCCGTCGGGCACGCCGCGCAGCTGCCGCACCGCGCCCTCGGCATCGGCGTGCGGATAGCGGCGCAGGCGGCAGCCGGCCAGGCGGGCGGCGTCGATCAGGCTGGCGTGGTTGAGCCGGTCCTGCACGCAGGCGTCGCCGTCGCCGAGCAGCGACTGCAGCACCGCGAGGTTGGCGGCGAAGCCGCTGCCCAGCAGCAGCGCGCGCGGCGCCTGCAGCCAGTCGGCGACCTCGCGCTCGAGCGCCTCGTGCGCCGCGTGGTGGCCGCAGACCAGGTGCGAGGCCAGGCCGCCGGCACCCTCGCGCGCGGCGGTGTCCTGCAGGGCGTCCACCACCGCGAACTGCTGGCCGAGGCCGAGGTAGTCGTTGCCGCAGAAGCCGGTGACCCAGTGGCCGTCCAGCTCCATGCGCACGCCGTCGCGGCGCGTGACCGTGCGCCGGACGCGGCGCCGGCCCTGCGCGTCGCGCTGGGCGCGCGCCTCGCGGGCGCGGGCGGCCAGGTCGGGTCGGCGCGCGGGCATCGCGTCAGGCCGCGGCGTCGACGGCAGCGCCGGTAGTGATCGCCGCGTGCACCGTCCCGGGCGCGTCGTGCCCGTCGGCGTCCACCTCGACCGCCATCGGCCGCAGGCCCAGGCGCGCGAACAGGGCCTGGTCGCGCTCGACGTCGGGGTTGCCGGTGGTGAGCAGCTTCTCGCCGTAGAAGATCGAGTTCGCGCCGGCGAGGAAGCACAGCGCCTGCAGCTCGTCGCTCATCTCCTCGCGGCCGGCGGACAGCCGGACCATCGAGCGCGGCATCATGATCCGGGCAATCGCAATCGTCCGCACGAATTCGAACGGGTCGAGCAGCTTCGAGGTGTGCTGCGCCGCCAGCGGCGTGCCCTCGACCTCGACCAGCCGGTTGATCGGCACCGAATCCGGGTGCGCCGGCAGGTTCGCCAGCGCCTGCAGCAGGCCGGCGCGCTGCGCGCGCGACTCGCCCATCCCGACGATGCCGCCGCAGCAGGTCTTCATGCCCGCGTCGCGCACGTGCGCGAGGGTGTCCAGGCGGTCCTGGTAGTCGCGGGTATGGATGATCTCGCCGTAGAACTCCGGCGCGGTGTCCAGATTGTGGTTGTAGTAGTCCAGCCCGGCGCCGCGCAGCGCCTTCGCCTGGTCGCCCGAGAGCATGCCCAGCGTCGCGCAGGTCTCCAGGCCCAGCGCCTTTACCTCGCGGATCATCTCGGCGACCTTGGGGATGTCGCGGTCCTTCGGGCTGCGCCAGGCCGCGCCCATGCAGAAGCGGCTGGCGCCGGCGGCCTTGGCCGCGCGGGCCTTCTCCAGCACCGCGTCGGTCGACATCAGCTTCGTGGCCTGCACGCCGGTGTGGTAGCGCGCGGCCTGCGGGCAGTAGGCGCAGTCCTCGGGGCAGCCGCCGGTCTTCACCGACAGCAGGGTGCTGACCTGGACCTCGGCCGGGTCGAAGTGCGCCCGGTGGACCGTGGCCGCGCGGTGCAGCAGCTCCGAGAACGGCAGGTCGAACAGGGCCAGGACCGTGTCGCGGTCCCAATCGTGGCGGGGCGCGTCCGGGCTGGCGGGCGAAGGGCTGACGGTCGGCATGGCGGTTCCCCGAGGGACGCGGGCGGGACAGGGCCGGCAGTCTCTGGACCATGGCGGGGGCTGTCAACTTCGCGAAGGGTCCGGCGGTCGACGGCGTCGGCGGATGGCGCGGCCGGCTCGGGCGTCTGCTCTGGCCGCCGCGCTGCCTTGTGTGCACGGAACGGGGTGCCGCCGGGCGGGACCTCTGCGCGGCCTGCCGGGACGACCTGCCCTGGCACCCGGGCGGGTGCCCCCGCTGCGCGTTGCCCGCCGGTCCGGGGAGGGCGGGGCATCGGGCCTGCGCGGCCTGCCGGGACCGGCCGCCCCCGCTCGATTCGGTCCGGGCGACCTTCCTGTATGGATTTCCGGTCGACCGCCTGTTGCCTCGGCTGAAATTCCATGCGGACCTGGCCGCGGGCCGACTGATGGCCGACGCGATGCTCGCGGCGGGCCCGCCCTGGCCGCCCCCGCTGGCCCTGGTCCCGGTCCCGCTGTCGCGGGCCCGGCTGCGTGCGCGCGGCTACGACCAGGCGCTGGAACTCGCCCGTCCCCTGGCGCGCGGGTTGCGGGTACCCCTGATTGCGGGCGCCCTGCGCCGGCGCCGGCACACCGCCGCGCAATCGACGCTGGACGCGGCGGCGCGCGCGGAGAACCTGCGCGACGCCTTCGCGGCCGCGAACGGGCTCCCGCCCCATGTCGCGCTGGTGGACGATGTCATGACCACCGGCGCGACGCTGCACGCCGCGGCAAGCGCGCTTCGGGCGCGCGGCGTCCTCCGCGTGGATGCCTGGGTCTGCGCGCGGGTCCCCTGACGTTGGACCCCGGCCGATCCCGCGCCTACCAGCGGTACCGCATCACGAGCTGGCCGCCCAGGAAGTCGTCCAGCGCGCCACCATCGCTCCAGTTCGCGCCCAGCGTCGCCGACAGGCCCCCGGTGGCCATGCCGAGACCCAGTTCGACCAGCGCGCCGGTGCCGTCGATGGACGTCGACCCGGCCAGCAGGTCGGCGACGGCGTAGCCCACGTCCGCGTCGTCGATCCGCACGACGCTGGCGGCGCCGTACGGGGTCCAGGTGATCGATCCGGCCGCGACGTCCTTCCACAGCCCGAGGCCCAGCCGGGCGCGTCGGAACGTCGCGTCCTGCGACCGGAAGTCGAATTCCGCGCCGGGAACGTCCAGGCCGTCGACCCTGGCCCAGGTGGACTGGATCTGCGGTTCGACGTGCATTCCCGTGCCGCCCACGGGGATTGCCCATCCGGCTTCGACATTCACCGCCCCGGCCTTTCCACGCGTCCGATGGCGCACCCCTTCGGCATCGAGGGTGGCATCGAAGCGCATCGCACGATAGGACGCGTCGACGTAAGCGCCGGACTGGCCCACCCAGGTGCCGTAGACGCCGAGCGTGCGGCCGTCGATGCGGTCCGACCCGGCGTGGTCGCCCACCAGCGACTGGTCGCCACGCACCTTGCCGGCCAGCAGCCCGAGGTGCATCCCCTGCGCGGGCGCGAAATCCAGGCCGACCTCCGCGCCCGTGTTGCGCTGGTTGAAGCGGAAGGTGCCACCCGCGGCCGCCTCGCTCGAGCGGTGCGCCTGCGTGATGTCGCCTTCGTCATCGAACACGCGCAGGAAGGGCGAGAGCGCCCGGTCGGACGACGGCTCGCCGACCACGCCCATCCGCTGCCGCCACGTGCCGATGGTGCTGTCCAGGAGGCGCCATGCGCCCGACCCGATGGAGGCCGCCAGGCTGCCCCCCGCATCGAGTCCCGTCCCGCGGACGCCGACGTAGAACACGTCCTCCGTCGCGTTGCTGGCGTCGATGTCGCTGGTCACCCGGACACCGAGGTCGATGAAGTTGCCCGCCCCGAGGCCGATGACCTGCCCGCCCACGAAGGAATCGGCAGTGCTGTCGCCCGTGATCCAGGCGAACGGCACGCGCGCACCCGAGCGCCATGCGTCGAGAAGCGAAGGATGGAAGGTCGCGTTCACCGTCTGCGTGGCGTCGGGCGCCATGCTGCCGTCCACGTAGAGCCCGTCCGCGGTGCCCGCGGCCACGGAGACGTCGAGGTGGATCGCGCCCCGGCCACCCAGGTCGCCGACCACCGTCAGCCGGTCGTCCGCCATGCCGTCGGCCATGTCGATGCGGCCGTCGTTCGACAACGGCAGGGCGTTGCCCGACGAGGTGGTTTCGCCGCCCATGTGGATGCGCGACTGCCCGGAGACCCTGAGCGTGCCCGCGTTGGTGAACGCGTTGCCCGACCCGGCGCCCATGTCGATGCCCCCGTCGACCAGGTGGATGAGCGCGCCCGCCGCGTTGTCCAGCTGGTCGTCGCCGTCACCGAAGTCGGTCGCGAGGTCGACGACGGTCCAGGTCCCGCCCGCGGCGTTGTCGAAGGCGTCGTCCCCGCCCTGGCCGAGGACCGCGCCGTGGATCACGCCCGCGTTCGTGACCGTGTCCGTCCCGTCGCCGCCCTGGATGGCGACGCCGCCACCGGTCGATGCGGTCGACCTGATCGTGCCGGTGTTCTCCAGGGTGGACCCGGCGGCGTCCAGCCGCACCGCCACCGCCCGGTTTCCGCCCTCCACCAGGATGTCGCCCGCATTGCGGATGGTGACGGTGCCGCCGTCCTCGATGTCGATGCCGACGGCTTCATCGTTGCCGCGTGCCTGCACCAGGCCACCGTTCTCGATGGCGACCTCGGCGGATCCATCGCCGTCGACGGCGATACCGGTCGCGTTGCCCTGCCCGGACACGGCGAGGATCGATCCCTGGTTGGCGATCTCGACGGGGACACCGCCGACCGCGGCGACCTGGACCCCGTGCGCCTCCATGTGCCCGGTCACCTCGATCCCGCCGGCGTTCGACACCGTCGCCCCGCCGGTCCGTGCCTGGACGCGGACGCCCTGCGCGGATCCCAGGGCACTGGTGGCGGAGACCATGGAGCCCGCCTCGAGCGTGATCGTGGCCTCGCCGCCGAACGCCTCGATGGCGGTGGCCAACAGCGCGTCCCCGGTGGCGCGGACCTCTCCACTGTTCACCACGGTCGCGCTGCCGAACGGCGAGAAGACGCCGATGCCCCGCGCGATCCTCGCCGAGGCCACGTCGACCAGGCCACTGTTGTCGACATGGGCGGCGCCTGTGTCGGAGACCGCGCGCAGGCCGGACGCCGCGTCATTCGAAACGATGGTCGCGGTGCCCGAGTTGACGATGGATGCATTCCGCCCCGCCTCGGCCACGATCGCGTCGTTGTCGGCGAGGATCGAACCACTGACCGGCGTGCCGATCGACGAGACCGTGACAGTGCCCGTATTCGAGACCTCGGCAGCCATGCGATCGCGCACCTTGATGCCGGCGATGCTCACCAGCACGCCGGGGCCACCGCGGGCGATGCCCGAGACGTCGATCGAGCCATCGTTCTCGAAACGCGTGCCGTCGAAGCCAAAGAGCGCCGCACCGGTCGCGTTGCCGCCTGATTCCACGACGATCGAGCCGGAATTGCGCCCGGTCGACGTGCCCGTGCGGCCGACCGCGAAGATGCCGTACGCGTCCCCGCCGGTGCCGGCGCTCGCCGCGATGTCGCCATCGTTCTCGACGCGTGCGTCCTCGCCCGCGAAGACCCGGATGCCGTTGCCCGCCTGGATGTCGCCGGTGTTCACGACCGTGCCCGACCCCGCGAAGCCGTCGACCTGGATCTCGATGCCTTCGTCGGCGGCATCGATCGATGCGTCCGATTCGATGCGAACGTCCCCGCCAGAGCGCGCGAAGACGCCGTCGCCGTCCACGTTGGTCACGCTGGTGGGCGCGTTGTCGCCAAGGACCAGGTCGACCGCAGGTGCCTGGTAGGTGATGCCGTCGGGGAACTGGCCGTCGCAGTAGGTCGTGCCATCGGCGTCCTGCGTGCAGCTTTGCGCCAGGGCCGCGGAGGGCGCCGCCAGCACGAGGGCCGTGGCCGAGGCCGCGCATGCCCGGCGGATCGCCAGGGCGAGCGTGTCGCGCGGGGCGTCGCGGACGGTCGCGACGTTCGACCGCGCGCGCGAGAAGAGGTGATGACGCGTCCCTGCCATGAAAGCTCCAATCGCGGAATGGAATGTCGACCCGATGTATCGGTCTTGCGCCCCGCTTGCAAACCGGGCGTGTTCATCTACCACGTGATCCAGGGCCGGCCGGGGCCGCGCCCGTGGCGTGATGCCTGGCGCGCCGCGCGCCGCGGTGGGCGGCGAACGCAAGCACCGGCACGCGGGCGCAGGGCAGGGGGATCAGGCTGGCAGGGCCCTGGCCGCCATCGCGAAGTGGAGGGCCAGCCCCGCGAACACCGCCGCACCCACCCAGTGGTTGTGCAGGAACGCGCGGAAGCATTCGGCGCGTCCGCGGTGGCGGGCGACCACGAATTCCCAGGCGACCAGCACCGCCGCGAGGCCGACGCCGCCCCAGTACCAGGGCCCCAGCCCGGCCTGCAGCCCCACCAGCCCGAGTCCGCCCAGGAACAGCGCGTACAGCACCCCGATCGCGACCAGGTCCAGGTCGCCGAACAGGATCGCGGTGGATTTCGCGCCCATGCGCAGGTCGTCGTCGCGGTCGACCATCGCGTACCAGGTGTCGTACGCGGTCGCCCAGAAGATGTTGGCCAGGTACAGCACCCACGCCACCGGCGGGACGGTGCCCTGGATCGCCGCGAACGCCATCGGGATGCCCCAGCCGAACGCGAGTCCCAGGTAGACCTGCGGCAGGTAGGTGTACCGCTTCAGGTACGGGTAGCTCGCCGCCAGGACCACGCCGACGAAGCTCATCAGCACGGTCAGGCGGTTGAGCGTGAGCACCAGGGCGAACGCGGCCAGCATCAGCCCGGCGAACAGCAGCAGCGCCTCGCGGCCGGACACCGCGCCGGTGGCGAGCGGCCGGTCGCGGGTGCGCTCGACCTGCGGGTCGAGCCAGCGGTCGGCGTAGTCGTTGATCACGCAGCCGGCCGAGCGCGTCAGCCACACGCCGGCGGTGAACACGAGCAGCGGCCACGGCGGCGGCACCCCCCCGGCGGCCAGCCACAGGCCCCACCACGTCGGCCAGAGCAGCAGCAGCCAGCCGATCGGCCGGTCGCCGCGGACCAGCGCCCAGTACAGCGCGGCGCGCCGGCGCCAGGCCGGTACCGGCGCGGGGGCCGGCTTCTCGTAACGTTCGTAGCCCATCGCGCAAGCTTAGCCGCGGCGGATGGAGTGGGGCCCCCCATGGATCCCCGCCTTCGCGGGGATGACGACCTGTTTCCTGGGGTGACGACCTGATTCCGGGGATGACGACTTGATTCCTGGGGTGACGACCTGATTGCCGGAATGACGACCTGGTTGCGGGGATGACGACCTGATTGGGGGATGACGACCTGATCCGGGGGCGACGACCTGATTGGGGGATGACGTCCGGTTCGTGGCGACGACGGCGCCGGGACGTTCCTTTCGCCCGCGTCGGGGGGATCGCCGGCGCTCGCGGCCTTGTGCGACAATGCGCGCCCCGTGGCGTGCCAGCGGCCCCGCGGATCGGCACGCGCCTGTAGCTCAGCCGGATAGAGTAGCGGCTTCCGAAGCCGTTGGTCGGGGGTTCGAATCCCTCCAGGCGCGCCATTGTCCGCGGCGTGGGCGATCCACGCCGGACGTCATTTTCCTTGCGGCCCCCGGGCCGCGTGCCTGGGTGGATCGTGCGCAACTACGACCTGGACTTCCTCAAGAAATTCTCGCTGGTGATCGGCTTCCTGATGCTGCTCACCCTCGGCCTGATCCTGTTCGCGTGGTACCTGCACGGCACCCTGCCGCACGACGTGCCCGACTCGGTCGCGCAGCGCACCGAGGCGCGCATCGCGCCGGTCGGCGCGGTGTACGCCGGCGAGACCGGTGCCGCGGCGCAGGCGGCCGCGCAGGCCGCGGCGGCCCAGGCGGCCGCCTCGCAGGTCGCCTACGGCGGCACGCTCGACGGCTCGGTGATCTACCAGAACCTGTGCGGCGGCTGCCACACCAACGGCGTCGGCGGCGCGCCGACCCTGGCGCGGGGCGACTGGACCGGCCGCATCGCGCAGGGCATGGACGTGCTCCACCGCCACGCGATCGAGGGCTACCAGGGCAGCGCGGGCATCATGCCGGCCAAGGGCGGCAACCCGGCGCTGACCGACGAGCAGGTCATCGCCACCGTCGACTGGATGGTCGAGAACCTGCAGTAACCGCGCCGCCACGCGACGCGATCCGACGCCGCCCGAGGGCGGCGTCGTCGTTTCCGGCGCCCGCGCGGCCAACGCACGGCCGCGACGCGCGCGGGCCGTATCATGCGCGCATGGCCGACACCCGCCCCACACCGCCGCCGTTCCCGACCGCCGAGGCGGCCGCCGACCCGGATGCCCCCGCGCTCCGGGTGCCCGGTCCCGCGGGCGACATCGAAGCCGTCGTGGAGTACGCCGAAGGCGACGCCGCGCCGCGCCCGGTGGTGGTCGTGCTATGCCACCCGCTGCCCACCGAGGGCGGCACGATGCACAACAAGGTGGTCACGATGTCGGCGCGCGCGTTCCGCCAGCTCGGCGCGACCACCGTGCGCTTCAATTTCCGTGGCACCGGGGCGTCGGAAGGCGGCTTCGACGCCGGCCACGGCGAGCTCGACGACCTGCGCGCGGTCGTGGCGTGGGCGCGCGCGCAGCGCCCCGGGCACGAGCTGTGGCTGTTCGGCTTCAGCTTCGGCGCCTACGTCGCGTTGCGCGGCGCCGCGGAACTGGGCGCCAAGGTGCTGGTGACGGTGGCGCCGCCGGCCGGCCGCGACTGGGATTTCGAGCTGGTCACGCCGCCGTCGGTGCCGTGGCTGGTGATCCAGGGCGAGGCCGACGAGATCGTCGATCCGCAGGCGGTGTACGACTGGACCGAGTCGCTGCCCGAGCCGCCCGAGGTCGTGCGCATGCCCGAGGCCGGCCACTTCTTCCATCGCCGGCTGATCGACCTGCGCGGCGCGATCAAGGCCGGCGTGCGCCAGTACCTGCCGCCGGCGACCGCCGCCGCCAATGGCTGACGCCGCCGGCGCCCCGGCGCCGGGCGCGCGCTACGACGCCGGCATCGCCCGCGGCGACTGGCAGGCCGATCCGGCGCAGCGGCCCGCGCTGGCCGAACTCGACCGGATCCACCATGCGCTGCTGGCCGACGACGGCCGGCGCGGGGGCGGGCTGCTGTCGAAGCTGTTCGGTTCGAACGACGCCGCCAAGGAGATTCCCGGCCTTTATCTGTGGGGTGGCGTCGGTCGCGGCAAGACGTTCCTGGTCGACCTCTTCCACGACGGCCTGCCGCTGCCCGAGGTATCGCCGGTCGGCGAGGCGGGCGAGCGCGGCAAGCACCGCACGCACTTCCACCGCTTCATGCGCGAGGTCCATGCGCGGTTGCGCGCGCGGTCCGGCGAGCGCGATCCACTCGCGGCGGTGGCCGCGGACTGGGGCAGGCGCCTGCGCGTGCTGGTGCTCGACGAATTCTTCGTCAGCGACATCGGCGACGCGATGCTGCTGGCGCGCCTGCTCGAGGGCCTGTTCGCGCAGGGCACGGTGCTGGTGACCAGCTCCAACACGCCGCCGCGCAACCTGTACAAGGATGGCTTGCAGCGGGTGCGCTTCCTGCCGGCGATCGACCTGATCCAGGCGCACTGCCACGTGCTCGAACTGGACAGCGACACCGACTACCGGCTGCGCGCGTTGACGCGGTCGGCGGTGTACCGCGCGCCGCTCGACGCGGACTCGGGCGACTGGCTCCGCACGCGCTGGAACGAACTCGCCGCCGGCGCGCCGCGGGAGGACGGGCCGCTGGTGATCGACGGGCGCGCGATCCCCGCGCAGGCGCTGGCCGAAGGCCACGCGTGGTTCGACTTCGACGCGCTGTGCGAAGGGCCGCGCGCCACGGGCGACTACATCGAGATCGCGCGCGAGTTCCACACCGTAGTGGTCGGCGGCATTCCCCGGTTCGATGGCACGAACGACGACCCCGCCCGTCGGTTCGTGCACCTGGTCGACGAGTTCTACGACCGCCACGTCAACCTGGTCTGCACCGCGGACGCCGCGCCGCAGGACCTGTACGCCGGCGAGCGGCTGGCGCACGCGTTCGAGCGGACCGCCTCGCGGTTGATCGAGATGCAGTCGGCGGAGTACCTGGCCCTCGAGCATCGGGGTTGATGCCGGCCGCGCGGGATCGCGCCTGTAGAGGCGCTCCTACAGGGGTGCGCGGATCGCCCGTATAGGCGCGGGGCTTGTACCGCGACGGCTTTTCCCGCGACCGCAACGCCCCGATACCGTCATCCCCGCGAAGGCGGGGATCCACCCGGACCGTCATCCCCGCGCAGGCGGGGATCCATTACCACGCAACCGGACCCTCATCCCCGCGAAGGCGGCGATCCATTCGGCCCTTGCCGACAATCCCGACCGACCCCGGATGCACTCGCGCATGTCACGCACGCTAGGATCGACCGGAACTCCCGGGGAGAGACGCCATGCACCTGACGCCGCCGCGCCTGCGCGCGCTCGCCATCGCCGCCGCGCTCGCGCTCGCCGCCACGACCGCCGCCGCACAGTCACCGCAACAGCGCCCGGAAGTCACCGCCGCCGCGCAGCGACTCCAGGACGATGTCGTCGAACTGCGCCGCTGGTTCCACGCGAACCCGGAACTGTCCAACCGCGAGCGCCTGACCGCCGCGAAGATCGCCGACGAACTCCGCGCGCTGGGGCTGGAACCGCGGACCGGCATCGCCCGCCACGGCGTGGTCGCGATCATCGAGGGCGGGCGCCCGGGCCCGAAGGTCGCGCTGCGCGCCGACATGGACGCGCTGCCGGTCACCGAGCGCACCGGCCTGCCGTTCGCCTCCACGGTGACCACCGAGTTCAACGGCCAACGGACCGGCGTGATGCATGCCTGCGGGCACGACGCGCACGTGGGCGTCCTGCTCGGCGTGGCCGAGGCGCTGGTCGGCATGCGCGAGGACCTGCCGGGCCAGGTGATGCTGATCTTCCAGCCGGCCGAGGAAGGCCCGCCGCCCGGCGAGGAAGGCGGCGCGCGCCTGATGCTGGCCGAAGGCCTGTTCGACGACTTCCGCCCGGACGCCGCGTTCGGCCTGCATGTGTTCTCCACCTTCCACTCGGACACGATCGCGGTACGGCCCGGCCCGCTGATGGCGGCGTCCGACCGATTCACCATCAAGGTCAAGGGACGGCAGACGCACGGCTCCCGTCCGTGGGGCGGCATCGACCCGATCGTCGCCGCGGCGGACCTGGTGTCGACCGCGCAGACCGTCGTCAGCCGCCGCACCGACATCGCCAAGCTGCCCGCGGTGGTGACCTTCGGCGTGGTGCGTGGCGGCATCCGCTACAACATCATCCCGGACGAAGTGGAGCTGACCGGCACCATCCGCACCTTCGACGACGGCATGCGCGAGCGGATCTTCGCCGACCTGGTCAACGTCGCCGAGCACGTGTCGGCCGCGCACGGCGCCACCGCCGAGGCGCAGGTGCCGGACCAGGACGGCTATCCGGTCACCGTCAACGATCCCGCGCTCACCGCGCGGATGCGGTCGAGCCTGGAGGCGGTCGCCCCCGGCAAGGTCGTCGAGCCGCCGTTGATCACCGGCGCGGAGGACTTCTCGTTCTTCGGCCGCGAGGTCCCGGCCATGTACTTCTTCGTCGGCGCGACGCCACCCGGCCAGGACGCGCTGGCGGCCCCGGCCAACCATTCGCCCGAGTTCATGCTCGACGAGGACGCGCTCGACCTCGGCCTGCGGGCGATGCTCCAGCTCACGCTCGACTACCTGCACGGCGGCGCGTCCGCCGCGAACGGCGAAAGCTGACACGCATCCCCGCCACGCGGCTGGTGGCGCGGGGGGATAATGCGCGGATGGACCATCCGGACCTCCCGCTCGGCCGCCAGGTCGCCTATCCGCGCCATTACGACGCCGGCCTGCTGCACCCGATCCCGCGCGCCGCCGGCCGCGACGCGCTCGGCCTGCGCGCGCCGCTGCCGTTCGCCGGCCACGACCGCTGGCATGCGTACGAACTGTCGTGGCTCGATCCGCGCGGCCGCCCGCACGTGGCCACCGGCACGTTCCTGGTGCCCGCCGATTCGCCATGCCTGGTCGAGTCGAAGTCGCTCAAGCTCTACCTCAATTCGCTCAACGCCACGACGTTCGATGCGCCCGAAGCGGTGCGTTCGCGCATCGAGGCGGACCTGTCCGCCGTGGCGGGTGCGCCGGTCACGGTCGCGTTCGGCCTGCCGCCGTTCGAACCCGACGCGGACGCGGCGGGTTGCGTGGACCTCGACGCACGCGACGTTGCCGTCGACTCGCACGGTCCGCCGGATGCGTCCCTGCTCGCCGCGGATCCGTCCACGACGGTCCGGGAAGTGCTCGCCACCGGCCTGCTGAAGTCGAACTGCCCGGTGACCGGGCAGCCGGACTGGGCGGACCTGCGCATCGACTACCGCGGCCCGCGCATCGACCGCGACGGCCTGCTCCGCTACGTGGCCAGCTTCCGGGACCATGCCGACTTCCACGAACAGTGCGTGGAGCGGATCTTCCGCGACCTCATGGCGCGCTGCGCGCCGGCGACGCTGTCGGTCGAGGCGCGCTACACGCGCCGCGGCGGACTGGACATCAATCCCTGGCGCGCGACGCCCGGCGTGCCGGCGCCGGTGGCGCGGCGCGCGGCGCGGCAGTAGCGGCGGGCCGGTTCACGCCGGCGCGATCCGCGCTTAACGCGTCCGATGGGAGGCTCCACGCGCCCGGTCGCCCGGCACCGCGACACGCGCCAACCCCGCGACCACGAACCCGAGGAGTCCCACGCATGACCCCGAACACCGCGCCCCGACTGACCGTGCTGGCCCTGGCCGGCGTGTTCGTCCTTGCCGCCTGCGGCGATCGCGAGCCGGACACCGGCGAGGACGCGGGCACGCAGGCGGCCGGCGCGCCGGCGGATGCGCCGGGTGCGGCGCCCGGGGCCGTGCCGCCCGGTCCGCTGGGGGGCGCGGACGGCACGGTGGTGGCGCCGGCCCCCGAGATCCGCGTCACGGGCCTGGACTTCGGCAACCGCATGGGCGAGGGCAACCGCGTCGCCAGCCCGATGACCGTCTTCGCGCCGACCGACACCATCCACGCCTCGGTGCGCACCGACGGCGACGGCGGCGGCGTCTCCGCGCGCTGGCTGTTCCAGGACGGCCAGGTCGTGCACACGGAGGACGCCAAGGTGCCCGCGGGCCCGCAGGTCACCGCGTTCCGCGTCGACAACCCCGAAGGCTGGCCGACCGGCACCTACACGGTGGAATTCATGGTCGACGGCCAGGTGGTGCGGACCGGCGAGTTCCAGGTGCGCGCGCAGTGAGCGCCGCGACGTAGGCGGCATCGTCCACGCCGCGACCGGGGTGCGTTGAGCGGTCCTGTCCCGCCGCATGCCCGGTACCGGCAAGGGGCGTGGCCTCCGGGCCACGCCCTTTTCATTCCACGTGTCCATCCCGCGCGCGTCGCGCGGTGCCCGGTTTTGCCCCCCGGCCCGCCCAGCGGCGACAATCGCGCTCCCGCAGCACACGAACGAGCCCCACGATGCCCCACGCCCCCACCCTGATCTGGACCCTGACCGACGAGGCCCCGCGCCTGGCGACCGCCTCGTTCCTGCCGATCGTGGAAGCGTTCGCGGCGCAGGCGGGCATCGCGGTGGAGACGCGTGACATCTCGCTGGCGGGCCGGATCCTGGCCCAGTTCCCCGAGCGCCTGCGCGACGACCAGCGCGTCGGCGACCACCTGGCCGAACTCGGCGAGCTGGCGAAGACGCCGGACGCCAACATCATCAAGCTGCCGAACATCAGCGCCTCGGTGCCGCAACTCAAGGCCGCGATCGCCGAGCTGCAGGCCGCCGGCTTCGACCTGCCCGACTACCCGGACGAGCCGAAGGACGACGCGGCCCGCGACGCCAAGGCCCGCTACGACCGGGTCAAGGGCAGCGCGGTCAACCCGGTGCTCCGCGAAGGCAATTCCGACCGCCGCGCGCCGGCCTCGGTGAAGGCCTACGCACGCAAGCACCCTCACCGCATGGGGCAGTGGGACGCCGACAGCGGCGCGCACGTGGCGAGCATGGACGGCGGCGACTTCTTCGGCAGCGAGCGTTCCACCACGGTCGACAAGGCCGGCCACGCGCGCATCGAACTCGTCGATGCGGATGGCGGAACCACCGTCCTGAAGGACAAGGTGCCCCTGCAGGCGGGCGAGGTCATCGACGCGGCGGTGATGGATACCCGCGCGCTGGCCGATTTCGTCGACGCGCAGATCGACGACGCCAAGGCGCGCGGCGTGCTGTTCTCGCTGCACCTGAAGGCGACGATGATGAAGGTCTCCGACCCGATCATCTTCGGCGTGGTCGTGAACCGGTTCTACGCGCCGGTGCTCGGGAAGTACGACCGCGAGCTGGTGGACGCCGGGTTCGACCCCGACAACGGCATCGGCGACATGTACGCGCGCCTGCCCTCGATGCCGCAGGCCACACGGGACGCGATCCGCGCCGACATCGACGCGCTGTACGCCACCCGCCCGCGCCTGGCGATGGTCAACTCCGACAAGGGCATCACCAACCTGCACGTGCCCAGCGACGTGATCGTCGACGCGTCGATGCCGGCGATGATCCGCGACGGCGGCCGCATGTGGAACGCCGACGGCGAGTTGCAGGACGCCAAGGCCGTCATCCCCGACCGCTGCTACGCCGGCGTGTACCAGGCGGTGATCGACGACTGCCGCGCCCACGGCGCGCTCGACCCGGCGACGATGGGCAGCGTCCCCAACGTCGGCCTGATGGCGCAGAAGGCCGAGGAGTACGGCAGCCACGACAAGACCTTCCGCCTGCCGGCCGACGGCACCGTGCGCGTGGTCGACGGCGACGGCACCGTGCTGCTCGAGCACGCGGCCAAGGCCGGCGACATCTGGCGCATGTGCCAGACCAAGGACGCGCCGATCCGCGACTGGGTGAAGCTGGCGGTCTCGCGCGCCCGGCTGTCCGGCACCCCCGCGGTGTTCTGGCTGGACGAAGGTCGCGCCCACGACGCGCAGATCATCGCGAAGGTGCAGGCGTACCTGCGCGACCACGACACCAGCGGCCTGGACATCCGCATCCTGGCGCCGGTGGAGGCGACCCGGTTCTCGCTCGAGCGCATCCGCGCCGGCAAGGACACCATCAGCGTCACCGGCAACGTGCTGCGCGACTACCTCACCGACCTGTTCCCGATCCTGGAGCTGGGCACCAGCGCCAAGATGCTGTCGGTCGTGCCGCTGATGGCCGGCGGCGGCCTGTTCGAGACCGGCGCCGGCGGCAGCGCGCCCAAGCACGTGCAGCAGCTGGTGGCCGAGAACTACCTGCGCTGGGACTCGCTGGGCGAGTTCCTGGCGCTGGCGGCGTCGTTCGAGCACCTGGCGAACGCCACGGGCAATGCGAAGGCCAAGGTGCTGGCCGACGCGCTCGACGTGGCCAACGCGATGTTCCTGGACCGCGACAAGTCGCCGACGCGCCGGCTGGGCGGCATCGACAACCGCGGCAGCCACTTCTACCTGGCGATGTACTGGGCGCGCGCGCTCGCCGACCAGGCGACGGACGCTGGCCTGGCGGCGACCTTCCGCCCGGTGGCCGAAGCGATGGAGCAGGGCGAGTCGGCGATCGTCGGCGAGCTGGTCGGCGTGCAGGGCAGCCAGGTCGACATCGGCGGCTACTACCAGCCCGACGCCGGCAAGCTCGACACCGTGATGCGGCCGTCGAAGACGCTCAACGCGGCGATCGCGCGCCTCGCGGGGTAACCGGCGCCCTCAGCCGCAAGCGGCGGGCGTGGCGCACGCATCGCGCACCCCGCCGAACCAGTCGAGCGACGCGACCCGGTTGCCGTAGCGCGGGCCGAAGTCGGCCCTGGGGCGGTCGGGCGCCGGCTCGGCCCAGCCGGGCAGGCCGTCGAACAGGCGCGGCGGCGACAGGCGCCACTGCAGCGCCGGCACGCGGCAGGCCTGGGCAACGGCCTGCGGGACCGTGCCGGCGGCGGCCGGCGGTTCGGGCAGCGCGGGCTCGGCGATGGCGGGTGACCGGCGCGCGGGCACTGGCGGGGCGGACGGCTGGACGGCCCCGGGGGACACGAAATAGCCGTGGAGGAAGAGCAGGTCGCGGGCGATGGACATGGCGGGCACCTCGGGGGCTGGCGGGCCGGTCACGTCGACCGGGCCTCTTGAACGAGACCAAAGGTAGGCGCAGGCTGGGCGCGCGAAAAGCGACATTCCTGCAAGCCAGCCTTCAATCCAATTCAAGTCTCGACGCCGATGAGCCGCCCGCCACTGCACGCCCTGCTCGGTTTCGCCGCGGCCGCCCGCGCCGGCAACCTCACCCGCGCGGCCGAGGCGCAACACCTCACGGTCAGCGCGCTGAGCCACCAGATCCGCGGGCTCGAGGACCGGCTCGGCCGCACCCTGTTCGAGCGCGGCCCCCGCGGCGTGCGCCTGACCCCCGAGGGCGAGCGGTTGATGTCGCGCGTCGGTCCGCACCTGGACGCGCTGGACGCCGCGCTGCGCCCCTACGGTCCGCGCCACGACGACATCCTGACCCTCAGCCTCACGCCCTCGATGGCCTCGGCCTGGCTGGTGCCGCGCCTGGGCGACTTCCTCGCCGCGCATCCGCAGCTGGAGATCAACCTGCAATCGAGCACCGCGGTGGTCGATTTCGAGCAGGACCGCGACATCGACGCCGCGCTGCGCATCGGCCGCGGCACCTGGCCGGGAGTCGTCGCCGAGCACCTGTTCGACGAGTGGGTCGCGCCCGTCGCGAGCCCCGCACTGGTGGAGCGCATGGGCGGCGTGCCGGCGGCGGGCGACCTGCACCGCTGGCCGCTGCTGGGCGATCCCGATCGGGAATGGGACGCGTGGTTCGCGCACACCGGCATGCGCGCCCCGGACCGCTACGTGGCGTCGTTCGACGATTCGGAAGCCCTGCATCGCGGCGCGGTCGCGGGGGTCGGCGTGGCGCTGGGCAAGCTCACGCGCGTGCGCCTGCTCATCGAGGCCGGGCAGCTCGTGCTGCTGTCGCGCGAGCGGGTGCGCACCGACTACGGCCACTACCTCGTGTACCCGAAGCGTTCGGCCGACCACGCCGGCCTGCGCGCATTCCGCGCCTGGGCGATGGCGCAGGCGCAGCACCACGCGGCCGAACTGGCCGGCTGACCCGCGCGCCGGTCATTCCCGGCGGCCGTCCTCCGGCTCCATCGGCGCCTGCGGGCGCGTGCTCTGCTCGAAGTCGGCATCGAACAGCCGTTCCAGCTCGCGCCGGGCGTCGCGGGAACTCTGCAGCAGCGCGTCCTCGTCGTCGTGCACCAGGTACTGGGTGTTGAGCAGCCGTTCGTCGTGCTCGCGGAAGCGGCGCGCGTGGTCGGCGGCGACGCCCGGCTCGATGCCGAGCGCCACGAGCACCCGCTCGCCGAGGCGCAGGCTGGAATGGAAGGTCTCGCGCACCGCATGCGCGCCCAGGTCCATCAGCTGCCACGCATGGCGCCGGTCGCGGGCGCGCGCGAACACCTTCGCCTGCGGGTAGTGGCGGCGCACGACGCGCACCGTGCGCAGGCTCGCCGCCGGGTCGTCGACCGCGATGACGAACACGCCCACGTGCGCGGCGCCGGCCGCGCGCAGCAGGTCCGGCCGCGCGGGGTCGCCGTAGTAGACCGGGTTGCCGAAGCGGCGCACGAAGTCGACCTGGTCGGCGCTGTGCTCGATCGCCACGAACGGCACCTTCTGCGCCACCAGCAGGCGCGCGACGATCTGGCCGAAGCGGCCGAACCCGGCCACCAGCACCTGCGGGTGGAGGTCGGGCGGGGGGCGGTCGTAGTCGCGCTTCGGGGCGGGGGCCGGGTGCGTCGCCAGCAGGCGCGCCACGGCCACCAGCAGCAGCGGCGTCACCGCCATCGAGACGCCGACCGCGGCCACCAGCCGGTCGCGCGCCGCGGCGTCGAGCAGGCCCACCCGCGCGGCCTCGGCGAACACCACGAACGCGAATTCGCCGCCAAGCGCCAGCACGACCGCCAGTTGCACCGCCTCGCGTGCCGGCAGCCCGCCCGGCCAGCGACCGATCGCATAGACCAGCGCGAGCTTGAGGCCCATCAGCACCACCACCAGCCCGAGCACCGGCGCCGGGTCCGCGGCGATCCGCGCCAGGTCGATGCTCATGCCCACGGCCATGAAGAACAGGCCGAGCAGCAGGCCCTTGAAGGGTTCGATCTGCGATTCCAGCTCGTGGCGGAACTCCGAGTCCGCGAGCAGCACGCCGGCCAGGAACGCGCCGAGGCCGGCCGACAGACCGGCCGCCTGCATCAGCCAGGCCGCGCCGAGCACCGTGAGCAGCGCGGCGCCGGTGAACACCTCCGGCATCCGGCTGCGCGCGACCCAGCCGAACACGTGCCGCAGCATGATGCGGCCGCCGACCACCAGCGCGGCGATCGCCCCCAGCGCCTTGAGCACCGCGGCCGGCCCGAGGCCCCCTTCGGCCGCCGCCGCCTGGCCCAGCAGCGGCACCGCTGCGAGCAGCGGGATCGCGGCCAGGTCCTGGAACAGCAGGATCGCGAATGCCAGCCGCCCGTGGTCGGTATGCAGCGCCTTGCGCTCGGCCAGCAACTGAAGGCCCACGGCGGTCGACGAGAGCGCCAGCGCGAGCCCGACCACGATCGCCGTGCGCGCATGGCCCGGCAGCCCGACCAGCCCGCCGGCGGCGAACGCGAGCGCCGCGAGGGCGACCCCACATGCGAGCACCTGCGCGCCGCCAACCAGGAACACGGGCCGGCGCATCACCGCCAGGCGCGCCGGCGAGAGTTCCAGGCCGATCACGAACAGCATCATCACCACGCCGATCTCGGACGCGGCGAGCACGGGTTCGGCGTCGCGCACCACCCGCAGCGCGGACGGGCCCAGCGCCACGCCGGCGGCGAGGTACCCGAGCACAGCGCCGAGGCCGAAGCGCCGGAACACCGGCACCGCGACCACCGCCGCGAGCAGGAACACCAGGGCCAGCTCGAGTCCACCGCCGTGCATGGGCACCTCCGGCGGTGATTATGCGGGGTGGGCGTGCTCCACGGCGGGCGGCGCGGGCGATGTCGCGTCATGCACGACGACGCGATCCCGGCCCCGCCGCTTGGCCTGGTACATGGCCGCGTCCGCGCGCGACAGCCAGCCCTGCGCGGATTCGCCCGGGCGCAGCACCGCGGCGCCGATCGACACCGTGATCGGCCCGCCGGGCGTGTCCAGGGTGCCCGACACGCGCCGGCGCAGCTCGTCGCAGCGCGCGGCGAGCGCGGCGGCGTCGACATCCGGCATCAGCAGCACGAACTCCTCGCCGCCGTAGCGGAACAGCCTGTCGCCCGGGCGGATGGCCGCGTCGATCACCCGGGTGAACTCCACCAGGACCTGGTCCCCGGCCTCGTGGCCGAAGCGGTCGTTGACGTGCTTGAAGTGGTCCAGGTCGAGCATCGCCAGGCCACAGGCGGTGTCCTGCCGCCTGGCATCGGCGATCGCGATCCCCAGCTCGTCGTCGAGCGTGCGGCGGTTGAACGCGCCGGTGAGCGGGTCGCGGCTCGCCAGCGCCTCGAGCTGCATCCGCTGGGATTCGGTGCGGTAGGCGAAGATCGACGCCAGCGTGCCGGCCAGCGTCGCGGTGATCAGGAACAGGATCACGTGGGCCGTGCTGTCGAACGTGCCGGGGATCACCAGCAGCGCAAGCACGCCCAGCGCGGACACGACCACGGCGCCGCGCCAGGGCAGCAGCATGAAGTTGGCCAGGATCACCGGGTACATCCACATCACGCCCGGCAGGCCGAGCAGGACCGCGATGGCGAGGCAGCCGAAGGTGTAGCCGGCCACGACCCACGGCGCCATGCGGTCGATGTCGCCGCCGCGCCAGGCATGGGCGAGCGTGGCGAGCAGGAAGCCGACGATCGCGGCGTCCACCGCGGCCACGGCCCACTGCCCATGCACCATGCGGTAGATGCCGAACGGCACGATGGCGAGCACGGCCACCGAGGCGAACAGGACGATGATCGCGAAGCGGAAATCCGTGCGAAGGCGACGCCAGCTCATGGACCCCCCGTCCCGGTCTGGTGTGCGAATGGTGCCAGAAGCGGGCCTCGGGCGGCACCAACGAAAAACGCCCCGCATCGCGGGGCGTTCCCCTTCCGGTCTCGGCGCCGGGTTCAGCGCTTCATCGAGGAGAAGAACTCGTCGTTCGACTTGGTGTTCTTCATCTTGTCGAGCATGAACTCCATCGCGCCGATCTCGTCCATGCCGTGCAGCAGCTTGCGCAGGATCCAGATCTTCTGCAGCAGCTCCGGCTCGATCAGCAGGTCCTCGCGGCGGGTGCCCGAGCGGTTGATGTTGATCGCCGGGTAGACGCGCTTCTCGGCGATGTTGCGCGACAGGTGCACCTCGGAGTTGCCGGTGCCCTTGAACTCCTCGTAGATCACCTCGTCCATCTTGCTGCCGGTGTCGATCAGCGCGGTGGCGATGATGGTCAGCGAGCCGCCTTCCTCGACGTTGCGGGCCGCGCCGAAGAAGCGCTTCGGGCGGTGCAGCGCGTTGGCGTCCACGCCGCCGGTCAGGACCTTGCCCGAGCTCGGCACCACGTTGTTGTACGCGCGCGCCAGGCGGGTGATCGAGTCGAGCAGGATGACCACGTCCTTCTTGTGCTCGACCAGGCGCTTGGCCCGCTCGATCACCATCTCGGCGACCTGCACGTGGCGCGCGGCCGGCTCGTCGAACGTCGAGGACACGACCTCGCCGCGCACGGTGCGCTGCATCTCGGTCACTTCCTCGGGGCGCTCGTCGACCAGCAGGACGATCAGGTGCACGTCCGGGTGGTTGCTGGTGATCGCGGTGGCGACCTGCTGCATGAGCATGGTCTTGCCGGCCTTCGGCGGCGAGACGATCAGGGCGCGCTGGCCCTTGCCCTGCGGGGCCATCAGGTCGAGGATCCGGCCGGTGATGTCCTCGGTCGAACCGTCGCCGCGCTCCAGGCGGAAGCGCCGGCGCGGGAACAGCGGGGTGAGGTTCTCGAACAGCGTCTTGTTCTTGGACGCCTCGAGCGGCTCGCCGTTGATCGTGTCGACCACCGACAGCGCGAAGTAGCGCTCGCCGTCCTTCGGCCAGCGGATGCGGCCGGACAGGTGGTCGCCGGTGCGCAGGTTGAAGCGGCGGATCTGGCTGGGCGAGATGTACACGTCGTCCGGGCCGGCCAGGTAGCTGGCCTCGGCCGCGCGCAGGAAGCCGTAGCCGTCGGGCAGGATCTCCAGCACGCCGTCGGCGGCGACGCCCTCGCCGTGGCGTGTCAGCACCTTCAGCAGGGCGAAGATCACGTCCTGCTTGCGGGCGCGGGCGACGCCCTCGTGGATGTCCAGCTGCTCGGCGATGTCGAGCAGCTTGGGCGCGGGCATGCGCTTGAGGTCGCCCAGCGAGTACTGCGGGAAGCCCTCCGGCACGTTCGGCGCCGGGCGCTGCGGCGCGCCGCCGCCGCCTTCGCCGTTGTCGTCGGACGGCATGCCGTCCTGGCGGTCGCGGCCGCGGTTGCGGCGGTTGCGGAAGCGCTCGCGGCGGTTGCGGCGGCCGCCGCCGTCGCCGGCGTCGCCGCCCCCCTCGCCCTGGCGGGCGGACTCCGCGGGCGGCGAAGCGTCCTGCGGCGGGGCGGGGGCGTCGGCCTTGGCCTCGGCGGTGGCGCGCGGCTTGCGCGCGCGCTTCTCGGCGGTTTCGCCGGAATCGGTGTCTTGGTCGGACAAGGAGGAAACCTCGCTAGGCGAGCATCCGCGCATGGGCGGACGGGACGTCGGGGACGTGGGAACGGAAGATGGGTGCGGCACCGGGGGCCGCGTCGGCCGGGCGGGTCCAGGGGAGCCGGTCCGGGTCGCGGCCGCCTTCGAGGCGCCGGGTGCCGGGGAAACTAGCATCGCGCCGGCGCGCCGCGCAAGCGGGGCGCGCCGGGCGGTTCATCGCGCCCGGAGGGCGCCCGGCGGCGGCCGGGCGCGGGCGGCGGTCAGACCGCCTTGTCGAGCATCTGCTGCAGCTGGGCCTTGCCGACGGCGCCGATCTGGGTCGCCTGGACCTGGCCGTCCTTGAACAGCAGCAGCATCGGGATCGAGCGCACGTGGTACTTCAGCGCCGTCTGCCGGTTGTGGTCGACATTGACCTTGGCGATCGTGACCTTGCCGTCGTAGTCCTCGGCCAGCTGGTCCAGCGCCGGGGCGATCATCTTGCAGGGCCCGCACCACTCGGCCCAGAAGTCCACCAGGACCGGCTTGTCGGACTGGAGGACGGCGCTGTCGAAGTCGGCGTCGCCGACGTGCTTGATCTTGTCGCTCACTTGGATCTCCTGCGGGGGCGTCCCGGGCCGTGGCCGCGCGGCGCCGGTCGGGCGGGACGTGCTGGCCGGGACGGGCTGGCCAAAGGATAAGGGGCCGGGGATTGCGTTAAACTGGGGTGTTTCGCGACGGCTTCAAGGCCGTCGCCGCTGCGGTCAGGGAGAAACACTGGCCGACCCCCGGCAGTCTGCTGCGCCGGCACGACCCGCGCAACCTGCCCTCCCGGGCGCGCCCCTGACGCGCGCCCCGCGACCGCTAGAGGATCCATGAGCGACAAGCCCCTGACCGACATCACGTTCGACTCGTTCGAACTCCACCCCGCCCTGCTCGCCGGCCTGGAATCGGCCGGCTTCACCCGCTGCACCCCGATCCAGGCCCTGACCCTGCCGATCGCGCTGGCCGGCCGCGACGTCGCCGGCCAGGCCCAGACCGGCACAGGCAAGACGCTGGCGTTCCTGGTGGCGGTGATGAACCGCCTGCTGACCCGCCCGGCGCTGGCCGACCGCAACCCGGAGGACCCGCGGGCGCTGATCCTGGCGCCGACCCGCGAGCTGGCCATCCAGATCCACAAGGACGCGGTGAAGTTCGGGTCCGACCTCGGCCTGAAGTTCGCCCTGGTCTACGGCGGCGTGGACTACGACAAGCAGCGCTCGATCCTGCAGGCCGGCGCGGATGTGATCATCGCGACCCCGGGCCGCCTGATCGACTACGTGAAGCAACACAAGGTGGTCAGCCTGCACGCCTGCGAGGTCTGCGTGCTGGACGAGGCCGACCGCATGTTCGACCTCGGCTTCATCAAGGACATCCGCTTCCTGCTGCGCCGGATGCCGATCCGCACCACCCGGCAGACCCTGCTGTTCTCGGCCACGCTGAGCCACCGCGTGCTGGAGCTCGCCTACGAGCACATGAACGAGCCGGAGAAGCTGGTCGTCGAGACCGAGACCGTGACGGCCGCGCGGGTGCGCCAGAAGATGTACTTCCCGGCGAACGAGGAGAAGCTGCCGCTGCTCATCGGCCTGCTGTCGCGCAGCGAGGGCGCGCGCACCATGGTGTTCGTCAACACCAAGGCGTGGGTCGAGAAGGTGGCGCGGGCGCTGGAGAAGGCCGGCTACCGCGTCGGCGTGCTGTCGGGCGACGTGCCGCAGAAGAAGCGCGAGTCGCTGCTGCGCCGCTTCCAGGCCGGCCAGCTGGAGCTGCTGGTGGCCACCGACGTCGCCGCCCGCGGCCTGCACATCGACGGCGTGAGCCACGTCTTCAACTACGACCTGCCGTTCGACGCGGAGGACTACGTCCACCGCATCGGCCGCACCGCCCGCCTGGGCGCCGAGGGCGACGCCATCAGCTTCGCCTGCGAGCGCTACGCGATGGGCCTGCCGGACATCGAGGCCTACATCGAGCAGAAGATCCCGGTCGAGTCCGTCTCGCCGGAGCTGCTCGAGGCCCTGCCGCGCGCGCCGCGTGTCCGCCCCGAGGGCGAGGCCGCCGACGAGGACGAGGGCGAGAGCATCGGCGAGATCTTCCGCGAGGCGCGCGAGCAGCGTGCCGCCGACGAAGCCCGTCGTGGTGGCGGCGGACGGGGTCCGCGCGGTGAGCGGGGCGAGCGTCGTGGTGGCGACGGCCAGCGGCCGCGTCGTCCCAGGAAGCCGCGCGCCGAAGGCGAGGGTACGGGTGCGCCCGCCAGCAGCGACGGCGCGACGCAGACGGCACCGGCGAAAGCCGCGCAGCCGGCCGCGTCCCGGCCTTCGGCCGACGCGCCGGGTGGCGAGGACAAGGCGCCGCGCAAGCGCCGCCGCCGCCGTCGAGGCAAGCGCATCGAGGGTGCGGGCGACACCGCCGCGTCCGGGTCCGCCCCGCGCCAGGACGGCGCCCCCCGCGCGCCGCGCAAGCCCGCCGCCGAGCGCCCCGCGCGCAAGGCCGCCGACGCACCGGCGCCCGCGCCGAAGGCACCGGAGGCGAGCCCCTCGCTGCTCGGCCGCATCGGCCGCGGCCTGAAGTCGCTGGTCACCCGCGCCCCGCGCAACCAGCACTAGTCCGAAGCGCGCGCGGGCTGCGCCCCGCGCGCTCCCTGTCGTCCCGAGCGAAGCGAGGGACCCGCTTCCAGCCAGCCGCCCGGCACCCGCCCCGCGGCTGGCCTTCCCCGCCCCACGCGCCGATACTTCGGGACCCCGCGTACCCCCGGTCCGGCGATGCCCGTCCTGCGTTTCGACAACGTCAGCAAGCAGTACCCCGGCGGGCGCGCCGCCCTCGAGGACGTCAGCTTCGAGGTCGATGACGGCGAGATGCTGTTCGTGACCGGGCACTCGGGTGCCGGCAAGAGCACGCTGCTCAAGCTGGTGCAGCTGGCGGAGCGCCCGTCGCGCGGCGCGGTGGTGTTCCGCGACCGCAACCTGCGCAAGGTGCGCGGCCGCCGGGTCGCGCTGCACCGGCGCGCGGTCGGCACCGTCTACCAGGACCACCGCCTGCTCGGCGACCGCACGGTCGGCGAGAACGTGGCCCTGCCGTTGATCCTGCGCGGGCTGCCGCGCCGCGAGATCGGCAAGCGCGTGCGCGCGATGCTCGACCGCCTCGGCCTGGGCGACCGCGAGCGCGCGCTGCCCACCCAGCTGTCGGCGGGCGAGCAGCAGCGCGTCGGCATCGCCCGCGCGATCGTCGCCGAGCCGGCGCTGCTTGTCGCCGACGAACCCACCGGCAACCTGGATCCCACGCTGTCGGCCGAGATCATGGCGCTGTTCGCCGCGCTGCCCGAGCGCGGCACCAGCGTGATCGTCGCCAGCCACGACCTCAACCTGGTCAAGCGCATGCGCAAGCGCGTGCTCGTGCTCGACCACGGGCGCCTGGCCGACGACATCGCGCCCGAGGACCTGGCCGATGCGTGAGCCGCGCGACCGTGACCGCGAGCCGGGCCTGCCCGAGCGCGCCGGCCCGCTGGCCTGGCTCGACCACCACGGCTACAGCATCGTCGCCAGCCTGGGCCGCGTGCTGCGCCGCCCGTGGGCGACGCTGCTGACCGTCGGCGTGATGGCGGTGGCGCTCGCGCTGCCGCTGGGCCTGTGGCTGGTGCTGGGCAACGTCGAGCGGTTCGCCGGCGACGCGCAGGCATCGCGGCGGATCGACGTGTTCCTCGTGCAATCGATCGACGCGTCGCGCGCGGCCGCGCTGGCCGACACCCTGCGCGCGCGGGAAGACGTGGCGGACGTCGTCGCCATCGCGCCGGACGAGGGCCTCGATCGCCTGCGCGCGGTCGACGGGCTCGGCGACGCCATCGACGCGCTGGCGCTCGAGGGCGCCGTCGACAACCCGCTGCCCTGGCTGCTGCAGGTCACCCCCGCGGGCGACGAACTGCTGCTGGCCGACGCGTTGCGGGCGCTGCCCGAGGCGGAGCTCGTCCAGCACGACGCGCAGTGGCGGCAGCGGCTGGACGGGTGGCTGCGCTTCGGCGGGCGGGTCGCACTGGTGCTCGCGGCGCTGCTCGGGCTGGGTGCGCTGCTGGTGGTGGGCAACACCGTCCGGCTCGACATCCAGGCGCGGCGCGACGAGATCGGCGTGCTCCAGCTGCTCGGCGCCACCGACGGCTTCATCCGCCGGCCGTTCCTTTACCTCGGCGCGTGGTACGGACTGGCCGCGGGCGCGCTCGCGCTGGCGCTGCTCACCGCCGCGGCGCTGGCGCTGCGGGTGCCGCTCGCCGAGCTCGCCGCGAGCTACGGCAGCACCTTCGCGCTGGACGGATTCGCCCCCGTGCAGGCGCTCGCCGTGCTGGGTGGCGCGGGCTTGCTCGGCTGGCTCGGCGCCGGCATCGTGACCGGGCACTTCCTGCGCCAGACCCGTCCCACCGAGACCTGAGGCCATGCAGCCGCACGACCTGCGCCACCTGATCAGCGAGACCCCGCGGGTGATGGTCGTGGACGGCTCGAAGCTGGTGCGCCGGCTGATCGGCGACGTGCTGCGCAGGGAACTGCCGGGCGTGGACGTCGTGGCTTGCGCCGGCCTGGCCGAAGCGCGCGACGCGCTCGACGCGGGCCCGGTGGACCTGGTCACCACCGCGCTCGCGCTGCCCGACGGCGACGGCCTGCAGCTCGCGCGCCTGGTCCGCGAGGCCGCCGGCCAGGCGTACGTGCCGGTGATCGTGGTGTCCGGGGAGGCGCAGGCGCGCCTCGAGGACCGCAGCCTGAGCGAGGACGTGACCGACCACTTCGACAAGGCGCTCGGCCACCAGGCACTGGCCGAGTTCGTGCGCGGCTACGTGCAGCCCGAGCCGATCCCGGGGGCGCGCGTGCTGTACGTCGAGGACAGCCGCGTGGTCGCCGCCGCCACCAAGCGGATGCTCGAGCGCTGCGGCATGCAGGTGCAGCACTTCGTCGACGGCGAGGCCGCGCTCGCGCACCTGCAGGCGCACCGCGCCGCGAACATCACCGGCGACATCGGCACCGACCTGGTGCTGACGGACGTCTACCTGAAGGGCGACTTCAGCGGCCGCGACCTGCTCGCCCACATCCGCGGCGAGTACGGCTACGGCAAGCGCCGGCTGCCGGTGCTGGTGATGACCGGCGACGCCAACCGCGAGAACCAGAGCGGCCTGCTGCGCGAGGGCGCCAACGACCTGGTGCTGAAGCCGATCGAGGAACGCCTCCTCGTGACCAAGGCCCTGTTCCAGCTGCGCCTCTCGCGCCTGCCCGAGCAACGCCCCTTCGGCTGAACCCCGGTCGCCCCGACAGCCGAACCCCTGGCGCTTCGACCGCCAAACCCCGGTCGCTCCGACGGCCACACCCCTGTCGCTTCGACGGCAAGCCAAACACCTGTCGTCCCGAGCGCAGCGAGGGACCTGCTTCCGTTCTTCGCTTTCCGATCGGCTGCCGGAAGAGCAGGTTCCTCGCTGCGCTCGGAACGACAGGTGGGGCGCCCCCCTACAATCACCGGCGTGGCGGACGACCGCATCAAGCTCGAACCCTCCTGGAAGGCGCGCGTGGGCGACTACCTCGCCCGCGACGACATGCGCGCGCTGTCCGCGTTCATCCGCCAGCGCAAGGCCGCCGGCGCACGCGTGTTCCCGCCCGGCCCGGAGATCTTCGCCGCGCTGGAGGCCACGCCGTTCGACGCGGTCAAGGTGGTCGTGCTTGGCCAGGACCCGTACCACGGCGAGGGACAGGCCCACGGGCTGTGCTTCTCGGTCCGCCCGGACGTGCCGGTGCCGCCGTCGCTCGACAACATCTACAAGGAACTCGGCCGCGACCTCGGCCTGCCGCGGCCGGACCACGGCTGGCTGGTGCCCTGGGCCGAGCGCGGCGTGCTGCTGCTCAACGCGGTGCTGACCGTGGAGGCGGGGCGGGCGGGCGCGCACGCCGGCAAGGGCTGGGAGGGCTTCACCGACCACGTGGTCGACACCCTCGCCCGCGAGCGCGAGGGCCTGGTCTTCCTGCTCTGGGGCAGTTACGCGCAGAAGAAGGGGGCGGTCGTCGACCCGCGCCGGCACCGGGTGCTGAAGGCGCCGCATCCCTCGCCCCTGTCGGCCCACCGCGGCTTCCTCGGCTGCGGGCATTTCTCCGCCACCAACGACTACCTGGCCCGGCGCGGGGTGGCACCGGTCGACTGGTCGCTGCCGCCGCGGGCCGCCCTGGTGGCCCGGGCGACCCCTTGAAGCGTCCGGCGGCGCCCCGACATCCACTCGACGTGCCTGTCCGTAGACTCGCCAGACTGCCGTTCGGCGTTCCATGAATGGAATTCTGGGTGCGCCCGGATCGGCTTAGCACTCACCCCTGTCGACTGCTAAAATCCCTCGCCATGACCCAGACCGCCCTCGCGCCCGCCCTCGTCCCCAGCAACCTTCCGGTGCCTTCGCCGCTGGGCTCGCTGGATGCGTACGTCGGCGCCGTGCACCGCATCCCGGTGCTGTCGGCGGAGGACGAGCAGGCCCTGGCGCGCCGCTTCCACGACGAGGACGACCTCGACGCGGCCCGCGAGCTGGTGCTCTCGCACCTGCGCTTCGTGGTGCACGTGGCGCGCGGCTACAACGGCTACGGCCTGCCGCTGGGCGACCTCATCCAGGAAGGCAACATCGGCCTGATGAAGGCGGTGAAGCGCTTCGATCCGGACGTGGGCGTGCGCCTGGTGAGCTTCGCGGTGCACTGGATCCGCGCCGAGATGCACGAGTTCATCCTCAGGAACTGGCGCATCGTCAAGGTCGCCACGACCAAGGCGCAGCGCAAGCTGTTCTTCAACCTGCGCAAGAGCAAGCAGCGCCTGGGCTGGCTCAACGCGGAGGAAGTGCGTGCGGTCGCCGCCGACCTCAACGTGTCCGAGCGCGAGGTGCTGGAGATGGAGTCGCGCCTGTCCGGCCGCGACATCGGCTTCGACCTGACCGCCGACGACGACAACGACCACGCCCCGCCGGCGCCGGCCGCGTACCTGATGACGCAGGACGAGGACCCGGCCCAGGCCTACGAGCGCAACGACAGCGAGGACCACCAGCTGCAGCTGCTGCGCCAGGGCCTGCGCACGCTCGACGACCGCTCGCGCGACATCATCCGCCGCCGCTGGCTGGACGACGGCAACAAGGTCACGCTGCAGGAGCTGGCCGACGAGTACGGCGTGTCGGCCGAGCGCATCCGCCAGGTCGAGGCCAACGCGCTGAAGAAGATGAAGGCGCTGTTCGCCGCCTGACGCGCGCGCACCGATCGGCTCACGGAGAGCGGCCCGGGACACCGGGCCGTTCGCCTTTGCGGCATTGACGCCGCGGTAGCGCGCCCACGCCTACCCTCTCCGCCACCATGGACGCGCCCTCCGCCCCGGTCCGGGCCGCGCGCCACGGCCGGGCCCGGTCGTGGGTCGTGGTGCTGGCGGCGGCCGTCGCGAGCGCGCAGTCGGCGCCGGCGCCGGCGGACGATCCCCAGGCCGGGCGCCGGCACGCGATGGTGGCCGCGCTGCGCGCCGACGCGCCGGGCGCGCTCCGGCTCGACGCCGACGTGCTCGCGGCGATGCGCCGCGTGCCGCGCCATCGCTTCGTGCCGGCGGACGAGGTGCGGCACGCCTACGAGAACCGCCCGCTGCCGATCGGCTACGGCCAGACGATCTCCCAGCCGTACATCGTCGCGTTGATGACGACGCTCGCGCGTCCGTCCCGTGGCGACCGGATCCTGGAGATCGGCACCGGCTCGGGCTACCAGGCCGCGGTGCTCGCCGAACTCGCGGGCAGCGTGCACTCGATCGAGATCATCGAGCCGCTCGGCCGGCAGGCCGCGCGCCGCCTGGACGCGCTCGGTTACCGCAACATCGAGACGCGCATCGGCGACGGCTACTACGGCTGGAAGGACGCGGCGCCGTTCGACGCGATCGTGGTCACCGCCGCCGCGCCCTCGGTACCGCCGCCGTTGCTCGCGCAGCTCAAGCCCGGCGGACGCATGGTGATCCCGGTGGGTGGCAGTTTCTTCACCCAGACGCTGATGCAGGTGGAGAAGGACGCGCAGGGCCGCGCGCGCACCCGGCAGGTGCTGCCGGTGCGCTTCGTGCCGCTGACCCGTGGCGCGGACAAATGATGCGATGACCGCCGGGCGGCTGCGGCTCGCGTGCGCCATCGGCCTGGTCTCGATGGCCGCGCTGGCGTACCAGTTGCTGCTGATGCGTTGGCTGGCGATCGCGCACTGGCATTCGTTCGCGGTGGTGATCATCAGCCTGGCGCTGCTCGGGCACGGCGCGAGCGGCACCGTGCTGAGCGTGCTGGGCCACCGTGCGGTCCGCCGTTTCGAGATGCTGTTCCCCGCCAGCGCGATCGCGTTCGCGGTGGCCGCGGCGGCCTGCCTGCCGCTGGCGCGTGCGATCCCGTTCAACGGGCTCGAACTGGTCTGGGACCTGCGCCAGGTCGGCTGGCTCGCGCTCCTCTACCTGTGCCTGTCCCTGCCGTTCTTCTTCGCCGCCGGCTGCTTCGGGCTCGCGTTCGCGCGCCATGGCGACGGCATTCCCGCGCTGTATGGCGCGGACCTGCTTGGCGCGGGGATGGGTGCCGTCGTCGCCCTGCTGCTGTCGTGGCTGTGGCCGGTCGACGGTGCGCTGGCGGTGGCGATCGCGCTGGCGCCGCTCGCCGCGCTGCTCGTGCGGCCCGGGTGGACGGTGCGCGTCGGCGCGGTCGCTGCCCTCGCGCTGGTCGCGGTGCTGTTCGCGCGCGGCGGGCTGGCGCCGGAGACCAATCCGTACAAGGGACTTCCCAGGGCGCTGCTGGCGCGGGACGCGCGCGTGGTGGCGGAACGCCACGGGCCGCAGGGCTGGGTGGCGGTGCTCGAAAGCCCGCGCGTGCCGCTGCGGATCGTCCCCGGCCTGAGCCTGCAGAACACCCTTGAGCCCGCGTCCCAGCTGGGCGTGTTCGTCGATGGCGACGGGCCGGGCACGATCACCGCGCACGGCGACCCGTCGTCGCTTGCCTACCTCACGCATACGGTGTCCGCGTTGCCGTACGCATTGCGACGGCAGCCGCGCGTCCTGGTGCTCGGCGCCGGCGCGGGGAGCGACGTGCTGCAGGCCCGCGTGCTGGGCGCGCGCACGGTCGATGCGGTGGAGCGCGACGCGAACATCGTGGCGCTCGCGCGCGACAGCTTCGGCGCGTTCGCGGGCGACCTCTATCACGCCCCCGGCGTCACGGTCCACGTCGCCGATGCGCGTGGCTTCGTCCGCGCCGACGACGGCCGCTACGACATCATGGTCCTGGCCTCGGGCGGGACCATGGCCGCCGGCAGCGCGGGGGTGCAGGCGGTGGCGGAGGACTACGCGCAGACCGTGGAGGCGTTCGGCGACGCCCTCGGGCGGCTCGCGCCGGGCGGGCTGCTGGTGGCCACGCGCTGGGAGAAGCAGCCACCACGCGACGCGCTGCGCCTGTTCGCCACAGCGGTGGCGGCGTTGCGCGAAGCGGGCATCGACGACCCCGGCTCCCACCTGCTGGCGATCCGCAACTGGGACGCCGGCACTCTGCTGGTCGGCCGCGAGCCGCTGGCGCCCGCGGACGTGGCGCGCGCGCTGGCGTTCGCCGGGCGCGAGGGATTCGACATCGTGCATGCACCGGGCGTGCGGGCGGAGGCGACCGGCACGTTCCACTTCGCCGGCGGCGATCAACGCGAAGGCGCGCGTGCCTTGCTGTCGAACGACGCCGCCGCATACATCGACGCGTACAAGTTCGACATCGCACCCGTGCGCGACGACCGGCCGTACTTCGGCAACTTCTTCAAGTGGTCGACGCTGCCTGAGCTGTGGCGGCTGCGCGGGCAGGGCGCGGCGGTGCTGCTGGATTCCGGCTACCTGTTGCTGCTGGCGGCGCTCGCGCAGGCCTTGCCGCTGGCGATCGCGCTGGTGCTTCTCCCCCTGCTCGCGCTGCCACGCGGCGACGCCCACGGCGTGTCGAGATGGCGCGCCGCGACCTACTTCCTGTGCCTGGGACTGGCGTTCCTCTTCATCGAGATCGCCTGCCTGGGCCGGCTCGGCCTGCTGGTCGGGCATCCGATCCTGGCGATCGCCACCGGTCTCGCCGGCTTCCTGGCGTTCGCGGGCCTGGGCAGCCTGTGCGCGCAGCGCTGGCACGAACGCACGCGCGTGGCCGGGCGTCCCGTCGCATGGGCGGTCGCGGGCATCGCGGTCGCGCTGGTGTGGCATGTCGGCACGTTCGCGCTCGCCTTGTCGATCGGCGGCGCGTGGCCCGCATGGCTCCGCGCCGTCGCCGGGCTGGCCACGATCGCGCCGCTGGCCTTCGCGATGGGCATGCCGTTCCCGCTGGCGCTCGCGCGGCTGGCACGCGAGGCGCCCGCGTTCGTGCCATGGGCCTGGGGCATCAACGGCTGCGCGTCGGTGGTCGCGGCGATCGGCGCGCTGCTGCTGGCGATCGAGGTCGGCCTGCGCGCGACGCTCGCGATCGCGCTGGCGCTGTACGTGCTGGCGGCGTGGGCCTGGCGCGAAGGACGCGCCCGCGCTCAGTAGAGGTCGGTCGGGTCGACGTCGAGCGACCAGCGCACGCGTCGCGCCTCCGGCAGCGCATGCAGCGCCGGCACCGTGCGCGACAGCAGGCCCTGCAGCGCCGGCCGCTGCGCGGCCCCGAGTAGCAATTGGGCGCGGTGGTGCCCGGCGCGCCGCGGCATCGGCGCGGGCATCGGGCCGTGCAGCTCGACCTGCGTCGGCTCGCCGCGCGCGGCGTCGAACACGGCGCGCGCGGCCTCGAGGAAGTCGCGCACCGGTTCCACCTGCGCCGCCTCCGCGCGCAGCAGCGCGAGGTGCGCGAACGGCGGGAAGCCGGCCGCCTCGCGCAGTTCCAGCTCCGTCGCCGCGAACGCGTGGTAGCCACCGCGCACCAGCACCTGCAGCAGCGGGTGTTCGGGATGGTGCGTCTGCAACAGCACGCGTCCGGGACGGTCCGCCCGGCCGGCGCGGCCGGCGACCTGCACCAGCAGCTGGGCCAGCTTCTCCGGGGCGCGGAAGTCGGCGGAGAACAGCCCCTCGTCGATGCCGACGACGACCACCAGCACCAGCCGCGCCAGGTCGTGGCCCTTCGCCAGCATCTGCGTGCCGACCAGGATCCCGGGGTCATCGCCCAGCGTGTCGAGCATCGACGCCAGCGCATCGCGCCGCCGCGTGCTCGCGCGGTCGATGCGCAGCACGGGCACGTCCGGGAACAGGGCCGCGAGTTCGGCCTCGATGCGCTCGGTGCCCAGGCCCTGCGGCTGCAGCGCCAGCCCGGCGCAGTCCGGGCAGGCCGGCGGCGCGGGCCGGCGGGCGCCGCAGTGGTGGCACTGCAGCCGGCGCCCGTGCGCGTGCACGGTCATCGGCATCGTGCGTTCGGGCGTGCTGCAGCGCGGACAGTGCGCGCTCCAGCCGCAGTCATGGCACAGCAGCACCGGCGCGTAGCCGCGCCGGTTGCGGAACACCAGCACCTGGCCGCCCGCGCCCAGCGCCGCGCGCACCGCATCGACCGCCTCCGGCGACAGGCCGCCACGCAGCGGGCGCTTGCGCACGTCGAGCACCTGCACCGGCGGCGTCGTGCCCGCGCCCGCGCGGCGGGGCAGGCGCAGGTGCGCGTAGCGCCCGAGGTGGGCGTTGTGCAGGGTCTCCAGCGAGGGTGTCGCGCTGCCGAGCACGACCGGCACGCCCAGCGCCTTGGCCCGCACCAGCAGGAAGTCGCGCGCGTGGTAGCGGAACCCGTCGAGCTGCTTGTAGCTTCCGTCGTGTTCCTCGTCGATGACCACCAGCCCGGCATGGGGCAGGGGCAGGAACGCCGCCGAGCGCGTGCCGACCACAACCCGGGCCTCGCCGCGCCACGCCGCCGCCCAGGTGCGCGCCCGCTCGCCGTCCGACAGGCCCGAATGCAGCGCGTGCACGGGCACGCCCAAGCGCGCGCGGAACCGCGACAGCATCTGCGGCGTCAGGCCGATCTCCGGCACCAGCACGAGCGCCTGCCTGCCCCGCGCCAGGCAGTCGGCGATCGCGTGCAGGTACACCTCGGTCTTGCCGCTGCCGGTCACCCCGTCGAGGAGGATCGGGGCGAACCCGTCCGCGGCGCCCACCACGGTGGCGATCGCGGCGGCCTGGTCGTCGTTGGGCGGTGGGCCCGGCACGGGCGCCGGCGACAGCGCCGCGACATCCAGCGTGCAGGCTTCGGCCAGGTCGCGCGCGGCCAGCGTCCGCGCGGCGGCGCGCCAGCCCTCCAGTCGATCGTCGAGCAACGAGGCCTCGACGGGTCCGTCCACGAGCAGCATCGCCAGTTGCCGTGGCCGGCCCTGGCGCATGCCATCGAGTGCCTCCCGGCCCGCCGCCGTCAGGCGCCAGCCACGGGCCCGGGTGTCCGGGACCGGATCGCCACGGCGCAGGGCCGCGGGCAAGGCGGTGGCCAGCACCTCCCCGAGCGGGGCATGGGTGTAGCGCGCCAGCCAGCGCAGGGAGTCGAGCAGTTCGCCGGCGAGCAGGGGCGTGTCGTCCAGCCGGGCCAGGACGGCCTTCGGCGCCGGTGCGTCCGGATCGCGGGGGCCGATGCCGGCGACCACCCCCACCAGCACCCGGGGCCCGAACGGCACCCGCACCCGGCAGCCGATCCAGCCGGCGTCCGCCGGCGGCCCGTCCGCCGCGGCGGCGTAGTCGAAGCGATGGGGCAACGGAACCGGCAGCGCGACCTGGAGCACCGGCCCGATGGCGGGGTCGGCGGAAGCGGGGGCGGCTGCGGGCATCGCGCGAGTCTAGCGAGGCGGGGACACGTGAAGATCGCGGCTTGCGATCCATAGCTCCCGCCGGTGCGACGAACGTCGCGCAAACCGCTGCCACGAAAGGACTTTGTCCCTTATCCACACCAAATGTGGATAAGCCTGTGCACGACGCCGCGCGCGAGGGGCCGATGGGCCATGGCGGCGGGCCCCTTCCCGGCTTGGACAAAAAAGTGCCATCTGGGGGTTTTCCAGTGGAATCAACGACTTGTTCGTGAAACCACGGTGAAACATTGGTGAAGTCGGCCGACGGCCGGGCCGATGTGTCGGCGCGGTTACTGCTGTGCACAACCGGATGGCGCCGAAGCCTTGTGCCGCCTTGGGGAGCAGGTTTTTCAGCTTTGTCAAGCCAATTGTTTGCCTGTGATCCGCGGGTGCGTCGTCACCCGGCAGCGCGCGGAGGCGCCGTTATGATGGCGCGGCCATGCATCCCGCCCGATGAGTTCCCGCCCGCCGCGCGCCCCCGCCAGCCCCCCGCCCGCCGTGCCGCCCGCCCTGTCCGCGTTCCTGCGCGGGGTCGAGCGCCGCGGTGCCGTGCTGGCGGAGCTGCAGGCAGGGGATGCCATGGCGGGCGACGCCGCGCTGGCGGCGGCGATGCGGGCCTTCCTGGCCGGGGCCGAGGCCCAGCCAATGGCCGAATGGCCGGCGCGCTTCTGGACCCTCTTGCTGGCCGCGCCGGCGCTCCGGCGGGGCGGGGCCGGGCACGGGCATGGCCAGGCGCACGGGCACTGGCCGTCGGGCCTGGGCTGGCTCGGCCGCGTGCCGCCCGGGCCGCGCGCCGCGCTGCTGCTGCGGCTGGCCGCGGGCCTGGACGCGCCGCAGGCCGCCGACGTGCTGGCGATCGCCCCGAACAGCTACCGCCTCGCGTTGCGACGCGCGCTGCCGCACCACGCGGACGGTCGCGCCGACACGGCCGCCTGGGCCGGGTTGCGCGCCCACGTCCATCGCCGCATCAAGACCCTGCCCGCCGAGCGCCTCGCGCACCTGGCGCACCTGCGCGAAGTCGCGCTGTCGCCGCAGGGCGCGCAGGCATCGCCCGCCGACGCGGATGCCCGGCGCGGGCCCGTCCGCGTCCTCTGGATCCTGTTCGCGCTGTGCATGGCGGCGCTGGCGGCGACCTGGCTGTGGCCGGCGTGGCTGGCGCGCGGCGGGGTCGACGACATCGAACAGACCGGCCTGCGCGAGGAGCGCGCGGCGGCCCGGTTCGACGACCCGTTCGCCGCGATCACCCACCGCGACTTCGACCTGCTCGCCGATCCGGACGGCCTGGCCGCGGCCGAGTCGCTGGCGTTCCACAGCTGGCTCGCGGCGCAGCCGGACCTCGTCGACGCGGTGCGTGAAGAGATGGCCGAGGACGAAGGCGATACGCCGGCCACCGGCGCGCGCGAGGGCTCCGGTCCCGACGCAAGCGCCACCGGCCGTGGGGAGACCGTCGATGTCCCGCGCTGATCCCATGCGCCCGCGCCGCCCGCGCCTTGCCGCCACGGCCGCGCTGCTCGTCGTGGCCGCGACCGCGCTCGGCGGGCTGGCCGCCGCGCCGGCCCTCGAGCCCTGGCTCGCACGCCTGCCCGACGCGGAGCAGGCCGCGTTGCGCACCCGGGCCGGCCAGTGGCGCGGCTGGACCGGCGACGCGCGCGAGGCGTTCCTCGCCCGCATGGCCGAATGGGATGCACGCGACCCGGCCACGCGCGCCACGCTGCGCGCGCACTGGCAGGCGTGGCGCGAACTGGACCCGGTGGACCGGGCGATGGTGCGCGGCGCCGCGGCACGCTTCGATGCGCTGCCCGAATCCACGCGCGATGCATTGCGCGCGCGGTTCGACGCACTCGACGCCAGCGCGCAACGCGGCTGGCTGCTCGGCCCGCGCGTGGGCGCGGACTATCCCGCGCTGCAACCGCTGCTGGCGCAGGTGCCGGAAGCCGAGCGCCTGCCGCTGCTGCGCGTGCTGCGCGCGATGTCGCCCGCCGAACGCGCCGACCTCGCCGTGCTCGTGCAGCGCACCCCGCCCACCGAACGCGCGGAACTGCGCCGTGGCCTGCTGTCGACGTCGGACGGCAACCGCGCGGCGTGGCTGCGGCTGCGCCTGGATGGCGCCTGAGCGTCCAGGCCCGCGGCCTCAGTCGAGCGGCGCCATCACCCGCCGGCGTGCGCTGAAGCGGTCACCGAACCGCGCCACGCCGGCTTCGCGCATGCGCGGCGCGTGGTCGCGCAGGTAGCCTTGCAGCGCCGCCGCGTCGCGCAGCACGTACTGCACGCACAGGCCGGCGCGGCCGCCCTCGGGCACCGGGTCGCGCACCTCGAACACACGCGCGGACACGAAGCCCGGCAGCGCGAGCAGCTCGCGCACGTGCGCCGCCAGCCAGGCGCGGTAGTCGTCCGCGATGGCGGCGTCGACCGCGAGGTCGACCTCGTACACCACCGTGCCCGCGCCGTCTTCCGTATCCGGCATGCCGCCCCCTACATCCACACCAGGCTGACCAGCAGCGTGGCCAGCGCGCCGAAGCCCAGCAGCACCATGTAGGCCGTGCCGAGCAGCGCGTACTTGAGCAGCGTCATCGGCCAGCCCTGGCGGTAGACGCGCTTCTGCATCAGCAGCAGGTACACCGGCATCCAAGCGAACAGCAGGAACTCGACGAAACCCAGCAGGACGCGCAGCACGCCGCCCTGCGGCGCCAGCCAGTCGCGCAGCGCCACCACCACGAACACCCCCAGCAGCGCCAGGCACAGGAAGGCGTGGCTGTGCAGCGCGACGATCAGGTGCTCCATGTACAGCCGGTGCCTGAACGCGTAGGCCAGCTTCAGCAGCACCGCGAACACCGGAAGCAGCACGAACAGCGTCGACGGGATCGTGCCCAGCAGCGCGTTCTTGAAGCGCTCGGGGTCGTCCCGCAGCTCGGCCACGTTGTCGCGCGCGCGGCCGATGTTCCTGTTGAGCCAATCGTTCGCGAACGCAGGAAGCCAGGCGAACTCGAGTGGATTGGTCTCCGCGTCCCAGAGGTCGCCGTTGAAGCGGATCTCCAATGGCTCGTCATCCGCGGCCGGGGGCGGGTCGCCGCGCAATTCCGCCAGGCGCTTCTCGGCCTCGCGGTTGATGTTGCGCTCCGCGGCATCGAGCGCGATGCGTGCGCCGGGCTCTTCCTCCGCCTCCGGGCGCGCCTCGCGCAGGCTGGCGAGCGCGGCGTCGCGCATGCGCACCACGTCGGCCTCTGTGGTCGCGGTGGCGATGCTCTCGTCGCCGACCCGGATGCCGTCGCTGCTCGCCTCGATCGTCAGCTGCGCGACGAAGAAGGTCACGATGCTCAGGAAGAAGAACAGCCGCACCGGGCTGACGTAGCGCACGCGCCGGCCCTCGAAGTACTCGCAGGTCAGCCAGCCGGGCCGCGCGAACAGCGGCCAGAGCGTGCGGAAGGTGCGCGAGTCGAAGTCGAAGACGCTGTCGAAGAAGTCGCCGATGATGCTGGTGAAGTGGCGAACCAGCCCCTTCACCGGCTGGCCGCACCGGTAGCAGTGCGGGCCGAGCAGCGGCGTGCCGCAGTTTCGGCAGGCCTGGCCTGTCGGTTCGGGCGCCGCGGGCGCCGGGGGCGGGGCGTCGCCGCCCGCCGGAGTGGTTTCGGTTTCCGCCATGGCATTCCCCGGGCCACGCGAGTCGTCGACTGCTTAAGATAGACCGTCCGCCGCGCCCCCGCGCCGCAGAACGCCGTCCATGCCCCACGACACGTCACCATCGCCGCGCCTCGGCCACGAGGTGCGACGCACCCTCATCCTGTCCGCGCCGCTGGTGCTGGGACAGCTGTCGTCGGTGCTGATGACCTTCATCGACACCATCCTGGCCGGCCGCCACGGCGCGACCACGCTGGCGGCGGTCGCGGTCGGCAGCGCGGTGTGGTCGGTGGTGATCCTGGTGCTGATCGGCGTGCTGATGGCGGTGCCGCCGTCGGTGTCGCAGCTCGACGGCGCCGACCGGCGCGGCGAGATCGGGCCGCTGTTCCGGCAGGCGCTGTGGCTGGCGGTCGCGCTGGGCGTCGCGCTGTTCGGGCTGGTGAGCCTGTCCGGGCCGCTGCTGGCGGCGATGGGCATCGCCGACGACGTGCGCCCGGGCGCCGAGGCCTTCCTGATGGCGATCCGCTGGGGCGCCCCGGCGCTGGCGCTGTTCTTCGCCGCGCGCTACCTGAGCGAGGGCATGGCCTGGACGCTGCCGACAATGGTCGCCGGCCTGGGCGGCGTGGTCGCGCTGCTGCCGCTGGGCTGGACCTTCATGTTCGGCGGCACCGTGGCCGGCCTGGCCATCCCGGCGATGGGCGCGGCGGGCCTGGGGTACGCCACCGCGCTGGTGCTGTGGGTGCAGGCGCTCGGGTTCCTGGCCTACCTGTGGCTGGCGCCGCGCTTCGCGGACCTGGCGCTGTTCTCGCACCTGGAGGCGCCGCACCCGACGCGGATCGCGGCGCTGCTGCGGCTGGGCCTGCCGATCGGCGTGGCGGTGTTCATGGAGGGCAGCCTGTTCGTCGCCACGGCGCTGCTGATCGGGCGCATGGGCACCACCGCGGTGGCCGCCCACCAGGTGGCGATCAACGTCGCCAGCCTCGCCTTCATGGTGCCGCTGGGCGTGGCCATGGCCACCACCGTGCGCATCGGCCGGGCGGCCGGGCGGGGCGATGCGGCCGGCGTGCGCGCGGCGGGGCGCGCGGGCCTTGTCATCGTGCTGGCCACGCAGCTGCTGACCGCCGGGGTCATGCTCGGCTTCGGCGGCCCCATCGCCGGCCTGTACACCGACGACGCCGCGGTCGCGTCGCTTGCCGCCACCCTGCTGCTGTTCGCCGCCGCCTTCCAGTTCCCGGACGGCATCCAGGCCCTGTCGGCCGGGGCGCTGCGCGGGCTGAAGGACACCACCTGGCCGATGGCCATCACCGCGCTCGCGTACTGGGGCGTGGGCATGCCCTTCGGCGCGTGGCTGGCGATGGAGGCCGGCCGGGGCTGGGGGCCGCAGGGCATGTGGTGCGGCCTGATCGCCGGCCTGAGCATGGCCGCCGCGCTGCTGGGCTGGCGCTTCCACCGGCTGTCCCGGCTGCCGGTCCCGCCCCGCCCGCCAACGGTCGCCGTGACCAACGAGACATGACCGCGACGGGGTGACCGCTTAGGCTGTCGGCCATGGGCGCACATGGCGCCCCTGCATTTCCGGAGTACCCCCCAGATGAACCAGCCGTCCCGCCGCGGCCCCATCGCCCGCGTCGCCGTCGGGCTGTGGGACACGCTCAACTTCACCCGCCGCCTGGTCTTCAACCTGCTGTTCCTGCTGCTGCTGGTCCTGCTGGTCGCCATGCTGCTGCACGGCGGCCGGCCGGGGCCGCTGCTTGGCGACAACACGCTGGTGGTCGCGCCCGAGGGCCGGCTGGTGGAGCAGTACAGCTCCGACCCGATCAGCCGCGCGATCGGCCGCGCGATGGGCGACGGCATCGCCGAGGTGCAGCTGCGCGACCTGCTGCGCACGTTCGAGCTGGCCAGGGACGACGACCGCATCGAGCGCGTGTTCCTGCGCACCGACCGGCTGATGGTGTCCGGCCACGCCTCGCTGCGCGAACTCGCCGCCGCCGTGCGCGAGGTGCGCGAGGCGGGCAAGCAGGTGGTCGCGTACGGCGACTACTTCGGCCAGGGCCAGTACCTGCTCGCCGCGCAGGCCGACGAGGTCTACCTCGACCCGATGGGCGGCATGGTGCTCGAGGGCCTGTCGCGCTACCGCCAGTACTACCGCGAGGGGCTGGAGGACAAGCTCGGCGTGGACGTGCACCTGTTCAAGGTGGGCGAGTACAAGTCCGCCGCCGAGCCCTACGTGCTCGACGCCGCGTCCGACGAGGCAAAGGAAGCCGACCTGTTCTGGATGAACGACGTGTGGCAGCGGTACCTCGCCGACGTGGCCGCCGCGCGCGGGATCCGGCCGGCCGCGTTGCAGGCGGGCATCGCGAACATCGACCAGGGCGTGGCCGCGGCCGGCGGCGACCTGGCGAAGTTCGCGCTCGACCAGAAGCTGGTCGACGGGCTGAAGACGCTCGAGGAGATCGACGCGATGCTCGCCGAGCGTGGCACCGCCGACGAGGACGCGCCCGGCGGCTACCGCCAGGTCGACATGGGCGATTACCTGCTGCACCACGCGCGCCCGGTGGCGACCGACGTGCGCCCGCAGGTCGCGGTCGTCGTCGCCGAGGGCGCGATCACCTCCGGCGAGCAGCCGCCCGGCACCGTCGGCGGCGAGTCCACCTCGCAGCTGCTGCGCGAGGCGCGCGAGGACGAGCAGGTGAAGTCCGTCGTGCTGCGCGTGAACTCGCCCGGCGGCGAGGTGTTCCCGTCCGAGCAGATCCGCCGCGAGGTGGTCGCGCTGCAGGCGGCGGGCAAGCCCGTGGTCGTGTCGATGGGCGACGTCGCCGCGTCCGGCGGCTACTGGATCAGCATGGACGCCGACCGCATCTACGCCGACCCGTCGACGATCACCGGTTCGATCGGCATCTTCGGCCTGTTCCCGACCGTGCCGCGCGCGCTGGACAAGTTCGGCATCCACACCGACGGCGTGGGCACCACGCCCATTGCCGGCGCGTTCGACATCACCCGTCCGCTCGACCCGAAGGTGGGCAGCGTGGTGCAGAGCGCGATCGAGCATGGCTACCGCCAGTTCATCGGCAAGGTGGCGGACGCGCGCGAGCGCACGCCGGCGCAGGTGGACGAGGTCGGCCGCGGCCGCGTGTGGTCCGGTGCGCAGGCCGAGGAACGCGGGCTGGTCGACGCCATGGGCGGGCTGCGCACGGCGATCGCCGACGCCGCCGGCCGCGTGGAGCTGGAGGACGGCGACTACCGGGTGCGCTACATCGAGCGCGGCGGCACGCCGTTCGAGCGCTTCTTCATGCGCTTCGCCGAAAGCCGCGTGGGCGCGGCGTGGCTGCGCGAGTCGGGCCTCGCCCGCGGGCTGGTGGAAACGCTGGCGCCGCAGGCGCGCGACGACCTGAAGTTCCTCGAGCACGCGCTGTCGCGCGCGCCGGGCCGCCCGGTGACGTCGCTGGCGTACTGCTTCTGCGGGTTCTGAGGCGGCCGCTGGTCGCCTCCCGAATCGCGCGCGTAGGCGCGCTCCTGCAAACGGTTGTCGCTCCCCCCGTAGGAGCGCGCCTACGCGCGCGAAGCCCGCGAACCTCACCGCACCCGCGAACCACGCCCTCCGCGACTCACGGATCCGCCCCCGTCTGCGCCTCCACCTCGGCCCGCCGGCGCGCGGCCGCATCTTCCACCACGCCCTCGACGGCGCGGGCCCGGTCCTGCGGCGCCTGGATCGCATCGCGCAACCGCGTGTCGGGGTTCGGCCGCGCCGCCGCGTCCGTGGCCGCGTTGGCCACCGGTTCCGGCGGGTGTTCGGTCGGCGGCGGCTCCGGCTTGCGGCACCCCGCGAATCCCATCGCCACGACCACCAATACCGCCACGCCGGCACCGCGCCACGCCACGCCTGTCCGTCCGACCCGCATCACGCGCCTCCACGGCCCATGGGCACGGCGGCTATCCTACGCGCCGGACCGCACCGCACGCAGGCCACGCATGGATCCGCACCGCTGGCGACTCGACGGGCAACGGGCACTGGTGACCGGTGCCAGCGCCGGCATCGGCCGCGCCATCGCGCGCGAGCTGCTGGGCTTCGGCGCCGACGTCATGCTGGTGGCGCGCGAACCCAACGCGCTGGAATCCACCCGCGCCGAACTCGAGGACGAGTTCCCCGGTCGCACCGTCGCCGCGCTGGCCGCCGACGTGGCCGACGCCGAGGAGCGCCGGGAGATCCTCGACTGGGTGGAGGACCACGGCGACGGCCTGCACATCCTGGTCAACAACGCCGGCGGCAACCAGAGCAAGCCGGCGGTGGACTACACCGAGGACGAGTGGCGGTCGATCTTCGAGGTCAACCTGTTCAGTGCCTTCGAGCTCAGCCGCTACGCGCACCCGCTGCTCACCCGGCACCCGGCCTCGTGCGTGGTCAACGTGGGCAGCGTGTCCGGCCTCACCCACGTGCGCACCGGCGCGCCCTACGGCATGAGCAAGGCCGCGCTGCACCAGCTCACCCGCAACCTCGCCATCGAATGGGCCGAGGACGGCGTGCGCGTCAACGCGGTGGCGCCCTGGTACATCCGCACGCGCCGCACCTCCAGCAAGCTGGCCGACCCTGACTACCTGGACGAGGTGCTGCTGCGCACGCCGCTCGGCCGCGTGGGCGAGCCGGAGGAAGTGGCCGCGGCGGTGGCGTTCCTGTGCCTGCCGGCGTCGGGCTATGTCACCGGCGAGTGCATCGCCGTGGACGGCGGGTTCCTGCGCTACGGGTTCTGATACGCGACGCGCGCAAGGCTCAGCCGGCGAACGACAGCGCCGCCAGCACGATCGCCAGGCTCGCGCCGACGTAGGCCAGGTTCGACGCGGCGCGCACGGCCCACGGCCGGCCGGTGAGGTCGTGGCCGACCGCCTTGCCCAGCAACACGCCCAGGCCCATCACGAAGAACCACGGCGTGAACAGGAACGCGGGCGCACCGCGCGCGGCCATCGTCACCAGGTCGTGCAGCGCGCCGCAGGCGACGAACGTGGCGACCAGGGCCACCGGCGGGGGCATCCAGCGCTTGAGCGGCGCGAACACGTAGCGCCCCAGCGCATAACCGAACACCGGGTTCCAGTACCGCCAGAAACCGGCGAACGTGGGCGCGCCCAGCGACCGGTGCAGCATGTTGCGCAGGCTGCCCGGCGCGCCGGCCGGCAGCCCATTGCGCCGGCGGATGTACCGGCCCAGCGTGAGTTGGCGTTCCCCCTGTTGCATCGGTGCCCCGGTGTGGATCGTGCGCTGGAAGCTCACGCGCGGAACCAACCGTAGCCGACCCACGCCAGCCACGCGGCTGCCAGAAGCCACAGGACGACGATCACGACCGCGGCCGTGCGCGCCACCGGCAGGTCGACGGCTGCCGCCGCGCGCTCGCGTGATTCGCGGATCACCGCCTCGGGCAGCAACCGCACCACCAGCCACACGCCGAGCGGCACCAGCACCAGGTCGTCGAGGTAGCCGAGCACCGGGATGAAGTCGGGGATGAGGTCGATGGGGCTGATTGCGTAGGCGGCCACGCTCAGTGCCAGCACGCGCACGGCCCACGGCGTGCCTGGGTGGCGTGCGGCGTAGTAGACGGTGAGGGCGTCCTGCTTGAGGCGGCGGGCCCAGGTGCGGAGGTGGGTAACAGAAGCTCGCGGCACGCCAGTCAGCCGCCGAACACGTCTGCGAGACTCACCGCCTTGCCGGAAGCCACCAGATAGCCGACGGGGACGACATTCAAGATCACCGTGAACCAGAAGATCGTCTGGAAAGGCTGCTTGATGGTCTTGTGCCGGAATTGCTGCTGCGCGATGAGCGCGCCGGGCCAACCCGAGAGCAATGAGAGCAGGTGCAGGAAGTTCTCGGGCGTGCGCGACGCGCCGGTTCCTGCGGCAGCCTTGTCGGATCGATACGCGAGGAAAGTGACGGTGCTCATCGCGAAGTAGGCGACGGGTACGGGTGTCGGCAGCCAATCGCCTAGCCAGGCCACGACAAGCGCAGCAAGGGCCCCGATTCCAATGGCAGCCCGAGGGATGCGCGACGGCTCGCGACGAACCGCGATCTTCTGGCCGGCGTGCCGGATCTCCCGCGCTTGCAGTCGACCGCGCGCATCTGTCGCTGCAACGTAGGAGATCAGGTCGCCATCGACGGGGCGACGCGAGCCTCGTTGGAACGCATTGACGTGGACGAATGCGCGTGCGCCTCCTCCATTGGGAGTGACAAACCCAAATCCCTTCTCGTCATTCCAATCAACGACGCGGCCTGCGAGGCGAGTTGCAACTGTCATGGCTCCGAATCCGGCAAGATCGAGTACCAATTCCCATTCGGCAATGCCGCTGGACTCGCTGGCGAAACAACCTCAGGCGACATCAGCCCGACGGGGAGAATAGGGCAAGGCGGCACCTTGCGTGTCGGCTCAAGCGACGGGTCAGCATTGCCGAGGTACGACCCGCTGGTGGCGGCCGCCACCGCAGCCTAGACTGTGCGCCGGGCCCGAACGCTGGCCCGTTTGTCGCCGCCGGTCGCGACATGGCCGGTGTGAGTGGAGGACCGGAATCATGTTGTCCGACGCTTCGGTTACGACGATGCTTCCCGTGAAAGACATGGCGCGTGCTCGTGCCTTCTACGAAGGTGCACTCGGCCTGGAGCCACAGGGCTTCAAGCCTGATGGCAAGTTCGTGTACGTGGTGGGCGGATCGACATTGGCCTTGTTCCCAAGACCAGAGGGGACCAAGGCGGAGCACACTGCGATCAGCTTTCGTGTGCCCGACATTGAGGCAGCCATCCGCGTGCTTAAGGCGGCGGGCGTCACATTCGAGGACTACGACTTCCCCGACTTCAAGACGGTGAATCACGTCTGCGTGCTGGGGGCGGAGAAGGCGGCTTGGTTCAAGGATACGGAGGGGAACTTCCTCTGCATTCACGAGGACTTGCCGCAGGCTTGAGCTAGCGCGAGGGCGAGGCCTGCCGCCTGGGTCAAGTGGTGTCGCGAATCGGCGCCGGCTTGAAGGATTTGTTAGGCGTGCCTGCGGGTAAGCGCGAGTGCCATTTTCCGGCCCCGCAGCGCCGTCGCGCGTAAGCTCGAAACATGTCTGGGTCCGCAGGGACCCGAAGGCGGCCACGTCGCTGATTGCAGCACCAACACGCAGCGGCGATATTCTCCACGCGAAGGGTGCCCCCGAGCGACCGAGGCTGCAGGTGCTCAGCTGTGCATTGGAACTGGCGAGCTTGTTTTTCAGAAAGCAGATGACGTTGCGCGAACGCCGCGCAGTCGTCCTGCCACATGGGCTGGGCGCAGTAGCAACAGAGACCGCCTTGGGCCAGGAATGCGGCAGCGCGCTTCTTTGAAAGTCGAGTCATTGGCAGCTCCAAGTCATGAACGTGGAGCGCTCAGAAGCGACCCAAGACAGGAGCCAGCGACAACAATCGACTGGGCCGAGCCTCTAGAGAGGCTGGGCTTGCCCGGTGGCAACGAGGCAAATCTCGCATTGGGGCGGCACGCCGTCAAGCTTGGCTAAGCCTGCATTAAGGGTGCCGCGAAGCGGCATCCCCTTGAACGAATTGTTAGGTGGCGGCCGCGCCGCTACCGAAATGCAGCGGCTCAGCCGGATACTTTGCATGCTTCCAGATTGCCCTGCAAAGAAATTCAAGACTCCAACTGAACTGTGAAAGATCAACGAGGGGGTCTTGCCGCTGCTCAGATAGTGGTGTTTCGCTCAGAGGCTCCGCTAGCCTTATCTTGGATACGTTACCGAGAGAAGTCTGAGACTGTTCGATAATGAGTCCAGCTACCGACCTATTAGCACTCATGGGAATGCGATGCAGCATCTCATTACGAAGATGCCCCATCCTTCGTAACCATCGTGGAGCCGTCTTGGATCCAAGTGCATGGAGAAGGGCGTGAACCATGGGATTCGATCCATGACGCTGGTTCAGGGGCTTCTCAATCCACTCTTCAAGTCGCGACAAGCTGTCTATTCGATCCGGCGCTCCGATATGCATGGCAGCAATTACTGCAACGTGATCCCGAGCAGAGGAAAGCTCTGAAGCAAGGGAATGAAAGTCAGCATAGAGGTCTTGCAGAGCAGCATTGGAGAACCAGGTACCGGGAGCTCTTTTTTCAGCTAGCGCCCAGTTCAGTTGATCGTGGTAACCGTTGGAGACGTCTCGTAGGCGGAGCGCAGCTGCTTTTAAGCTCGCACTCACATATGACGCTGCTTCCGCGTATCTCGTGTCACCGGCTTTAGCCGCTTGATGTCCGATCGTCGCCCAAGAATCAGCTGCGCCCAATCCGTTCTGCGGGTCTCGCTGGCCAAACTCCCATACATCCATGGATGGCGAGTTGGTCCCTGATACGTACCTGATGCATGCACCTAAGTACCTGAGACCGCACTCTTTCGTGGCGAATGCAAGGTGATCCTGAGGCGTCTTAAAGACAATTGCATCTGAGTTCTTATTGTCAGATACGGGAAACAATGCCCATCCAAGACTGGTGGCTGTGCCTTTGAGGCCGCCCGAGAAGTGAACTTCCTCTGTTGCGTAAGACTTCCCAATTCTTACGCTTGAAATTTCTACGTCCATTACGCCTCTAGTCTGGCGAGCGCCCAAGATCTCACCCGCCATCTCACGGTTGAGTTAAGTAGTGCCGCGAAGCGGCTTCGGCTTGTATGGATTCTTAGAGGCCACTCCGCGGACTCTCCGCTCTGAGAGCAGCCTCCTTTGCTGATTTGATCGTGTAGTTTGGCAAGTTGACCTCGGGCAAGCCAAGAAGCTGCTGGAGATGAGTAAGAATCTGCCAAACAGCATCTACTGCTTGGGCGAGCCGCTTGCCGGTGATGTCGGCTTGGCGCCAGATTTCCTTAGGGTCAAGCACGCCGTCTGGATCAATGTGGAAATGCGTCTTGTCACGGATGAACTTTAGTTTTTGAGCAACGATCAGAAGCTCATCTAGATCAATGCCGGACTCCTTTGCGAAGTCCTTGACGCGCTTTTCGTGGGTCCGGTAGATGTACCAGAACGATGCTGACCCACTACTCAGGTCGAAAACCTTGAGGCAATGGGCGATGTAGTCGTTGAAAAGCCCGGTGTAAGCCGAGTGCAGAAAATAGTGATAGACCGGTTTGGCCTGCTCAATGCCTTGAAGTGACGTGCGGTGGATGATCGCCCATTGTAGTTCGGCAAGATTACGGCCAATGGCCTTCTTGTACTTGGGCGAATCCATTAGTCTCTCAGTGGCCTCTAACACCAGAAACTAAGTCGACCCGCGAAACGGGTCGGCTTGAATGATTCGTTAGATCTTAGCGACAGCATCGCGCAGCGGCTGCAGCGCCCTGAGGATCACGCGTGCAATGGCCATGAGTTGCCGGAGAGAGGCAGCATAACCGCCGATGGAGAGTGATGTCTCAAGATCATGAAGAGCCTTTTCCTTCTCTGATCGTGGCGCTCCAGCGTGAACGGCGCCGACAATGTTGGCCTCGAACAGAATGATATCTCGAACCGTTAGGGCATGGCCGTTAACAATTGTGACCAGCTTTTGGAAGAATTGGTCTCTTGAAAGGGTGACTCGTGGACGAAAAGGTGGCGAGGTTTCTGGGTCTAAGCCATCTTGTACGGACCAAACAACTGGCACCGCGCTATCAGCCCTTGGATCATCGTGATGGACTGTTTGGAAAAAGATCTTGATGCGGTGTTCTTTGTTAATACGATCCACTAATGGATGATCGTCAAGGAACAGCTTGCGTAGCAGGCCGGAGATTAGAAGGATCTCGTAAGGATCTGTCTCGCGTAGGCGGCGCTCGAGATCAGCGAGAGTTTTTAGAAACAGGGTCTCGTTGTCGATCATTCCAAGGGCTAGCGCCTGAGTTAAGGGTTGCCGCGAAGCGGCATCCCCTTGAACGAATTGTTAGCCCTTGCCGAGGTGTTCGCGCATCTCTGCTTCGATGCCCGCCGCAGCAAGAGCCATGCGATTACTGAAGTCGTTGTCCTTCGATTTGGGGGAAGCCGATACGGTGCTGCGTATCTGCTTGCCAAAAGCCGGGTCGGTGCGGAACGAGTCACCGCCGTGCGCCTTGTCATCTATAAGCTCACCGATTGCGACGAAAAGCTCCGTCACCATTTTGCGCAAGACATCCGTCTTGTTTCGAATATTTGCACCCCACAGCGCCTCAGCCTCCAACGCTTGGGTGTCGAACTCAAGTGCGGCGTCTTTCACCGGCTCCCAGCGATTCTGGTAGACGTGGGCCCAAGCCTTAGCTTTTTCTTGCGCGTCCGGGGTACGCGACTCGTTAAACCCATCAGGGAACTCATTGCCTGTCACCAACGGCGACCTGCAAGAAGCAATTTCGTCACGGAGTCGGTAAGTAGCCCTGGTGAGCGCGCGCGCAGCGTCAAATGCCGCTTTGCCGGTCAACTCCGTGTGCCACTTGTTGATGCCGCGGACTGCGACAAAAGCCGTCGCCGCTGCTGCCACGGCGAGAACAATGTCTTTGATTGCGGTGATGATCTGGCTGGAGTCCACAGGGGCTAACTACTTTTCGACCCCAGAGTTGGGGGTAAGGGCGGAGTCTGTTCGGTGGGCAGGGGTGGGTCAAGCCGCTGACCCATTGAGCGAAGGGCATTCGCTGCAGGCAACGCGTTGCCTCGGAAACCCGCCTAAGACGGTCGCATCGCCTCGATAACGATTGGCGCGGCAACCTTACTCTGGCTGCGGGGGGCCGGCGCCACACGCGGCGGTTGGGGCGACCGTCTTGTTTCCGGACTCGATTCCTTCGCGATCGGCGAAGTTGGCAGCGCAGGCCAATCACGCCACCCCGGTATCCGCCGGGCCGCATCGCAGCCCCACACCCCGCGTTATCGGGGCCACCTACCCCTTGTCGCAGGTGCTGTTCGCCAAAATCGCCGCCCATTTCTCGTACTCAACCCGGCGGTCGTCGTCGCGGGCGCCCGCGAACTTCCAGCGGAACTCCGCCTCGTCGACGCGGCGGCGCCATGAGCGGCAGAGGTTCTCTTCCGGGATGGCGGCGCAGGTGTCCACGCGCTTCTCGCAGGCGCCGGCACTGCCGCGGAGCGGGCGGCCGTCCAGGCCCACCAGCTGGAGCGGGGCGCAGCGTTCGGTGGGGGTGGTGCTGTCGGTGAGGTAGGTCTCGTCGTCCCAGGTGCGGCACTGGTACAGCGGCGGCGGGGGCGTGCGTTCGCCCTCGGGCACCGGGGCGGGCACCTCGTCCTCGAGGCGGGCTTCAAGCGCCGCGTCGCGCGCGGCCTGCTCGACGGCCACGATGTCGGGCATGCGTTCGATGCGCGGCACGTAGGCCGGCAGCGCGGGCGGCGGGTCGATCACCTGCACGGTCTGCCGCGCGCCCTTCGGGCAGGGCGTGTCGTTCTGGATCGTCACCGCGCCGGTGGCGTCGGTGCAGCGGTAGATGCGGATGCCGGCCTGCGCGTGGGGCGCACCGCCGGGGGCGAGCAACAACAGCAGGGCGAGCGTGGCGGCGGCGGCCGCGGCGGTCGGTCGGGTCATCGGCAGTCGTTGTCCCTGCGCGCCTCGAGTGCGCGGCGTTCGTCGCGCAGCACGTCGCGCTCGGACGGCATCGCGGCGATGAAGCGGCGGTTGATCTCCGCCAGGCGGTCGTCCAGCCGCGCGCACACCTCGGCCTGCGGCAGCCGGTAGCAGCGGTCGCGCACCCAGGTGCCGCCCGGCGCGCCATGCACCACGGCGATCGGCGGGTCGCCCGGGCGCGCGGGCGGGGCGCCCACGCGGTCGCCCAGTGGGTTGCGCGGAATCACCACCGGGTAGCCCAGCGTCCACCACGGCACCCAGCGCGGGTCGCCCTCGGGCGTTTCGCTGGCGTAGCGGGTGCCGTCGGGGCGCACGCATTCGTACATCGGGCGCGGCGGCGCGCGGTACACGACTTCGCGCTGCACGGTGGGCGGTGGCGTGTCGGTGGGTTCGACCGTCGCCGGCGGTTCGCGGCCGGGCGGCGGATCCTGCGGGCGCAGCATCTCCACCGTCGACTGCGTTTCGCCCTTTCGGCACGGCGAGTCGCGCAGCGTCAATCGCCCCTGCGCGTCGGTGCAGCGGTAGATGGTGATCTGGCCGGCATCCTGCGCGGGCGCGGCCGAAGCCGCGCCGACAAGCAGCACGACGACGCAGGCAAGGGCGGGGCACGTGCGCATCGCCGGCATTGTGCGCCGGCGGGCCATGCGCGGGAACCGCGGCGCCCGGTGGGGTGCTGAGCGGTTCAGGCGCGGGGGCGGGCGGTCCGCGCCGCGTGCGTGCCGCGCGTCAGTCGGCCGGCGGCGTTTCCACGCGCGTCTCGATCTCGATCTCCACGTCCTCGCCGGGCGCAGGCGCGGGCCCGGTGCGGGTGAACGTGATCTCCATCGTGCGCGCTTCCTGGCCCTCGCGGGTCTCGTACATCTCCATCACGTGGCGGTCGTTGCCCTCCACGCGGATCACCTCGCGGATCGGCACCGGCGCGCCGTCGGCCATCGGGTCGGGCATGATGCCGGTGAAGGTGTAGGTGCTTGTGGCGGCGTCGTAGGTGCCGGTGCTGTTGAACGTGCCGGTCGACATGTTGTCGATCCAGCTGTTCGTGTACTTGCCGGTGACGTTGTCGAAGCCGGTGTGCGCGATGCCCTCGAACGGCTGGCCCATGAAGGTGCCGTGGTAGGTCATCCGCACCTGGCGGCCGCCGAGGATGCCGGTGCTGACGGCGGTGGCGGTCTGCGCCATCGGCTCGGCGCCCGGTTCCATCCACATCTTCTGGTCCGCCCGCCAGGTGCCGGCGAACTGTTCGACCAGGCGCGCGTGTTCGGGGCCGGGGGTGGCCGACTTGCGCCAGGCCTCCATCATCGCCTGCATCTCGGCGCTCATCTCCGGCGGCGCGGCGTCCTGCGCGAAGGCGGCGGGCGCGGCCAGCAGGCAGGCCAGGGTGGCGGACAGGAGCGTGGCAGGCAGCAGCGTGGCGGACGGGGTCGTGCGCATGGCGGTCTCCTCGCGGGTCGGGGCGCCGATCCTACGCCCGCGCGGGGCCGTGTTCATGCCGCGCCGCGGCAGGCGCTCAGAGGCGGAGGGCCTCGCCAGTGGCGGCATCGCGGATGGAGGTCGGGCGCGGCTGGGTGCCGGTGCGGCCTTCCAGCACGCCGTCGAGGGCGGCGTGCAGCACCGGGTCGAGTTCGCCGAGCTCGCGGGCCGGCGGTTCGCCCGCGGCATTGGCGCTGGTCGAGACCAGCGGCCCGCCGAATGCGCGGCACAGCGCGGCCATGCCTTCGTGCGCGGTCACCCGCGCGGCCACGCCGGCATGCGCGCCGGTGATCCAGCGCGGCACCCTGGCGGTCGCCGGCACGATCCAGGTGTTGGGCCCGGGCCAGCTTTCGCGCACCGCCGCGACGCGGTCGCGCGGCAGCGCGGCCCAGTCGAGCACGCCGTCGAAGCACGTTGCGTCGTGGGCGACCAGGATCAGGCCCTTGTCCACCTCGCGCCGCTTGATTTCGAGCAGGCGCAACACCGCGTCCTCATTGAACGGATCGCACGACAGGCCCCACACCGCCTCGGTCGCGCAGGCGATGACGCCACCGCGGCGCAGGGCGGCGGTGGCGGCATCGAGGTCGATCGTGCGCGGCATGGCGGGGCGGGCGCTGGCCTAGAACGGGGCGTCCGCGTCGGCGTCGGCCTTCTTGACCACGCGCTTCTTGCCAATGGACGTTGTCGGCTTCGGAGTGAGCAGCGGCTTGGCGGGCTCGGGCGCGTCGCTTGCGGTGGCGCGCGTCGCCTTCTTCGCGGCCGCCTTCTTCGTGGCCTTCTTCGCGGCCTTCTTCGTCGCCTTCTTGGCCGTCTTCTTGGTCGCGGACTTCTTGGCGGCCGTCTTCTTCGCTGCGGACTTCGCCGGCGCCTTCTTCGCCGCGGCCTTCTTGCCGAAGCGCCCGCGCGCCGGCTTGCCCGTTTCCTCGAGGAACTTCAGCGCTTCCTCCAGCGTCAGCGACGCCGGCTCGCGGTCCTTCGGGATCTTGCCGTTGAGCTTGCCGTCCGACAGGTACGGGCCATAGCGGCCGTTGAGCACCTGCACGTCGTGGCCGTCCCATTCCTTGATGATGCGGTTGCGGACGATCTCTTCCTTTTCCTCGATCAGGAACACCGCGCGCGCCAGGTCGATGGTGTGCGGGTCGTCCTCCTTCTTCAGCGAGGCGTACGTCGCGCCGCGCTTGGCGAACGGCCCGAAGCGGCCGATGCCGACGGTGACGTCCTCGCCGTTCGACTCGCCCAGCGTGCGCGGCAGCTTGAACAGCTCCAGCGCGTCCTCGAGCGAGATCGTGTGCATGCTCTGCCCGGGGCGCAGCGAAGCGAACTGCGGCTTCTCCTCGTCCTCCACGCTGCCGATCGCGGCGTAAGGCCCGTAGCGGCCCAGGCGCACGCTGACCGGCTTGCCGGTCTTCGGGTCGGTGCCCAGCTCGCGCGCACCGGTCGCCTCGGAGCGGTCGACCGACTCGATCTTGTCCTCGACCAGTTCTTTGAACGGGGCCCAGAACTTCTCCATCAGCGGCACCCACTCCTCTTCGCCGCGCGAGACGGCGTCGAGCTCGTCCTCCATCTTCGCGGTGAAGTCGTAGTCCACGTACCGGGTGAAGTGGCTGGACAGGAAGTTGCTCACCGCGCGGCCGACGTCGGTCGGACGGAAGCTGCGGCCCTCCATCTCCGTGTACTTGCGGAACAGCAGGGTCTGGATGATCGACGCGTACGTCGACGGCCGGCCGATGCCGTACTCCTCGAGCGCCTTGACCAGCGCCGCTTCGGTGAAGCGCGGCGGCGGCTGGGTGAAGTGCTGGTCCGCGTGGATGCGGTCGAGCGGCACGCGCTCGCCCGGCTTCATCGCCGGAAGCTTGCGGCCCTCGTCGTCGGCGTCGGCGGCCTTGGCGTCCTTGCCTTCCTCGTACACGGCGAGGAAGCCCGGGTCGACCACGGTGGTGCCGCTGGCGCGGAACGCGTGGTCGTTGCCGGCGGCCAGTTCCACCGACACGGTGTTGAGCGTGGCCGGCACCATCTGCGAGGCGACGGCGCGCTTCCACACCAGTTCGTACAGGCGGCGCTCGTCGTCGGACAGGAAGCGCGACACCTGCTGCGGCGTGCGCAGCGCGGAGGTCGGGCGCACGGCCTCGTGGGCCTCCTGCGCGTTCTTGGATTTCGTCTGGTAGAAGTTCGGCTTGTCGGGCAGCGCCCTGGTGCCGAAGTCGCGCGCGATCACGTCGCGCATTTCACCCAGCGCATCCTGCGACAGGCTCACCGAGTCGGTACGCATGTAGGTGATCAGGCCGACGGTGCCCTCGTCGCCGATCGCCACGCCCTCGTACAGCTTCTGCGCCACCTGCATCGTGCGCCGCGTGGTGAAGCCGAGCTTGCGTGCCGCTTCCTGCTGCAGCGTGGAGGTCGTGAACGGCGGCGCGGGGCGACGCTTGCGTTCCTTGCTGGCGACGTCGGTGACCTGCAGCACGCCGTTGGCGGCCTGCACCAGGCGCTTGCGCGCGGCCTCGGCGGCCTCGCCGTCGGTGACGGTGAATTGCTCGAACTTCTTGCCGTCCAGCTTCACCAGCTTGGCGGTGAACGCCTGCTTCGGGTGCGCGCACTCGGCCTCGACCGTCCAGTACTCGCGCGCGACGAAGGCCTCGATCTCCTCCTCGCGCTCCACGATCATCCGCAGCGCCGGCGACTGCACGCGGCCGGCGGACAGCCCTCGCTGCACCTTGCGCCACAGCACCGGCGAGAGGTTGAAGCCGACCAGGTAGTCCAGCGCGCGCCGCGCCTGCTGCGCGTCGACCAAGTTGTCGGAGATCTTGCGCGGCTGCGCCATCGCCTCGCGGATCGCGCGCGGCGTGATCTCGGTGAACACCACGCGGTGCAGGTCCTTGTCCTTGAGCAGGCCGCGCTCGCGCAGGATCTCCACGATGTGCCAGCTGATCGCCTCGCCCTCGCGGTCCGGGTCGGTCGCCAGGAACACGGCCTCGGCCGACTTCACCGCCTTGGCGATCGCCGCGACGTGCTTCTCGTTCTTCTCGATCAGGTCGTAGCGCATGGCGAAGCCGCGCTCGGGATCGACCGCGCCCTCCTTCGGCACCAGGTCGCGCACGTGGCCGTAGGAGGCCAGGACGTTGAAGTCCTTGCCGAGGTACTTGTTGATCGTCTTGGCCTTGGCGGGCGACTCGACGATGAGGAGGTTCTTGGCCATGGGGGGCGGAGGTTCCGGGGCGGGGCCGAAGCGCCCCGTGAAGGGCGCCGGCGGGCGGCGGGCCGGGTGGCGCGCCGCGGACGCGGAGAAGGCGACGCCCGCGGCCTGGGGCCACGGGCGTCGGATGCGTTCCTATATTTAGTGGTGTCACGCCCCGGGCGGGGCTGTCAAGCGCCGCGACGGGTGGGCGTGGCGCGGGTCGCGGTCTGCGGCGCCGCGCCGGGGCCGGTCAGTGCACCGGCTCGGGCTCGTCCATGAACATCTGGGTTTCCATCCAGGCGTAGGCCGCCTCGCTGCCCGGCTGGTTGAACAGGACCATCAGCACCACCCACTTGAGGTCGTCCAGGTCCAGCTCGTCCTGGTCCAGCGCCAGCGCGCGGTCGAGCACCAGCTCGCGCTGGTGGGCGTCGAGCACGCCGTGCTGCTCCAGGTACAGCAGGAAGCCGCGGCAGTCGGTGTCGAGCTTGTCCAGCTCGGGCCCGAAGTACACGCGCATGGGGCCGTCGATCCGCGGCGCGGACGCGCTCGGGCGCTGCTCGGCGAGCGCGTCGAGCCAGTCGAAGGCCTTGTGGATCTCGGCGGTGCTGAAGCCGGCGCCGGTGAGTTCGTCGAACAGGGGGCCGGCCCGGAGGGCGTCTCGGTCGCCGACGGGCGGCGGGTCATCAACGGTGAAGTAGTGCTCGAACAGGTACAGCAGGACGTCCAGGATGCTCTCTTTCATGGCCCTCGGCCTGCGCCGCGATGGGCGCCGTGCGGGTCAGGATGCCTTCCGGGTCGCAACGCGGCTCCAGCGTCCGTGGTCGTTGGCGACCCGCCCCTCCAGCTCCATGGCCAGCAGCATGGAGGACACTTCGGCGGCCGTCAATCGGGTTCGTGAGACGAGTGCATCCATATCCGTTGGGTCGTGGCCGAGGGCGCGCCACAAGCGGTCGTGGTCGGGGTGGGGCGGCACCCGAACGGCGGCTGACGCACCATGCGCCGGCGTCCGGAGCGCGAAGGCCGGCGGCGCGTTGTCGTCGAGCCGGTCGCGCAGGGCCCCGGCCAGGGCCGCGGCGGCGGGGGCCAGGTGGTCGACGACCTCGCCCGGGGTTTCGACGAGGAGCGCCCCGTCGCGGATCAACCGGTGGCAACCGCGGGCCATTGGGTTGGCGATCGAACCGGGCAGGGCCATGACCTCGCGGCCGGCGTCCGCCGCCAGCCGGGCGGTGATCAGCGAGCCGGAGCGCCAGGCCGCCTCGACCACCAGCGTGCCCAGCGCCAGCCCGGCGAGGATCCGGTTGCGGGCCGGGAACTGCGCCGCCTGCGCGGGCGTGCCGGGCAGGTATTCGCTGGCCACCGCACCCTCGGCGGCGATCCGCTCGAGCAGCGCGGCGTTGGGGCGCGGATAGGCGATGTCCGGCCCGGTGCCGAGGACGGCGACGGTGGCGCCGCCGGCGTCCAGCGTGGCGAGGTGCGCCGCGGTGTCCACGCCCGCCGCGAGGCCGCTGGCCACGCCCAGGCCCGCTGTGGCGAACGCGCGGCTGAAGGCGGCCGCATGGTCGCGGCCGCCGGCCGTCGGATTGCGGGTGCCGACCACGGCGACCAGCGGGCGCCAGGCCAGCAGCGGGTCGCCGGCCACGAACAGGGCCAGCGGCGGGCGGACGCCGTTCGCCAGCAGCGGCGGGTAGTCGGCGGCGCCCCAGCCCACGACGTGGTGGCCCTCGGCGGACAGCCATCGCAGGGCATGCGCAATTACGCCCGCGTCCGGCCGCGCGAGCTGCCGCCGCTGCTTCGGGTCCAGGCCGTGGGCCCGCCACGCCCGCGGACCAGCGCGCAGGACCGCGGCGGGGTCGCCGTCGTGCGCGTCGAGCAGCGAACGGCGCGGCGCCAGTGGCCCGCCGGCGGCGACCAGGCGCACGAGCGCCTCGGGATCGGTGGATTCGCTCGGTGTCGGGACGGGCATCGCGCCAGCGTCCCCCGGAAACGGCGACGGCGCCCTCGGGCGCCGTCGCGGTGTCGCGTCAGGGTTCCCGCCGTCAGTAGGGCGCGTCGGGGTGCTTGAGCTCGTAGCCGACCTGGGTCTGCTTGACGCTGTCCATCACCAGGCCGTAGCTGACGCGGTCGAAGGTGCGGAAGACCATCACGTGTCCCGCGTACTCGTCCGGCAGGCGGACCTTGTCGCGCCAGTCGACCGAGTAGTTCGGGCGGTCGCGGCCGTACTCGACGGTGTCGACGACGTTGCTGCCGCGGCGCCAGATCGAGAACACGGTGCCGTTGTCGATGCCTTCGCGGGCGCCGCCGGAGATCGCCACCACGTCGCGCGGGCCGGCGGTCTTGAGCATGCCCGCCACCGCCATGACCTGCAGGCGGCCGTAGTCGAGCTGGCGCGCCGGCGGGTGCGGGAAGAACTGCAGGTCGTAGGGCTGCGCGTCGACCGGGATCAGGCGGTCGCCCACCCGCACCTCGACGTCGCGGCCGTCCAGCAGCAGGGTCGCGGCCTCGATGCCGCCGACTTCGCCGCGGGTGATCGTGCCGGCGTTCACCCGCACCATCTCGTAGCCGAGGAACTCCTGGCCCTTGTCGGGGAACACCACGTTCGACCAGTAGCGGCCCCAGTCGAGGTGGGCCTTGCCGCGGAAGTCCAGGTCGGTCTGCTGCATCAGGTCGCAGCACATGCCGGAGCGGTCGATGTGCGTGTAGCGCACCGTCGGCCGCACCACGAGGTAGCGCTGGCCGGGCTGCGCGTCGGGCAGGCCGCGGACGTAGGCGAACTCGTTGTCGGTGGTGCGCAGGCGGTCCTCCTCCAGGCCCACCACGTAGGGCAGGTGCTCGAAGGAATCGACCACGCGCAGGTCGCGCAGGAACTTCTCGATGTCCGAGAGCGGGATCGCGCCGATCGGCGCCGCCTCGCGCGGACCCTCCTCGACGACCAGCCGGTCGAGGTAGGCCAGCGAGATCACGTCGCCCGGGTAGATCAGGTGCGGGTTCGCGATCTGCGGGTTGGCCTGCCAGATCTCCGGCCACAACCACGGGCGCTGGAGGAACCGGCCGGCGATGTCCCAGAGGGTGTCGCCCTTCTGGACCACGTACGTGTCCGGATGCCCCTCCCGGAACTGCTGGGCGGCGGCATAGCTGGCGACGGTGAGCAAGGCGACCGCGCACACCGTGCGCAGCCCGTGAGAAAGGCGCTTAAACATGACGGCCATCTACCTGATTCCCCTGCAGGTGCGGGCACTATAGCCCAGAAAAGGCGGCCGCTTGCAAGCCGCCCGCGCTACAATCCTGCCCCTGAACCGGGGCGCGCCGCGCGCCCTGACGGGCCCCGCGACTTGCGGTTGTGACGGCCGCCACCATTTCGATGGTGCGCCCCCCGGACCGCCTTCGAACCGAGTCACCGCCATGGCACTGCTCGACATCCTCGAATTCCCCGATCCGCGCCTGCGCACCAAGGCGGTCGACGTCGACCCCGCCGAGGTGGCCGGTGCGGACTTCCAGCGCCTGCTCGACGACATGTTCGAGACCATGTACGCCGCCCCGGGCATCGGCCTGGCGGCGAGCCAGGTCGACGTGCACAGGCGCTTCATGGTCATCGACGTGACCGAGGAGAAGAACCGGCCGCTGGTCTTCGTGAACCCGGAGATCCTGGAGCGCGCCGGCGAGCAGGTCTGCCAGGAGGGCTGCCTCTCGGTCCCGGGCATCTTCGCCGACGTGACCCGCGCCGACAGCATCAAGGTGCGCGCGGTCGGCCGCGACGGCCAGCCGTTCGAGATGGAGGCCGACGGCCTGCTGGCGGTCTGCATCCAGCACGAGATGGACCATCTCGAGGGAAAGCTCTTCGTCGACTACCTCTCGCCGCTCAAGCGCGAGATGGTGCGCAAGAAGCTGGCCAAGGCGCGCAGGCACGCGGCCTGACGGCCGCGCCCGCGCTTCCCGCATGAGGATTGTCTTCGCCGGCACGCCGGAGTTCGCCGTGCCCTCGCTGCGCGCGGCCGCCAACAAGGCCGAGATCGTCGGCGTGTACACCCAGCCCGACCGCCCCGCCGGGCGCGGCCGCGGGCTGCAGCCCTCGCGGGTGAAGCAGGCCGCGCTCGAGCGCGGCTTCGAAGTCTTCCAGCCCGGGACGCTGCGCAACGACACCTCGCAGGCGGCGCTGCGCGCGCTGGCGCCGGACCTGATGGTGGTGGTCGCCTACGGCCTGCTGCTGCCGCAGGCGGTGCTCGACATCCCGACCTACGGCTGCTGGAACGTGCACGCCTCGCTGCTGCCGCGCTGGCGCGGCGCGGCGCCGATCCAGCGCGCGATCGAGGCCGGCGACACGCAGACCGGCGTGTGCCTGATGCGGATGGAGAAGGGCCTGGACACCGGCCCGGTGCTGCTGCGCCAGGCGATCGACATCGGGCCGCAGGAAACGGGCGGGCAGTTGCACGACCGGCTGGCCGACCTGGGCGCGCGGGTGCTTGCCGACGGCCTCGGCCTGCTGCGCGCCGGCATCGTGCCGGCGGCGGTGCCACAGCCGGCGGAGGGCGTGACCTACGCGCGCAAGATCGAGAAGGCCGAGGCGGCGCTCGACTGGACGCGCCCGGCCATCGAGCTGGCGAACAAAGTGCGCGCGTTCAATCCGTGGCCGGTGGCCGAAGCGCAGCTCGCCGGCGAGCGCGTGCGCATCCACGGCGCGATCGCGGTCGACGGGGTGCGCGCGGGTTCGCCTGGCACCGTGCTGCAGGCGGGCCGCGACGGCATCGACGTGGCCTGCGGCGACGGCGCGCTGCGCATCCGCGTCCTGCAACGCGAAGGCGGCCGCGCGATCACCGCCGCCGACTACCTCAACGCCCGCCGCGACCTGGCCTGACGCGGCAGTCCCCCTCCCCGTGGGAGCGCCTCTACAGGCGCGATGGGCGAGCGGCGGAACCACACGCGCACGCGCCAAGCCACACGTCCGCCACAATCCGGCGTCCGCGGTTCCCGGACCCGATCGCGCGCGTAGGCGCGCTCCTACAGGCGCATCGGGCATCCGGGTCGCGAACGTTCCGGCCACGACGCCGTCATTCCGGCGGAGGCCGGAATCCATTGTTCGCGGGCGCCGGATGCAATCGCGCGCGTAGGCGCGCTCCTACAGGGGGTATCGGGCATCGGGGTCGCGAACTTTCGGCCACTACGCCGTCATTCCGGCGCAGGCCGGAATCCATTGTTCGCGGGCGCCGGATGCAATCGCGCGCGTAGGCGCGCTCCTACAGGGGGCATTGGGCATCGGGGTCGCGAACCTTCGGCCATTACGCGGTCATTCCGGCGCAGGCCGGAATCCATTGTTGGCGGGCGCCGGATGCAATCGCGCGCGCAGGCGCGCTCCTGCATGGTGGCGGCGGGTGGGTGGTTCCGGGGGCGGGGGTCGCGGGCGACAATGCGCGGATGGAAGGCGTCCGTCCCCGGGTGATCGCCGCACAGGTGCTCGATGCCGTGCTGCATCGCGGCCGCTCGCTGCGCACCGAACTCGCCGCGAAGCTGCCGACGATCGCCGATGTCCGCGACCGCGCGCTGGTCGAGGCCATCTGCCATGCGGCGCTCCGCCACCACGCGCGCTACGCCGATGCGTTGGCGACGTGGATGCCGAAGCCACCCGGTCGGCGCGACGCTCCGCTGCGTGCGCTGCTGTACGCCGGATTCGCGCAGCTCGATCCGCTCGGGCTGCCGACGCACGCCGCGGTGTCGGCGACGGTGGACGCCGCGCGCCAGCTCGGCCGCGCGCACCAGTCGGGCCTGGTCAACGCCCTGCTGCGGCGCGCCGTGCGCGACGGCCTGCCGACGGTGGATCCCGCGGCGCAATGGCCGGCCTGGCTGCGCGACCTGCTCGCGGCCGACTGGCCCGGCGATGTCGAGGCGATCCTGGAGGCCAGCGCCACCGCCGCACCGATGTGGCTGAGGGTGAATGCCCGCGCGACCACCCGCGACGCGTACCTCGACCGCCTGCGTGAGGTGGGCATCGAAGCGGCCGCGGTGGCGGGCTTGCCCGACGCGATCCGCCTCGCCACGCCGGTGCCCGTCGCGGCGTTGCCCGGGTTCGACGACGGCCTGGCCTCGGTGCAGGACGGCGCGGCACAGGCGGTCGCCGATGCACTGGCCCCGGCGGCCGGCGCGCGCGTGCTCGACATGTGCGCGGCCCCGGGCGGCAAGGCGGCGCACCTGCTCGAACGCGATCCGTCGCTGCGCCTCGTCGCGCTCGACGTCGACGGTGGCCGCCTCGACCGCGTGCGCGCCACGCTCGCGCGCCTGCACCTCGATGGCACGGCCGACCTGCGTGTCGCCGATGGCGCGACGCCGGAGTCATGGTGGGACGGCACGCCGTTCGACGCCGTGCTGCTGGACGCGCCGTGCTCGGCGACCGGCATCGTCCGCCGGCAGCCCGACGTGCTGCTGCATCGCCGGCCGTCCGACCTCGATGCACTGCGCGACCTGCAGGCGCGGCTGCTCGATGCCGCGTGGCGCGTGCTGCGCCCGGGCGGCACGCTGCTGTACGCGACCTGCTCGATCCTCGCCGACGAGAACGCGCGCCAGGTCGACGCGTTCCTCGCGCGCACGCCGGACGCGCGTACCGACCCGCTGCCGGATGCGTTCGGTCGCGTCGCGGGCCCGGGCCGCCAGCGCCTGCCGGGCGAAGGCGGCATGGACGGGTTCTTCTATGCGAGGCTGCGACGCGATGGCTGACCCCGCGGCACCGCCGATGGCATCGCGCCGCGAGTGGCTGCTGTTCTGGATCGTCGCCTGCGTCGTGCTCACCGCCGGCCTGGGCCTGCGCGATCCGTGGCCGGCGGACGAACCCCGGTTCGCGCTGGTCGCCCGGCAGATGCTCGAGAGCGGCCAGTGGCTGTTCCCGATGCGCGGGGATGTCCTCTACCCGGACAAGCCGCCGCTGCTGATGTGGCTGCAGGCCATGGCGATGGCGTTGACCGGCGAACTGCGCGTCGCGTTCCGACTGCCGACGCTGCTGTCGGCGCTGGGCACGCTGTGGCTGGTGCGCGATCTCGGCGCGCGGCTCTGGACGCGCGAGGCCGGCGCGGCCGCGGGCTGGGCGCTGCTGTTCGCGTTCCAGTTCACCTACCAGGCGCAGCGCGCGCAGATCGATCCGCTGCTGGTCTTCTGCACCACGCTGTCGCTGTACGGGCTGCTGCGGCACCTGGTGCGCGGGCCGGACTGGCGGATGTGGATGCTGGGCTGGTTCGCCGCGGGACTGGGCGTGCTGGCGAAGGGCGTGGGCGTGGTCGCGCTGCTGGTGCTGCTGCCCGCGGCGTTCGTCGCGTGGCGCGGGTGGCCGGGCGTGTCGGCGATGCGGCCATCGGGCTGGCGGTTCTGGCTCGGTCCGCTCGCGCTGCTGTTGCCGGTGCTGGCGTGGCTGGTGCCGATGCTGCTGGCCGTGCATGCCAGCGGCGACCCCGCGCTGCAGGCCTACGCCGACAACCTGCTGTTCCGGCAGACGGCCACGCGCTACGCCGAACCCTGGCACCACCGGCAGCCGGCCTGGTACTTCGCATGGGTTGCCGCGACGCAGTGGCTGCCGGCCGTCGCGGCGGTGCCGTTCGCCTGGCCGGCGTGGCGCGAGTCCCTGCGCGCCCGTGATGCGCGGGTGCTGCTGCCGCTGGCCTGGATCGGCCTGGTGCTGCTGTTCTTCAGTGCCAGCGCGGGCAAGCGCGAGGTCTACATCCTGCCCGCGCTGCCGGCGCTGTGCCTGGTGCTCGGCCCGTGGCTGGCCGGCATCACGCGGCGCCCCGCCGCGCGCCGGCTCGCCCTCGGCATCGCCGGGTTGCTCGCGTTGCTGCTGCTGGCCGCGGGCGTGATGGCGCTGGGCGGTTCGCCTTCGTTCGAGGCGCGGTTCGCGGCCGAGCGGGGCGTCGATGTCGGGACCACCCATGCGCTCGGCCTCGTCCTGCTGGCCATCGCCACGTGGATCGCAGGTTGCCTCCTGTGGTTCGGTCGACGGCAGGCGGTCGCGGGCCTGCTGGCCGCGCTCGCCGGGCTCTGGGTGCTGGTCGGCTGGGGCGGTGCGCCTGTCCTCAACGACGCGTCCTCCTCGCGCGGGCTGATGCGCGAGGTGGGCCGGATCATCGGGCCCGGCGCGGAACTCGGCCTGGTCGCCTGGAAGGAGCAGACCCTGCTGATGGCCGACCGGCCGGCGCGCACCTTCGGTTTCACCGTGCCGCTGCCGGTGCAGTGGCGCGCGGCGCGCGCATGGCAGGCCGAAGCGCCCGCGCGGCGCTGGCTGCTGCTGGAGGACGATGCGCTCGGCGGCTGCGTCGACCTCGACCGCGCGCGCCACGCCGGCCGCGCCAACCGGCGCGACTGGTGGCTGGTGCCCGCGGCCGCGGTGCGCCCGGACTGCGCGCCGGCGCCTTGATCACGGCGCGCGGCGCGGCGAGCATCCCCGCATGCAACTTCACTACTGCCGGATCGAAGGCGGCAACTTCGGCGACGACCTGAACCTGTCGCTGTGGCCCGCGCTCTTCCCCGACATCGCCGGATCCCATCCCGAGGTGCGCCTGTACGGCGTCGGCACGGTGCTCGGCGGCGACCAGCCGGCGGGCCCGAAGGTCGTGCTCGGTTCGGGTTGCGGCTATCGGGACGCGCGCGCGCTCGGCGACGACTGGCGGGTGTACTGGGTCCGCGGACCGGGCACCGCGCGACGGCTCGGGCTGGACCCGGGGCTCGGCCTCGGGGATCCGGCCGTGCTGTGGGCGGGGCTGCGCGATCACGTGCCCACGCCGGGCCGCGTCGGCTTCATCCCGCACTTCCGCAGCCTCCAGCGGTTCGAATGGCAGGCCGTGGCGGACGCGGCTGGCGTCGCGCTGGTGGATCCGCGCGGCGCGCCCGACGCGGTGGCCGCCGGGCTCGCCGGGTGCGAGCGGGTGCTGTGCGAGTCGCTGCACGGCGCGATCTTCTGCGACGCGATGGGGATCCCGTGGCGCGCGGTGGTGCTGGCGCGTCGCTTCAACGACTTCAAGTGGCGCGACTGGCTCGACACCCTCGGCATGCCGCTGCGGCCGGTGGAGATGCCGGTGGAACTGCTCGAGCGCCTGTCGACGGCGAAGGCGCTCGGCAACCGGCTCGCCCGCCTGGCCGACCGCGGCGGGCCCGCCGCGCGCAACCACCTGCGCCCGACCCGCGCCGCGACCGCGGCGGACCGCGACGCGGCGGCCGCGACGTTGCGGGCCTGGGCCGCGGACGCCGCCGCGTTCACCCGCAGCGACGCCGGCGTGCGCGCCCGGCGGCGCGACGCGATGCGCGACCGCTGCGCCGCGTTCGCCGACGACTTCGGCCTGCGCTTCGCGGGCTGAGCCCCGCCTGCCGGTTACCATCGCCGCCATGCCGACCCTGCCGATCAGCCTCGTGGTGATCACCCACAACGAGGCCGCCAACATCGCCCGCTGCCTGGACAGCGTGCCGTTCGCGGCGGACAAGGTGGTGGTCGACAGCGGCAGCACCGACGACACCGTCGCGATCGCGGCGGCGCACGGCGCGCGCGTGGTGCACCAGGACTGGCTCGGCTTCGGGCCGCAGCGCAACGCGGCCTCGGAACACGCCGCGCACGACTGGATCCTGGCGCTCGACGCCGACGAGTTCCTCGAGCCGCCGCTGGTGGCCGAATTCGAACGCCGGCTGCCGGAGCTCCTCGAAGGCGACGCCGCGGTCGGTATCCTGCGGCGCAGCACCTGGTACATGGGCGCGCCGATGCGCTGGTACCGGCCGATGGTCGGCGAGAAGCTCGCGCGCCTGTACCACCGCGGCCGCGCGCGCTGGACCGACGCACGCGTGCACGAGTCGCTGCGCTGGGACGGTCGCGCGGAAGACTTCGCCGCGCCGTTCCACCACCTGCACAACCCGACCCTGCCGCACAAGCAGCTGAAGGTGCTGCGCTACGCGGAGCTCAAGTGCCGCGACTGGCACGCGAAGGGCCGGCCGCCGCGGGTCTGGATGGCGCCCTTGGTCTACCTGGCGGCGTTCCTGAAGGACTGGCTGCTGCGGCTGGCCATCCTCGACGGCTGGCGCGGTTTCGTCGTCGCCCACGTCGCCGCCAGCTACGCGATGTACAAGCGGCTGCGCTACTACGAGATGCACCGCAACCCGGAATCGATCGCGCAGGGTCGCGACATCCTGGTGCGGCACGGACTGGACCGATGAACGACGCCAAAGAGGGCAGGCCCCGCTACCTGATGTACGGCTCGGAGCGCTACGCGCTGGCGATCCTGCGCCCGCTGCAGGCGGCGATCCGCGCGCGCGGCGGCGAGACGGCCTGGTTCTTCGACGGCCCCGGCGCGGCCGACCTCGCCGCCGACGAGCGGCTGCTCGACGTCGAGGGCGTACGCCGCTGGAAACCGCGCGCCGTGGTGACGCCGGGCAACCACCTGCCGCACTTCTTCCCCGGGGTGAAGGTCGAGGTGTTCCACGGCTTCGACGCCGGCAAGCCGCGCCACATCCACGTGCGCGGCTTCTTCGACCTCTACTGCACGACCGGCCCCAGCGACACCGCGAAGTTCCAGGCGTTGGCCGACGAGCTCGGGCACTTCAGCGTCGCCGAGACGGGCTGGCCCAAGCTCGATCCGTTCGCGGCGCAGTTCGGCGCGGTCGAACCGGTGCGCACGCCGCCGGTGATCCTCTACCACTCGACGTTCTCGCCCTCGTGGAGCGCCGCCGAGACCCTGCACGACGAGGTGCGCCGCCTCTCGCGCGACGGACGCTTCAAGTGGATCGTCACCTTCCACCCGAAGATGAACCCGGAAACGGTGGCGAAGTTCCGTGCGCTGGAGAACGCGCACCTGCGCTTCGCCGACGACGACAACATCCTCGACCTGTTCGGCCGGGTGGACATGATGTGTTCGGACACGTCCTCGGCGCTCAACGAATTCCTGCTCACCGGCAAGCCGGTGGTGACGTTCCGGAACCGCCGCCCCGGCCCGCAGTTGATCGACATCGACGACCCGGCGGCGTTCGAGCCGGCGATCGAGCGCGCGCTGTCGCGGCCGCCGGAGCTCATGCAGGCGATCCGCGACTACGCGGACGCGATCCATCCGTACCGCGACGGCCGGTCGAGCGAGCGGGTGATCGACGCGATCGAGGCGTTCATCGCCGCGGGCGGGCGCAACCGCCGCGCGAAGCCGGCGAACGCGTGGCGCAAGTTCCGGCTGCGGCGGCGGATCGGGTACTGGGGGCCGGCGCGCTGGTAGCGCGCCGCGGCCTCACCAGCGCAGCGGCCGGCGCGCGAGTTCCGCGGCCAGCCGGTCGTGCAGCGTCCGCGCCTCCGCGACCGGCAGGAACCGCACCTGCAGGGGCGGCGCCAGCGCACCGGCGCCGGCGGTATCGAACGCCAGCGTGGCGGTGCCGCAGCGCCGGTCGAGCGGGGAGCGCCGCAGCTGGAGCGCCTGCAGCTTGTCGAGTTCGGCGAACCGCCAGTGGCGCGACCACCACCCGCCGCGCACCGCGACCAGCGCGTCGTTGACCGACCAGGCCAGGCGCCGCGCATGCTGGCGCGAGGTCCACGCCGACCACGCCAGCCACCCCAGCGCGAGCAGGCCCCAGGGCCCGAAGCGCCAGCACAGCGCGGCGGTCGCGGCGAGCACGAAGGGCACGCCCGGCAGCCAGAGCCGCCACCAGTGTTGTTCGCCCACCGGCGTCCACGCGAGCAAGCCCCAGCCCGAGCGCGGCAGCAGGTGCGCCACCAGGGCGTCGCAGGCGGCCGGCGGCGCGATCGGCGCGACCTCGCGCAACGCGCGCTGCTCGTGCTGCTGCTCCTCCGACACCGCGGTGTCGACCTCCAGGCTGCGACGCGCGAACAGCCGGTGCAGCACGCCCTCGCGCAGCGTCCAGGCCTGGATCCGGCGGCGCGACGCGCTGGTGCGCCAACGCTGGAGCAGGCCGCGCTCCACGGTCAGGCGACGGCCCTGCTCGCGCAGGGTGAAGCCGTGGTACTGCAGCAGCGCCAGTGCGATCGACAGCAGGCGCAGGACGGCCACGAACAGCAGCGCCAGGCTGGCCCCGGCCACGACGTACTCGACCGGGCCGAAGGCGCGCGCGTCGGCCCAGCCGAACAGCGCCTGGCCCCAGGACTCGAAGAGATCCGGCAGCAGCTCGGGACTGACCTGCCACGAGGCGCCGAACGCGGCGGCGAGCAGGATCATGCCGCGGTTGGACACCAGGCCCAGCTTCACCACCTCCGCCGTGGTCAGCGCCAGCAGCGGCACGCCCGCGTCTTCCGCCGGCGCGGCGTCCCCGGTCGCCGCGACCGCGCCGCGGCTGCGCACCAGCCGCTCGAGCGCGAGCGCGTCGCCGAGCCGCAGAACGCGCATCTCCGCCTCGGGCTTCTTTCCGCCCGCCGACTCGAGCCGGACCTCCGCCACGTCGAACAGCCGGTGGAGCAGCGACTGCTGCAGGGCCACGTTGTGGATCCGGGCGAACGGGATGACCCGCACGCTGCGTTCGAGCACGCCCTGGCGCACCACCAGTGCGTCGCCGGCCACGCCGTAGCGGTACGTGACGTACTGCCACGCCGAGTACGCCGCCAGCGCGGCCACGCCCACCAGCGACCACCACTCGTAGCTGTTGCCCCGGCCGAGGAACACCAAGGCCAGCAGCGGGACGATGAACTGCCGCAGCTGCGCGATCAGCACGAACAGCCACGACATGGGATGCAGCCGGCGGTCGGCCGCGGTCGCGTCGGGCGGTGCGGGCACGGGCGCGCCCGGGTCAGTCGTCGTCGCCATGCTCGACCTGTCGGGACAGGGCTTCGCGCAGGCGCGCGGCGTCGCCGTCGTCCATGTTCGGCACGGTCACCGAGCTCTGGCTCGTGCCGGCGGTGTGCACCACCAGGGTCGCGAGCCGGCGCTGGCGCTGCAGCGGGCCGCGCTTCACGTCCAGGTGCTGCACCCGCGACGCGGGCACGCGCGTCTCCTTCTGCCAGAAGCGGCCCTTGCGCAGCGCCAGCCCGTGGCGGTCGTGCCGCCATGCGGTGTAGCGGTACTGCTTGCGGCCGAGCCAGGCGCCCACCAGCGCGCCGGCGAGCAGGCCCGCCAGCGCGGCGGGCCACCGCGCCGGCAGCCAGCCGGCGTCCACCAGCCAGAGGTGCGCGTGGAAGAAACCGAAGGCCGTGGCGGGCAGCGCGAAGGCGGCGGTCGGCCCGAGCAGGAACAGCAGCCGCGCGCGCGCGGGCAGGGCCTGCCAGCCGGTGTCTTCCACGGCGGTCGGATCGACGGGGGGTGCGGGAACGGGTGCGGTGTCGCTCATCGGCGGCGTCGGGCCTCGAGGTCGCGGTAGGGATTGTCCTGGCCACGGCCGGACGGCCGCAGGGTGTAGCGCTTGTAGGTCCACTGGTACTGCGACGGGTCGCGCCGGGCGATGGCCTCGACCGCGGCGTTGAGCGCGGTCGCGGCGACCACCGGGTCCGGGTCGGCGACCGCCGCCGGCGCGGGCGCGACGTGGACGGCGAAGCGCGGGCCGTCGCCGTCATCGCCCGTCCGTTCGCACCAGGCGAACAGCACCGTCGCGCCCGTGCGCGCGGCCAGCCGCGACAGCAGGGTCATGGTGAGCGCCGGCACGCCGAAGAACGGGGCGAACACGCCGTCGCCGCGCTTGGGCTGCTGGTCGGGGAGGATGCCCACCACGCCGCCGGCCTGCAGCCGCTTGAACAACTGCCGCATCGCCGGGCCCTCGGCGCGGACCTGCACCACCCGCCCGGCGATGTCCGCGCGTGCCCGGCGCAGGAACGCCTCGCCCAGCGCGGACTCCGGCGGCCGGTACAGCACCGCGATCTCGGTGCGCGCGGCCAGCCAGCGGTTCAGGAGTTCCCAGTTGCCGAAATGCGGCGCGGCCACGATCACGCCCGGCCCGCCGTCGCGGGCGCGGGCCAGCGCGGCATCGAAGGCGTCCGCGCCATGCGCCTCGCGGACGAGCGCGAGGGCGTCGGCGGCCGGCCGCGTCCACGCCTGCAGGGTGTCGAGCGCCTGGCGGGCGGTGCCGAGCAGGATCGCGTCGCGCAGGGCGTCGCGTTCGGCCGCCTGCAGGGCGGGATAGGCGAGCGCCAGGTTGCGCTCCGCCACCCGCGCCTCGCGTGCGCCGAGCACCCGCCACAGTCGCGCCACCCCGCGCGCCACCCCGCGCTGCACCGCCCACGGCAGGCGCGCGGCCAGGGCGGCGGACGCGTGGAGCAACCGGGCGGCGGCATCGGGCATCGCGCCAGTGTAGCGACGCCCCCCGCGCGGGCGCCCCCCGTCGTTCGCGCACCGCCGGGGTGACCCCTGTCGATCGCGCACCGCCGAAGTGACCCCTGTCGTTCGCGCACCGCCGGGGAGTCCCTGTCGATCGCGCACCGCCGAAGTGACCCTTGTCGTTCCGAACGGAGTGAGGAACCTGCTTCTGCCTTGCCGGGCGAGGTCCGGTGCACGGGGGAAAAGCAGGTCCCTCGCTGCGCTCGGCACGACAGGCCGCGGGGGGTCTGCGCGGGTGGCCGAGAGGCACCTGTCGTTCCGTAGAGGCACCTGTCCTTCCGAAGAAGCACCCTTCGTTCCGAAGAGGCACCTGTCCTTCCGAAGAAGCACCCTTCTTCCTAGGAAGCACCTGTCGTTCCGAACGGAGTGAGGAACCTGCTGCTGCTTTGCCGGGCGAGATCCGGTGCACCGGGGAAAAGCAGGTCCCTCGCTGCGCTCGGCACGACAAGGGGGGCGTGGGCGCGCCGGATGGCTTAGGCTGGCCCGCCGCCACGGAGGTGCCGATGCTCGCCCTGGTCCAGCGTGTCAGCGAGGCGGGCGTGCGGGTGGATGGCGAGCCCGTCGGGGCGATCGGTCCGGGCATGCTCGCGCTGGTCGCGGTCGAGCCCGGCGACGACGACGCCACCGTCGCGCGCATGGCCACCCGCCTGCTCGGCTACCGGATGTTCGCCGACGACGTCGGCCGGATGAACCGCTCGCTGGCGGACGCCGGCGGCGGGCTGCTGCTGGTCAGCCAGTTCACCCTCGCGGCGGACACCCGGTCGGGCATGCGCCCGGGCTTCAGCACCGCCGCCGCGCCCGACGAGGCTGAACGCCGCTTCAACCAGTTGGCCGCGGCGTGCCGGGAACGGCACGCCCCCGTGGAAACCGGCCGCTTCGGCGCCCATATGCAGGTGGCGCTGGTCAACGACGGCCCGGTCACCTTCCTCCTGCGTGCCTGAGACGGCCCGGGAGGGCGGCTTGCGGACCCGCCGTCGGCCGTCCCGCGACGGCGCTCCCGTGCCCCGCTGGTATAATGCACGGTTCACTTCTACCCCAAACCGGTGGCGCAGCCCATGGCCAACGAACGTCAGGCCCCGCAGTCCGACATCAAGCAGCTGATCAGCAAGGGCCTGGAGCAGGGCTACCTGACCTATGCCGAGGTCAACGACCACCTCCCCGACGACGTCGTCGATCCGGAGCAGATCGAAGACATCATCGGCATGATCAACGGCATGGGCATCGAGGTGCACGAGGTCGCGCCCGATGCCGAGACCCTGCTGCTCTCCGATTCCTCCAGCAGCCGCGACAACGACGACACCGCCGCCGAGGAGGCCGCCGCGGCCCTGACCGCGCTCGACACCGAGGGTGGCCGGACCACCGACCCGGTGCGCATGTACATGCGCGAGATGGGCACGGTCGAGCTGCTGACCCGCGAGGGCGAGATCGCGATCGCCAAGCGCATCGAGGAGGGCCTGCTGCAGGTCCAGGCCTCGCTGGCCGCGTTCCCGTGGTCGATCCAGCTGTACCTGGAGGAGTTCGAGCAGCACAAGGCCGGCAAGCGCCGCCTCAACGAGATCCTGACCGGCTTCAACGACTTCAGCGAGGAGATCGCCGAGCCGACCCCGCCGCCGGCCGCCAAGGCCGCCGCCGCGAAGAAGGACGACAAGGACGACGAGGACTCGGACGACGACTCCGACGACGAAGATGACGACGACAGCAGCGAGGAGACCGGCCCGACCGGACCCGATCCCGTCGAGGTCGCCGAGCGCTTCGAACAGCTGGCCACGGACTACGCGAAGTTCCAGAAGGCGCACGCCAAGCACGGCCAGGACCACAAGTCGGTGGTGAAGCTGCGCGAGCAGATGGCCGAGCAGTTCATGGCCTTCAAGATGCCGCTGCCGATGACCGAGAACCTCGTGCGCAAGCTGCGCGAGGTGGTCGGCGAGATCAAGGAGCACGAGCGCCGCATCCTCGACCTGGCCACGCGCGTGGCGCGCATGCCGCGCAAGGACTTCATCCGCGCGTGGGACGGCAACCAGACCAACCTCGAGTGGGTCGACGAGCTGCTCAAGCGCAAGCAGAAATGGGGCTCGGGCCTGCGCGACGTGCGCGACCAGATCATCGCCGAGCAGGAAGCGACCATCGCGGTCGAGGAAGCGCTGTACCTGAAGCTGCCGGACATCAAGGAGATCAGCCGGCAGATGGCCTACGGCGAGGCCAAGGCGCGCAAGGCCAAGAAGGAGATGGTCGAGGCCAACCTGCGCCTGGTGATCTCGATCGCCAAGAAGTACACCAACCGCGGCCTGCAGTTCCTGGACCTGATCCAGGAGGGCAACATCGGCCTGATGAAGGCGGTCGACAAGTTCGAGTACCGCCGCGGCTACAAGTTCTCGACGTACGCCACCTGGTGGATCCGCCAGGCGATCACCCGCTCGATCGCCGACCAGGCGCGCACCATCCGCATCCCGGTGCACATGATCGAGACGATCAACAAGCTCAACCGCATCTCCCGCCAGATGCTCCAGCAGTACGGCCGCGAGGCCACGCCGGAGGAACTGGCCAAGGAGATGGACATGCCCGAGGACAAGATCCGCAAGGTCATGAAGATCGCCAAGGAGCCGATCTCCATGGAGACCCCGATCGGCGACGACGAGGACTCGCACCTGGGCGACTTCATCGAGGACACCAACGCCGAGTCCCCGATCGACAACACCACCAACATCAACCTGTCGGAGACCGTCCGCGACGTCCTGGCCGGCCTGACCCCGCGCGAGGCCAAGGTGCTGCGCATGCGCTTCGGCATCGACATGAACACCGACCACACCCTCGAGGAGGTCGGCAAGCAGTTCGACGTGACCCGCGAGCGCATCCGCCAGATCGAGGCCAAGGCCCTGCGCAAGCTGCGCCACCCGAGCCGGTCGGAGATGCTGCGGAGCTTCCTCGACATCGAGTGACGCCGGGCGGCGGCTGCCGCGCCCACGCGACCGCGACCGGAGCCCGCCGCAAGGCGGGCTTCGTGTTTCCGGACGTCGGTGTGCGTGGCGTCAGTGCGCCGTGGCGGCCGCGGGCCGGGCGGCGTGGTTGGTGGTCATCGGCAGGCGGACCGCCAGCCGCGTGCCCACCCGGGCCTTGGCGAACTCGAGCGACCCGCCGACCAGGTGCGCGCGCTCGCGCATCGTGACCAGGCCGAGCCCGGTGACCGTGCCGGTGGTCGCCGCGAAGCCGCGGCCGTCGTCGTGCACGTCCAGCGCGAGCGCGCCCGCCGCGTCCTGGCGCAGCCGCACCGAGACGGACGTCGCCTGCGCGTGCCGCGCCACGTTGGTGAGCGCCTCCTGCGCGATGCGGAAGCAGGCCAGCTCCACCGCCGGATCCGGCCGCCAGGCGAGCGGTTCGAGTTCCAGTTCGAGTTTCGGGTGGCCACTGCGGAACAGGCGGCCGGCCTGCCAGCGCAGGGCCGCCTCGAGGCCGAGGGCGTCGAGCTGCGGCGGGCGCAGCAGCATCGAGAGGTCGCGGAGCTTGGCGATCGTCTGGTCCGAGATCGCCACGATCTCGTCGATCGTTTCCCGGTGGCCGTCGCCGACCGCCGGCGGCAGCGCCAGCGCGCCGAGCTTGATCGCGGTGATCTGCTGGCCGATGTCGTCGTGCAGTTCGCGGGACAGCGAGCGCCGCTCCTCCTCCTGCACCACCAGCAGCCGGCGGGCGACCGCCTTGAGTTCGGCGTCGAGGCGGGCGGACCGGGCGTCGTGGCGACGGACCCAGCGCGCGCCCAGGCCCCCGGCCACCGTCGCGGGCAGCAGCAGCGCGAGCCAGGGCGCCGCGCCGCCGAGCCACGGGGCGAGGGCCGCCTCCAGGCCCGGGCCGGCCCAGCGTTGCCAGGCCAGCAGGCCCAGTGCCACCGCCAGGCAGGCCAGCAGGCGGGTCGCCCGGCGTACGGCGGGGGCGTCGGGCAACGGGGGGCGGCGCATGCGCGCCATTGTCGCGGGGGCGGCGTCGCCGCGTCCGCGACCGGGTCACACTCCGCCGATCGCGTGGGGCCCCGGGTTCAGAAAAGTTCGACGCTGCCGGCGTCCATCGACTGCTGCATGACCGGCTTGTGCGGGGGGCGCTCCCACTCCCCGCGCATCTGGCCGATCCGTTCCACGATCCGGGCGAGCGCGCGCTGGCGCTCGGCGCAGGTCGTGTCGCCCCGGTGGAGCAGGGACTGCAGGGTCGTGGCCTCCTGGTTGATCGCCCCGAGGCGGTCCAAGTGCACGCGCGCCGCGCCCAGCGCCTGGGTGGCGATGTCCTCGAACTGCAGCGAGCGCACCGCCTCGGCCACCGACCCGTCGATGGCGCGGCCGCAGTCGGCGATCTCGCGCATGCCGCGGCCCAGGCCCTGGTTCATGCCTTCCACGCGGTCGAGCATCGCGGCGGCCTCTGCGCGCGCGCCGCGGGACCGGTCCAGGTCACGCGAGGCCATCTGGCTGACCGTGTCGCGGACGCGGGCGATGGCGTCCTTGGAGCTGTGCGCGAGCTTGCGGATCTGTTCGTTGAAGGCGGTCGAGCGCTCGGACAGGTTGCGCACCTCGTCGGCGACCACCGCGAAGCCGCGGCCCGCCTCGCCGGCGCGCGCCGCCTCGATCGCGGCGTTGAGCGCGAGCAGGTTGGTCTGGTCGGCGATCGACTTGACGTCCTCGAGCAGGGCGAAGATGCCGTCCAGGTGCTCGGCCATCGCGTCGATGTGGGTCACGGTCGCGGTGCTCTGGCCGCTGACCTCCTCCAGCGCCTCCACCAGCTGGCCCATCTGCTGGCTGGCCTGCTGGGCGAAGCGCGAGACGTCCATGCCGCCCTGCTCGCCGTCGCCGGTGCGGTCGATGATCCGGCCGACCAGCTCGCTCTGCTGGCGGGACTTGCGATTGACCGCATCGAAGCTGCCGCCGAGCTTGGCGACCGCCTCGCGGATCAGTTCGCGGGTGCGCTCGATCTCCTGCCGCGACCCCTCGACCTCGGCGCCGACGAAGGTGCGCAGTTCGTCCAGCAGGCGGGTCTGCTCGCCGAGCGCCTCGCGCCCGCCGGGCCGCAGCACCTGCCAGGCGAACGCGCCCCAGGCCAGCAGCATCGCCACGAGCGCGCCCCAGCGCACGGCCGCCGGCCAGGCGAACGCTTCGGCCAGGACCAGCAGCAGCGCCAGCACCAGGGGGGCGGCCAGGCGGAACAGGGTGCTCTTGTGCATCGTCGATCTCGTTGCGGCGTCTGGTTGCGGTAACGGCCCGCGGCCGCCGCTTCTTTAGCCGCGCGCCGCGCCCTCGAGCAGGCGGCCGGCGATCTGCGACAGCGGCAGCACTTCGCGAGCGCCCCCCAGGGCCACGGCCGCGCCCGGCATGCCCCAGACCACGCTGGTGGCCGCGTCCTGCGCGATCGTGAAGCCGCCGGCGTCGCGGAGCGCCCGCAGGCCGCGGGCGCCGTCGTCGCCCATCCCCGTGAGCAGGGCCGCGCAGGCGTTGGCGCCGGCGTGCCGGGCCACGGACTCGAACAGCACGTCGACGCTCGGCCGGTGGCGGCGGACGGGCTCGCCGTCGCCGAGCACGCAGCGCCAGCGCGCGCCGTCGCGCTCCACCCGCAGGTGGCGGCCGCCCGGCGCGACGTAGGCGTGGCCGGCCAGCAGCGGCTGGTCCTCGCCGACCTCGACCACGGTCATCCGGCTGTTGCGGTCCAGGCGGCGCGCGAAGGCGCCGCTGAAGGCCCCGGGGATGTGCTGCGCGATGACCGTGGCCGGGGCGTCCGCGGGCATCCGCGCCAGGATCGCGCGCAGCGCCTCGGTGCCTCCGGTCGAGGCGCCGATCGCCAGCAGCCGGTCCGTCGTCCGGTAGGCGACCGGGGGCACCGCGCCGGCCGCGTCGTCCGGCGGGGCGAGCGCGGCGACCCGCGCGAGCGCCGCCTGCTTCACCTTCTCCACCAGCACCGCGGCGTCGTCGGCCAGCCCGCGCGCGATGTCGAGCGTGGGCTTGGCGACGAAGTCGACCGCGCCCAGTGCCAGGGCGTCGAGCGTCACCTGCGCGCCGGCGGCGGTCAGCGTCGACACCATCACCACCGGCATCGGCCGCAGGCGCATCAGGTTGCGCAGGAAGGTCAGCCCGTCCATCCGAGGCATCTCGACGTCGAGCGTCAGCACGTCGGGCGAGAGCTGCTTGATCTTCTGGCGCGCGATGAAGGGATCGGCGGCCGTGCCGACGACCTCGATGCCCGGGTCGGCGCCCAGCAGTTCGGTCAGCAGCCTGCGGACCAGCGCGGAGTCGTCGACCACCAGCACGCGCACCGGCCGGGTCCGCGTCGCGGCGGCGGCCTGCATCAGAACAGCTCCACGCTGCCGGTGGCGGGCGCCCGCGACAGCCGGGCGCGGTAGGCGCGCTCCTCGTCGGCCAGCGCACGCTCCCGCGTGGCCGGCAGGCGGCGCACCAGCGTGCGCCCGGTCTGCACGAAGAACGCCACCTTGCGCGGGTGGATGTCGCCCAGGTCCTGGGCGAGCACCGGGATCCGCTCCGCATCGAGGTAGTCGAGCACGAAGCGCGCGTTGCGCGATCCGATCGGATCCTGGAAACCGCGCAGCACGTTCCCGCCGCCGAACACCTTCGCCTGCAGCCGGGCGCGACGCGCTCCGCGCTTGAGCAGGTCGTTGACCAGCAGCTCCATGGCATGCGCGCCGTAGCGCGCGCTGCCGTCGCCGGCGCCGGCCTCGCCGTCGGGCAGCATGAAGTGGTTCATGCCGCCGACGCGCAGCAGCGGGTCGTAGAGGCAGGCGGCGACGCAGGAGCCGAGCAGGGTCACCAGCGCCACCGGCTCGGCGCTCGTCCGGTACTCGGCCGGCAGCAGGCGGAAGGCGCGCGTCTGCAGCGCGGCGTCGAAATAGCTGCCGTCCGCCGGGGCGGGGGCGACGGGCGCGGCGAGCGCATTCATTCGGCGGGCCTCACTCGGTGGCACTCATCCGGGGCGCACTCATGCGGGCGGCCGCGAGGCGGCCGCGCGGTACGTCGTGCGGCCGCAGGGGGCGACCACGTCCAGCGCGTGATTGAAGCTTTCCGAGTGGCCCGCGAACAGCAGGCCGCCCGGCGCGAGCAGCGGCACGATCCGGCGCAGCACCTCGTGCTGGGTCGGCTTGTCGAAATAGATCATCACGTTGCGGCAGAACACCGCGGCGAACCCGCCGCGCAGGCCCGGGTCGCCGCCCAGCAGGTTGATGGGCCGGAACGACACCAGCGACCGCAGGGCCGGCTTCACCCGGCACAGGCCGGCGTTCGGCCCCGTGCCGCGCTGGAAGTAGCGGTGCCGGCGCTCGGGCGACAGGTCGGCGATGCGGTCGACCGGATAGACGCCGCGCGCCGCGGTCTCGAGCACGGCGGTGTCGATGTCGGAGGCGAGGATCCGCACCGGCGGGGCGGTGGTGCCGAACGCCTCGCAGGCGGTGATCGCCAGCGACCAGGGCTCCTCCCCCGTCGACGCCGCGCAGCACCAGAGCGTGTGCGGCCCGCGGCCGGCGGCACGCAGGTGGTCGGCCAGTGCGTCGAAATGGTGCGCCTCGCGGAAGAACGCGGTGAGGTTGGTGGTCAGCGCGTTGACGAACTCCTGGTGCTCGTCCGGGTCGCCGGACTCCACCAGGTCCAGGTACTCGTCGAACCGGTCCATCGCCAGGGCGCGCAGGCGGCGCGACAGCCGGCTGTAGGCCATGTCGCGCTTGTGTTCGCCCAGGTGGATGCCCGCGCGCGCGCGGATCATTGCGGTGACGCGCGCGAAGTCGCGGTCGTCGAAGGCGAACTCGCGCACCGTGCGCGTCGCGGCGGCGGGCGCGCCGTCAGGCATGGCCGGCCACCTCCATGTCGCGCAGCGCGGTGGCCTGGCGCAGGCGCGCGTCGAGCCAGTGGCCGAACTCCGCCGGCGGCAGCGCCGGCGAGTACAGGAAGCCCTGCGCCTCCTGGCAGCCGAGTTCGTGCAGCAGCTGCGCCTGCTCGGGCGTCTCCACGCCCTCGGCGATGACGCGCAGGTCGAAGTTGCGCGCGATGAGCAGGATCGAGCGCACGATCGCCGCGTTGCCGCGGTTGGCGATCACGTCGCGCACGAACGAGCGGTCGATCTTGACCCGGTCCACCGGCAGCCGCTGCAGCACGGACAGCGAGGCGTAGCCGGTGCCGAAATCGTCGTAGGCCACGCTGATGCCGCGGGCCCGGATGTTGGCGAGCGCGCCGGCGGTGTCGCCGTCGTCGCGCAGGGCGATCGTCTCGGTGAGTTCCAGTTCCAGGTGCGCCGGCAGCAGGCCGCTGCGCGCCAGCGCCTCGTCGACCTCGCCCGGCAGCCGCTCGGCGTCCAGCTGCACCGGGAACAGGTTGACGCCGACCATCATCCGGCGGCCGCGCACCGGCGGCCAGCTTGCCGCGTCCTGGCAGGCGCGCTCGAGGATCCAGCGACCGACCACCGGCCCGACCGGACTGTCGGCCAGCGCGTCGATGAACTTGTCCGGCGACAGCAGGCCGCGCTTCGGGTGGCGCCAGCGCAGCAGCGCCTCCGCGCCGGTCGGCAGCCCCGAGGTCAGGCAGACCTGCGGCTGGTAATGGAGCTCGAACTCGCCCGCCTCGCAGGCGCGGCGCAGTTCGATGTCCAGCAGCCGGCGGTGGTGGGCCTCGATGCGCATGCCCGGTTCGAAATGGCGCCGGGTGTGCCCGCCGGCGCGCTTCGCGCGCTGCAGCGCGAGATCCGCGCGCGCGGCGAGTTCGCCGCCACCGACCGCGGGGTCGGCCATCGCCACGCCGACGCTCGCCTCGATGTGCACGAGGTGTGTGTCGACGCGGCACGGCCGGGTCAGTGCGTGCAGGACCGCATCGATGTGCGCGTCGACCTGCGCGCGGACCGAATGCGGGAAGACCAGCGCGAACTCGTCGCCACCGAAGCGCGCGAGCCGCGCGCCGTCCGGCAGTGCCGCCTGCAGCCGGCTGGCGGCCAGCTGCAGCACCGCGTCGCCCACCGCGTGGCCGAGCGTGTCGTTGATGGCCCGGAACCGGTCCAGGCCGAGCAGCGCGACGCCGAGCGGCGCGTTGCCGCCGGCGAGCATCTCGTCGAGGTCGGCCAGCAGCGCCGCGCGCTGCGGCAGGCCGGTCAGCCCGTCGCGCTGCGCGGGGGCACGACGTCGCTCGCGACGCGGCCGGCGCATCGCGATGTCGCGCAGCACCAGGCCGGTGCCGCCGGGTTCACCGGCCAGCCACGCGCACCGCGTGGCCTCCAGCGTGCGCGGGCCGCCACCGGCGTCCGCGACGCGCAGGTCGTAGGCGGTGCGGGCGCCCCGCGAAGGCGACAGCGCGCCGTCCCGGAGCCAGCGCGCCGCCTCGTCGGCGTCGACCTGGAGGCCGGGCGGGAACAGGGCGGCGGCGTCCGCGCCGGGCCGCACGCCGCCGGCGAACAGCGCCTCGGCGGCCGCGTTGGCGAAGCGCACCGCGCCATCGGCACCGAACACCAGCACCGCGTCGGTGTCGCCGGCGGCGTCCGCCGCGCGGGCCGGGCCGGCCGGCGCCTCGTGCGGGCGCTCGAGCAGGCGCGCGGCGATGCGCGCCACGCGCGCCAGCGCATCCTTCGCGGCGGCGTCGAGCCCTTCGCGAGGCTGGTGGTCGGCGACGACCAGCATGCCGATGCGCGCGCCCGCCGCGTCGGTGACCGGCAGCTCGAGCATGAAACCCGTGCCGGCGTCCTCGCCGGTGCCGGGCGCGCCGTGCTGGACCGGGCGCACGGCGGGGAGCATCGGGCGCGGCGCGTGCAGCCGGGCGCGCATGGCCTCGTCCAGGCCGCGCGCGGCGAGGATGCGCAGGCGGTCGCCGTCCACGCCGCAGATCGCGACGACGGGCAGCGCGCTCAGCGCCGCCGCCATCGCCACCAGTTCGTCGAATGCGTCGCCACCGTCCGTGCCGGGGGCGACCTGCGCGTCAATCGTCGCGCCGGGCGTCAGGTCCATGGATCGTCCTTGCATGGGGGGGGCGCGGCGCCGCCGGGAGGGGCGGCGCCGTCGGCTCAGAACTCCTGCCAGTGGCTGTCGCCCGCCGCCGGACCACCGGCGGCGGTGTTGCGTGCCGCGCCGTTGCCCTGCTTGCGGGCCGGGACACGCGACCGGGCCGGCGCCGCCGCCGGCTTCTGCGCGCGCGGTGCACGCGACAGTTCGATCACCGCGGCGGCGTGCGTCTCCTGCGGCGCGGCCGCGGCCAGCTCGAGGCGGAAGGTGGACACCGTGTGCACCAGCTGCTCGGCCTGCTGCTCGAGGCTGCGCGCGGACGCCGAGGCCTCCTCGACCAGCGCCGCGTTCTGCTGCGTGCCCTCGTCCATCTGCACGATGGCCTGGTTCACCTGTTCGATGCCGGTGCTCTGCTCGACCGACGCGGCGGCGATGTCGGCGATGATGTCGGTCACGCGCTTCACGCTGGTGACGATCTCGCCCATCGTGCGGCCGGCGTGGTCGACCAGCTGCGAGCCCTCCTCGACCTTCAGCACCGAATCGGTGATCAGCTGCTTGATCTCCTTGGCCGCGCCGGCCGAGCGCTGGGCCAGTGAGCGGACCTCGGCGGCGACCACCGCGAAGCCGCGGCCCTGCTCGCCCGCGCGCGCCGCCTCGACGGCGGCGTTGAGCGCCAGGATGTTGGTCTGGAACGCGATGCCGTCGATCACGCCGATGATGTCGGCGATCTTCTTCGACGCGCTGGTGATCGCGCTCATCGTGTCCACGACCTGGCCGACCACCTCGCCGCCCTGCGCGGCGACGTCGGCCGCGCCTTGCGCCAGCTGGTTGGCCTGGCGCGCGTTGTCGGCGTTCTGCTTGACCGTGGAGGTGAGCTCCTCCATCGAGGAAGCGGTCTCCTCGAGCGAGGCGGCCTGCTGCTCGGTGCGCTGCGACAGGTCGTTGTTGCCCGCGGCGATCTCGCCGGCGGCGGAGTTGATCGCGTCGCTGCCCTCGCGGATGCGGCTGACGATGCCGGTCAGCGTGTCGACGGTGCGGTTGGCGTCGTCGGCCAGGCGGCCGAACTGGCCGGGCAGGTCGGTTTCCACGCGGCGCGACAGGTCGCCGTCGGCGACCGCCGAGAGCAGCGAGCCCACTTCCGCCAGCCCGCCTTCGGCCGTCGCCATCAGCGCGTTGAGGCTTTCGACCATCTCGCGGTAGACGTGCTCGAAGCGCGCCGCGTCGCCGCGGTGGCTGAAGTCGCCGGCCACGGCGGCATCGACCAGGCCCTTGATCTCGGCGGTGACCGCCATCGTGCCGGCCTTGACGGCGTCCACGGCTTCGGTGATCTGCGCCTTCTCGCCCGGGTAGCGGTCCACCTCGCGCGACAGGTCGCCGCGGGCGTAGCCGCTGACCACGTCGATCACGTGCATCTGCACCGCGATGTGCGCGTCGACCAGCGCGTTGACGCCCTCGGCCATCCGCGCGAACGCGCCGCGGAAGTCCTCCGCGGGCATGCGGTGGTCGATGTCGCCCGCGTCGTGGCGCTCGCCCATCTCCGCCTGCGCGGCGGCGAAGCCGCGCAGCGTGCCGACGGCATGCTCGAGGCTGTCGGCGATGCCGCGCAGTTCGTCGCGGGTCTCGACGCGGACGTGGTCGGGGAAGTCGCCGCGCGCCACGCGCTCGGCCGCGCCCTGGATCACCTGCAGCGACTGCCGCGTGTTGCGGCTGAAGCCGAAGAACAGGTAGCCCGACAGCAGCAGCACCAGCAGCACGACCAGCAGCGTGGAGGCGCGTCGCGCCTCCGCCTGCGCGATTTCCGCCCCCGCCGCGTGGGAGAGGGAGAGTTCCGACGCGGTCATCGCCGCGGCCATCGCCAGCCGGGTCGCGGTGGTGCGCGCGGCCATCGCCGCCACCGACACCGACGGCTCGTCGGCGTCGAGGATGCGTTCCTGCATCAACGCGTTCTGGCGATCCATCGCCTCCAGCGCCGCCTGCATCGGCTTGCCGAAGCTCGCGCCGAGCGACGCCATCGCGCGCCGCGCGCTGGCCTGCTCGAGCTCGATGCGGTTGCGCACGTACGCCTGCATGTTGCGCGAGACGGCGAGGTTGGTGCGGTCCTCGACCCAGATCGCGCCCTCGCCCGCGACGCGCACGCCCACCAGGCCCTGCTGGCCGGTGTACTCGGCGAGCGTCGGCACCCATTCGGTGGCGGCGCGGCCCATGTAGAAGACGCCCTGGTCGCTGGCGAGGGTGAGGCCGGCGGCTTCCGCCAGGTGGCCCATGAGCTCGCCCACGCGGCGCACGGCCGCGTCGTGTGCCTCGACCGCCGCGGCGGGATCCTCGTGCCCGCCGGTCGCCGTGGCCCATGCGGCCTGCGCCGCCTGCAGCGGTGCCGAGAGCTCGTCGCCCTCGATCGCGCCCTGTCGCCAGGCGTCGAACGCGGCCAGCGCCTCGTCGGCGCGCCGGGCGGCCTGGCCGAAGGCCGCGTCGGGGAGCGTCGGGTCCTTGGCGTCGCGGCGCACCACCAGCTCGGCGTGCTCCTGCATCCCCAGCATCGCGTGGTGCAGGTGGCGGATGCCGGCGACGGCGTCGCCCTGCAGGCGCGCCGCGGCGATCTCCCCGTTGGCCCGTACCAGGATGATCCCGGCCAGCACCGCGCAGGTGAGCATGAACGTGGCGCCGATCACCATCGCCTTCTGGCCGAAGCGCAGACGCGCCATCAGCCGGGTGGCGGGCGCCAGCAGCCGGTCGAGCAGGGACGGGGGTTGACGGTTGGACATGCGGACCTCGCGGACGGCAGGGCCCGATGCGGGCCGGTTCCCACACGGGATCGGCGCTCGACGGCGAAACTTTAGGTGGGCCGCGTCGCACGGGCGGCCCGTGCCGGGCGCTGCGTCACGGTTCCGCGCGCGCGTTGCGCGCGGGACTCAAGATCGCGCGCCACGCGCCGATGTCCCGGGTGTCTTCCCACCACACCCAGGAGCACCCCAATGCGCCACACCCTTCTCGCCGCGGCGCTCGCCGTCGTGGCGGCCGCGGTCGCGATGCCCGCCTTCGCCGGCCTGACCCCGACCAAGCGCGTCGAGCCCGAGTACCCGCGCGAAGCCGCGAAGGACGGCACCGAGGGCTTCGTCGAGGTCGAGTTCAACGTCGACCCCGCCGGCAAGGTCACCAGCGTCTCGGTCCTCAACGCCAAGCCGTCCCGCACCTTCGAGCAGGCCGCCGTGCGCGCGGTCAAGCAGTGGGAATTCGCCCCGGGCGGCGGCAAGGGCCGGGTGCGGCTCGACTTCGCGCTCTGAGCCGGTACCCCCGGAACGAAGAACGCGCCGCGATGCGGCGCGTTTTTTTTGCGTCGGCGTCGCCGGGCGACGGATCAGTGCGCCGTCGCGGCGGCCACCAGGCCCATCTCGGCGCTGCCCATCAGCCGCTCGATGTCGAGCAGGATGAGCATGCGTTCGTCGAGCGTGCCGATGCCGGTCAGGAACTGGCGGTCGATCGCCGCGCCCAGCTCCGGCACCTCGCGCACCTGGGCCGCGTCCAGGCGGACCACGTCGGAGACGCTGTCCACGACCATGCCCACCACGCGGCCGCCCACGTGCAGCACGATCATCACCGTGGTCGGCCCGCACGCCGCCTCGGCGAGGCGGAACTTCAGGCGCATGTCGACCACCGGGACGATGGTTCCGCGCAGGTTGACCACGCCGCGGATGTAGTCCGGCGCGTCGGGCAGCCGGGTCGGCGCGTCGTAGCCGCGGATCTCCTGCACCTTCAGGATCTCCACGCCGTATTCCTCGCCGCCGAGCGCGAAGGTCAGGAACTCGCCGGCCGCGCCGGTCGTGGTGGCGGCGGCCGGCTGGGCGTTCGGGGCGGGCTGGGGCGAGGCGTTCATCGAATTGCTCCGGAAGGTGTCAGGCGGCCGCCGGCAGGCGGCCGGCGTGGCCCAGGCCCGCGGCGTCGACGATCAGTGCGACGCGGCCGTCGCCGAGGATCGTCGCGCCCGAGACGCCGGGCACGCGGCGGTAGTTGTGTTCCAGGTTCTTGACCACGACCTGCTGCTGGCCCAGCAGGGCGTCGACCTCGAGCGCCAGGCGCCGGCCGTCGCTTTCCACCACCACCGCGATCGGCGCGGGAGTCGCGTTGTTCGCGGCCGCGGGCAGGCCGTAGAACGCGGCCAGGTCGAGCAGCGGCAGGTAGTCTTCGCGCACCCGCAGCACGCGCGCGTCGCCGGCGATGGTGCGCACGTCGCCCGCCACCGGTTGAAGCGATTCCACCACCGCGTTCAGCGGCAGGATGAAGACCTCGCCGCCGACCGCCACGCTCATCCCGTCGAGGATGGCCAGGGTCAGCGGCAGTCGGATGGTGACGGTGGTGCCGGCGCCGGCGCGGCTGGCCAGTTCGACCTGCCCGCCGAGCGCGGCGATGTTCTTGCGCACGACGTCCATGCCGACGCCGCGGCCGGACAGGTCGGTGAGCTGTTCGGCGGTGGAGAAGCCCGGGGCGAACACCAGGTCCCAGACCTGCGCGTCGCTGGGATCGGCGGGCACCGCGATGCCGCGTTCGGCGGCCTTGCGCAGGATCCGCTCGCGGTCGAGGCCGCGGCCGTCGTCGACGATCGAGATCACGATGTGGCCGCCCTGGTGCGCGGCGTCGAGGGTCAGCGTGCCGGCCTCCGGCTTGCCGGCGGCGACGCGCTCGGCCGGCGTCTCCAGCCCGTGGTCGATCGCGTTGCGCACCAGATGCACCAGCGGGTCGACGATCTTCTCGATCACGCCCTTGTCCAGTTCCGTGGCCTCGCCCTGGGTGCGCAGCTGGACCTGCTTGCCCAGGCGCGCGGCGAGGTCGCGCACCATGCGCGGAAAGCGGCTGAAGGCGAACTCGACCGGCAGCATGCGCACGCCCATCACTGCTTCCTGCAGGTCGCGGGTGTTGCGGTCGAGCTGCTCCAGGCCGGCGAGCAGGGCCTCGTGGGCGGCCGGATCGAGCGCGTCCGAGCGCTGGCGCAGCATCGACTGGGTGATGACCAGTTCGCCGACCAGGTTGATCAGCGCGTCCACCTTGGTGACGGCCACGCGGATCGAGCTGTCGCCGGTGTCGCCTGCGCGGAAGCGGGGCGTATCGCCGGCCGGCGGCGCCGCGGGCGCGGCGTCGGCCGCGGGGGTGTCCGGCGTGCCGGCGGCCGGCGCGTCCGGCGCGGGCACGGCACGGATGTCCAGCTTGCAGTCGTCCTCGACCCAGGCGAAGGCCTCGTCGATCGCCGCGCGCGGCACGTCGCCCGGCAGGGTCAGGTCCCAGGCGAGGTAGGCCTGGAACGGGTCGACCTGCGCGAACGGCGGCAGGCCATCGTCGCGGCAGGCGACGGCGAGCGGGTCGAGCGCGTGCAGTTCGCGCAGGATCCGCAGCGGATCGTTGCCGCCAAGGAACAGGTTGGGATGCGGCTGGAAACCGACCTGCCAGGTGCCGGTCGCCGGCGGCGGCGCCGAGGGCGCGCCGGCAGCGTCGGCGGTGGCGGGCGTGGCCGACGCCAGCAGGCGCTCCAGGCCCCCGCGCGCGCCCGCCAGCGCCGCTTCGTCGACCGCGTCGCCGTGCTCGGCCGCCGACAACAGCCCGCGCAGCACGTCGACCGCGTCGAGCAGCCCGGTGACCGCCGCGCTGTCGAGCGCGCGGTGTCCCGCGCGGGCCTCGTCCAGCAGCGTTTCGAGCAGGTGGGTCAGGCCGGTGACCGCGGTGAAGCCGAAGGTCGCCGCGCCGCCCTTGATCGAATGGGCCGCGCGGAACACGACGTGGATGGTCTCGCCGTCCGCGTCGCCGGCCTCCAGCGCCAGCAGGCCCTGCTCCATCGCCACGAGGCCTTCGCGGCTCTCCTCGAAGAAGGCGGCGTGGAACTGGCGGATGTCCATCGCGGCGGCGGCCTCAGCCCAGGACCTTGCGCACGGTCGCGACCAGCTGGTCGGGATCGAACGGCTTGACCAGCCAGCCGGTCGCGCCGGCCGCCTTGCCTTCCTGCTTCTTGTCGCCGCCGGACTCGGTGGTGAGCATCAGCAGCGGGGTGAAGCGGTACTCGGCCAGCTGGCGCAGTTCGCGGATCAGCTGGATGCCGTCCATGCGCGGCATGTTGACGTCGGTCACCACCGCGTCGAAGCGCTTGCCGCGCGCCAGGTCGAGCGCGGCCTGGCCGTCCTCGGCCTCGCTGACCGCGAAGCCCGCGGACGACAGCGCGTAGGCGACCATCTGCCGCATGGAGGTGGAGTCGTCGACGATGAGGAGTTGCGCGCTCACGCGTGGGTGTCTCCGTTGGGTTCGAGGCCCAGGCTGGCCGACAGCGCGAGCATCCGCGCCGCGTTCGCCAGGGCCGGCGAGGGAAGGGTGATGCGGGTGGACTGGCCGCGCGCGGCGCGGTCGCGGACGAACGCGTGCAGCACCTGCAGGCCGGCGCAGTGCACGCGCTCGACGCGGTCGCCCGCCAGGGTGACGGTCGCCTCGTCGTCCAGGTGCGGCAGCAGCGCGTCGTGCAGCGCAGCGACGTGCTCGATGCCGAGATCCGCTTGCAGGGACAGTTCGATCATCGCGGGCGTTCCCGTCGCCCCATCCGGATGGGGTCCGTCCGGGTTATCGGCGCGCGCCGCGGCGACTTGAGCGCCGCGGGCCTCACTCGAACAGCGCGTTGGCGTCGAGCAGCACGGTCGGCACCCGGCCCGGGCGGGCGATGCCGAGCAGGGCGCGGTCCATCGCCCGGCGCTTGCGCGGGCCGGCGTCGTAGGGCGGCTCGGCGTCCTCCGGGGCGAGCGTGAACACGTCGTCCACCCGCGACACCAGCAGGCCCACCAGTTCGTCGTCGCGCTCGACCACCACGATCCGGGAATGCTCGTCGGCGGCGATCGCGCCAACGTCGAGCCATCGGCCGAAGTCGAACACCGGCACGATCCGCCCGCGCAGGTTCATCACCCCGAGCACCGAGGGCGCCGCGCCGCGCACCGCCATCACCGGCGCCACGCGCACCACCTCCTGCACGCGCAGCAGTTCGATGGCGTAGTGGTCGCGGTCGATCGACAGCCGCAGCCAGCGGCCGGGGGGGGCGGGGCGGGCCGCGTCGGCCGCGGCCTCGGCGGGGGGCGACGGGTTCGCCCGGGGCACCGCGGCCACGGCGGCCACGTGGGCGGGCGCGGGTCCGGGCGCGGGAACGACCGGCGCGGGGGCCGGCAAGGGCAGCGCGACCACGCTCGCCGCGGGCGGGGGCGCGGCGGCGGGCGACGGCGTCGCGGGCGCCGGCGCGAGCAGCTCGTCGAGATAGGCGTCCACGGCCAGGGACGCGTCGCCGGCCGGGCTCACGCGGCCTCCCGTGGCGCGTCGGCGTCGACCTGGCGCAGCAGCCAGGCCAGCGCCCGGCCGTAGGCCTCGAGCCCGCGGCAGTCGCCGGTGCGGTCGGCGGCGAGCGCGACGGCATCGCGCAGGCGCGTGTCCACCGGCACGTAGCCCGGCCAGACGTCGCCGCCGTGCCGCTCCCGCAGGGTCTCCAGGCTCTGCTGGCCCGCGCGCGTGCGCCGGTCGTGGAGCGTGGGCAGGATGTGCCGCGGCAGCGGCCGCCGCCGCGAGCGTTCCACCATCGTGGCCGTGCGCAGCATGTCGGCGAGCCCGTGCAGCGCCAGCGGGTCGGTCTGGGTGGGGATGACCAGGCGGTCGGCGCAGGCGAGCGCGTTGACCATCAGCAGGCCCAGCGTCGGCGGGCAGTCGAGCAGCACGTGGTCGAAGCGGTGGCGCAGGCCGTGCAGCGCGCGGCCGAGCGCCAGCCCGAGCCCGGGCTGGGTCGCGCCGCGTCGCTCGAGCGTGGCCAGCGCGGGCTGCGCGGCGATGAGTTGCAGGCCGGGCAGCGACGTGTCGCGCAGCAGGGTGGCCGGGTCGGCGCCGCGCGCGTCGAACAGGTCGTGCGCGCCGGCGGGCACGGGGTCGGACGGCACCGCGAACGCGCGGGTGAGCGAGGCGTGCGGATCGAGGTCCAGCATCAGCACGCGACCGCCGCGCGCCGCCAGCCCGCGGGCCAGGCACAACGACGTCGTGGTCTTGCCGACGCCCCCCTTCTGGTTGGCGATCGCCCAGGTCTGCATCAGTGGATTCCCCGCTTGAGCATGGCCGCGCGGGTGGCGATGCCGCCCCCGACGCCGCGTTTGTCCGGTGTGTCGCCGCCCCCGGCGGCCGGTGGGTCGGCGACCGGCGGCGCGGGCGCGGCGATCGCGTCGCCGCCCGGGGCCGCGAGGATCACCAGCTGCACCCGCCGGTTGGCGTTGCGGCCCGCGTCCGTGCGGTTGTCGGCGATCGGCCGCTGCTCGCCGAAGCCGACCACCGCCAGCCGCGCGGGTTCGATGCCGCCACCGATCATCGCGTGCACCACGCTCGCCGCGCGTGCCGCCGAGAGTTCCCAGTTGGAGCGGAACTGCGGCGTGCTGATCGGCCGGTCGTCGGTGTAGCCCTCCACCCGCACCGCGTTGGGCTCGCCGCGCAGCGCTTCGGCGAGCAGCGCGATCGTGCGCCGCGCGGTGGCGTTCGGCACCGCGACGCCGCTGGCGAACAGCACGTCGCTGCGGATCTCGACTTCCAGGTAGGTGTACTCACGGCGCACGACGACCAGGCGCTTGGCCACCAGGTCGGACAGCGCGTGCTCCACGCGCAGCCCGACGGAATGCAGTTGGCGCGCGGCGGCGTCGGCGGGATCCTCCGGACTGCTGTCGGCCTCGCCCCCGCCGGCCTGCCGTCGCGCGCGCACGTCCTTGCCGAAGGTCGGCAGTTCCACCGCCTGCCGCACCATCTGCACCTCCACGGGCATCGCCGCCGACGGCCCGTCGGCACGCGAGGCGGGCGTGGCGATCGTCGGCCGGTCGAACGACGAGCCGCGCAATTGCGACTGGCCGAGCTGGATCGGGGAAATCACCTTCGGGCGGCCGCTGAACGCCGCCTCGAGCGCGTCGGCCATCACCCGGTACTTGCCCTCGTTGATCGAGGACACCGCGTACATCACCACGAAGAAGGCCAGCAGCAGGGTCACCAGGTCGCCGTACGGGATCGCCCAGGCCTCGTGGTTCACGTGATCTTCGTGGACCTCGCGCCGGCGCATGTCAGCTGATGAAACCGCTCAGCCGGGCCTCGATGTTGCGCGGGTTCTCGCCCTGCGCGATCGCGATCAGGCCCTCGACGATCATTTCCCGCGACTGCGTCTGCGCGTTGACGTGGCCCTTGAGCTTGGATGCCATCGGCAGCAGCGCCAGGTTGGCCGCGCCGATGCCGTAGATGGTCGCGGTGAACGCCGCGGCGATGCCCTGGCCGAGCTTGCTCGGGTCGGCGAGGTTCTTCATCACCGCGATCAGGCCGAGCACCGCGCCGATGATGCCCAGCGTCGGCGCGTAGATGCCCATGCCCTCGAACACCTTGGCCGCGGCGAGGTCGCGCTGCCCCTGGCCGTGCAGTTCGATGTCGAGCATCTGGCGGATGGCTTCGGGCTCCACGCCGTCGACCACCATCTGCAGGCCCTTCTTCAGGAAGGGGTCGGTCTGCTGCTGCACCTGCGCCTCGAGGGCGAGCAGGCCCTGCTTGCGTGCCATCGTGCTCCACTCGACCAGTTGCGCCACCAGCGCGGCCCCGTCGCTCGACGGCGGCTGGAACACCCAGCGCACGATCTGCAGCGCGCGGCGGAAGGTCGCCATCGGCGTCTGCACCAGGATCGCCGCGATCGTGCCCACGATGACGATGACGAACGCGGCCGGCGACCAGAGGCTCGCAAGGCCCGCGCCCTTGAGCACGCTGCCGCCGATGAGCGCGCCGACCGCGAGCACGACGCCGATGACGCTGAGCCTGTCCATTGCCGTCGTTAACGGTTCGCGGGCGGCGGACTTGAGCCGCGCAGACCGGTGCGCAGCAGCGCGTCGACGTCGAGGATCAGGGCCATGCGCCCGTCGCCGACCAGGCTCGCGCCGGCGTAGCCGGGCAGGCCGCGCAGCGTGCGCGGCAGGGCCTTGATCACGACTTCCTCGCGCCCCCGCACGCGGTCCACCGCCAGGCAGTAGCGCTGCTCGCCGGCCTGCAGGACCACGCAGGTCTGCTCGGACAGCGGGCGCTCGGGCAGGCCGAGCCAGGCGCGCAGCGACAGCAGCGGCACGGGCGCCTCGCGCAGGTCGAGCACGGGCTGGCCGTCCACCTGCAGGGTCGCGGCGCGCATCGCGCGCGGATCCTGCGCCAGCACCTCGACCACCCGCACCAGCGGCAGCGCGTACACGTCGCCGTCCAGTTCCACCAGCAGCGTGGGCAGGATCGCGAGGGTGAGCGGGACCCGGATCGCGAAGCGCGTGCCGTGGCCGACCTCGGAGTGGATCTGCACCTGCCCGCTGAGCTCGCGGATCTTCGACTGCACCACGTCCATGCCGACGCCACGCCCTGACAGGTCGCTGACCTGGTCGCGGGTGGAGAAGCCGGCGAGGAAGATCAGCTGCAGGCACTCGTCCGGCGTGAGCCGCGCCGCCGCGTCGGGTTCGATCAGGCCCTTGCCGATCGCGCTGCGGCGGATCTTCTCCGGGTCGATGCCGCCGCCGTCGTCGCGCACCTCGATGGCGACGTGGTCGCCCTCCTGCTGCGCCGACAGGCGGACATGGCCGCATTCGGGCTTGCCGGCGGCCACGCGCTGCGCGGGCGGTTCGATGCCGTGGTCGATGGCGTTGCGCACCAGGTGCACGAGCGGGTCGGCGAGCGCCTCGACGAGGTTGCGGTCCAGTTCGGTCTCCGCGCCGACGACCTCCAGTTCCACCGTCTTGTCCAGCTGCCGCGCGACGTCGCGGGCCAGCTTGGGGAAGCGCGCGAACACGCGGCCGACCGGCTGCATGCGCGCGGTCATCACCGCCGACTGCAGGCGCGAGGTGGCCGCGTCCAGCGCGGCGACCGCGCGGTCGAGGTCCTCGTCGCCCAGCCGCGGGCGCAGGGTCTTGATCCGGTTGCGCGCCAGCACCAGTTCGCCGACCAGGTTGATCATCGTGTCGAGCCGGCGCACGTCCACGCGCACGGTGGTCTCCGGCTCGGCCACGGCGACCGGCCGCGACGCGCGCTTCGGCGGGGCCGGCGCCGGCTTGGGGGCCGGCTTCGGGGCCGGCGCGGGCGCGGGCGGGACGGCGGGTGCCGCGGCACCCGGCGCGCCGCCGTCGCCGTGCAGGCTGTCGAGCAGCGCTTCGAAATCCAGGTCGTCGAGGTCGCCCTCCGGCAGCGCCGTGGCGGCCGGCGTGGACGCGGCGCGTACCGGCGCGGCGGTCGGGGCCTCGGGGAGGCGGAGCGCGTCGAGCACCGGCTGCGGCGGCGGCACCGGCGGCTCGCCGGCCGCCACCGCGTCGAGCATGTCCGCGAGCAGGTCGATCGCCTGCTGGGTCGCGTCGAAGGCCGCGGCGTCGAGCGCGCAGCCCTGGCGCGCGGCGCCCAACCGCTCCTCGACCGCGTGGCACAGCACCACCATCGCGCCGAGATCCAGGAACCCGGCGCCACCCTTGACCGTGTGGAACCCGCGGAACACCGCGTTGAGGCCCTCGCGGTCGTCGGGATCGTTCTCCAGCGTGACCATCTCGCCGCCGAGGCGGTCGACGATCTCGCGCGCCTCGACCAGGAAGTCGGCGCAGATCTCCGACGTGACGGCGGCCATGGCTACAGCCCCAGCGAGGACAGCAGCTGGTTGGCGTCGTCCTGCGTCGCGGGCGCGGCGTCCACGCCGGCCACCGCCGGGCCGTGGCCGTGCGCGGGCGACAGCTGCAGCGGGCGCTCGTCCGGCTGCGCGCCGCCCAGGCCCGCGTGCACGCAGCGCACCAGGTCGACCACGCGCAGGATGATCTGCCCGGTGAGGTCCTGCACGCCCTGCGCGGCGGTCATCTCCGACAGGTTAGTGCGCAGGGTGGCGATGGCCTCGGCGCGACCGGCCCCGTCGAGCGCCGGCAGGCCCGCCAGCACGCCGCGGCACTGCTCGATCATGTCCAGCGTCGAGTGGCTGGCATCCTCGCCCAGGCGCACGACGTGTTCCAGCCGGGTGCAGGCCTCGGCCAGCGAATCCGCACCGGTCTCCCCGTCGCCCAGCGCGTGGCCCACCTCGCGCGCCAGGCGCACGAGGCCCTGCACCAGCGGCTGGCTGCGCCATTCGATCAGCGCGTCGATCTGCGCGCGCCAGCCGGCCTCGTCGCCATGCTCGATCGCCCACAGCGCCGCGCGCATGCGGCGCAACACCTGGTCGCGCACCGGGTCCGCGGGACGGATCACGCCGCCTGCCCCAGCCGCTCGAAGATCTTGTCCAGCTTGTCGTTGAGCGTGGCGGCGGTGAACGGCTTGATGACGTAGCCGTTCACGCCGGACTGCGCGGCCTCGATGATCTGCTCGCGCTTGGCCTCGGCGGTGACCATCAGCACCGGGATCTTCGCCAGCGACGCGTCGGCGCGGATCGCCTTGAGCAGGTCGATGCCCGGCATGCCGGGCATGTTCCAGTCGGTGATGACCAGGTCGTACGGGCCCTTGTGCAGCTCGGCCAGCGCGCTGGCGCCGTCGTCGGCCTCGGCCGTGTTGAAGAACCCCAGGTCGTTGAGCAGGTTCTTGACGATGCGGCGCATCGTCGAGAAGTCGTCGACGATCAGGATGCGGATGGTCTTGTCCATGGGCGTGGTGGTCGCTCGGGTGGGGCTTTCGCTGGCCTTATCGGCCGGCGGGCGGATGTCTTGAGGGTCGGCGGTCAGGCGTCGTCGCCGCCGCGCCATTCGCCCAGGCGCGCGCGCAGCCGCAGCATCGCCTGGCCGTGGATCTGGCAGACGCGCGATTCGCTGACCTCCAGCACCGCGCCGATCTCGCGCAGGTTCAGTTCCTGCTCGTAATAGAGCGAGAGGACGAGCTGCTCGCGCTCGGGCAGCTGGCCGATGGCGTCGCCCAGCGCGCCGCGGAAGGCGACGTCCTCGAACGCGCGCGCCGGGGTGGCATCGGGCCCGGAGGACAGGCGCGGCTCGCCGTCGTGGTGCTCGGCGTGCTCCTCCAGGCTGAGCAGCTGGCCGCGCGCGGCGTCTTCGAGCATCGCGTGGTACTCGGGCAGCGGCACGCCCAGCTCCGCCGCGATCTCCGTGGCCGTGGCCGCGCGGCCCTCGCGCTGTTCCACCGCGCGTGTCGCCGCGACGACGTCTCGGTACTTGCGATGCACCGAGCGCGGCACCCAGTCGCCGCGGCGGATCTCGTCGATCATCGCCCCGCGGATGCGGATCGAGGCATAGGTCTCGAAGCTCGCGCCCTGGTCGGACTGGAAGTTGCGCGCCGCCTCGAGCAGGCCGAGCATCCCGGCCTGCACGAGGTCGTCGACCTCCACGCTGGCGGGCAGGCGCGCGGCGAGGTGGTGGGCGATGCGGCGCACCAGTTCTGCGTGCGCCTCGACGATCCGCGCGGCGTCGCTCGCGTGCCCGGCGCGGTAGAGGGCGGCGGCCTGGTTCATGCGACGGCGCTCCTGGGTGGCGTCGCCACCATCCGCTCGAGGAAGAATTCGACGTGCCCGCGCGGTCCGCTCGGCGCCTGCCACTGCGCGGCGCGGCGCGCGATGTCGCGGAAGGCCAGCGCCGACGGGCTGGAGGGGAACGCCTCCACCACCGCCTCCTGGCGCTGGATGGCGCGGCGCAGCCATTCGTCGCGCGGGATCGCTCCCAGGTACGAGAGGGTCACGTCGAGGAATCGCGAGGTGACCCGCTCGAGCTTCTCGAACAGCTGCCGGCCCTCGGCCGGATGCGCCACCTGGTTGGCCAGCACCTGCACGCGGGCGACGTTGCGCTCGCGGCTCAGCACCTTGACCAGCGCGTAGGCGTCGGTGACGGAGGCCGGTTCGTCGCAGACCACGACGATCACGTCCTGCGCGGCCTGGCAGAAGGTCAGCACGCCGTCGGCGATGCCCGCCGCGGTGTCGACCACCATCGTGTCGATCGGCAGGTCGAGCTGCGAGAACGCGTGCACCAGGCCCACGTGCTCGCGCGGGCTGAGCTCGGCCATGTGCCGCTTGCCCGAGGCCGACGGCACCACGAACAGGCCGCCCGGCCCCTCCATGATCGTGTCGGCCAGCTCGCAGCGGCCGGCCATCACGTCGGCGAGCGTGAAGCGCGGCGACAGGCCGAGCATCACGTCGACGTTGGCCAGGCCCAGGTCGGTGTCGAGCAGCAGCGGGCGGCGCCCGGCGTTGGCCAGCGCCAGCGCGAGGTTCACCGACACCGACGTCTTGCCGACGCCGCCCTTGCCGCTGGTGACGGCGATGACGCGCACGAACCCGGTGGCCGCGGCGGCCGGCGGCGTCGCCACGATGGGCGTGGGGAGGGCGTGGTCAGGCGACGGCATGGCGGTCCTCGATGGCGAGCGGGTTGGCGGCGGCGCGGTGCAGCGCGTCGATCGCGTCGACGAGCCGCGACGGATCGGCGGCGGCGATGTCGGACGGCCCCTGGCCGTCGCTGGTGTAGGCGAGCGACAGGTCGTTGCGCACCAGCACCGACAGCGCGGCGCCCAGCTGGCCGGTCTCGTCCACCTTGGTCAGCACGACGCCCTCCGGGTTGGCCGGGCGGTAGCGGCGGACGATGTCGCCGAGGTCCGCGGGATTGCCGTTGGCGGGCAGCACCAGCAGGCTGCGCACGCGGCGGGCGGTGCGCAGCCACAGCACCTGGCCCAGCAGCGCGCGGTCGCGCGTGGCGTAGCCGGCGGTGTCCACCAGCACCAGCGGGTAGTCGGCGAGCTGCTCGAGCGTGCGGCCCAGGGCCTCCGGGCCTTCGGCCTCGCACACCGTCACGCCGAGTCGGCGGCCGTGCGCGTGCAGCTGCTCGCGCGCGCCGGCGCGCGCCGCGTCGGTGGTGACCAGGGCCACGTCGCGGGCGCGGTGGCGCTCGGCGAAGCGCGCGGCCAGGCGCGCGGCGGTGGTGGTCTTGCCGGCGCCGGTGGGACCGACCAGCGCGATCACGCCGCCGTCGTCGAGCGGCTCGGCGCGGTGCACGGTGAGCGTGCGCGCCAGTTCCAGGCGCATCGCGGCACGCGCCGCGTCCACGTCCAGGCGCGGATCGATCCGGCCGGCGACGGCCTGCGACAGCGCCTCGTCGCAACCGTAGCCCTGCAGCGCGTCGAGCACGGCGGCACGCGCGGGCGAGCCGCGCAGCCGCTCCACCGCCAGCTCGCCGAGCTGGCGTTCCATCAGGTGGCGCATCGCCTCGAGTTCGGCGCGCATCGCGCGCAGCGCCGGATCCTCGGTGGCGACGATCGACAGCGCCGGCGTCGCGGAGGCCGGCGCGGCGATGGCGTCGACCGGTGCATCGGACGCCTCGACCGGCGTGGCCACCGGGTCGCACGGCGCCCGGGCCGTGTCGTCGCTGTCGGCGTGTTCGTCGTTCGCCTGCGGCGCGGTGGCCGTGGCCGCCACGCGCGCCGCCGACACCGGCGCGTCGACGGGACCCTCGCCGACCATGCGCGCGAGCATGGCGCGGAATTCGTCGCCCGGGGCCGGGCCCTGCATGTCGGCGGGTGCGGGCGTGGCCGGCGCGGCAGGCGCGGCAGGCGCGGGCATGGACTGCACCCGGGTCGCCGGCGTGGGCGCCGGCGGCGCGACGTCGCGGACCTGTGCCTCCGCCACGGGCGCGGCGGCGATCGCGGGTGCCGGCGTGGCGACGGGTTCCGGCGCCGGCGCGGGCTGCCCGGTCAGCGCGGCGATCATCGCTTCCGCGCGGCCGGTCGGCCGCGGTGGCGCGGCCGCGGGTTGCACGGCCACGGAGTGCACGGCCGCCGCGGGCGCGACCGGCGCGGGCGGCGCGACGGCGACCGGCTTCGGTGCGACCGCGAGTTCGATGCCGGGCACGGCGCTGCGCAGCGCGTGCTGCACCAGGGCTTCGTCGTAATCGGTGGCGGCGACGACCTCGATGCCGTCGGCGGTCGGCCGGTTGGACAGGATGACCGCGTCGGGCCCCTGCTCCTCGCGCACCATCCGCAGGGCGGTGCGCATGTCCGGCGCGATGAAACGCTTGATCCTCACTGCCTCGTCCTCCCGCGCGTGCGCCCTCGGCGCCGCGCCTCAATGGTTCAACCCACCGCACCCACCAGGCGGAGGCGCTTGTCCTCCGGCACCTCGCCGTAGGCCAGCACCGCCAGTTGCGGGACGCTGTGCCGCACCAGCCGCGCGAGCGATGCGCGGATCTGGCCCGGCACCAGCAGCACCGCGGGTTCGCCGCTGGCCTGCTGTCGCGCCACGCACTCGCTGAGGTTCTGGTGCAACCGCTCGGCGAGCCCGGGTTCCAGCGCGGCCGACTGGCCGCCGACCGAGTCCTGCAAGACGCGTTCCAGCGCCGGCGCCAGGGTGTAGACGGGCAGTTCGGGGTCCATGCCGTTGAGGTCCTGGACGATGAAGCGGCCCAGCGCGGTGCGGACCGCCGCGGTCAGCACCGCCGGGTCCTGGGTGTGCGCGCCGTGCTCGAGCAGGGCCTCCACGATCTGGCGCACCTGGCGGACCGGCACGCGCTCGGCCAGCAGCGACTGCAGCACGCGCACGACCACCGACAGCGGCAGCAGCTTGGGCGTCAAATCCTCGACGAGCTTCGGCGTCGCCTTGCCGACGCTGGCCAGCAGCTGCTGGACCTCGTCGTGGCCGAGCAGCTCGCTGGCGCGCTCGCGTACCAGGTGGGAGAGGTGGGTGGCGACCACGGTCGAGGGGTCGACCACCGTGTAGCCCAGCGATTCGGCGTGCGCGCGCTGCGGCGCGGCGATCCACACCGCGTCCAGGCCGAAGGCCGGGTCCTTGCCCGGCAGGCCTTCCAGCGGGCCGAACACGCGGCCCGGATCCAGCGCCAGCAGCCGATCGGCGTGCAGTTCGCCGGTGGCGATGGGCACGCCGTGGAGCAGGACGCGGTACTGGCCCGGGGCGAGTTCCAGGTTGTCGCGGACGTGCACCGCGGGGATCAGGAAGCCGAGGTCCTGGGTCAGCTTCCGGCGCACGCCCTTGAGCCTCGCCAGCATCTCGCCGCCCTGGCTGCGGTCGACCAGGCCGATCAGCCGGTAGCCGACCTCCAGCCCGAGCGGCTCGACCGGCTGCAGCGCGTCCCAGCCCAGCTCGGCGGTCGCCGCGGGCGCGGCCTCGGCCGTGGCGTCGTCCGGGGCGGCCGCGGCCGCCTGCGCGCGCCGGTGCAGCGTCCACGCGGCATAGGCGAACACCGCGCCGAGGGCCAGGAACGGCACGTTGGGCATGCCCGGCACCATGCCGACCACCAGCAGCAGCACCGCGGCGACCGCCAGCGCGCGCTGCTGGCCGAAGACCTGCGCGCCGACCGCCGCGCCCATCTCCTGCGAGCGCGTGGCCCGGGTGACCAGCATCGCCACCGCGGTGGAGATCAGCAGCGCGGGCAGCTGCGCCACCAGGCCGTCGCCGATCGCCAGCAGGGTGTAGACCTGCGTGGACTCGCCGAAGCCCATGTCGTGCTGGAGCACGCCGATCAGGATGCCGCCGACCAGGTTGATGGCCAGGATCAGCAGGCCGGCGATCGCGTCGCCGCGCACGAACTTGCTCGCGCCGTCCATCGAGCCGTAGAAGTCCGCCTCCTCGCGCACCTCCTCGCGGCGGGCCCTGGCGTCCTCGCGGGTGAGCAGGCCGGCGTTGAGGTCGGCGTCGATCGCCATCTGCTTGCCGGGCAGGGCGTCGAGGATGAAGCGCGCCGAGACCTCCGAGATGCGCCCCGAGCCCTTGGTGACGACCACGAAGTTGATGACGGTCAGGATCGCGAACACCACGATGCCGACCGCGTAGCTGCCGCCGATCACGAACTGGCCGAACGACTCGATGACGTGCCCGGCGGCGGCCGGGCCCTCGTGGCCGTGCAGCAGCACCACGCGGGTGGAGGCGACGTTCAGCGCCAGGCGCAGCAGCGTCACCATCAGCAGCACCGACGGGAACACCGAGAAGTCGAGCGGGCGCTTCACGTAGACCACGGCCAGCAGCACCACCAGCGACAGCGCGATGTTGAGCGTGAACATCACGTCCAGCACCAGCGGCGCCATCGGCACCACCACCATCGCCAGCAGCGCGAGGACGACCAGCGGCGCGGCGGCGCCCGCGCGCACCGCGCCGGCGACCGCGCCCAGACCGCCCTGCGGGGCCTGCGTGCCCTGCGCGCTCATCGCGGCGTGCCCCCGGCCGGCGGCACGTCGTCGGCGAGCGCGGCGTCGACCGGCAGTTCACCCAGGGCGGGCATCGGCCCGCGCGACGGATGCCAGCGCTTGAGCTGGTAGATGTAGGACAGCACCTGCGCGACGGCCGCGTACAGCGCCGACGGGATCTCCCGGTCCACCTGTGCGTGCCGGTAGAGCGCGCGCGCCAGCGGCGGCGCCTCCACGATGCCGACGCGGTGCGCGGCACCGACCTTGCGGATCTGCAGCGCCAGTTCGTCCACGCCCTTGGCCACGACGGTCGGCGCGCGCATGCGTCCGGCGTCGTAGCGCAGCGCGACCGCGTAGTGGGTCGGGTTGGTGACGATCACGTCGGCGGTCGGGACCGCCTCCATCATCCGGCGCTGCGACATCTGGCGCGCGACCTGGCGCACGCGCGCCTTGAGTTCCGGGTTGCCCTCGGTTTCCTTGAGTTCGTCGCGCAGCTCCTGCTTGGTCATCTTCAGCTTGCTGCGCCAGTTCCAGTGCTGCCAGGGCACGTCGATCGCGGCGAGCACCGCGAGCGACCCGGCCATCGCCAGCAGCGCGATCATCACCGTGCGCGCGCTCGCGGCGGTGGCCACCGCCAGGTCCATGCGCGGCAACGCCACGAGCGTCGAGAACCCCTGGTGGATCACCAGCGCGCCCGCGCCGCACACCAGTCCCACGCGCAGCAGCGAGCGCAGCAGTTCGACCAGCGCCTCGCGGCCGTAGACGCGGGCCAGGCCCTTGATCGGATCGAGCCGCTTGAAGTCGGGCTGAAGTGCCTTGGTGGCGAAGCGCAGGCCGCCCATCGCCGCAGGAGCGACCAGGCACGCGAGCAGGGTGGCGGCGAACAGCGGCAGCAGCGGCAGCATGAGGCCGCCGGCGAGCGCGGCCGCGTGCGGCAGCAGTTGCGCCGGATCGCCGAGCAGCGCCCGGTCGAACCGAAGTGCGTCGCGCAGCCACGCCTGTGACGCGCGCCCGACCGCCGGCGCGGTGGCCAGCAGCACGATCGCCGCGACGCCGAGCACGGCCACGTTGCCCAGCTCCTTCGAGCGCGGGACGTCGCCCTTCTCCCGCGCCTGGCGCAGGCGTTTCGGGGTGGGGGCCTCGGTGCGGTCCTGGCGGTCTGCGGTCTCGCTCATCGCTCGCTGCGTCGGGTCATCCGGTCACGGCCCGCATGGCCGCGAAGGCCTGCTCGAACAGGCCCTGCACCGGCCCCTGCAAGTGGCGTACCAGCAGAGAGAGCAGCAACAGGCCGACCAGCAGCGCCACCGGCAGGCCGATCTGGATCGGGTTGAGCTGGGCGGCCGCGCGCGCGAGCACGCCGAAGGCGAGGTTCACCGCCAGCAGCGCCATCATCACCGGCAGCGCCAGCAGCACGCCGGCGCGCAGCACCGTGGCGAAGAACAGCGGGACCGTGGCCAGCATGGCGTGCGTGTCCGGCAACGCCGTGCCTACCGGCAGCGCGTGGTAGCTGTCGAGCAGCACGTGCACCAGCGCCAGGTGCCCGTCCAGGGTGAAGAACACCAGGCCGAACACCAGGAAGAACCACTGCGACAGCACCGGCGAGGACGCGTTGCTGAGCGGGTCGGCCATCGTCGCGAAGGACAGGCCCATGCCCTGCGAGGCCAGTTCGCCGGCCAGCCGGCCGGCCTCGAACGCCAGCCGCAGCATCAGCCCCATCGCCACGCCCACCGCGAACTCGCGCACGACGGCCAGCGCGGTGGCGGCGTCGACCGCCGCGGCGGGCGGTGCCGGCAGCAGGCCCGACAGCGTCGCGGCCAGGGCCAGCGCGAGGATCAGCCGGACGCGGGCCGGCAGCGTCCGTCCGCCCACCATCGGCAGCACCTGCAGCACGGCGCCGATCCGGATCACGTGCCAGAGCACCGTGCCCAGCATCCCGAACAGGTCCACGCCGGTGGCGGTGGCGAGCGTGACCGCGTCCATCCGCCGCGTCCTAGCCGACCAGGTGCGGGATGCGCTGGAACAGGTCCGTGGTGAACGACACCAGCCGCCCGAGCAGGAAGTGCCCGGTCAGCGCGATCGCCCCGACCAGCGCGATCGCCTTGGCCACGAACGCGATGGTGGGTTCGTTGATCTGCGTGGCGGCCTGGATCACGCCGACGACCACGCCGACCGCCAGCACCGCCAGCAGCGGCGGCGCGCCCATCATCAGCGCCATCTGCAGGCCGCGCGCGATCTCGGTGAGGGCGGTCTCCGGCGTCATCGCGCTACAACGGGTTGAAGCTGGCCGCGAGCGAGCCCACCACCAGCACCCAGCCGTCGACGAGCACGAACAGCAGGATCTTGAACGGCGCCGACACCAGCATCGGCGAGAGCATCATCATGCCCATCGACATCAGCACGCTGGCCACCACCAGGTCGATGATCACGAACGGGATGTAGACCAGGAACGCGATCTCGAACGCGGTCTTCAGCTCGCTGGTCAGGAACGAGGCGGCGAGCACGCCGAACGGCACGTCCTGCGGCGTCGCGTACGGCCCGCTGTTGGACAGGCCGGCGAAGGTCATCAGGTCGCTCTCGCGGACCTGCGCGAGCATGAACGCGCGGAACGGTTCCATCGTCGCCGCCAGCGCGGCGCGGAATTCCATGGTGCCGTCGAGGTAGGGCGCGATGCCGCCCGCCCAGGCCTGGTCGAACACCGGCATCATCACCATCGCGGTGAGGAACAGCGCCAGCGCGAGCAGGACCTGGTTGCCCGGCGTCTGGCCGGTGCCCAGCGCCTGCCGCAGCAGGCCGAGCACGATGATGATGCGGGTGAACGCGGTGATCCCGAGCAGCGCCGCCGGCAGCAGCGTGATCGTGGTCATCAGCAGGAGGACCTGCAGCGGCATGCTCACCGGCTCGTCGCCGATGCTGCCGACCTTGACCGCCGGCAGCGCGCGCGCGGGCGCGGCGGCGGCGCCCACCGGGTCGGGCGGGGTCGGTGCCGACTGGGCCAGCGCCTGCCCGGCGAACAGGAGCAGCAGCGCGAGCAGGCAGGCGCGGGCGACGGCGCGCGTGCGCGCGCGGAGTGCGGTGGTGCTCATGCGGAGGCGGTTCCGGCGGCGGGCTCGAGGCCGACCGATCGGCGGAGCTGGCGGGAGAGCAGTTGCGCGAACGCCGGGCTCGCGGGCGGCGCCTCCGGGAGCGGCGCGTCGAGCGTGTGCAGCGTGCGCGTGCCCTGGGCGCCGGTGGACAGCAGCAGCTGCGTGCCGCCGACGTCGACGACCACGATGCGCTCGCGCGGCCCGAGCGACAGCGAGCCGACCACGCGCAGCGCGGCATGGCTGCCGCCCGCCACGCCGGGCAGGCGCCGGGCGAAGCGGCCGAGGACGAGGATCAGCGCGACGACCAGCAGCAGCGCGGCGACGGTGCCGCCGATGGCGCCGCCGGCGCCGCCATCGGCGGGGGCGAACTTCGCCGGCGGGACGGTCGTGGTGGACAGCGTCGTCGCTTCGGCCGTCGTCGCCGGGTCGGCAGGCGACCCGGCGGTCGGGACGGGGTCCGGCTGCACCGGGTTGGCAACCTCGGTCGCATCCGCCGCGGGCGGCGCGGTGGCGACCGCGGTGGCGGGCGCCACGACCGGCACGCCGGCCTCGGGCAGCGGCGCGGCCGCGACCATCGCGCCGGCCGGCACCGGCCAGGTGGTCACGCCGGAGGCATGGTGCAGCGGGGTGTTCATCGCAGGCGCTTGATCCGCTCGGACGGGCTGACCACGTCGGTCAGGCGCACGCCGAAGCGGTCGTTGACCACGACCACCTCGCCCTGCGCGATCAGGGTGCCGTTCACGTACACGTCCAGCGGTTCGCCGGCGGCGCGCTCGAGCTCGACGACCGACCCCTGGTTGAGCTGCAGCAGGTTGCGGATCGGGATGCGCGTGCGGCCGACCTCCAGCGAAAGCGACACCGGCACGTCGAGGATGACGTCCAGGTTGAGGTCGGCGCCGAGCCCGGGCTCGGCGGTCAGCGGGTCGAATGCGGCGGGCGCCGCGGCTTCGGGAGCGGTCATGGCGTCGTGAGGTCCAGGGAAGGAGCGGTGCGCGGCAGGTGCACTTCTGAGACCTTGAAGGCGTTCCTGCCGTTGTGGATCCCGAACTCGCCGGAGAACAGGGGCATCTGCTCCACCTGCAGCGAGACGGTGCGGGACAGTTCGATCGGGATGATGTCGCCCACCTTCAGCCGCGAAAGCTCGCGCAGGCTGATGCGGCGGGTGGCGATGGCGCTGCTGAGCTCGAGCTCGGCGTCCTGCAGCTGCGTGCGCAGCGCGCGGATCCAGCCCTCGTCCTTCTCGATGCGGTCGCTCTGCATGCCGGCGTCGAGCAGTTCGCGGATCGGCTCGAGCATCGCGTAGGGCAACGCCACGTGGACCTCGCCGCCGCCGCCGTCGAGCTCGACGTTGAAGCGGCAGACCACGATGTAGTCGCGTGGGCTGATGATGTTGGCGAAGTGCGGGTTGACCTCCGAGTTCACGTACTCGAACTCGACCGGCATCACCGGTGCCCAGGCCTCGGCCAGGTCGGCGAAGGTCTGCCGGAGCATCAGCTGGATGACGCGCATCTCGGTCGGGGTGAACTCGCGGCCCTCGATGCGCGTGTGGTACTTGCCGTTGCCGCCGAAGAAGTTGTCGACCACGGTGAACACCAGCCGCGGCTCGAACACGACCAGCGCGGTGCCGCGCAGCGGCTTCATCTTCACCAGGTTGAGGTTGCTGGGCACCTGCAGCGAGTGCATGTACTCGCCGAAGCGCAGCAGGTCGATGCCGCGCACCGACAGGTCGGCGGAGCGGCGCAGCAGGTTGAACAGCCCGATCCGCCAGGTGCGCGCGAAGCGCTCGTTGATCATCTCCAGCGTGGGCAGCTTGCCGCGGACGATGCGGTCCTGGCTGGCGAAGTCGTAGGCGCGCGCCTCGCCCGGCGCGGGCGGCGGCTCGGTCTCCACCGCGCCGCTGTCCACGCCGTGCAGCAGCGCGTCGATCTCGTCCTGGGACAGCAGGTCGGCACTCATCGCGCGGGCCTCACTGGGTGACCAGGCTGGTGAAGTAGACGGCCTCGATGCCGTCCGGCGCCTGCTCGGCGGCGAGCGCCGCGCGCACCTCGGCCAGCGCCAGCGCCTGCAGGGTTTCCTTGCCGCGTCGCGCGGACAGCGTGCGCGCGGTCTGCTGCCCGAACAGCAGCAGCAGCCGGTTGCGCACCGCCGGGGCGTGCTGCTCGAGCGCCGCCAGGGTGGCGGCGTCGCGGGTCATCACCTGCAGTTCCGCCTGCAGGTAGCGCACCGCGTCCTCGTCGGCGAGGTTGACCACGAAGGCCGGCTCGAGGGCGAAGTACAGCGCCTTGCCGCGGGTGGGCGCCTTCGCTTCCTCGGGCGCGGGTTCCGCGTCCGGCGTCGCGAACCAGACCCAGCCGCCGACCGCGGCCGCGACGAGGACGAGCGCCGCGCCGGCCGCGATCAGCAGCGTGCGCCTGCCCGGCCGACGCTTGGGCGTCGGCGCGGCGGGCGCGGGGTCCTGCGGGGTGGGGTCTGCGACGGGCACGGGGCTCTCCAGCGAAGCGATGCCCCACCCGTGCAAGCCGCGTGCCGCGGCCCTGGCCTTCCGGCGACGGTGGATTGACGCCGCGTCGCGCCGGCGGGACGTCGCCGGTCAGGCGTACTCGTCGAGCAGCCCGCGCACCGTGCGGGCGGGGCCCGGCGCCGGGCGGTCGCCCGTGGCGAGCGTTCCGTCCGCATCCGGGGATGCGCCTTCGCCACGTCCCGAACCGCCCTGCCGCGCCTCGTGCTGCTGGCGCGCACCGACGTCGGCCTGGGCGAGCTGCAGGCCGTGCTGGCCGAGCAGGTCGCGCAGGCGCGGGAGCGTGGCTTCCAGCGCCTGGCGCACGTCGGCCTGCGCGCTGTGGAACTCGGCGTGCACGCGGTCGCCCTCCAGCCGCATGCGCACCTCGACCGGACCGAGGTGCTCCGGATTCAGGCGCAGCTCGGCGTGGCCGATGCGCCGTTCCGCCATCCACGCCAGGTTGGCGCCGATGCCGTCGTCGAAGCCCGCCCCGGGATCGGCGGGCTGGGCAAGCGGGAGGGGCAGGGTGGCCGGCTGCGGGCGGGGCGGCTCGCCGGGGGCGGACAATGCGGGCGGGGCGATGGGGAGCGGGGTGGCATCGACCGGCGCCGATGCCACGGACGCGGTGGCGGCCGGCTCGATGTCGGGCGTGGCGGTCCTGGGCATGGCGAACGCGACCGGCGCGATCGGCAGGGCGGCGCCGGCCAGCGGCGCGGTCGACGCCGTCGCCGGCGGCAGGGCGTGCGCGGCCGCGACGGGCGCGCGCGGTGGCATGCCATCCGGTGCGGGGGCCAACGCGACATCGACCTGGCGGGCCGGCGGCGCCGCCGGCGATCCACCGTCGTGGCTGCCGCCGACGCGCTGCAGTCCGAGCATCGCGAGCAGCTGCGCGGGCAACGTGGCGGCGCCCGAACCATCCCGCGGCGCGTCGACACCGATCGTGCGCGGTCCGCCCGCGGCGGCGTCAGCGGGCGGTGGCGGTACAGGGGCCGGTGGCGGCGGCACGGGCATGTCCATCAGCAGGGCGAAGGCGCCGCCGCCGTCCGGTGTCGTTCCGTCCGCGGGGTTGGACGACGCGCCGGCCGCGTCCGGACCGGCGGGCGCCGCGCCGGACGGGGCACCGTCGGCACCGCGACCGCGCGGCGCCTCGGGCGCCGCGGGCGGTGCCGTGGGCGGACGCGCGACGGGCGGCATCACGCGCCGTCACCCGGGGCATCGGACGCCCTGCGCGCCCGCGCGCGGCGGGCGCCGAGGTCGTCGAGTTCGCGCTGCACGCGCTGTTCCGCGACGCGGGTCTCCTCGGCGCGGTAGCTCGCCGCCAGCTGGTCCAGCACCTTGGCGTCGCGGCTGGCGAGCAGCAGGCGCGCGCGCTCCACGTCCGCCAGCTGGCGGTTGTCGTCGACGATGCGCGACTGCTGCGCCACCGCCGCGTCGAGCTTGGCGCGGAACGCCAGCCGGTTGGCGAGCAGGGCCGGCGCGATGGTGGTGGCGGTGTCCGGCGGGGCTGAATACTCGGCCGCGTAGCGCTGCAGCGCCTCCAGCCGGAGCGTGTGCTCGGCGAGGGTGCGGTCGCGTTCGGCCAGGCCGCGCGCGGCGTCGTCCTGGCGCTCCCGGGCCATGCGCTTGAGCGGGTCGAGGCGTTGCGAACGGGTCATGCGGGCTCCGGGACGGGCGGGGTCTTGGGATCGTCGAGCAGTGCGGCGAGGGCGTCGCGGCTCGCGGCGACATCGGCCGCCTCGGCCACGTCCTGGCCGAGGAAGTCGAGGATCGCCGGCCAGCGCGCCAGCGCCTCGTCGACCAGCGGGTCGTTGCCGCGCTGGTAGGCGCCGATGGCGATCAGGTCGCGCTGCGCGTTGTAGGCGGCCATCAGCTGCTTGAGGCGGCGGATCCGCGCGCGCCACGGCGCGTCGGTGATGTCCTGCATCACGCGGCTGACCGAGACCTCGACGTCGATGGCCGGGTACAGGCCCGCGTCGGCGATCCGCCGCGACAGCACGATGTGGCCGTCGAGGATCGCGCGCGCCGCGTCGGCGATCGGTTCCTGCTGGTCGTCGCCTTCGGTCAGCACGGTGTAGAAGGCGGTGATCGACCCGCGCCCGTCGGGGCCGTTGCCGGCACGCTCGACCAGCGCGGGCAGGCGGGCGAACACCGACGGCGGGTAGCCGCGGGTGGTCGGCGGCTCGCCCACCGACAGGCCGATCTCGCGCTGCGCCTGCGCGAAGCGGGTGAGCGAATCCATGAGCAGCAGCACGTGCAGGCCCTGGTCGCGGAACCATTCGGCGATGGCGGTCGCGCGCAGGGCGCCGTGCAGGCGCGCCAGCGGTGGCCGGTCGGCCGGGGTGGCGACGACCACGGAGCGGCGCAGTCCTTCCGGGCCGAGGGTGGTCTCGACGAAGTCGCGCACCTCGCGCCCGCGCTCGCCGATCAGCCCGACCACGATCACGTCGGCCGCGGTATGCCGGGTCATCATCCCCAGCAGCGTCGACTTGCCGACGCCGGAGCCGGCGAACAGGCCGACGCGCTGGCCGCGCCCGATCGGCAGCAACGCATTGATCGACCGCACGCCCACGTCCAGCGAATGGCTGATCGGCTCGCGCATCAGCGGGTTGATCGCCGTGCCCGCGAGGCCGACGCGTCCTTCCGGGCGGACCGGCCCGCGGCCGTCGAGCGGCGCGCCGTCGCTGTCGATCACCCGGCCGAGCAGGCCTTCGCCGACCGCCACCTCGCCGCGGCGGCGGCTGCCCACCACGCGTGCGTTCGGCAGCAGGCCCTCGAGGTCCGCGGTCGGCATCAGGTAGGTGCGGTCGCCGGCGAAGCCGACGACCTCGGCGTCGATCCAGTGCCCGCCGGCGGTCTCCACGCGGCAGCGCGCGCCCATCGGCGCGCTGCAGCCCGAGGCCTCCAGCGTCAGCCCGACGGCGCGCCGCAGCACGCCCTCGCGCGACAGGCCCAGCGCATCCGGGCGCGGGTCCGCCCCGGCCAGGCGCGCGGCCAGGCGCAGGTTGCGTGCCTCGCGCCAGTGTTCGGCGGGCACGCTCACGGCGCCGCCTCGTGCTGTTCCAGGATCGACTGCAGGCACGCGTGCAGCCGCGCCGACAGCGTGCCGTCGATGCGCACGCTCTCGCCGTGCAGGCGCAGTTCGCCGCGCGCCAGGGTGCCGTCGCCGGCCAGGCGCACGCCGTCGAGCGCGGCCAGGTGTGGCGCCAGCACGCCGAGGTCGTCGGGATGCAGGCGCAGCTCCACGTCGCGGGTGGTGGCGCCCATCGCGTCGAGCGCGCCGTGCACCAGGTCCGCCATCAGCGCGGGGTCGGCGACGTAGGCCCGGCCGAGCAGCGCGCCGGCGACGCGCACGGCGAGCGCGGCGAGCGCGTCGCCCACCTCGGCGTCGAGCCGCGCGAGCGGGCGGGTGAAGCCGTCGAGGATGCCCTCCATCTGCGCCACCATCCGGCGCACCTCGGCCTGGCCGCTGGCCAGGCCTTCGGCGTGACCGCGCGCGTAGCCCTCCTCGCGCGCGGCGCGCTCGATCGCCTGCAGCGACTCGACGCTGGGTCGCGGCTCGGCGGTGGACGGCGGGGGCGCGTCCAGCCCCGGCGCGGTCCAGCGCAGCACGTCGGGCGCCGCGTTCAAACGAACGCCTCGGCCTTGGCCGACAGCACGATCTCGCCGCTCTCGGCCATCTTGCGCACGATCGCTAGGATCTCCTTCTGCGCGGCCTCGACCTCGGCCAGGCGCACCGGGCCGCGCGCCTCCATGTCCTCCACCAGGATCTCGGCCGCGCGCTGCGACATGTTGCCGGTGATCTTCTCGCGCACCTTCGCGTCCGCCCCGCGCAGGGCGATCGCCAGCTTGTCCGAAGGCACGTCGCGCAACACCGACTGCATCGCGCGGTCGTCGAGCTCGGCGAGGTTGTCGAACACGAACATCTCGTCGCGGATGCTGGTGCCCAGCAGCTCGTCCACCTCGCCGATGGCGCCCAGGATCGTCTCGTCCTGGCCGCCGTCCATGAAGTTGAGGATGTTGGCGGCGACCTTCACCCCGCCGACCGACGAGGACTTGATGTTCTGCGCGCCGGCGAACTGGCGCGCCATGACGTCGTTGAGCTCGTTGAGCGCGTGCGGCGGGATGCCGTCGAGCGTGGCGATGCGCACCAGCACGTCCGCGCGCGCGCGGTCGGGCAGGCACTTGAGCACCTCCGCGGCCTGGTCCGGGTCCAGGTGCGACAGCACGATCGCGATGATCTGCGGGTGCTCGTTGCGGACCAGGTCCGAGATCGCGCGCGGCTCCATCCACTTGAGCGAATCCAGCCCGGAGGTGTTCCGCCCGAGCAGGATGCGGTCGATCAGGCTGCTGGCGCGGTCCTCGCCCAGCGCCTGCACCAGCACGGCGCGCACGTAGTCGTCCGCGCCCGAGCCGCCGAGCGCACCGGGCTGCGACAGCACGTCGACGAAGTCGTCGAACACCCGGGCCACCGCGTCGCGCGGGATGCCGCCGACCGAGGTCATGGCCACGCCGAGCTTCTGCACTTCCTTGGCGCTCATGTGCTTGAGCACCTCGGCCGCCTGCTGCTCGCCGAGCGAGAGCAGGACCACCGCGGCGCGCTGCACGCCGGTGAGCGGAGTGGGCTCAGGCATCGGCGTCCACCCAGTCGCGCACGACCTGCGCGACCCGCTTGGAATCGGTGCTCACCGCGTTGCGCGCCACCTGCAGCTTCTCGTCGAAGCTCAGCACCGGCGCCACGCCGCCCTGCACGGGGCCGGCACCCGCGCCGGCCCCGGCCCCCGCGCCCGCGGCGCTGGGGGTGGCGACCACGACGGGCACGTCCTCGTCGACCACCTGCGCCGGCGCGGCCGCGCGGCCGCGCGGCTGCAGCAACTGGCGGAAGGCGGGCCGCAGCACGAACCAGACCACCAGCAGCACGGCGATGCCGCCCAGCGCGATGCGCAGCAGTTCGCGCGCGCGCGGATCCTGCCAGGCCGGCGGGCCGGCGACGCCGTCTTCGGCCGTGGCCCCGGTGCGCGCGAAGGGCGCGTTGACGACCGAGACCGTGTCGCCACGCGCGGCGTCGAAGCCGATCGCCTGCTGCACGAGCGTCTCCACGTGGCGGACCTCGGCCTCGGTGAGCGGGCGCGAGGCCGCCTTGCCGTCGGTGCCGGCTTCGGCCGCGACGTGGTCGACCAGCACCGCGGCGGTGATCCGGCGGATGCGGCCGGTCGCCTGGCGGGTGTGGGTGAGCGTGCGGTCGATCTCGTAGTTGCGCACGGCGCTGCGCGAGGTCGGCCCGGTCATCGTGGTCCCGGCCGCGGCGTCGGCGGCGGCCGTCGTGGCCGCCTCGCCGGTCCCGGCCGCGGCGTCGGGCGCGTTGCTCGCGCTGCCCGGGACGCCCTGCGCGACCGCGCCGGCGCCGGCGCCCGCGGTCGCGCCGCCGGCCGAAGCCACCGCCGTGCCCGACTCGGACACCTGCTCGCTGCGGACGACGCCGCCCTGCGGCGCGTAGACCTCGCGCGCCTGCTCGGTCTGGTCGAAGTCCATGTCCACGCTGACCTGCGCGCTGACCCGGCCCGGGCCGGTCATCGGCGCGAGCAGGTCCTGGATGCGCTGCACGTAGACCGCCTCCTGGCGGCGCTGCTGCTCGAAGCGCTCGGCGCCCGCCTCGGCCTCGCCGCCCTTGCCGCTGGCCGACAGCAGCCGGCCGAACTGGTCGACGACGGTGACCCGCTCCGGCGCGAGGTCGGGGATGCTGGAGGCGACCAGGCGGACGATCGCGTCGACCTGCTGCTGCTCGAGCGACGCACCGCCCAGCAACTGCAGGACGACCGAGGCGCTGGCCGGTTCACGGGCGCGGGTGAACGCGCTCGGCTTGGGCAGCGCCAGGTGCACGCGGGCCTCGCGCACCGGGCGGAGGTTAGCGATGGTGCGGGCGAGCTCGACCTCCAGCGCGTGCTGGTAGCGCGCGCTTTCCACGAACTGGCTGGTGCCGAAGCCCTGGTCGCCCTCGATGGTCGCGAAGCCGCCGCCGGTGGAGCCGGTCAGGCCGGCGCCGGCGAGCGCCAGGCGGGCCTCGCCCGCGCGGTCGGCGGGCACCGCGAGCACGCCGCTGCCCGGCTCGACGCGGAACGGGATGTCGCGTGCGCGCAGCAGGTCGGACGCCTCGCCGGTGGACTTCGCGTCCAGCCCGGCCTGCAGCGGCACGAAGGCCGGTGCCTGGGTCCAGAAGAACAGCCACAGGCCGAGCGCGATCGCCGCGGCGGCCACGCCCAGCAGCGCCAGTTGCCTGACCGCGGGGATGTCCTGCAGGCGGCCGAGGTCCTTGAGGGAGGCGCCTGCGGATTTGGGGAGGGCGATGACGCTCATCGGTGGGGTCGGCTGCGTGGAATTGGCGGAGGGGGTCGTGCGGCAGGTGCGGTGGCGTCCGGCGTCAGACCGGCATGTTCATCACGTCCTGGTAGGCCTGGACGAGCCGGTTGCGGACCTCGACGGTGGCGCGGAACGCGACTTGCGACTGCTGCATCGCGACCATCACCCGGGCGAGGTCGGCGCGCGGGTCGCCCAGTTCGAAGGCCTGCTGCAGGTCGGCCGAGGCGCGCTGGGTGCGGCTGACGCCGTCGATCGCCTTGGACAGGGCCTGCTGGAAGCCGCCCCCGGCACCGGTCTCCGACACGCCGCCGACGCCACCCGCGGGGCCACCACCGAGCGGTCCGATCGCGTTGCCCGGGGCCGCGTCGCCGGCGACCGCCTGGGCGCGCGACTCGTAGGCGCGGATCTGGCTGAGGATGGAGGAGATGGCGTCGGTCATCGCGGCTTCGCCCCGGGCTGGCGCCCCGGTTCGATCGGGGACTGACGGGGATCAGGCAAGCGCCGTGCCAGCGCGCCGTCAGCTTTCCGCCGCGACCGCCTCGAGCTGGTCGCGCTCGATGCCGTACTTGCGCAGCTTCTCCACCAGCGTGGTCCGGCGCAGGCCGAGCAGGGGCGCGGCGTGCGCCACCACGCCACCGGCCTGGGCCAGCGCGGCGCGGATCAGATCCAGCTCGATGCCCGCCATGTGGCCGCGCAGGTCGATGCCCTGCGGCGGCAGCGACGTGGTGGGCGAAAGGGTCGACGGGTCCGGGCCCGCGTTGGCGGCCGGCGCCGCGTCGGCGGCGATGGAGGGGGCGGGCGCCGCGTCGTCGTTCGCGGGCGCGTTGGCGCGGTAGCGCGCCGGCAGGTCCGCCGCGCGGACCAGTGCGCCCGGGTGGAGCACGGCCAGGCGCTCGAGCAGGTTGGCGAGCTCGCGTACGTTGCCGGGCCAGGCGTAGTGCGCCAGCGTGGCCACCGCGTCGGCCGCCAGGCGCACTTCGCCGCGGCCGGACTCGGCCAGCTGGCGGCCGATCGCCGCCACCAGTTCCGGCAGGTCCTCGGCGCGCTCGCGCAGCGCCGGCATCTCCACCGGGAACACGTTGAGGCGGTAGAACAGGTCCTCGCGGAACCGGCCGTCGGCGATGTGCGCCTCCAGGTCGCGGTGCGTCGCGGCGATGACGCGCACGTCGCAGTCGATCGGCTGGTTGCCGCCCACGCGCTCGAAGCGGCGTTCCTGCAGCACGCGCAGCAGCTTGACCTGCATCGCCATCGGCATGTCGCCGATCTCGTCGAGCAGCAGGGTGCCGCCCTCGGCCATCTCGAAGCGGCCCTTGCGCTGGGTCAGCGCGCCGGTGAACGCGCCCTTCTCGTGGCCGAACAGTTCGCTTTCGAGCAGGTCGGCGGGGATCGCGCCGCAGTTGATCGCCACGAACGGCTTGCCGGCGCGCCGGGACCGTTCGTGGATGGCGCGCGCGGCGACCTCCTTGCCGGTGCCGGACTCGCCGAGGATCAGCACGGTGGTGTCGAACGGCGCGACCTGGTCGAGCATGCGCGACAGGCGCAGGGTCGCCGCGCTGCGGCCGGTCGGGCCGGGCGTGGCGGGGGCGCCGCGCGCGTCCTCGTCGATGCGCTTGAGGCTGGCGCGGCGCAGGCACTCCTGCAGCTGCGCGCGGCGCACCGGCCAGGCCAGCGGCCAGACCGCGTCCGGGTGCACGTTCGCGCGCCAGGCCGCGTCGGCGTCGTGCCCGGGCAGTTCAAGCACCGGCGGATGCAGCGCCTGCGCCGCCAGCCAGTCGGTGAACGCCGGCCAGCGCGGGTCGTCCTGGATGTCCCCGGCGACCACCGCGACCCAGTCGCCGGCGCGCGCGCGCGACAGGTCCACGTCGGCGAGGTCGTCGACGATGCGCGGGGTGAAGTCCATGAACTCCAGCAGCGTCGCGAGGCGCTCGGCGCGCGTCGCGTCCCGGTCCAGCAGCAGGATGCGCGACTCACTCACTGGCCGTCCTCCCCGGCGAGCCGCTCCAGGATCGGCAGCACGTCGTGCAGGTAGGCGAGCTTGCTGACGAACGCGTCGGCGCCGGAGCGCAGCGCGTGCTCGCGGTGCTCGGCGTCATCGAAGTGGCTGGCGATGACCACGAACGGGGGCGCGTCCTGGGCCTTGATCAGGCGCGTGGCCTGCAGGCCGCCCATCTCGGGCATGGCCAGGTCCATCAGCACGACGTCCGGGCGCAGCACCTCGCACTGGGTGATCGCCTCGATGCCGTTGCCGGCGGTGCCTGCAACGGTGATCCAGTCGAGCCGGCGCAGGTGGCGCAGGGCGGCGTTGATGAAGCCCGGGTGGTCGTCGACCAGCAGCAGGGACAGCGTCTTCATGTCGATTCCTCAGGCCGTGGCGGCCAGGCGTGCGGCGCGCCGTGCGGCGGCGGGCCCGATGTGGAGCTGGTCGCGGTACTTGGCGACGGTGCGCCGCGCGATGCGCACGCCCTGGCGGGCGAGCATCCCGGCGATGACGTCGTCGGCGAGCGGCGCGTTCGCCGGCTCGGTTTCGATCAGGCGGCGGACCATCGCCTTGACCGCGACCGCGCCGATCTGCGCGCCCTCCAGGCGCACCGCGAAGAAGCGCTTGAGCTCGAGCGTCCCACGCGGCGTCTGGATGTACTTGCCGGAGGTGATCCGCGAGACGGTGGACTCGTGCATGCCGATGGCGTCGGCGACTTCCTTCAGGGTGAGCGGCGCCATCGCCTCCTCGCCGCGCTCGAGGAACGCCGCCTGGCGCTCGACGAGCACGCGGGCGGTGCGCAGCAGGGTGTCGTTGCGCATCGCCACCCCGCGGACCAGCCAGCGGGCCTCGTCGAGCAGCCCGCGCAGCGCGGCGTGCTGCCCCGGGGCGTCGGCCAGCGCGCGCTCGCAGTGCGCGACGATCCGCACCCGCGACAGCGCGCGGTCGTCGAGGACCACGTGCCAGCGGCCGTCGGCCTTCCAGGCCACCACGTCCGGAACGAGGTGCGGTTCGGGCGCGCGGGCCTCGTCGAACGGGTGGGCGCGCAGCGTGAGCACCAGGGCGAGCGCCGTGGCCACCGCGTCCGGCTCGGCGTCGAGCGCGGCGGCGAGGCCCGGCAGGTCGTGCGCGGCCAGCAGGTCGAGGTGCCCGAGGACGATCCGCCGCGCCAGCGTGGTCGCGGCGTCGCCGGGCAGCGCGTCGAGCTGCGCGGCCAGGCATTCGCGCGGGTCGGCCGCGGCGACGCCCGGCCAGTCCGCGGCCAGCAGGCGCTCGCGCACGGCGAGCAGCTCGCCGGCGGTGACGTCCAGCGCCGCCGCGCCGTCGGCCGCCAGCGCCGCGGGCGCGCCTTCCAGGTAGCCGCGGTCGTCGGTGTGGTCCAGCCACCAGGCGGCCAGGGCGCGGTCGCGTGCCGGCCAGCCGCCCTGGTCGAGCAGGGCCAGCAGCGCCAGTCGCGGGTCGCTCGGGCCGCCGTCCACGATGCGCGCGGCGCGGTCCTCGCCGCCGTCCGCGGCATGGCCGCCGCCGGACAGGAACGCCGGGTCGGGCAGTTCGTCCCAGGCCGCGGCCTCGAGCGTGGCGGCGTCCGTCGCCTCGAGGGCCTCGTCTTCCGCTTCGGCCTCGTCGAGCTCGATCAGCGGGTTGCGGTCCAGCGCCTGGCGCAGTTCGAGTTCCAGCTGCGGGGCGGTGAGCTGCAGCAGGCGGATCGTCTGCAGCAGTTGCGGCGTGAGGTTGAGGCCCTGCTGCAGTTGCGGGCGCAGGGCGGCCCGTGGCGTGGCGTTCACTGGTGGACCCTCCCCGGTCGCGCAGTGGGAGGCCAGCATGAAGGCCGCGTGACGGAATCCGAATCGGGGTTTCCCCGCTTGCGGCTGGGGGTGGACCCCACCGGTGTCGGGGTTGCCCCGACAGCGCGACGGCGAACCGTCACCGGCGTCACGTTTTGGGGGAGGTCCCGCCCCGGCCGGGGTCAGGGACCGTCGTGCAGCCGGACCGCCACGCGCAGCAGTTCGACCGCGTTGCGGCAGCCCAGCGCTTCCATGATCCGCGCCCGGTGGGTCTCGACCGTCTTGATGCTGATCCCCAGGTCGGCGGCGATCTGCTTGCTGGTCCGACCCGCGCCGAGCGCGCCGAGGATCTCGCGCTGGCGCGGGGAGAGGGCCTCCGTCGTGCCGCGCCGCGGACGGTGGTTGGCCTGCAACTGCGGGCCGGAGACCTGCGGGCTGAGGAAGGTGCGGCCGCTGGTGGCGGCGCGCAGCGCGATCTCGAGCTCGGCCGGGGCCGCGTCCTTGACCACGAAGCCGCGCGCGCCGCGCTCGAGCGCCGCGCGCACGTGCTGCGGGTCGTCGTGCATCGACATCATCACCACCGCGCTGCCCGGCACGGTGCGGCGCAGTTCGTCCAGCGCGTCGAGCCCGCCACGGCCGGGCATCGACAGGTCCAGGAGGATCGCGTCGGGGTGGTGCGCCTGTGCCTTGACCACGGCCTCGTCGGCGCTCGAGGCCTCGGCCACGACCTCCAGGTCGGCGAACCCCTCGAGCAGGCGCCGCAGGCCGGCGCGCACGAGGGTGTGGTCGTCACAGATGAGTATTCGCACGGGCGCCGCCGGCCACGGGTGTCCGTCGGCACCTTAACGGACCGTCCGGGGCCCGCCAAACCCCCGCGCGTCAGCGGGCGCGCCGCCGGTCGGCGACCGCGCGCCGGTGGATGCGGAACAGGTGGCGTTCGAGCGCGCTCTCCACGCCGGGCGTGAGCCCCTCGAAGCGCACCCAGGCGGCCAGCGCGCCGGCCTCGTCCTCGCGGCAGGCCACCACGCGCGCCGGCAGCCGCAGGGCCTGGCACAGGGCGTCGGCGGGCAGCACCCGCAGCACGCCCGCGGTGCCCGGGGCGAGTGGTGCGTCGACCGGCAGGCACGCCCCGCGCGCGGACCAGCGCAGGCGCCGCGCCGGATCGGCGCCGCCGCCCGGCAGGACCTGCCCGAGCTGCATCGCGAGCAGGTCCAGGCGGGCCTCGATCCGGTCCAGCGCCAGCGCCAGCGGCCCGTGCTCGTCAGGATCCTCGCCGCGGCGGTCCTCGATGACGGCCAGGGCGTGGAGGAAGGTTTCCGCGCGCAGCAGGTCCGCCTGGAGCTCGGCGGGTGGCGGCGTGCCGGGCAGGAAGGTCGCCGGGCGCAGTTCGGTGCACGCGAGCACGTCGCCGAAGAGGATGCACTCCGCCTCGTCGTGGAGCGTGGCGCCGTGGCCCGCGAGCGCGGTCATCCGCCCGCCCCCGCGAGGTAGGCGAGCGCGACGCGGCGGCCCTGCCCCAGGTCGCCGAGGCGGCGCGAGGCCTCGGCGCGCCGCTCCTCGAGTTCGGACGCGAGCGCGCACTGCGCGACCAGCAGCCGGCTCCAGCCGGCCGGGTCCGCGGCGACCGCGCCGTCGCGCGACAGGGCCGCGCGGACTTCGCGCTCGTGCGCCAGCAGCAGGGCGTCGGCGCCCGCCCAGTCGTCCCCGTCCACGGCGGCGCGGATCGCTTCGACGGGCAGGCGCGGGATCATGCCGGCGCCGCCCCGGGCGCGATCGCCCGCCAGGCCGTCTCGATCTCGCCGAGCAGTTCGTCGACCTCGTGCAGCGGCGCGGCGTCGTTGCCGGCGTTGGCCTCCACCAGCCGGCGCTGCGCGTAGTCGTACAGCGCCGACAAGCCGCCGGCGATGTCGCCGCCGGCCTGGTGGTCCAGCGCGCCGTTGAGGCCGGCAACAATCGCGCTGGCATCGGTGATGGCCTGCGCCTTGCGCGGCACGTCGCCGCGTTCCAGGCAGGCGATGGCGAGCCGGGCGCGTTCGCGCGCGCCGGACAGCATCAGGGTGACGAGGCGATGCGGATCGGCGTCCAGCACGGCGCTGGCCAGGCCGGTCTGGCGGTATTGCTGGGCGGTGGAGAACGCGCTGTACATGTCGACCTCAGGACGGAAGGTTCGCGAGCTGCTGGGCGATGAAGCTGCTGGTGGACTGCATGCGGGAAACGAGAACGTCGAGCGCGGTGAACTGGGCGCGGTAGCGGGACTCGACGTCCGCCATGCGCCGGTCGAGCGCCGCGCGCTGGTCGTCGATGCGCTTGTCGCGGGCCTTCAGCCCCGCGTCGCGCCCGTCGAGCAGGCCGTCGTCGTCGAGCAGTCCGGCCAGGGTGGACTCGAGCCGGCCGGTGAGGCTGCCGCCTCCCTCCCCGAACAGGCGCGCGGCGACCGCCGGGTCGGCGGCGAGTGCCGCGTCGAACGCGGTCTCGTCGAGCGACAGCCGGCCCTTGTCGTCGATGGCGATGCCGAGCGCGTCGAGGTCGGCGACCGATGCGCTGATCGCGCCGCGCAGGTCGCGCGCGGTGCCGCGCACCATCGCGTCGCCGTTGAGGGCGGCGGCGATGTTCGCCTCGGCGTTGTAGCTGGTGGCCTTGTCGATCGCGTCGCGCGCGCGGTTGTAGGCGCCGACGAAGGATTTCGCCGCGCCGCGCAGCACCGACGGGTCGCTGGACACGGTGAGGGTGGACACCGTGCCGGGCGCGGCCGTCTTGAGGGTGAGGGTCACGCCTTCCAGCAGGTCGGAGACGGTGTTGCCGGCCGAGGTGCGCAGCAGGCCGTCGACCATGACGCGCGCATCCGCCGCTGCGGCGAGTTCCGACAGCGCGGGGTCGGCGATCGCGGCAAGCCCGCCGTCGCCGCCGCTGGCGGTGACCGACAGCGCGTTGGCCGCGCCGGTCTCCGTCGCCGACAGCACCAGGTGGGCGCCGTCGTCGGCGTTGACGATCGTCGCGACCACGCCCTTGCCGCCGGCCTGCACGTTGATCGCGTCGCGGATGCCCGAGAGCGTGGCCTCGCCTTCGCCGACGACCACCTCGATGGTCGTCTCGCCGGAGGAAATGGTGAGCGTGCCGGTGCCCACGCGCGACGTCGCGTCGGCATGGGCCGCGGAGGACACCTTGTGCGCGGATGCGAGCGCGAGGACTTCGACCTGCACGCTGCCGACGGCGGCGCCGGCCGACGCGCTCGCGGAGAAGCCGGCGCCCTCGCCGACGGTCGCCCGGCGCGCCTGCGCGGCGTCGCCGGCGCCGAGCTTGCCGACCGCGTCGCGCAGCGCCGCGAAGGCACCGCGCAGGCTGCCGAGCGCGGACACCTGGGCATCGACGCGGCGCTGGTCGCGGTCCAGCCGCGCCGTCGCGGGCGCGCGTTCGGCGGCCACGAGCTGGGCCACGATCGAGCCGACGTCCAGCCCGCTGCCGATGCCGGCGCTGCTCATCGCCATGGCGCGGCCTCCCCGGCGGGCGGCGCGGACGGCCTGGATCGATCGGCGCGGAGGGTCATGGACGGTCTCGTGGACGGCGGATCGGGCGGAGCCCGACGCCACGCGGCGCCGGGGGTCGAGGGTTCTATCGGCCGCGGGAACGCGACCTTGAGCACGGAACCGGTGCCGGGTGCGTCGGTGCGCGCGAAGGGCGCAGGTCGACGTCGGGCGCGCGGGAAAAAGTCGGGGCGAAAAAAAAGTGGCGCGACCGGAGTCGCGCCACCCTGGGTTGGACGGGACGGGGAGCGTCCCGCCCGGGGTCGTCAGCGCAGGAGGCTGAGCACGCCCTGCGGGGCCTGGTTGGCCTGCGCCAGCATCGCGGTGCCGGCCTGCTGCAGGATCTGGTTGCGCGTCAGCTGCGCCGTTTCCTTGGCGAAGTCGGCGTCCTGGATCCGGCTGCGGGCGGCCGACAGGTTCTCGGAGGTCGTGGAGAGGTTGGCGACGACCGAGCTGAAGCGGTTCTGGATCGCACCCATCTTGGCGCGGGCGCTGTTGATGGCGGTCAGCGCGGCGTCCATCGCCAGCATCGCGTTGTCGGCGCCGGTGGCCGAGGAGATGTCCAGCGAGGAGAAGCCGGTCTGCGCGGTGCCGGCGATCGTCGCCGCCGCCGTCGTGCCGTCGCTCAGGCCCGAGGTCGCGGCCGTCGCGCCGGAGACGACCAGGTCGGCGCCGTTGCTGCTGATGGTCAGCTCGCCGGTGCCGCTGTCGTAGGCAGCCGACACGCCGGCGGCGGCCAGGTTGGCGTTGCCGTTGATCGCCGTGGCGATGTCGGACATGCGCGTGGCTTCCGCGGTGGCGGCGTCGGTCTGCTCGGCGAGGGCGCCGTAGTTGATCGTCTCGCCGTTCAGCGTGAACGAACCGGAGGCGAAGTCGACGCCGGTCGCGGTGTCGGCATCGCCGTCGAGGTCGTCGCCGTCGGTCGGGTCGGTGAGGTCGGAGGCGTCGATGGTGATCGAGGCGCCCGTGGTGTCCACCGCGGTCCAGCTGCCCAGCGACGAGGACGAGGCATTGACGATGTCGTCGATGCTGATCGTCTCGCCCTGGTTGGCGCCGACCTGGAACACCTGGTCGGCGAACGAGCCGTCGAGCAGCTGCACGCCGTTGAAGGCGGTCTTGGAGGCGACGCGGTCGATCTCGGCCTTCAGCTGCTGGGCTTCGGCGTCGAGCGCGGCGCGGTCGGTGTCGGAGTTGGTGGCGTTGCGCGACTGGACGGCCAGCTCGCGGATGCGCTGCAGGTTGTTGGCGATCTCGCCCATCGCGCCTTCGGCGGTCTGCGCCAGCGAGATGCCGTCGTTCGCGTTGCGGGCGGCCTGGTCCATGCCGCGGATCTGGGTGGTGAAGCGCTCGGAGATGGCCATGCCGGCGGCATCGTCCTTGGCGCTGTTGATGCGCAGGCCCGAGGACAGGCGCTGCAGGCTGGTCGCGAGGTCGGAACCGGACGTCGACAGGTTGCGCTGGGCATTGAGCGACATCACGTTGGTGTTGATGACTTGCATCGTTGCGGTCTCCTGGAAGTGGTGGTCCGGCACGGCGAGGCCTGGGCCGGAATTCGCAGGGTGTTGCCGTTGGGCCTCGCCGCTGCTGTGGGTAGTAACGGCGGGTGGCTGTCAAGCTTTAGGGCGTCCGGGAAAAACCTCCGGCGACGCCGCGGGCGGCGACTCAGCCCAGCTTGTCGAACAGCGACAGGCCCTGGATGCGCAGCATCGTGCGCTGGGCCGCCTCGAGCGCGGTGAGTTCCAGGCCCAGGCGCGAGGCGGCCTCGGCGTAGTCCACGTCGCGCAACGCCGAGAGCGACGCCTGCATGGACGTATCGAGGGCCATGCGCGTGTCGTCCGCCCCGTCGATCGCCGCCAAGCGCATGCCCGTGCCCGAGCGCAGGCGCAGCAGGTGGTCCTGGGCGGTGGACAGGTCGGCGATGGCGCCGCCGAGCGTGTTCGTCTGTGCCGCGCGCTGCGCGGGCGTGGCGACCGGCGCGGCGAGCGCGTCGGCCAAGGACTGCAGGGTGGCGAAGATGTCGCGGTTCGGCGCCGGCGCGAGCGCGAAGCCGTCGCCGGGGGCGGGCGTGCCGTCGAATTGCATCCGCAGGCCGGCGGCGTCGATCGTGTCGCCGGGTGCGTAGGCGCCGCTCGCCAGCACGGTGCCGCCGGCATCGAGCATGCGCCAGGCATCGGCCGCGGTGAACTCCAGGCGCAGCGGCGCGGCCGGCCATGCGGCGGCGTCGGCCACGGCGGCGGTCTGCAGCACCGCGGTGCCGCCGTTGCCCGCGAGCGCGCTGCCACGCAGCTGGCCGTCGCCGGTGCGCACGCGCAGGAACACGCTGCTGCCCGGGTCGCTGTCGGCCAGCGCGAGGTCGGGGGCGACGTCGACCTGGTTGCGGCCGTCGTCGCCGGCATAGCTGACGCCGCCCGCGGCATCGGTGAACGGCACCACGCCGTCGCGCGTGCCGGCGAACAGGGCGCGGCCGTTGCCGTCCACGCGGTTGGCGACGGCGAGCAGTTGCTGGCGCAGCTGGCGGACCTCGTTGCCGAGCGCCTGGCGGTCGGACTGCGACAGCGTCGGCGTGTTCGCCTGCAGGGCCAGTTCGCGGGCGCGGGCGAGCACGTCGCCCGAATCGACCAGCGCTTCCTCCTGCAGGTGCAGGCGGTGGCCGAGCGCGCCGGCGTTCTCGCCGAAGCGCACGAGTTCGGCCAGCGCATGGTCCAGCCGCTGGGCCTGCGCGGCGGCTGACGGATTGTCCGCCGCCGTCGCGAGCTTGTTGCCGGTGACCAGCTGCCGCTGCACGTCGGCGAGCGACGACTGCCGCTGGAGCAGGGCGGCCAGGCCCTGCGCGTGCAGGCTCGCGGTGGACAGGCGCAGGGTCATCGTCGCACCGCCCCGAGCAGCGACTGGAACATCGAGTCGGCGGTGGCGATCACCTGTGCCGCGGCCTGGTAGGCCTGCTGGAAGCGCAGCAGGTCGGCGGCCTCCTCGTCGAGGTTCACGCCCGACAGCGATTCGCGTTCGGCGACCACCTGGTCGTGGATGGCCTGCTGGGCCTCCAGCGACATGCGGGCATGGCGGGCCTCGCCGCCCGCGCGCGCGGTGAGCTGCGACAGGCCGGTGGTCAGGCTGGTGGTGCCGCCGTCGAGCAGCGCGAGGTCGTCGAGCGCCGCCAGGTCGCGCGCATTGCCGTTGTCGGACGACCGTGGCGGCGTCCGCGCCAGGGTGAACACGTCGCCCGCCGCCGGCGTGCCCGACAGGGGCAGCGACCAGCCGGTGCCGGCGATCGGGGTCCCGGCCGTGTAGGCGAAGGGCCCGTTGCCGTCGATCGTGTACTGGTCGGCGTCGATGAATTCGACCGTCGCGCCGGCGAACGACGCGAAGGCCGCCGGGTCGGTGACGGTCGCCGCGCCCGGCGCGGCATCGCCGAGGTTCGCGGTCGCCGCGCGGGCCTGCAGCGGACGCGCCGCCGCGATGCCGTTGGGATCCGCGAGCGCGACCTGCAGGCCACCTGCGGCGCCGCTGGTCGGCGCCAGCGCGAAGCGGTCGCCCGCCGCGGGCGCGCCCGAGACCACGAGCGCGATGCCCGCCACGCGGAGCGGGTCGGCGGCGTTGCCGGTGCCGGCGACCGGCACCGCGGTGCCGTCCGGCCGAGACGCGGTCCACGCGGCACCGTCGAAGCGCAGGCGCAGGTCGTGGTCCTGCAGCGCACCGACGTCCGCCACGCCGGCGGCCAGCGTCGCACTGCCGGCATTGCCCGAATGCGCGGCCACGCGCGGGGCCGGCACGTCGAACAGCGGTGCCCCGGGGTTGCCCGCGGCATCCACGCCGGCGGCCTGGATGGCGTTGGCCTGCAGCGCGACCGCGGTCGCGACCCGGCCGAGCGCGGCGCGTGCGGGGTCGAGCACGCGCTCGCGGAATTCCAGCAGTCCGCCGACTTCGCCCGACACCATGTGCGCGCCCAGCGGGACCGCGCCGGCGGGCCCGTCGATGGCCAGCCGCACGCGCTCCGGACGGTACGGGTCCGGGGTCGCCGTCAGGGCGTGGCCACGCTGCCCCAGGACCAGCGCCTGGCCACCGGTGGTGAACACGTTGAGCGCGCCGTCGTCCTGCGCGAGGGTCTCCACGCCGACCAGCGTGGCCAGCTGGTCGACGCGCAGCGCGCGCGCGTCGAGCAGGTCGGGGGTCGCGTTGCCGCCGGCGGCGACGATGTCGCGGTTGAGGTTGGCGATCTCGCGGACCAGGCGGTTGGCGTCGGCCACGGTGGACGACAGCTGGCGGTCGACGTCGGCGTCCAGCCCGGCCAGTTGCGCGTCCTGCGCGCGGAAGCGCTGCGCGAGCTGCCCTGCGTCGGCCAGCAGCTGGCTGCGCGCGATGCCGGACGTGGGATCGGTCGCCACGCCCTGCGCGGCGGCGAAGAACGCGGACCAGGGGCCGGACATCGACGTGGCCGGATCGCTCGCCAGCGCGTCGATGCGCGAGGACAGCGCGGCGACGCGCGACAGGCGACCGAGTTCGCCGCTGCTGTCGACCTGGCGGGCGAACACCAGCCCGTCGGCCAGGCGTTGCAGGCGCGCGACCTCCACGCCCGCGCCCACGTAGCCGCGGCCGACGGCCTCGCCCGGGCGCGCGGCCAGTTCGACGCGCTGGCGGCTGTAGCCGGGGGTGGTCGCGTTGGCGACGTTGTGGCCGATCGTGCCCAGCGCACGCTGGAAGGCGAGCAGGCCGGACGTGCCGGTGGAGAGCATGTCGCCCATCAGTACCTCCCGGTGGCCAGGGCGGCCGAGGCGACCGCGGTCGCCGGCGGGGCGACCGGAGCCGTTTCGAGGCCGGCGAGCGCGCGGCGCAGCGTCGGGCCGTTGGCGATCGCGGTGATCTTGTCGGCGTAGCGCGGGTCGGTGGCGTAGCCGGCCCGCTGCAGCGCGCTGGCGAACCGGTGCACGTCCTGGCCGGTGCCGCGCGCCGCGGCGTAGCGGTCGCGGCCGATCAGGCGCACGTAGTCGGCGAAGCTGTCGCCGGCCGAGTCGTAGGCGCGGAACTCGGCGTTCTGGCCGACGCGCACGCCGCCGACGAATTCATGGGTGGCCGACGCCACGCGCGCGCCGCGCCAGCCGCCGCTCGCCTTGATCCCGAACAGATTGTGCGAGTCGCCGCCGCCGACCAGGCGCTTGCCCCAGCCGGTCTCCAGTGCCGCCTGCGCGACCAGCGCACGGGCGGGCACCCCGAGTTCCGCCGCGGCCTTGCGCGCATGCGGCCAGACGGAGCGCGCGAACGCCTCGGGCGAACTGCAGTCGATCGGGCCGGCGTCCCCGCAGGCGGCCGGGTCCGCGGCGGCGGGCGCCGGCAACGGCGACGCGGGCGACGCCTGCAGCGACACGCCGCTCGAGCTGGGCAAAAGCGCGAGGGCATCGCCTTGCAGCCCCGCCGGCAGCGGCAGGCCGGACGGCAGGCCGGACGGCATGCCGGCGCCCAGCGGCAGCGCGGATGGGGCGGTGGCGGGCGCGAGCGGCAGGAAGCCCGGGGCGCGTTGCAGCGGCATCGGCCCGGCCGGCGCCGCCGGCGTGGCCCCGGTCCCGCGCTGCTCGAGCTGGCGCACGATCATCGGCGCGAAGCCCAGGCCGCGGCCGCGCGTGAGTTCGCGCGCGAGCTGGCGGTCGTGCATCTCGCGGTAGGTGGTGTTGTCGCCCAGCAGCGGGTCGCCCATCGAGGCGCTGCGCATCGACTTGATGAGCAGGTGGGCGAACTGCGCCTCCAGCTCGCGCGCGGCATGCTCCATCCGCGCACGGGTCGGCGCGGGGTCAGTCTGCAGCGGGATCGCGGTGGCGTCGGGCAGTCGCATGTGTGGGTGCAGGCAAGCCGCGTGCCTAGATCACCTCGAGCGAGGCGCGCAGCGCGCCCGCCTGCTTGAGGGCCTCGAGGATCGCGACGATGTCGCCCGGCGCCGCGCCCACGGCATTCACCGCGCGCACGATGTCACCGAGCGAGGTGCCGCCCTCGAACAGGAACATGCGGCTGCCGTCGTCGGAGGCGGTCACGGTGGACACCGGCGCCACGACCGTGTCACCGCGGCCGAACGCGCCGGGCTGGCTGATCGCCGCGTCCTCGGAGATGGTCACGGTGAGCGAACCATGGGCGACGGCGGCCGGCAGCACGGTCACCTGGCCGCCCATCACCACCGTGCCCGTGCGGGCGTTGACGATGACCTTCGCCGCGGCCGCGCCCGGCGTGACGTCCAATGATTCGAGCCGGGCCAGGAACGCGATGCGGTCGCCCGGCGGCGGCAGCACCTGGATGGTCACCGCGTCGATGGCGTGCGCGCGGCCGGGGCCGAACGCCGAATCGATCGCCGAGACGATCCGCGCGGCGGTGGTGAAGTCCGCCTCGCGCAGGTTGAGCGTCACGTTGCCCGCCGGGGCCGCGCCGGGGACCGCGCGCTCCACGATCGCGCCGTTGGGGATGCTGCCGCCGTTGGGCGCGTTGACCGAGATCCGCGAGCCGTCGCGCCCGGAGGCGCCGAAGCCCGAGACCACCAGGTTGCCCTGGGCGATGGCGTACACCTGCCCGTCGGCGCCCTTGAGCGGGGTCATCAGCAGGCTGCCGCCACGCAGCGAGCCGGCGTTGCCGATCGAGGAGACCGACACGTCGATCGTCTGGCCCGGCTTGGCGAACGCGGGCAGTTCCGCGTGCACCGCCACCGCGGCGACGTTCTTGAGCTGCGGGTTGACGCCCGGCGGCAGGGTGACGCCGAGCTGCGAGAGCAGCGTCTTCAGGCTCTGCACCGTGAAGGGCGTCTGGCTGGTGCGGTCGCCGCTGCCGTCCAGGCCCACGACCAGGCCGTAGCCGACCAGCGGGTTGCCGCGCACGCCGGCGACCTGCGCGAGGTCCTTGATGCGCTCGGCGCGCGCGTCCGGCGCGGCACCCAGGGCGAACACCACGCAGGACAGCAACGCGAAGGGGAGGAATGCACGATGCACGGCGGCCACCTCAGAACGGGAACAGCGCGGAGTTGAAGAACCGGCCGAGCCAGCCCATCGCGTTGGAGCGCGCGAGGGTGCCGCGGCCGCCATAGACGATCTGCGCATCGCCCACCCGGTCGGAGGTGATCCGGTTGTCCGGACCGATATCGGCCGTGCGCACGATCCCTTGAACCTGCACGAGCTCGTCGCCCTGGTTGAGGCGCAGCTGCTTGCTGCCGCGCACCAGCAGGTTGCCGTTGCCCAGGTCCTGGATGACCGTGGCGGTGACCGTGCCGGCGAGCTGGTTGCTCTGGGTGGAGTCCCCGCTGCCGCCGAACTTGCGGCCGGCGTCCACCTCGGCCTGCAGCAGCGGGTTGCCGTTGTAGGTCACGCCCATCCCGCCGATCGTCGGCGCGCCGATGCCGATGCTGTTGTCCTTGGTGACCGCGGTCTTGGCGGCCGACCGCGCGGCGGTGCTTTCCACCAGGACGATGGTCAGCAGGTCGCCGACCGCGCGCGCCTTGTCGTCCTCGAACAGGCGGATGCCGTGGCCGCCCTGGCCGGCGGCGTAGATGGAGCCGCCGCCGTCGCCGGCGACCGGGACGGCGTGGTGCGGTGCCGGCATGGCGGCAGCCACGGGCGCGCCCGGCCCGGCGACGGTGCCGGCCGGCGCCCCGATCGGCGCGAAGGGGCGCACGTCGCCGCTCAGCGTGTTGACCGTTCCGCAGCCGGCCAGCGCGAGGCTGGCGGCGCACAGCGCGGCGATCCCGGGCAGTCGCGTCATGGGGGCGCTCACAGGTTGTTGTTGAGGTAGGCGAGCATCCCGTCGGTGGTCGAGATCGCCTTCGCGTTGGTTTCGTACGCGCGCTGCGTCTCGATCATCGACACGAGCTCCTCGACCACGTTGACGTTGGAGCCCTCCAGCGCGCCCTGCACCAGCAGGCCGGCGCCGCCCTGGCCGGGCGCGCCGCTCTGCGCCGGGCCGCTGGCGCCGGTCTCCAGGTACAGGTTCTCGCCGCGCGCCTGCAGGCCCGCCGGGTTCACGAAGTCCGACAGGGTGAGCTGGCCGACCTGGATCGCCTCGGCCTGGCCGGGCACCTGCGCGCTCACCGTGCCGTCGGCGCCGATGGTCACGCTCTGGGTGCCTTCCGGGAACTGCAGGCCGGGCTGCACCGGGAAGCCCGCCGCGGTGACCAGCGCGCCCTCCGCGTTGACCTGGAAGCTGCCGTCGCGGGTGTAGGCGGTGCTGCCGTCGGGCATCAGCACCTCGAAGAAGCCGCGGCCGTTGATCGCCACGTCCAGCGCGTTGCCGGTCTGGTTCATCGCGCCCTGGGCGAACTGCTTGGCGGTCGCGGCCACGCGCACGCCGGTGCCGACCTGGGTGCCGGAGGGCAGCAGGGTCTGCTCGGAGCTCGCGCCGCCGGGCTGGCGCACGGTCTGGTACAGCAGGTCCTCGAAGCTGGCGCGGTCGCGCTTGAAGCCGGTGGTGTTGGTGTTGGCGAGGTTGTTCGAGATCACCGCCATGCGCGTCTGCTGCGCGTCGAGGCCGGTCTTGGCGATCCAAAGTGCCTGGGTCATGGCGGGTCTCCGGTGCGATCGGGTTGCGGGTGGCGCGGGGTGCCCGGGGTCAGCGCGGCGACAGCAGCGCGTTGGCCGTGCGGGCGTTCTCGTCCACCCCATGCAAGAGGCGTACCTGCATCTCGAACTGGCGCGCGTGCTGGATCATCGACACCAGCATCGCGGTCGCGTCGACGTTGCTGCCCTCGACGGCGCCGGGCACCAGCGCGTCGCCCTGCGCGCGCGGCAGCTCGCGGCCGGGCGCGGCGCGCATCAGGCCGTCCGCGCCGCGCACCAGTTCCGCCTGCGTGGCGGACACCAGCTGCAGCCGGCCGGCCTCGGACACTGTGTTCGGGGCTTGGCCCAAGGGGACGATCGAGATCGTGCCGTCGGCGGCCACGGTCGCGGACTGGTGCGGCGGGATCGCCAGGGGCGCGCCGTCCGCGCCCAGCACGGGCAGGCCGGTGGCGGTGGTGAGCAGGCCGTTGGGCGTCATGCGCAGGTCGCCCGCGCGGGTGAAGGCGGTGCCGCCGTCGGCGGCCTGCACGGCGAGCCAGCGGTCGGCGTGCAGCGCGACGTCGAAGGTGCCGCCGGTCTGCTGGATGGCGCCCCGGGCGTCGCTGGTGCCGAGCACCTGGTGCCGGGCGGCGACCCGCGTGCCCGCGCCGTCGCCGGCCAGCGGCGCGGCCACGGTGCCGTCGAGCGTGGCCTGGAAGCCGACCGTGTCGGCGTTCGCGAGGTTGTGCGACACCGAGGCCTGCGCGCGCAGGCTGGCGCTGGCACCGGTCATCGCGACGTAGAGCGCGCGGTCGGTCATGGTGGTGGTCCCCCGGCGGGCCGTGGCCCGCCGTCAAGCGAGGGCGGGCGGGCGCCAGGCCCGCCGGCCGTCAGCGGATGTTGATCACCGTCTGGGTGATCTGGTCCTGGGTCTGGATCATCTGCGCGTTCGCCTGGAAGTTGCGCTGCGCGGTGATCATGTTCACGAGTTGCTCGGTGAGGTCGACGTTCGACGCTTCCAGCGCGCCGCCCTGGACCGCGCCGAACCCGGACGTGCCGGCCTGGCCGCGACGCGGCTGGCCGGACTCGAACGTCTCGGCCCAGGCGTTGTCGCCCAGCGGCTGGAGGCCCTGCGGGTTGGCGAAGCCGGTCAGCGCGACCTGGCCCAGCGGCGTGGACACGCCGTTGGTGTAGCGCGCGTTGACCACGCCCTCGGGCGAGATCTCGATGCCGGTGAGCCGGCCCGTCGCGTGGCCGTCCTGGCTCAGTTCGGCGAGGCTGAAGCCGTCGCCGTACTGGGTCGAGTCGCCCAGGTCCATGGTCAGCGCCATCGGCGCGGCGCCGGTCGCGGGCGTGTACGCCGGGAGCGTGAACTGGCCGGTGGCCGGCGACACCAGCGCGCCGGTGGCCTCGTACTGGATGGTCTGCGCGCCGCCGACGGCCACGCCGTCGATGGTGGCGTGCATCTGCCACTCGTTCGGGTTGGCGGTCTTGACGAAGTACAGCGTCTGGCTGTGCGTGGCGCCCAGCGAGTCGTACACCGTCAGCGAGGTGGTGTGGTTGTAGGTCTCGGGGTCGTTCGGGTCGAACGGCGACAGCACCGGCGGCGCGGCGTTGGCCGGCAGGTTGCTCTGCACGTCGACCGCCGAGGTGGCGCGCGGCGCGGAATCGCCGGTGGTCAGCTGCAGGTCGCCGAGGCGGCCCATGTCGAAGCCGGTGCCGCTGGCGTTCGGCTGGTAGACCTGCAGGCGCTGCCCGGCCGGGTTGACGACGTAGCCCTCGCGGTCCGCCCCGAAGTTACCGGCGCGCGAGTACACGGTCGCGCCACCGTCGGAGAGGGTGAAGAAGCCCTGCCCGGAGAGCGCCAGGTCCAGGTTGCGCCCGGTGAAGTCGACGTTGCCCTGGCCGAACTGCTGCGCGACCGCCGCCAGCCGGACGCCGGCGCCGATGGCGTTGCGCGACAGGCCGTAGGCGGACGCCGCGAACACGTCGCCGAACTCGGCGCGCGACTGCTTGAAGCCGGTGGTGTTGGCGTTGGCGATGTTGTTGGAGGTGACATTCAGGTCGGCCGAGGCCGCGTTCATGCCGCTGAGCGAGATGCGGAAACTCATGTTGGGCTCCTGGTGTTCGTCTTGTGGCGTCAGCCGATGCGGCGGACCGCCGACAGCGGCACGCTGCCCAGGCCCGCGAGGTTGAGGACGAGGCCGGTGGCCTCGATCGAGACGCTGTCCACGCGCGCGGCGACGCGCACGTCGAGCGCCTGTGCGTTGCTGCCGGTGCCGCTGGCCGCGCGCAGCGCGTAGTGGCCCGAGGGCGCGGTCGCGCCGGCGTCGTCCAGGCCGTCCCACGCGAAGGGCACGGGGCCGGCCGCCGGGGCCTCGACGGTCATCCGGCGCACGACCGCGCCGCTGGCGTCGACGACCTCGACCTGGATCGGCCCGGCATGCGCGGCGGTGATCTCGCCGCGCACGCCGCTGCCGGCGGCGACGTCGAGGCCGCCCGCGTCCACCAGTGCCTCGTGGCCGACGAGCGCCGCCGCGCGCAGTGCCTGGTCCGACTCCATGACGCCGGCCATCAGGTTCATCGCGCCCTGCATCTGCTCGATGCCCTGCACGGTGGAGAACTGGGCGAGCTGGCCGAGGAACTGGGTGTTGTCCAGCGGCTTGAGCGGGTCCTGGTTCTTGAGCTGCTCGGTCATCAGGTGCAGGAAGTCGGCCTGCCCGAGCCCCGTCTTCCGCGCGGGCGCCTCGACGCCCAGGCCCGTGCCGCCCCAGGGATTCGCGCCGGTGCTGCCGGTGGTCGCGCCGATGCCCATGTCACTTGCCCATGCCGAGGGTGGCCACCGCGAGTTCGCGCGCGGTGTTGAAGACCTCGACGCTGGCCTGGTAGCTGCGCGAGGCGGAGATCATGTCGACCATCTGTTCGACCGGGTCGACGTCGGGCGCGTACACGTAGCCCTGGCCGTCGGCGAGCGGATGGCCCGGCTCGTAGCGGCGGAGCGGGGCCGCGTCGCTCTCCAGCACCGCGGTCACGCGCACGCCGGCCAGCGAGGGGTCGCCGGCCACCGCCTCGGCCGTGAACACCGGCTGGCGGGCGCGGTACGCCTCTTCGGGCGACCCGGCCACGCTCTCGGCGTTGGCCAGGTTGCTGGCGACGGTGTTCAGTCGCATCGACTGCGCGCCCATGGCGCTGCCGGCGACGTCGAAGATGGGCAGGTTGCTCATGCGGGCGGCGCCTACTGGCCGGTGATCGCGGTCAGCATCGACCGGACCTTGGATTCGACGAACGAGAGCGAGGCGCGGTATTCCAGCGCCGCGCGGGCGAACGCCGCCTTTTCCCGCTCGCCCTCGACGGTGTTGCCGTCGGCACTGGGCTGCAGCGGGACGCGTTCGTAGGTCGCGGCCCGGAGCGCGCCGGTGACCGCGTCGCCGCCGGCGGCGCCCGCGGCCGGCTGCATCGCCGCGGCCAGCGCCGCGTTGAAGTCCAGGTCGCGCGCCTTGAAGCCCGGCGTGTCGGCATTGGCGAGGTTGGAGGCGAGCAGCTGCATCCGCTGCTCGCGCAGCGCCAGTGCGGTGCCGTGGATCCCGAGGAAGGCCCCGTCGTGGAGCCCGTTGCTGGTCAGGCCGGCCATCGCCGCCTCCGTGGAAAAACGTCCACGGGGGCCTAGGCAAGCGGCGTGCCACGGCCGCCGCGGGGCCGCGCCCCGGCCGCTACGCCAGCGCCGCCACCCGGGCCGCGATCCGTTCCGCCAGCTCGTGCTCGGAGTACTTGGGCACGAAGTCGTCCGCGCCCACGCGCTCGACCATCGCCTGGTTGAACACGCCCGACAGCGAGGTGTGCAGCAGCACGAACAGGCCCTCCAGGCCCGGCGTGCGCCGGATTTCCGTCGTCAGCGTATAGCCGTCCATCGAGGGCATCTCGATGTCGGAGATCACCATCGCGTAGCGGCGCCGGGGGTCGTGGCCTGCCGCGAGCAGCTGGCGCAGGTGGTCGAGCGCCTGGCGGCCGTCGGAGAGCAGGGTCGCCTCCAGGCCCAGCTGGTCGAGCACGCCGCGGATCTGGTTGCGGGCCACGCGCGAGTCGTCCACCACCAGCACGCCGCGCGGCGCGGCGTCGGGCACCGCGACCGGCGCGATCGGCGCCTCGTCGCGCTGCCGTGGGGCGGACTCGGCCAGCACGCTCTCCACGTCGATCAGCTGGATCAGCTCGCCCTGGTGGCGGGTCATGCCGGTGAGGTAGTTGCCTTCCGCGCCGAACTCGGGGGGCGCCTGGATGTCCTCGACCGCGATGTTGACGATCCGCTCCACGCCCGCCACCAGGAAGCCCTGGACGGTGCGGTTGAACTCGGTCACCACCAGGTAGCGCGGCTCGCCGCCGCCGTGGTCGTGGCCGATCGCGCGGGCCAGGTCCAGCACCGGCACGGTGCGACCGCGCACGTCGGCGGCGCCGGCGAAGGCGCGCGGCAGCTGCGGCAGGCGGAACAGCGGCGGCCGGGGCAGCACTTCCTGCACCTTGAACACGTTCACGCCAAAAAGCTGACGCGTCCCCAGGCGGAACAGCAGCAGCGCCAGCCGGTTGTGGCCGGCCAGGCGGATGCGCTGGTCGATGCGGTCGAGGAGGTCGCGGCTCATGGCCGGGTTGTCGGCGCGGCGGCGGGAAGCTTGAGCGCCGCCGGCGGCACGGGGTTTGCACGGCCGGGGCGAACCGAATGGAACCGGACCCGTGAAGCCGTCGATCCGCCCCTGCCCCCCGGCCTGCCTGCTTGCGCTGCTCCTCGCCGTGGCGCCCGCGGCGGGCGGGGCGTGGCAGCCCGCCGCCGACATCCGCGCGGCCGCCATCGCCGCGCTGGGGGCCGATCCGGCGCAGGCGGAGGCGAGCGTGTCGCCGGCACTGCGGCTCGCGGCCTGCGGCGCGCCGCTGGAGGCGGTGGCTACCAGTGCGCGCACCGCGCAGGTCCGCTGCCCGGACGATCCGGGCTGGAAGGTCTACGTGCCGGTGGACGTGCGTCGCGAGGCCGCGGTCGTGGTGCTGCGCGAGCCCGTGCGCGCGGGCGAACCCATCGATCCGGCGCAGCTGGTGGTCCAGCACCGCGCGCTCGGGCCCGGCGAGTCGATGCCGGTCGCCGACCCCGCCGCGGTAGCCGGGCTCAGCCCGGCGCGGGCGATGGCCGCCGGCACGCCGCTGATGGCGGGCGACCTGGTCGACGGTCCCGTCCTGCGCCGGGGCGACCCGGTGGTGCTGGTCACCCGGGTGGGCGGGGTCGAGGTGCGCGTCGGCGGCCGCGCCCTCGGTGCGCCGGGGCCGGGGGGCCTGGTACGGGCCGAGAACGTGGAATCGCGCCGGATCGTGCGGGGGCGGGTCGCCGGGCCGGGGATCGTGGAGGTCCTGCAGTAGCGCCGCGCGGCCAGCGGGGGGCGCTGCTAAAGTCGCGGCCCGCCCGGCCGATACCGGCTTCGACCGGACCCGAGGACCCGCCATGACCCACAAGATCGACAGCGGCGCACCGCCGCCGCGACCGCTGGACACCGTCGCCGCGACCGGCGCGCAGCGCGCCGGCGCCGCGCGCGGACAGCCGGTGGCCGCCACGCCGCCCGCCGACACCCTGCGCCTGACCGGCGAGGCCGCGGGCCTGCAGGCGATCGAGCGCCGGCTCGCCGGCCCGGCGGGCATCGACCTCGCGCGGGTGCACGCGATCCGTTCGGCGATCGCCGACGGCAGCTACCGCGTCGATCCGCAGGCGATCGCCGGGCGCCTGCAGGCGCTCGAGAAGGACCTCGGCGGCTGAGGCCCGCGCCATGGCGGACGCCCTGACCGCACTCGAACAGGCGCTGGAGGCCGAACGGCGCGCGCTGCTCGACCATGACGTCGAGGCGCTGCTGCGCTCGACCGAGCGCAAGGTCGCCGCGGTCCGCGTGCTCCAGGGCATGCCGCCCGCGCAGCTGCCGGCCGAGCGCGTGGGCGCGCTGTCCGAATTCAACCAGGCCAACCACGTGCTGCTGGCCCGTCGGCGCCGCGAGGTGTCGTGGACCCTGCGCCACCTCGGGCGCATGGACGCCACGGGCGTTTACGATGCTTCCGGACAGTCCGGCGCCCGCCCGCAGGCGCGCTGTCTGGGAGCGGCATGAACCAGGCGACGTCCGAGGCCACCACCCCGACCCGCTGGAGCAACGACCTGCTCCGGGCGCTGTCGCTGCTCGACCATCCGGTCGTCCTGCTCGACGACACGCACCGCGCCGCGCACGCCAACGACGCCGCCCGGGCCCTGGCCGAGCGCGCGGGCGGCATCGGCGTGGACGGCCTGTGCGCGCTGGTGCCCCCCGAGGCGTGGGCGACCGCGGCGCGCGAAGGCAAGTGGACCGGCGGCAGCCACGACGCCGACGGGGGCCCGCTGCTGGAGATCGAGCTCTATCCCGCCGCCCACGCGGGCCTGCCGCACGACCTGCTGCTGCTGCACGACGTGAGCGCGCGCGCCGGGCGCGAGCGCGAGCTCCGGCGCCGCAACCAGGAACTCGAGGACGCGTACCGGCACCTGGCCAGCACGCAGGAGCAACTGCTGCAGTCGGAGAAGATGGCCTCGATCGGCCAGCTCGCCGCCGGCATCGCGCACGAGATCAACAACCCCATCGGCTACGTGCACTCCAACCTCGGCACGCTGCGCGACTACGCCGCGGCGCTGGCCGCGCTGATCGACGCCTACGCGACCGAGCTGCAGGCCGACGGCGCCGAGCGTCCCGCGCTCGACCAGCTGCGCGGACGGCTGGACATCGACTTCATCCTCGGCGACCTGCCGAACCTGCTGGACGAATCACGAGAGGGCATCGAGCGCGTCACCCGCATCGTGCAGGACCTCAAGGAGTTCTCGCACGTCGGCCGCGACGAACGGCCCCGCCGCGTGGACCTGCACCGCGGACTGGACTCGACGATCAACATCGTCTGGAACGACCTCAAGTACAAGGTGCGACTCGAGAAGCACTACGGCACGCTTCCGCCGGTCGAATGCCACCCGTCGGAGATCAACCAGGTCTTCATGAACCTGCTGATCAACGCCGGCCAGGCGATCGACGACCGCGGCACGATCACGATCACGACGGGCGTGGATGGGGCCTGCGCCTGGGTGGCGATCGCCGACAGCGGCTGCGGCATGCCGGAGGACGTCGTCCAGCGCATCTTCGAGCCGTTCTACACGACCAAGCCGGTCGGCCGGGGCACCGGGCTGGGACTGGCGATTTCCTATCGCATCGTCGCCAAGCACGGCGGCCGCATCGAGGTGCAGAGCCGGCCGGGCGCGGGCAGCACCTTCCGCGTGCTGCTGCCCGTCGCGCAGGGCGCGGACTGAGTCAGTAGTCCGCTTCGCCCGCGGCCCGGCGCTCGTGCGCGCGGAACGCGGCGCGGATGTGCTCGCGCAACTCGTCGTCGTCCCACGGCTTGGTCAGGAACCGGTAGATCGCGCCGCGGTTGATCGCCTCCGTGATCGTCGCCAGGTCCGTGTAGCCGGACAGCACCATGCGGATCGTGTCGGGGTACAGGTCGCGGACGCGGGTGAGGAACTCGGTGCCGCTCATGTCGCCCATCCGCTGGTCCGACACGATCACCTGGACGTTCTGGCTGGCCAGCAGGTGGAAGGCCTCGCGCACGCTGTTCGCGGTCAGGACCTGGTAGCCGTCGCGGCGGAACAGCCGGACGAGGGACCGCAGCACGTTCTCCTCGTCGTCGAGCAGCAGCAGCGTGCGCTCCGGGCTGGTGGCGGCGAAGGCCTGCGGCAGCAGGAAGCGGCGCTCGATCAGCGGCGACAGTTCGTCCGCCGGCAGCGGCGCGGAGAACAGGTAGCCCTGGAACAGGTCGCAGTGGTTGCGGCGCAGGAAGCCGAGTTCCGCCTCGGTCTCCACGCCGCGCGCGACCAGCTTCATGCCGAGCCGGTGGCCCATCGCGATGATGCCGCGCACGATCGCCGCGTTGCGCGGGTCGCTGGCCACGTTGCGGATGAAGCGGCGGTCGATCTTCAGGCGGTCGATCGGGTACTGGATCAGCGCGGCGAAGCTGGAGCCGCCGAGGCCGAAGTCGCGCACCGTGAGCGTCCCGCCCAGCGCGCGCAGGGCCGCGAGCGTCTCCTGCACGGGGCGCGCGTCCAGCGCGAGCATGTGCTCGGACACCTCGAACACGAAGCCGCGGCCCGGCACGCCGTGGCGCCGCAGCACGTCGGCCATGCGCGTGGCGCAGTCGGGGGCGGCCAGCATCGCGCCGGCCAGGTGCACGGACACGGCGATGTCGTCCAGCCCCGCTTCGCGCCACCGCGCCAGCTGCGCGGCGGCCGCGTCGACCACCCACCAGCCCAGCCGCGCGGCCAGGCCGACGCGTTCCACCGAGTCCATGAACGCGTTGGGGCGCAACATGGCGTTCTGTCCGGTGTGCCAGCGCAGCAGCGCGCTGAACCCCGTGATCGCGCCGTCGTGCGCGCTGACCTGTGGCTGGAACACGAGCCGGAATTCGTCGTGTTCAAGAGCCTGCACCACCCGCTCGCCGATCTCGTGCGCGGCGGCGCGTCCCTGGGGTTCGGCGCCGTACTGCGCGACGCCGTCCAGGCCCGCGCCCTTGATCCGGCGCAGGGCGTGCTCGGCCTTGGCCAGCAGGCTGGCCGCGTCCGGCGCGTGGTCGGGGAACACTGCCACGCCGATCGAGAGCGTGAGCGGCAGCGTGTAGGGCGGGACGGCCAGCGGCGCCTCGAAGGCGTCGCGCAGGCGCTCGGCCAGCGCGGCACCGTCGGGCTCGCCCGGCCCGTACGCGAACCCGGCGATGAACTCGTCGCTGCCCAGCCGCCACACCCAGCCGTGCTCCGGCATCGCGTTGCGCAGGCGCTGCGCGGCCGCGGCCAGCGCCTGGTCGCCGACTTCCTCGCCCATGTTGGCGTTGATCGTGCCGAACATGTCCAGGTCGACGTGCAGCAGCGCGAAGCGCCGCCGCGTCGCGTCCGCCTGCGCCAGCGCCGCGACCAGGCCGGGCTCGCCCGCGCCGGCGCGGTGCAGCCCGCTCAGTGGATCGGCGGCGACGGGGAAGGGGTCGAGTGGCATCCGCACAGCGTACCGGTTCGGTCGCGCGCGGGCGCCGCCGCCGCGCCGCGGCGGCCGCGCGCCGCTACCATGGCCGCCGCGGGGCCCATAGCTCAATGGTCAGAGCAGAGGACTCATAATCCTTCGGTTCCAGGTTCGAGTCCTGGTGGGCCCACCATCACGCCGCCCGGCTGCAGGCCTCGATCGCCGGCGGGGTGACGTCGCCCGCGGCGAGCAACGCGAAGCCGTCGATGTCCAGGTCGGCGCGAAGGCCGTGCAGGGCCGCCGGCGCGACGCAACCGGGTTCCGCGGTCCAGCCGAAGCGCGGCCAGCCGAGCGCTTCGGCGACCGCCGGCGGCAGCGACGCGTTCGCGGGCAGGGCGAGCCAGGCCTCGGCCTCGCCGACGACGTAGAAGTCAAGGTGCATGGGGTTCCTTCGCTCGGATCCGCGGCGTCCGGCGCCGCGGCGGCGCGCATGATGCGCAGCGCGATGCGTCCGTCCGGTGAAGGCGCCATTGCGCGCGCATGACCGCGCGGGGGTGGCCGCATGCGTGGTCGCCAGCGGTGCCGGCCGGTTGACCGCGATGCCGTGGGCCGCACAATGCGGAAATGGACAGCCCCGCCCTGCTCGACGCCGTCGAACGCACCACCGGCGATGCCCCGCGCTGGAGCATCGTCTGGCTCCACGGCCTCGGCGCCGACGGCCACGACTTCGCCCCGATCGTCCCCGAACTGCTGCGCCCCGGCTGGCCGGCGCTGCGCTTCGTGTTCCCGCATGCCCCGGTGCGGCCGGTGACGATCAACAACGGCATGCGCATGCGGGCGTGGTACGACATCGTGGAATTCAGCTTCGAAGGCACCGCGGGCGACCGCGCGGACGCCGAAGGGGTCGAAGCGTCCGTGGCGCAGGTGGAAGCGTTGCTGGCACGCGAGGCCGAGCGGGGCATCCCGCCGGAGCGCACGATCCTCGCCGGCTTCTCGCAGGGCGGCGCGATCGCGCTGGCCGCCGCGCTGCGCCGGAAGACGCCGCTCGCGGGCATCGTCGCGCTGTCGACCTACCTGCCGCAGGCGCGGCGCGCGCGGGAACTGCTCGCGCCCGGCGCGGCGCGCCCGCCGGTGTTCATGGCCCACGGCACCCAGGATCCGGTCGTGCCGTTCCAGGCGGGCGAACGCAGCGCGGCCCTGCTCGGCGAACTGGGCTTCCCGGTCGAATGGCACGCCTATCCGATGGCGCACCAGGTCTGCGCGCCGCAGGTCGCCGACCTGTCGGACTGGCTGTCGCGCCGCTGGCGGGCCGACTGAGCATGCGGCGCCGGACGCAGGCGGCGCCGGCCTTCCCGGACCTGTGCCGGCTCCCGCGGATCGCCCTGGTGCTGGGCGTGTCGGAACTGGTGGTCGCGGTGGTGGCCCTGGCGCCGGGCGGCGCGGACTGGTCGCCCGGCCGGTTCGTCTCGGCGAGCGTGTTCGCGCTGTGGGTCGGGCTGACGGTCGCCGTGCTCCTGTGCGTGGCGCGCGGCCGGCTGGCGCGGCTGCCGCGCGCGGGCGGCGTACTCGCCGCGGTGGCGGGGGCCGCGGCGGTCGCCGCGCTCGGCGCGGTGCTGGTGCGCGCGGTCGACGCGAACCTCGGCCTGGGCCTGGCGCCCGCCGACGCGGGCACGCTGCGGTTCGCCCTGGGCACGGCCGCCATCACCGCGCTGATCACCGCGGTGCTGCTGCGCTACCTGCAGGCGATCGACGGCTGGCAGGCGCAGGTGCGCGCCAGCGCGCGCGCCGAGGCCGACGCGCTGCAGGCGCGCATCCGTCCGCATTTCCTCTTCAACAGCATGAACACCATCGCCAGCCTGGTCCGCCGCGACGCGGAACTGGCCGAGCGCGCGGTGCTCGACCTGTCGGACCTGTTCCGCGCCGCGCTCGGGGCCGGCGAGGGCAGTTCGACGCTGCGCGACGAGGTCGCGCTGGCCGAGCGCTACCTGGCCATCGAGGCCCTGCGGCTGGGGCCCCGCCTGCAGGTGGCGTGGACGCGCCAGGAACCGCTGCCCTGGGACATGCCGCTGCCGCCGCTGGTGCTGCAGCCGCTGCTGGAGAACGCGGTCCTGCATGGCGTGTCGCGCCTTCCCGCCGGCGGAACGATCGAGGTGTCGCTCCGCGCCGACGCCGACTGGCTCCACGTGGAGGTCGCCAACCCGGCGCCGCCGCCGGCGGATGCCGGCGATGGCGAAGGCGCGCGCCACGCGCGGCGCAGCATCGGCCACCGGCTCGGCTTCGCCTTCGGCGACGGCACCCGGATGACGGGCGGGTGGGACGATGGCTACTATCGGACCGGGTTCCGGGTCCCGCTCGCCCGCGCGCGGCGCACCTGGCCGGCCACGGACGAAGGGGACGCGCCGTGAACACGATCATCGTCGACGACGAAGCCCTGGCGCGCGACCGGCTGCGCACCCTGCTGTCCGCCCACGCGGACGTCACCGTGGTCGCCGAGGCCGGGGACGGCCTGCAGGCGCTGGAGGCGGTGGCCGAACACCACCCCGACCTCGTGCTGCTGGACATCGCGATGCCCGGGATCGACGGCCTGGAGGTCGCCCGCCACCTGGCTGCCTTCGAGCCCCGCCCGGCGATCGTGTTCTGCACCGCCTACGACGCGCATGCGCTGTCCGCGTTCGACGCGCAGGCGATCGACTACCTGGTCAAACCGGTGCGCGCCGAGCGCCTTGCGGACGCGCTCGAGCGCGTGCGCGCCTTCACCGCCGGGCGCGGCACCGCGGCCGCCTCGGGCAGGCGCGCGCACCTGTGCGCGCGGCTGCGCGGCACGCTGCGGCTGATCCCGCTCGACGAGGTCCGCTACCTGCAGGCCGAGGAGAAGTACGTGGTCGTGCACCACGCGCGGGGCGAGGACCTGATCGAGGAATCGCTCAAGTCGCTGGAGGAGGAGTTCGGCGACCGGTTCGTGCGCATCCACCGCAACTGCCTGGTGGCGCGCCACGAGCTGGCCGAGCTCAAGCGCGCGCCCGACGGCCACGTGCAGGCGGTCCTGCGGCACGGCGACCACCCGCTGGAAGTGAGCCGCCGCTGCGTGGCCGGGCTGCGCGAGACGCTCAAGCACCTCTAGCAAGCCGCCCACGCAACCCTGTCGTCCCGAGCGCAGCGAGGGACCTGCTTCTGCTGTTCCTGCTTCGGATGGCGAAAAGCTGGTCCCTCGCTCCGCTCGGGACGACGGCGGTCATGGGCCGGCCGTCGCGTCCGGGCGATAATGCGCGCATGCCGACGCTCCGCATCGCCACCCGCAAGAGCCCGCTCGCCCTCTGGCAGAGCGAGCACGTCGCCGACCGCCTGCGCGCCGCGCACCCCGGCATCGAGGTCGCGCTGGTGCCGCTGTCGACGAAGGGCGACGAGGTGCTGGACCGCTCGTTGGCGGCGATCGGCGGCAAGGGCCTGTTCCTGAAGGAGCTCGAGGTCGCGATGCTGCGCGGCGAGGCCGATTGCGCGGTGCATTCGCTCAAGGACGTGCCGATGGACCTGGAGCCGGGTTTCGCGCTGCCGGCGGTGCTGGCGCGCGCGGACCATGCCGATGCGTTCGTGAGCAACCGCTTCGCGGGCATCGACGCGCTGCCCGCGGGCGCGCGCGTCGGCACGTCGTCGCTGCGTCGCCAGGCGCAACTGCGTGCGCGCCGGCCGGACCTGGCGTTGTCGGACCTTCGCGGCAACGTGAACACCCGGCTCGCGCGGCTGGACGACGGCCAGTACGACGCGATCGTGCTGGCCTGCGCGGGGCTGCAGCGCCTCGGCTTCGACGCGCGCATCCGCGCCCGGCTCGACGCGCCCGACTGGCTGCCCGCGCCGGCGCAGGGGGCGATCGCCATCGAGTGCCGCGACGACGACGGCGCCACGCAGGCGCTGTGCGCGGCGCTCGACGACGGCGACACCCGCCTGCGCGTCCGCGCGGAGCGGGCGATGAACCGTGCGCTGCACGGCAGCTGCCACGTCCCCGTGGCCGCGTTCGCGGTCCTGGAGGGCACGCGGCTGCGGCTCGCGGGCATGGTGGGCGATGCGGCGTCCGGGGACCTGGTCCGCGCCGATGCCGCGGGCGAGGCCAGCCAAGCGGAGGCGCTCGGCGCGCGCGTCGCGCGCGCGCTGCTGGAGGGCGGCGCCGGCGCGTTCCTGCCGCCGCGTCAGTAGTACAGCGTCACCAGGTGGCGCGCCTGGGCGAAGAAGAGCCAGCGCTCGAGCAGCGCGCCGGCGAGAGACGACAGCGCCGCGAGCACGCACCAGGGCCAGGGCGTCCAGCCCCACTGCCACGCCGGCAGCAGCAACACGATCGGCAGGACCGCGAGGAACGCCAGCGACAGCGTGCGCAGGCGCTGCGCGTGCGCGCGGGCGACCACGAAGGCCATCTCGCGCGTGACGTAGCTGGCCTCGGTCGACGGACGCTCGAACACGGTGGCGTCGCGGCCGGGCAGGCCGAGCGCGTCGCCGCGCGTCGCCGGCAGCGGCGTGGCGTCGATCTCGCGCCAGTAGCGGAGTTTCAGCGCGCCGAGCAGGGCGGACAGGCCCATCGCCGCGGGCGCCGCCGCGGTCGCGAGGTCCGGGCGCACGGGCGCGGCGATCGCGAGCAGCAGCAGGCCCCCGGTCGCCAGCGCCGCGAGCAGGTAGACCGGCACCACCAGCCCGTGCCGCCACGCCGGGATCGGCTTGAGCGAGGCGTAGATCATCGCGGTGCAGCCGACCGTCACCAGCGCCATCGCGATGCTGGCGACCGCCGCGACGCCGCCGCCGGGACCCAGCGCGGGCACCGTGCCCGCGGCATCGGCGGCCAGCATCCCGGGCAGCAGCGCGAGGTCGAGCGCGACCGCCGGCACGTAGGTCGCGGTGGCCGCCACGCCCTCGCGCGACAGCCACGAGGTGCGCCACTGGCTGAAGGCGCGCCAGGCGCGGCCCGGCTTGCCCAGGTGCGCCAGCGAGCTCAGCAGGCCGATCGTCACCAGCACGAGCGCGAGCGCGACCGACACGAGCAGCGGCCGCGTCGGCAGCGCGCCAGTGAGCGCAGCGAGGGCGGCCCAGGCCAGCAGGCCGTAGCCCGCGCCCGAGAGCGTGGTGAAGACGATGACCGAGAAGGCAGGGTGCATGGCGGTTCCGGATCTAGCTGTCGTCCCGAGCGCAGCGAGGGACCTGCTTCTGCTTTCCATGCTTCCGTTAGGGAAAAGCAGGTCCCTCGCTGCGCTCGGGACGACAGGTGGCGTGTCGGCGAGGGTTCGTATCAGCGAGGGTTCGCGTCAGCGTGAGAGGGCGCGGTCGAGCCAGCGCAGGACGGGGGGCAGCGATGCGCGGTCGATCGGGGCGTCGGCGGGCTCGCGCGGCGCGGTCGTGGGCAGCGGCGCCGCGGGCGCACCCGCCGTGTCGCCCGCGCGCCGGGGCCGCGGCGGCAGGTAGCGGTTGACCGGGCCGTAGCCCAGTTCCGGCATCAGCTTCACGCCACCGCGTTCGGCCACCAGCTTGGACACGGCCGATTCCGGGTCGCCCAGGTCGCCGAAGTGGCGTGCGCGGGTGGGGCAGGCCTGCACGCAGGCCGGCTGTCGCTCGGATTCCGGCAGGTGCCGGTTGTCGATGCGGTCGACGCACAGGGTGCACTTCTTCATCACGCCCTCGACCGCGCTGTACTCGCGCGCGCCGTACGGGCAGGCCCAGCTGCACAGCTTGCAGCCGATGCACTTGTCCTCGTCGACCAGCACGATGCCGTCCTCGGCGCGCTTGTAGCTCGCGCCGGTGGGGCACACGGTCACGCAGGCCGGCGTCTCGCAGTGCAGGCACGAGCGCGGGAAGTGCAGCGTCATCGCCGGCTGCGCGGGCGCTTCGCTGCTGGCCGGCGTCGCGGCCAGTTCGTAGCTGTGCACGCGGTTGAACCACACGCCACTGGGCGCCTTGCCGTAGGGCTGCTCGTCGGTGAGCGGCCCGGCGATGCCGCCGGCGTTCCATTCCTTGCAGCTCACCGCGCAGGCGTGGCAGCCGACGCAGGTGTCCAGGTCGATCACCAGGCCGAGCTTCTTCTTCGACGGGGGCGGCAGGTCGGTCACGGCGGTCGCGTCAGAACGGGAAGTAGCGGGGGATCAGCAGCGTGGCCATCGCCCAGAAGATCAGGTTGAGCGGCACGCCGATGCGCGTGAAGTCGGTGAACCGGTAGCCGCCGGCGGCGTACACCATCGCATTGGTCTGGTAGCCGACGGGCGTGGCGAAGCTGGTGGAGGCCGCGAACGCCACCGCGACCAGGAACGGCTTGGCGTCCACGCCCAGCGACTCCGCCGCGGCGATGGCCACCGGCACCACCAGCACCGCGGCCGCATTGTTGCTCATCACCTCGGTGAGCACCGCGGTCAGCAGGTAGATGACGGACAGGGTGACCACCGGGCCGAACTGGGAGAACAGGCCGATGGCGTTCTGCGCCATCCAGTCCGCGCCGCCGCTGCGCTCCAGCGCGATGCCCAGCGGCAGCACGCCGGCCAGCAGCATGACCACGCGCCAGTCGACCGCCTCGTAGGCCTCCTCGGGATCCAGGCAGCGCAGCACGACCAGCGCGATGCAGCCGAGGATGGCCGCCGCCACGATCGGCATCCAGCCGCTCGCGGCGGCCAGGATCACCGAGGCCAGCACGCCGGCCGAGACCAGCGCGCGGCGCACGTCGACCCGCTGCTGCGCGCGCTCGCCCAGCACGACCAGCCCGGGGAGCTTGCGCAGCGAGGCCAGCATCTCCTCGGAGGCGTCGACCATCAGGATGTCGCCGATCGACAGCTCGACCTTGTCCACCGGCCCGCGCAACGGGGCGCGCTGCCGGTGCAGCCCGCGCACCCGCACGCCATGGGTATGGGCGAACCGCACCTCGGCGATCGTGTGGCCGATCAGCGGCGAACCCGGGGCGACCATCACCTCGGCGTGCAGGCGCTCGTCCTCGCCATCGGATTCCAGGTCGGCCGCGACATGGTCGTAGTCGAGGCGGTGGCGCTTGCGCAGCGAGTCGATCTGGTGCCATTCGCCGCGCAGCAGCAGCCGGTCGCCGGTGCGCAGTGGCGTGACCGAGGCGGGCGTGGTCTTGCCGCCCTTGCGGATAACGTCGACCAGCTCGAGCGGCTCCGGGGTGGCCGGCTCGCGGGCGAGGAACGGGAAATGGCGCGGCGCAGGCGACCTTGCCGCCGCCTCGCCGGCGTCGCCGGCGTCGCCGGTGTCGCCGGTGTCGCGCTGCGTCCCCGCCGTCGACGGCTCCCCGGCGCCCGTCTTCGAAGCGGGTGGCCGGAGCAGTTGCCCGGCCGGCTCGCCGAGGGCGGGCGACTTCTCCGGGACGACGAGTTCGACGAGGTACCTGCCCCCATGCCCGTCCTGGTCGATCTCGGCCATGCCGAGGTCCGGCAGCAGGAAGCGCCGCGCGAGCATCAGGTACACGAGGCCCACGCCCACGAAAAGGATGCCCAGCGGCGCGAACTCGAACAGGCCGAAGCCCTCGCGGCCGGACTGGATCGCCAGCGAATGCACCAGCAGGTTGGTCGAGGTGCCGATCAGCGTGCACACCCCGCCGAACTGCGCGGCGAACGACAGCGGGATCAGGTACTTCGAGGCCGGCTGGCGATTGGCCGCGGTCGCGGCCATCACCAGCGGGATGAACACGGCCACCGCCGCCGTGTTGTTGATGAAGCCCGACAGGCCCGCGGACAGGCCCATCATCACCAGCGCGAACAGCCAGGGAGAGCGGATCCGCGCCATCATCTCGGCGACGCCCTGCAGCGCGCCGCTGCGCTGCAGGCCGGCGCTGAGCACGAACATGGCCGCGACGGTGATGGTGGCCTGGCTGGAGAAGCCGGACAGCGCCTCGCCCGGCGTCACCAGGCCGAGCACCAGCACGCTCGCCAGCACCAGCAGCGCGACCACGTCGACCGGCAGCTTCTCGGTGACGAACAGGTACACCGCGCCCGCCAGCACGGCCAGCGTCAGCCACAGGTCCATGCCCACGTCAGCGGCGCTCCGCCCGCGCGCGCAGGTCGGCGCCATAGCGCAGGGGCGCGTCGCCGTGGTGGCGCGCCGCGCCCGGGCCATCCAACGGCGCGAACGCAGGCGACAGTGCGTCGGTTTCGGCGGGACGGATCGAGACACGCAGGTCGAACCACGCCGCCTGGCCGGTGACCGGATCGGCATTGGCGTGGTCGCCGCGCGGGGTGAGGTCGGAGATCAGGTGGTTGAGCAGGAAGCCCTTGCGTCCCTCGGGCGCCTCCTTGTCGAGCGCCCACGCGCCCCGCCGCTTGCCGATCGCGTTCCAGGTCCAGACGGTGTCCGGCTGCACGTTCGCGGCGAACTTCGCCTGCACGGTGATCTCGCCGTGGTGGGAGGCGACCGTGATCCAGTCCTCGTCGGCGATGCCGAAGCGTGCACCGGTGTCCGGATGCAGGTACAGCCAGTTGCGCGTGGCGATCTGCCGCAGCCACGCGTTCTGCGAACCCCACGCGTGGTACATGAACATCGGCCGCTGGGTCACCGCCGACAGCGGGAAGCGCGTCGCCGAGTCCGTCGCCTGCGCGCCCTCGAACGGCTCGTACCAGATCGGCAGCGGGTCGAAGTAGGTGTCGACGCGCTCGCGTTCGGTCGGGGGCGGCACGTGCGCACCGTGCCCGCGCGCGGCGAGGCGGAACTTCTGCAGCGTCTCCGAGTACAGCTGCAGCACCACCGGCGCGTCGCTGGCGACGAAGCCCATCGCCTTCGCCCACCGCAGGTAGTCGCGGTTGGACATCTTGAAATAGCGCGCCGACCCGGGCACCGGGGCGTGCCAGAAGCCGCCGTGGTCGATGTAGCGGTCGAGCTGGCCGGGGTTGGGCGCGCCCTTCGCTTCGGCCTCGCCCTGCGCGCCGCGCCAGCCCGCGAGCAGGCCGACGCCCGGCGCGCGCTGGTGGCGGATGATGTAGTCGGCGTAGTCGCGGTACGCCGGCGCGCCGTCGTCGCCGACCATGCCGGGCAGGCCGAGCCGCGCGCCGAGGACCAGCAGCACGGACTGGAAGCCGCGCACGTCGCGCGGGCGACCGTCGGCGTCGGGCTGCGTGGCGGGGTCGAAGATCGGGTGGCGGATCGCGTCCGCGGCGCCGTCGGCGTCGGAGATCGGCCGGTCGAGCAGGCTGATCGCGTCGAAGCGCTCCAGGTACGTGGTGTCCGGCAGCACGAGGTCCGCGTACGCGACCATCTCCGAGGCGTACGCGTCGGAGTAGATGATCCGCGGGATGCGGTAGTTGCCCTCGGCGTCGCGATCGGTGAGCCAGCCGATCGTCTCGGCGGTGTTCATCGCCGAGTTCCACCCCATGTTCGCCATGAACATCATCAGCGTGTCGATGCGGTACGGGTCGCCCGCCCACGCGTTGCGGATGACGGTGTGCATCATCCCGTGCGCGGCGAGCGGGTAGGCCCAGGAGTAGGCGTGGTCGATGCGGCGCGGGCGGCCGTCGTCGTCGACCAGCAGGTCCTCCGGGCCGTGCACGAAGCCGAGCGGCGCGGCGTCGAGGCCGCCGTCGGGCCGGCGCGCCTTGCCCGGCCGGTTCGCGGGCGGGATCGGGCGCGGGAACGGCGGCTGGTAGCGGAACGACCCCGGCGCATCGACCGCGCCGAGCAGCATCTGCAGCACGTGCAGCGCGCGGCAGGTGTGGAAGCCGTTGCTGTGCGCGCTGATGCCGCGCATGGCGTGCATGGCGACGGGGCGGCCGACCATCGTCTCGTGGCGCGTGCCGTTCGTGTCGGTCCACGGGATCGGCAGTTCCAGCCCGCTCTCGAACGCGGCGTCCGCGAGCTCGCGCGCGATGCGGCGGATGGTGTCGGCGGGGATGCCGCAGCGTTCCGCGACGGCGTCCGGTGCATGCTCGGGTGCGAGGTACCGCTCGGCCAGCAGCTGGAACACCGGCACGGCGCGCCGGCCGTCCGGCAACGTGTATTCGCCGACGACGGCGGGTGAAATGCCCGTCGCGTCCGCGGGCGAAAGCACCCCCTCCCGGCCTCCCCCTGCATCCGCAGGGGGAGGAGCGGATGCGGTCCCGCCACTCCCTGCGCCAGCAGGTGCAGTGGCTCCCTCCCCTGCGCCGGCAGGGGAGGGTCGGGGAGGGGTGCTCTTCGCCGGCGCGGACGGAGCGACCCCCTCCCGGCCTCCCCTTCCAGTCGCAGCGGCCGGGGTCGTGCGTGACCAGCACAGCGGGCGGCCGTCGGCGTCGCGGGCGAACAGGCCGTCGTCGGCCGCGCCCGGGTCGCGGACCACCAGCCAGTGCGCGTTCGCGTGGCGCACCAGGAAGTCGAGGTCGATGCGGTCCGAGCGCAGCAGCTCGTGGATCAGCGCGAACGCGAACAGCCCGTCGGTGCCCGGCCGGATGCCGATCCACTCGTCGGCGATCGCCCCGTAGCCCGTGCGCACCGGATTCACGGCGACGATCTTCGCGCCGCGCGCCTTCAGCTTGCCGAGGCCGAGCTTGATCGGGTTGGAGTCGTGGTCCTCGGCCACGCCCCACAGCATCAGGTAGCGCGCGTGTTCCCAGTCGGGTTCGCCGAACTCCCAGAAGCTGCCGCCGAGCGTGTACAGCCCGCCCGCGGCCATGTTCACCGAGCAGAAGCCGCCGTGCGCCGCGTAGTTGACGGTGCCGAACTGCTGCGCCCACCAGCCGGTGAGCGCCTGCGACTGGTCCCGGCCGGTGAAGAAGGCCAGTTCGTCGGGATTGCGCTCGCGGATCGGCGCGAGCCACGACGTCGCCAGCGCGAGCGCCTCGTCCCAGGAGATCTCGCGGAACTCGCCGCTGCCGCGTTCGCCCGTGCGCAGCAGCGGTCGCGACAGCCGGGCGGGCGAGTAGTGCTGCATGATCCCGGCCGAGCCCTTGGCGCACAGCACGCCGCGGTTCACCGGGTGGTCCGGGTTGCCCTGGATGTAGCGGATCCGCCCGTCCTTGAGCCACACGCGGATGCCGCAGCGGCACGCGCACATGTAGCAGGTGGTGTCGCGGACCGCGTCACCGGGCGAGGGCGAGGTGTCGAGGTCGGGCTGCGGCGGCGCCGGCGCTGGCATCCGGGCATTGTGCCTGCGCGGTCGCGGCCCGGCGAGGGCGCGCCGCGGTCAGGACGGAGGATCGATCCGGATGCCGGGGTCGTTGAACCGGGAATAGCGGATGGTCGTGGTGGTGGCGCGCCCTTCCATCTCGCCCTCGACCACCGCCCGGACGGGCAGGCCGTCGTCGCCGATCCACACCGTGACCTCGGAAGGCTCGGGTTCGGACTGCCGCAGCCGGTACCGGCGCGTCGGCCGGCCGTCGAGCGCGTCCACGCCCAGGAACTCCGCGGTCATCGTCTCCTGGCCACGCGCGACGAGGTCCTGCCACTGGTCCATGCTGCCGGGCGGCATGGTGGTCTTCTGCAGCCGGCCGCCCATGTCCATCCACACCTCGTCGCCGATCCGCACGGTGCGCAGTGCCTGCCCGCCGGCCTGCATGTCCATCCGCCACCGGTCGGGATGGACGAACTGCATCTCCGTGGTGACGGTGCCCTGCGGCCCGCCCTCGACCCGCATGTCGGCATGGAAGCTGCGCACGTCGCGGAACGCCGCGAGCGCGTCGAGCACGGTCTCCCGCGGGGACGGTTCCGTTGCAACGGCGGATGCATCCAAGCCGGCGGTGCCGGCCGCTTCGGCGGACGGTGCCGCGGCATCCGCCGACGCGGTGCCGCCCTCCGGCGCCCGGTCCGGTGCGCAGGCCGCGAGCAGCAGCAGGAGGGCCGCCGACGCGCATGGCGGGCGACGGTCGGCGCGTCTTGCAGCGGCGTGCATCACGGTCATCTGGGGCGCTCCCGGGCTGGCGGCGCGCGCCGCCGCGATGCACTCTAAAGCGGCATTCCCGCGCCGGACAGGCCATCGATGGACCGATACGAACGCATCCTCGCCCTGCACCGCATCCTGAAGTCCGCCCGCTACCCGGTGAAGGTGCCGCGGCTGCAGGAGGAACTCGGCTGTTCGCGGGCGACGGTGTACCGCGACATCGCGTTCCTGCGCGACGGGTTGATGGCGCCGGTGATCGACGATGGCGAGGCCGGGTTCCGCTACGACCCGGAGGAAGGCGGGCGTTTCGAGATGCCCGGCCTGTGGCTGAGTTCCGAGGAGCTGCATGCGCTGCTCGCCGCGCAGCAACTCCTGGCCCGGACGGGCGGTGGCGTGCTGTCGACCGCGCTGGCGCCCCTGCAGCAACGCATCGAGAAGCTGCTCGACGCGCATTCCACCGGCACGCGCTGGCCGGTCGAGCGCGTGCGCGTGGTGCCGCACCGGACCCGGCGCATGGACGAGGCCGCGTTCCGCACCGTCGCCTCGGCGGTGCTCGAGCGCCGCCGGCTGGCGTTCGACTACCGGGCCAGGACCACCGACGAGAAGACGCGCCGCACCGTGTCGCCGCAGCGCATCACCCACTACCGCGACAACTGGTACCTGGATGCCTTCGACCATGACCGCGACGCGCTGCGCAGCTTCTCGGTCGACCGCGTGACCGCCGCGCGCCTGCTCGATGCCCCCGCGCGCGACATCGACGAGTCCGAGCTCAACGCGCACCTGGCCGGCAGCTACGGCATCTTCGCCGGGCCGCCGAAGGGCTGGGCGACGATCGTGTTCAGCGCCCGCGCCGCGCGCTGGGTCGCCGACGAGCACTGGCACTCGCAGCAGCAGGGCCGTTTCCTGCCGGACGGGCGCTACGAGCTCAAGGTGCCGTACGGCGCGTCGCGCGAACTGCTGATGGACGTGCTGCACTACGGGTCGGACGCCGAGATCGTGGAGCCGAAGGCGCTGCGCGAGCAGGCGCGCGCGCTGCTGCAGTTGTCGCTGTCCAACTACGACCGCGGCTGAGCGTGGCCACCGGCGCGGACCCACCGAAGATCGCGCGCGACGAAAAGGTCGCGCTGGTGCTGGGCGCGGGCGGCGCGCGCGGTCTGGCGCAGATCGGCGTGATCGAGGCGCTGGAGGCGCGCGGGTTGCGGATCGTCGCGGTGGCCGGTTCGTCGAGCGGCGCGCTGGTGGGCGGCATCCACGCGGCCGGCCGGCTCGCCGAGTTCCGCGAACAGATGGTGCGGCTCACGCGCAGCCGCTTCGTGCGGCTGCTCGACCCGGTGGTCGGGCGGGGCGGCCTGCTGCGCGGGCAGCGGCTGGTCGATGCCATGCGCGAGGTCGTCGGCAACCCGCTGATCGAAACGCTGCCGTTGCGGTTCACCGCGGTGGCGGTCGACCTGCAGCGACAGCGCGAGGTGTGGCTGCAGCGCGGGCCGCTGTGGGACGCGATCCGCGCCTCGTTCGCGATCCCGGGGCTGTTCACCCCGCACCCGCTGCACGGGCGCGACCTGGTCGACGGCGGCCTGCTCGCGCCGTTGCCGATCGCCGCCACGCGCCTGTCCGACGCGCACCGGCTGGTCGCGGTCGACATGCACGGCTGGCCGGCGCGCCCCCCCGGGGAACCCGCGCGCGAGAACGGCGTGGCGCCCTCGTTCGGCGACCGCTTCGGCGGCTGGGTCGAACGGCGGCTCGGCCTGTCGGGCAGCGACGAGGTCATCGGCATGACCGAGGCGATGGCGCGCGCGCTCGACACGATGCAGGCGCAGATCGCCCGCGTGCAGCTGGCGCTCGACCCGCCCGAGCTGGTGATCCGGATCCCGCGCGACGCGTGCCTGTTCTACGAGTTCTGGCGCGCGGCCGAGCTGATCGACGTGGGACGCGCGGAGGCGGAGAAGGCGCTGGACGCGGCGGGTTACTGAGCCGTCAGGGCTTCGACGGCGCCGCGAACCCGGGTTTCCCCAGCTGCGCCGGCACCTGCGGCACGCGCACCAGCTTCGCGGTGTCCACGCCGTGCCCGCGCATGCGGACGACCAGGTCCGCGTACAGGGCGTCGTCCATCACCGGCGTGCGCCCGAACACCCACGCCAGGTCGCGGCCCGGGTAGCCGATCAGCGCCCACGAATCGTCCGGGGCCACCTCGAGGATCCGGTACTTCGTGGGGATGACCCCGAAGAACCACGTCGTCCAGTCGCGGTTGCCGGTGCCGTCCTTCACCGTGGCGCGCGAGTCGAAGGTCTTCTCCGGTTCGCCGAAGCCCTTGCGGTAGGCGTAGCGCACGGCGATGCCTCCATCGTCCCGGAGCGTGTAGGTGTCGCTGCTGGCGACGTGGCCGCGCTCGGCGAAATAGGGCACGTGCGCGATGACGTGCCAGCGGCCCATGAAGCGCGCGAGGTCCACCGGGTCGGCGGCGAGGCCGGACGGGATCGGGCCGGAGGCGCAGGCCGCGAGGAGCAGCAGGCCCAGGCCGGCGGTGGCGGCGACGCGGCCGGCCCGGCGCGGGCGGCCGGTGGGGGTCGAAGGCATGGGCGGCTCCACTGCTGGGGACCCCGGACCCTACGTCGCAATCGGTGAGAAGGATGCGCGGGAGGCTGCACGCACACACCCGAAGGAGTCCGCGCCATGCCCCGCCTCGAAGCCGTCCGACTGCTCCCCGACCGCGCCCGCCCGGCCAACGACGCGCTGCCACGTCTGTTCGGCCAGCTGGCCCTGGCCGGCCTGGTGCTGGTGCTGGCCTGGCCGGCCGCGCGCGGGCACAGCCTCGCCTTCGGCTGGCTGCCGATGTGGCTGGTCGCGATGCCGGCCTGCGCGGCCTGGGTGCTGCACGGCTGCCCGGTGCCGCGCCGGGGGCGTGCGCCGGTGCCGACCTGGATCGGCGCCGGCTCCGCGGCCGTGCCGGCGCGCCGGGGCCGCGTCGTCCAGGCCCGGCGCCGCACGCGCCATGCGCCGGGGGCCGCCCGCGCGGCCTGACCTCCGGCACGGGGGGCGCCCGGACCCCCGTGCTAGCGTTCCCGGCTTCCCTCGGAACCGCCCGGAACGCGCCCATGCCGAAGTCCCCGACACGCCGCCGCCTCGCCACCACGCTCGCCGCCGTCCTTGGCGCCAGCACCGCCGCGGGCGCCGCCGCGCAGGCCGCCGACGAGGGCCAGGACGAGCCGGCCACGGCCGCCGTGCAGGCCGACACCTGGCTGTGGCTGGAGGACGTCGAGGGCGAGCGCGCGCTCGACTGGGTGCGCGCCCGCAACGCCAAGGCGGAGGCCGAACTGGCCGCCACGGCGGAGTTCAAGGCGCTCGAGGCCGACATCCGCGCGATCCTCGACTCGCAGGACAAGATCCCCTACGTCGAGAAGATCGGCGACCACTACTACAACTTCTGGAAGGACGCGACGCACGAGCGCGGCATCTGGCGCCGCACCACGCTCGAGGAATACCGAAAGCCGTCGCCCGCGTGGGAGACCGTGATCGACCTGGATGCGCTGAACGCGGCCGAGGGCGAGAACTGGGTCTGGCACGGCGCCGACTGCCTGCGCCCGGCGTACGAGCGCTGCCTGGTCGCACTGTCGCGCGGCGGCGCGGATGCGGACGTCACCCGCGAGTTCGACCTGGCGACGATGGACTGGGTCGACGGCGGCTTCTTCCGCCCGGAGGCCAAGGGCGGCCTGGGCTGGATCGATCGCGACACGGTGTACGCGTACACCGACTTCGGCGACGGCACGATGACCGAGTCGGGCTACCCCCGCATCGTCAAGTCCTGGCGCCGCGGCACGCCGATGGCCGAGGCCACCGTGGTCTACGAGGGCCGCGACGACGACATGTACATCGCCGCCGGCCACGACCACACGCCGGGCTTCGCGCGCGACTTCGTGTACCGCACGCTAGCCTTCTACAACGACGAGCTGTACCTGCGCACCGACGAGGGCGAGCTGCGCAAGGTCGACGCGCCGAACTCCGCCAACAAGGCCGTGCACCGCGAATGGCTGGCGCTGGAGCTGCGCGAGCCGTGGACCGTCGGCGGCCGCACGTATCCGGCCGGGTCGCTGCTGGCGGCGCGGTTCGACGATTTCATGGCCGGCGAGCGCGAATTCGACGTGCTGTTCGAGCCGACCGACACCACCTCTCTGGTCGGCGCGACGTGGACGCGCGACCACGTCGTCCTGAACGTGCTCGACGACGTGCGCAACACGCTCAGCGTGCTCACGCCCCCGGCGGACGCGGGCGGCGACTGGACGCGCGGCGCGTTCCCGGGCGCGCCCGACTTCGGCAACATCAGCGTGTCCGCGGTCGATTCCGACACCTCCAACGATGTCTGGCTGACGGTCACCGACTACCTGACCCCGAGCACGCTCTCGCTGGCCACCGTCGGCGGCGGCGAGGCGCCCGAGGCGCTGAAGTCGATGCCGGAGTTCTTCGACGGATCGACCCACGAGATCGCCCAGCACTTCGCCACCAGCGCCGACGGCACCCGCGTGCCGTACTTCATCGTCCGGCCGAAGGGCCTCGCGCTGGACGGCACCACGCCGACGCTGCTCTACGGCTACGGCGGCTTCGAGGTCCCGATGCTGCCGGGCTACTCCGGCGGCGTGGGCAAGGGCTGGCTGGAGAAGGGCGGCGTGTACGTGGTCGCCAACATCCGCGGCGGCGGCGAGTACGGCCCGCGCTGGCACCAGGCCGCGCTCAAGGCCAACCGCCACAAGGCCTACGAGGACTTCGCCGCGGTCGCGAAGGACCTGGTGGCGCGCGGCGTGACCACGCCGGAGCGCCTGGGCATCCAGGGCGGCAGCAACGGCGGCCTGCTGATGGGCAACATGCTCACCCAGTACCCGGAGCTGTTCGGCGCGGTGGTGGTGCAGGTGCCGCTGCTCGACATGCAGCGCTACCACGAGCTGCTGGCCGGCGCGTCCTGGATGGCCGAGTACGGCGACCCGGACAAGCCGGAGGAGTGGGCCTTCATCCGCACCTTCTCGCCGTACCACCTGGTGCGCGAGGACGCGAAGTACCCGCCGACGCTGTTCATGACCTCGACCCGCGACGACCGCGTCCACCCGGGCCATGCGCGCAAGATGATGGCGCGCATGGAGGCGATGGGGCACGACGTGCGCTACTACGAGAACATCGAGGGCGGCCACGGCGGCGCGGCGAACAACAGGCAGGCCGCGCACATGGCGGCGCTGGCCTACACGTTCCTCTGGCAGCAGCTCAACGACTGATCGCCCGCACCGAAGGACCGCCATCCCCGCCGAAGACCCGTCATCCCCGCGCAGGCGGGGATCCCCGAACGGTATCGTCATCCCCGCGCAGGCGGGGATCCCCAAGCGGTATCGTCATCCCCGCGCAGGCGGGGATCCACCCCGGATACCCACGCATGAAGCCCGCCATCCTCCTCGCCTCGCTCCTGATGACCACCGCCACCCCCGCCCCCGCCGCCGACCTCCCGCCGCCCCCCGACGCCGCCCGCAAGCCGCACGTCGTCCGCGCCCCGCATGGCGCGGAGCGCAGCGACCCGTACTACTGGCTGCGCGACGACAAGCGCGAGGCGAAGGACGTCATCGCCTACCTGGAGGCCGAGAACGCCTACACCGACGCGGTGATGGCGCCTCTGAAGCCGCTGCAGGACGCGCTGTACGAGGAGATCGTCGGCCGCATCAAGCAGGACGACAGCTCGGTGCCGTACCGCGAGCGCGGCTGGTGGTACTACGCCCGCTTCGAGACCGGCAAGGACTACCCGGTGCACGGGCGCCGCCGCGACGCGGCCGGCGTCGACGCGCTGTCGATCCAGCGCGCCAACGACGCGGGCGATTTCGACGGCGAGCAGGTCCTGCTCGACGTCAACGCGCTGGCCGACGGCAAGGACTACTACAACGTCGGCGACTACGAGACCACGCAGGACAACCGCCTGCTCGCCTACGCCGAGGACACCAGCGGCCGGCGCCAGTACACGATCCGCTTCAAGGACCTCGACACCGGCGAGGTCCTTCCCGACACGATCGCCGGCGTATCGCCGAACCTGGTCTGGGCCGACGACAACCGCACCCTGTTCTACGTCGAGAACGATCCGGAGACCCTGCTGACCAAGCGGGTGAAGAAGCACGTGCTCGGCACCGACCCGGCCGCCGACCCTGTGGTGTACGAGGAGGCCGACGACAGCTTCTACATGGGCATCTCGCGCACGCGCGACGACCGCTTCATCTGCATCGGCGTGTCGAGCACGGTGTCCGACGAGCTGCGCTGCACCCCGGCCGCGGCGCCCGGCGAATTCACCGTGCTGGCGCCCCGCCAGCGCGACGTCGAGTACGACGCCGACCACCACGACGGCCGCTGGGTCATCCGCACCAATGCCGACGGCGCGCGCAACTTCAAGGTGATGACCGCGCCGAGCGGCGCCACCGCCCGCGACCAGTGGCGCGAGTGGATCGCGCACGACGAGGCGGTGCTGCTCGAGGGCGTGGAGCTGTTCGACGGGTTCACCGCGATCGCCGAGCGCTCGAACGGCCTGGAGCGCCTGCGCGTGGTGCGCGGCGTGCCGGGCGAATCCGACCCGGCCGGCGAGCCGGTGGCCGCCGACGAACCCGCGTATTCGATGGGCCTGTCGGTCAACGCCGAACCGGAGAGCGCGTGGCTGCGCTATTCGTACACCTCGCTCACGACGCCGGCGACCACCTACGAACTCAACGTCGCCACCGGCGAGCGCCGCACCCTCAAGCAGCAACCGGTGATCGGCTACGACCCGTCGAAGTACGTCACCGAGCGCACCTGGGCCACCGCCCGCGACGGCACGAGGATCCCGGTGTCGATCGTGCATCGCAGGGGCGTGGCGAAGGACGGCACCGCGCCGCTGCTGCAGTACGGCTACGGCAGCTACGGCGCGTCGATGGACCCGAACTTCAACCTCCCGGTGGTCAGCCTGCTCGACCGGGGCGTGGTCTACGCGATCGCGCACATCCGCGGCGGGCAGGAGATGGGCCGCGCCTGGTACGACGCCGGCAAGCTGATGGCGAAGAAGAACACCTTCACCGACTTCATCGACGTCACCGACCACCTGGTCGCGGAAGGCTACGCGGCGAAGGACCGCGTCGCCGCCTACGGCGGCAGCGCGGGCGGCCTGCTGGTCGGCGCGATCGCCAACATGGCGCCGGAGAAGTACGCGGTGATCCTGTCGCAGGTGCCGTTCGTGGATGTCGTGACGACCATGCTCGACGCGACGATCCCGCTGACGACCAACGAGTACGACGAATGGGGCAACCCGGAGGCCAGCGCGGACGCCTATGCGTACATGCTGTCCTACTCGCCCTACGACAACCTCGAGGCGAAGGCCTACCCGGCGATGTTCGTCGGCACCGGCCTGTGGGACTCGCAGGTCCAGTACTGGGAGCCGGCGAAGTACGTCGCCCGCCTGCGCGACCTGAACACGTCCGACGCCACGGTGGTGTTCCGCACGAACATGGATGCCGGCCACGGCGGCAAGTCGGGGCGGTTCCGCCGCTATCGCGAACAGGCGGAGATGTACGCGTTCCTGCTCGACCGCCTCGGCGTGCAGTCCACGCCGTAACGGCCCGGCGAGGGTCGGGCCGCCGCCGGGTCCGCGGCGGCTTCGCACCCGTGCGCGCGGCCGCTACACTGCGCCCATGGACACACGCGCCGCCCTGCCCGCCGCCATCGCGCTCACGCTGCTGCTCGCCGCCTGCGGCAACAAGGGGCCGCTGGTCCGGGTCGCCCCCGACCCGGCGCCCGTGCCGGCCGAGTCGGTGCCGGCGATGGACGATGCCACCGAGGCCGGCGAGCCGGACGGGATCCTGCAACCGCCGGCGGACCCGCCGACCTCGCAGGAGCCGGAGATCCCGCCGCCCGACGGGGACGGGGATGGCTGAGGCGGACGCCGCCCGCGGACCCGCCCCGCTGCGCTTCACCAAGATGCACGGGGCCGGCAACGACTTCGTGGTGATCGACCTGCGCGACGGCACGCCCCCGCCGACGCCTTCGCAATGCCGCCGCCTGGCGGACCGCCGGAAGGGCGTGGGCTGCGACCAGGTCCTGACGATCGAGGGATCGGACGCGGACGGCGTGGTGGCCGCCTACCGGATCTGGAACAGCGACGGCTCGCCGGCCGCCCAGTGCGGCAACGGCGCGCGCTGCGTGGCGGCCTGGCTGGCGCGCGACGGCGTGGACGCCGACCGCTTCGAGCTGGAGAGCCCCGCCGGCCGCCACCAGGTGGAGCGCCTCGGCGAGGGGCGCTGGCGCATCGCGATGGGCGTGCCGGACTTCGAGCCGGCGCGCATCCCGATGGTGGGCTTCGACGCGCCGCGCGAGGAATACGTCATCGCCTGCGGCGGATCGATCCTTCCCGTCGGCGCGGTGTCGATGGGCAATCCGCACGCGGTGGTGGAAGTGGACGACGTGGCCACCGCGCAGGTCGCCGAGCTCGGCCCGATGCTGCAGGCGTGCGGCACCTTCCCGGACTCGGCCAACGTGGGCTTCGCGCAGGTCGTCTCGCGCGACACGGTGCGCCTGCGCGTGCACGAGCGCGGCGCCGGCGAGACGCTGGCCTGCGGCAGCGGCGCGTGCGCGGCGGTCGCGGTGCTGGCACGCCGCGGCCGGATCGACCGCGAGGTCGACGTCGTGCTGCCGGGCGGGACGCTGCGCGTGGCCTGGCCGCGCGACGATGCACCGATGACCATGGCCGGACCGGCCGAATTCGTGTTCGAGGGGATGCTGGAACCATGAGCGAATCGATCGAGAAGCTGGGCGCGCACGAGGTGGCGGCGTGGCTGCGCCGCCACCCGCGCTTCCTGCAGCAGTTCCCCGACCTGGCGCTGAGCCTGGTGGTGCCGCGCGAGTCGGGCAGCACCGCGTCGCTGGCCAGCTACCAGCTCGAGGTGCTGCGCGACAAGAACCGCGAGCTCAACCGCCGCCTGCACGAGCTGTTCGGCAATGCCGAGGAGAACGAACGGTTGGCGGTGCGCACGCACCAGCTCACGCTCGCGCTCTTGCGCGAACCGGACGCCGCGGGTGTCGCGCAGGCGATGGCGGCCACGCTGGCCGAGGACTTCGCCGGCGACCTGGTGCGCATCGTGTTCTTCGCGCCGGTCGAGGGGCTGGAGGACGCCGACTGGTGGCGCGTGGTCCCGCAGGACGACCCGGGCATGTCGCCGTTCCACGACGCGCTCGTCGGCGGCGAGCCGATCTGCGGGCGGCTCAATCCCGACAAGCACGCGTTCCTGTACGGGGCGCGCGCCGACGAAGTGCAGTCGAGCGCGTTGCTCGCGCTGCCGGGCACGGGCCTGGTCGCCGTCGGCAGCCGCGACGCGAACCGGTTCTATCCGGGCATGGGCACGCTGTTCCTGCGGATGATGGGCGAGGCGTTCGCCGTCGCGCTCGCGCGCGATGGCCGCTGACGGCCACCGGGTGCACTGAGGCGGCCGCGATGGCCGGTCCGCCGATCGAGGCCTACCTGGCGCACCTGGCGCTGGAGCGCCGGATGTCGGCGCACACGGTCGACGCCTATCGGCGCGACCTCGAGGCGCTGGCGCAGTGGTCCGGGGCGCAGGCGCGCGTGCCGCTCGCGCTGTCGCCCGCCGACATCCGTGCGTTCGTCGCCGCCGAGCACCGCCGCGGCCTTTCACCGAAGAGCCTGCAGCGCCGCCTCTCGGCCTGCCGCAGCTTCTTCCGCTGGCACCTGAAGCAGGGCGCCATCGCCGCCAATCCCGCCGACGGCATCCGTGCGCCGAAGGCGCCGCGCAAGCTGCCGCAGGTGCTCGACCCCGACGAGGCCGCGCGCCTGGTCGAGGTCCCCACCGACGCGCCGCTCGGCCTGCGCGACCGCGCGCTGCTCGAACTGTTCTATTCCTCCGGCCTGCGCCTGTCGGAACTGTGCGGCCTGCGCTGGCGCGACCTGGACCTCGACGGCGGCCTGGTCACGGTCCTGGGCAAGGGCAGCAAGCAGCGCCGCGTCCCCGTCGGCTCCCACGCACGCCGCGCGCTGTCCGAATGGCGCGCCGACCAGCAGGCCGCCGACGACGCGCCGGTCTTCCCCGGCCGTGGCGGCAGGCCCATCAGTCCGCGCGCCGTGCAATCGCGCCTGCGCACGCTCGCCCAGCGCCAGGGCCTGTTCAAGCGCGTGCATCCGCACCTGCTGCGCCACAGCTTCGCCAGCCACGTGCTCGAGTCGTCCGGCGACCTGCGCGGCGTGCAGGAGCTCCTCGGCCACGCCGACATCGCCACCACCCAGATCTACACCCACCTCGACTTCCAGCACCTGGCCAAGGTCTACGACGCCACCCACCCGCGCGCCAAGCGCAAGCCCTCTTCCAAGTAACCCGGGTTCGAGAAGCGCGAAGAGATGCGGCTTGCGGTGGGACGCCCCGGCTTGGTGGCGGGGCATCGCTCGTCCCTCGGTCAGGGCATCCTGCCCTGATCGAGGGACAAGCAAGACCCGGCCGCCGGGCCGTGGCGTCCGTCCGCAAGCCCGCGAAACCCGCTCTCCGATCGACTCGCAGAGCGGCTTGAAGCGAAGGGCGATGCCCCCATCTCTCGGGTTCGCAGACCGGAGCGGGCCATGGATCCCAGCCGCAATCCCGACGTGTTCCACGCCACCACGATCGTGTCCGTCCGCCGCGGCGGGCAGGTGGCGGTGGCCGGCGACGGCCAAGTGACGCTCGGCAACACCGTCATGAAGTCGAACGCGCGCAAGGTGCGGCGACTCGGGCGCGACGGCCAGGTGCTGGCCGGCTTCGCCGGCGCCGCCGCCGACGCGTTCACCCTGTTCGAACTGTTCGAGGCCAAGCTCGAGAAGCACGGCCAGCTGGTGCGCGCCGCGGTGGAACTGGCGAAGGACTGGCGCACGGAGCGGCGGCTCGGGAAGCTCGAGGCGTTGCTGGCGGTGGCCGACCGCGAGACCTCGCTGATCGTGTCGGGCACGGGCGACGTCATCGAGCCGGAGGACGGCCTGGTCGCGATCGGCTCCGGTGGGCCGTACGCCCTGTCCGCGGCCCGCGCGCTGCTCGCCCATACGGCGCTGGACGCCAAGACGATCGCGACCGAGGCGCTGAACATCGCCGGCGACGTGTGCATCTACACCAACCGCAACATCGTCGTCGAAACGCTCTGACCCGCCACGCCTGTCGTCCCGGGCGCAGCGAGGGACCTGCTTCACCTGCTTTCCCGGAAACGTCGCGAAGAAGCAGGTCCCTCGCTTCGCTCGGGACGACAACGTGGGTCGGACCGACATCGAGAACTGACACCGCATGAACGACCGCAACGACAGCAACATCCCGACCATGACACCGCGCGAGATCGTGCAGGCGCTCGACCGGCACATCGTGGGGCAGCACGAGGCCAAGCGCGCGGTCGCCATCGCCCTGCGCAACCGCTGGCGCCGGCAGCAGCTCGAGCCCGGGCTGCGCGACGAGGTGATGCCGAAGAACATCCTGATGATCGGCCCGACCGGCGTCGGCAAGACCGAGATCGCGCGGCGGCTGGCGACGCTGGCGAACGCGCCGTTCGTGAAGGTCGAGGCGACCCGGTTCACCGAGGTCGGCTACGTCGGCAAGGACGTCGAGCAGATCATCCGAGACCTCGCCGACAGCGCGGTCAAGCTGTTCCGCGAGCAGGCCAAGCAGCGCGTGCGCACCCGCGCCGAGGAGCGCGCCGAGGACCGCATCCTCGACGCGCTCCTGCCGCGCCGCGAGCAGCGCCCGTCGGGCTTCGGCTTCGGTGCCGACCAGGCCACCGTGGACATCGGCGCGGAGCCTTCGGCCCAGGAGTCGGACACGCGCGCCAAGCTGCGCCGCCAGTTGCGGGCGGGCGAGCTGGACGCGCGCGAGATCGACATCGAGACCGCGGTGAACGTCGGCGTGGACATCATGGCGCCGCCGGGCATGGAGGAGATGGGACAGCAACTGCGCCAGATGTTCTCGCAGATCGGCGGCGGCAAGACCCAGAAGCGCACCATGCGCATCGACGCGGCGCGCGCGCAGCTGGTCGAGGACGAGGCCGGCAAGCTGGTCAACGAGGAGGAGGTCCGCGCCGCGGCCATCGAGGCCTGCGAGCAGCACGGCATCGTCTTCATCGACGAGATCGACAAGGTCGCCAAGCGCAGCGAGGGGATGGGCGCCGACGTCTCGCGCGAGGGCGTGCAGCGCGACCTGCTGCCGCTGGTCGAAGGCTCGACGGTCAGCACCAAATACGGCGTGGTCAGGACCGACCACATCCTGTTCATCGCCTCGGGTGCGTTCCACCTGGCCAAGCCGTCGGACCTGATCCCGGAGATGCAGGGCCGGTTCCCGATCCGCGTGGAACTCTCGTCGCTGGGCAAGGACGACTTCGTGCGCATCCTCACCGAGCCGAAGGCGTCGCTGACCGAGCAGTACGTGGCGCTGATGCGGACCGAGGGCGTGGCGCTGTCGTTCTCGGATGACGCGGTCGAGCGCCTGGCCGACATCGCGGCGCAGGTCAACGAACGCCAGGAGAACATCGGCGCCCGTCGCCTGCACACCGTGATGGAGCGGCTGCTCGAGACCCTCAGCTACGAGGCGCCCGACCGGGGAGGGACGACGGTCGCGGTCGACCGCGCCTACGTGGACGCCCACCTGGGCGAACTGGTCCAGGACCCGGACCTCTCGCGCTACATCCTCTGAAGCCGGGAGGCGATGCGATAATCCCGCGCATGGACCGCCACGACGACGACACCCCCGGCACCACCCACTTCGGCTACCGCGAGGTGCCGGTCGGCGACAAGCGGCGGCTGGTCGGCGAGGTGTTCTCGTCGGTGGCGGGCCGGTACGACCTGATGAACGACGCGATGTCGCTCGGCATCCACCGGCTGTGGAAGCGGCACTTCGTCGCCACCGCGCCGGTCGCCAAGGGCGACCGCGTGCTCGACCTGGCCGGCGGCACGGGCGACATCGCCGCGCTGCTGGCGCCGCGCGTGGGCGAGCCGGGCGAGGTGGTGGTCGGCGACATCAACGGCGACATGCTGCGGGTGGGCCGCGACCGGATGACCGACCGTGGCCTGGTGCGCGGCCTGCGCTGGGTCGAATGCAACGCCGAGGCCCTGCCGTTCCCGGACGCGAGCTTCGACCTGGTCACGATCGCCTTCGGCCTGCGCAACGTCACCGACAAGGACGCGGCCCTGCGCGAGATGCTGCGCGTGCTGAAGGTCGGCGGGCAGGCGCGGATCCTGGAGTTCTCGCACGTGCGCGCGGACTGGTTCCGGCCCCTGTACGACTTCCACTCCTTCCAGGTACTGCCGAAGCTGGGGCGCCTGTTCGCCGGGGACGAGGACAGCTACCGCTACCTGGCCGAGAGCATCCGCAGGCACCCGCCGCAGGCGGAACTGCAGGCGATGATGGAACGCGCGGGCTTCGAGCGCTGCCGGTACCGCGACCTGTCCGGCGGGATCGTCGCCATCCACAGCGGCCACCGCGCCTGAACGCGGCCGCGCCCCGCCAACGGGCGCGGCGGTACACTCGGCGGCCCCCCAAGCCCGGGACCGCCATGCGCTTCTCCACGCACCCCCGCCGCGCGCCGTTCGCGCGCTACGCCCTGGTCGCCTGCGCCGCGCTGCTCGCCGCCGCCTGCGGCCGCGATGCCGCACCGACGAACGCGTCCGCGCCACCCGCCGCCGACACGCAGGAGGCCGCCGTGCCCGACCGGGACCAGCATTCCTACGCCGAGCCGGACAAGGTCCGGATCAAGGACATCGCCCTCGACCTGGCGATGGATTTCGACGCGAAGACGCTGTCCGGCACCGCCACCTACACGCTCGACTGGCGGGACCCGCAGGCCACGCAGCTGGTGCTCGACACGCGCGAGCTGACCATCCAGTCGGTCGAGGCAGAGGGTGCGGACGGCCAGTGGGCGCCGCTCCAGCACGTGCTCGCCGACGCGGACCCGCTGCTGGGCAGCAAGCTCACGATCGAGGTGCCGGAGCGCAACGAACACGTGCGCGTCGCGTACCACACCGCCCCCACCGCCTCGGGCCTGCAGTGGCTCACCCCGGCGATGACCGACGGCGGCAAGACGCCGTACATGTTCAGCCAGTCGCAGCAGATCCACGCGCGCTCGTGGGTGCCGCTGCAGGACACGCCGCGCGTGCGCTTCACCTACAGCGCCGACGTGACCGCGCCGGACGACGTGATGGTGCTGATGAGCGCCGACAACGATCCGCAGGCCGCGCGCGACGGCGAGTACAGCTTCAGCATGCCGCAGCCGATCCCGTCGTACCTGCTGGCGATCGCCGCGGGCGACCTCGTGTTCAAGCCGATCAGCGAGCGCTCGGGCGTGTGGTCGGAGCCGGGCATGGTCGACGCGGCGGTGGCCGAGTTCGCCGACACCGAGAAGATGATCCAGGTCGCCGAAGGCCTGTACGGCGAATACCGCTGGGGGCGCTACGACATGCTGGTGCTGCCGCCCTCGTTCCCGTACGGCGGCATGGAGAACCCGCGGCTGAGCTTCATCACCCCGACCGTGATCGTCGGCGACAAGTCGCTGGTGGCCCTCATCGCCCACGAGCTGGCGCACAGCTGGTCCGGCAACCTGGTCACCTTCGCGACCTCGAACGACGCCTGGCTCAACGAGGGCTTCACCTCGTACGTCGAGAACCGCATCGTCGAGGCGATCTACGGCAAGCCGCAGGCCGACATGGAGAACGTGATCTCGCGGAACGAACTGCGCGAGGAGTTCACTGCCGAAAACACCGCACTGCAGCGCTTGGCGGTGCGCCCGGAGGACCTGGCCGATCCGGACGAGAACCTGACCGGCACCGTCTACACCAAGGGCGCGTGGATGCTGCAGTGGCTGGAGCAGCAGTACGGCCGCGAGGCGTTCGACGCGTTCCTGCGCGGCTACTTCGACCACTTCGCGTTCCAGTCCATCGACACCGAGACGTTCCTGGACTACGCGAAGGAGCACCTGCTCGCGAAGCACCCCGGCAAGGTCACCGAGGAACAACTCGCGGCGTGGATCCACGCGCCGGGCATCCCGGACGACGCCCCGGCGACCGAGTCCGCGCGCTTCGACGCGGTCGATGCCGCCCGCGCGGCGTTCCTGGCCGACGGCACGCTGCCCGACAAGGCGATGACCGACCAGTGGATCACCCAGGAGTGGGTCCACTTCGTCGAGGGCATGCCCGACACGCTGGAGACCGCGCAGCTCGAGGCGCTCGACGCCGCGTACGGCTTCACCGGCACCGCCAACGGCGAGATCGCGCAGCGCTGGTATCCGCTGGCGGTGCGCAGCGGCTATACCGCCGCGAACGACGAGATCGCCGCGTTCCTGCAGCGCATCGGCCGCCGCAAGCTGATCATGCCGACCTACGAGGCGCTGGTGGCCACGCCCGAAGGGCTGGCACTGGCCAAGTCGGTCTTCGAGAAGGCGCGCCCGGGCTACCACCCGATCACCACCGGCTCGGTCGAGGCCGCGATCCGCGAGGCGGAAGCGTCGACCGGGGCGCCGGAGGCGGACGATGCCGCGGCGGGCTGACCGCCGCGCGATGGCGATCGCGGCCGCGCTCGCGCTGGCCGCCTGCCAGCCGGGCGCGGACCCGGCGGAGGCGGCGGCGCAACAGGCCGCCGCGGACGAGGCGGCGGCCGAGCAGGCCGCGAAGCAGTTCGACGCCGCCGTCGCCGAAGGCAACTGGGCGCTCGCCAAGGCCCAGGGCGACGTCCTGCTCGCCGACTACCCGGGCACGAAGGCGGCCGAACGCATCCGGCCGCTGCATGCCGACGCCGCCGGGAAGGCGACGGCCGAGCGCGAGGACTACCGGCTGGCGTCGCTCTGGAGCTACCAGTCGATCCCGGCCGGTGGCGGCCGGCAGCGCTCCGCGCAGATCACCGCGCGCGAGCCGGTCGACGTCGACGGCAGCGGCCCGGGCCCGGTGCAGTTGATCTTCCGCGAGCACCCCGAATGGGGCCGCAGCAGCTACCTGGTGCTGAAGGCCGGCGACTTCGACTGTTACGGCGGCTGCCGTGTCGAGGTCACGGTGGATGGCGAGGCGCGCCGGATGGCCGCGTCGCGCCCCGACACCGACGAGGCGATCGCCATGTTCATCGAGGACGAGGCGGCGCTCTGGAAGCTGGCGTCCGGGGCGCAGGTGATCGAGGTCGCGTTCCCGGTGAAGGCCGGCGGCACGCGCACCGCGGTGTTCGAGGTGGGCGGGCTCGACACGGACAAGCTGCCGGCCTGGAACTGAATGCGTCGGCGCGCCCGGGCGCGCGCCGATGCTCACGGAACGGGAATGTTTCCCGCGCTAGCGTGCATGCACGACGCGTGGTGTCCGCGCGCGTCCCACGCGCCGCGCCAGGGAGGCCCGCGCGACATCCACGAGCGGCGCCGCGCCGAAAAGGACGGCGGGCGACGCCTTGCGGAGGCGCCCATGCTCTCGCCACGCCTGCACCAGTTCCTCGACGCGCGCGGCAGCGACTACACCACCCTGGTCCACGACCGCACGGTCACCGCGCAGCAGACCGCCAACGCCGCGCACGTCGGCAACCGCCGCTTCGCCAAGACCGTCGTGCTGAAGGTCGACGGCAAGCTCGCGATGCTGGTGATGCCCGCGGCCTACCGGGTCGACGTGACCCGCCTGTCCCGCGCGCTGGGCGGCCCCGAGGTCGAGCTCGCCACCGAGGAGGAATTCGCCGACGCGTTCGCCGACTGCGAGGTCGGCGCGATGCCGCCGTTCGGAAACCTCTACGGCATGCCCGTGTACGTCGATGCGCGGATGGCCGACCGCGGGGAAGTCGTGTTCAACGCGGGATCGCACACCGACCTGGTGCGCATGCCGTACAGCGAGTTCGAACGACTCGCCGAACCCAGGCTGCTGTACCTCGACGAAGTGATGTGACCGCGGCGGCGCGCGCCGCGTGCCGCCGGCGCGTCAGATCGCGTAGCCGAACTGGTCCTTGAACTCGGCCGCGAACTCGTCGCGCGTGAAGCGCTGGTTCTGGGTGCCGTGGTGTTCGACCTTGAGCGCGCCCATCAGCGACGCCATGCGCCCGCAGGTGGGCAGGTCCATGTCGCGCATCAGGCCGTGGATCAGCCCGGCGCGGTAGGCGTCGCCGCAGCCGGTCGGGTCGACGACCCGGCGTTCGCGCGCGGGCGGCACGTGGAGGGTCTCGCCGCCGGTGAAGATCTCCGAGCCGCGCGGGCCCCGCGTCACGATGTAGGCGCGCACCTTCGATGCGATCTCGTCCGCCTCCCACCCGGTGCGCGTCTGCAGCAGGTTCGATTCGTAGTCGTTGACGACCACGTAGTCGGCCTGCTCGATGAAGTGGCGGAACTCGTCGCCGTTGAACAGCGGCATCGCCTGGCCGGGGTCGAAGATGAAGGGGATGCCGAGTTCGGCGAATTCCGCCGCGTTCTGCAGCATCGCCTCCCGGCCGTCCGGCGCCACGATGCCGAAGCTCACGCCGTCGACGTCGCGCACGTGGTTGCGGTGGCTCTCCATCATCGCGCCCGGGTGGAAGGCGGTGATCTGGTTGTTGTCCAGGTCCGTGGTCATGAACGCCTGGGCGGTGAAGCAGTCGTCCAGCTCGCGCACCTGGTCCAGGCGGATGCCCATGCCCTCGAACCACTCGCGGTAGGGGCCGAAATCCTGGCCCACGGTCGCCATCGGCACGGGGTCGTCGCCGAGCAGCTTGAGGTTGTAGGCGATGTTGCCCGCGCAGCCGCCGAACTCGCGCCGCATCTGCGGGACGAGGAACGACACGTTCAGGATGTGCACCTTGTCCGGGAGGATGTGGTTCTTGAACTGGTCCTGGAAGACCATGATCGAGTCGTAGGCGAGGGAGCCGCAGATCAGGGCGGACATGGCGCAGCCTCGTGTCGGCGCGGCCGCCGGGGCGGGCGCTGGGCGGGTCGTGGCGGGGTGCCGGGGCGGGCACGGCGGGCGCATAGGGTAGCCGCTGGCGCCGCGACGGGCGAGGCGGCAAGGGACCGGCGCGCGCGTGAAGGCAGCGCGCCGGCCGGGGCGCTGCCGCCGTTTGCGCCGGAAACGTGCGCCATGCCCGGGGTGCTTTGTTGCCGGGGTTGGGGGCCGTTGCTAGGCTAGCCGGCCCGGTTTCACCCCACCTCGACGGCGCCCCCACCCGATGTTCAAGAAGTTCCGAGGCATCTTTTCCAGCGACCTGTCGATCGACCTCGGCACCGCGAACACGCTCATCTACGTCCGTGGCCAGGGCATCGTCCTGAACGAGCCTTCGGTGGTCGCCGTGCGCCAGGACCGCCTCGGCGGCCACAAGGCGGTGGCGGCGGTGGGCAGCGAGGCCAAGCAGATGCTCGGCCGCACCCCGGGCCACATCACCACGCATCGCCCGATGAAGGACGGCGTCATCGCCGACTTCACCTATACCGAGGAGATGCTCAAGTACTTCATCCGCAAGGTGCACAAGAGCCGCTTCCTGCGGCCGAGCCCGCGGGTGCTGGTGTGCGTGCCGTGCGGCTCGACCCAGGTCGAGCGCCGCGCCATCAAGGAATCGGCCGAGGAGGCCGGCGCGCGCGAGGTGTACCTGATCGAGGAGCCGATGGCCGCCGCGATCGGCGCCGGCATGCCGGTGACCGAGGCCCGCGGCTCGATGGTCGTGGACATCGGCGGCGGCACCACCGAGGTCGCGGTGATCGCGCTCAACGGCATCGTGTACTCGCAGTCGGTGCGCATCGGCGGCGACCGCTTCGACGAGGCGATCATCGCCTACGTCCGCCGCCAGCACGGCATGCTGATCGGCGACGCGACGGCCGAGCGCATCAAGCTGGAGATCGGCTGCGCCTACCCGCAGAAGGACGTGCGCGACATCGAGGTGTCCGGCCGCCACCTCGCCGAGGGCGTGCCGAAGATGATCAGCATCGACTCCAACGAGGTGCTCGAGGCGCTGCGCGAACCGCTGTCGGGCATCGTCGCCGCCGTGCGCCAGGCGCTGGAGCAGACCCCGCCGGAACTGTGCGCCGACGTCGCCGAGCGCGGCATCGTGCTGACCGGCGGCGGCGCGCTGCTGCGCGACCTCGACCGCCTGCTGAGCGAGGAGACCGGCCTGCACGTGCAGGTCGCCGACGACCCGCTGACCTGCGTCGCCCGCGGCGGCGGCCGGGCGCTGGAACTGGTCGACATGCACGGCAACGACTTCTTCGCGCCCGAATAAGGCGCGACCCCGCGGCGCGCGGACCGGGCGCGCCGCCCGCGGGCCGCGTCCCGCGGGACCGCACGCCGCCCACCCGCCACCCGCCGCCGACCGACCGACGACGTGCCCTATTCGCCCACATCCGCTTCCCGTGCCGGCGACGTCGCCGGAACGTTGCGGTTGCTGGCGTACCTGGCGCTCGCGGTCGCGCTGATGGCGCTCGACCACCGCGGTGGCTGGATGTCGGCGCTGCGCGACAAGGCCGACCTCCTGGTCCAGCCGCTCTGGGCGGTCGCGGGCTGGCCGGGCCGGGTGGCGCGCACGCTCGACGAGAACGTGGCCACCCGCGGGCAGCTGGTCGAGGAGAACGCGCGCCTGCGCAACGAGATGCTGGTCACCGGCGCGCGCCTGGCGCGGCTGCGTTCCGCCGCGAGCGAGAACACCCGGTTGCGCGAACTGCTCGGCGCGGTCGAGCGCGGCGGGCTGGACGTGCAGCTGGCGCCGATCCTCGACATCGACCTGGACCCCGCGCGCCAGCGGCTCGTCCTTTCGGCCGGCGCGAACGACGGCGTGCACGTCGGCCAGGCCGTGCTCGACGCCGGCGGGCTGGTCGGGCAGGTGATCGAGGTCGCGCCCGGGCAGTCGATCGCGCTGCTTCTCACCGACCCCGACCACGCCGTGCCGGTCGAGGTGTCGCGCACCGGCGTGCGGCTCGTGGCCTACGGCGACGGGCGGAGCGACCGCCTGCGCGTCACCAACATCCCGCTCTCGGCCGATGTGCGCGTCGGCGACCTGCTGGTCACCTCCGGCCTGGGCGAGCGGTTCCCGGCCGGCTTCCCCGTCGGCCACGTGCTGGACCTCGCGCCCGACCAGAGCCGGGCGTTCCTCGTGGCCGAACTCCGTCCGGCCGCGCAACTGGATCGCGGTCGCGACGTGCTGCTCCTGCGCCGGCTGGGCGCGCAGGACCGCCCGGTCCGGCCCGACCGGTCCCCGGGCCCCCCGGCCACCGGGCCAGCGGGCACGGCGCCGCCGCGCGACGCGGCACCGGACGGCGCGGGCGGGGACGCGGACGCGACCGGACCGCGGGAGCCGGCCCCGTGAGCCGCCTGCACAGACCCTGGGCGATGCCGGCGAGCATCGTCGTCGCGCTGGTGCTCGGGCTGCTGCCGCTGCCCGCGGAGATCCAGGCGCTGCGGCCGTACTGGCTCGGCCTGGTGATGGCCTACTGGGTTCTCGAGGCGCCGGACCGCGCCGGCCTGGGCTTCGCGTTCCTGGTCGGCCTGCTTGCGGACCTGGCCTTCGGCAACCTGCTCGGCGAGCAGGCGCTGCGGCTGGTGGTGATGACCTTCATCCTCCAGCGGTTCCGCGCCCGGCTGCGGTTCTTCCCGCTGTCGCAGCAGGCCTTCGCGGTGGGTGCCCTGCTGCTCAACGACCGGGTGCTGGTCGCGGTGACGCACCTGCTGCTGGGCGCCCAGGCGCCGGCATGGCCGTTCTGGCTGTCGCCGGTGGTGGGCGCGGTCTTGTGGCCGGTCGTGCACCTGGGGCTGGACGCGCTGCGGCTCGGCCGCGCGCGGCGCTGAGGCGGCGTCCGCGTGTTCCGGCCCCGCCGCCGACTGCTGAAGAACGCCGCCGCGGAGGCCGCGCAGTTCAGGCGGCGCGCGCTGCTCGCGTTCCTGCTCGTGCTCGGCGGACTGTTCGTGCTGGCCGGCTGGTACTTCAGCCTGCAGGTCCTGCAGCACAGCGACTACGCGACGCGCTCGGAGGACAACCGCATCAAGCTGCAGCCGGTCGTGCCCGGCCGCGGCCTGGTGTACGACCGGAAGGGACGGATCCTCGCCGACAACGTGCCGGCCTTCCGCCTCGAGGTGGTGCCCGAGCAGGCCGGCGACCCGGCGCGCTGGCTGCCGGCGCTGCAGGCGGTCGTGGCGCTGGCGCCGGACGACATCGCCGTGTTCCACGAGGCGCGGCGCGCGCAGCGCGGGTTCCGCGCCATCGTGCTCAAGCCGCGGGTGGAACCGGACGAGGCGGCGCGCTTTGCCGTCGACCGCTGGCGATTCCCCGGCGTGGAGCTCGTGTCCTACCTCAACCGGCGCTATCCGCACGACGCGCTGTTCGCGCACGTGGTCGGCTACGTCGGCCGCGTCGACGAGGACGACCTGGCCTCGCTCGGCGAGGCGGGCCTGGCCTTCAGCCACGCGGGCAAGACGGGCCTGGAGCGCTACTACGAGGACGCGCTGCGCGGCGCGCTCGGGCAGCAGCAGGTCGAGACGAACGTGGAGGGGCGCGCGCTCGACACCGTCGGCCGCGTGCCGGCCACGCCGGGCGCGGACCTGCGCTTGTCGGTGGACCTGGACCTGCAGCGCGCGATGGTCGAGGCCTTCGGCGAGGCGGAGGGCGCGGCCGTCGCCATCGACCCGTCGACCGGCCAGGTGCTGGCGATGGTCAGCCTGCCGTCCTACGACCCGAACCTGTTCGTCAACGGCATCTCCCACGCCGACTACCGCGCGCTGATGGACAACCCGTCGCGGCCGCTGTTCAACCGCAACGTGCTCGGCGGCGGCCCGCCGGGGTCGACGATCAAACCGCTGGTGGCGCTGGCCGGCCTGGACAGCGGCCTGCGCACGCCGGCCGACCGCGTGTTCTCGACCGGCGAGTTCTTCATCCCGGGCCAGCGGCGCGGCTACCGCGACGCGCACGGGGGCGGCGGCTGGGTGGACCTGCGCGATTCGATCTCGCGCTCGGTCAACTACTACTACTACGACCTCGCCTACGACATGGGGATCGACCGGTTCTCCACCTACATGGACCGCTACGGATTCGGCAGGACGACGGGCCTGGACATGGTCGGCGAGAACGACGGCATCGTGCCCTCGATCGACTACAAGCGCGGCATCGGCAGCGAACCCTGGTACCCGGGCGAGACGGTCATCGCCGGCATCGGCCAGGGCTACTGGATCGCCACGACGCTGCAGCTGGCGCGTGCGACCGGTGCCATCGCGAACGGCGGCACGCTGCACAGGCTCCGCCTGGTCGAAGCGCGCCGTGACGGCTACAGGGCGCCCTGGCGGCAGCTTCCGCCGGGGCGGACGTCGCGCATCACGGACGATCCCGGGCACCTGCGCGCCGTGCAGGAAGGAATGATCGACACCATCCACGGCCCGCGCGGCACCGCGCGCGCGATGGCGATCGGCGCGCCGTACACGATGGCGGGCAAGACGGGCACGGCGCAGCGGTCGAGCCGGCGCGGCAACCGCAGCGTCGATCCGCGCGACCTGCCGTACCACCTCCGGCACACCGCGCTGTTCGTGGGCTACGCGCCGGCGGAGAACCCGACGATCGCGGTGGCCGTGATGGTCGAGCACGGCGGCTACGGCGGCTCCGCCGCGGCGCCGATCGCGCGCAAGGTGTTCGATGCCTGGCTGCTGGGCACGCCGCCGGAGGTGGCGCCGGATGCGTCGGTCGCCGGCGCGCCGGGCGCGGCAGCGGTTCCGGCGGCGACCGCGCCGCCGGCGGGCGATGCCGGCGCCGCGCCCGCTGCGCGTCGGGGGACGCGCGAATGAGCACGATCCTCCGCTGGCTGTTCGACCTGCTGCTGCGCCTGCTGCGCACGGTCGACCTGCCGCTGCTCGCCGCGCTGCTCGCGCTGATGGGCATCGGCCTGGCGGTGCTGTACAGCGCCGGGCAGAGCGTCGCGCTGGTGCAGGCGCAGGCGGCGCGCTTCGTCGTCGGCCTGGGAGGCATGTGGCTGCTTTCGCGCCTGCCGCCGCCGCAATTGCGCAACTGGACGCCGGGCGTGTTCGGCGCCTCGCTCGTGCCGCTGGTGCTGGTGCTGTTCCTGGGCACCGGCGAGCACGGGGCGCACTGGCTCGACCTGGGGGTGTTCTATTTCCAGCCCTCGGAACTGCTCAAGCTGACGCTGCCGATGATGGCGGCCTGGTACCTCTCGCGGCAGCCGTTGCCGCCGCGCTGGCCGGTGGTGCTCCAGGCGGGCGCGCTGGTCGCGCTGCCGACGGGACTGATCCTGCTGCAGCCCGACTTCGGCACCGGGATGCTCGTGGCCGCGAGCGGCGCGTTCGTGCTGTACCTGGCGGGGCTGTCGTGGTGGTGGTTCGCGGCGGCGTTCGCGGGCGTGGCCGCGGCCGCGCCGGCCGCGTGGTTCTGGCTGCTTCGGCCGTACCAGAAGGACCGCATCCTCACGTTCCTCGACCCGGAGTCGGATCCGCTCGGCACCGGCTGGAACATCATCCAGTCGAAGATCGCGATCGGATCGGGCGGCCTGTCCGGCAAGGGCTGGGGCGAAGGCTCGCAGTCGCACCTGAACTACATCCCCGAACACACCACGGACTTCATCTTCGCGGTGCTCGCCGAGGAGTTCGGCTGGCTCGGCGTGGTCGCCACGCTCGCGCTGTACCTGTTCATCGTCGGCCGCTGCCTGTGGATCGCGTCGGACGCACGCGACGGCTACGCACGGCTGCTGGCGGGCGCGCTCGGCCTGGCGCTGTTCGTGTACGTGCTGGTGAACGCGGGGATGATCTCCGGCCTGCTGCCCGTGGTGGGCGTGCCGATGCCGCTGCTCAGCTTCGGCGGCACCTACGCGGTCTCGCTGCTGGCGGGCATGGGCGTGGTGATGGCGGTCAGCGCGCACCGGCCCGTGCACGTGCGCTGAGGCGGACAGGGGATTCCGCGAGGCTGAACGGAACGCGAATCCGACCGGCCGGGAGGTCATCCGGGACCGCCGGGAACGCGTGCTACCCTCGCGCCGATGCAGACGCCGACGACCCGCAAACCCGCAGCCGCCCTTGCGTTCGCGCTGTCGCTCGCGCTTGCCGCGTGCGCCTCGCAGGCGCCGCCCGAGCCGCCCGCGCCGACGCCCGCCGCGCCCATGCCGACGCCGGCCGACCCGTCGCCCCCGGCGACGCCGATGGGCGGCCAGCCCACGTCGGACGTCGCGGACCTCGCGACGATGCGTTCGGCCTTCGTGCGCGACACCGCTGCCCGCTTCGGCATCGAACCGGCACGTGTGCAGGCGGTGCTCGACGGCGCGACCATGCAGTCGTCGATCATCGCGGCGATGTCGCGCCCGGCCGAGCGCAGCAAGGTCTGGCACGAATACCGCCCGATCTTCATCGCGGATGCCCGCATCGCCGGCGGCCGTGCCTTCCTCGCCGAGCACCGCGCCGCCCTGGCGCGCGCCGAGGCCCGGACCGGCGTGCCGGCCGAGGTCATCGTCGCGATCATCGGCGTGGAAACGAACTTCGGCCGCAACATGGGCAGCCATCGGGTGGTGGATGCGCTGTACACGCTGGCCTTCGCCTATCCGCGCAGCGGCGACCCGACCCAGGTGGAGCGCGAGCGTCGCCGCGAGCTGTTCTTCCGCGACGAACTGGCGCAGCTGTTCGCGCTGGCCGACGAGCAGCGCCTGGACATGGCGTCGCTGCGCGGCAGCTACGCCGGCGCGATGGGCTGGGGCCAGTTCATGCCGTCCAGCTACCGCGACTTCGCGGTGGACGGCGACGGCGACGGCCGCGTGGACCTGTTCGGCAACCTCGACGACGTGTTCGCCTCGATCGCCAACTACTTCGTCGAGAAGGGCGGCTGGACCCGCGGTGGACCGGTGATGGTGCGCGCCCAGCGCGCCACCGGCGCGGTCGAGTACAACGCCGAGGACACCGACGACCCGTTCCTCAGCCAGGCCGAACTCGCGGCCCGGGGCTACCGCGCGGCGACGCCGGTGCCGACCGAACTGCCGGCGACGGTGATCCGCCTCGACGCCGAATCCGGCCCCGAGTACTGGATGATCTTCGAGAACTTCCGCGCCATCACCCGCTACAACAACTCGCGGATGTACGCGACCGCGGTGTGGCAGCTGGCGCAGGAAATCGCGGGGCGCCCGCCCGCATGAGGCACCTGGCGCTGCCCGCGCTCGCGGTGCTGATGGCCGCCTGCAGTGGCGCGCCGAAGAAGTCCGACCCGCCGCCCCCCGCCGAGACGGCGCGGGCGCCGGCGACGCGTCCCGCGCCGCCGCGCCGTTCGCCCTACCCGCCGGCGCAGGAGGACCCGTCCAAGCGCGGCGACTACGTGGCCGGTGGCCTGTACGCACCGGGCGTCAAGGACAGCGCGCCGTCGGAGCTGCCCGAGGTCGACCTGATCCCCGAACCCGAGGTCGTCGACGAACCCCGCTCGCGCTACGGCAACCGCTCGCCCTACACCGTGCTCGGCCGGAGCTACCGCGTGATGGACGACACGCGCGGCTACAGCGAGGAGGGGCGCGCCTCGTACTACGGCAGGAAATTCCACGGGCGACGCACCTCGAACCTCGAGGTGTACGACATGTACGCGTTCACCGCGGCGCACAAGACGCTGCCGCTGCCGAGCTTCGCGCGGGTGACCAACCTCGACAACGGGCGCTCGGTGATCGTGCGCGTGAACGACCGCGGGCCGTTCCACGAGGGCCGCGTGATCGACCTGAGCTGGGCGGCCGCGGTGAAGCTCGACATGCACCAGGCGGGCACCGCGCGCGTGCGCGTCGAGGCGTTGGCGCCCGGCGCGGAGGGCGCGTTCGCCACCGCGCCCCCGCCGGCGACGGCGACGCCGCACGCACCGACCGCGATGGACGCGCTGGTGGCGGAACTCCCGGAAGGCGGGGTTGCGACGCCCGCCGCGGAGGCGGAGCAGGCCTGGCGCTTCGAGATGCAGCGCGACGGCCAGGTCCGGGCCGCGGATGCCTTCGATGCGTGGATGGCCGAGCGCGGTGCCCGCGTGGCCACCGGCCGGCCCGCCGCGCCGACGGCGGCCCGCCGGGGCACGCAGGCGCCGTCCGCGGCCACGGTCGCGGCGACCGAAACGGTGACGCTCGTGCAGCCCGCTGCACCGTTGCCGGCGGCAGGCCGCGGCGGCGTGGGCACGCCATCCGTCCAGCTGCAGGTCGCGAGCTTCGCGGCGCGCGGCAATGCCGATCGCGTCCTCGCGCAGCTTCGCGGCGCGGGGATCGAGCAGGCGCGCGTGGAGTCGGGCACGTCCTCCGGCCGGCCGGTCTGGCGCGTGCGCATCGGGCCGGTCGCCGAGGCGGCCATCGCGTCGCTGGCCGAACGCGTCGCCGGCCTTGGACTGGGCACGCCGCACGTGGTCCGCGGGCAATAGCCGGCGCTGCCCTACAATCGATCGTTCGCCCGCCGGCCCGGAAGGCCGGAATCCGCCGCAGGACGCGCAGAACCGCCGGCAGCGCCGCCGGCCCGCAGGAGTCGTGATGTCCCCCGCCCGAACCCCTTCCCGTCCGTTCCGCGCGCTGGCGCGGATCGCCCTGGCCGCTTCCGCCACCGCGGCGATCGGCCTGGCCGTCGCCCAGTCGCGTCCGACGCCCGCGGCACCGGCCGCCGCCGGCGTCGACATGCCGGTGCCGCCGGCGCCGGAAGTCGTGGGCGAGGCGTGGCTGGTGATGGATGCGGCAACCGGCCGCGTGCTCGCCGGCGAGAACATCCACGAGCGCCGCGAGCCGGCCAGCCTCACCAAGGTGATGACCAGCTATGTCGTCGCCGCCGAGATGGAAGCGGGCAAGGTCAAGCCCGACGACCAGGTGATGATGAGCGAGTACGCCTGGCGCACCGGCGGCGCCGGCACCGACGGCAGCTACTCCGGCTTCGAGGTCAACCAGACCGCGCCGCTGATCGAGATGGAAAAGGGCATGGTGGTGCAGTCGGGCAACGACGCCGCCATCGCGCTGGCCGAGCACATCGCCGGCAGCGTCGACGCGTTCGCCGCCCTGATGAACGCCTACGCCGAGCGGCTGGGGATGGAGAACAGCCGCTTCGTGAATCCGCACGGCCTGCCGGCCGAGGGCCACTACTCCAGCGCCTACGACCTGGCGCTGCTGGGCCGCGCGATGGAGCGCGACTACCCGCAGCACTACGCCTACAACAAGATCCGCGAGTACACGGTCGGCGACATCACCCAGCGCAACCGCAACCTGCTGCTGTGGCGCGATCCGTCGGTGGACGGCATCAAGACCGGGCACACGTCCGGCGCCGGCTACTGCCTGATGACCTCCGCCGAGCGCAACGGCCAGCGCCTGGTCACGGTCGTGATGGGCTCGACCGGCGAGAAGCAGCGCGCCGACGACAGCCAGGCCCTGCTCAACTGGGGCTTCCGCTTCTTCGAGACCCACCCGATCTTCGAGGCCGGCAAGGCCGTGTCCACCCAGAAGGTCTGGAAGGGCGAGGCCGACGAGGTCGCGCTCGGCCTGGCGGCGCCGCTGCTGGTCACGATCCAGCGCGGCAAGTACGACCAGCTCAAGCCGACGATGGACGTCCCCAGGACGCTGGTCGCGCCGATCGGGAAGGGCCAGCGCATCGGCACCGTCAAGGTCACGCTGGACGGCGAGGTCGTGGCCGAGCGCCCGCTGGTGGCGCTGCAGGCGGTCCCGGAAGGCGGCTTCTTCAAGCGCCTGTGGGACGGCTTCTGGCTCTGGTGGGAGTCGGTCTGAGGCCCTGGCGGCCGGCCGGGTTGAGAGCGCCGGCCCGCGGACCCATGATCGGGTGATGGAACTCAAGTCCGACAATCCCGAGCACGGCTTCCAGTTCCCCGGCACCTTCGAGCTGAGCGCGATGGGCACCGCCGGGGCCGACCTGGAGACCGAGCTGCCCCGGCTGCTGATGGACGCCGGCATTCCGGTCGTCGAGGAGAAGGTGACCTTCCGCCACTCCTCGAACGGCCGCTACGTCTCGGTCCGGATCAGCTTCCGCGCCGAGACCCGCGAGCAGTACGAGGCCGCCCACGCCGCGCTGCGGTCGCACCCCGAGGTGAAGTGGACGCTCTAGCCTGCTCCGGCGCACCGCTGCCGCCGCGCCTGGGCCGGCCCTGCCTGGTGCGCGAACTCGGCCGCCGTGCCTACGAGCCGGTCTGGCGCGCGATGCAGGATTTCACCGACGCGCGCGACGACGACACGCCCGACGAACTGTGGCTGGTCGAGCACGACCCGGTGTTCACCCTCGGCCAGGCCGGGCGCCCCGAGCACGTGCTCGCGCCGGGCGACATCCCCGTCCTGCAGGTCGACCGCGGCGGCCAGGTGACCTACCACGGCCCGGGCCAGATCGTGGCCTACCCGCTGCTGGACCTGCGCCGGCTGAAGATCGGCGTGCGCGACTACGTCTGCCGCATCGAGCAGGCGGTGATCGACACGCTGGCGGACTGGAACATCGAGGGCCGGCGCCGCGACGGCGCGCCCGGCGTGTACGTGAACGGCGCCAAGGTCGCGGCGCTGGGCATCCGGGTCCGCCGCGGCTGCACCTTCCATGGCCTGGCCTTCAACATCGCCATGGACACCGAGCCGTTCCGCCGCATCAATCCCTGTGGTTTCGAGGGGTTGCAGGTCGTGTCGATGCTAGACTTGGGCGGCCCCGCGAGCCCCGACGCCGTCAAGCCGGCGCTGGTCTCGCACCTCGCCGACCAGTTCGGGCTGGCCATGTCGGCCGCCGACCCGTCCTGAGGCCCGCTCCGCCCCCGCCCACCCGCACCGCGCCGCCGCGCCACGGAACGCATCGATGAACGACGCGCCTTCCCGCTCGATCCCGCTCGCGGTCGTCGCCGACGGCCCCGCGCCGCTGCGCGAGGGCGTCAAGCAGGTCGCCGGCGACAAGATCGCGCGCTCGCCGGTGCAATTCGCCGACGCGCCGGTGCTGCGCAAGCCGTCGTGGATCCGCGTGCGGATCCCGTCGGACAACTCGGTCGCCCGCCTGAAGGCGAAGCTGCGCGAGAACCGCCTGGTCACCGTGTGCGAGGAGGCCAGTTGCCCGAACATCCACGAGTGCTTCGGGCACGGCACCGCGACCTTCATGATCCTCGGCGAGGTCTGCACCCGCCGCTGCAGCTTCTGCGACGTCGCCCACGGCCGGCCGAAGCCGCCCGACGCGGACGAGCCGCTCAACCTCGCGCGCACCGTCGCGGACATGGGCCTGAAGTACGTGGTGGTCACCAGCGTCGACCGCGACGACCTGCGCGACGGCGGCGCCGGCCACTTCGTCGACTGCATCGCGGCCATCCGCGAACACAGCCCGGGCACCCGCATCGAGATCCTGACCCCGGACTTCCGCGGCAAGGGCCGCATGGACCGCGCGCTGGAGATCCTGGCCGGGAACCCGCCGGACGTGTTCAACCACAACCTCGAGACGGTGCCGGACCTGTACCGGAACGTCCGGCCCGGCGCCGACTACCAGTGGTCGCTGGACCTGCTGAAGCGGTTCAAGGCCGCCCACCCGGGGGTGCCGACCAAGTCCGGGATCATGCTCGGCCTCGGCGAGACCATGGCGCAGGTGCAGCAGACCCTGCGCGACCTGCGCGCGCACGACGTCGAGATGGTCACCATCGGCCAGTACCTGCAGCCGAGCGCGCACCACCATCCGGTCCTGCGCTACTGGACGCCGGACGAGTTCAAGGCGCTCGAGGTGTTCGGCCTGTCGCTGGGCTTCACCCATGTCGCCTCCGGCCCGCTGGTGCGCTCGTCGTACCACGCCGACCAGCAGGCGGCCGAGGCCGCGCGCGCCACGGCAGGCGCGGCCTGAACGACGGCCGTCACGGCCACCGCACCGGCTGACGATTTGTTCACAACCGCGCCCCGGGGCGTGGTTACAGTGCCCTGGCCGCCGTCCACTGCAACTTCCGGCACTGGCCGGCGGTCGAACGCCTCCCGCACGCTGCGAACGGCCACCCCACGGCCGCCGAGACCATGACCAATCCCCGCCCCCTCCTGATCGCCCTCGTCCTGTGCCTGCCGGCGCTGCTGGCCGCGCGCGCCGACACCGGCCTGGCGCAGGGCCCGACCGAGGCCCAGGCGACCACCTCGCAGCTGGTGCACGGCCTGTTGTCGGACAGCCGCTACGCCTACCGCCCGCGCCCCCTCGACGATGCGCTGTCGGCGGACGTGTTCAAGCGGTTCCTCGAATCGCTCGACGGCAACAAGGTGTTCCTCACTTCGGAGGACATCGGGAAGTTCGCCGCCTATCGCACGCGGCTCGACGACGCGATCAAGGGCGGTGATCCGGCGCCGGCATGGGCGATGTTCGCGGTGTACCGCCAGCGTGTCGACCAGCGCACGGCGTTCGCGCGCAAGCTGCTGGACGGCGGCTTCGACCTGTCGATGGAGGAGCGCTGGCACTACGACCGGGAGGACGCGGACTGGGCGACCGCCGCCGAACTCGACGAGATCTGGCGCAAGTCGGTGAAGAACGACTGGCTGCGGCTGAAGCTGGCCGGCAAGACGGACGCGGAGATCCGCGCGACGCTCGGCAAGCGCTACCGGAACCTGGCGACGCGGGTCGCCGAACTGGATGGCGACGACGTCTTCCAGACCTTCCTCAACGCCTACACCGCGGCGATCGACCCGCACACCAACTACTTCAACCCGCGCAGCGCGGAGCTGTTCAACCAGAGCATGTCGCTGTCGCTGGAGGGCATCGGCGCGCAGCTGCAGAAGCAGGACGACGTGGTGGTCGTGCGCGAGGTGATCGCCGGCGGGCCGGCGGCGATCGACGGCCGGCTGCAGCCGGGCGACCGCATCGTCGGCGTCGGCCAGGACGGCAGCGGCGCGATGGAGGACGTGGTCGGGTGGCCCATCGACGAGGTCGTCGACCTCATCAAGGGCGCGAAGGGCACGGACGTGCGCCTGGACGTGGTGCCGGCGGCGATGGCGCTCGACGCGCCGCCCAGCCGCATCCAGCTGACGCGCGCGCGCATCCGCCTGGAGGAACAGGCCGCCAAGGGCGAGGTGCTGACGCTTCCGGTCGAGGGTGCCGAGTCGCAGCGCATCGGCGTGATCGAGCTGCCGACCTTCTACCAGGACTTCGAGGGCCGCCGGAAGAACAACGGCGACTACGCGTCGGCCACGCGCGACGTCGCGCGCCTGCTGCGCGGCTTCAAGCAGTCCGGCGTCGATGGCGTGGTGCTGGACCTGCGCAACAACGGCGGCGGCTCGCTCAACGAGGCAATCGAACTCACCGGCCTGTTCATCGACGAGGGCCCGGTGGTGCAGGTGCGCAGCTCGGGCGGCCGGGTCAACGTCGAGGGCGACCGCGACGACGGCGTCGCGTGGGACGGCCCGCTGGCGGTGCTGGTCAACCGGGGCTCGGCCTCCGCGTCGGAGATCTTCGCCGGCGCCATCCAGGACTACGGCCGCGGCCTGGTGATCGGCGAGACGACCTTCGGCAAGGGCACGGTGCAGAACCTGTTCGACCTGGACCGCTGGCCGGCGGGCGAGGGCAACCGCTTCGGGCAGGTGAAGTTCACCATGGCGCAGTTCTTCCGCGTCAGCGGCGGCAGCACCCAGCACAAGGGCGTGGTGCCGGACATCGCGTTCCCGGTCACGGTCGACGCGACCGAGTTCGGCGAGAGCACCTACGACAACGCGATCCCGTGGACCCGCATCGCCCCGGTCGACCATCGCCGCTACGGCAACTTCGAACCGATGCTCGACGCGCTGCGGACGCGCCACCAGGCGCGGATCGACGGCGACGCAGAGTTCAAGTGGTGGATGGAGGACGTCGCCCGCTTCCGCGAGGAGCAGGACAAGGGCTGGATCTCGCTCCGGCTGGCCGACCGCGAAGCCGAGCGCGACGCCGACGACGCGCGCCGCACCGCCCGCCAGGCCGAGCGCAAGCGCCTCGGGCTGCCGCTGGACCCGCTGGCCGGCGATCCGCTCGACGACGGGCTGCAGGCGAACGAGCGCGACGTGATCGAGGACGTGGCCCGCGAGGACGCGGCCGAGGAGCGGCCGGACCCGCTGCTGCAGGCCTCCGCGGCGATCCTGGCCGACGCGATCGTGCTGCTGCAGCGCGATGGCCAGCTCGCCTCCCGCGTGCTGCCCGGTTCGTCGGTCGCGGGCCACTGGACGGACTGAGGCCACGCCGGAAGCGTGACCCGACGCCCCGCTCCGGCGGGGCGTTTGCGTTCCGGCGCCCCGGGCGCCACCGGCCGGCGTAACATGCGCGCCGGCCCGCCGCGCGCGGGCCGGCCAGGCGCGGGACCCGCGCCGCTTCCCGACGCGAGCGCGCGCCGCCCGTGAACACCCCGCTCCCCTCCCTCCCGCCGCCCGCGCTGCCGGTGCGCGGGCTCGCCGTCGCCGGCGCGCTCGCCGCGGTCTACGTGCTGTGGGGTTCGACCTACCTGGCCATCCGCTTCGCGCTGGAGAGCTACCCGCCGTTCCTGCTCGGCGCCTTCCGCATGGCGACCGCCGGTGCGCTGATGTACGCCGTGCTGCGCTGGCGCGGCGTGGCGCCGCCGACCCGGCGCCAGTGGTGGACGCTGGTGCACCTGTCGATCTTCATGGTGCTGCTGTCGAACGGGCTGGTGAACCTGGCCGAGACCGAGGTCGGGTCCGGCATGGCCGCGATCGCGGTGGCGTCGATGCCGCTGTTCGCCGCGCTGTTCGCCTGGCTGCGCGGGCGCACGCCGACCCGGCGCGAGTGGGCGGGCCTGGCGGTCGGGTTCGCCGGCGTGGCCTGGCTCAACCTGGGCAGCGACCTGTCGGCGTCGCCGCTCGGGCTGGCGTGCCTGGTGGTCGCGCCGATCGCCTGGGCCTGGGGCTCGATCTGGAGCCGCGACCAGGACCTGCCCGGGCCCTTCATGTCGGCGGCGGGCCAGATGATCGCCGGCAGCGGCTGGATGCTGCTCGCCGCGCTGCTGCACGGCGAGCGGATGACCGCGATGCCGACGCTGGACGCGACCCTCGCGCTCGGCTGGCTCGTGGTCGCCGGCTCGATCTTCGGCTTCACCGCCTACATCTGGCTGCTGCACCACGTGCGGCCGGCGGTGGCCACCAGCTACGCCTACGTGAATCCGCCGATCGCGGTGATGTTCGGCGCGCTGCTGGCCGGCGAGACCTTCGGCCCGTCGGATCTCGGGGCGATGGCGGTGATCCTCGCGGGCGTGGCGACGATCACCCTCGCGCGCACCCGTCCACCCAGGGCGCCCGCCGAGCCGGCGGCCTGACGCCCGGTCAGGCCGCGCGGAGCGCCTCGCTCACCGGCAGCCGCGCGGCGCGCAGGGCGGGGAACAGGCCGCCGACCAGGCCGATGCCGAGCGCCCACTTCAGGCCGCTCCACAGCAGGTCGGGGCCGACGCGGAACTCGAACATGACCTGGCTGAAGTTCCCGCTCAGCGTCGATGCCGTGTAGCCGTTGAAGACCAGCCAGGCGACCGCGGCGCCGAGCAGGCCGCCCAGCAGCGCCAGCAGCATCGTCTCCAGCATCACCGCCACCACCACCGGCAGGCCGCGGAAACCGAGCGCGCGCAGCGTCGCGATCTCGCGCGCGCGGGTGGCCACTGCCGCGTACATCGTGTTGAGCGCGCCGAACACCGCGCCGATCGCCATGATCGCGCCGACCACCGTTCCGAGGATCTCGATCACCTTGGTCAGGCCCTCGGACTGCTTGTTGTAGTAGTCGCGGGTGGTGCTGGCGTCGAGCTTCAGGCGCGGATCGGCCGCGAGCGACGCCTTCAGGCGGTCGAAGCCGCCCTCGCCGTCGAGCTTGGCGGTCACCGACTGGTAGGAGGTGCGCTGGTAGGTCGTGCCCAGCACTTCGGCATCGGCCCACAGTTCCGACTCGTGGGAGTCGCCGGATGCGAAATGGCCGACGACGGTCCAAGGCTGGTTCGCCAGCTCGATGGTGCTGCCCACGTCGAGGCCCACGTACTGGCGCGCCGCGCCGACGCCGACCACGAGCTCGCGCCGCCCGCCCTCGAAGCGGCGGCCCTCGACGACCTCGACCTGCGGCCGCAGCGCCCACGCGCCCGGTCCCACGCCGCGCAGTTGCGCGTTCGCGTCGAGGTTGTCGCCGCGGGTGACCAGGCTGACCACCTGCGACATCTCCGGCGAAACCACCGGCCGGCCCTGCGCATCGCGCGCGATGCCGTCGAGCTGCCCGATCAGCGGCACCTGGTCGCGCATGATCACCGAGTTGGTCTCGGCCATCGAACCGCCGCGCAGCACGATCACGCTGGTCTCGTTGCCGGTCCGGTTGAGCGTCGCCTCGAAGCCGGCGGCCATCGCCAGCATCGCCACCAGCACGCCGACCACGCCGGCGATGCCGATGATGATCACGCTCGATGCGCCCCAGCGCCGGGGCAGGGTGGCCACGCCCACGCCGGCCACCGCCAGTGCCTGGCGGCCGCGCCGGGTGAGCACCAGCCACAGTGCCAGCACAACGGCCGCGGCGAGCACGCCCCACCAGGGCAGCAGGATCCAGCCGACCAGCGCCGCGGCCAGCAGCAGCACGGTGCCGGCGTTCGCGAACCACTTCCCGAGTCGTTTCATGTCGGTTGCCCTTTCCCGTCCCCGTTCGCGCGCGGCCTCAGCGGTCCGCGAGCGCGTCCACGATGTCCAGCCGCATCGCGCGCACCGCGGGGATCAGCCCCACCACCGCGCCGATGGCCAGCATCAGTCCAATCCCCATCGCCCAGGTCGCGGGCGGCATCGATCCGAGCTGGATCGCGCCGCCGCTCGTCGCGCTCACCGCCGGCATCGCGACCGCCGCCAGCGCCATGCCGACCAGCCCGCCGATCACCAGCAGCAGCATCGACTCGGCCAGCACCAGCCCCAGCACCGTGCGGTCGGTGAAGCCGATGGTCTTGAGCACGGCGAGTTCCGGCACGCGTTCGCGCACCGCCTGGACCATGGTGTTGCCCGTGAGGATGACCAGGGTGAAGAACACCGCGCCGACGATCGCGGTCACGATCATCCCCACGTCCGCGAACTGCTTGATGAAGCTCTGGTTGAACGCCTGCTCGGACTGGGTCTTGGTCTCGTGGTCGGAGTTCTCGCTCAGCCGGTCGATCGCCTGCGCGACGGCATCCGCCCGGGTGGGATCGTCGAGGGTGACCATCCACCAGCCCACGCGATCCTTGACGAAATCGTTGGCCTCGTTGAAGTAATCCCAGCGGAAGTACAGGGCGTTCTCCTCGCCCTTGCGCTTGGCGTCGGCCAGTTCGAACGTGCCGACCAGGCGGAACTGCCAGTCGTTGCCGCCCCGGGTCGGGAAGATCGTCGCCTGCAGCGGGATCACGTCGCCGATCTCCCAGCCGTAGCGTTCGGCCAGCGACGCGCCCACCACCGCGCCGTCGCGCGTGGCCTCGAACGCCGCCTTGTGTTCGTCGGAGATCACGTACTCGGGGTACACGTCGAAGAAGCCCGAGCCGACCGACATGTTCGGGAAGAAGTTGCGCTGGTCGCGGTAGATGCCGCCGAACCACGCCGCGCGCACGGCGCGCTCCACGCCCGGGACCGTTTCGATCCGGCGCTCGAGGCTGAGCGGCAGCATCTGGGTGATCGACAGGCGCGAGGCGACCACCATGCGGTCGTAACCGGCCAGGTTGGTGCTGGCGTTGAACGCCTGGCGCACCGAGTCCAGCAGCCCGAACAGCAGGAAGGCGGTGACCACCGACAGCAGCGTGAGCAGCGTCCGGGTCTTGCTGCGCATCAGCGCCGCCCAGATCAGGTGCAGGTATTTCATGGCGGACTCCTCAGGCGGCGTGCGCGGCCTGTTCGACCAGCGTGCCCTTGTCGAGGTGCAGCGTGTGGCTGGCGTGCTCGGCCGCCTTCGGATCGTGGGTGACCATCACGATCGTCTTGCCGTGCTCGCGGTTGAGCCGCTGCAGCAGCCCCAGGATCTCCTCGGCGGACTGGCGGTCGAGGTCGCCGGTGGGCTCGTCGCAGATCAGCAGCGTCGGGTCGGAGACGATCGCGCGCGCGATCGCCACGCGCTGCTGCTGGCCGCCCGACAGTTCGGACGGGCGGTGCTTGCCGCGCTCGTGCAGGCCGACGAGCTTCAGGGCGATTTCCGCGTTGCGCTTGCGTTGCGCGCCCCCGAGCTTGGTCAGCAGCAGCGGCAGTTCCACGTTGCGCTGCGCGGTGAGCGTCGGCATCAGGTTGTAGAACTGGAACACGAAGCCAACGTTCTCGCTGCGCCAGTGCGACAGCTGGCCGGCGCCGAGCGTGTCGATGCGCTGGCCGTCGACCTCGATCTGCCCGGCACTGGGCGAATCCAGGCCGCCGATGAGGTTGAGCAGCGTGGTCTTGCCCGAGCCGGACGGGCCCATCAGCGCGACGAAGTCGCCCTTGGCGATGTCCAGGTCGATGCCGTGCAGCACGTCCACCTTTTCCGGACCGCGCTGGTAGGTCTTGTGCAGGTTACGGATCGAAACCAGTGCCATGTCAGTTCCCCGTTGCGTTGACGTGCCGCGTCATTCCGTCGTTCCCGCGAAGGCGGGAACCCACCCTTCAATTCCCCCCGGTCCCCGCGACCCGCACGTCCGCGCCGTCCTCCAGCGCCTCCGGCGGATCCAGCACCACGGTGTCGCCCCCCGACAGTCCCGCGGTGACCTCGCGGTCGTCGCCGAGCGTCCGCCCGATCGTGACCTCGCGCCGCGCGACCGTGCCGCGGCCGTCCTCGACGCCGCGCACGACGAACGCGACCTGCGCGCCGTCGCGCGTGGCGATCGCCGCCGCCGGGACCAGCACGCCGGGCGGCGGTGCCTCGGCACCGGGCGCCGGCGCCGCCTCGAGGAAGCTCACGCGCACGCCCATGTCGGGCACGATGCGCGCGTCGCGTTCCTTCAGCGCGATGCGGACCTTGACCGTCGCCTTGCCGCGGTCGGCGGCCGGCACGATCGCGATGACTTCGGCCGGGATCTTCCAGTCCGGGTAGGCGTTGAGCGTCGCCTCGACCGGCATCCTCGGCGACACCCGGTTGATGTAGCTCTCGCCGACATCGACCTCGACCTCGAGCGAATCCATGTCCACGATCGTGCCGATGCCGGTGCGGGTGAACCCGCCGCCGGCCGACAGCGGCGAGATCATCTCGCCCGGCTGCGCCGCCTTCGCGATCACGACGCCGGAGAACGGCGCCCGGACCACGGTGTTGTCCACGCCGTTGTCGGCGATCGCCAGCTGGTCGGCGGCGACCTCCACGTTGCGGCGCGCGGTGGCCAGTTGCGCCTGGAGCGCCTCGCGCTCGGCGACCGCCTGGTCGTACTGTGCGCGGGACACCAGCTGCTGGCCGGCGAGGCCCTGCAGGCGCGCCGCGTTCGCGCGCGCCTCGTCGTACCGGGCCTGCACGCCGGCGACCTGGCTGCGGGCGGCGGACAGCTGCGCGGCGGCGAGTTCGCGGCCGGCGAGGGCGTCGACCGGGTCGAGCGTGGCCATCACGTCGCCGGCTTCCACGCGCTGGCCTTCCTCGATGAGCACCTCGCGCACCTTGCCGGTGACCTTCGCCGACACCGTCGCCATCCGGCGCGCGACCACGTAGCCCGTGGCGTCGAGCACCGACGCGGCGGCGCCGCCCGGCCCGCCGATGGCGACCGCCTGCGCGGTGCGCACCTCGGGCGCCTCGCCGCGCGCGAACAGCCACCAGCCGGCGGCCGTGAGCACCAGCAGCAGCGCGACCGCGCCGCCGGCGATCCATGCGGCGCGGGGGACGCCCTCGCTGGGCGGGCTGCTCCGGTCGATGCGCAGGTCGTTGAGCAGGTCACGGGAATCGCTCATCGGTGGGTCGCGGTCGGTCGTGGCATGCGGGCCGACAGTGTGAAGGCAGTCGCGTTGCCCCGCCACCGCCCGCCGCTCACGCGCCGGCGACCGAGATGACGTCCTGCAACGCGCGCAGGTGCCGGTCGAGTGCCTTGCGGCCCGGTGCCGTCAGCCGGTACCAGGTGACCGGCCGCCGATCGACGAAGTCGCGCCGCAGCGCGACGTAGCCCGCATCCTCGAGTCGCCGCAGTTGCGCGCCGAGGTTGCCGTCGGTGAGCTCGAGCTGTTCCTTGAACCGCGCGAAGCTCACCTCGCCATGCCGTGCCAGCAGGACCCCGATCGCCAGCCGCGCCCGGTGCTCGAGCGCGGGGTCGAGGCCGTCGAGCGCCTTCATTGGACGGCGCCCGGATTCCGCGCCCGCATCGCCGACAGGCCGGACCAGGCCAGCGCCGCGGCGAGCACCGCGCCGGTCGCCGGCCAGGCGTAGGGCGGAGAGAACAGGACCAGCACGGCGTACGCCGCGAGCATGAGCAGGCCGCTCCACAGCAGCGGGCGTTCCAGGTGCACGCCGGCCAGCGCGTAGGCCAGGCCCGCGACGAGGAGGAAGCCGGCGGCGCCCAAGCCGGGCTCGACCAGGCCCGTCGCCATCGGCAGCGCGGAGAGGACGAAGCCGGCGCCGGCCACCAGCCAGTGCAGGCCGTGGCGGCGGCCGAGTTCGGCGTCGATCGCGCCGTGCCGGCGCGCATCCCGGTCGCCCAGCCACCAGCTGAGCAGGCCGCCGCCGATGCCCGCCACGAGCCAGAACGGCCCCGCCAGGCCCGGTGCGAACTGCGGCAGCGCGAATCCGACCAGGACGATCCCGGCCCAGAGGAAATAGATCGCGGGCACGCCGACCGGCCGGTCGCGCCGGCGGACGGCGCTGGCGACGTAGTCGAGGTCCTGCTGGATGCGGTCTGCAGCGGTCATGTCGGGGTCCTCCGGGAGTGTGTTGGCAAAGTACTCTGCAAAATAGAGTAAGTCAACGGCGCACTCCCGGGGCATGGCCCCGCCCCATCGGTCAGCTGCGGGCGAAGCGCCCCGCGAGCATCGCCCAGGCCGCGCGCAGGCCCTGTGCTTCGCCGCCGGCTGGGCGCCCCGGGCGGTCGGCATCGTTCCAGGCGTACACGTCCAGGTGCGCCCACTTCTGGTTCGCGGGCACGAACCGCTCCAGGAACAGCGCGGCAGTGATGCTGCCACCCATCTTCGACGGCCCGGAGTTGGCGATGTCGGCGATGCCGCTGGTGAGGTAGCGCAGGTACGGCCGCCACAGCGGCAGGCGCCAGACGGGATCGCGAACGGCCATGCCGGCGTCGAGCCATTCGCCGGCCAGCGCGTCGTCGTTCGCGTAGAGCGCCGGCAGGTCGGGTCCGAGCGCGACCCGCGCGGCGCCGGTCAGCGTGGCGAAATCGACCAGCAGGTCCGGCCGCTGCTCGCCTGCGAACGTCAATGCATCGCACAGCACCAGGCGGCCCTCCGCATCGGTGTTGTCGACCTCGACGCTCGCGCCGCTGCGCGTGGCCAGCACCTCGCCCGGACGGAACGCATCGGGGCCGATCGCGTTCTCGACCGCCGGAACGAGCAGCGTCAGCCGCACGGGCAGGGCCCGCGCCATCACCAGCCCGGCGAGCGCGATCGCGTGCGCCGCGCCGCCCATGTCCTTCTTCATCCAGCGCATGCCGTCGGCCGCCTTCAGGTCCAGGCCGCCGGTGTCGAAGCACACGCCCTTGCCCACGAGGGTGAGCTGCGGCGCCTTCGCGTCGCCCCAGCGCAGGACGAGCAGGCGGGGCGCGCGATGCGAGGCGCGCCCGACCGCATGGATGGCGGGGAAGTTGCGCTCCAGCAGGGCGGGTCCGGTGATCGCCTCGACTTCGGCACCGTGGGCCGCGCCGAGGGCGCGGACCGCCTGCTCGAGTTCGTCCGGCCCCATGTCCTGCGTCGGCGTGTTGACCAGGTCACGGGCGAGCAGGCACGCGGCGAGCACGTCGGCGGTGGCCGGGTCGATCCCGCCGGCGAGGGTCGCGGGCTTGCGCGGCGGCGTCTTGTAGCGGTCGAAGCGGTACGCCCCCAGTCCCCAGCCGAGGGCCAGCGCGTCGCGCTCGGCCGGTGCCGGGTCGCCGGCCACGCGCCACGCGCGGGCGGGCAGCGCAAACGGTGCATGGGCGTAGGCGTACGGGTCGAGCGGGTCGCCGACCCCCAGCACGGCACCGGCGGGCGCCCCGGCGGCGCCGGGCAGCAGCAGCGCGCTGCCGGGCGAGGCGTCGAACCCGCTCGCGTCCAGCCACGCCAGCGTGCCGGCGTCCTGTTGCTGGCGCCACGCCGCGAGGGTGTCGCGGCGCACGACGTGCAACGGCAGGGCGTCGCCCGCGTCGCCGGCAAAGGCGTGTGCGACGGCTGCGGGCAGGGAATCGGGAAGCGTCATGCGGCGGTCCTGTCGTGGGCGGCTGCGCGGGTGGCGGGTGCATCGGCCGCGTCCAGCCAGTCGGCGAGCGCATCGACGCCCCCGAACTCGAGGTCGGGTCGCCTGGAGGGCAGCGGCCATTCGCGCACGCGGCCATCGGCGCGGGGCGGGTTGATCCAGCAGGTCGAAAGACCCGCCGCGGCGGCGCCGGCGATGTCGGCCGCGGGATCGTCGCCGACGTGCAGCACCTCGGGCGGCGCGACGCCCAGGCGCTCGCACGCGGCATGGAAGATGCACGGCGAGGGCTTCGGCACGCCGTGGTCGCGCGCCGACAGCGCGAACCGGAAGTGCCGTGACAGTCCGATGGCACGCAGGTCCGCGTTGCCGTTGGTCAGGGCGGCGAGCGGCCACCGCGCCGCGAGCCGGCCGAGCGCGTCGATCGCGCCCGGGAAGCAGTCGACCCGGTTGCGCGCGGCGTGGAACGCATCGAACGCCGGCCCGGCCAGCGCGGCGTCGTCCCCGCTGTCCTCGAGCATCCGCGCGATGCACAGCCGGCGTTGCGCGGTGAAGTCGTGCGACAGGTCGGCGCGTTCGCTCGCGATCGCCTCGCGGAGCGCACGCACCTCGGCGGGCGGCCACCTGCGTGCCGTGGCCGGCGCGTTCTCGTGGAGCCACGACGCGAGCGCGTCCTCGGCCGCGGCGATCGCGGGCGCGATCGGCCACAGGGTGTCGTCGAGGTCGAACGTGATGGCCTTCGGGGGGGGAATCACCCGCGCATGGTACCCGCGCGGCGGCTACTCCAGCAGCTTCGCCCAGCCTTCGCCGCCCTCGAGCCGCTCGAGCACCAGCTTGAAGCACACCAGCAGCGGCACCGCCAGCAGCAGCCCGACGATGCCCCACATCCAGCCGAACACGGCCAGCGCCAGCATCAGGATGAGCGGCGACACCGACATCCGCGAGCCAACGACGATCGGCGTGATGAAGTTGCCTTCCAGCACCTGCAGCACGACGTAGATCCCCACCGGCCCGAGCGCCATCCAGGTCTGGCCGTACGCGATCAGCCCGACCAGTCCCATCACCACGAAGCCGATCAGCGGACCGACGTAGGGCGCGTAGTTGAGCAGCGCCACCATCGTCCCCCACAGCAGGACGTCGCCAAGCGGCATGTCCAGCAGGAAGAACAGGCTGGCGGCATAGGCCGCGCCGAGCACGAGGTTGATCGTGGTGATCGTCAGGACGTAGCGCGAGACTTCCTGCTCGATCGAATGGAGCAGGTCGACGGTGACGCGCTTCTGCTGGCGACTGGGCAGCATCGAGATCGCGCTGCGCTGGATGCGCCCGCCGTAGACCATGAAGAAGAGCGCCAGGATCGCGATCGCCAGCACCGAGATGATCGCCATCGGCGTCTGCAGCAGGCCCGCGTACGGACTCGCCTCCTCCGCGGGCACCACGGCGACCTTCTCGATCTTGTCGCCCTCGCCCGCGTCGGGGGCGGCGGCCCGGGCGATGTCTTCGGCGGCCTGGTTGGCCTCCTGCATCGGCCGGGTCATCTCGCGCAGCGTCGGGGCGAGCTCGCGCAGCTGGGCGGGCGCCTCCCGCAGCCATTCGCCGGCCGGTTCCATCAGCTGCACCCCGAGCGCCGCCACGCCGGCGAGCCCGGCAAGGACGACCAGCAGCGCGGCGAGGAAGCGGGGCAGCCACAGCCTCTCGAGCGCGCGGATGACCGGGTTGCCCACCAGCGCGAAGAACATCGCCAGCAGGACCGGCAACACCAGGTCCTGGGCCAGGTACAGGGTGTACGCGACGGCGAGCACGGCGAGCACCACCATCGCGGTGCTCGCACGGGGCCGGGGCGGGGGCGGGGGGCCCGGTTCGGCATCCGGGTGGGGCGCCGGGGCAGCGACGCCGTCCTGCGGGAGGCTCATGGCTCGTAGGCCTCGGCGGTCGCGGTGGGCTGGCGGGCGACGTCGTCGCGGGCCGCCTCGACCGGACCGCCGGTCACCGTCTCCTCCGCCTCGTGCGCGGCGTCCTCGGCTTCGTGCGCGGCTTCCTCGGCCTGCTCGCTCGCCTTGAGCGCCATCACCGAGGCGAGCAGGCGGATCACGGTGATCGCGGCATTCGTCGCCTTCTGCAGCGGCTCGGTGCGACCGACCAGGTAGCCCGTGGCCAGGCCGGCCACCACGATGCGCCCGGGCGTCCACGCGGCACGCCAGGAGCGCTTGAGCTGGCGCCAGTCGGCGGACATCCGCCGTTCCTGTGCTTCCAGGGTGCTCTCGGCCTGTTCGACCTTGCGTTGGAGTTTGGCGAAGCTCATCGGCAACGGGATCCCGGCGGTTTCGTGATGGTTCCCGGCAGCGGCGCTCACGGCGGCGTGAGATCGATGCCGGTCTTGTCCTTCAGGGGCTCGGTGACCTCCTCCTTGAGTTTCTCGGCGGCGTCGCGGCTGGATTCGCCGGAGCCGGCGCGCGGACCGAAGTCGGCGAGCTCGCCGATGCCCAGCCGCGCCAGCTGGCGGCGGGTGGCCTGCATGCGGGTGTGCTCGAAGTAGCGCATGCCGTAGTACACGGCGATGGCCGCGCCGACGAGGCTGACCGCCGCGCAGGCGAGCAGGGCGCCGGACCACGGGAAGCCGAACTGGCGCGTGAGCAGCAGCATGAGCGCCGCCATCAGGAGCAGCCAGCCCGACCCGCCGAAGACGATCGCCACGCCGGTCAGCGCGAGCGTCCGGCCGAACGCGCTGCGCGCGAGCGAGAAGTCCGCGAAGACCAGCGTGCGCAGCGAACGGAAGACGTCGCCGGTCGCCTCCCAGCCGGCGCGCCCGGCGTCGCCGACCTGGCGAAGCGATTCGAGGATGTCGGGCGGCGGCTGCGGCTGCTCGGCGGGATCGGGCGGCGGCCCCGCGTGCCCGGAGGCGCGCGGGCCGTCGTCGCCGGCGTCCCTTCCGGCATCCTCCGCAGGCACGTCCCGGTCCTGCGCCATGCCTTACTTGCCGCCGCTGCGGCCGAGGCGGGCGATGATCCAGCCGGTCGCGAAGGCCACGCCGAAGGACGCCAGCGGACGTTCGCGGATCAGCTCGGCGGCGCTCTCGACGAGGTCCTGGCCCTTTTCCATCAGGGCGTCGACCTGTTCGCGGGTCGCGGCGGGCATGCTCTCGGCGGCGGCGATGCCGGCGAGCGCGCTGTCGGCGAGGTCGGCCTTCAGGTTCGCCTTGCCCAGTCGCAGTTCGTCAGCCGCCGCGGCGCCGCCGTCGCGCAACGCGGAGCCGGCCGCGCTGCCGGCGCCCTTGATCGCGCTGCCCGTGTCGTGGGCGGCCTGCTTGAGGTGGCTGCCGGCCTCGCCCAGGTTGCTGCGGACCGCATCGCTGGCGGAAGGGGTGTTCGAGCTCATCGCGGTTCTCCTGTGGGGAAGGAAGGGGGTGCGGGCGTTCGTGTCACTGGAGCAGCAGGTTGCCCTGCCGCCCGTCGCGCAGGATGCGGAGCACCAGCGGCGGACCGGCATCGCCATCCGCGAAGCTGCCCCGGAAGCCGGAGAGGTCGTCGAACCGACCGCTGTTGGCGGCGAGGACCACGTCGTCGCGCCGCAGGCCGTTGCGGGCCGCCGCGCTGCCGGGTTCGACCGATTCGACCCAGACGCCCGCGGCACCGGCCTGTCGCAGGCGTTCGGGGAGGTCGGCGAAGACCGCGCCCTCGAGGCGCGGATCCAGCACGGCGCCCGGCACGTTGCGGGGCAGTTCCCGCAACGCGACCTGCACCTGGAGCGGTTGGCCGTCGCGGCGGATGTCCAGGTCCACGCGGCTGCCGACGATCTGCAGCCCTTCGAAGTTGTGCAGGTCCGCGGGGCCGTCGATGCGTTCACCGTTCGCGGCCACGACCACGTCCCCGGGGCGAAGCCCGGCGGCCTCGGCGCCCGATCCGGCGTGCACGCGCGTGACCACCGCGCCGCGCGCGGCGTCGACGCCCAGGCCCGCCGCCAGGCGCGCGTCGAGCGGCCGCGTGTCCACGCCGAGCGCGCCCCGGCGCACCACGCCCCCGTCCATGAGCTGGCCCAGGATGTTGCGCGCGAGGTTGCTGGGGATCGCGAAGCCGAGGCCGATGTTGCCCGCCGCGCTGCCCTGCGGGTTGAAGCTCGCGGTGTTGATGCCGACCAGTTCGCCGCGCAGGTTGACCAGCGCGCCGCCGGAGTTGCCGGGGTTGATCGACGCGTCGGTCTGGATGAAGTTCTGGAACCCGAGGCCGCGCAGGCCGCTGCGACCCACCGCCGAGACGATCCCCGAGGTCACGGTCTGGCCGATGCCGAAGGGGTTGCCCACGGCGACGACGAAGTCGCCGACCCGCAGCGAATCGGAGTCGGCCAGCCGGACCTCCGCGCCGTCGGCGATGGCATCCGGGGGGATCCGCATCAGCGCGACGTCGGTGTCCGGGTCGGAGCCGACGAACGTGGCGTCGACCGTGCGGCCGTCGGCGAGCGTGACCGACACCGCTTCCGCGCCCTCGATCACGTGGTGGTTGGTGAGCACCAGTCCCCGGCCGGCGTCGACGATCACGCCCGAACCCAGCGACCGGTTGATCCGTTCCTGGGTGAGTTCCGGGAACATCCGGCGGAAGTAGGGATCGTTGCCGAAGGGGCTCACCCGGATCCGCTGCTCGGTCTGCACGCTGACCACCGCGGGCGTGACCCGCTGCAGCATCGGTGCGAGCGACGGGAGCGGCTGCCCCTCCACGGCGGTGGGCAACGCGGCCGCCACCGGCGCGGCATCCGTCGACGGGGCGGCGCGCGCGGGCGGCTCGATCAGGCCGTCGCGGACCGCGGTCGCGGCGAAGCCGCCGAACGCGGCCGCGAGCGCGAGGGCAAGGAGTGTCTTGAGCGGAGCGGGCATCGGGTCGCGTGTCCAGGCCGTCCGGCCAGTGTGAACAGGCATCCTGCAATTGCCCGTGAAGGCCATGCAAGCGCCTCGATGCCCGCATGTCGCCCGGTCAGAGGCGGGTCGACTCCGCGACGCCGCACAGCTCGAGCAGTTTCTGCCCGGCGGCGTTATAGCGGGCGGTGCGCACCGGACCGGCGGCCGTCCGGCGGTTCGCGCTCAGCTGGAGCGTGCGCTCGACGACCTGGTAGCCGTGGTAGGCGTTGTCCACGTACCAGTCGAAGCGTTGCACCACGGTGTACTCGCGATTGGTGGCGTTGTAGCTCCAGGTGCCGATGCCGATGCTGCGCTGGTGGGTGCCGGCGATGCCCAGCAGGTTCGGCAGGCCCTGCGGCGGCATGCGTGCGTTGTCCAGGAACGTGCCGCCGCTGTTGAACACGAGGGTCTGGCGCTGTGCGTCGCCCGGCGTCCCGCCGCACGGGCCGACGAGGGCGACGTTCGACCACGTGCCGACGATGTGCGAGGCGGGGGACGCGAGCAGGCCGTTGGCGACGGCGGCGGGCGCGGCGGCGAGCAGGCCGGCGGCGGCGAGGATGCGGATGGTGTCCATGGTTGCCTCCAGTGGGTGGGCCCCGCGATGCGGGAGGACGAAGCTGCCCCGCCGTTGGCCGGTTCCGCCATCAAAAACCGCTGAAACAGCGTGAAAACTCCTGAAGCAATGGACGACGCGCAGCCCGGACCGCTCCGATTCGAGCCATTCCGCCTGGATCCGCGCAGCCGGGTGCTGCGCCGCGACGACGGCGGAGTGGTGCCGCTGACCGGCCGGGCGTTCGACACGCTCTGCTACCTGGTGCGACACCGCGACCGGGTCGTCGGCAAGGACGAGCTGTTCGCCGCGGTCTGGGCCGGGCGGGTGGTGGAGGAGAACAACCTCAGCCAGGCGGTGTCGGCCATCCGGCGGGCGCTGGGCACCGGCGCGCAGGACCACCGGTTCCTGGTCACCGTGCCCGGACGGGGCTACCGCTTCGTCGCGGAGGTCGCGGAGGTGGCGCTGGCCACGGCGGACGTCGCGCCGGCATCGGAGGGCGCGGCGCCGCCACCCGGAGCGCCTGCCCCCGAGCTGGCCGACCGGCGCGGTCCGCCGCTGGTCGCCTGGCTCGGGGCGGTGCTGTTCCTCGTCGCGCTGTTCGTCCTGGCCGCGTGGCATTTCCGCCCCGGCCCGGGCGCGGACGGGGCGACGGCCCCGACCGCACGGCCGGCGACCCTGGCCATCCTGCCGTTCCGGTCGCTCGCGCCGGGCGCGCCGGACGACGTGCTCGAACTGGGGCTCGCGGACACGCTGGTGACCCGCCTCGCGCGGGTCGACGGACTGCGGGTGCGCGCCCTGCCGTCGAGCCTGGCGGTCCCGCGCGGCATCGACGCGGTCGAGGCGGGGCGCCTGCTCGACGCCAATTACGTCGTCACCGGGTCCGCGCAACAGGCGGGCGGGCGCGTCCGCGTGAACGCCCGGCTGGTGTCGGTCGGGGACGGCCGGGTGATCTGGACGCAGACGATCGACACCGACGGGGCGCGCGTGTTCGCGGCGCAGGACAGGATCGCCGCCGCGATCGCGGAGCGGCTCTCGCTCCAGCCCGAGGCGATGCCCGTGCAGCCACCGAGCCCCTGCGACGGCGGCGACGTGTCGGCCTACCGCGCGGTGCTGCGGGCGCAGTACCGCCTGCACCGCCGCGACCCGTCGACGATCGGGACCTTCCACGAGGCGATCCGCCGGGATCCGACCTGCGCGCGCGCGTACGCCGGACTCGCGGTGTCCTACATGTTCCAGGCGCACAACGACGCGGCGCCGCTGGAGGTCTTCCCACTCGCGCGCGCGGCGATCGATCGCGCGCTCGCGCTCGACCCGGACGCGCCCGAGACGCTCCTCGCCCACGCGCGCTACCTGCAGTTGCACGCCTGGGACTGGGCGGGTTCCGAACGTGCCCTCCGCCGCGCGCTGGCGATCAACCCGAGCCTGGCGGACGGGCATTTCGCGCTCGCCCACCTCCTGGTGACCCATGGGCGTTTCGACGAGGGCCTTTCGCACGCGCGCCAGGCGCGCGAGCTCGATCCGCTTTCGCCGTTCATCAACGCGCTCGAGGCGGGGTTCCTCACGGCGGCCGGCGAGACCGCCGGCGCCCGCGTGCGCGTGGCGCGCGCGCTCGAACTGGAGCCGGACTTCTGGATCGCGCTGCTGGTGCGCGGGGGCATGGCGCTCGACGGCGGCGAACCCGACGCGGCGGTGCGGGACCTGGCACGGGCGGCCGAGGCATCCGGTGGCGCGAGCCAGGTGCTCGCGCTGCTGGCGATCGCGCACGCGGCGGCGGGCGACGACGCGGCGGCGGCCGCCATCCGCGACGAACTCGTGGCGCGGTCGGGGCGCGGGTACCTCCCCGGAACGAGCCTGGCCGCGGCGCACCTGGCCACGGGGGCGCCGGAGGCCGCGCTCGACGCCCTCGAACAGGCCCGGGCCGCCCGCGACATCCGGATCGTCTTCATGGGGGTGGACGCGCGCTGGAACCCGCTGCGCGACAGCCCGCGCTTCCGCGCGCTGGCGGGGTCGACCGGGCTGTCCGCGGACGCGGCGACGGGGCGGTTCTGATCGTTGACTTCCCCGGGGACCGGGCGTACGTTTGGTCCCCGCGCCGCCACAACATCTTGGGGTCGGCGCCATGAAGCGAGCCCAAGCATTGGGGATAAGCCTGTGGACAGCCGGGGCATGGCCGGTCCACGCAACGCCCCGTGCCACGTGGCCCGCCCGCCTGAGTTCGGCAACCTGCGGGGGGCAGGATGAGTCGGGACGAGGAGGCCTTCGCGGAGGCAACGCAAGCGCATTTCGGGCGCGACGGGGACGACCCCGGCGCGGCGACGCCGTCGGTCGGCCACACGCCGCCAGCGGACACGAGGAACGACGCGGGGTCCACTCCGCGCCAGGCAACGGGAGAAGGTGACAGGATGAGCAAGGGCAACACGCTTCGGGCGGTGGACGCGATGGCCGGCGGGACCGGGCGCGAGATTCCGATGCAGCCGGCGTCGGCCGACATCTGGGACAAGAAGTACCGGCTCAAGACCAAGGCGGGCGAGCCGGTCGACGCCGACATCGACGCCACCTACCAGCGCGTGGCGCGCGCGCTCGCCGACGCCGAGCCGACCGGCGAGCTGCGCCGCAAGTGGTACGACCGGTTCCTCTGGGCGTTGCGCCGCGGGGCGATCCCCGCCGGCCGCATCACGTCGAACGCCGGCGCGCTCGAGCACAAGCCGGCCACCAGCACCATCAACTGCACGGTCTCCGGCACCATCGAGGACTCGATGGACGGGATCCTCGAGAAGGTCCACGAGGCCGGCCTGACCCTCAAGGCGGGCTGCGGCATCGGCTACGAGTTCAGCACGCTGCGCCCGCGCGGCGCCTTCGTCGCGGGCGCCGGCGCGTACACGTCCGGGCCGATGTCCTTCATGGATATCTACGACAAGATGTGCTTCACCGTGTCGTCGGCCGGCGGTCGCCGGGGCGCGCAGATGGGCACCTTCGACGTGTCGCACCCGGACGTGAAGGACTTCATCCGCGCCAAGCGCGAGGACGGTCGCCTGCGCCAGTTCAACCTGTCGCTGCTGATCACCGACGGCTTCATGGAGGCGGTCGCCAACGACGCCGACTGGCCGCTGGTCTTCCCGATCAACGAGAAGGAGAAGGACGCGGTCGACTTCGCCGACGCGGACGCCGTCGTCTGGCGCGAGTGGCCCACGCACCGCGGCTATGTGTCGCGCGACGACGGCCTGGTGGCCTGCAGGGTCTACGGACACATCCGCGCGCGGCACCTGTGGGACATGATCATGGTCTCGACGTACGACTACGCCGAGCCGGGCTTCATCCTGATCGACCGCGTCAACGAGATGAACAACAACTGGTGGTGCGAGAACATCCGCGCCACCAACCCATGCGGCGAGCAGCCGCTGCCCCCGTACGGCGCCTGCCTGCTGGGCTCGGTGAACCTGACCGGCTTCGTCCGCGACCCGTTCACCGACCGCGCCGAGTTCGACTGGGAGGAGTACCGGGAGGTCGTGCGGGTGTTCACCCGCATGCTCGACAACGTGGTCGAGGTCAACGGCCTGCCGCTGCAGCAGCAGCGCGACGAGATCATGCGCAAGCGCCGCCACGGCATGGGCTTCCTCGGCCTGGGCAGCACGCTGGCGATGCTGCGCATGAAGTACGGCGAGGCGGATTCGTGCGAGTTCACCGAGCGCGTCGCCCGCGAGATGGCGCTGGCCGGCTGGGAGGTCGCCCTCGAGCTGGCGAAGGAGAAGGGCCCGGCGCCGATCATGGACGAGGCCTTCGAGGTGACGGCCGGCATGCTGCGCAAGCGGCCGGAGATGGCGCGCGACGGCTGGAAGGTCGGCGACACCATCCACGGCCGCGAGCTGCACGCCCGCTACAGCCGCTACATGCAGCGCGTGGCCTCGGTGGCGCCGGCGCTGGTCGACGCGCTGGCGGCGACCGGCGCGCGCTTCACCCACCACAGCTCCATCGCCCCGACCGGGACGATCTCGCTGTCGCTGGCCAACAACGCCAGCAACGGCATCGAGCCGTCGTTCGCCCACCATTACAGCCGCAACGTGATCCGCGAGGGACGCAAGACAAAGGAGAAGGTCGACGTCTTCAGCTTCGAGCTGCTGGCCTACCGCGCGCTGGTCAACCCCAAGGCGATGCCGTTCGCCGAGGACGACGTTGCCCGGCTGCCGGACTACTTCATCAGCGCCGACGACATCACCCCGAAGGCGCACGTCGACGTGCAGGCCGCGGCGCAGAAGTGGGTGGACAGCTCGATCTCCAAGACCGCCAACGTCCCGACCGACTACCCGTACGAGGACTTCAAGGACATCTACACCTACGCCCACGCGCAGGGGCTGAAGGGGTGCACCACCTTCCGCTTCAACCCGGCCGCGTTCCAGGGCGTGCTGGTCAAGGAGCGCGACCTCGAGAACACCACCTACCGCTTCGAGCTGGAGGACGGCACGGTGGTGGAGGCGAAGGGCAACGAGCAGGTCGAGTACGACGGCGAGATGCACACGGCCGCCAACCTCTTCGACGCCCTCAAGGAGGGGTACTACGGCAAGTTCTGAACCGGCGCGCCGCCCCCCTCGATTCCCGGCGCGGGTCGCGGCACACTCGCGTCGGGCGCGACCGGACACGGCGGTCGCGCGCCGGTCGAGGCGCCGGTCCATGGCGCAACGGTTGGGGGGCGGCCGGCTTCGTCCCCGGATGGCATCGCGGCCGGTTGCCATCGCCTGTCTCCGTCGGCCCCGCGCGCGTCGCGTTCACGGATCGCAACGCGCACGGCGGGTATAGCCAAGTTCGTTACAACAGCACGCGCCCATACGAGGAGGGCAAATGAGCAACGGCAACGGAGTAACGGCGACTCTTTCGCAGGCCGCCGGGAACATGAAGGACACCGCGAGCAACCTGGGCAGCGCGATCGCCTCCACCGCCAGCGGCGCCGCCGCCACGGTGCGCAAGCGCGCCAAGAAGGCCAGCAAGACGGTGAAGAAGTCGGTGAACAAGGCCAAGCGCAAGCTGGTGAGCGCGAGCGAAGCCGCCAAGAAGGAGTCGGCGGAGCTCAAGCGCAAGACCGCCGGCCGGAAGGGCGGCAAGGCGGCGGCCAAGAAGGCGACCACCAAGAAGGCGGCCGCGAAGAAGTCCACGCGCAAGGCGGCCAAGAAGACCACGGCCAGGAAGCCTGCGGCCAGGAAGGCCACGGCGAAGAAGACCGCACGCAAGACGACCGCCCGGAAGACCGCGACGAAGACGTCCGCACGCAAGTCGCCCGCGAAGAAGGCGACGGCGCGCAAGTCGCCGGCCCGCAAGGCCGCGGCGAAGAAGTCGACCCGCAAGTCGCCGGCGAAGAAGGCCGCGGCGCGCAAGTCGACCGCCCGCAAGGCGGCGAACGCGGTGCGCAAGTCCACCGCGAAGGCCGCGCGCAAGTCGGCCACGGTGAAGAAGGGGGCCGCCCGCAAGGCCGGCGCCCGCAAGGCCGCCGCCACCCGCGCGGGCGCCTGACCACGACGCGGCCCCCGCCCGACGGGCGGGGGCCGGCGTCTTCCGATGGCGCCCGCGCGCCGGACGCCATCGGAAGACGGACGCAACAGCAATACCGCGAGGAGCCGGGCCGATGGCCGTGAAGATCGACAGGAAAATCAAGGGGTACAGCGTGGTCGCGCCGGAGGACAAGGCGAAGGGCGCCAGGTCCGCGGCCGTGCCGGCCGAGCCGACCGACGTCGCCGCGACGCGCGACAACGTGATCCAGATGCACGAGAAGATCGAGCGCCCCGAGGTGCTCATCGGATCGACCTACAAGATCAAGTCGCCGCTGGTCGAGCACGCGATGTACGTGACGATCAACGACATCGTGCTCAACGCGGGGACCGAGCACGAATCGCGCCGGCCCTTCGAGGTGTTCATCAACTCCAAGTCGATGGAGCACTTCCAGTGGATCGTGGCGCTCACGCGCATCATGTCCGCCGTGTTCCGGAAGGGTGGCGACGTGACGTTCCTGGTGGAGGAGATGAAGGCCGTCTTCGATCCCAAGGGCGGCTACTTCAAGGCCGGTGGCGTCTACATGCCGTCGCTGGTCGCCGAACTGGGCAGCATCGTCGAAGACCACCTCAAGTCCATCGGGATGATCCACGACCCGGAGCTGAGCGACGCGCAGCGGGCGCTCATCGCCGAGAAGCGGGCGGCGTACGAGGCCACGCAAAAAAAAAACGCTGAGCCCGCGCTGACGGACGACGCGAGCGGCGAGCTGTTCCCCGAGCCGCGCGTGCGCGAGGCGCCCCGGCAGGAGGACGTCGCGGTGACCGGCGAGGGCGCCGCGTTCCCGCCCTCGGCCACGATGTGCCACAAGTGCTCGACCAAGGCCGTCGTCATCATGGACGGCTGCGCGACCTGCCTGAACTGCGGCTACAGCAAGTGCGGCTGACGCTGACGGGCCGCGGCGCGTGATCGCCGCGGCGGTGCCACCGCGCTAGCGCTTCGGTGGCCGCCGCCGGTGCAGTGGCGGCAGCGCGGGAAGCGCGTCGATCTCCTGCGTCACGCGGGGCCCCGACACCACGCCCCAGCGGATGCCGATGCGCCGAAGCCGCGCGCGCACCTCGTCCAGCCGGTCGGGGGGCGTGGCGGCCAGGATCGCGTCGTGGCGGTCCGCCCAGGCCGCGGCGATGCCGAACGAACCCGGATGGCGCGACTGCAGGTCCGCCATCTGCGCCTCGAGCTGGCTGACCAGGATGTCGATGGCGTCGCCATTCGACGCGCCGCGCGCGTCGTGTCCTCTCGACTCGTCCTGACCACTGGGCCCCATTCCGCGCACTCCTCGTCTCGCGACGACACGTTGGGTCGCGGCGCGTTCACTGCACGTGAGGGCACCGCCACGCCGGGCCTCCTGCTGAACCCCGCCGCTCCGGATGCGCCCGCGTTCACGCCGGCTCGCATCGCGCACCACGACGATGCGCCCCTACACGGACCTACGAGGGTGCAGAACGATGCGTGTTCGCCGCAGCTACCGAACCCCGCTTGCCCTGGCATGCATCGCGCTCGCGACGGCGGCGTGCGATGGCGGAACGTCCGTCGAGCCGGTGTCCGGCGCCACGAACGCATCGGCCGCGCGCGAGGACGCCACGGCCGATGCTGCCGATGCGGTGGATGCGGCGAACCGCGGGGCGGTGGCGGCGGGCAGCCGCATCGACCCCCAGGGTCCGGTGTCCGAATCCGGCTCGCCCGCGCCGGTCGCCGCCGGCGACGGCGGCCCGGAAGGCGCGTCGCCCGCGGCCGGGACCGCGGCGGCCGAACCGGCGCCGCTGCGCACCCCCGACGCCGCCGACGCGGATGCCTCGCTCGCCGAGGACGCCATCCTCCGCGCCCAGGTCCTGCTCGAGCGCGCGTTCTTCTCGCCGGGCGAGATCGATGGCCAGGGCGGCAGCAACACGCGGCGCGCGGTCGCCGCGTTCCAGTCCGCGAACGACCTCCCCGCCACGGGCGAACTCGATGCGGCCACGTGGAAGGCGCTGCGGGAGGACGACGCGCCCATCCTGGTCGAGCACACCCTGACCGAAGCCGACGTGGCGGGCCCGTTCCGCGCGACGCCCGACGACCCGGAGGCCATGGCCGAACTGGACGCGCTGCCGTTCGCCTCGGTGGAGGAGAAGGTCGCCGAGCAGTTCCACATCAGCCCGGCGCTGCTCGCGGAACTCAACCCCGGGACCCGCCTCGCCGCGGGCACCGCGATCACCGTGCCCTGGGTCGCCCCCGGCGAGCGCCTGCCCACGCCGTCGAGGGTGGTCGTCGACGAGTCCGACGCCGTGCTGCAGCTGCAGGACGACGCGGGCCGCGTGCTCGCGCAGTTCCCGGTGACGACCGGCAGCGCGCAGTTCCCGCTCCCGATCGGCGAATGGAAGATCAACGGCGTGGCCCAGGATCCGGTGTGGCACTACGACCCGGAACTCATCGCGGGGAGTGATCCCGACGACGAGAAGGCGGAGATCCCCGCCGGCCCGAACAACCCGGTGGGCACGGTCTGGATCGACCTGAGCAAGGAGCACTACGGCATCCACGGCACGCCCGAACCCGCCAAGATCGGCAAGACGGAGTCGAACGGATGCATCCGCCTCACCAACTGGAGCGCGCAGGCGGTCGCGCGCGTGGTGTCGCCGGGCATGGCGGCCCTCTTCCGCGAATGAACGACGCCGGCTACCGGCCCGAGCCGACGCGCGAGGCGCTCGACGCCCTGCCCGGCGACGTACTGCTCGAGTTCGGCACCGACTGGTGCGGCCACTGCATCGCGGCGCGCCCGCTCGTCGAGTCGGCGCTGTCGCGCCATCCGGGCGTCCGTCACGTGAAGGTCGAGGATGGTCGGGGGCGCCCGCTGGGGCGCGCGTTCCGCGTCAAGCTGTGGCCCACGCTGGTGCGCGTCCGCCAGGGCGAGGAACTTGCGCGCGCCGTCCGACCGGGCAGCGCGGAAGAGATCGAACGGCTGTTCGCGGAACCGCCGACGGCGTAGGCGCGGCGGTCGGATCGATTGGTCAGGTGTCGATCCCGGGCACGCTGCCCGGCGTGTGCACGTCCAGCGCGTGGCGGCCCGCCGGCGTCAGGCACGCGGCATCGTCCCCGCCGGCCAGCATGCCCTTCGCCGCCAATGCCTCGCGGGCTTCCGCGGGCACGGCATTCCCGTCGGCGCATGCGCGCAGGGCCTGGATCTCTTCCGTCGACAGCACGGTCTGCTGGGTGGACGTGGTCATGGCGGCACGGGCAGCGGGGGTTGCCCGCATGGTCGGACCGGACGCGTTGCGTGCCCGTGATCGGTGCCGGCGTCGCGCGTGCCTCGAATAGACTGCGGCGATGCAGACGAACGGACCTGCCGGCATCGAGCTCGTCGGCTTCGACGGCGACGACACCCTGTGGCGCAGCCAGGACTTCTACGACGAGGCTCAGGCCGAGTTCGAGGCGCTGGTCGGCCGCTACGTGGACCTGGCCGATGCACGCGTGCACGAGCGGCTGTACGCGGTGGAGAAGGGCAACCTGGCGCTGTTCGGCTATGGCGTGAAGGGCATGGTCCTGTCGATGATCGAGGCGGCGGTGGACATCACCGCGGGGCGGATCGCGGCGTCGGACCTGCATCGCGTGGTGCAGCTCGGCAAGTCGCTCCTGCGCCACCCCGTGGAGGTCCTGCCCGGCATCCGCGAGGCGGTGGAGGCGATCGGACGGACCCACCCGCTGGTCCTCATCACCAAGGGCGACCTGTTCCACCAGGAAGCGAAGGTGCGCGAGAGCGGCCTGGCGGACCTGTTCCGCCGCATCGAGATCGTCAGCGAGAAGGATCCGCCCACGTACCTGCGCCTGTTCGAGGAGTTCGGGGTTCCGCCGGCACGATTCGCCATGGTGGGCAATTCGCTGCGCTCGGACATCGCCCCGGTGGTCGCGCTCGGCGGATGGGGGGCGCACGTGCCCTACCACGCGACCTGGGTGCACGAAACCGCAGTCGACGCACCCGTGTCCGCGACGCGCCTGCGCACCGTGGCCGATGCCCGCGACCTCCCGGACGCCATCGCGTCGATGGGATGAACCGATGCCGGTCGCCGGCCTGAACCATGGCCTGGCGCCAGGGGTCGCGTTAAATGTCCGTTCAAGGGTGCGGCGACAGCCTGTCCCTCCGCGCCGCGACCTGTGGCGCAAGACCCGACAGGAGGATCCCATGGCCAATCCGACCCGATGGCTCGCCCCCGCCGTTCTCGCGGCCGCGCTGGGCGTTGGCAGCCTGGCCGTCCCGGCGCAGGCCCAGGCGCAGGATGCGCTCACCCGCGTGCTGGTCGACATCGCCGACGTGGTGCTTCGTGGTGGCCAGCCCTACTACCGCCACGGCTCCTACGGCTACGACGACCGCCTGATCGTCGAGCGCGACCGGTACGGCAACCCCGTCTACTACCGCCGAGTGCCGGCGGACCATTACCGGCGCAGCGGGCCGCCCTACGGCGTGGCCCACGGCTATTACCGCAACGGCCCGGGCAGCCGCGACGTCCGCCGCACGAAGTGCAACAAGCACGGCAAGTGCAAGGTGGAGTACTACGACCCGCGGTATGACCGGCGTTACGACAGGTACGGCCATTACGACCGGTATGACCGTCACGACCGCTACGACCGCGATCGCTGGGACGACTGATCGCCCGGTGCGTTGATTCCGTCCGATGAAGAAAAAGCCCGCGTCGACGACGCGGGCTTTTTCATGTGCGGTGATCCGTCCCCGGTGGCAGGCGGCGGCGGGGCCGCCGCGGGATACGGCCCTCCGCGTTCATTCCGCGCGGTGGGCGGTGTCCTGAACTGCGGGGGCGAGCTGCAGGGTGGCCTGCATGTCGTCCTGGAGGGCGTGGGCGAACCACACGAGTCCGAGGACGTAGAGGCCCAGGAACGCGCCGGCCACCGACAGGCCGATCGCCCAACGGCGGCGTCGCGGGGCGTGCGGCGCGGCGCCGTGGGTGGGCACGCGGGGCGCGGCGAGATGGGGAGCATGGATGGCGTTCATGTCGTTGCCCGGTTGCGGACGGCGTCCATCGCCGTCATTGGTTTGCAACGTACGCCCGAGCCCGTCACGGTCACGTGCATCGCCCGGTGGATTGTTGAAGCGCATCTGAACGCCCGAACGGGTGCAGAATCGGCGACATGCGGAAGACCGGCCTCCTCGTCGCGTGTTGCCTGCTGCTGGCCGCGTGCGGGCAACGCGACGCGCCGGCGCTCCCGCCATTGCCGCCACCGGCACCGTTCGATGCATCCACCGAACGGGTGTGGCAGGGGCGTCTGCCGTGCGCGGACTGCGCCGCGATCGACATGGCGTTGCGCCTGGGTCGCGACGCCGAAGGCGCGGCCCGGTACGAACTCCAGGAGGCGTACCACGCCGCGGATGGCGGCGATCGGTTCGTCGAGACGGGTCGATGGACGTTCGCGGAGGGCGTCCTCCTCCTGGAGGCGGAGGACGGCGGCGCGCGGCGCTTCGTGCTGGGGGAGGGGGGGCGGTTGCGTCCGTTCCCGCCCCGTGGCGACACCTGGCGGGACGCGGGCGCGCGCGACCTGCAGCCGGTCCTCCCCCTGCCCTGAGGCGCCGTCCCGGCGGACCCCGGGGGGCACTAGACTGCCGCGATGGAACCCGATGGAACCGATTGCGTGGACCACGCCGGCGGCTGCCACTGCGGGCGCGTCCGTTTCCAGGTGCGCGCCCCGGCGCATCCGCTGGTCCTGTCGTGCGACTGCTCGATCTGCACGATGACCGGCTTCCTCCACCTGGTCGTTCCCCGCAGCCGGTTCCGGCTCACGCGCGGCGAGGCGGCGCTGTCGGAATACCGCTTCGGTACGCGCACGGCACGGCACCTGTTCTGCCGGCACTGCGGAATCCGCAGCTTCTACGTCCCGCGAAGCCATCCGGACGGCTGGAGCGTCGACGTGCGCTGCATCGATCCGGGCACGTTGCGGGGCTGGGAGGTCCGGCCGTTCCACGACGCCGACCGCGACGCGGAAACCGCCGCGCTTGCGCATCTCTCCGGGCCGTGAGCGATCGCGTGGACGATGGCGCGCCGGCGTCGGCGGGCATCCGCATCGTCGACTTCGATGCCCGGTGGCGCGCCGACTTCATGCGGCTCAACGTGGAGTGGCTCGAGCGCTGGTTCGTGGTCGAGGACGTCGACAGGACGGTATTGTCCGACCCGGAGACCCACATCCTCGCGGACGGGGGGCGCATCCTGTTCGCGATCGACGACGCCGGCCGGGCCGTCGGCACCGTCGCGCTGCTGCACGAAGGCGGGGGCGTCTACGAACTGACGAAGATGGCGGTCGATCCGGCCATGCGCGGGCGGGGCGTGGGGCGCCTCCTGATGCAGGCCGCCCTGGCGCGCTGGCGGGCGCTCGGGGGGCGGGAGCTGTTCCTCGAGTCGAGCCTGCGCCTGGGGCCGGCGCTCGCCCTGTATGAAAGCGTGGGCTTCAGGCACCGTCCAGCGCCGAGGCCCGGCTCCCACTACGCGCGCGCGGACGTCTACATGGTCTACGAGCCGCCCGCGGACTGACCCGCGGCGACCCCGGCCACGCGCGCTCGCCTTGGGCAACGTGGCGGCATCGGGGACAATGCCGCGTCCGCCCTTCCGCCGTGCCCGCGCGCAAGCCACCAACCCGTGCCACCCGTCCCGCCACCGCCGGAGTCGATCCGCCTGTCCGTCGCCCCGATGATGGACTGGACCGATACGCATTGCCGCGTGTTCCATCGCGTGCTCGCGCCGACAGCCCGGCTCTACACCGAGATGGTGCATGCCAACGCCGTCATCCACGGCGATCGCGCGCGGCTGCTCGCGCTCGATCCGGTGGAGCACCCGGTCGCCCTCCAGCTGGGCGGAAGCGAGCCGGACCTCCTCGCGCGCGCCGCCGCCATCGGCGCGGACGCCGGCTTCGACGAGGTCAACCTCAACTGCGGTTGCCCGTCCGACCGGGTGCAGGCCGGCCGGTTCGGCGCCTGCCTGATGCGCGAGCCCGGGCTCGTGGCCGACAGCGTCGCCGCGATGGTCGCGGCGGTGCCGTCGACGCTGCCGGTGACCGTCAAGTGCCGGCTGGGCGTGGACGACGACCACGACTGGGACCGGTTCCGGGGCTTCGTCGACACGGTGGCCTCCGCGGGCTGCGGGGTGTTCGTCGTGCATGCGCGGAACGCCTGGCTCCAGGGACTGAGCCCGAAGGAGAACCGGGAAGTGCCGCCGCTGCGCTACGACTGGGCCTGGCGCCTGAAGCGCGAACGGCCGGACCTTGCGGTGGTGGTGAACGGCGGCATCGCGGACGCGAACGAAGCCGCGAGGCACCTGGCCCACGCGGATGGCGCCATGCTCGGGCGCGCGGCGTACCACACGCCCTACCTGCTGCACGAGATCGACAGCGCGTGGAGCGACCGGCCCGCCCGGCCGCGGGAAGACCTGCTGCGGGCGTACCGGCCCTACGTCGAGGCGCAACTGTCCCGTGGCGTGCAACTCAAGCACATCACCCGGCACGTCCTCGGCCTGTTCGCTTCGCAGCCGGGCGGACGGGCCTTCCGGCAGGTGCTGAGCGAAGGCGCGCATCGACCCGGCGCCGACTGGCGGCTCGTCGAGCGGGCACTCGATGCGACCCGCCGCCACGCCGACGCGGCCTGAGCCGGTGTTCACCCGCGACGTCGACGCGTTCTCCCGGTTCGCGCGGGATCTCCCCGCCGACTTCGGCGCGCCCGTCGCCCGCGGCGTGCTGCTGGTCTCGCCGGACGGGTTCGCGCGCGCCGACGACTCGGCGCGCGACAACCGGTACATGCAGGGTGCCGACCGGTTCGATGCGCGGGCCGCGATGCGCGAGCACCGCCTGCTGCACGAGGCCCTTGCCGCGGACCTGCCGGTTGCCTGTTTCCGCGGCGACGCCGCCGCGCCGGACGGCCTGTTCCCCAACAACGTGTTCGCGACGACGCGACGCCCGTCGGGCCGGGCGCGCGCGATCGTGGGGCGCATGCGCTACCCGGTGCGCCGCCTCGAGGCGGCGCGCGCGGACATCCGGGCATTCCTGGCCGCCCATGCGGATGGCGACCTGGTGGACCTGTCGCGGCAGCCCCACCCGTGCGAGTTGACCGGTTCGCTGGTGATCGACCGCGCGCGCGGCATCGGCTTCTGCGGACTTTCCGAGCGCTGCGACGGGGAAGGCGCGCGCCTCATGCACGACGCGTTCGGCCTGCGCGCGACACTGGCGTTCGACCTCGCGCCGGGCGAATACCACGCCAACGTGGTGCTGGCGATCCTGGCCGGGCGCGCCGCCGTCGTCGCGCCCGACGGATTCGCGGATCCGCGCGTGCCCCGGGCGATCGCCGCGCTGTATGCGCCGCATGCCTGCCTGCTTTCGCCCGGCGAACATGCGGCATTCGCGGCCAATGCGATTTCGCTCGCGACCGACGCGGTGTGGATGGCCCGTGGCGCCGAGCGCGCGCTGGCCGCACCCACGCGCGCGATGCTGGCGGAAGCCGGATTCTCCGTGCGTACCCTTCCGCTCGAGGCGATCGAGGCCGCGGGTGGATCGCTGCGCTGTTGCGTCGCCGAGCTCTTCTAGCGCTACCCTGTCCGACCCGGACCGCACCTGAAGACCGCGCGGCGACCCGGGAAAGTTCAGACCGGATTCACCGCGTCGTCACGAAAATCCCCGACGTGGCAATGACTTGCGTCATGTCCGCCCTTGGCGATGCCACGCTCCTTCCGCTCGTTCGAGCCCGACCATGCGCCGCACCCTCCGTCCCGCCATCGCCGCATCGCTGGTCGCCCTGTGGGCGGCCACCCTGGTCCCGGCCACCGCCGAGGCCCAGCGCGACCGTGGCCGGCAGGACCGTGGCCAGCAGGACCGGGCACGCGAGGCGCGGGCCGAGCCGCGCGACCGCGCGCACGGTGCGCAGCAGGACCACCGCGCGCTCGGCGACGCCGTGAGGCGCGTGGAACGCGCCACCCGCGGCCAGGTGCTGTCGGCCGAGCGCGTGCGCTACGACGGCCGCGAGATCAACCGGGTGAAGGTCATCGACGACCGGGGCCGCGTCCGGGTCTACTGGGACGATCCGCAGTCGTCCGGGAGCGACCGCGATCCCCGTTCACGTTCACGCGACGGTGGCGATCCCAACCTGTAGCGATCGTGGCCGCGACGGCCGCATGACGACACGGAGCAAGCGATGCGCATCCTGCTGGTGGAGGACGAGGCCCCCCTGCGCGAAACCCTCGCTGCGCGCCTGAAGCGCGAAGGGTACGCGGTCGACGCGGCCCAGGACGGCGAGGAAGGCCTGTACATGGGGCGAGAGGTGCCGTTCGACATCGGCATCATCGACCTCGGCCTGCCGAAGATGTCGGGCATGGAGCTGATCAAGGCCCTGCGCGACGAGGGCAAGAAGTTCCCGGTGCTCATCCTCACCGCGCGCTCGAGCTGGCAGGACAAGGTCGAGGGCCTGAAGACCGGCGCCGACGACTACCTGGTCAAGCCCTTCCACGTGGAGGAACTGCTCGCGCGCATCAACGCGCTCGTGCGGCGCGCGGCCGGCTGGAGCAAGCCGAGCCTGGAGTGCGGCCCGGTCACGCTGGACCTCGCCGCGCAGACCGTCAGCGTCAGCGGACAGAACGTCGACCTGACCAGCTACGAGTACAAGGTGCTCGAGTACCTGATGATGCACGCCGGCGAGCTGGTCTCGAAGGCGGACCTGACCGAGCACATCTACCAGCAGGACTTCGACCGCGATTCGAACGTGCTCGAGGTGTTCATCGGCCGGCTGCGCAAGAAGCTGGATCCGGAGGGTGAACTGAAGCCGATCGAGACCGTGCGCGGCCGGGGCTACCGGTTCGCCATTCCGCGCAGCGGCGAGGACGAGTAACCGTTTCCTTGGCCTGATGGCCGGCAAGGCACGCGTGCATCGCGCCGGCCGGCCGGTATGCTTGCGCGCGTGACGCCCTGCCGCCCCGCCAACAGGACGCCCCCGCCCGCGCCCCGCGGTCTGCGCCCGGGCGCGCGTCCCACGGCCAGTGGGGCGGCGCGATGAACCGCTGGACGCGGCCGCGTTCGCTGCAGGCGCGCCAGCTGCTGGCGGCCAGCCTCGGGTTGTTGGCGTTCCTGGCCCTGGCGGGCTTCGCGCTCGACCGCGCCTTCCTGAGTACCGCGGAAAGCAATCTCCACCAGCGCCTCAAGAGCTACGCGCTGGCCTACGCGGACGACATCGAGTTCCTGCGCGACGGCAGCCTGTACGTGCCCGACACCTTGCCGGATCCGCGCTTCGAGCAGCCCGGGGGCGGGCTGTATGCCGAAGTGGTGCTGCCGAACGGGCACTGGGACTCGCCGTCGGCGCAGGGTCCGCGGTTGCCCGCCGGGCCGATGCTCGCGCCGGGCCAGGAAGCGTTCACCGGGCCGTTGCCCATCATCGAGACCGGCGGCGAGGCCGCGCAGGCCTACCGCTATGGCATCGGGTTGGTGTGGAGCGAGCAGGACCGGCCCGAGGCCGAGTTCCGCTACACGATCCACATCCTCGAGGACACCACCACGCTGAGCCGCCAGATCGCGGTGTTCCGGCGCGCGCTGTGGGGCTACCTCGGCAGCGCGGGACTGATCCTGCTGCTGCTGCAGATGGCGGTGCTGCGCTGGAGCCTGATGCCGCTGCGTCGCGTGGTCGCCGAGCTCAAGCGGGTGCAGCGCGGCGCGCTGTCGCGCATGAGCGAGCGGCATCCGCGCGAGCTCGAGCCGCTCACGCAGAGCATCAACGCGTTCATCGAGACCGAGCGCGAGAACCTGGACCGCCATCGCCACGTCCTGGCGGACCTCGCGCACAGCCTGAAGACGCCGCTGGCCGTGCTCCGTTCGCGCCTGGACGCGGACGCGGGCGAGGTCGAGCTGCGGGACGAGGTCGCGACCCAGGTCCGCCGCATGAACGACATCGTCTCCTACCAGTTGGCGCGCGCGGCCTCGGGCGGCCATGCGCTGTTCGCCCCGCCGGTCCCGCTGCAGATGCATGCCGAGGAGATCGTGCGCGGCCTCGAGAAGGTCTACGCCACGAAAGGCGTGCTCTGCGAATTCGACCTCGACGAGGACGCGCGCTTCCATGGCGAGGTCGGGGACCTGCAGGAACTGCTGGGCAACCTGCTGGAGAACGCGTTCAAGTGGGCGCGCGGCCGCGTGCTGCTGACGGTCCGCGCAGGCGCGAACGAGCCCGGCCGGCGTCCCGGGCTCTGGCTCGCGGTCGACGACGACGGACCGGGCATCCCCGCCGAGCAGGTCGACCGCGTGCTGCAGCGGGGCGTGCGCGGCGACGAACGCGTCCAGGGCCACGGCATCGGCCTGGCGATCGTGCAGGACATCGTGCGCAGCTACCGCGGCACCCTCGAGGTGCATCGCGCGCCGGAACTGGGCGGTGCGCGCTTCGAGGTCGAGATCCCGCCCGGGCTCTGACGCGCGGGCGCGTCAGTCGGCGCCACCGTACAGGCGGCGCAGGTGGCCGGCCACGGCCGGGAATTCCCGTTCCAGCAGCGCCGGGTCGCTGAAGTGGTACTCGCTGCACACGGCGAAGAATTCCTCGGGCGCTTCCGCGGCGTACGGGTCGATGGCCGTCTCCCGCCCCCGGTCCACGTTGTCGGCGAACGCGTCGTAGGCCGCCTGGAAGTCGCGGGCCCACGTGCGCTGCCAGGCCTTCGGCAGCGGCGGCGTGCCGTCCAGCACGCCGTCGAGCGCGTCGAGCTTGTGCGCCATTTCATGGACGGCCACGCAGAACCCCGCGGCCGGCTCGTCCAGGTCGGACTGCACGTCCGCCCACGACAGGACCAGCGGACCCGCCTCCCACGACTCGCCGATCAGCTCGTCGTCCCAGCGGTGGAGCACGCCCGCGGCATCGACGTGCGTGCGCTCGACACGGAACGCCTGCGGGTAGACGAGCAACTGCGACCAGCCACGCAAGCCCCCGGCGCCGAAGCGGACCAGCGGGAGGCAGCACAGGGCGGCAAGGAGCGCACGGTCCCGGTCGTCGAGAACCAGCCCGCCGAGCGGCGTGATGGTCTTTTCCGCAAGGAAGCGCGCGGCCAGGCCGGCGAGGGCGGCGTCGTCTCCGTCACCGAGGCGGCGGACCCACGCTGCGCGCGCGCGAACGTCGTCCCACGTCCGGGGATCGATCGGTGGTGGTCGGAGGAAGCGGCCGAGCAGCGCGCGCACGCGCCGTCAGCGGAACATGCCCGGGAGGAAGCTGTGCCAGCGGGGGGGCTGCGTGGTCCGGGTGACGCCACCACTGCCGCCGCCACCGGCGCGTGGCGCGGCCGGTTTCGCGCTCGGCTTCGCGGGCGTGGCATCCCGGGCGTCGGCCGCGTCGGGTTCGACCGCGGCGTCGCCGCGCGATGCGACGCAGGTGCCACCGTCGCCATTCGGACCGTGCAGCGCGATTTCGCGCGCCTGCACGCCGTGCCAGGCGAAGACGCTGGCGACCAGGACCATCGAGGCGGAAAGGCGACCGGACATCAGTGCGTCCCAGGGTGCCGGGCAGGCGGGTATCGTCCGGGCACTATACGCCGCAATCGGCGTCGCCGCAGGGGCATGGCTGCTGCATTGCAGCATGGCTCCGGACGGCTGGAGGCGAGGGGTGCCTGCGATAATGTCCACCATTTCCGCCGGTGCGTCCCCGGCCCGACCCAAGCCGGCTGCCCATGAATGAATCCGACCTGGTCCGCGCGCTGGCCAACGGCCCCGTGTCGGGCGACGCGCTCGCGCGGGCGGCGGGCGTCACCCGCGCCGCGATCTGGAAACGCATCGCGGCACTGCGCGACAGCGGACTCGAGGTCCGTGCCACGCCGGGGCAGGGCTATTCCCTGCCGCGGGAGCCGGACCTGCTCGATCGGGACCGGATCGAAGCGGCCATGCCCGCGGACGCCCGCGGCCTCGCGGACCGGATCGACGTCGCCTGGCGGCTGGACTCCACCAACTCCGAACTGATGCGCGGGACGCTGCCCGCGCAGGGCGCCGCGATCCTGGTGGCCGAATGGCAGTCCGGCGGACGTGGCCGTCGTGGCCGCGCGTGGACCTCGCCGCTGGGCGCGAACCTGTACCTGTCGGTCGGCCGCCGGTTCGGCGGCGGCCTCGCGCGGCTGGCGGGACTCGGGCTGGTCGCGGGCGTGGCCGTCGCCACGGCGCTCCGCGGCCTGGGCTGCCGGGCGCTGCTGAAATGGCCGAACGACATCGTGGTCGACGGGCGCGACGGAGGCCTCCGCAAGCTCGGGGGGCTGCTCGTGGAGGGCGGCGGGGAACACGCCGGACCGGCGCGCGCGGTCGTCGGCGTCGGCCTCAACATGCACATGCCGGAGGGCGTGGCGGCCGGCATCGACCAGCCCTGGGCGGACCTCGCCCCGATGCTGCCCGCGGCCATCTCGCGCAACGACGTGGCCGGCGCCCTGCTGGGGGCGCTGCTGCCGGCGCTTGCGCGGTTCGAATCCGAGGGCCTGGCGCCCTTCCTGGCCGAGTACGCGACGCTGGACGCGCTCCGCTCGCGCGCGGTGGTCGTGCATGCCGGCCGGGGGCCAGTGACCGGCGAGGCCCTGGGCCTCGATCCCGACGGCGCGCTTCGGGTCCGGCTGGAGACCGGCGGCGTGGATGTGTTCCATGCCGGCGAGGTCAGCGTCCGCCTCCCTGGCACGGGACGGCCAGCGTGAGCGACTGGCTCTTCGACCTGGGGAACACGCGGATCAAGCTCGCGCCGCTGGAGGCCGATGGCACGCCCGGTGCGATGCATCGTCTCGATTACGCCGGCCTCGCGGCGGGGCAGGTGCCGCAGGGCGGCACGGCATGGGTCGCCAGCGTCGCGTCGCCGGCGCGCCTGGACGAATTCCGGGCGATCGCCGCGCAGCGCTTCGATGCGGTGCGCGTGGTGCGGACCCATGCGCGGCTGGGCGGTCTGCGGATCGCCTACCGGGAGCCCGGGCGCCTCGGGATCGACCGGTTCCTCGCGTTGCTGGCCGCGCATGCCGGCGGGGGCGGCCCCTGGCTCGTCGTCGGCGTGGGGACCGCGCTGACCATCGACCTCCTCGGCGCGGACGGCCGGCACCTCGGCGGCAGGATCGCGCCCTCGCCGACGCTCATGCGCGAGGCCCTGCACGCCCGCGCGACCCAGCTGCCCGCGACGGGGGGCGCGCCCGTCGCCTTCGCCGACGACACCGCCGACGCGCTCGCCTCGGGATGCGAGGGCGCCGCGATCGCCCTCGTCGAACAGAGCCGCGCATGGTCCGTGCCACGCGTCGGCCTCGCCCCGCGCGTCCTCCTGCACGGGGGTGGCGCGGGGGATCTCGCGGGGCGCATCGGCGACGTGGACTGGCGGCCGTCGCTCGTGCTCGACGGCCTGGCCGCGATGGCCGCGATCGAGGGGCGCGGCTGAGGGCGTGAGGCGCCCGACCGGCCGGGGCCGGCGGCCGAATACAATCGGGCGATGCTTTCGCGCGCGCTGCTGGTGCTGCTGGTCATCCTCAACCTCGGGGTCGCCGCCTGGTGGATCGCCCGCCCGGTGCCGTCGCCCGGTGCCGGACCGGTCCAACCGGACGGCGTCGCGCGCTTGCGCCTGGCGTCGGAGGTCCCGGCGGATGCGCGCCCGCCGCCCCCGCCCGAACCGGTCCTCTGCCTGCGCGTGGGTCCGTACACCGCGGACATGGACATCGCCGCGTCGCGAGCACGACTGGCCGAGGTGGCATCGGCGGTCCGCGAGACCGTCGAGCGCGGCGAGGCGCCCACGCGCTGGCGGGTGATGCTTCCGCCGGACGCCGGGGCGGCCCCCGAGGACCGGATCGCACGGCTCGCGTCCGCCGGATTCGACGACGTGCAACCGGTGCAAACGGGCGAGGAGGCGGGGAGCATCGCGCTCGGACTGTTCTCGGGCGAGGTGGCCGCGCGGGCGCATCGCGACCGGATCCAGGCCAGCGGTTTCCCCGCGCAGCTGCACGCCGACGGCGGCGAGACGCGCTGGCTGCTGGTCGCCTTCGACGCCGCGCAGGCCGTGGATGTCGATGCGTCCGCGCTGCGTGCCCGCGCATCGGCACTGCGCGCGGTCGAGGTCCCGTGCGGTCCGACCGGTGGCGGGCGGAGCGCACCGTAACGGTGGCCCACGCGGGCGGACGCTAGAATCGGTGGCTGCACGCTGGCCGGCTTAGCTCAGCTGGTAGAGCAACCGCCTTGTAAGCGGTAGGTCGTCAGTTCGACTCTGACAGCCGGCACCATCGTGCGCCCCACCCGTTCCAAGGAGTCGCCATGTCCCGCCGTTTCCCGCCCGTGTCCCTGATCGGTGCGCCGACCGACGTCGGCGCCGCGCATCGCGGTGCGTTGATGGGGCCGGATGCACTGCGCATCGCCGGCCTCGCGGAGGCTCTTTCGGCGCGTGGCGTGGACGTGGTCGACCGCGGCAACCTCGATGGCCCGCGCAACCCGTGGCAGGATCCGGTCGAGGGCTACCGCCACCTGGCCGAAGTCGTCGCGTGGAACCGCGCGCTGATGGAGGCGTGCGCCGCCGAGTTCGCCGAAGGCCGGATGCCGGTGATGCTGGGTGGCGACCACTGCCTGGCGATCGGCTCGATCACCGCCGCCGCGAAGCACGCGAAGGCGCAGGGCAAGCGCCTGCGCATCGTCTGGCTCGACGCCCATGCGGACTTCAACACCTTCGACGTCACGCCGTCCGGCAACATCCACGGCATGCCCGTCACCTGCCTGTGCGGGATCGGTCCGCGGGAACTGACGCACCTCGGCGGGAGCGCACCGGCGATCACCGCGGACATGGTCCGCCAGGTCGGCATCCGATCGGTGGACGCCGGCGAGAAGACGCTGGTCAAGGAGCACGGCCTCGACGTGTACGACATGCGCCACATCGACGAGGTCGGCATGAAGCGCACGATGGAACAGGCCCTCGAGGGTGTCGACGAAGGCACCCACCTGCACGTCAGCTTCGACATCGACTTCCTCGACCCGGACCTCGCGCCCGGCACGGGCACGCGCGTGCCCGGCGGCCCGAACTACCGCGAGGCGCAGCTGGTGATGGAGATGATCGCCGACACCGGGCGCATGGCCTCGCTGGACATCGTCGAGCTCAACCCGCTGCTCGACAAGCGCAACCGCACGGCGCACCTGGCGATCGACCTGGTGGAGAGCCTGTTCGGCAAGTCGACCCTGATGCGCGACTGACGCCGCGCACGCGCCCCACCGCGGGGCTCGCTTCCGATCCCTTCGTGCGTGAACGCCACCCCGCGCGGTGGCGTTGCGTCGACGCGCGCTTCACGGCCCGGTGCGGTTTGATGGCCCCCGCCGGACGATCCCCGTCCCGGTGTCCGCCCGCCGGACCCCATGGCCATGACGCCCCGGAGGCACCCATGAAGCGCCTGGTACCCATGCTGCTGCTCGCACTCTTCTCCATCGCCTCGCTGGGCGCGTGCAACACGGTTGCCGGCGTGGGCGAAGACCTCCAGTCGGCCGGCGACACGATCGAGGACGAGGCCGAGGGCCACATCGACTGCGACGAGTCCGACGACTGCTGAGCGGACGCGCCGCGACGGCACGCAAACTTCAGAGGAGACACCCGATGAGCAACACGAAACGTATGTTCGCCATGCTGCTGCTGGCGCTGTTCTCGGCGGGCACGCTCGGTGCCTGCAACACGATGGCCGGCCTCGGCGAGGACGTCGAGGCGGCCGGCGAGAAGATCGAGGACAAGGCCGAGGACTGCAAGGATCCGCCCTGCTGACCAGGGGCGATGGAACGCGGCGCAGGGAGCGCGCCGGCATGGATGCATCCGAAGGGCCGGTTCTCCGGCCCTTTTCTTTTGCGTGACGCCGGTGCCGCATTCATCGACGTCACGCGCCCGCGCGCCGTGCACGCAACGAATCGTTGATCGCGGGCGAATGGGCCCGGCGCGATGCTCCGGGGGCGGACGCGCCGTCCGCGTACCCCCTCGTGCACGAGGAGGCATCCATGAACCAGGACATCATCGGTGGCAAGTGGAACCAGTTGAAGGGCCAGATGCAGGCCAAATGGGGCGATCTGACCGACGACGATTTCGACGTCGCCCGCGGCGATTCCAAGTACCTCGCGGGCAAGCTGCAGGAGCGTTACGGCTGGGACCGCGAACGCGCCGAGAACGAGGTCCGGGACTTCGAACGCACCTTGCCGTCGGAGTACAGGCACTGAAGCGACCGGGTTCCTTGCACCGCAACGTGAATTGGAACCCGCAGGAAAGGGCCGGCGTCGCCGGCCCTTTCCTTTGCGTGCCCGGGCGAGCGGGCTCAGAAGTCCGGGTCCGGGACGAAACCACGGGGAAACGCGGTCGGGCCTGCATGGCCGCGGACCGCGCGCCACGGCAGGATGCCCCGCGCCACCAGCCGCTCGGGCGCGTCGTAGCGCACCTGCAGCACCTGGGCCGGGTGCCGGCTCGCCCGGACGAATCCGGTGCGCGAAACGGGCGCCCATTCGCGGGCGCCGTGCCCGGTGCCGAGGCGCTGCGGGACCGGCGAAGCGGACTCGGCCATCGCGTCGGCCTGTGCCGACTCGCGCGCCGACTGCGCGGCCGCCGGTCGCTCCGCGCCTCGTGCCACGGCCGGTGGCGGCGCGGCCGGCTGCGGAAGCGGAGGGGCTTCCCGGAACGCGGCAACGCCGATCACGCCGACATGGTCCGGTCGACCGGTCCGCGCGGCGTATGAATCCGGCAGGTCGGTGAAGACGAAGGCGGCCACGTCCTCGAGCGACTTGCGCCAGCCGGTGATCTCCGTGCTCTGCCACGGATGCAGGACGTAACCCGCCTGGTCCGTCGACGCGGTTTCCCCGGAGACCGCGTTGATGCCATCCACCGACAGCACGACGAGGATCCGCTCGCCGGTCGTGTTGGTCAGGCGCACCGCATAGCGATGGCCGGGCGTGCCGGCGATCCAGTGTTCGCCGTGATGGCGATGGGTCTCGAGCATTCCCCCGTGTTCCCGGTCGACGAAGTCGAGTTCGACCAGCGGCCGGGCGAGGGCGGGGGTGGCGGACAGTCCGAGGGCGGCCAGCAGGCCGATGAGCGGGGTGCGGAACATGCGCGGTCTCCGTTGTTGGCGGGCGCCGGGAAACGCCCGGTGCCGGGAAACGGGGTCGAGCGGCGGCCAGCCGGTAAACTGCGCGCCATGGAAACCCCCGATTCGAGCGGCGCGGGCGCGGCCGGGCCCGTCCGCGTCCTGACCGGCATCACCACCTCCGGCACCCCGCACCTGGGCAATTACGTGGGCGCGATCCGCCCGGCGATCGCCGCCAGCCGCGCGCCCCGCACGGAAAGCTTCTTCTTCCTGGCCGACTACCACGCGCTGATCAAGGTCGCCGAGCCGGCGCGCGTGCAGCGATCGACGCTCGAGATCGCCGCGGCCTGGCTCGCCTGCGGCCTGGATCCCGATGCCGTGTGGTTCTACCGGCAGTCGGACGTGCCGGAGATCCCCGAGCTGACCTGGCTACTGTCGTGCGTCGCGGGCAAGGGGCTGCTCAACCGCGCCCACGCCTACAAGGCGGCGACGGACCGGAACCGCGAGGCCGGCGAGGACGAGGATGCCGGCGTGACGGCGGGGCTCTACATGTATCCCGTGCTGATGGCCGCGGACATCCTGCTGTTCAACGCGGACCGCGTGCCGGTCGGTCGCGACCAGGTCCAGCACATCGAGATGGCGCGCGATTTCGCCCAGCGGTTCAACCACCTCTACGGCGGTGGCGACGGGCCGTTCGTGCTGCCCGAGGCCGTGGTCGACGCGCAGGTCGCCACGCTGCCGGGGCTGGACGGGCGGAAGATGTCGAAGAGCTACGACAACGTCATCCCGCTGTTCGCGCCCGCCGCCACGCTCAGGAAGCTGGTCTATTCGATCGTCACCGACTCGCGCGCGCCCGGCGAACCGAAGGATGCGGCGGCGTCGAACGTGTTCCAGCTCTACCAGGCGTTCGCTTCGGCGGAAGAGACGGCGGCCATGCGCGTGGCCTTCGACGAAGGCATCGCCTGGGGCGACGCCAAGGCCGCGCTCTTCGAGCGGATCGACCGCGAGGTGGCCCCCCTACGCGAACGCTACGACGCGCTGGTCGCCGACCCGGCCGCGATCGAGCGCATCCTGCGCCAGGGTGCCGAACGCGTGCGGTCACGCCATGCGACGCCGCTGATGCGCTCGCTGCGGGCCGCGGTCGGCCTGCGCCCGTTGTCGCGGGACGGCGCGTCCACGCGTGACACGGGCCCGTCGGCGACACGCCCGGCCACCGCGGTGTTCAAGCAGTACCGTGGGGCGGACGGCCGGTTCCACTTCAAGCTCGCCGACGGCGACCGGGTGCTGCTGCAGGGCGGGGGCTACGATTCGCCGCGCGACGCCGGCCGCCGGATCGCGGCATTGCGCGCGGACGGTTTCGCCACGCCCGCCACGGACGAACTGCTCGGCGAGGGCGTGTCCCCGGCGGACGTGGACGCGGCCCTGTCCGACATGCGCGACGCCGAGGCGCACGCCGCCCGGGCGCGGGAGGAACAGGCCGGCTGAGGCGCGCGCGATCGGGCGTGCACGCCCGTCGCGCCCATGCCCGGATGCCGTGGACAGCACCGTGAGCGCATCGACAGACAACACCGGCACGCACGCCGCGGACGAACGCCTGCGCCAGGCGGCGCTCGACCGGCATGGCATCGTGGACACGCCCGGCGAGCCGGCGTTCGACGACATCGCACGCCTGGCGGCCCTGCTCTGCGGGGCGCCGGTCGCGATGGTGTCGTTCCTCGACGGCGACCGGCAGTGGTTCAAGGCGAGCGTCGGACTTGGCGGACGCCAGACGCCCCGCAGCGAAGCGATCTGCGACGCGACCATCCGGGATCCGTCGCGCGTGCTGGTCGTCGGCGACCTGTCGCGCGACCCCCGGTTCGCCCGGCTCGACCTGCGCAGCGGGGGCGAACGGCTCCGCTTCTATGCCGGCGCGCCCTTGCGCGACGACGACGGCTTCGCGCTCGGCACCGTCGCGGTGATGGACGTCCGCCCGCGTCGCCTGTCACCCGGCCAGGTGGACGGCCTCGCCGCGCTCGCGCGCCAGGCCGCGCACCTCCTCCAGCTGCGCGTGGCGCTGCTCGAACAGGCGCGCCTGGCCGTGGAACGCGACGCGCTCGCCAAGACCATGCACGACCGCGAGCAGGACCTGCAGCAGCGACACGACCGCCTGGCGCACGCCGCGACCCATGACGCGCTCACGGGGCTGCTCAACCGGACCGCGTTCGAGCAGTTGCGCCACGACGGCCAGGCGCGCAGGCGGCTGGATGCGGGCGCCTACGTGCTGGCGGTGCTCGACATCGACCACTTCAAGCAGGTCAACGACCGGCACGGCCACCTGCTGGGCGACCGGGCGCTGCGCGCCGTGGCGCACGCCATCGAGGCGGTGGTGCGGAAGGAGGACGTGGCGGTGCGGTTCGGCGGCGAGGAGTTCCTGCTGATCCTCCCGGGGACGCGCCTGGACGCGGCGATGGAGGTGGCCGAACGGATCCGCCGCGCGGTGGAGCAGGTGGCGCTGCCCTTCCCGCTGAGCGTCAGCATCGGCCTGGCGCCGGGCGATCCGGGCGCCGACGACCCCGAGGCGGTGTTCGCGCGCGCCGACCAGGCGCTCTATCGGGCGAAGGCGGCGGGGCGGAACCGGATCGTCGCGGACGACACGCCCCGCGTGCCGGAACCGGATCCGGGCTGAATCCCGGCGTGCGCCGGGCTCAGTCCCAGCGGTTCGCGCGTGCCGCGTTCCCGCCCTCGTGCATGCGCACGACGCAGAACCTGTGGCCGGTCGGCGCGTCCATGACGACCCAGCGGCCCTCGTGGGGGCGCGAGACTTCGCTGGCGCCCAGCGCGACGAGGCGGGCGACTTCCGCCTCGACGTCGTCCGTCTCGATATCCAGGTGCACGCGCGGCGGGTGCGACACCTTCTGCACTTCGACGTGCAGGCCGGCGGGCGTGTCGCCGAACTGCTCGTAGGTCCCGGGTGTGCTCCCCGCGTCGCGATCGGCGACCGTCATGCCCAGCGCCGCGGCCCAGAAGTCGGCGGCGTCGTCGAGGCCGTCGCCCTCGCAATCGATGATGAATCCGGCCAGCCTGCTGCGATGCGCCATTTCCGTGATCCCTGTCGTCCCGAGCAAAGCGAGGGACCTGCTTCCACGGGGGCCGGGAACGGCCCCAAGCTGCCTGCGACGCGTGCCGCTACTGCGGCAGCGCCAGGTCGTCCAGCAGCGCCTTGAGGAAGCGCGCCGCCTCGCCACCCGTGCAGGCGCGATGGTCGAACGTCACCGAGATCGGCATCCGCCGGTGCACCTCGATGCCGCCGATCACCGCCACCACGTCGTGCGACAGCTTGCCGGCGCCGACGATCGCCACGCACGGCGGCACCACGACCGGCGTCGCGTAGCGGCCGGCGAACATGCCGAAGTTGGACAGCGAGACCGTGTAGCCGCTCAGCTCCGACGGCGGGATGCTGCGGTCCTCGACCTGCGCGCGCAGGCGGTTGATGCCCTCGCGCAGGCCGCGCGCGTCGAGCATGTCGGCATTGCGCAGTGCCGGCACGAACAGGCCGTCGTCGGTGTCCACCGCGATGCCCAGGTCCACGTGCGGGTGCAGGGTGCGGGTCAGCTTCTCGCCATCGAACCAGGCGTTGAGCGCCGGGACGGTCTTGCAGGCGACCACGATCGCGCGCACCAGGCGCGCGGTGATGTCCTGCTTGCCGAGCCAGGCGTGCAGGTCGGCGTCGTCGCACAGCGTGGTCGGCACGACCTTCGCGTGCGCGTCGGCCATGACCCGCGCCATGTTGCGGCGCACGCCCTTGAGCTGCTCGGGCTGGCCGGTGGCCTGCACGGACGGCGGCTGCGTGCGCATCGGGCGGCCGGACTGGGACACCGTGCTGCGCGACGCGGGCTGCGGAGCGGTGCGCGACGTGTCGCCCCGCGCGGCGGGGGCGGGGGCCGCGGACGGGCCCTCCTCGGCCGCACGCTTGACGTCGGCCATGGTCACCACGCCGTCCGCGCCGGTGGCGCGCACCCGGGCGAGGTCGACCTTCAGCTTGCGCGCCAGCGCGCGCACGGCGGGCATCGCCTTGACGCCACCCGCGGACGACACCGCGTCGGCGCGGACCGCGTCGGAACTCTGCATCGCGCCGACCACGGTGCCGGCATCGTCGCGGCCGCCCGCGTCGCCCTTCGCCGCCTGCCTGCCGTCGGCCTCGATCGCGCCGCCCTCGTCGGAGGCGACCACGCGGTCGTCCGGCGCGGGGTCCTGCGTGCCGACGCCGTGGTCGGCGTCGTTGCCGCCATGGTGGTGGCCGGTGTCCTGCCCTTCTGCGCGCTGCGGCAGCGACGGGTCGATCTCGAACTCCGCCAGCATGCTGCCGGTCACCACCACGTCGCCGGCGCCGCCGGCCAGCTTCAGCACCTTGCCCGAGACGGGCGAGGGCACCTCGACCACCGCCTTCGCGGTTTCCATCGACACGAGGTTCTCGTCCAGGCGGATGGTGTCGCCCACCTTGACGAACCACTCGACGATGGTGGCGTCGGGCAGGCCCTCGCCGAGGTCGGGAAGCTTGAAGGTCTTCTTGTCGGCCATGTCCGGTCCTGGTTCGTCAGCTGGCGTCGAGGGTGCGCTTGGCCGCGGCGACGATGCGCTCGACCGAGGGCAGGTACTTCATCTCGAGGCGGAACAGCGGGATGTGGGTGTCGTAGCCGGTCACGCGCTCGACCGGGGCCAGCAGGTCGTACATGGATTCCTCGGCCAGGCGCGCGGCGATCTCCGCGCCGAAGCCGGCGGTCTTCGGCGCTTCGTGCACGATGACGCAGCGGCCCGTCCGCGAGACCGATTCGGCGATCGTGTCGAAGTCGAGCGGCCGCAGCGTGGCGACGTCGATGACCTCGGCGCTGATGCCGTCCTTCGCCAGCGCCTCGGCGGCCTCCAGCGACTCCTTCACCTGCGCGCCCCAGGTCACCAGGGTCACGTCGGTGCCGTCGCGCAGCACGTAGCACACGTCCAGCGGCAGCGCCTCGCCGTCGTCCGGCACCACTTCCTTGTACTGCCGGTAGATGCGCTTGGGCTCCATGAAGATGACCGGGTCCGGCTCGCGGATCGCGGCCAGCAGCAGGCCGTAGGCGCGCGCGGGCGAGGAGGGCATGACCACCCGCAGGCCCGGGACGTTGGTGAAGATCGCCTCGTTGGCCTCGCTGTGGTGCTCCGGCGCGCGGATGCCGCCGCCCCACGGCACGCGCAGCACCATCGGGCAGGTGAGGCGGCCGCGCGTGCGGTACCGGAAGCGCGCGGCGTGGCAGATGATGTGGTCGACCATCGGGTAGACGAAGCCGTCGAACTGCACCTCCGCGACGGGCTTCATGCCCTGCGAGGCCAGGCCGACCGTGAGACCGGCAATCGTGGTCTCGTCCAGCGGCGTGTCGAGCACGCGCGCGTCGCCGAACTCGGCCTGCAGGCCCGCGGTGGCGCGGAACACGCCGCCATTGACGCCCACGTCCTCGCCCAGCACCAGCACCGAATCGTCGTTGCGCATCTCCCAGGCCAACGCCTTCGTGATCGCCTCGATCAGGGTGATGGCGTCGGCCGGGGCGGCGGTCTTCGCGTCAGCCATGGCGCCTGCCCTCCAGCGCCACCACGGCGTCGCGTTGCGCCAGCAGGTCCGGGGGCGGATCGGCGTAGAGGTGGTCGAACATCGCGGTCACCGGCTGCACCTTGGTCTCGAGGTAGGCGTTGATCTCCTCGTCGACCTTCGCGCCGCACTCGGCGATCCACGTGTCCTCGCGCTTCTTGTCCCAGAGCTTCTTCGACTGCAGGAACGTGCGCAGTCGGGCGATCGGCTCGCGCTCCCAGGCCGCCTTGACCTCGTCCTCGCCGCGGTAGCGGCGCGCGTCGTCGGCGGTGGTGTGGTCGTGCAGGCGGTAGGTCAGGAACTCGATGACGCTGCCGCCCTCGCCATTGCGCGCGCGGACCATGGCGCGGCGCATCGCCTCGAGCACGGCCAGCAGGTCGTTGCCGTCGACCTGAAGGCAGTCCAGGCCGCCGGCCAGGCCCTTCTGCGCCAGCGTCTTCGCGCCGGTCTGGGCGCGCCGCGGCACCGAGATCGCCCAGCCGTTGTTGATGATGCACTGGATGAACGGCAGGCCGTACGCACCGGCCGAGTTGATCGCCGCGTAGGTGTCGGTCTTGGAACTGCCGCCGTCGCCGCAGCAGGTCACGGCCACGCGGTCCTCGCCCCGCAGCTTGAACGCCAGCGCCGCGCCGGCGGCATGCAGGCACTGCGTGGCGATCGGCACGCACCACGGGTAGTCGTGCTTCGGGCCGGAGAAATCGTTGCCGCGCTCGTCGCCGCCCCAGTACAGCAGGACCTCGCGCGGCTTGACCCCGCGCATGAACTGCGCGCCGTACTCGCGGTAGCTCGGCGCGAACACGTCTTCCGGCCGCATCGACGCGCCGATGCCGACGTGGGTGGCCTCGTGGCCCAGGCACGCGGCATAGGTGCCGAGCTTGCCGGTGCGCTGCAGTCGGATCGCCTTGTCGTCGAAGGTGCGGACGAACAGCATCTGCTCGAACAGTGGCACCAGCGCCTCGGGATCGGGCACCGCCTCCGGCAGCTTGCCGGACAGCTTGCCGTCCGGCTTGAGGTACTGGAGGTGCTCGATCTCGAACTTGGCGGCGACGGTCATGCGGGCGCGCCCCGGGGCAGTCGGAAAGGCCCTGATCATAGCGAATCGATCCATGCGGCGATGCGACCACCAGCGTGGCCGCCGCCCCGGAGCGCCCGTCGCATCCGGCGACCGGCCCGGGGCGCCCGGACGGCGCAGCCGGCATCCCGCGGGTCTCGCTAGAATCCGCGGATGGAAGAACGCGACGACGCCACGCACGACCGCCGGCCGCTGGAGGCGGGGATCCACCGCGACCTCGCCGGGCGCCTGACCTACGCCGGCTACCTCCGGCTGGACCGGCTGCTCGACGCGCAGGCACCCGTGAGCCGGCCCCCGCACCACGACGAACTGCTGTTCATCGTGCAGCACCAGGTGGCCGAGCTGTGGATGAAGCTGCTCATCCACGAACTGTCCGCGGCGACCGCGCACCTGCAGGCCGACGACCTCGGCCCGACCCAGAAGATCTTCGCCCGCTGCAAGCAGGTGATGCGCCAGCTGATCGAGCAGTGGTCGGTGCTGGAGACGCTCACCCCGTCCGAGTACATCGAGTTCCGCGACATCCTCGGCCCGTCCTCGGGGTTCCAGTCGCTGCAGTACCGCACGATCGAGTTCCTGCTCGGCAACAAGGACCGGGAGATGCTCGACGTGTTCGACCACGCCCCCGGCGACCGGGCGGCGCTGGCTTCCGTGCTGGAGGCCCCGTCGCTGTACGACGAAGTGCTCCGGCACCTGTCCCGGCAGGGACACGACGTACCGGCGCGGCACCTGGACCGCGACTGGGCCGTCCCGCACGCCTTCGACGCGGACCTGGTGCCGGTGTTCAAGCGGATCTACGAGGACGTCGACGCGCACTGGGCCGCCTACCACCTGCTCGAGGACCTCGTGGACCTCGAGTCGCTGTTCCAGCACTGGCGCTTCCGCCACATGCGCACGGTGATGCGGATCATCGGCTTCAAGCGCGGCACCGGAGGCTCGTCGGGCGTCGGCTTCCTCAAGCAGGCCCTCGAGCAGACCTTCTTCCCGGAGCTGTTCGAGGTCCGGACCCGGCTCGAGCACACGGTCGACCCGCTCAGGCCGGACTGACCGCGTGCCGGGCGTGGCGCCGCCAGGTCGCTGCTAGGATGCCGGCTGGCCCACGCTGCCAGGACCCCGGGCATGAGCGATCCGAGCCCCGCGACGACCCCGCGCCGCGGCGCGGTCACCCGCTTCCTGGATGCCGTCGAGCGCGTCGGCAACCGGTTGCCGGATCCGGCCGTCCTGTTCCTGCTGCTCATGCTCGCCACCTGGGGCCTGTCGGCGCTGCTGGCGAACGTCACTTTCAGCGAGCTGGATCCGCGCAGTGGCGAGCCGGTGCAGGTGAAGAACCTGCTGGCCGGCGCCAGCCTCACGGCCTTCATGGCGGAGATGGTCCGCACGTTCGTGAACTTCGCGCCACTGGGCGTGGTCCTGGTCGCGATGCTGGGCCTGGGCGTCGCCGAGCACACCGGCTTCATCAACGCCGCCCTGCGCGCGATCCTCGGCGTCACGCCCCGGATGCTGCTGACGCCGGTGCTGGTCGCGGTCGGCATCCTCAGCCACGTCGCCGTCGATGCCGGCTACGTGCTGGTGATCCCCCTGGGCGCGGTCATCTTCTACGCGGCCGGCCGGCACCCGCTGGCGGGCATCGCGGCGGCGTTCGCGGGCGTGTCCGGCGGCTTCTCCGCGACGCTGTTCGTGCCGTCGAGCCTGGACCCGCTGCTGTCGGGCCTGACCCAGGAGGCGGCGCACCTCGTCGATCCCGCGGTCGTCGTGAACCCGATCAACAACTACTTCTTCACCACGGCCTCGTCCTTCCTGATCATCGCCGTGGGCTGGTTCCTGACCGACCGCGTGATCGAACCGCGCCTGCGTGGCACGCAGGTGGACGGCGACACGGCGCAGATGCCGACGATGACCCCCCTCCAGCCGAAGGAGCGCAAGGGCCTGGCCGCGGCGGTGGCCGCGATGGCGGTCGCGATCGTCCTGTTCGTCCTCAGCCTGCTGCCCGAGGGCACGCCCTGGGCCGCGCCGGCCGCGGACCTGCCGCCGGGCACGCATCCGCTGCTCGCCTTCACCGCGCCGCTGATGCAGTCGATCGTGGCGCTGATCTTCGTGTTCTTCCTCATCCCCGGCGTCGTGTACGGCTACGTGGCCGGCACCGCGAAGAGCCATCGCGACATCATCGCCGGCATGAGCAAGGCGATGTCGGGCATGGGCTACTACATCGTCATGGCGTTCTTCGCGGCGCAGTTCATCTACGCCTTCGGCCAGTCGAACCTCGGCGTGCTGCTGGCGATCAAGGGCGCCAACGCGCTGCAGGCGATGGGCCTGCCGATGGCGATGACGGTGGTCGGCATCGTGCTGCTGTCGGGCTTCGTCAACCTGTTGATCGGCTCGGCATCGGCGAAGTGGGCGCTGATCGGCGCGATCATGGTGCCGATGCTGATGCAGCTGGGCGTCTCCCCGGACCTGACCCAAGCGGCGTACCGCGTCGGCGACTCGTCGACCAACATCATCACGCCGCTGATGCCCTACTTCCCGCTGATCGTGGTGTTCTGCCAGCGGTACGTGACCACGTCAGGGGTCGGCACGCTGCTGGCCCTGATGCTGCCGTTCTCGGTGACCCTGCTGGTGATGTGGACCGCCTTCCTGCTCGGCTTCTGGGCCCTCGGCATCCCGCTGGGCGTGGGCGCGAGCTACGTGTATCCGTCCGTCGGCTGAGGTCGCAGGCACCCGTGGCGCCGGTCATGGGCGGTGGGATGGTGCACCGCACAACGGCGAGGAAGGTTTGACGGCGGCGGCGCCGTGCGGTTACACCTTGCCGTCATTTTGCGCCCGGCACGCTGCCGGGCCCCACCCGCCATTGCATGAAGGCCGGCGCCGGCCAGGAGCACCCGACGCATGAGTTCGATCCCGACCCGACCCGCCGAGGGCAAGACCTTCCTCGGCCATCCGCGCGGCCTGTTCGTGCTGTTCTTCGCCGAGATGTGGGAGCGCTTCTCCTACTACGGCATGCGGGCGATCCTGATCTTCTACCTCATCCAGCACTGGCTGTTCTCCGAGGAGAAGGCGTACGTCATCTACGGCGCGTACACCGCGCTGGTCTACATCACGCCGGTGATCGGCGGCTGGATCGCGGACCGGTGGCTGGGCCAGCGCAAGGCGGTGCAGTACGGCGCGATCCTGCTGGTGATCGGCCACGGGTTGATGGCCTTCGAGGGCTCCGCGCCACCCGACACCAGCGCGCAATCGGCGGCGCTGATGCAGTCGTCGACGTACATCGACATCTTCTGGCTGGCACTCGCCTTCATCATCATGGGCGTCGGCTTCCTGAAGGCGAACATCTCGGTGATCGTCGGCCAGCTGTACCGGCAGGGCGACGCGCGCCGCGACCCGGCGTTCACCATCTTCTACATGGGCATCAACCTGGGCGCCGCGCTCGGCTCCCTGCTGGTCGCCTACCTCGGCCAGACCTACGGCTGGGCCTGGGGCTTCGGCGCGGCCGGCGTCGGCATGCTGTTCGGCCTGCTGGTGTTCGTGCTCGGTCGCCCGGCCCTGCTGGGCAAGGGCGAGTCGCCGATCCCGCAGTCGCTGCGCGAGCCGGTGATGGGCATCCCGCGTGAGTGGGCCATCTACCTCTCGGGCCTTCTGGGCGTGGTGGTCGTGTGGTGGCTCGTCCAGTACCAGGACGTGGTCGGCTGGCTGCTGGGCCTGAGCGGCGCGGTCGTGGTGGCCTACCTGCTGTATTCGTCCGTGTTCAAGATGGACCGGATCGACCGCGACCGGATCCTGGCCGCGCTGTTCCTGATCGCGCTGCAGCCGCTGTTCTGGGCACTGTTCGAGCAGGCCGGCTCCTCGCTCAACGTCTACACCGACGAGCAGGTCAACCGGTCGTTCTTCGGCTGGGAGGTCCCGGCGGGCATGTTCCAGTCGCTCAACGCGATCTACATCGTGCTGCTGGGCCCGGTCTTCGCGTGGCTGTGGATGGCGCTGGCCCGCCGCGGCCTGGAGCCGTCCACGCCGGCCAAGTTCGGCCTCGGCCTGGTGCAGCTGGGCGCCGGCTTCCTGGTCCTGGTGGCCGGCGCGGCGGCGGCCGGCACCGGCAACCTGACGCCGGTGATCTTCATCTTCCTCATCTACCTGCTGCACACGATGGGCGAGCTGTGCCTGTCGCCGGTGGGCCTGTCGGCCATGACCAAGCTGGCGCCGGTGCGGATGCTCAGCCTGATGATGGGAACCTGGTTCCTCGCCAGCGCCGGCGGCAACTTCATCGGTGGCCTGATCGCCAGCGCGACCGGCGGGCACGGCGGCGAAGAGGCGGCCGGTGCCGACCAGGTGATGTCGGTCTACAACCAGATCGGCTGGATCGCGATCGGCGTGGGCGTGGTGGTGATCCTGATCGCCCCGCTGGTCAAGCGCCTCATGCACGAGGACGTGGACGACCTGGACCACAGCCACATCCTGGCGGGCGAAGGCGAACTCGCCGAGCCGGCCGCGGCGGGCACGCATCCGGAGCAGGAGCGGAAGTAACGCTCTCGCGACGGGTGCAACCAAGGGGCGGCTCACGGGCCGCCCCTTTTTTTTTTCCGGTGCGGGCGCGGCGCGGGGTGAATCCCCGGGCGCCGTCCTGCCTCCCTCAGCCCGCGCGGGGCGCGCCGAGCTTGCCGAGCAGGCGCTCGAGCTGGGCGCGCTCGTCCGCGTCCAGCGGCGCGAGCAGCCGGCGTTCGTATTCCAGCGCCAGGGGCACGACCTGGTCATGCACGCGCCGTCCTTCGCCGGACAAGGCGAGCACCGAGCGGCGCCGATCGTCGCCGTGGGTGTCGCGCGCCAGCAGGCCCCGCGCGAGCAGGCGCGCCACCGCGCGGCTGACCGCGACCTTGTCCATCGCCGTGCGCTGCGCCACCTCGCCCGCGGACAGGCCCGGATGCCGTCCGAGCACCGCCATCACCCGCCATTCGGTCACGCCCAGGCCGAAGCGCCCGCGATAGGCGCTGGCGATGGCGTCGCTGATGCGGTTCGACAGCACCGACAGCCGGTACGGAAGGAAGCGCTCGAGCTCCAGTTCCGGCGTGGCCGGGGGCGTCGCGCCCCGGGGCGGCGCGGGTCGGCGGCGGGCGGGCATGCGTCGGCCTTGCAAATGGTTGCAATTGAAACTATAACGTCGGGGACCCGGGTGCAAGCCGCGGCCGCATGGCCGCCGGTCGCACGCGACATCCCCTGAACGCCGCGCGCGCCACACTCGCGCGGCCGCACCGACCCACAGGAGTCCGCCATGAGCGCCCAGCCGCAGTCCGCCGCCGGCCACAACCTCGGCATGCAGGTCACCACCTTCGAGAACCCGATGGGGATCGACGGCTTCGAGTTCGTGGAGTTCGCCGCGCCGCAGGGGCAGGCCGGGCTGCTGCACGACTACTTCCGCAGGATGGGCTTCACCGCGGTGCTCAGGCACAAGACGCGGCCGATCACCGTCTACCGCCAGGGCGGCGTCAACTTCCTCGTCAACGAGGACCCGGACTCCTTCGCCGCCGACTTCGCCAAGGCCCACGGCCCGAGCGCATGCGGCTTCGCGATCCGCTTCCGCAAGCCGTCCGGCGAGGTCTGCCAGCGCGTGCTCGACAACGGCGGCGAGGCCATCGACCACAAGCCGGAGAGCAAGGCCGTCGACGCGCCGGTCGTGAAGGGCATCGGCGACTGCATGCTGTACCTGGTCGACCGCTACGGCGACGCGGGCACGATCTACGATGCCGACTACGAGGCGATCGAGGGCGCCGACCAGGACGCACGCGGGTTCGGCCTGACCTTCATCGACCACCTCACGCACAACCTCTACTTCGGCAACATGGCGAAGTGGTCGGACTACTACGAGAAGCTGTTCAACTTCCGCGAGATCCGCTACTTCGACATCAAGGGCGCCAAGACCGGCCTGGTGTCCAAGGCGATGACCGCGCCTGACGGCATCGTGCGCATCCCGCTCAACGAGTCCAGCGACCCCAAGTCGCAGATCAACGAGTACCTCGACGCGTACAAGGGCGAGGGCATCCAGCACATCGCCTGCTTCACCGACGACATCTACGACACGGTCGAAAAGATGCGCGAGGCCGGCATCGAGTTCCTGGACACGCCGGAGACGTATTTCGAAGTGATCGACCAGCGCGTCCCGGGCCACGGCGAGGACGTGCCGCGGCTGGCGCGAAACAAGATCCTGATCGACGCCGACCCGGAGACCAAGCAGCGCAAGCTGCTGCAGATCTTCACCCAGAACGCGATCGGCCCGATCTTCTTCGAGATCATCCAGCGCAAGGGCAACGAAGGCTTCGGCGAGGGCAACTTCCAGGCCCTGTTCGAGAGCATCGAGCGCGACCAGATGAAGCGCGGCGTCCTCTGACGCCGCGCCACCCGGACCCGACCCCAACCCGCGGGGCCACCCGCGACAAGGCGAGCGCGAGATGACCCTGCGCGGCAACGGCTACATGAGCGGCTTCGGCAACGAGTTCGCCACCGAGGCGGTGGCCGGCACGCTGCCGGTCGGGCGCAACTCCCCGCAGAAGGTCGCGCACGGCCTGTATGCGGAGCAGCTGAGCGGCACCGCGTTCACGGCGCCGCGCAGCGCGAACCGTCGCAGCTGGCTGTACCGCATCCGCCCGGCCGCGATGCACGGCGCGTTCGAACCGTTCGCCCAGCCCCGCTTCCACAACGACTTCGACACCGGTCCCGTCACGCCCGACCAGCTGCGCTGGAACCCGCTGCCGCTGCCCGACGGCGCGGGCGCGGATTTCGTGGATGGCCTGTACACGATGGCCGGCAACGGCGGCCCCGCCGCGCAGACGGGCATCGGCGTCCACGTGTACGCGGCCGACCGCGACATGGACGGGCGCTACTTCTACGACGCCGACGGCGAACTGCTGGTCGTCCCGCAGCAGGGCCGGCTGGAGATCTCGACCGAGTTCGGCCTGCTCGAGGTCGCGCCGCAGGAGATCGCGCTGATCCCGCGCGGCGTGCGATTCCAGGTCGCGCTGCCCGACGGCCCGTCGCGCGGCTACGTGTGCGAGAACTTCGGCGCGCTGCTCCAACTGCCGGACCTCGGCCCGATCGGGTCCAACGGCCTGGCCAATCCGCGCGACTTCCTCGCGCCCGAAGCGTCCTACGAGGACCTGGAGGGCGAGTTCGAACTGGTCGCCAAGTTCCAGGGCCACCTGTGGCGCGCGCCGATCGGCCACAGCCCGCTCGACGTCGTCGGCTGGCATGGCAACTACGCGCCCTGCAAGTACGACCTGCGCCGGTTCAACACGATCGGCTCGATCAGCTTCGACCATCCGGACCCGAGCATCTTCCTGGTCCTGCACTCGCCCAGCGAAACGCCGGGCACCAGCAACATGGACTTCGTGATCTTCCCGCCGCGCTGGCTGGTGGCGCAGGACACGTTCCGCCCGCCGTGGTTCCACCGCAACGTCGCGAGCGAATTCATGGGCCTGGTGCACGGCGCCTACGACGCCAAGGCCGAGGGCTTCGCACCCGGTGGCTGCTCGCTGCACAACAGCTTCACCGGCCACGGCCCGGACGCGGCCACGTTCGAGAAGGCGTCCGGCGCCGACCTGTCGAAGCCGGACGTGATCCGCGACACCATGGCCTTCATGTTCGAGAGCCGCGCGGTGATCCGCCCGACCGCGCAGGCGCTCGAAGCCGCGCACCGGCAGCGCGACTACCAGGCCTGCTGGGCCGGGCTGCGCAAGCACTTCGCGGCGCCCTGACCCGGGCGTGCTTCGCGCCGGATTCACGGCCGCGCGCTAGGCTGCGCGCGTTTCGACATGGGGACACCGCATGCGCCATCTGCTGACGCCGGGCTGGCTGCTCTTGGCGTGTTGCGTCGCCGCCGGGTGCACGCGCGGCGCCGGCGGCCCCGGCGCGGACGGGGCCGGCGCCGGCAGTGGCGCCCCGGATCCCGGGGCCGTGGCCCTCGACCAGCCACCGGGCGACGTCCCGCCCGCGACCGCGCCGGCCGGCACGACCATCCCGCCGCAGGGCCTCCCCGCCGAGGGCACGATCGGTTTCGCCGGGTTCGGTCCGGCGGCCTTCGGCGCGCCCGCCGAATCCGTCCGCCAGGCCTGGGGCGGCGAGCTTCACGCCATGCCGGACGCGGAGGCCGCTTGCCACTACCTGAGCCCGCCGGTCGAACAGGACAGCGGCTACCAGGTCGCCTTCATGGTCGAGGACGGGCGCTTCGTCCGCGTGGACGTGGCGACGCCGCGGGTGACGGCACCGGGTGGCGGCCGCATCGGCCTGGACGCGCACGCGATCGAGGCCATGTATCCCGGCCGGGTGGAAACCCGCCCGCACAAGTACGTCGACGGGGCCAGCTACCTGCGGATCGGCGACCCGGACGATGGCCCGGGCGTGCTGCTGTTCGAAACCGACGAGGACGGCATGGTGACCGAGTGGCGGATCGGCATCCCGCCGCAGGTCGACTACGTCGAGGGTTGTTCCTGACGACCGTGCGCTAGTCTTCGCCCGCCCCGTCGCGCGGCGCCTTCCCCTTGCGCCCGTCCTCCGGCGATGCCGGCGGATCGGGACGCACCCCGGGCTCCAGGGCGAGCGCGGCCCGGGCCATGAGGTGCGCGCTTACCGGCGCGGTCAGGAACAGGAAGACCGTCACCAGCAGCTCGCGCAGGCCGAGGCCGTCGTCGCCGAGCACGCCGTGCCAGAGGATCGACGCGACCAGGATGCAGCCCACGCCGAGCGTGGTGGCCTTGGTCGGGCCGTGCAGGCGCTTGAAGAAGTCCGACAGCTTGAACAGGCCGAACGAGCCGACCAGCACGAAGAAACAGCCCACCGCCAGCAGCACGACCAGCGCGATCCCGGGCAGCATCTCGGGGTCGAAGCCGCTCATTCGACGATGTCCCTGCGCATGACGTACTTGCACAGCATGACGGTGCTGACGAAGCCGAGCATCGCGATGACGAGCGCGGCCTCGAAGTAGATCGACGAGCGCAGCGCCATGCCGAACAGCATCAGCAGCGCGATCGTGTTCACGTACAGCGTGTCCAGGGCGAGGATGCGGTCGGGCAGCGTCCGGCCGCGCAGCAGGCGCCAGAGGCTGAACAGCATCGCCAGCGCGACGACGCACAGCGCGGCGACGAGGGCGGTCTGGATCACGGGAAGATCTCCTTCAGCAGGGACTCGTAGCGCTGCTTGATCGTCGCCACCGTGGCGTCGGCGTCGTCCAGGTTGAAGCAGTGCACGAGCAGGTGCCGGCGGTCGTCGGTCAGCTCGGCGGACAGGGTGCCGGGCGTGAGCGTGATGATGCTGGCCAGCGCGGTGATCCCGTGGATGCTGGTGAGCTCGAGCGGGATCCAGATGAACCCCGGCGTGATCGCGCGCTCCGGCCCGAGGATGCGGCGCGCGACCTCGATGTTCGACAGCACGATGTCCCATGCAACCCTGCGGACGAGCACGAGGATCGCCGCGGTCCGGCCGAAGCGCGCGCGCTCGGGCTGCAGCAGGCCGGCGAGCAGCGGCAGCACGACCGCGAGCAACGTGCCCAGCAGCACGTGGCCGACGCTGAACTCGGCGACCAGCAGCAGCCAGAGCAGCAGCACGGCGACGCTGAGCGGCGGCGAAGGCAGGAATCGGTTCATGGCGAGGGCGCCCGCAGGACGGAACGGCTGCCGCGCACGGCCTCGACCAGGACAGCCGGGTCGAGAGCGTGCGCCGCCGCGTCGCGCGCGTAGCGCAGCACGGGGTCGGCGAAGATCGACAGCCCCACGCCATACGCCAGCAGCAGGCCCACGGCGACCAGCTGCAGGGGCTGCGCACGCGTGGACACCGGCGTCGCGAGGTCGCCCGGCCCGGGCGCGTCCCCGTTGTCGTCGGCGTCACCGCCGGCGGCTTCGCCGTTGCCGTTCGCACCCACGCGGGCCGCCAGCGCGGGGCCTTCCCAGAACAGCATGCTGCCGGCGCGCGCGAGCGCGACGATCGCCATCAGGCTGGTCAGCAGCAGCACGGACCACACGCGTCCGACTTCGCTTTCCGGCACCGCGGCCAGGAGGGTGAACTTGCCCATGAAGCCGGACAGCGGCGGCAGGCCGGTCACCGCGATCGCGCCCACCAGCAGCAGCGTGCCCAGGAGCGGCGCCTGCGGCAGGCGCGCGGCCAGGTCGATGCGGTCGCGTGCGCCCCCGCGCTGCCTGCGCACGAGGTCGGCGACCAGGAACAGGGCCGCGGTCGCGAACGTGCTGTGGACCAGGTAGTAGAGGCCCGCGCCCACGGCCTCGGGTGTCGCCAGCGCGAACGCGACGAACAGGGTCGCGGCCGAGGCGATCACCAGCCACGCCACCATCGCGCGCAGGGTGAGCGCCGCCATCGCGCCCAGCGTGCCCAGCAGCAGCGTCACCAGGCCGAGCGGCAGCAGCCAGTCCCAGGCCCAGCCCGCCATCGGCCCCGCCTGCGCGCCGAACACCAGCGAGAACACGCGCAGCACCGCGTACACGCCGACCTTGGTCATCACGGTGAACAGCGCCGCCACCGCGGCGGGTGCGTACTTGTAGGTCTTCGGCAACCACACGTACATCGGCAGCAGCGCCGCCTTGCCGCAGAACACCACCAGCAGGATGCCCGACGCCGCCTGCAGCAGCGCGCGGTCGCCTTCCGGCGCGTCGGCCACGCGCAGCGCCATCTCCGCCATGTTGAGCGTGCCCGTCATCCCGTACAGCAGCGCCAGGGCGACGAGGAACAGCGTCGACGCGGTGATGTTGAAGGCCACGTAGTGCAGGCCGGCGCGCATGCGCGGGCCGCGCCCGCCCGACAGCAGCAGGCCGTACGAGGCGATCAGCAGCACCTCGAAGAACACGAACAGGTTGAACAGGTCGCCGGTCAGGAACGCGCCGTTGAGGCCGGCCAGCTGCAGCTGGAACAGGGCATGGAAGTGCAGCGCCCGACGGTCCCAGCCGGACGCCGCGTACAGCAGGCAGGGGATCGCCAGCAGGGCGGTCGCCAGCACCATCAGCGCGCCGAGGCGGTCGGCGACCAGCGCGATGCCAAGCCGCGCGGGCCAGTCGCCGACCAGGTAGACGAGCGTCCCGTCGGCGTCCGCCGCCACCGCGAGCAAGAGCGCCGCGGACAGGAGGCCGGCCATGCCCAGCGTGGCGACGATGCGCTGCGCGACCACGCCGCGGCGCTCCACCAGGAGGATCACGGCGGCGGCCAGCAGCGGCACCAGGATCGGCAGGATCGGCAGGTGCGCCATCACTTCGCGCGCTCCCGGTCGCTGTCGCCCTCGCCCGCGTCGACATGGTCGTCGCCGTTGTCCGCATGGCTGCGCAGGGCCACCACGATGGTGACCGCGGTCATCGCGAAGGAAATCACGATCGCGGTCAGCACCAGGGCCTGGGGCAGCGGATCGGCGTGGCTGGCGAGCAGGGGCTCGATGCCCCGGCGCAGCACCGGCGGCTTGCCGGGGACGAGGCGGCCCGCGGCGAAGATCAGCAGGTTGGTCGCGTACGAGAGCAGCGTGAGCCCGATGATCACGTCGAAGCTGCGCGCGCGCAGCAGCAGCCACGTGCCGGTGGCCACCAGCACCCCGATCGCGCTGGCCATCGCCAGTTCCATCAGCCCGCCCCCCCGTCGCCGCGCGTGCTGCGCACCGTGCCGAGCATGGACAGGATCAGCATCGCGCCGCCGAACACGACCAGGTACACGCCCAGGTCGAAGCCCAGCGCGCTCGCCAGGCCGACCTTGCCGACCAGCGGGATGCCGAGCGACGCGTAGCCACTGGTGAGGAAGGGGTGGCCAAGCACCATCGCGCCGGCGCCGGTGGCCACGGCGGCCAGAAGGCCGACGCCGATCCAGCGCGCGTGGTCGAAGCCCATGCGCTGCTCGACGTAGTGCGCGCCCTGCAGCACGTACTGGAGCAGCAGCGGCACCGCCAGCACCAGTCCGGCGATGAAGCCGCCACCGGGCTGGTTGTGGCCACGCAGGAACAGGTAGGCCGACACCGCCAGCGCCAGCGGGAACAGCAGGTGGCTCAGGTTGGCCGGCATCGGCATGCGGTCGGGTTCGCCCGGGACCACGTGGTCCGGCACCAGGCGCGCGCGCCGCAGGAGCGCATGCACCACGAGCGCGGCGATTCCGAACACGGCGATCTCGCCGAGCGTGTCGAAGCCTCGGAAGTCCACCAGGATGACGTTGACCACGTTGGTGCCGTGGCCCTCGGGGATCGAGCGCGCGAGCAGCTCGTCGGCGACCGTGCGCGTGGGCCGGGTCATCATCGCGTAGGCGAGCGCGGCCACGCCCCCGCCCGCGACCAGGGCGATGGCGACGTCGCGCCAGCGACGCGCACGGCTCAGCAGGCCGGGCAGCGGCCTGGATGCCTGCGGCAGGTAGTTCAGCGCCAGCAGCATCAGCGCGATGGTGACCAGCTCCACCAGCAGCTGGGTCAGCGCCAGGTCCGGCGCCGACAGCACCACGAACGCGAGGCTCACCGCCAGGCCGACCGCGCCGATCACCACCAGGGCCACCAGGCGCTGGCGGTGCAGGGCGAGCGTGGCGCAGGCCGCGGCGACCAGCATCGCCCAGAGCGTCCACGCCAGGGGTGGCATCGGTTGTCCTTCGCCGGGCGCGGTGGCAAGCAGCCCGGGCAGCGCCGGCACCGCCGCGGCCACGATGGCCGCGAGCAGCAGCCATGACAGCGAGCGCTGCAGGCTTCCGTTGGCGATCGAACGGGTGAACCGGCGCGCGAGCCGGTACAGCGCGTCCACGTTCACGTGGAACAGGTGTCGCCCGAGCGAGCGGCGCACGATCGCATGGATGTTGAACAGCCGGCGCAGCCCGGAGTACAGGGCCACGCCGGCGACGATGCCGCCCAGGCTCATCGCCAGCGGCACGTTGAAGCCGTGCCAGACCGCCAGGTCGTAGGCGGGCATGGACGGGCCCAGCACCGATCGCGCCGCGGTGTCGAGCACCGGCGCGATCGTCATCGCCGGCATGATCCCGACCGTCACGCACGCCACCACCAGGATCGCGACCGGGATCCGCATGAACCGTGGCGGCTCGTGGATCTCGCGGTGCACGCGGCGCGGACCCTCGCCGAAGAAGGTGTCGTGCACGAAGCGCAGGCTGTATGCGACGCCGAAGGCGCCGGCGAGTGCCGCGGTGATCGCGATCGCCCAGCCCGACGGGCCCTCGCCGCCGACCTCGAGCGCCTCGGCGAAGAACATCTCCTTCGACAGGAAGCCGTTGAGGAGGGGGATGCCGGCCATCGCCAGCGCCGCGGTCACGGCGAGCGCGCTGGTGACGGGCAGGAACCGGCGCAGGTTGCCGAGCCGGCGCATGTCGCGGGTCCCGGACTCGTGGTCGATGATGCCGGCGGCCATGAACAGCGACGCCTTGAACGTCGCGTGGTTGAGGATGTGGAACAGGCCGGCGACCACCGCCAGCGGCGTGGACAGGCCGAACAGCAACGTGATCAGGCCCAGGTGCGAGATGGTCGAGTAGGCGAGCAGGCCCTTGAGGTCGTGCTGGAAGATCGCGCTCCACGCACCGACCAGCAGCGTGGTCGCGCCGACCGCGCTGACCACGTAGAAGAACAGGTCGTCGCCCGCCAGCACCGGGTGCAGTCGCGCCAGCAGGAACACGCCGGCCTTCACCATCGTCGCCGAATGCAGGTAGGCCGACACCGGCGTGGGCGCCGCCATCGCGTGCGGCAGCCAGAAGTGGAACGGGAACTGCGCCGACTTGGTGAAGATCGCCAGCAGGACCAGGCCCAGGATGGCCGGGTAGAGCGCGTGCGCCCGGATCTGCTCGCCCGCCGCCAGCACGTCCACCAGTTCGTAGCTGCCGACGATGCGACCGATCAGCAGCACGCCGCCCAGCAGGGCCAGCCCGCCCGCGCCGGTGATCGTCAGCGCCATGCGGGCGCCGTCGCGCGCGTCCTCGCGCCGCGACCAGAAGCCGATCAGCAGGAACGAGCTGATCGACGTGAGTTCCCAGAACACCACGAGCAGCAGCAGGTTGCCGGCCAGCACCATGCCGAGCATGGAGCCCATGAACAGCAGCAGGTAGGCGAAGAACCGGGCCGCGCTGTCGCGCGGGCTCAGGTAGTAGGCCGCGTACATCACGATGAGCGCGCCGATGGCGAGCACCATCAGCGCGAACATCCACGCCAGGCCATCGAGCCGCAGGGTGAACAGCAGGCCCGCTTCGGGCAGCCACGGGTGGGAGGCCGCCGGCGCATGGCCGCCGAGCACCGCGGGCGAGAACCACGCAAGCAGCAGCAGCCCGGCGAGCGGGGCGGCACCGGCAAGCCAGGCGATGGCCCGCCGCGGAGCGCCGCGCGCGAGTCCCACCGCCAGCGCCAGCGCGAACGGCAGGGCCAGCAGGATTTCCAGCATCGGGACGGTTCTCGGGGCCGTCGCGACGGTCGCGCCGGCTCACCCGAGTCTAACTGATGCCCTGCGGACGCCTGCCGCGGGCGTCGTCGCGCAGCCGCTATCCTGCGCGCATGCAAGCGGATCCGGACCCGGGCATGCGCGTCGCCTCGACCCGAGGCGCGATGCCGCCCGCGCGGCGCGCGGCCGCACGCCAGGCGCTGGTGTTCGGCGCGAGCGGCCAGATCGGCCGTGCGCTCCTCGTGCGCCTGCACGACGCAGGCTGGCAGGTGACCGCGGTGTCCCGCGTTGCCCGCGCCGACGAACCGACGGTCGAATGGCGGCAGGGCGGTTTCGACGCGATGCCCGCGCTGCCGCCCGCGTTCGACGCGATCTTCAGTTGCGGGCCGCTCGACCGGTTCGCGGGCTGGTACGCCGCCGCCGCGGTGGACGCGCCACACGTCGTCGCGTTCGGCTCGACCTCGGTGCTGGTCAAGGGCGACTCGGCGGACGCCCATGAGCGCGACCTCGCGCGGCGCCTCGCCGCGGGCGAGGCGGGCGTGTTCGCGACGGCGCGCGCCAAGGGCGCGGCCGCGACGGTGCTCCGGCCCACGCTCGTCTACGGCGCCGGCACGGACCGGACGCTGAGCCGGATCGCCGCGATCGCCCGGCGCACGCGGGTGTTCCCGCTGCCCGCCGACGCGGTCGGACTCCGCCAGCCTGTGCACGTGGACGACCTGGCCATCGCCGCGCTCGCCGCGTGCGGGAGCCGCGCGTGCGACGGCAATGCCTACGCCGTGCCGGGTGGCGAGACGCTGCCGTACCGCGACATGGTGGCCCGCGTGCTCGCGGTCCTGGACCGCCCCGCCCGGGTCGCCACGCTGCCGCCCGCGCTGTTCCGCGCGCTGCTGGCCGCGGCGCAAGCGCTGGGCGTCGCCCGCGGCCTCGGTGCCACCGCCGTCGCGCGCATGCGGGACGACCTCGTGTTCGACACCGCCCCCGCGCGGCGCGACTTCGACTACCGCCCGCGGCCGTTCCGGCCGACGGCCGCGATGTTCGACGAGCGGCCCGGTTGAGCGGCGCGACCGCTCAGATCGCCTCCGCCTCCGGCAGCACCCGCGCCTTCGCCCGCGCGCGCAGCGCGATGACCAGCACGCCCCCGAGCACCATCGCGCCACCCGCCCAGAGCTGCGGCCCCGGCCGGTCGCCCCAGAAGGCCATGCCGAGCGCGACCGCGAACACCGGCGTCAGCAGCAGCCACGGCGTCACCTGCGCCACCGGGTAGCGCTGCACCAGCACGTAGTAGAGCCCGTGCCCGAGCAGCGAGGCGAACACCGCCGAATACGCCGCCCCCGCCCAGGCCACCCAGCTCGCGTCGCCCAGCGCCGCGATCCCGCCCGGCTCCAGCCACAGGCTGAGCAGCAGGAGCGGCACCACGCCGATCAACGCCGTCCACCCCTGCAGCGACACCATCCCGAATCCGGACAGCCGCCGCATGAGCACCGTGCCCGCCGCAAGGAAGAACGCCGCCCCCAGCATCGTCGCCAGCGCCACCGGCTTGCCCAGCAGCAGCGGATCGAACCCCAGCACCAGCACGCCGGCGAAGCTCAACCCGATCGCCGCCGCCGTGCGCCACGCGAACCGCTCGCCGAGCCACCACCACGCCAGCAGCGCCGCCATCGGCACGTAGCTCTGCAACACGATCGCCGGCGAGGCGATGTTGTCGGCCATGCGCAGCGCCATGAACGCCAGACCGAAATGCAGCACCCCGTTGCACACCGCCACCGCCACCAGCCGCGGCCACTGCGCCGCCGGCGGCCGCGTCACGAACGCCCCCAGCAGCACCGCCAGCATCGCCAGCCGAAGCGCGGTGAACAGGAACGGCGGAAGCTCCCGCAACGCGAACGCCGACGTCAGGAAGTTCCCCGCCCACACCAGGCAGACGATCAGCACAAGCAGGAGGTCGCGAGGAGGCATCGTTCAAATGCTCGAGTCTGGGGACGCAACGATCATCCGCGGAGATGAGGGGCCTGGAGCGCCATGGCCGCACGCGACCGTTCGCGACAAGGATGTCGCGACCGAGCCTCCATGGACGGATTCACGGCGTGTCGCGTGCGGCCATGGCGTTCCAGGCCCGCCCGCGAAAATCCCGCTGAAACGATGACGAAGGACCTCTTGGCACGTCCCACCGGACGCGCGCGAATCACCACCGCCAACCCAACCGCCGATACAACTTCGCCAGCACCCACGCCGGCCCGATCAGCAGGTAGGTCAGGTCGGTCAGGAAGCTCGGCTTGCGTCCCTCGATCCTGTGGCCGACGAACTGCGCGATCCACGCCACCACGAACACCGCCAGCGCCAGCCACAGCAACTGCATCGTCCCGAGCGCGTCATGCAACCAACGCGTCAGCCACGCGAAGCCGACGAACACCGCCAGCATCCCGAACCCCAGCGGCCGCGACGCCCGGTAATAGAACATCCACGCCAGGAACATCGCCAAGGCCGCCCACAACCCCTGCCGGAACATCCCGCCCGGCACCGGGATGCACCACAGCAGCGCGATCACGCTCCACAGGATCGCCGGGACGGCGAACACGTGGATCCACTGGTTGGTGTCGTTGCGGTGGTCGCCGGAGTAGCTGTCGAACCAGCGATCGATCGGCCGCCGGACGGCGGTGGCTTCGGTGTCCATGGATTCGCTCCGTCGGGGGCCGCGCCAGCATAGCCCTGGCGGCCACCCGCCGGGCGGCGCGTCAGGCCCGGATGTCCGCCAGCCGCCCGAGCGCCTCGGCATAGCGCGCCCGCGTGCGCTCGATCACCTCCGCCGGCAGCGTCGGGCCCGGCGGCGTCTTGTCCCAGTCGAGCGTCTCCAGGTAATCCCTGACGATCTGCTTGTCGTAGCTCGGCGGGCTGGTGCCGACCCGGTATTCGTCGGCGGGCCAGTAGCGCGAACTGTCCGGGGTGAGCATCTCGTCCATCACGTGCAGCCGACCGTCCGCGTCCAGGCCGAACTCGAACTTGGTGTCCGCCAGCAGGATGCCCCGGCGCGCCGCGTGCTCGGCGGCGAACTGGTACAGCCGCAGCGTCGCGTCGCGCACCTGCTCGGCGAGTTCCGCGCCGACCAGCTTGACCATCGTGTCGAAATCGATGTTCTCGTCGTGGTCGCCGACCGCCGCCTTGGTCGACGGCGTGAAGATCGGCTGCGGCAAGCGCTCGGCCTGGCGCAGTCCGTCGGGCAGCGTGATGCCGCTCACCCGGCCGGTGCGCTGGTAGTCCTTCCAGCCGCTGCCGATCAGGTAGCCGCGCGCGATCGCCTCGACCGGCACCGGCTTGAGCCGGCGCGCGACCACCGCGCGATCGCGGTAGGCCGCGGGGTCCACGCCCTCGGGCAGCACGTCCTCGACCGCGACCCCGGTCAGGTGGTTGCGTATCAGGTGCGCCGTGCGATCGAACCAGAAGTTGCTGATCCGGGTGAGCATCTCGCCCTTGCCGGGGATCGGGTCGGGCAGCACCACGTCGAAGGCCGAGAGCCGGTCCGTCGCCACGATCAGCAGCGCGTCGCCGTGGCCGCGCGCGGCGGCGGGCAAGGCGGATTCGGGCAGGTCGAACACGTCGCGGACCTTGCCGCGGTGGCGCAGGTGGAGTCCGGGCAGGTTGGATTCGGTCAGGGTCGTGGCCACGCCGTGCTCGCGGGTCAGCGGGCCGGCCAGTGTACGGCGCGGGGGCGCCGCGTGCCCGTCCCGGTAGACTTGCCGCCTCCCCACCGGGCGCGCCGCCGATGAAACGCTGGTACGGAAAGCTGCTCGGGCTGGTCGCCGGCGCCGCGCTGTTCCGCGCCAACCCCCTGCTGGGCGGGTTGGTCGGGATGCTGCTGGGCCACGCCTTCGACGTGGACTGGTTCAGGCTGCGCCGCAGCGACGACCCGTACCGGGTGCTGGGCCTCACCGAGGACGTCGACGAGGCGGAGCTCGATCGCGCCTACCGCCGGCTGATCGCCCAGTACCATCCGGACCGGCTCGCCGGGGCCGCCCCGGAACTCCGCCAGCAGGCCGAGCGCCGCGCGCGGGAGATCAACAACGCGTACGACCGCATCCACGCGCTGCGCCGCAGCCAGCGCAAGCCCTGACCCGAACCGCAGGACCGCCATGCAACCGACCGTCATCGCCCCCTCGATCCTCTCCGCCGACTTCGCCCGGCTGGGCGAGGAGGTCGACGCGGTGCTCGCCGCCGGCGCCGACTGGGTGCACTTCGACGTCATGGACAACCATTACGTTCCCAACCTCACCATCGGCCCGCTGGTGTGCGAGGCGCTCCGGAAGCACGGCGTCACCGCACCCATCGACGTGCACCTGATGGTCGAGCCGGTGGACCGCATCGTGCCGGACTTCGCGAAGGCGGGCGCCACGGTGATCAGCTTCCATCCAGAGGCCAGCGGTCACGTGCACCGCACGGTCCAGTTGATCCGGGACGCCGGTTGCAGGGCGGGACTGGTGCTCAACCCGGCGACGCCGGTGGAGGCGCTCGACTACGTGCTGGAGGACCTGGACATGGTGCTGCTGATGTCGGTGAACCCCGGCTTCGGCGGCCAGTCCTTCATTGCCTCCGCGCTGGAGAAGCTGCGCCGCGTGCGCGCGATGATCGATGCGCGCGCACCGCACGTGCGGCTGGAGATCGACGGCGGGGTCAAGGCCGACAACATCGCGCAGATCGCCGCGGCGGGCGCGGACACGTTCGTGGCGGGGTCGGCGATCTTCAACGCCGGCGACTACGCGGACGTCATCGGCCGGATGAAGCGGGCGGTGGACGGCGTCCGCTGAAGCCGGTTCGACAGGTCGCGCAAGGACGATCCGCGCAAAGAAAAAAGGCCGGCGCGCGTCGCGCACCGGCCTGGAGAGAGTTGGAGGCATCCCGCCTCCGTCGTTCTTCCCTGCGATGGCCCGCCATTCTCCGGACGGCGGGTGACGGTTCCGTGACAACCGCGACGTGCGCGCGCGCCTTCACCGCACCTGCGCGGCGGCGTTGCGAGCCTCGTCAGCCCCGAGCCGCCTTCCGAAACCCCGCCGGAGCGCCCGATGGCCAAGCCGCGTTGGCGCCTGATCCTCAACGGCAAGTCCGCCGGCGACGAGCCGCTGCGCGAGGCCGTCGCCGCGATGCGGGGACGCGGCGTGGCGCTCGACGTGCGCGTGACCTGGGAAGGGGGCGACGCGGAGCGCTACGTGGCGGAGGCGATCGCCGACGGCGTGGACACGATCATCGCCGCCGGCGGGGACGGCACGTTGAGCGAAGTCGCGGCCACGCTCGCGCATCGCGACGAGGATGCCGACCGACTGCCGAGCCTCGCGCTGGTGCCGCTCGGCACCGCCAACGACTTCGCGACCGCGGCGGGCATCCCGGAGACACCCGCGGAGGCCCTGTCGCTGGTCGGCGACGCGCCCGCCCACCCCGTCGACCTGCTGCGCATCACCTGCGACCGCGGCGCGCCGCACTGGTGCGCGAACCTGGCGAGCGGCGGCTTCGGCACGCAGGTGACCGTGGAGACGGACGAAGGACTGAAGAAGATGCTCGGTGGCCTGGCCTACCTGATCACCGGCATCGCGAAGCTCGGGCGCATCGAGCCGATCGCCGCGCGCGTCGAGGGGCCGGGCTTCGCATGGTCCGGCGAATTCATCGCCCTGGGCATCGGCAACGGACGGCAGGCGGGGGGCGGCCAGGCGTTGTGCCCCGAGGCGCTGCTGGACGACGACCTGCTGGAGCTGACCATCGTCCCCGACCTCACCGGGGAGGTCGGCGCGACGGTCGCCGCGCTGATGGCCGAAGGCCGGCAGGCCGCGCTGGACCGCGTCGCGGTGCGGACCCGCTTGCCCCGGGTCCGGATCGAGGCGCCCGAGCCCTTCGTGCTCAACCTGGACGGCGAGCCGCTCGAGTCCACGTGGTTCGACATCGACTGCGTCGCCGGGCGCGTCCGCATGCACCTGCCCCCGGCCTGCCCCTTGCTGCAGGCAACCGTCGCGGGCGGCGCCGCCGCCTAGGCCGCGCTCGCGCCGGCGCCGCGAAGCCGCTACAGTCCCGACCCATGGATTCCCGGGCACCCCTGCACTCCCGCGCGGCCGACGGCTGGCGATGGTGGCGTTCCACCGTCGCCAACGCCCCGACCCGCCTGCAGGAAGACCCGATCCATGACGTCGCCCGACGCCACCGAGCACCGACCGCCCCACGCTGACGCGCGCGACGCGCAGGCGCGCTTCGAGCGCCTGGCCGCGGAGGGCTACACCCGCATCCCCGTCGTCCGCGAGGTCCTGTCCGACCTCGATACGCCGCTTTCGGTGTACCTCAAGCTCGCCGACGGACCGCACACCTACCTGTTCGAGTCGGTCGAGGGCGGGGAGCGCTTCGGTCGCTACTCGATCATCGGGCTGCCGGCCCGCCGCGTGCATGCCTTCATCGGCGACACCCTCGTGGAAACCGAGGCGGGCGAGCTGGTCGGCACGCGCCGGGTGGACGACCCGTTCGCGGAGGTCGAGCGCCTGCGGACCGGCCACCGCGTCGCGCCTGCCGAGGGCCTCCCGGGGTTTTCGGGCGGACTGGTCGGCTGGTTCGGGTTCGAATGCGTGGACCACATCGAGCCCAGGCTGCGCGCCACGCGCCTGCCGGACGAACTCGGCACGCCCGAGATCCTGCTGATGGAGAGCGACGAGGTCGCGGTGTTCGACAACCTGCGCGGCCGCCTGTCGCTGGTCGTGCACGCGGACCCCTCCACGCCCCATGCCTTCGCCCACGCGCAGCGCCGGCTCGACCAGCTCGTGCACCGCCTGCGCCACGGCGGTGCGCCCTACCCGGAGCCGCTGGGGCGCACCCGGGTGGACGAGGCCGACTTCGCCAGCGGATTCACCCGCGAGGGGTTCATCGACGCCGTCGAGCGCTGCAAGGAATACATCCGCGCGGGCGACGTGTTCCAGGTGGTGCTGAGCCAGCGCCTGTCGGTGCCGTTCGATGCGCGCCCCGTGGACGTGTACCGCGCCCTGCGCGCGCTCAATCCGTCCCCGTACATGTATTTCCTGGACCTCGGGGAGATGCAGGTGGTCGGCAGTTCGCCGGAGATCCTGGTCCGGCTGCAGGGCGGGGAAGTCACGGTGCGCCCGATCGCCGGCACGCGCCCGCGCGGCGACACGCCGGAGGCGGACGCTGCCATGGAGGCGGAACTGCTGGCCGACCCGAAGGAGCGCGCGGAGCACCTGATGCTGATCGACCTGGGCCGGAACGACGTCGGCCGGGTCGCCGAGCCGGGCACCGTGTGCGTGGGCGAGCAGTTCGTGGTCGAGCGCTACAGCCACGTGATGCACATCGTCAGCGAGGTCACCGGGCGGCTCGCGGACGGACTCTCGTATGCCGACGTGCTCAGGGCCACGTTCCCCGCCGGGACCGTGTCCGGCGCGCCGAAGATCCGCGCGCTCGAGATCATCCGCGAGCTCGAACCCGTGCGCCGGAACCTCTACGCCGGCGCGATCGGCTACATCGGCTGGAACGGCGACGCCGACACCGCCATCGCCATCCGCACCGCGGTGATCCAGGACGGCCGGCTGCACGTGCAGGCGGGCGCCGGGATCGTGTTCGACTCCGACCCGGAGCGGGAATGGCACGAGACGATGCACAAGGGCCGCGCGCTGTTCCGCGCCGTGGCCGAAGCGGCGAGGGGCCTGTGAGCGCGACCGGCCGATCGACGGCACACGGGGTGCGCGGCACCCGGACAGCCGCAATGGTTCCCGTGCCCGCGAACCCCGGTTCCGGATGCGTTGCGGATCTTCAAGGCGTGGTGAAACCCCTTGCGTGGCGCGGCTTCCAGAAGGTCTTCCGCGCCGGCGGAGTCGCATCCGACGTCTCCACGCGCACGTGCGCGCGCCCGCTTGGACGTCGAATTCACGACAGCGAACCTCCAATGCACCGGCGTCCGGCGTCCCGACCGGACGCATGCCAGGGAGGACAGCATGGAACCGGTCAACCAGCAGGACGTGCAGGCGCGCTACGTGAGTGGATTGCCGCGGACGCTCGAGCTCCGCTGCCCGCATTGCGGCGAGCGCGCCCGCTTCCACAGCCGGCCGTGGCAGGAACACGGCATCCGGATCGCGGCCGCCGAGGCGCCCTGCGAGCTGTGCGAGAAGACGGTGCAGCTGGTCCAGCTGGTGGACGGCAACGCGAAGGCAATCGACGACGCCCTGTGGGTGACGCCGCCGCCGGGCGAGCGCAGGCCGTTGCGCGGCGTGGAGCACCTGGAGGCGATGTCGCGGCCGCTTGCACGCGAGTACGACTCGGTGCTCCGCCTGTTCAATGCCGGCCACTACGGCGCGGCGGCGCTGACCCTGCGCCACATGGTCGAGGGGCTGGCCCCGATCCTGCTGCCGAAGGACCGCCAGGACCTTTCACCGCACCGCCAGCTCGAGGCGCTTGCGACGCAGCCCGGCTGCGCGCGCCCGCTGCAGCGCACGGTCCAGTTGCTCGGACCGGACGGGCCCTTCGAACAGGCGTTCTCGGACGTGGCGGCGATCGACCGCGACCGCGCCGAGCAGATGCTGGACGTCGTCGAGAACCTGGTCACGTGCCTGGTGGTCCAGCCCGCGATGCTCGAGGCGTTGAACGACCGCGTCGGCGGCGCGTGCCAGGACAATCCGCCGGTGCAGCTGCCGGTGCGCCGCGTGGCGATGCAGGCGGCGGCCGCCGGCTGAGCGCGTCCCCCTGCGGCGCGACGGTGCGCGCCGCAGCGCCGGCCACCCCATCGGCACGACCGCGCCGCCCCACCGGGCGGCGCGTGCATGTCCGCTTCCGCAACCCGGCTTCGGCGTGGACGTCCTCGCCAGGGATCAGTCCATGCTCCTGATGATCGACAACTACGACAGTTTCACCTTCAACCTCGTGCAGTACCTCCAGGTGCTCGGGGCGGAGGTGGAGGTGGTCCGCAACGACGCGCTGACCGTCGAGGCCATCGCCCGGAAGGCGCCCGAGCGCATCGTGATCTCCCCGGGACCCTGCACGCCCGACGAGGCCGGCGTGTGCCTGGAACTGGTGCGCACGCTCGGCCCGACGATCCCCATCCTCGGCGTGTGCCTGGGCCACCAGGCGATCGGCCAGGCCTATGGCGGGCGCGTGGTGCGGGCGCGCGAGGTGATGCACGGCAAGACCTCGCGCATCCGCCACCGGGGCGGCGGCGTGTTCGCCGGCCTGCCGGACCGCTACGAGGCCACGCGCTACCACTCGCTGGTCGTGGCGCGCGATTCGGTGCCCGACTGCCTCGAGGTGACGGCCTGGACCGAGCGCGACGACGGCGCCGGGCACGCGGTCTTCGACGAGGTCATGGGCCTGCGCCACCGCGACCATCCGGTCGAGGGCGTCCAGTTCCATCCCGAGTCGATCCTCAGCGAGCACGGCCACGCGCTGCTGCAGAACTTCCTGGCGCGCACGTGAGCGCGACCCCACCCGATGCGAGGCGCACGATGCCCATGACCCCGCAGGACGCGCTGCAGCGCACGATCGAGCACCGCGAGATCTTCCACGACGAGATGGTCGACCTGATGCGCCAGGTCATGCGTGGCGAGGTCTCGCCGGCCATGACCGCGGCGATCCTCACCGGCCTGCGCGTCAAGAAGGAGACCGTCGGCGAGATCGCGGGCGCGGCGAGCGTGCTGCGCGAGTTCGCGCGCCCGGTGGCTGTCGCCGACCGGACGCACCTGGTCGACATCGTGGGTACCGGCGGCGATGGCGCGCACACCTTCAACATCTCCACCGCGAGCATGTTCGTGGTCGCCGCCGCCGGCGCGCGCGTCGCCAAGCACGGCAACCGCAGCGTGTCGTCGAAGTCCGGCAGCGCCGACGTGCTGGAGGCGTTCGGCGCGCGCATCGACCTGCCCCCGGAGGCGGTCGCGCGCTGCATCGACACCGTCGGCCTGGGCTTCATGTTCGCGCCGGTGCACCATCCGGCGATGAGGGTGGTCGCGCCCGTGCGCCGCGAGATGGGCGTGCGCACGCTGTTCAACATCCTCGGGCCGCTGACCAACCCCGCCGGCGCGCCATCGATCCTGATGGGCGTGTTCCACCCGGACCTGGTGGGCATCCAGGTGCGCGTGCTGCAGCGCCTGGGCGCGGAGCGGGCGCTGGTGGTGTGGGGCCGCGATGGCCTGGACGAGCTGTCGCTGGGCGCGGCCACCCTCGTGGGCGAGCTCCGCGACGGGCGCGTGCGCGAGTACGAGGTGCATCCGGAGGATTTCGGCATCGCGATGGCGGCCACGCGCAACCTCCAGGTGGCGGATGCGGCGGAATCCCGGGCGATGGTCCTGGACGTGCTCGAAGGGCGGCCGGGCCTGCCGCTGGAGATCGTCGCGCTCAACGCCGGCGCGGCGCTGTACGTGGCGGGCGTGGCCGGCGACATCGCCGACGGCATCGCGCGCGCGCGGGCCGCCATCGCCTCCGGCGCTGCCCGCGCGCGCCTGCAGGCCTTCGTCGAGGCGACGCAGGCGGTGCAGGATGGCGGCCCTGCCGGGAAGGAGCGCACCGGATGACCATCGAGGCCCCCGAGGGGTTCGCCAGCACGCCGGCGCCGCCCTACTACGTCGTCATCTTCAGTTCGACGCGGACGGACCAGGACCCCGCGGGCTACGAGGCGGCGAGCGCGCGCATGGTCGAACTGGCACGCCGGGTGCCTGGCTACCTGGGCATGGAGACGGCGCGCGACGAGCGCGGGTTCGGCATCACCACGAGCTACTGGGCGTCCGAGGATGCGATCCGTGCCTGGAAGATGCATGCGGAGCACGTGCGCGTCCGCGAGCGCGGTCGCCGGGCCTGGTACGCCCATTTCGAGGTGCGCGTGGCCCGGGTCACGCGTGCCTACGGCCAGGCGCGGGTCGACGGCGAATGAGCGCCGCGCCGCCGGACATCCTGCGCCGGATCATCGCGCGCAAGCACGAGGAGGTCGCCGCGCGCGCCGCCGGGATGCCCATCGCGCGGTTGCGCGAACGGGCCGCCGCGGCATCGGCGCCCCGCGGGTTCGCACGTGCGCTCGAGGACGCCGCCGCCCGCGGCGCGCCGGCGGTCATCGCCGAGGTGAAGAAGGCCAGTCCGTCGAAGGGCGTGATCCGGCCGGCGTTCGACCCGGCGGAGATCGCGGCGTCGTACCAGGCGGGTGGCGCGACCTGCCTCTCGGTGCTGACCGACGTCGATTTCTTCCAGGGCGCCGACGCGCATCTCGTGGCCGCGCGCGCGGCGTGCGGCCTGCCCGTGCTGCGCAAGGACTTCACCGTCGATCCCTACCAGGTCGTCGAGGCGCGTGCCCTGGGGGCCGACTGCATCCTGCTGATCGTGGCCGCGCTGGACGATGCGTCGCTCGAACGGCTGTCCGCGGAGGCGATCGCACTGCGCATGGACGTGCTGGTGGAGGTCCACGACCGCGCCGAACTCGAGCGCGCGTTGCGCCTGGGGCCCGTCGATGGCCGGCATCCGCTCCTCGGCGTCAACAACCGGGACCTGCGGACGTTCGATGTCTCCCTGGACACCACGCTCGAGCTGCGAAGGCGGGTTGCCCCCGGCCGGACGCTCGTGACCGAAAGCGGGATCGCGACGCGCGGGGACGTCGCGCGCATGCGCGCCGCCGGCGTGCCCGCCTTCCTCGTCGGGGAGACCTTCATGCGCGCGCCGGATCCGGGCCGGGCGCTCCGCGCGCTGTTCGACTGAGGGCGCGCTCGCGCGCGCCGGGTGCGCGATGCGATCATGCCCCGCGGGCAGGAGCGAAGGGAGCGGAGGTGCCGGTGGGCGAAGGCAGGGACGAAGCGGCACCCCCGGACGGCGACCGCGCCGTGGCCGACATGCCCTCGGGCGGCGAGGGCGAGCCCACCGCGGCCAGCCCGGCGGCGCGCCGTGAAGCCGCGCGGAATGCCCCGCTGGTCGTCTTCGACTTCGACCACACCCTCTACGACGGCGACTCCGGCGGCCACCTGTTCGCGTGGATGATCCGGCGTGCCTGGTGGCGCGTGGTGCTCGCCGCGCTGATCGCCCCGGTGTTCGCGCCGATGATCGCCTTCCTGCCCACGCGGCGCGTCGGGATCTCCGGATTCGTGTGGGCGGGCAGCGTCGGGCTGCACCGGCGTCGCGACCTCGATTCGCTGATCGACCGGTACGTGCTCGGCCACGCCGACCACCTGCGCGCGCGGCTGCTGCCGGTGGCGCTCGACGTCCTGCACCGGCACCGCGAGGCCGGCGACCGGGTGGTCGTGGCCACCGGGGCGCCGCCTGAACTGGCGCGGGCGATCCTCGCGTTCGTCGCGCACGAGGACCTGCCGGTGGTCGGCACCGTGGTCGGGCCGCGCCTGGGCGCGGTGGTCGCCGTGCGCCACTGCCACGCGGAGATGAAGATGACGATGCTGCGCGAGGCCGGGTTCGGCGGCGCGATCGCGCGCGCCTACTCCGACAGCAGCGCCGACCTGCCGCTGCTGCGCGCGGCGGAGGCGCCGGTGGTCGTGAACCCGAAGCCCGCCGCGGTCGAGCGCTTCCGCCGCGTGCTGCCCGCGGGCACGCCGATCATCAACTGGGGCTGCGCGGACCGCGCCGGGGCGCCCGTCGGCTGAGGGCTCAGTCGCCGAGCGGGCGGACGAACCGGCGGCCGCTCTCGCCGTAGCCGCAGGCCTGGTAGAAGGCATGCGCGCCGGTGCGCTGGGTGCCGCTGCTGATCTCCAGCCGCTGCGCGCCGCAGGTCCGGGCGAAACGCTCGGCCTCCCGGAGCAGGCGACGCCCCAGTCCGTGGCCACGTGCATCCTCGGCCACGACCAGCGCGGTGATGCGAACGATGTCGGCGCCCCGCGCGAGCGAATACATGGTGTGCAGCGCCAGCATCGCCCGCACGCGGCCGCGTTCGACCGCGACCACCAGGACCTGGCGCGGGTCCGCGGCCACGGTGGCGATGCGCGCGACCGCCTCGCGGACGTCGCAGGGATAGCCGAGGGCACCGAGCAGGCCGGCGACGTCGTCCCCGTCCGCAGGCATGGCGGCCCGCAGCAGCACGTCCGCGGCCATGCCTGCGGACGCCGCCGGCATCAGCGTGTCCCGTACAGGACGATGGTCTTGCCGCGGGCGTGCAGCTGGCCGTCGGCCTGGAGCTTCTTCAGCACGCGGCCCGCCATCTCGCGCGAGCAGCCGACCAGGCGTGAGAGCTCCTGGCGCGAGATCCGCAGCTGGGTCCCCTCGGGATGGCTCATCGCCTCGGGCTCCTTGGACAGGTCGTGCAACGTGCGCACGATGCGGTCGGTCACGTCGAGGAAGGCCAGCCGGCCCGCCTTGCGGCTGGTGTCGAGCAGGCGCCGCGAGATCTGCGCGCCGATCGCCCACATCAGCCGCGGCGCGTCGTTGACCAGCAGCCCCGTCAGGAGCTGGTAGAGCCGCTCGTAGTCGATCTCGGCCAGCTCGCACGCACTGCGGGTGCGCAGCGCCACCTCGCGCCGCTCGGTCTCCACGAACAGGCCGAGTTCGCCGACGAACTCGCCCGGGCCCAGGTAGCCCAGGACCAGTTCGCGCCCGTCATCCTCCTCGGTGATGACGCTGACCGAGCCGGACACGATGTAGTAGAGCGTGCCGGCGGGGTCGCCGGGACGGAACACGTCGGTCCGGTTCGGGTAGCGGCGGCGGTGGCAGTGCGCGAGGAATCGCTCGATCACGGGCGCATCCGGGGCCAGCGGGCTGTTCATCCGGCGCAGTGGCGTCAGGTGCGGAGGCGTGATCGGGCTCATGGGCACGGGGTCCGGGACATTCGGCGCAGCTTAGGCGGATGGGGCGCGAGCGGCAAACCCGGGCGCCGCGCCGCGCGCACGCGCGGCGCGCGGACGAGCGGCGGCGTTCCCCCGCGGGACGCGATGCCGCATAATCGCCGGCCTTGCCGTACCGCCGGGGACCCTGCCGTGGTCAAGCCGCTGCCGCGCCTGAAGCTCCAGGGCTTCAACAACCTGACGAAGGCGCTCTCGTTCAACATCTACGACGTGTGCTACGCCGTGTCCGAGGACGAACGGCAGCGCTACATCGAGTACATCGACGAGCAGTACGACGCCGACCGGCTGACCCAGATCCTGACGGACGTGGCCGAGATCATCGGCGCGAACATCCTCAACATCGCGCGCCAGGACTACGACCCGCAGGGCGCGTCGGTGACGATCCTGATCAGCGAGCAGCCGGTGGTCGACAAGGCCGCGGCCAAGGGCGTGATCTCCGACGCCGTCGTCGCCCACATGGACAAGTCGCACATCACGGTGCACACCTACCCGGAGACGCACCCGCACGGCGGCATCGCGACCTTCCGGGCGGACATCGACGTGGCGACCTGCGGCGTCATCTCGCCGCTGAAGGCCCTGAACTACCTGATCGAGAGCCTCGAGTCCGACATCGTCATCATGGACTACCGGGTGCGCGGCTTCACGCGCGACGTGAAGGGCCGCAAGCACTACATCGACCACAAGATCAACTCGATCCAGGACTACCTGGCGAAGAACATCCGCTCGCGCTACGAGATGTTCGACGTGAACGTGTACCAGGAGAACATCTTCCACACGAAGATGCACCTGAAGAACTTCGACCTCGACCAGTACCTGTTCGAGGAGCAGGCCAAGAACCTGTCGTTCAAGGAGCGCATGCGCATCGAGGCGCTGCTCAAGCGCGAGATCGAGGAACTGTTCCACGGCCGCAACCTCACCTGACGCGCGCCGGCGCGTCTCCGGACATGCGAAGGCCCGCGATCGCGGGCCTTTTCCGTGGTGGGCGGGGCGCGTCCGCGTGGGGGCGATCAGATCCTGTAGGCGACCGCCTTCATCAGCCGCGACGCGGCGGCCATGACCGTGGGCACCGGTGGCGGCAACGTGCGGGCGCCGCGCGACCGGGCCTCGTCGGCGTGGCGGGCCTCGTCGGCCTTCATCGTGCGCAGGATCGCGCGGCTGCGGCCGTCCGCCTCGGGGAGGTCCTGCAGGTGGGCGTCCAGGTGCGCCTCGACCTGGCGCTCGGTCTCGACCACGAAGCCCAGGTTCCAGCCGTCGCCGCGCAGGCCGGCGAGCGCGCCGATGGTCCAGCTGCCGGCGTACCAGACCGGGTTGAGCAGGCTCGGCCGGTCGTCGAGCTCTTCCAGCCGCTGCGCGCACCACGCGAGGTGGTCGGTTTCTTCCTGCGCCGCCTCGAGGAGGTGGGCGCGGGTCGCGGGGTCGCGCGCGACCGCGGCCTGGCCCATGTAGAGCGCCTGCGCGCAGACCTCGCCGACGTGGTTGATGCGCATCAGGCCGGCCGCGTGGCGGCGCTCGGCCTCGTCGAGGACCACGTCGGCCTCGCTGGCGCCGGGGTTCGCGCGTTCGGCGTGGGCCACGCCCGACAGGGTGCCCAGCGCGTTCTGCGCGGCATCGATGAGGCGGTCGAGCGGCGTGAGGTGGCGGTGCATGCGCCTACTCTAGCCGGCGCGCGCGCCGGGTGCCGCGAGGCAATCGGCCAGGAATTCGAGCGGGTGCAGCACGGGCAGCGGCGTACCGTTGGCGAGGTGGAGCCGGCAGCCGATGTTGGCGCTCAGCAGGCGGGTGGCGCCGCTGGCCCGCAGCTGCGCCAGCAGCGGCGCACGGAATTCCGCCGCGCGGTCCGGATCGGCCAGCATCGTGCTGCCCGCCGCCCCGCAACACCCGAAGCCGCGGGTCGCCGGGTCCGCGTCGAGTTCGACCACCTCCAGGCCGGGCACCCGGGCGAGCAGCTCGCGGGTCGCGGCATCGCTGCGGGCGACGCTGCGCTGGGTGCAGGGCAGGTGCAAGGCCACGCGCTCGTGGCGCGGCGCGAACGCGATCGCGTCGGCGCGTCCGGCGAGGAAGCGCGCGGCGTCGATGGCGCGGCCCGCCGGCAGGGCGCCGGCGACCGCGTCGTGGCAGCCCGTCGCCAGCGTGAGTACGGCGGCGGCGCCTTCGAACGTGGCGGCGTTCGCCGACGCGAGCGTGGCCGCGGACGCCATGTCGCCGGCGTGGGCATGCAGCGCGCCGCAACACCGCTGGCCCACCGGGATGTCGAGCCCCACGCCCGCCCGGGCGCACAGCGTTGCGACGGCCGCGCGGAGCGATGCCTCGTAGGCATCCGCGACGCAGCCCACGAACAATGCGGTGCCCCCGGAGGTCGCGTGCCGGGCGCCGGCATCGCCTGCCGGCCGGCGGGGGGGGCGCGGCAGCGGCCGCCACGGCATGGGGAGCCACGGCCAGGCGCGCCGGTAGACTTCCAAGAGCACGTTCAGGGTCCCCCGGCGCGCGACCAGCCACTCGACCAGTCGCTGGCGCAACCCGGCGGAGCGTCGCGCGCGCTGCGCGGCGCGCGCCTCCACCAGCAGGGGCCCGTAGCGGACGCCGGCCGGACAGACCGCCTCGCAGCGCCGGCAGCCCAGGCAATTGTCGAGATGGGCGTCGCCCGCGGGCGTGGGGGGCACGGTGTCCAGGGCCCAGGCCCGGGCCAGGGCGATCCTCCCGCGCGGCGATTCCGCCTCGAGCCGGTCCAGGCCGTAGGTCGGGCAGGCCGGCAGGCAGAGCCCGCACTGGACGCACTGGTCGTCCAGGGCCACGATCCGGCCCGGGGCGCCGGCGGCGGGGCGGTCGGCGGATCGGGGGGCGGCCTCGGGCATCGGCGGCGATGCTAGCACCGGCCCCGCGCCACCGGACCCGGGTGGTTGCGGCGTCCCGGTCCGGCGGCTATCATTCCGCTTCTTTGCCCGGCCTGCCGGCCGTGGCGTCCACATCGCGAGGCGAAGTTCCGGCCGCCAGCCTGTCTCCAGGGGCCCGGAACCAACCCGACCAGGTATCGAAGCAGACCGCCATGAAGAACCTCACCGCCAAGACGTTCAGTGCCAAGCCCGAGACGGTGCAGCGCGACTGGTACGTCGTCGATGCCGAGGGCAAGACCCTGGGCCGCCTCGCCGCCGAGATCGCCCGCCGCCTGCGCGGCAAGCACAAGCCGGTCTACACCCCGCACGTCGATACCGGCGACTACATCGTGGTCGTCAACGCCGGGAAGGTGGCGGTCACCGGCAACAAGCTGGCCGACAAGAAGTACCACCGCTTCACCGGCTACATCGGCAACCTCAAGACCGAGACCCTGGGCCAGGCGCTGGAGCGCCACCCGGAGCGCGTCATCGAGATCGCGGTCAAGGGCATGCTGCCGAAGAACCCGCTGGGCCGCGCGATGTACCGCAAGCTCAAGGTCTACGCCGGCGCCGAGCACCCGCACGCCGCCCAGCAGCCGCAGGTCCTGGACATCTGATCCCCGGCCGCCGACCGCGTCCTCTTCCCGGGCCCGCACGCCGCGTGCGGACTTCCAAAGGTAAAAGCATGGCTACCCAGCACAACTACGGCACCGGCCGTCGCAAGTCCTCCACCGCCCGCGTGTTCCTGCGCAAGGGCGAGGGCAACATCACCGTCAACGACCGTCCGCTGGACGAGTTCTTCGGCCGCGAGACCGCGCGCATGATCGTGCGCCAGCCGCTCGAGCTGACGAAGTCGACCGACCGCTTCGACGTGAACGTGACGGTCTCCGGCGGCGGCACCACCGGCCAGGCCGGCGCCATCCGCCTGGGCATCGCCCGCGCGCTGGTGGAGTACGACGAGTCGCTGAAGTCCGAGCTGCGCCGCGCCGGGTTCATGACCCGCGACGCCCGCGAGGTCGAGCGCAAGAAGGTCGGCCTGCACAAGGCCCGTCGCGCGACGCAGTTCTCGAAGCGCTGATCGGCCGTCAAATCGGCGGTCCAACCGGTGGCGGGTGTCCACGCCCGCCATCGGCGCTACAATCCAACGCCCACAGCCCCGTCGCCAAGTGGTAAGGCACCTGACTCTGACTCAGGCATTCGGTGGTTCGAATCCATCCGGGGCTGCCACATCCACCCGCCGACGGCCCCGCCGTCCGGGACGCGACACACGAAAGGCCCGCCAATCGGCGGGCCTTTTCGTTTTCCCGGTGATCCTCTCCCGAGGGATCCCCGCCGCGGCGGCGGGGAGGCGTCAGCCGCGCGGGGCCACGCGGCGCTCGGCGTGCCAGGCGCGGACCTGGACCGATTCGTCCGGCGCCCAGCCCGTATCGCCGAAGATGTCCATCCGCACGCTGTCGTAGCGCGGCGGCCCCGGGGATGCCGGCTCGGGGGCATCCGGCATGAACTGCATCCATTCGCGGGGACCTTCGGTGCGCGGACGGCGCGCGTGCCTGCGTTGGGCCATCGTTCGAACCTCCTGCGCGGCCGGTGGCCCCGGCCGGGGGGACAGGTTGTAGGCCCGCGTTCGTTACCCGGGCGTCACGAACCGCTGAATGCGCGGCTCACGGGCGCGTCACGGGCCCGGCCCAGACTGGGTGGCCCGCCCGCCGCCGGAGCCGCCCGATGCCTGCCGCCATCTGGACCGGAACCCTGTCCTTCGGCCTGCTGCATGTCCCGGTCAAGTTGATGCCGGGCGAGAAGTCGGTCGACCTGCAGTTCCGCATGCTCGACGCCCGCGACAACAGCCCGGTGCGCTACGAGCGCGTCAACGCCGAGACCGGCGTCGAGGTGCCCTGGAAGGACGTGGTCAAGGCGTTCGAGTACGACAAGGGCAGCTACGTCGTGCTCGAGGACGAGGATTTCGCGGCGGCCGCCAGCGAGTCGAAGGAGGCCGTCGAGATCGAGGCGTTCGTCGACGCCGACGCGGTCTCGCCACGCTTCTTCGAGAAGCCCTACGTGCTGGTCCCGGGCAAGAAGGCCGAGAAGGGCTACGTCCTGCTGCGCGAGACGTTGCGCAGGACCGGGAAGATCGGCATCGCGCGGGTCGTGGTGCGCAAGCGCGAGTACCTGTGCGCCGTCCTGCCGCAGGCCGATGCCCTGGTCCTGTTGCTGATGCGCTATCCGCAGGAGCTGGTCGACCTGGACGACTACAAGCTGCCGGAGGGCAAGCCGGCCGACTACCGGGTCAGCGCGAAGGAGCTGGAGATGGCCGCGCAGCTGGTCGAGTCCATGGCGGCGGACTGGAAGCCGGAGGACTACCGGGACGAATACCGCGAGCGCCTGAGCGCGATCATCGAGCAGCGGCTCGAGGGCATGACCGTCGCCCGGGACGAGGACGAGGTGGTGCGCGAGGACGCGGCGACCAACGTGGTCGACTTCGAGTCGCTGCTGAAGAAGAGCATCGCCGACAACAAGCGCACGCCCGCGAAGAAGGCCGCGCCGGTCAGCAAGAAGGCGAAGCCGGCGAAGAAGGCCGCGCGCAAGGCCACGAAGAAGTCGACCCGCTCGCGCAAGTCGGCCTGACCCCGCCCCGTGGCCCTGGAGCGTTACCGCGACAAGCGCCGGTTCGAGGGCACGCCCGAGCCGGGGCCCGCATCGCGACGGCGGCGGGGGAAGGGCGATCCGATCTTCGTCGTCCAGCTGCACCACGCCCGCGCGCGGCACTACGACTTCCGGCTGGAAGTCGACGGCGTGCTGCGCAGCTGGGCGGTGCCGAAGGGGCCGTCGCTGCGGCCGTCCGACAAGCGCCTGGCGGTCGAGGTCGAGGACCATCCGATCGACTACGCGGACTTCGCCGGCGAGATTCCCGAGGGGCACTACGGCGCCGGGCACGTCGCGCTGTTCGACCGCGGCACCTGGTCGACGGACGGCGACGCGGGCGAGGCGATCGCGGCCGGCAAGCTCGACTTCGTCCTCGACGGCGAGCGCCTGCGGGGCCGGTGGAAGCTGGTGCGCACGCGCCCGCGCGGCGGCAAGCCGCAATGGCTGCTGATGAAGGCGGACGACGCGCACGCCGCGGACCTGGAGGCCGACGACATGCTCGACGCCGCGCCGGCCGCCCCTGCACGTCGAGCCGCGTCACCCGGGAAGCCGACGAAGCGCGCAGGCGGCTCCAGGCGAACGGGTCGCGGGCGCGGCGCGACGTGGGCGCGCAAGGCATCGGCCGTCGACGGCGCGAGGGACCTCGTCGACCCCGATGCCGACATCCCGCCCCAGCTCGCGACCGCGCGCAAGGTGCCGCCCGCCGGCGCCGGCTGGCTGCACGAGGTGAAGTGGGACGGTTACCGGTTGCTCGCCCGCCTGCGAGACGGCCGCGCGCGCCTGCGCTCGCGCAACGGACTGGACTGGACCGGCGACTTCCCCGGCATTGTCGAGGCGCTGGAGGCGCTGTCCATCGGCGACGCGGATTTCGACGGCGAGCTGATCGCACTCGACGACGGGGGCCGCAGCGATTTCGGGAAGCTGCAGTCGGCCATCAAGCGCCGGCGGACCGGGGACCTGCGCTACATCCTGTTCGACCTGCCGACGCTCGCCGGCGTGGACCTGCGCGGCGCGGCGCTGGTCGACCGCAAGGCCCTGCTGCGCGCGCTGCTCGAAGGCAACGACGACCTGCGGCTGGTCTACAGCAGCCACGGCTTGGGCAACGGCGCCGAAGCCTTCGCCGCCTCGGAGGCCGCCGGGCTCGAGGGCATCGTCAGCAAGCGCGTGGGTGCGACCTACGCGTCCCGGCGCACGGACGACTGGCTGAAGCTCCGCCACCACCGCGGCGAGGACTACGTCGTGGTCGGCTACACCGCCCCGCAGGGCTCGCGCACGGGGCTGGGCGCGCTCCTGCTCGCCTGCCGCGAGGACGACGGCAGGCTGCGCTACGTCGGCCGCGTCGGCAGCGGCTTCGACGAGGCGACCCTGAAGGACCTCTCGCGGCGGCTGCGGAAGCTGGAGACCGGGGAAGGCGCCGTCGAGCTGCCCGCGCACACGCCGCTGCGCGAGCGGGACGTCACCTGGGTGCATCCCCGGCTCGTCGTCGAAGTCGCCTTCCGCGGCTGGGGCCGCGAGGGCCTGTTGCGGCAGGCCTCGTTCCTGCGCGTCCGCGACGACAAGGCGCCGGTGCAGGCGCCATCGCGCGCCACGACGCGCGGCCGGGCCGCCGCGGCCGGCGACGACGCGCCTCCGAAGCGGCGCAGGTCCGGGAGCTCCAGTCGCCCGCGCGCGGCGGCCGCGCGGGCCCGTCCGGCGACCCGCAGCGAAGCGCCGGCCCGCATCAGCAGCCCCGATCGCGTGGTCTACGCGGGGCCGGGCATCACCAAGGGCGAGGTCGCCGACTACTACCGCGCCGTCGCCGACCGCATCCTGCCCGGCATCGCGGCCCGCCCCCTGTCGCTGCTGCGCTGCCCGGACGGCGTCGGCGGCGAATGCTTCTTCCAGAAGCACTTCGCCGAGTCGCTCGGCGACCACGTCGACGCGGTCGCGCTCGAGGAGAAGGCGGGCGGCCGCGCGCGGTACATCGCGGTCCACGACGTCGAGGGCGTCATCGACCTGGTGCAGATGAACGCGCTGGAGTTCCATCCCTGGGGCGCGAGGGTCGAGGACCTCGAGCATCCGGACGTGCTCGTCTTCGACCTGGACCCCGGCCCCGGCGTCGACTGGCCGGCGATGATCGACGCCGCGCGCGAGGTGCGCGACCGCCTGGCCTCCGTGCAGCTGGCCTCGTTCGCGCGGCTGTCCGGCGGCAAGGGCGTCCACGTCGTGCTGCCGATCGCGTCGGTCCACGGCTGGGCCCAGGCCAAGGGCTTCTGCGAGGCGTTCGCCAAGGCCATGGCGCAGGTGGCGCCGAAGCGCTTCACCGCCACCGCGAGCAAGGCGCAACGGCGCAACCGGATCTTCATCGACTGGCTGCGCAACGGCCGCGGCGCGACGTCGATCGCCAGCTGGTCGCTGCGTGCCAGGCCCGGCGCCGGCGTCGCGATGCCCGTGCGCTGGGAGGAACTGGGCCGCACGCGCGGCGGCGACCACTACGACCTCGCCGCCGCGCGCAACCGCGCCGCGCGCCTGAAATCCGATCCCTGGGAAGGCTGGGAGGACGCCAGCGACCAGCGATTGCCCGAAGGCTGAATCGACGGCGCGATACAATCGCCGGCCGCGCGCGATCCGCATCTTTTGCATGAGAGCCGGCGAGGCGATCGGCCGAAGTGTGGCGGTGCGGCGCCCGAGTCAGGGCAGGATGCCCTGACCGAGGGAAAAGCGGCACCGCCGCACTTCGGCACCTCCGCGGAGTGCCCGGTTGCCGCATGAGCCTCTTGTTCCGGCCAGGCATTGCGGCCTGGAACGCATCCCCACCAAGACAGGAGCCCCCATGAAACTCGGAAGCCTCAAGGAAGGCGGTCGCGACGGCACCCTCGTCGTCGTCTCGCGCGACCTTTCGCGCGCGGTGCAGGCCACCGGCATCGCGCCGACGATGCAGCGCGCGCTGGAGGACTGGTCGAACGTCGCCCCGCGGCTCAACGCCCTGTTCGAGGCGCTCGAGGACGGCAGCGCCGACGGCGCGTTCGACCTGGACGTCGCGCGCCTGGCCGCGCCGCTGCCGCGCGCCTACGAGTTCGTGGATGGCAGCGCCTACCTGCCGCACGTCGAGCGCGTGCGCAGGGCGCGTGGCGCCGAAGTGCCCGAAAGCTTCTACACCGATCCGCTGATGTACCAGGCCACCAGCGCCGGCTTCTACGGCCCGCGCGACCCGGTGCGCGTGCCGAGCGAGGCGCACGGGATCGACCTGGAGGCGGAGATCGTCGTGGTAACCGACGACGTGCCGATGGGCGCCGATCCGGCGACCGCCGCGGGCCACATCCAGCTGGTGGGCCTGGTCAACGACGTGTCGCTGCGCAACCTGATCCCGGGCGAACTCGCCAAGGGCTTCGGCTTCCTGCAGTCCAAGCCACGTTCCGCGCTCAGCCCGGTGTTCGTGACCCCGGACGAACTCGGCGAAGCCTGGCGCGACAACAAGGTGCACCTGCCGCTGGTGACGCACGTCAACGGCGAATGGTTCGGCGCGCCGGAAGCGGGCGTGGACATGCAGTTCGACTTCTCGCAGCTGGTCGCGCACGCGGCGAAGACGCGCCCGCTGTCGGCGGGGACGATCGTCGGTTCGGGCACCATCGCCAACCAGGACACGTCCAGGGGCGCCTCCTGCTTCGCCGAGCGCCGCACCGTCGAGGCCCTGGAGCACGGCGAGGCGCGCACGCCCTTCATGTCCTTCGGCGACCGCGTCCGCATCGAGATGCTCGACGGCGAGGGCCGCAGCATCTTCGGGGCGATCGAACAGGTGGTCGAGCGGCCGCCCGCGGACTGAGCGGGCGTCCGGTGGCGACCGGCGGTCTTTGCCCGGTCGCCGGTCCGGGCTAAGGTGGCCGCCGGGCCGCGCGACGCGCGCCCGCGTCGGCCGCAAGGGGAGCGGAGCTTGAACGACCGGATACGCCTGTATTCCTACTGGCGCTCGAGTGCCGCGTACCGCGTGCGCATCGGCCTGAACCTCAAGCAGCTGCGTTACGAGACCGTGCCGGTGCACCTGCTGCAGGACGGCGGCCAGCAGCACCTGCCGGAGTTCCGCGAGGCGAATCCGCAGGGCCTCGTGCCGGTGCTCCAGCACGGCAACCGGACGATGCGCCAGTCGCTCGCGATCCTCGAGTACCTCGATGAGACGTGGCCCGCACCGATGCTGCTGCCGGCCATCGCGCGCGACCGCCAGCGCGTGCGGGCGCTCGCCCAGCTGATCGCCTGCGACGTGCATCCGCTCAACAACCTGCGCGTGCTGCAGTTCTTCGACCGCCAGTGGAACGTGCCCCAGGCCGAGCGCGACGACTGGGTGAGGCACTGGATCGTCGAGGGGTTCCGCGCCTACGAGGCGCTGGTCGACGACAACCCGGCCACCGGCGCCTTCAGCGAAGGCGAGACGCCCACGCTGGCCGACGTGTGCCTGATCCCGCAGATGTACAACGCACGCCGCTTCGGCGTGGACCTGGACGCGTTCCCCGCGCTGCAACGGATCGAGGCGGCGTGCCTGGCGCTGCCCGCCTTCCGCGACGCCGCGCCCGAACGCCAGCTGGACGCCCCCCCGGCCTGACGGTGCCGGGCGGGCCGGGCATGCCGGCCCTTGGAGGACGGCCTATCGCGCGCCGTCGCTCTCGAACACGTCCGCGTAGGGATCGTGCTCGCCGGAGGCACCCTCGGACAGCCGGAACTTCAGCGCGAGGCCATCGCGCGAGTCGGCGGCGCGCAGCGCCTCCTCCTTCTCGATCTTGCCTTCCTTGGTCAGGCGGAACAGGCACTGGTCGAAGCTCTCCATCCCTTCTTCCAGCGATTCCTCCATCGCCTGCTTGATCTCGTGGATCTGCCCGCGGCGCAGCAGGTCGCGGATCATCGGGGTGTTGATCAGGACCTCGGCCGCGGGCATGCGCCGGCCGTCCTTGCCGACCACCAGGCGCTGCGACACGATCGCGCGCAGGTTCAGCGCCACGTTCATCAGCACGTTCTTGTGCGCGCCCTCTGGGAAGAAGTTGAGGATGCGCTCGATCGTCTGGTCGGCGTTGTTGGAGTGCAGCGTGGCCAGGCAGATGTGGCCGGTCTCGGCGAAGGCGATCGCCGCCTCCATGGTGGTCGCGTCCAGGATCTCGCCGATCAGGATGACGTCCGGCGCCTCGCGCATCGCGTTCTTGAGCGCGTTGTGGAAGGCGTGGGTGTCCAGGCCGACCTCGCGCTGGTTGACGATCGACTTCTTGTGCCTGTGCAGGTACTCGATCGGGTCCTCGATGGTGAGGATGTGGCCCGACGTGGTGCTGTTGCGGTGGTCGATCATCGAGGCGAGGGTGGTCGACTTGCCCGAGCCGGTCGAGCCGACGATCAGCACCAGGCCGCGCGGCGCCATGATGATGTCCTTGAGGACCTGCGGCAGCTGCAGCTCCTCGATGGTCGGGATCACGCTGCGGATCGCGCGGATCACCATGGCGACCTCGCCGCGCTGCTTGAACACGTTCACGCGGAAGCGCCCGGAGTCCTGCAGGGCGACCGCCATGTTCATCTCCAGGTCCCGCTCGAACTGGGGCACCTGGCCCTCGTCCATCAGCGAGTAGGCGATCTTCTTGACCATCCCGGCCGGCAGGCCGGTGTTCCCGAGCGCGTGGAGCTTGCCCTCCACCTTGATGTACACCGGCGCGCCGGTGGTGAGGAACATGTCCGAGGCGTTCTTCTCCGTCATCAGCTTGAGGAAGTAGCCGATGTCCATGCGCGCTCCTGAATCGGTTCGGGCGGCGCATTTGCAAGCGCGCCGCGGGTGTCCCCACAATTGGCCGCGCGTCGCCCCCTCCGCCACGGCTCCCCATATGAACGCAAGCTTCGCACAATTCCGGAAACCGCTGCAGGCGCTGTTCGCAGCTTCCGCGATGGCCGTCGCGCTTGGCGGATGCGCGACCCTGCCGCCGCCCACCACGGAACTTGCCGCCGCCGCGCAGGCGGTGGAGCGCGCCGCGGCCGCCGATGCCGACCAGCACGCGCAGGCGGAGCTGGACACCGCCCGCGACGCGCATGCCCGCGCGCAGGCCGCCATGGCCGCCGGCGACGACGACGCGGCCCGCAAGCTGGCGCTCGCCGCGGCGGCGGTCGCCGACCTGGCGCACGCCCGCAGCGAGGCCGCGCGCGCCGAGGCGGAACGCGCGCGCGATGCCGCCGAGGTGTCGGCGCTGCAGGAACAGCTGCGCGTGGATGCCTCCGGTTCGGCCGCGATCCAGCTCGGCCCGATGCCCCCGTCGGCCGACGCGGAGACTGAGGGTGGCCTCGTCCTGCGGCTGTCCGCGCTGGATGCGGATCCGCGCCTGCAGGGCCTGGCGGCGTACGAACGCCTGCGCGCGCGGCAGGCGCTGGACGCGTTGTCGATGGCCCGCAACCGCGACAAGCCCGACGCGCTGTTCATCGCGCGCAAGCGCGTGGAGGCAGCCGAGATCACCGCGCGCACCGAGCTGCTGCACCGGGAGGTCGCGCGCCTGGAACGCGAGCGCAGCGCGCTGCTGGTGGAGGCCAGCCGGCAGGAGGCGGAGCGTGCACGGATGGAGGCCGAGCGCCTGCGCATCCAGGCGCAGGTGGCCGCCGAGGAGGCCGCGCGCCTGCGTGCCGCGGCCGAAATGGAAACCGCGGCGCGGCTCGAGACCGAGGGCGTGCTGGAGGACGTCGCGAGCGAGCAGGCCAGGCGCCTGCGCGAGGCCCGCGCGCGCGCCGCTGAACTGGAGCGGCAGGAGGCCGAGCTGCTCAGGCAGGCCGAGGCGCTCGACGGCGACGAGTGATCATTTCCTATTTGTAATCAATGGCTTGAGATCGACCTGCGACGCCCACAAGGGCGTCGTCTGCGCCCGGGACCGTGACCGCTGCACGGCCCTTGCCGACCCCATGGGAGGGGAGTAGGGTCGGATACCCGGGCGGTCTCCCCGCCGCCTGGCCGAGTCGGGTCGATGAGCAACGTCGTCAATTCCCGGGAGCCCGCCGCTGGTCTCCAGGCCGGCGATGGCGGCCGGGATGCCACGAGCGAGCGTCGCGTCCCGGCCATACCGAACCAGACAATCCGACGCCCCGTGCCCGACCGGCCGGGGCGTCTGCCTTCGTGCGTGCCCGTGGCGCGTGCGGGGGCGGGATTCCCCCCAGGGCGCGGCGTGTCGCCGCCCCATCCCCAGTGAAGGAGGCATCCATGTTCGAAGGGCAACCGCAGGCGGAACTCGACGCGCTGATGAAGTCCAACGACGAGTTCCGGCAGCTCTACCAGCACCACCAGCGCCTGGACAAGAAGGTCCTCGACGCCGAGCTCGGGGTGCTCCCCGTCGACGACACGTCGCTGTCGCAGATGAAGCGCGAGAAGCTCGCGGCCAAGGACCGGCTCACCCGCCTGTACGACCAGTTGCACCACTGACCCGCGCCGCCCGCGCCATCGCGCGGGACTGGCGCGACGCCCGGAGCGCGGGCGGCGACGGCCCTTCCTCGTCGGGCCGTCGTCGCCCGCCATCCCCCGGATGCGTGGCCCCGGCCGGCAGGCCGCGGCGCCCTCGGCCTGACTTCCCGGGGGCGAGCGCCGATAATCGCCGCTTCGCCGCGCGCCGGCGCACGCCAGGTCCCGAATGTCCGTCCACGATTCCGTCCTCGAGCTGATCGGCGAAACGCCGATCGTCCGCGCCCGCCACATCGACGCCGGCCCGTGCCGGCTCTACCTCAAGCTCGAGAGCCAGAACCCCGGCGGGTCGGTCAAGGACCGGATCGGCGTGAGCATGATCGAGGCCGCCGAGCGCCGTGGCGACCTCAAGCCCGGCGCCACCCTGGTCGAGGGCACCGCGGGCAACACCGGCATCGGCCTGGCGCTGGTCGCCCGGCAGAAGGGCTACAAGCTGGTGCTCGTGGTCCCGGACAAGATGAGCCGGGAGAAGATCTTCAACCTCAAGGCGATGGGCGCGCAGGTCGTGCTCACCCGCTCGGACGTGGCCAAGGGCCACCCGGACTACTACCAGGACCTCGCCAGGCGCATCGCCGACGAGACGCCGGGCGCCTACTTCGTCAACCAGTTCGGCAACCCGGACAACCCGGCCGCGCACGAGTTCGGCACGGGGCCGGAGATCCTGCGCCAGATGGAAGGCGAGGGCGGGCTGGACGCGATCGTGTTCGGCTGCGGCAGCTCCGGGACGATGACCGGCCTGTCGCGCTGCTTCGCGGAACACTCGCCGAAGACCGAACTGGTGCTGGCCGACCCGGTGGGCTCGATCCTGGCCGAGTACATCAACGAGGGCACGCTGTCGGACAAGTCCGCCAGCTGGATGGTGGAGGGCATCGGCGAGGACTTCCTGCCGACGATCTCCGACTTCTCGCGGGTGAAGAAGGCCTACGCCATCCCGGACAGGGAAAGCTTCCTGACCGCGCGGATGCTGCTTGAGAAGGAAGGGATCCTCGGCGGCTCGTCGACCGGCACCCTGCTGGCGGCCGCGCTGAGGTACTGCCGCGAACAGGCGGAGCCGAAGAACGTGCTGGTGTTCGTCTGCGACACGGGCAACAAGTACCTGTCGAAGATGTACAACGACTACTGGATGCTGGACAACGGCTTCCTCGAGCGCGAGACGCACGGCGACCTGCGCGACCTGATCCTGCGCCCCTACACGCACCGCGACACCGTGGTCGTGGGCCCGAACGACCTGCTGGTCACCGCCTGGCAGCGGATGAAGCTGTACGAGATCTCGCAGCTGCCCGTCATGGACGGGGACCGCATCGTTGGCATCCTCGACGAGTCGGACATGCTGCTGCACGTGTACGGCGACGAGGACCGCTTCCGCGACCCGGTGTCCACGGCGATGGTGTCCAAGCTCGACATCCTCGACGTGAGATCGCCCGTGCAGGCGCTGCTGCCCGTGTTCGACCGCGGGCACGTGGCGATCGTGATGGACGGCGACACGTTCCTCGGCCTGATCACGCGGATCGACCTGTTGAACTGGCTGCGGCGGCGGGTGCAGTAGCCCGGCGCGCCGGGTTCCTGAACGGTGCGCGGGCGGCCGGCCGGGCCGCCCCGATGCTAGAATTCCCGCCCTTTGCAGCACGACCGGAGCGACCGGCATGAGCGGACACGACCAGGGCGCCCGGGCCGGCGCGGGCCGCCGGGGGCTTGGCACCCTGGCGATCCACGGCGGCCAGTCGCCCGACCCCAGCACCGGCGCCGTGATGGTGCCGATCTACGCGACCTCGACCTACGCCCAGTCCAGCCCGGGCGAGCACCAGGGTTTCGAGTATTCGCGCAGCCACAACCCGACCCGCTTCGCCTACGAGCGTTGCGTGGCCGAACTCGAGGGCGGCACCCGAGGGTTCGCCTTCGCGTCGGGCATGGCGGCCACGGCGACGATCCTCGAGCTGCTCGACAGCGGCGACCACGTGGTCGCGATGGACGACCTGTACGGCGGCAGCTTCCGGCTGTTCGAGCGCGTCCGCCGCCGCAGCGCCGCGCTGGACTTCAGCTTCGTCGACCTGACCGACCCGGCCGCCCTCGAGGCCGCGATCACCCCGAAGACGCGCATGGTGTGGGTCGAGACCCCGACCAACCCGATGCTGAAGGTGGTCGACCTGGCGGCGATCTCCGCGATCGCCAGGAAGCACAAGCTGGTCATGGTGGTCGACAACACCTTCGCCTCGCCGATCCTGCAGCGACCGATCGAGCACGGCGCCGACATCGTCATGCATTCGGCGACCAAGTACCTCAACGGCCACTCGGACATCGTCGGCGGCATGGCGGTGGTCGGCGACGACGCCGACCTGGCCGACCGGATGGCGTTCCTGCAGAACGCCGTCGGTGGCGTGCAGGGGCCGTTCGACAGCTTCCTGGCGTTGCGTGGCCTGAAGACGCTGCACCTGCGTATGCGCGCGCACTGCGAGAACGCGCAGGCGCTGGCGGAGTGGCTGCAGGCGCACCCGGCGGTGGAGAAGGTCGTCTACCCCGGCCTCGCATCGCATCCGCACCACGCACTGGCCGCCCGCCAGATGGACGGCTTCGGCGGCATGGTCTCGATCGTGCTCAAGGGCGGCTACGAGGCCGCGAAGCGGTTCTGCGAGCGGACCGAACTGTTCGCGCTGGCCGAGTCGCTCGGCGGCGTGGAGAGCCTGGTCAACCATCCGGCGGTGATGACGCACGCGAGCGTGCCGGCCGAACGGCGCGAGGCGCTGGGGATCTCGGACAGCCTCGTGCGGTTGAGCGTGGGGGTGGAGGCGCTGGAGGACCTGCGGGCGGACCTGGACGCGGCACTCGCGGGAACCGCCGTTCGATGAGCAAAGCCTTCCGATCGGTCGCGCACAGCAGTCTCGCGGTCGATTTCGCCGCCAGCCTCAAGCGGCCGGACTTCTGGGCGTTCTCGTCCTGGCTGGACCTGGTCACCAAGTACCGGCGATCCGCGCTCGGACTGGTGTGGGTGATGCTGCCCCCGGTCTGCTACGTGTTCGGGATCGGTTACTTCTATTCGTTGCTGTTCGGCGTCGAGTCGCTGCCGTTCATGGTCCACCTCGGGATCGGGTACCTGCTCTGGCGCACCATCACCCAGGTGATCACGGGGGCGTCGACGACGATGGCGACCCACCGGGCGTTCATCCTCGACGGCCGGATCCGCTACACGGACTACGTCCTGCGGATCATCGCGAAGTCGGCCTTCTATTTCGTGGTGACCGCGCTGGTGGTGGTCCCGCTGGTGGCGGTCTCCGGCGCAAGCGTCGCGGGCGCGTTGACCCTCTTCCTGACGCTCCCGCTGTTCGTGGTGAACATCGCATGGCTCGGCGTCGTTTTCGCCGTCCTCGGTGCCAGGCTGCCGGACCTCCACGAGTTCTCGGCCACCATCTTCATCTTCGGGTTCCTCCTCACGCCCATCGTGTGGCGTGCGGACCTGATGCCGCCCGACACGTGGCGCGGCTTCGTCGCCCGGCTCAACCCGGCGTTCCACCTGATCGAACTCGTCCGGGCGCCGTTGCTTGGCGAAACCATCGAACGGCCGACCTACTGGGTGGTGGCCGGCCTGACCGTGGGCGGCGTGCTCCTGGCCGCGGCGGTCTACCGCCGGTACGCGCGCTTCATCGCCGTGTGGATCTGAGCATGGTCGGCATCTCCGCGAGCAACGTGACACTGACGCTGCCTGTGTACCGGCAGCGCTCGGAGCTGTCCGCCGGATGGATGGGCACGATCGCCAAGGCCGCCCTCCGCCGCCCCCAGCGCGAATACGCGACGATCATCCACGAGGCGTCGTTCGACTTCAGGGACGGTGATCGCGTTGCCCTCGTCGGGCTCAACGGATCGGGGAAGTCGACGCTGCTGCACCTGTTGACGGGGGCGTATCGACCGACCAGTGGCGTCCTGGAGGTCAGCGGAAGCCGCCAGGCGTTGATGAACATCTCGCTGGGCTTCAACGCCGACGCGACGATCCTGGAAAACATCTACCTCCGGGCAACGGCGATGGGCATGCCGGTTCGCGAGATCCAGCCGCACGTCGGCTCGATCCTCGAGTTCGCGGGCATCGCGGAGAAGGCGGTGGACCGCCTGAGGACGCTGTCGGCAGGCCAGCGGATGCGCCTCGGCTTCGCGATCTCCACCGCGCTGCAGCACGACATCATGCTGCTGGACGAGTGGATCGGCACCGGCGACGCCGAATTCCTGCGCAAGGCGCGCAATCGCCTGCAGGATCGCGTCGAAGGCAGCCGGATCCTGGTGGTCGCGTCGCACAACTTCAAGCTCGTCCGGCGCCTGTGCAACCGCGCGCTGCTGATGGAGGGCGGCCGCGTCGTCGCCGACGCGGATCCTTCCTCGGTCATCCGGGCGTACCGCGCACGCATCGAGGCGCGGCGCAGCGAGGCGGAGGCGGCGGGTGGCGTCACCGCTTGAACATCCTGGTCGCCGCCTATGAGTTCCCGCCCGCGCGCTCGCCGCAGGCGATGCGCTGGGCGTCGTTGTCCGCGGAACTGGTTCGACTCGGTCATTCCGTCACCGTCCTGACCACGATCACGCGTGGGGGGGTCGGCGGCGGGGACGGCCTCCCCTCCGCGTCCGACGAGGGCGGCCTCCGCATCGTCCGCACGGAACCGTTCCGTGCCCTGCGCGTCCTCGGCCTGTTGCGACGCCTGGCGGGGAGGTCGCCCGCATCCGGGGCGCCGGTGGAGATCCCGAGGCGCTTCGAGGGCCTGAACTGGCGCGGGCGCATCATCGCCACGCTGGGGCGACTGCTGGAGTGGCGTGCGTTTCCCGACCTCCGGGCGCGGTGGAACGAAACCGCGGGCCCCGCGCTGGCGCGGCTGATCCGGGAACAGCGGCCGGACGTGGTGGTGACGTCCCACGAACCCGCGAGCGTCCTCCTGCTGGGCCGCGTCGCCGTGCGCGCGGGGGTGCCCTGGGTGGCCGACCTGGGTGATCCCGTGGACGCGGACTACCTGCCCCGCCGTTGGCGCGCCCGGGCGCGGCGGCTCGAGCGCCAGGTCTGCGACGAGGCCGCCCTGGTCACGGTGACCACCCGGGCGTACGGCGCCACGCTCGAAGCCCGGCACGGGCTGGAGGCCCACCGGCTCCGGCTCCTGCGACAGGGATTCAGGCGGGACGCGGATGCGACGCGGGAAACGGAGGGCTTCGACCCGCGCGTCCTGGAACTCGTCTACACCGGTCAGCTCTACGGGTTCCGCCCGACAGGCGCCCTGTTCGACGCCCTGGCGTCGCTGGACGGCATCCGGCTGACCCTGATTTCGCCCCAATCCCCCGGGTTGCGATCGCTGGCGGACACCCTCGGGGGCCGGCTGCGACTGATGGCGCCGGTCGCGCAACCGGAGGCCGTCCGCTGGCAGCGCGGGGCCGACATCCTGCTCAATGTCGGCAATACAATGCCCGCCCAGGTGCCGGGCAAGCTGTTCGAATACTTCGGATCGCAGCGGCCGGTGCTCCACCTCTCCGCCTGCGACCCGGACGAGTCGGCATCGCTCGTGGCCGAGCGGCGACGGGGCTGGGTCGTCCCGAACGACCCGGCCCGGATCAGGGAGACCCTGCTGGAGCTGCAGGCGCGCTGGCGCGACGGTCGGCTGCACGACGGGATCGACCTGTCGATGGACGCCGTCGACGACCTGTCCTGGCAGGCGCTCGGCGAGGGGTTGGCGCGCTCGCTGGAACAGGCAATCGAACATGGAACGAGGCAAACGCACGCATGACGCACGACACCATTGAAATCCGCACGCTGGGCATCGTCGGCCTCGGCTACATCGGGCTGCCCACGGCGGCGATGTTCGCGGCATCCGGCCTGGACGTGCTGGGCGTGGACATCGATCCCACGGTGCGGGACGCGGTGAACGCCGGCAGCGCGCACATCGAGGAAGGCGACCTCGACGACCTGGTGGCCTCCGTGGTCGGCCAGGGGCGCCTGCGCGCGGTGGCCGCCCCCGAGCCCTGCGACGCCTTCATCATCGCCGTCCCGACGCCAGTGGACCACCGGACGCATGCGCCGGACATCAGCTACGTCGAGGCGGCCGCGCGCGGGATCGCACCGGTGATCGCGGCCGGGAACCTGGTGATCCTCGAGTCGACCTCGCCCGTGGGCACGACCGAACGCGTCCGCGAGATCCTGCGCGCGGCGCGCCCCGACCTGGACTTCGGCGGCGACGGGCGCGGCGGGGACGTCCACCTCGCCTATTGCCCGGAGCGGATCATCCCGGGACGCATGCTGGAGGAACTCGCCAGCAATGACCGGATCATCGGCGGCATGTCCCCGGAAGCGAGCGCCGCGGCCACGGCGCTCTACAAGCGGTTCGTGCAGGGGGCCTGCATCGAGAGCGATGCCCGGACGGCCGAGATGGTGAAACTCACGGAGAACGCCTTCCGCGACACCAACATCGCGTTCGCCAACGAGCTGTCGATGATCTGCGACACGCTGTCCATCGATGCGTGGGAAGTCATCCGCCTCGCGAACCGCCATCCGCGCGTGTCGATCCTCTCGCCGGGCGCGGGCGTCGGCGGGCACTGCATCGCGGTCGATCCGTGGTTCATCGTGTCCAGCGCGCCGGAGCAGGCGCGGATGATCCGGACCGCGCGCGAAGTGAACACCGCCAAGACGGCGTCCGTCGTCGACAAGCTCGACGGGTTGCTCCGCGCGGACGCGGACGCGGTGCTTGCCTGCTTCGGCCTGAGCTACAAGGCGGACGTCGACGACTTCCGCGAGAGCCCGGCCCTCGAGATCGCGAAGGAACTGACGCGACGGCATCCGGGGCGCGTCCTCGCGGTCGATCCGTTCGCCGAGGCCCTCGGCCGCCAGGACGGGGACGCGGCCCGGATGCTCGAGATCGTCGGGCCCGAGGACGCGCAGGCCCGGGCGGGCATCGTGGCGATCCTCGTCCCCCATGCCCGCTTCCGCGCCCTGGCGCTGGGCGACGACCAGCGCGTGGTCGATGTGGTCGGAATCCGGCGTTGACAGGACCCAGGGAGCGCGACGCATGGTGATGACGCAGTTCACGCCGGGTGACCTCGAGGCGATCGCGGACTTCCTGCGCCTGGAGCTGGACAAGCTCGCGCGGCAGGTCCGCGGCCACCAGGCGGCCATCCACGGCGGGCGCAAGCTGCAGCGGACGACGCTGGCGAGGATCGACGCGCTCCGGGGCGAGGTCGAGGAACTCGGCGTGCGTCTGCGCCAGCTTGGCGCGCCGGTGCCGTCCGCGAAGGAGGACCTCGTATCGCTCGCGCATCGACTGGTCGACGAGCTCGTCGCGCTCGAGCAGCGTTCCCGCGCCGAGCGCGTCTCGGCGGTCGCCCGGTTCACGCTCGACCTCGAGCGGGCGCGGGAGGCGAGGGATGCCGCGGCGCTCGCCCGCGACCAGGCGGTCGAACTGCTCGACGCGACGCGTGGTCGCCTCGACGCCAGCGAGGCACGCAACGCGGAGACTTCCGCGCGGAGCCGGGGCGCCGTCGAGGAGCTCAAGGAGCTCCACCGCCGCATCGCGCTGGGCGAGCGCATGTTCGGCACGCCGCAGGCCCACGTGGACGTGGCGCGGATGGAGCAGGAGGCCATCGAGGGCGTGGTCCGCTCGCTGCCGTTCCAGATCGGTTACCTGCTGACCCGCGTCGCACGCGTGCCCTGGCGCGTCGACGCGCATGTCCGCGCGGCGTACCGCCTCGCGCGCGAGGCCGCGGGCCGGTTGCGCGCGCGACGCCGCGGCGTCGCGCGTGCACCGCGGGACGTCCTGGACGCCCCGCTGCCCCATGCATGGCGGTCCGCGCTGGAGAGCGCGCGAGAGCGCGCGGGGCAGGGCGCGAGGGACATCGCCATGTCGGTGGGCGCGGTCGCGCCCCGGACGCCGGCGATGCGCCAGTCCGGCCCGGCCACGATCCGCGACGCACGCATCGCGGTGATCGCCGACGACTTCACGCGCGCCGACCTGCAGGCCCATTGCAGGATGCTGCCGCTGTCGCCCGGTCGCTGGCGCGCGGAACTCCAGGACTTCAAGCCGCACCTGCTGCTGGTCGAATCGGCCTGGCAGGGCAATGGCGGACGCTGGACGGGCCAGGTCGAGCAGGCCAGCCCGGAACTGCGCGCCCTGCTTGCCCATTGCGCGTCGCAGGGCATCCCGACGGTCTTCTGGAACAAGGAGGATCCGGTCCATTTCGACCACTTCCTGGCCACGGCGGCCCTGTTCGACCACGTCGCCACCACCGACCTCGACCGCATCCAGGACTATCGGGACGCACTGAAGCACGACCGGGTGTTCCTCCTGCCGTTCGGCGTCGATCCGCTGCGGCGCAACCCGATCGAGGCGGACGCGCGGCGCAACGCCTGCAGTTTCGCGGGGTCCTGGTACGCGCAGTACCCGAGGCGCAACGCGTCGCTGCAGACGCTCTGCAGCGTCGTCTCCGAATTCGTCCCCCTGGACATCTACGACCGCAACGACGCGACGGGCGCGGCATTCCCGCCGGAACTGCGCGAGCATGTCGCGGGAACGCTCCCGTTCGGTGCCATCGACGTGGCCTACAAGGGCTATCGCTACGGCATCACGGTCAACACGGCGCCCGACTCGCAGACCATGGTCGCGCGGCGGCTCTTCGACCTGCTGGCATCCGGGACGCTCGTGGTGAGCAATTACGCCCGGGCCGTCCGCCTGCTGTTCGGCGACCTGGTGATCTGCGGCGACGACCCGGCCGCGCTGCGGGCACAGTGGGAGCGACTGCACGCGGGCAATGGCGCCGAGTCGACCCGGGTGGCGGCCCTGCGCAAGGTGCTGGGCGAGCACACCGTCAGCCATCGCCTCGGCACGCTGCTCGGGAACGTGCTTGGTCGCCCGTACCGGGTCGAGCCACCCATGGTGTGCGTGGTCGCGGCCATCCGCTCGGAGAAGGAACACGACGCCGTGCTGGCGGCCTTCGACCGGCAGCGCCATCCGCGCAAGGCATTGCACCTCGTCCTGTTCGACGGATACCGCCCACGGCTCCGCGCCCGCCGGGACGACGTGGTGGTCCACTCGCGCCGGCAGGCCGAAGCCCTCGCGCTGTTCGAGGCGCTGCCGGCGAAGCTGGTCGCGGGGTTCAGTCCACGCGACTACTACGGCCCGGACTACCTGGTGGACCTGTCGAACGGCCTGCTCTACGCCGGCCACGCGTGCGTCGGCAAGGACGCGCACGCAACGCTGGAGGCGGGTGAGCCCGCGCGGGTGGACGGGCGACGCTTCGGAAGCGTGCCGGAGCTCCGCCTGCGCCGCGCGCTTGCGCCGCTCCGTGCGCTCCACCATCCGTCCCTCGCGGCGCTCGCGATGGACATCGGCGAGGGACGCATCTCCGGCACGCCGTGCGTCGCACTGGACGCGTTCGGCTACTGCGAGGGTGGCGCGGAGATCGCGCCGACGTCCGTGGACGCGGTGCTTCCCGCGGACCACGGCGTGTCGCTCGCTTCCATCGAGGCCGCCCTGGACGGGGCGCGGACCCTCGCCGCCGAAGCGCCGCAGGCCATGGGCGACGGCACCTTGCCCGGCCTCGAGCAGCAGTTCCCCAGGGCGACCCACGCGCACGGGAACGTCCACGTCCGGCACGGGACCGGCGTGTCCATCCTGTCGACGCTGCCGGACGGTGAGTGGTGCTACGTGTATGGCGCCGAGCCGCTGCGCGTCTCCGCCATCGCGCCCCGTGGGAAGCTCCGCTTCCAGCTCAGCGGCCGCGGAAAGGTCTCCGCCAAGCTTGCCGTCATCCTGCTCGACGACGCCGGCGAGCGGATGGGCTCGGTCCCGGCGGCATTCAACGCGCCCCAGCGGATCGACGTCCCGGCCGGATGCACCGCGATCCGCCTCGCGATCCGCGTCTCCGGACCGGGGCGACTGGATCTGTCGCGCCTCACCATCGGCCGTGGAAAGGTCCGCGATCCGGGGCGCGTGGTCGTCGAACGCGCGCCACGCCTGTTACTCGCGAAGGGCTATCCCAGCCGCAGTCGCCTCTACCACTACAGCTTCATCCACCGGCGAGTGAAGGCGTACCGCGCGAGCGGGCTCGAGCATGCGGTGTTCCGCTGGAACCCGGGGCAGCTGGCCTTCGACGAATTCCAGGGCGTCGACGTGATCGCCGGCGGGGGCGCGCACCTGGCCGCGCTCGTCCGCGACGGTGCGTTCGAGTCGATCGACGTCCATCCCCTCTACCCGGAAATGTGGGCGCAGCTGGAGGACGTCGTCGGGCGCGTCAGGATCAACATCTGGGTGCACGGCGCGGAGATCCAGCCGTGGTACCGACGCGCGTTCAACTATCCGCCCGGCCCGGCCCGCGACCGCGCCGTGCGCGCGACGGCCAACCGGCTCGGGATGTGGCGACGGATCTTCGCGATGCGCCATCCCAACCTCCATTTCGTCTTCGTCTCCGACTACCTGGCGCGCCAGGCGATGGCCGACGTCGGCGTGGACCTCGCGGGATGGCAGTACTCGGTGATCCACAACTTCATCGATCCGGACGTCTTCGACCACGTGGAGAAGGGTGCCGAGCAGCGCAAGCGGATCCTTTCGATCCGGCCCTACAACTCGCCCATCTACGCCAACGACCTGGCGGTGCGCGCGGTGCTCGACCTGGCGGAAGAGCCGTTCTTCAAGGACCTGGCGTTCCTGTTCGTGGGCGACGGGGAACTGTTCGAGGAAACCCTCGCGCCGTTGCGCGGGTTCGAAAACGTCGAGATCCGGCAGGGCTTCCTGACCCAGCAGGAAATCGCGGAACTGCACAAGTCGTTCGGCGTCTTCCTCGTGCCCACGCGGATGGACAGCCAGGGCGTTTCGCGCGACGAGGCCATGGCCTCCGGTCTGGTGCCGGTGACGAACGCCGTGGCGGCCATCCCGGAATTCGTCGACGACCGCGTCGGCGTGGTGGCGCCGCCCGAAGACTGGCGTGCCCTCGCGGACGGCATCCGCAGGATGTACCACGAGCCCGAGACCTTCCTGTCCCGTTCGCGCGCCGCCGCCGCGCGGGTGCGCCAGCAGTCGGGCTACGAGGCGACCATCGCCCGGGAGATCGCCCTGATCGCCCGGGGCGAGGCAACGCCGGGCCATGCCGCGCCGGCCGCGTCGCGCGACGGCGACCTTCGGTTCGCCGTCTACGGCGACCTGAACCTGAACATCACCGACGGCTCGGCGGTCTGGGCCGCATCGCTCGTCCAGGTGCTGGCCGGGATCCCGGGCGCGCACGTCACCCTGTTCCTGAAGGCCCCGGTCACGGCGCTGCACATCATCGAGCCGCTGCTCTCCCTCGGGAACGTGAGGCTGGTGGAGCCCGACACGGCGGAGGCGCCGGTCCTCTCGGTGCGAGACGCGCTGGAGTCGATCGCGGAGCACGACCGTGCGGACCCCTTCGACGCGATCGTCCTCCGGGGTTTCGACCTGTGCTCCGCCGCGTCGGAGCAGGCGGCGTTCGAGGGGCGCCTGTGGGTCTACATCACCGACCTGCCGCAAACGCGCGATGCGCTCGACGACGTGTCGCGGGCGCGCATCGAAGGCATCATCGCCCGTGCCGGGCGGGTGCTTTGCCAGACGCCGCAGTTCGAGGCGCACCTGCTGTCCTGCTTCCCGACGGCCTCGGGGCGCACCGCGCTGCTGCCCCCGATGATCCCGCCGCCTTCCGCCACGCCGCCGGCCCGGCGGGGCGGCGCGCCCAGGCTCGTGTACGCCGGCAAGTTCGCGCCGCTGTGGGGCATCCGGGAAATGTTCGCGACCTTCCGCGCGTTGCGGGAAACGGTCCCCGCCCTGGAGCTCCACGTGTTCGGCGACAAGATCCACCAGGTCCAGGACGATCCCGGCTTCCGCCCGGAGATCGCAGGGCTGCTCGAGTCCACGCCGGGCGTGGTCTGGCACCGGCAGGTCAGCCGCGAACAGCTGTACGCGGAACTCCCCGGGTACGACGTGGGGTGGGCCTGGCGGCACGAGGCGCTGGAGGCGAACACGCATGAACTCTCGACGAAGGTGCTCGAATACGCCGCGTGCGGCCTGCCCACGGTCGTGTATCCCAACGAGGTGAACATCGGCGTGCTGGGACCCGACTATCCGCTGTACGCACGCAACGAGGACGAAGCGCGGGACGCGATCGCCCGCTTGCTCGCGGATCCCGACCGGCTGTCCGACCTGCGCGGCTTCCTGGTCGGAGTCGCGCGCCGCTTCACGTTCCAGTCGGTCGCGGACGCGTACGTCGAGCCCCTCGCGCGCGAGCTCCCGCAGCCCGGCCGCAAGGCCGGAGGAACCCTCCGGGCATGAACCTGTCCATCCTGCTCGGCGCGATCGCAGCGCTCCTGCTGCTCGCCCTCCTCAAGGTCGCGGCCTCGGCGCGCAGCCGGCTGCTCGTGCCTGCCCTGGTGGCGGGGGGCGTGGTCGCGGTCGTGGCGATCGGCATGGCGTCCGACGTCGCGGGCTACCATCCCAACAGCCGCGCGCTGCGCCTGGCCAGGCACGTGGAAACCGCCCTGGTCTCGGCGGCGGGGGATCCCGCCGTCGAGCGGGTGATCCTGGTGGAGGGCAGCAGCTACACGGCGCGGGGGCTGGATGGCGCGATGCTGGAGCGCCTGCTGACCAACGGCACCGGCAGTCGCACCCGCGTCATCCAGATGAGCCTGGACGGCGCGAACCATTTCGAACGGACCTGGTTGCTCGGGATCGCGCTCGGACGGCTTTCCGCGCACGACCGCGAGGCGCTGCGCGGCAAGCACCTCACGCTGCTGCTGGAGATCCAGCGCGGCTACGACCTGGCGCCGATGAACGGATTCGTGCGCAATCTCCGCACCTGGCGCACCTACGCGTACATGACGCCGGCGAATGCGGTGGACGGACTTCGCGCGGTCGACTCGCTCGGTGGCCTGGCGCCCGAGCGGGTGACCGAACTGCTGGCGCCTTCGCTCGAGCACGCCGCCGTCAACGCCCTCGGAATCGGCATGGCGCGCCGGGGCACGAGGATGGCCGCGCTCGCGCCCGTCCCGGGTTACCAGCCCCTGCGCCGCAGCAAGCGCGGGTACTCCCACGGGGACGGCATGGCGGAAGTGGTCGCCCGGGCGCGGCAGATGCTGGAGGTCCGGCCCGTCGCGACGGTCGACCCCCGATGGGTCCGCGACATCCGGGTCCCCGCATACACGGCGATGCTGGGCGACCTGCTGGATGGCACGGCGTTCTTCGCGATCCCGAGCACCGAGGTCGAGGATCTCGAGCACGTCGGCGCGTTCTGCGCCCGCGTCCGCGACGTGCCCTGCCTCGAGTACCGGGACCCCGCACTGCTGAAGCGGCTGATGCGCCGGGCCGACTGGAACGACGCCCGCCACATGCGCGTGGGCGGCGCGGAAAAGTTCACACGCTGGTTCGCGCGCCGATACGTGCGCGACGTGATCGGGGAGCAGGGCAAGTGATCTTCACCTCGGGCATCTTCCTGGTGTTCTTCGTCGTCGTGTACGGCGTGTACTGGCTGCTGTTGCGCGGGCAGCGCACGCGCGTGGCCTGGCTCCTGCTCGCCAGCCAGGTCTTCTACGGCTGGTGGGACTGGCGTTTCCTCGGCTTGATGTGGATCGCCATCCTCACGAGCCATTTCGCGGGCCTGGCGATCGAGCGGGGCCGGCGCCCGCGCGCCGCGATGGCCGGGGCGATCATCGTGATGCTCGGCATCCTCGCGACGTTCAAGTACTTCAATTTCTTCGTCGACAGCATGTCGGAACTGCTGCGCTCACTGGGGCTGTCGGCGTCGCCGCACGTGCTGCAGATCATCCTTCCGGTCGGCATCAGCTTCTACACGTTCCAGGCGATCAGCTACGTGGTGGACGTCTGGCGCCGCGACATCCGGGCCGAACGCCACGTCGTCGACACGGCGACGTACATCTCGTTCTTTCCCCAGCTCGTCGCGGGCCCGATCGTCCGCGCGGCGGATTTCCTGCCCCAGCTGCGGGAAGAGAAGCGGTTCGACAACGTCGATTTCCTGGTCGGCGCCAAGCTGTTCCTGGTCGGCTTCATCTACAAGGCGATCTTCTCCGACAACATCTCGCCGTTCGTCGACGAGGTCTACGCCGACATCGCCCGGTTCGACAACCATTCGCTGGCGATGGCCACGCTCGGCTTCTACGCGCAGATCTACTTCGACTTCGCCGGCTACTCGATCATGGCCATCGGCATCGCGCGGATGTTCGGGTACCGGTTGATGCGCAACTTCGACTACCCCTACCTGTCGACGAGCATCACCGAGTTCTGGCGGCGCTGGCACATCTCCCTGTCCAGCTGGCTGCGGGACTACCTGTACATCCCGCTGGGCGGCAACCGCGGCGGCGAAGCGAAGCGGAACCGCAACCTGATGGTCACGATGCTGCTCGGGGGCCTCTGGCACGGGGCCAGCTGGAACTTCGTGGCGTGGGGCGGCCTGCACGGGACCGCGCTCGCGGTGCACAAGGAGTTCGGCAAGGCCAGGCGCCGGTGGCTGCCCGCGGGGCTGTTCCCGCCCGTGCTCGCCGTGGCGCTCGCTTGGCTGGCCACGCAGTTCTTCGTGTACCTCACGTGGATTCCGTTCCGGGCGCCGGATTTCGGCGCGAGCTGGGAGATCCTGCGCGGCGTGTTCCAGGCGAGGGACGACGCCGGCCTCACGCGCGCCGCGATTCCCTACGCCCTGCTGATCGCGCCGATCTTCGTGGACACCTTCGTCGTGGGCTTCGCGGCGGGTCGCCGGGTCGCCGCGCGACTGCCGGCATGGAGCCATCCCGTCGCAGCGTTCGCGCTGGGCGCGATCCTCGCCGTCCTGCTGTTCATGATGCCGCTCGAAGTGAACAGCTTCATCTACTTCCAGTTCTAGCGCCCGTCCCGGGCGCGCACCCCTAAACCCGAAGGCACCAGGAGTCGCCGATGTCCCCCACGCGTTCCATTGCAATCCTCATCGCCGGCCTCGCGTTGGCGGCATGCGATCCGGCGCGCGAGCCCGCGCCCGCCGCCGGCGCGCCCGCCGCCGCCGCCGATGCCGGCGTCGACGCCGCCGTGGACGCCGCCGTGCCCGACGCGCAGGCGTTCATGGCAGGCCTCGCGCTCGATTTCCCGCACGAGGTCACCAGCCACCGCCAGGTCGCCCAGAAGGGCGGCGGCAACGCGGACGTGTTCGCGATCGACTACACCGAGGGCAGCGTGCGCACGATCGACCGCCAACTGGCGGCGGCCCTGCGCGCGGCGGGCTTCGAGCGCGGCGACCGGACCGTGGTCCCGGGCGGCGTGCGCGTCGGTTACGTGGCGGACGATGGCCGCCGCGTCTCCACCATGATCCGCAACAAGAAGTACTTCGGGGACCGGATCGCGTCGACGTCGGCCGGCCAGATCAGCCTGAGCTACGTGCTCCGCTGACGGTCGCGGGGCATTCCTGCCCGCCGGCACGGCGGGCAGGAAGGGCGCGACTCAGTAGGTCGAGATGTCGCGCTCGTACCCGAAGGCGTCGAAATCCGCCGCGAAACGCTCGGCCACCCGGGCAGCCAGTTCCGGCGTGTAGAACTCCCGCAGCTTCCCGCCGGCGTTGGTGGCCCGGGGCGACTTGTTGACGTCCTTGTTGGCCATCTCGGGCCGGAGCTCGCCCCAGATCCGGCTGCTCACGATCGCCATGTCCTGCCACAGGCGTTCGAACTTGCCGATGAAGTCGAACTCCACCTCGCCGTGGAGGATGTCGTCGGCCTGCACGCGCCAGTGGGAGTTCTGGGCGTTCGATGACTGCTCGCAGATCGCCTCGATGAAGGCCTCGAAGCTCACGTCGTCGATCTGGCCGCCCTTGCGCTTGATGAACGCGTTGAGCTGCCGCCGGGGCTTGCTGGACGCCGTGAGGATGCGGTCCAGGTAGCACGACAGCAGGCGGGAATACGGATTGCGCACGAAGGCGAAGCGGAAGTAGTTGCCGCTGTTGAGCACGTCGCGCAGCAGCTCGATCGGCAACTGGTAGGGCGACAGCAGCGGGGAACTCCGCTTGTCGTAGAGCGTGACGGTCTTCTTGCCGACCGGCGCGTACTCGATCTCGAAGAGGCTGTTCTTGATCGAACTGTTCGCCACCTTGTCGACCGCGAAGTAGACGTAGCGGTGCCTGAGCGAAATGTTCGTGTTGTTCTCGAAATCGACGAGCTTCTTCCTGCCCTTGATCGAGGCGGGGTCGTACAGGGCCATTGGCGTGTCCACGGAACGTAGCCCGCGAGTATATTGGCGCGCGGGTCGGCGGACCAGAAGGCCAAGAGGCGTTCCCGGGCGGAGGGCGGACCCGTCCACCCGCTTGCTAGACTCCGCGGTCCCTGAAGACACCCCACGGGAGTTGGCGCGTGAAGACCTCGGGCGGAAAAGTGGCGGCCGACGCCGCGTCGGCGCTGGCGGACGTCGTCCGCGACGGCCAGACCCTCGCGGTCGGCGGGTTCGGGCTCTGCGGCATCCCCGAGGCGCTGATCCTGGCATTGCGGGACTCCGGCGCACGTGACCTGACGGTCATCTCCAACAACGCCGGCGTGGACGGCTTCGGCCTCGGGTTGCTGCTGGAAACCAGGCAGATCCGGAAGATGGTGTCGTCGTACGTGGGCGAGAACAAGGAATTCGAGCGGCAGTTCCTCGCCGGCGAACTCGAGCTGGAGTTCAACCCCCAGGGCACGCTCGCCGAACGGCTGAGGGCCGGCGGTGCGGGAATCCCCGCCTTCTACACCGCCACCGGCTACGGCACCGTGGTGGCCGAGGGCAAGGAGACGCGGTCGTTCGGCGGATCGCACTACGTGCTCGAGACCGCGCTGGTGGCCGACGTCGCGCTCGTCAAGGCATGGAAGGCCGACAGGGTCGGCAACCTCGTGTTCCGCAAGACCGCGCGGAACTTCAATCCCGCCTGCGCGATGGCCGGCCGGGTCTGCATCGCCGAAGTGGAGGAACTGGTGGACGTCGGCGGCATCGACCCCGACCATGTCCATCTCCCGGGCATCTACGTCGACCGGATCGTCGTGAACCCGACCCCGGAGAAGCGCATCGAGCAGCGCACCGTGCGCAAGGAGGCCGCGTGATGGGCTGGGATCGCGAGGCCATGGCCAGGCGCGCCGCGCAGGAACTGCGCGACGGTGCCTACGTGAACCTGGGGATCGGGCTGCCGACGCTCGTCGCCAACCACATCCCCGACGGGATGGACGTCTGGCTGCAGTCGGAGAACGGCCTGCTCGGCATCGGGCCGTTCCCCCGGGAAGGGGAGGTCGACGCCGACCTCATCAACGCGGGCAAGCAGACGGTCACCGCGCGCGAGGGCGCCAGCTACTTCGGCAGCCACGATTCGTTCGCCATGATCCGCGGCGGGCACATCGACCTGGCGATCCTCGGCGCGATGCAGGTGACGGACCGGGGCGACCTCGCGAACTGGATGGTGCCCGGCAAGATGGTGAAGGGCATGGGCGGCGCGATGGACCTGGTGGCCGGCGTCCAGCGCGTGGTGGTGCTGATGGAGCACGTGGCCAAGGACGGGAGCCACAAGATCCTCGGGGAATGCACGCTGCCGCTCACGGGCGTGGGCGTGGTCGACCGCATCATCACCGACCTGGGCGTGCTCGATGTCGATGACGGGGGCTTGCGGCTGGTCGAACTGGCCCCCGGCGTCGATCCCGCGGCGCTGCGCGCCGCAACGGGCTGCCCGGTCCGGGACTGAGGCGCCGTTCGTCGTCGTCGCGGCGCCGTCCAACGGTGGGATGGCAGGGCGGCGCGCGGGAGTTTGAAAGGCGTGCCGCGACCCGGCATCCTGTCGCCCGCGCCTGCGCGCATCCGACGCGGCGACGATCCGGAGTGTTCCCAATGACATCCCCAGCCCGGGCGCGCGTCGCGCTTTCGATCCTCGTCTTTCCGTTCCTGTTCGCGGCGGGTTGCGGCCGCTTCGATCAGGACGATCGCCGTGCCGACGCCGGTCCCCGGTCCCTGGCCGGCCAGGTGGAGGATCGCGCGGGGGAGGCCGGGCCGCCCGCCGCACCGACCGCGCGCGCGCGCGCCTTCGCGGCCTTGCCCGACCGCGGCGACCTCGTCGGCTACCCGTCGACCCCGGTGGTGCGGGTCGCGGGTCCGCACGCGTGGCACAAGGCGGAGGTCAGCGAAGCGCATGCCCTGCGCGCGATCGCCGGCGGCACGCTGCACTTCACGACGCCCGACGGCCGGGCGCTGGCCTACGAGTACGAGCGCCACGTCGAACACCCGTCGGGGGACTGGACCTGGGTCGGGCGGCTGGCGGGGAGCGCGCCGGGCGTCCAGGCGATCCTGACGTTCGGTGCCGACGCTGTGTTCGGCAGCCTGGGCCAGTCCGACGGCCCGGAACTCCGCCTGACGACGCGGGAGGCCGCGTCCTGGATCGTGGCCCCGGCGCCGGGCCTGGCCGCCTCCGGCGCGCCGCGTTCCGGCTCGCGCCCCGACTTCCTCCTGCCGCCCGCCGCGCCGCGCGCGTCGGGCGCGGCCCCGGCGCGCGCCCAGGCGGCGATCGCCGTCCCCTCGACCGCGTCCGCCACCGCCACCGCCACCGCCGCGGCGACCACGACCGTCGACGTGCTCGTCGGCTACACGCCGGGGTTCGCCGCCGCCCTCGGCGGAAACTCCCAGGCGACGACGCGGATCAACTTCCTCGTCGACGTCGCCAACGCGGCCTACGTCAACAGCGGCATCGATGCGGCCGTCCGGCTCGTCCATGCCATGCAGGTCAGCTATCCCGACGCCACCGACAACGCGCAAGCGCTGGAGAAGATGACCGGCTACGACGGGGCGTCCAACCAGTACACGACGCCGGACCCCGCCTTCACCGCGCTGCGGAACGCGCGCGAAACCTACGGCGCCGACCTGGTGTCCCTCGTCCGCAAGTTCAACGACCCCGAGAACGAGGGGTGCGGCATCGCGTGGCTGATCGGCGGCGGACTCAACGCGATTTCACCGGGCTACGAGTACTTCGGCTACTCCGTCGTCAGCGACGGCGTGGACGGGGGCTTCTACTGCACGGACGAGACGTTCGTGCACGAACTCGGCCACAACATGGGCTCCGCCCATGACGTGGATACCGCCAAGGGCGACGACGGCGTCCTGGACAACCCGGACGACTACGGCCGGTACACCTACTCGTTCGGCTACCGCACCGGGCTCGCGAACGGCGACTTCTACACGGTCATGGCCTACCCGGTGGACCGCGACTCCGGGCCGCAGCAGAAGTCCTACCGGATCTTCTCCACGCCGGCCAAGACCTTCTGCGGCGGCTTCGCGTGCGGGACGGCCTCGGCCGACAACGCAAGGAGCCTGCGGCAGACCGTCGGGATCATCGCGACGTTCCGTGACACCGTCGTGCCGGACCAGGCGACCGGCGCGCGGAACGACATCGGCGGGGACGGCCGCTCGGACCTGATGTGGTTCAAGTGGGGCGCGTTCCGCGGCTGGAACATGCAGGGGTACACGATCGCCTCGACGGTGGACTACACCCCCGCCTCCGACCTGTTCCCGTACGTGACCGGGCAGTTCAACACGCGGTCCGGCACGGACATCGCCTGGCGGGATGGCGCCGGCAAGCTGGTCTTCTGGGTCGACGGCGCCGCCGGCTACCAGCGTTCGGCCCGGGAGTACCCGATGAGCTTCGGCTGGCGGTTGCAGGCCAGCGGCGACCGCAACGGCGACGGCACCTCGGACCTGGTGTGGCGCAGCGCGGTCGACGGCCGGGTCATGTACTGGCACATGGGCCCGGCGCAGGAACGGCTGTCCTACCGCGCGTTCACGCAGCTGCCCGCGTTCGACATCGTCACCACGGGCGACTTCAACGGGGACGGCAACCTGGACCTGTTCTTCCGACGGCGCTCCGACGGCGCGACGGTCATCTGGCTGGCGCAGGGCGTGGGCTACGCCACCAGCAGCCCGGGATCGATCTCCAAGTACTGGGTGCCCGTGAATTCCGGCGACTTCGACGGCGACGGCGACGACGATGTCGTGTGGCGCAGCCAGATCGACGGCCGGGTGATGATATGGCGGATGCAGAACGGGCTCCGCGCCTCCTTCGCGGTCTTCGACTCCGACACGACGCGCGAACTGCTCGGCTCGGGCGACTTCAATGGCGACGGCCTGCTCGACCTGGTCTGGCGCCGCAACGACGGCGCGGTGTCGACCTGGCTCAACGAGCGTGGCACGTTCAGCAACCGCTATGTGGGCACGATCGACACGAGCTGGAAGTACGTGACCGGCGGGCGTTGACCCGCGGGCGGGCGCTGCCCGGCGCCCGCGACGGCGGCGGTCGTCAGCCGCCCGCGATGATGCGCGCGATCCGGGTGGCGGCCTCGCCGTCCCCGTACGGGTTGTGCGCGTGCGCCATCGCCGCGTACGCCCCGGCATCGTCGAGCAGGCGGCTCGCTTCCCGCAGGATCGACGCCCGATCCGTGCCGACCAGGCGGACCGTGCCGGCCTCGACGGCTTCCGGCCGCTCGGTCGTCTCCCGCATGACCAGCACGGGCTTGCCGAGGGACGGCGCCTCTTCCTGGATGCCGCCCGAGTCGGTGACGATCAGGTCGCTGCGCGACATGAGGTACACGAACGGGAGGTAGTCCTGGGGCGGGATCAGGTGCACGTTCTCCAGCCCGCCCAGGACGCGGTTCACCGGTTCCTGGACATTGGGATTGAGGTGGACGGGATAGACCACCTGGGTGTCGGGCCGCGACGCGATGTCGGCGAGCGCCCCGCAGATCTGTTCGAACCCGCCACCGAAATTCTCCCGGCGGTGGCCGGTCACCAGGACCAGGCGCCTGGACGCATCCAGGAAAGGAAAGCGCGAGGCGAGGGTGCTCCGCAGGGCCGGGTCGGCCTCGATGCGGGCCACGACGTCCAGGAGCGCATCGATCACGGTGTTCCCGGTCACGTGGATGCCCGATTCGGCGAACCCTTCCCGGAGGAGGTTGTCGCGCGCGCGGGGCGTGGGCGCGAAATGGATGTCGGCGATCGGCGCGGTGAGCCGGCGGTTCGCTTCTTCCGGCCAGGGGGCCGCCATGTTCCCCGTCCGGAGGCCCGCCTCGACGTGGCCCACGGGGATGCGCGCGTAGAACGCCGCCAGCGCCGTGGCCAGCGTCGTGCTGGTGTCCCCGTGCACCAGCACGAGGTCCGGCCTGCGTGCCTGGAGGACGTGGCTCATGCCTGACAACAGCCGGCCGAACAGGTCGGGCAGCGCCTGGCCCGGCTGCATCAGGTCGAGGTCGTCATCGGGCTCGATCCCGAAGAGGGAAAGCACCTGGTCCAGCATCTGCCGGTGCTGCGCGGTCACCGCGACCAGCGTCTCGATGTCGCCGCGCGCCCGAAGCGCCGCGACGACCGGGGCCATCTTGATGGCCTCGGGCCGGGTCCCGAAGACCACCATCACCTTCTTCATGCTGCGCGCGTCCCGCGGTTCGAGGCCATCAGCCGAGCTGCGCTTCGAGTTCCGGCAGCACCTTGAACAGGTCGCCCACCAGCCCGATGTCCGCCACCTCGAAGATCGCGGCATCGGGATCCTTGTTGATCGCCACGATCGTGCCGGCGTCCTTGATGCCGGTCAGGTGCTGGATCGCGCCGCTGATGCCGATGGCGACGTAGAGCTCGGGCGCGATGATCTTGCCCGTCTGGCCGACCTGCAGCTCGTTGGGCACGTAGCCCGCGTCGACCGCGGCGCGCGACGCGCCCACGGCCGCGCCCAGGCGGTCGGCGAACTTGAAGATGACGTCGAAGTTCTCCTTCGAGCCGACGCCGCGGCCACCCGAGACGACGCGCCTGGCGCTCTGCAGGTCAGGGCGGTCGGAGTCGCCGGAAGCCAGGTCCTTGAATCGGGTGTGCGCCGGCAGGTCGGCATCGACGGTCGTGTCCACCACCTCGGCGGCGCCGCCGGCGGCGGCCTCCTGCCACGACGCCGTGCGCACGGTCGCGACCACGGGGGCCTCCGCCGGCGCCTCGACGGTGACGATCGCGTTGCCGGCGTAGATCGGCCGCTTGAACACGTGCGTGCCCTCGACCTCCATCACGTCGGACACCTGCGAGACACCCAGCAGCGCCGCCACGCACGGCATCAGGTCCTTGCCGAAGGTCGTCGACGGGCCGAACACGTGGGTGTATCCGTCGGCCAGCTTCGCGACCTGCGGCGCCAGCACCTGGGCCACGGCGTGGGCGTTGGCGGCGTTCGCCACCGCCAGCACCTTGCCGACGCCCTCGAGCTTCGCGGCCTCGGCCGCGACCGCGCCCGGGTCGTCGGCCAGCACGGCGATGTCGATCGCCTCGGGGGACATCGCCTGCGCGGCGGACACGCACTTCGCGGTCGACCCGTTGAGCTTGCCGTCGAGGTGTTCGGCGACGATCAGGACCTTGGCCATCTTCGATTCCTTCTTGCTTCGCGCGCGGCGCGGCCCGTGGGCCGTGCGCGCGCCTTGGTCGGGTTCCGGGCTGCGACCGCCGCCGCGGTCAGAGCAGGCCCTTCTGCTTGAGCGCGGCCACCAGCTCGGCCGCGTCCTTCACCATCACGCCGCGGCTGCGCTTCGGCGGCGGGGCGTGGTGCGTGGTGCGCAGGCCGCCACTGTCCTCCACGCCGAGGTCGGCGAACGGGATCGCCTCCAGCGGCTTGGACTTCGCCTTCATGATGTCCGGCAGCTTGATGAAGCGCGGCTCGTTGAGGCGCAGGTCCGTGGTCACCACCGCCGGCAGGTCCACTTCCAGCGTCTCCAGGCCGGCATCGACCTCGCGGACCACGGTGGCCTTGCCGTCAGCGACCTCGAGCTTCGAGGCGAAGGTGGCCTGCGGGCGCCCCCAGAGGGTGGCCAGCATCTGGCCGGTCTGGTTGGCGTCGTCGTCGATCGCCTGCTTGCCGAGGATCACCAGGTCCGGCTGCTCCTTCTCGACCAGCTTCAGCAGGGTGCGGGCGGCGACCAGCGGCTGGATCTCCCGCCCGGCCTCGGTGACCACGTGGATCGCGCGGTTGGCGCCCATGGCCAGGCCGTTGCGCAGGTGGGCCTGGGCGTCGGCCGGGGCGATGGTGGCGACCACCACCTCGGTGGCCACGCCCTTGTCGCGCAGGCGCAGGGCCTCCTCGAGGGCGATCTCGTCGAACGGGTTGGCGGACAGCTTCACGCCGTCGGTGACCACGCCGGACCCGTCCGGCTTGACCTGGACGCGGACGTTGTAGTCCACCACGCGCTTGTAGCCGACGAGGATCTTCATCGTGCGGGGGATTCCTTTGGGAGCGGGGACCGGCCCGGAGGCGGTGACCGGCCATTCTAGCCGAGCGCCCCGCCAGCCGCAGGTCGCCTCGCGCGGATGGCCGGTGCCCGATGTCGGTCGCGTGAGCCCTTCGACGGGCCCGGAAACGGCTCGCCGCGGTGGTGTCCCGACCCACTGAGGTTCCAGTGATGAAGACCTTGCGCCAAGGGGTTCTCGTCCTTGCCGTCCTTGCCGTCCTTGCCGTCCTTGCCGTCGTTGCCGTCCTCGGCAGCGCCACGCGCGAGCGGTCCGCGCAGCCGGGTCCCGACCAGGTGATGCGCGCGGGGGTGGACGGGGCACGCACCGACGGGCCACGTCGACCCGCCGGGACCGCAGGCATCGCGCCAACACGCGCGGTCGCCGACGCGCAGGATCCCGGTGAACTGCTGGCGTACCCGGTCGACCGGCCCGCGCGGCGCGGCGGCCACGACGGGGTGCCCGTCCGGGCCAGCGAGGCGCACGCCCTGGCCGCCATCGTGTCGGGCCGCCTGCGCGTGACGACGCCGGATGGCGCGACGGCCGTGCTCGAGTACCTCCGCCACGTGGAGCACGCCGACGGGCACTGGAGCTGGATCGGCCGCCATCCCGACGTGCCGGACCAGCACGCGATCGTGACCTTCGGGCCCGGCGCCGTGTCCGGATCGATTCCGGGGGGTCGCGGGCTCGCGCCCCTGCGCCTGGCCATGGCGGACGGCGTCGCGTGGGCCGGCATGGACGCCGCGGGGGGCGCCGACCCGGCCGCGTTCCCGGTGGTCGCCGTCCCCGCGGGCGCGTCGCCCGATCCGGCGGTAAGCGCGTCGGCAGCGCCCGCGGGCGTCGACGCGACGGCGGCGGACGCGCATCGGCCAAGCAGGCCGGACGATGGTGGCGCGATCCGCACGATCGACGTGCTGGTCGCCTACACCGGCGGCTTCGCGGCCGCGCGCGGTGGCCCTTCGGCAGCGCTGGCCCGGATCCATCATTTCGTGGACAGCGCCAACCAGGCGCTCGCGGACAGCGGGGTCGGCGTCCGGCTCCGCCTCGTGCATGCGATGCCGGTGGCGTATCCGGACGCGACCGGCGACAGGGCCGCGCTGGTGGCGCTCACCGGTGGCGGCTCGTCAATCGCCCCGGGGCTGCCCGGACTTCGCGCACTGCATGCGGCGCGCGACCGCAGCGGCGCCGACCTGGTGATGCTCGTGCGCAAGGCGAGCGCAGCGGGGAAGGGTGGCTGCGGAATCGCCTGGCAGCTCGACGGCTCGAGTCCGCCCGACGCGGACGCTGCGGCCTTCGGCGCGTCGGTGGTGGCTGACGGTGCGTTCGATACCGCCGGACGATGGGTTGCCTGCGGCGAGGACGCCTTCGCGCAGGCGCTGCACCACAACCTGGGCATCCGCCGGGACGACGGTGGGCGCCTGCGCGGCGACGCGCGGACCCTCGGCGCCGTGGCGGCGTTCCGCGCCACGGCGAGTGTCGCGGCGCTGCCGGAAGGCGACGTGGACGGGAACGGCACCAGCGACCTGTCGTGGTTCAGGGCAGGAAGCCTCGAGATCTGGATGATGCACGGCAGCACGGTGGAGTCGCAGGCGGCATACACGCCGGTCACCCCGCTGGTGCCGTACGTGGGCGGGGAGTTCAACGACGTCCCCGGCAGCGACATCGCCTGGCGCGATCATTACTGGGATGGCGTCGTGACCTTCTGGTGGGGTGGACCGACCTACACCCAGCCCTACTACCAGTACACGATGTCGTGGGGCTGGCGGCTCCAGGCGGCCGGCGACCGCAACGGCGACGGCATCTCCGACATGTACTGGCGCAGCGCCGTCGACGGGCGGCTGATGTACTGGGAGATGTCGCCGTCGCCTCCGGTCAGGCGCGCCGTCAGGGCGTTCCCCCAGTCGCTCGACGCGGACCTGCTGATGTCCGGCGATTTCAACGGCGACGGGCTCACCGACCTGCTCTTCCGCACCCGGAAGACCGGTGCCACGGAGACCTGGTTCCCGACCGGGGACGACTACGCTGTGGTCCCCGGGGCGGCGATGTCCAAGTACTGGCGTCCGGCGGGCGCGGCGGACTTCGACGGCGACGGCGACGACGACATGGTGTGGCGCAGCGCCCTGGACCACAGGGTGGTGGTCTGGGTGATGGAGGGCGGCGAGCGCGCGGGGCTGGCGGTGTTCTCGTCCGATGCCGACCGCCAGTTGCTCTGGGTCGCGGACCTCAATGGCGATCGCCACCTGGACCTCGTCTGGCGCCGCGCGGACGGAACGGTCAGTGCCTGGCTCAACACGGGCGGCGCCTTCCAGCACCGCTACGTCGGGTTCCGGGACACGTCCTGGTCGCTCTTCACCGGCGGGCGTTGAAGCCTGCGCAAACGGCGCGCGGGCGGTTGCAGGATCGTCCGCCGCGCCCGGCCATGCCGGGGCGGAACGCGGTGGCCGACGTCGCCGTCGTCGTGGCGTGGCGCCCGCCGTACGGCGGGCGGGTATCCTTACGGCCCCCCGACCCGGCCTTCCGAAGGCACGCCCATGTCACGACCCTCCTTTCAGAGTGGAGACGCCGGCGCGCGCATCGGGCCGCGGCCGTGCCGCGGCCGCCCGGGAAGGACCGCCTAGGCGGACGCCCGCCGGATGCCACGCAAGGACACGCGCCGCCGATGACACTGGGCTGGGAGGGATGGCTGACCGTCGGCGTGGTGCTGGCAACGCTCGGCCTATTGCTGTGGGAACGCATCGGTCCGCACCGCGTGCTGCTCGGTGCGGTCGCCATCCTGATCGGATCGGGCGTCCTCGCCCCGGCCGAGGCGCTGGCGGGCTTCTGGAACCGGGGCGTGCTCACCGTGGCGGTGCTGTTCGTGCTGGTCGCCGCCCTGCGGACCACCGGGGCCATCCGCTGGATCGGCGACTGGGTGCTGGGCAGGCCGCGCGGCGCGTTCCTCGCGCAGGCCCGCACGATGGCGATCAGCGCCCCGCTGTCCGCGTTCATCAACAACACGCCGATCGTGGCGATGCTGACCTCCGCGGTGGAACAGTGGAGTCGCCGGAGCGGCGTGGCGCCGTCCAAGCTGCTGATGCCGATGAACTACGCCACGGTGCTGGGCGGGATGTGCACCCTGGTGGGCACCAGCACCAACCTGATCGTGGCCGGGCTGGTGCTGCAGCAGCCGGGAATCGAGGCGCTCGGCATGTTCGACCCGCTGGGGGTCGGCGCCGCCGCGGCCCTCGCCGGCATCGCCTACTTGCTCCTGGTCGGCCGCTGGCTGCTGCCGCAGCGCGCCTCCGCGTTGCAGCAGGCGAGCCACACGGCGGAGTTCGCCGTCGAGATGCTGGTGGAGGCGGGGTCGCCCGTCGTGGGGAACACCATCGAGGCCGCCGGCCTGCGCCACCTCAGCGGTTCGTACCTGGTGGAACTGTGGCGGGACGGGAGCCCGAGGTTCGCGGTGTCCCCGGAAACCCGGCTGTGCGCGGGCGACCGGCTCGTCTTCGTCGGCGCCACCGACGCGGTCCGCGAGCTGCGCAGGCTTCCCGGCCTGCGGCCGGCGACCGACCAGCTGTTCAAGCTCGAAGGCGATCGGCGCAGGACGCTCGTCGAACTGGTGCTTTCGCGCTATTCCCCGGCGGTTGGGCACACGTTGGTGCAGTCGCGCTTCCGCTCGGTCTACAACGCCGCGGTGATCGCGGTCTCGCGTGGCGGCAGGCGTCTCCAGGGCAAGCCGGGCGAAGTGCTGCTGCAGGCCGGCGACACGCTGCTGGTGGAGACGGACCCGGGTTTCGTCCGCCGCCACGGGACGTCACCGGACTTCCTGGTCGTGAACGAGGTCGACGGCGCCCCCCGGGTGGACCGGAAGCGTGCGCTGATCGCGCTGGGCCTGGTGGGCGCGATGATCCTGGCCAACACGGTGCTGGGGGTGGACATCCTGTATTCGGCGCTGGCGGCGGCGATCCTGGCCGTGGCCACCGGCTGCGTCGCGCTGGAGGAACTGCGGCGCAGCCTCGATGTCCGCCTGCTGGTCGTGATCGCATCGTCCTTCGCCCTCGGGGCGGCCCTCGAGGCGAGCGGCGTCGCCGCGGCGGTGGCCTCGCAACTGGGTGGCTGGGCCGGCTCGGACCCGTTCTGGACGCTCGTCCTCGTGTACGTGGTGGCGGTGGTCTTCACGGAACTGCTGACCAACAACGCGGCCGCGGTGCTGATGTTCCCCATCGGCCTGGCGGCGGCGCGCCAGTTGGGCGTCGACCCGATGCCCTTCGTGATGGCGGTGATGATGGGCGCGTCCGCGGGGTTCATGACGCCCATCGGCTACCAGACCAACCTGATGATCTACGGGCCGGGCGGCTACCGGTTCATGGACTACCTGCGCGTCGGCGCGCCGCTCTCGCTGGTCGTGGGCATCGCCGTGCTCACGGCGATCCCGGTCTTCTGGCCGTTCTAGGGGCGGGCCGGGGCGGCGGACGTTAGAATGCCGGGCCGCGCGGAGCGCGGAGCCATCGTCCAGAGGATCGTCCCACCCCATGCCGGACCCGCACGCCCTGTCCCACCTCGACCGCCTCGAGGCGGAGAGCATCCACATCCTGCGCGAGGTCGCCGCCGAGTTCCGCAACCCGGTGATGATGTATTCGGTCGGCAAGGACAGTTCGGTCCTGCTCCACCTGCTGGTGAAGGCCTTCTACCCCGCCCGGCCCCCGATCCCGCTGCTGCACGTGGACACCGGCTGGAAGTTCGGCGAGATGATCGCGTTCCGCGACCGCCGGGCCCGGGAGACGGGCGTGGAACTGCGCACCTGGACCAACCCGGACGGCCTGGCCCAGGGCATCGGGCCGGTCAGCCACGGCGCGACCGTCCACACCGACGTGATGAAGACCCAGGCGCTCAAGCAGGCGCTGGACAAGTGGGGTTTCGACGCGGCCATCGGCGGGGCGCGCCGCGACGAGGAGAAGTCGCGCGCCAAGGAGCGCATCTTCAGCTTCCGCAACGCGCAGCATCGCTGGGACCCGAAGAACCAGCGGCCCGAACTCTGGAACCTCTACAACACCCGGATCCACAAGGGCGAGTCGGTGCGCGTGTTCCCGATCTCCAACTGGACCGAACTGGACGTCTGGCTCTACATCTTCCGCGAGAACATCCCGGTGCCCTCGTTGTACCTGGCCAAGGAGCGCCCGGTCGTGGAGCGCGACGGCGCGCTGATCATGGTCGACGACGACCGGCTGCCGCTGCGCGACGGCGAGACGCCCGCGATGCGCCGCGTCCGCTTCCGCACCCTCGGCTGCTACCCGCTGACCGGCGCCATCGAGTCCGAGGCGGACACGCTGGAGAAGATCATCGCCGAGATGCTGGTGGCGACGACCTCCGAGCGGCAGGGCCGGGTGATCGACCACGACCCGTCGGCCTCGATGGAGAAGAAGAAGCAGGAGGGCTATTTCTGATGGGCGCCATGGACACCACCGCCGACGCGCGCGCCCAGGTCGCGGCCTACCTGCAGCAGCACGAGACCAAGGACCTGCTGCGCTTCATCACCTGCGGCAGCGTCGACGACGGCAAGAGCACCCTGATCGGGCGCCTGCTGCACGACACCAAGCTGCTGCTCGACGACCAGCTGGCCGCGCTGGAGAGCGACAGCCGCCGCCACGGCACCCAGGGCGAGGACATCGACTTCGCGCTGCTGGTCGACGGCCTTGCCGCCGAGCGCGAGCAGGGCATCACCATCGACGTGGCCTACCGGTTCTTCGGCACCGAGCGCCGCAAGTTCATCGTCGCCGACTGCCCCGGGCACGAGCAGTACACGCGCAACATGGCCACCGGCGCATCGACCGCGGACCTCGCCATCGTGCTGGTGGACGCGCGCAAGGGACTGCTGACGCAGACGCGCCGCCACAGCTACATCGTGTCGCTGCTGGGCATCCGCCACGTGGTGCTGGCGGTGAACAAGATGGACCTGGTCGACTACGACCAGGGCGTGTTCGACGCGATCGAGTCGGGCTACCGGGAACTGGCGGCGCAGCTCGGGATCCCCGACGTCACCGCGATCCCGCTGTCGGCGCTGAAGGGCGACAACATGCTCGAGCCCTCCGCGGCGACGCCGTGGTACGACGGCCCGTCGCTGCTCGGCCACCTGGAGTCCGTGCAGGTCGAGCGCGGCACCGGCGGCACGGCGTTCCGCATGCCGGTGCAGTGGGTCTGCCGACCGAACCACGAATTCCGCGGCTTCGCCGGCACGATCGTGTCGGGCGAGGTCGCCCCGGGCACCGAGGTCGCGGTGCTGCCGTCGGGCCGTCGCTCGAAGGTCGCCCGCGTGGTGGCCGAGGGCGGCGACCTGGCCCGTGCAGGCGCCGGGCAGGCCGTGATCCTGACGCTCGAGGACGAGGTCGACGCCAGCCGGGGCGACGTGCTCGCCGCCGCCGCGAGCCCACCGGAGGTCGCCGACCAGTTCGCCGCGCACCTGCTCTGGATGGACGACGCACCGTTGCTGCCCGGGCGCCCCTACTGGCTGAAGATCGGCAGCCGGACCGTCGGCGCGCAGGTCACCGAGATCAAGCACAAGGTCGACGTCAACACGCAGGACCACCTCGCGGCCAAGCACCTGGACCTCAACGAGGTGGCCTACTGCAACCTCTACCTGGACCAGCCGGTCGCGTTCGAGGCGTACGCGGACAACCGCGAGCTCGGCGCCTTCATCCTGGTCGACCGCCAGACCAACGCGACGGTCGCCGCGGGCACCCTGGACTTCGCGCTGCGCCGCGCGGGCAACATCCACTGGCAGCACGTCGACGTCGACAAGGCGGCGCGCGCGCGGATCAAGCACCAGTCTCCGCGCTGCGTCTGGTTCACCGGCCTGTCGGGCTCCGGCAAGTCGACCATCGCCAACCTGGTCGAGAAGAAACTGCTGGCGATGGGCCACCACACGTACATCCTGGACGGCGACAACGTGCGCCACGGCCTCAACAAGGACCTCGGCTTCACCGACGAGGACCGCGTGGAGAACATCCGCCGCGTCGCCGAGGTCGCCAGGCTGATGGTGGACGCCGGCCTGATCGTGCTGGTGAGCTTCATCTCGCCGTTCCGCGCCGAGCGGCATATGGCGCGGGAGATGTTCGGGGAGGGCGAGTTCCTGGAGGTGTTCGTGGACACCCCGCTGGAAGTGGCCGAGCAGCGTGACGCCAAGGGGCTGTACGCGAAGGCGCGCGCCGGGCTCATCCGCAACTTCACGGGCGTCGATTCCAGCTACGAACCGCCTTCCACGCCGGAGCTCCGGCTCGACACCACGGCCTCGAGTGCCGCCGAGGCCGCGGAGGCGGTGATCGCCAAGCTGGCGCGGTGATCGAAGCGGCGGCCATCGTCGTGCTCGTGCTGCTGGCCGTGCAGACGTACGCGGCGGCACCGACGGTCCGATGGCTGCCCCTGGCGCTGGTCGCCGGCCTTGCGGGTACGGTCGCCGCGCACCACGTCCTCGCGCCCCGGTTCGGCGCACGGGTCGACGCCGAGTCGACCCGCCTCGTCCTGCATTCGCTGCCCGGGTTGCGCGCGGCGCTGGCCGATCCGGGCACGGAACTGCTCGTCGTGGTGAACGGCGCGAGCGTGACCGCCCGGGGCGTCGACGGTTCGCTGCTGCAGACGCGCCTGCGCCACCGCACCGGGCTCGCGGTCGCGGTCGTGCAGGTGTCGCTCGCGGGCGCGAACCACATCGAGCGCCAGGCCATCGCGCGCTCGCTCGTCGATGGCCTGTCCTCCGCGGAGCGCGCGCGCCTGGCGGCGATCCCGATGGTCGTGCTGTGGGAGGTCCACCGCGGGTACGACACGGAACTGCTCGCGCAGTTCAGCGAGAACCGTGGCACCGCGCGCGCCTTCGCCTACCTCGACGCCGCGGGCGCGTGGCGTTGGCTGCGCGCGGCCAGTGCCGCGAACCGGCCCCTGCTGCGGAAGCAGGCGAGGGAACTCGCGCCGGAGGTGGCATGGCACGCCGGAGTGTCGACGTTCCGGCTCGGGAGCTGGCACTGGTTCGCGCCGTCCGGCGGGATCAGGCCCCTGGCGGGCTTCAACCCGGAGGAGCGCCTGCGGGAGCGGGCACGCGTGGTGGGCTTGCCGATGAACATCGAACGGATGCGGGCGGTGCGATCCGCGGGCGCGCCCGTCTACCTCGACCGGAACCTGGTCCCCGGGTACCTCGACGCGTTCCGGAATCCACGTGCCGAAGTCGTGTTCTTCTCGCCCCCCTCGCGCCACGTGGGCCACATGGCGTACGTGCAGCAGGTCTGCAGGGACCATGCGGGCAAGGTCTGCATCGGGTTCCGCAACCGCGCGCTGCTGGCCCGCCTGGACCACAGGCGCTTCTGGGTGGACGGAAGCCATCTCGCCCCGGAGGGCGCGAACATCTACACGCGCTGGCTGTCGGACGTGCTTGCCGACGCCGTCATCCGCCACGACATGGCCCGCCAGCGCGATCCCTTCGGCTGACCGGCGTCAGGCCGGCTCGATGGTGAACTCCGATGCCGTCCGTTCCGCGGGCCAGGGCAACTCGACCACGCGCGCCGGTCCGTAGCGCAGGTAGGCGGTGGTGCGGTGCCCGGCGACCACGCGGACGTCCGGCAGGCCATGGCGCAGCAGGGCCGGACCGATCCGGACGCAGCCGTCCCCCGGCTCGACGTCCAGGCCCGGCGGGACGTGGAACCGGGTCACCACGTCGCCGGGCGCGTCGAACCGGTCGGTGATCCGCACGCGGTCCCCGGAAAAGGAAAAGTCCCGGACGTAGGTCGCGTCGTCGAACATGAAGCTGCGGCAGGACACGCCATCCGCCGTCGGCGTCATCCCCCAGCGCGGGGCGTGCCTGCGCCAGCGGCGCGACGTCGTGCTCCGGATGACGTTGCTGCCAGTGCGCACGCTGAGGTTGTGCGCGTCCGCGCTCCGCGCGTAGTCGCGTTCCCAGCCCCGGGCATAGCCGAACATCCCGGCTTCGATGAAGACGTCCTCGCCGTCGATCGCCAGGAGGAACGTGCCATCGTCCGCGTGCCGGTGCGCGTTCGCCAGGAAGCCGCACTTGGCGACGAGCCACGTGCGCGCGGACCGGTAGGCCGCGTACCCCGCATGGGGGAACACCCGCAGTCCGCGGCGGGCGGCGGGTACCGGTTCGATCCGCTTGCCGGGCAGGGTGTCCCCGAGTTCGGGCCAGGTGCCGTCGGGCCGCGCCACCCACGCCGTGAACTCCCGGTCCTGCTGCAGCAGGGCCTCGTCGATGCGACCGGAGAGCAATCGTTCGCATTCCACGATGCGCGCCGGGATCCAGGACTGGTAGCCGGGCGAGTTCTCGGTGACCACACCCTCCGCGGAGAGAAGATGGTTGCGCTCGACCGCCAGTCGCTCCTCGAGTTCCGTCTCGGGAATATCGAGGAAAGGAAAGTAGCGCTTTGCCAGGGCGAGGGCGAAGATCTGGTCGAGCGCGTGGTTGTGATGGCTGCGCGCCAGGTCGCCGCGGAGGCGTTGCGCATGGACGTCCACCAGGCGGAGCAGCCTGTCGCGGAATGCTGGTGAAAACAGTTCGAAGGCGACGCCGAACAGGCGGACAAGACGCTTCAGTCTCAGGGCGGCCGTATGGTCCCGCCACCCGTAGACCGGATCGGCGTCCGAGTTCTCGGCCCAGTCATCGATCAACGTTTCGAGGAACGGGATCGCGCGCGCGTCGCCGCGTTCCTGATGGAGTCGGATGTACACCCCAGTCAGCGCGAGGGACTGGTGGTGCCAGCGCCAGTTGCCGTCTTCCTGCGCACCCCAGTCAGGAACTTCGTAGAGCGGACGCGGGTCGTCCTCCTGCCGATATCGCCAGCCATCCTCGGAAAGGCGGTTGAACTCCGGCTTCGCCTCCGGGCTTGTCTCCGCGACAACGGAATGCAGATGCGCGCGGAACTGGGGGCTGTCAATATCCATCCGCGCAATCCTATCCGAGCGGAGGACGCCCGATTCCGATGAATGACGGAACCCATAGACACGGCCTCGTCGGCTCACCCAGGCTCTGGGACATGAAGCGCCGCTTCCAGATCGACTACCTGCGCGGGCAGGGCCTGCGCCCTTCGGATCGGCTGCTCGATCTCGGGTGCGGGACCTTGCGCGGCGGCATCCCGTTGATCGCCTACCTCGAACCGGGACGCTACGTCGGCGTGGACGTCCGGCGCGAGGTCATCGACGAGGCGCACGCCGAACTCGCCCTCCACGGCCTGGAGGACAAGGCGGCGCGCCTGCTGGCCCTCGATCACCTGGATGGCGTCGACCTGGGGCAACGGTTCGATGTCGCCTGGGCGTTCTCGGTGCTGATCCACCTGGACGACGCACGACTGCACGAGGCGTTGGCGTTCGTCGCGCGGCATCTCGCGACGGGCGGGGTGTTCCACGCCAATGCCAACGTCGGCGAACGCGCGCCCGGCGGATGGCAGGGCTTCCCGGTGATGTGGCGCCCGCTGGCGGCCTATCGCGCCGCGGCCGCCGCCGCCGGCCTCCGGCTGGACGACGCGGGGGCGCTCGGTGAACTGGGCCATGTGTCCGGCGTGCCGGCCCAGGACGCGCAACGCATGTTCGCGATGACCCTCGACGCGTGACGCGCCCGGGGCTCACGCGCGGTCGGCTCGCCGCGCCCCGCACCCGACCGGTCACCTGGCGCCGAACATGACCACCCGTGCGGAGCCGTCCGGCTGCCGCCTGACGTCGTACTGGACCTCGCGGAGGTTCCCGCCGATGCCGGTCACGTAGGCGAGCGCCCAGTCCGTCGCATCGCTCTCGCGGGCGAAGAGGAATTCCATCCTGCAGGTCCGGGCGCGGCACTCGATCCGCCGCTCGCGGGGAGGGGCAGGCTCGATGGCCAGGATGGCGTCGGTCGAGCCGACGGCATCGAGCTTCCTTTCGGCACCCGGAGCCCATCTCGCGTCGACCGTCTCGTCCTCGAACGCGTTGTCCATCAGCACGAACTGGCGCTCGCGTTCCGCGGCGACGACTTCCGGCGCTTCGAGTGCCTGCTCCAGCTGCCGCTGCATGGCGAGTCGTGCGCCGGGCGCGTGTCCCGGCGCGGACTCGAGCCGGGCGAGTCGCGCGCTCACGTCGGCGAGGCTCGCTTCGAGTGCCTGCAACCGGGACGCCTGCGCCGCGGTCACCGGGTCGGTCGGGCCCCCGGGGCCCGCCCCGGCGCCCGCCACCCACCAGGCGACGGCGGCCGCGAGCGCCGCCGCCATCGCCGCCATCAGGTAGCCGCTTCCCCGACCTTGCGGCGCCATGGGTCAGAGATCGTCTTCGAGGGAGTTCTGGACCCAGCGGATGGTGCCCATCTCGACGCCCGCCGGCAGCAGGCAGGAGATGTTGATGTGCGTGTCCGCGGTCGCCACCTTGCTCATGCCGACGAAGGACAGGCCCGTCGTCTGGCCCACGTTGACGCTCACGCTCCCGGGATAGTTCTTGACGCCCGCCTGCCGGCCGCCCCCCTGCGCGGTGCACGTCACCTCCACGGGCGCGTCCGTGGTGTTGCTGAAGTAGATCCGCAGGTCGTTCGTCATCCGGTCGCCCGCCAGGTCCGTCTGCAGGGAACAGGAGACGTAGATGCTCTCCGGCTTGTTGTTGTAGATCCCCAGCGGGCGGTACCGGAGCCCGCCGAGCTGGAGCGGCGTCGCCGGCTGGCAGACGCTGGTCGCCGCCACGTAGTAGGTCCGCGACGTGTGCGCGGCGGCATCCCCGGGCACCAGCGCGGCGCCCACGAGGCACATCATCGAAGCGCTCAGGATTGCCTGTCGCATGTTCATCTCCCTGTTCTGTCGGGCCATGCGCCTGCGGGAAGCGTTCGGCACACTTCCGTCCCCGTCAGCCACGGCCGTGGTATCGGCCCCTCGTCATAGATCGTCGGTGAGCGAGTTCTGCACCCACTGGATGGTCCCCATCTCGATGCCGGAGGGGAGCAGGCAGGAGATGTTGAGGTGGGTGTTCGATTTCGAGACCTTGTCGATCCCTGTGAACACGAGGCCCGTCGTCGCCCCCGCCGCCACGTTCACGCTCCCCGGGTAGTTGGTGAAGCCCGCGACCCGGCTTCCGCCCTGGGCGGTGCAGGTCACTTCCACCGGTGCCGCCGTGGTGTTGGCGAAGTAGATCCGGATCTCGTTCGTGGCCACGTCGCCGTGGAACTCGGTTTGCAGCGAGCAGGACACGTAGATGCTCTCGGGCTTGTTGTTGTAGATCCCCAGCGGCCTGTAGCGGAGGCCGCCCAACTGCAGTGGCGTCGCCGGCTGGCAGACGCTGGTGGCCGCCAGATGGAGTGTCCTGGAGGTCAGGGCGCTGGCCTCGCCGGACACCAGCACGGCGCCGGCGAGGCACGTGATGGCGCTGGTCAACAATGCATGACGCATGGGAAATCTCCTTGATCCGGCTTCGGGAACATTGCTCCCGCCCGGACCAACGACCCGGCCCCAGCGGACCGGCCAGCGGAGGGCGATGCGGACGATGAACGGTTCAACCGCGATGCCTGGGCGGCCGGGAGCGCGCCCGGACCGGTTCCGCGCCGAGCGAAACCCGGCCCTAGAGATCGTCCTGCGCGGACTGCTGCGTGAACGAAATCCGCCCCATCTCGATTCCGCCCGGCAGGAGGCAGGACAGGTTCACGTGCGCCTCCTGCTCGCGTCGCCGATAGATCCCCTCGAACCGGAGCTGCGCGGACGTGCCGGCGGGCACGGCCACGCTGCCCATGTAGCTGCTCGCCCCGTGGATGCGACTGCCGCCTTGGGCGACGCAGCCTACGTCGACGGCTTCCGGGGTGGTGTTGTGGAACGAGATCTCGAGCCGGTCATCACCCAGATCACCGCGCGTGTCCGTGTAGAGCGAGCAGGACACGTAGACCGGGCTGGACGTGGGATTGAAGATGCCGAGTGGCCGCTGGCGAAGGTCCACCCCCTGGAAGGCCGTGACGGGCTGGCAGACGGCGGTCGCCGCCACGTGGTGGGTGATCTCGTTCGCCCGCCCGGGGAAGCCCGCAGGCAGCAGCACCACCACCGCTGCGGCCATGACCGTGAAGGAACGGAAGTTTCGCTTCATTGGTGGATCCTTTCCAGATTGCGGCCGCGCGTTCAGCAACCGTAGTAGCAGAACTGGCGCGCCGAAACGACGCCCATTTCCATCCCGGGTGCGATCCTGCATGACAGGGTGTGGAACTCGTTCCAGCCGAATGAATAGAGTTCGGAGGACATCCGGGCCGAGCCCCGTGCAGGGACCTCGGTGCTCGTCATCCGCGAGCCCGACGCACCACCGGATTCGCGATTGCCGACCATGTGGACACAGGTCACCGACTGCGGTTGCGAGGCATAGTTGTGGAAATGTGTGCCGAGCGTGTACGAATCGGACCCCGTGGACCGGATCGCGCACGAGAGGTCCACGGGGATGCTCCCGGCGTTGAAGATGCCGAGCGGCCGGAACCTGAGCGATTTGGCCGCGTCCGACGTGGCTGCCTTGCAGAGCCCCGTGGCGGCTGCTTGCTGCTCGACGTAATAGGTTTGTGGATGTCCGCTCATGGGCAGCACGCCAAGGGCGGTCGCGAGGAATACGGCAGTCCGGTTCGGCGTCTGCATGTTGCCCGGTTGGCGTCGCGGAGCCGGTTGCCCCGGGGGGGAAAACGCAGCCCCCGCCGAAGACAGGACACCGCCTTCAGCGATGGCCGAACATCGTGACGCGGACCGAACCATCCGGCTGCGGTTCCACGAAATGGACGCTGGTCGAGAGCACCCCGCCCACGCCGGTGAGGTAGGCGGTCGTCCAGTCGGTCGCGTCGGCTTCGTCGTCGAACGTGAATTCCAGCCTGCACGTTTCACTTCGGCAATCGATCCTCCGCGACGCGGGTGGATCGGCCTCGAAGGCGAGGATCGCCTCGGTCCTGCCCGCCAGTTCCAGACGGTGTTCGGTGGCTGCCGCCCAGGCTGCATCCACGGGTTCGCGTTGATGGGCGACCTGCAAGCTCGCCCGGGTCGGCGCGGAGGGACGTTGCGTCGCGGGTGCCCCGCGGATTCCATCGGTGCGCGGGAAGGAGCGCGATTCGCGACGGGGGGCGCTTGCCTGGCGCATGGCCTCGATGTCACGGGCCATGGCGTCGATCCGGGTGGAAAGCGACGTGACCCTGGCCGCGAGTGCGGAGGTTTCGTCCACGCGTGCGTTCCAGGCCGCGGCGCCGAACGCGACGCCGCCTGCGGCGAGGATCCATGGCCAGAAACGGTCGTTCTTCAACAATTGCATCTCGGCGGCATCCCTCGGCTTCCGCCTTGGCGCCCCTTCGACCGGCGAAGGGGCACATGGTGGTTGCGTTGCCTAGAGGTCATTGGCGATCGCACGCTGGCCCATGGTGATCCGGCCCATCTCCACGCCACTGGGTAGCAGGCAGGACAGGTTGATGTGCGACCGGTAGTCCCGCCTGCGATGGATGCCTTCGAACACCAGTTGCGCGGAGGTGCCGGGGGGCACGCTGACGTCGCTCGAATAGTTGTTCACTCCCGTGACGCGGCTGCCACCTTGCGCGGTACAGCCCACGGTGACGGGCTCCCCGTTGCCGTTGAAGAATGAAATTTCCAGTCGATCCTTGCCCACGTCTCCCAGGGGATCGGTGTAGAAGGAGCACGAGATGAAGACACCGACCGGCTTCGCATTGAAGATTCCCATGGGCCGATGACGGATTCCCGCTGCATTCAACGCGGACATCGGATGGCAGGCCGCGGTCGCCGAGAAGGTGTGTTCCTTGGTGTCCGCACGGGCGGGCGCGCCAGACATCGACCACCATAGGACGGCCGCCAGGGTTATCGGAATTCCAGTCCTCATAGAATCCATCCTCGAGTGCACGCGGGTCCTGCCGGGCTCGCTTCCGGGCTCAGTCACACCCCTGCTCGCAGTACCTTCTGAAGTGAATGGTGCCCATCTCGACGCCGTGCGGCACCCGGCAACTGAGGCTCAGGAATTCGGACTGCCCCGGGAAAAGACGATGGCTCGCCTCCGTGGTGCGTCCTGCGTCGATCGATACGCTCCTGAAGACCGAGCGCACACCGTCGGCGGCGTCGCGCGACCCCGTCAGGGTCACGCAGGGGACCTCGGCCTCGAGGTCGGTCCCGTTGTAGAAGGAAAAATAGAGCCAGTAGTCGTCCGCGTCATGGGTACGCAGCGAACATGCGACGTCGACGGCGGAATCGCCCGCGTTGTAGATCCCGATCGGGCGATACCGCAGGCGATGATCCGGGCTGTAGGCCGCTGCGCCACAGGTGCCGGTCGCGGACACATCCAGCGCACGCCGCAGTTGCGTCTGCGCACTCGCGCCAGGCGAAGTCCCGGACATGCACAGCCCGACCCATGCTGCAATGACTGCCTGGACGTTCATCGCCACCCTCCCGTGTCGCACGGTGCCGGATCGATTCCAGGCCCCGGACAGTACGACGGATGCTTCGTGCAACCCGGGGGAAGGTGCCAGAAACCTTCCCGGAAGGAAACGCGTGCGAGTGCCCCCGGGGACTACAGGTTCTGGTAGTTCGGCCCGGCGCCGCCCTCCGGCGCCACCCAGTCGATGATCCGGTAGGGATCCTTGATGTCGCAGGTCTTGCAGTGCACGCAGTTCGCCGCGTTGATCTGCAGGCGCTTGCCGGTGCCCTCGGGGCCGTCCGGGTCCTCGACGATCTCGTAGACGCCGGCGGGGCAGAAGCGGGTGCAGGGGTTGGCGTACTCCTCGGCGCAGCGGGTCACGCAGACCGACGGGTCGTGGACCACCAGGTGCACCGGCTGGTCCTCGTCGTGCTCGGTCGCCGCGAAATACACGCCGGCGAGCCGGTCGCGCGGCGGCAGGTCGCGGTCCACGTAGTCGGCGGCAGCACGTTCCGGGCGTCCGGCGTCGCCGTCGAGCGTGTCCAGCGAGCACCAGTCGGCCCTGACCTTCAGCGTCCACGGCGACCGCCCGCCCGTGAGCGTTTCCCAGCCGGCATTGAGCATGCCCAGCCACAGGCCCTTCTTGAAGCCGGGCTTGATGTTGCGCACGCGGCGGAGCTCGGCCATCGCATCGGATCCGCGCAGCGCCGCGTCGAAGCCGTCCGGCGAGAGCGACGTCGCCGCCAGGTGCTCGGCGGCCAGCATCCCCGAACGGATCGCCTGGTGGGTGCCCTTGATCTTGGGCACGTTGAGCAGGCCGGCGGTGTCGCCGACCAGCAGCGCGCCGGGCATCTCGACCTTCGGCAGCGACTGCCAGCCGCCCGTGGCGATCGCGCGCGCGCCGGCGGACACGATCGTCCCGCCCTCCAGCAGCGGCTTGATCGTCGGGTGGTGCTTCCACTGCTGGAAGGCCTCCCACGGCCGGTACTTCGGGTCGGTGTAGTCCAGGCCGCTGACGTAGCCCAGCGCGATCCGGCCCTTGTCGAGGTGGTAGAGGAAGCTGCCGCCGTAGGTCGAGGTGTCCGCCGGCCAGCCCAGGGTGTGCACGATCTTCCCCGGCGAGACGCGCGATTCGTCGACCTGCCAGAGCTCCTTGATGCCGATCGAATACGCCTGCGGATCGCTGCCGGCGTCCAGGCCGAAGCGCTTCACCAGCCGCTTGGTCAGGTGGCCGCGCGCCCCTTCGGCCAGCACCGTCACCTTGGCGCGGATGTCGATGCCCTGGGTGAAGCCGGGCTTGTGCGAGCCGTCCTTCGCCACGCCCATGTCGCCGATGCGCACGCCCGCCACGCGGCCGTCGTCGTCGTGCAGGGTCTCGGCGGCGGCGAAGCCGGGGTAGATCTCCACGCCCAGCGCCTCGGCCTGCGGCGCCAGCCACGCGCACATCGCGCCCAGGCTGACGATGAAGTTGCCTTCGTTGTGCATCTGCGGCGGCACGGGCAACTTGCGGCCGCCGCTCTTCGTCAGCAGCCAGAACTCGTCTTCCGTGGCCGGGACGCAGATCGGCGGTGGCGCATCGCGCCAGCCGGGCAGCAGGGCGTCCAGAGGACCCGGCTCGATCACCGCGCCCGACAGGATGTGCGCGCCGATGGTCGATGACTTCTCGATCACGCAGACGCTGATCGACGGGTCGACCTGCTTGAGCCGGATCGCGAACGCCAGGCCCGCCGGGCCGGCGCCGACGGTGACCACGTCGTACTCCATCACGTCGCGTTCGGTCTCGGACATGCAACTGCTCCTGCTGGCGAACGGGCATTTTCCCGGCTGGCCGCGGACGCGGCAAATCCGGGCGGCGCGGGCCTATCCTCGCGTCCGTGGATGCGACGCCGCGTGAGACCCGATCGCAGGCCCTGCCGCTGCCCGGCGGGGACGCCGTGCTGTGGCCGCACTGGTTGGCGGATCCCGAGGCGGACGGACTCTTCGATGCGCTTCGCGACGGCCTGCCGTGGTCCGTGCACGCCATCCGCCTCTTCGGCCGCGAGATCCCCTCGCCGCGGCTGAGCTGCTGGATCGGGGACCCCGGGGCGGCCTACCGCTATTCGGGCGTGCGCCGCGAACCCCATCCCTGGCCCGCGTCGCTGCTGCCCGTGCGCGAGCGCCTGGGCAGGGCGCTTGGCGTCCGGTTCGACAGCGTGCTCGCCAACCTCTACCGCGACGGCGGCGACGCGATGGGCTGGCATGCCGACGACGAGCCGGCGCTCGGCCCGGACCCGGTCATCGCGTCGCTCAGCCTGGGCGCGACCCGCCGGTTCGCCCTCAAGCCGAAGGCCGGCGTCGACGGCGGAAGCCGGCTGGCGGTGCCGCTGCCCCATGGCAGCCTGCTGGTGATGCGGGGTTCGACGCAGGCCCGCTACTTGCATGCGATCCCGCGCACGCGGCGCCCGGTCGGGCCGCGGATCAACCTCACGTTCCGCCGCGTGCTGCGCGGCTGAGGCTCACTCGGCGGCGCTGGCGTCGTGCCGTCCGCCCTCGGCCAGAGTCCAGCCGACGATCTCGCCCGTCGCCGTGCCCAGGGCCTGTTCGAACGCGCGCGTCACGCTCGCAACGTCGGTCGCCGGGGCCGGCACCGACTGCGAGAAGAGGCGCGAGGCGACCACCCGGTTCTCGCGACTGGCCACGAGCTTCGCGCCGATCTCCAGCACGGCCGCCGGGCGCGCCTCGCCCCGGTAGTCGGCGTCGAACCGGCGCACGTCGAGGAGCAACTGGTACTCGCCGGTGATGCCCTCGCCGCGCCGGCCCACGCCGGGCACGCGGCCGGAGTCCTCGAAGGCGTGCACCACCGTGTCGTGCACGAGGTCGGGCACCGGTTGCGACCAGATCGCGCCCTTGTAGACCTGGACCTCGCCGGGCACCGGGCGCACGGCGATGCGGGTCGAATCCACCATCGCCGGCCCGGTCGGCCGGGGCACGACCAGCTGCCAGTCCGCGCTGGGCCAGGCGGGATCCGCCTGCACGCTGGGCGCGGGCGCGTGGATGCTGATCGGCGTCTTTTCCGGGAGGATCCCGCAGCCGGCGAGCAGCACGGCGGTCGCGATCGCGGCGGCGAAGGTGGCGGTGCGTGTCGGTCGCATCATTCGGGCACGAACTCCTTCGGTTGCTCGCGGCCGAGCACGTAGCCGGCCGGGTTGCCGTCGAGGCGGTTGGTCACGCGCCGCAGGTCGCGGATCAGCGTGCGCAGTTCGGTGAGGGTCGGGCCGACCTGCTGGAGGCCGCCCTGGGTGAACTCCGCCAGCGGCGCGCGGTTCTCGGCGATCAGCGCATCGGCATTGCTGCTCGCGCGCTCGAGCGACGACAGCGCGCCGTCCAGCTTGTCGACCATGGCGGGCAGTTCGGCGACCACCTCGCGGTCGATCCGTTCGACCGCGCCCTGCGTCGTCTTCAGCGTGGCGTCGAGGGTCACGACGGCGTCGCGCGCGGCGACCACCAGTTCGGACAGCTCCCGGCTCTGGATCGCCAGCGCGCCGGTCACCGTCTCGACGTTCTCCAGGGCGTTGGAGACCCGCGAGACGTTCTCCTCGCTGAGGATCTGGTCCACGCGGGCCACGATGCGGTCCGCGGTCGCGGCGATGTTCTGCAGCGCGGACGGCGTGGTCGGGATCACCGGCACGTCGCGTCCAGAGCGCGCGCGCAGCGGCGCGGCCCCAGGCGATCCCCCGGTGAGCTGGACGATGGTCGTGCCGGTGAGGCCGGTGAGGGTGAGCTTGGCGCGGGTGTCGACCTTCACCGGCGTGTCGGCCTCCAGGCGCACGCGCGCGACCACCCGGCGCGGGTCGTTCGGCATCAGCGACAGGTCCTGCACCGTGCCCACGGCGATGCCGTTGTACTGGACGGCGTTGCCCTCCGACAGGCCGGTCACCGACTCGTTGAAGATGATGTCGTAGTCGGACCACTGCTTCTGCGAGGCGTAGTTGGCCGCCCACAACGCGAACAGCAGCGCCGCGGCGACCACCGCGAGGGTGAACGCACCGATCAGGACGTAGTTCGCCTTGGTTTCCATCGTCCTCCGCCTTGTCGCCGGGTCCGCGCCGCCGCCGGCGGACGCGCCCCGCGCATGATGCCGGTCCGCCGCCCGCGGACCAAATGCCGCCCGTTGCGCGTCAGGTTTCCCGGGCCGGGGTGAAGCCGCCGTGCCCTTGTCCCCCGGCATCGCGCGCGGCGCGGGCGCGCGGTCCGTGGAAGTATTCGCGCACCCAGGGGTGGTCGAGCCGTTCGACCTCGTCCAGCGGGCCGGTGAACACGACCTTGCGGTCGGCCAGCACCGCGACGCGATCGCAGATCGTGTAGAGCGTGTCCAGGTCGTGGGTGATGAGGAAGACCGTCAGGCCGAGGGCCTGCCGCAGCGTGCCCAGCAGCGCATCGAAGGCCGCCGCGCCGATGGGATCGAGGCCGGCGGTGGGTTCGTCGAGGAACAGCAGGGGCGGGTCGAGCGCGAGCGCGCGCGCCAGGCCCGCGCGCTTGCGCATGCCGCCCGACAGCTGCGCAGGCAGCTTGTCCAGCGCGTCCGCCGGCAGGCCGGCCAGCTTGACCTTGAGCAGCGCCAGCTCGTAGCGGAGCGAGTCCGGCAGGTCCGGGTGGTGTTCCTTCAGGGGCACCTGCACGTTCTCCCCGACCGTGAGCGAGGAGAACAGCGCGCCGTCCTGGAACAGCACGCCGGTGCGCCGCCGGATGTAGTGCCGGTCCTCCGCGTCCTCGCTGCGGGCATCCACGCCGAGCACCCGGATGTCGCCGGCGTTCGGCCGGCGCAGGCCGAGGATCGAGCGCATCAGCACCGACTTGCCGGAGCCCGAGCCGCCGACCACGCCGAGGATCTCGCCCCGGCGCACGTCGAGGTCCAGGCCCTCGTGCACGACCTGTTCGCCGAACCGGTTGTCCAGCCCGCGGATGCGGATGGCGACGTCGTCGTCGCGGTGCGTCTCGTCCATGTCAGACATCCATGTACATGAACCACATCGCCGCCAGCGCATCGAGAACGATGACCAGCGCGATGGACTGGACCACCGCCGACGTCGTCCGCTCGCCCACCGACTGCGCCGTGCCCTTCACCTGCAGGCCTTCCAGGCACCCGATCAGGGCGATGACGACCGCGAACACCGGCGCCTTCGACAGGCCCACCCAGAAGTGCCGCAGCTGGATCGTGTCCTGCATCCGGTTGAGGTACTGCTCGGGCGGGATGTCCAGGCTCAGCGCGCCCACCACCAGCCCGCCGGCCAGGCCGGCCAGCATCGACAGGAAGGTCAGCAGGGGCAGCATCACCACCAGCGCGACCAGGCGCGGCAGCACGAGCAGGTCCACCGGATCCAGCCCGAGGGTGCGGATCGCGTCGACCTCCTCGCGGCTGACCATCGCGCCGATCTGCGCGGTGAACGCGCTGGCGGTGCGGCCGGCCAGCAGGATGGCGGTCAGCAGCACGCCGAACTCGCGCAGGAACGCGATGGACACCAGTTCGACCACGAAGATGGTGGCGCCGAAGTCGCGCAGCACGTTCGCGCCGAGGAACGCGATGACCGCGCCGACGAGGAACGAGAGCAGGGCCACCAGGGGCACGGCGTCCAGGCCCACCTGCTCCATGTGGTGCACGGTCGAGGTGACGCGGATCCGGCGCGGCTCGCGCAGCAGCCGCAGCAACGCGGCGAGGTTCTCGCCGAGGAAGCCGACCAGCGCCACGACCTCCTTCGCGTTGTCGTGCACCGCGAAGCCGAGCCGGCCCAGCGCGGCCGCGAAGCCGTAGGCCTTCTTCCCGCGCGGGCGCTCGTCGTTGACGTCCTCGATGGTCTCGACCAGTGCGCGGTGGTCGTCGCGGAACGCGTAGCCGGAGAAGTCCAGCCGGTTGCGGCGCGCGTGGCGCAACAACTGCAGGACGCCGGCGGAGTCGAGCCGGTCCACGCCACGGGCATCCAGCACCGTGGCGTCGCCGGGCATGTCGCGCAGCCGCTCGCCGATCTCGTGGGCGTAGCGGAGCGTCCAGCGCCCGGACAGCCGCAACCGCGACGGGTCGTCGGGGTCGGCCTGCCACTGGGGCGGGGCGTGCACGTCGGCGGGCAGCATGCGCGCGAGGATACCGGTTCCATGCATGGGCCACGTCGTCGCGCGGCGTCGCCCCCTTGCGTCGGCGCCGTGCGATCCTTCCGCGCATGTCCGCAGCCCCGCCGATCCAGCCTTCGCCCGCCGCGCTCGCCGGCCGCGTGCCCGGTCCCGTGTTCGCCCACGCCGGCTACGCCGAACGCATCGCCTTCGTCGTCGAGCTGGCCGAGCACCTGCATGCCTACGGCACGACGACCCAGCGCCTCGAGGCGGCGATCATCGCGGTCTCGCAGCGGCTGGGCCTGGAATGCGAGCCCTGGACCAACCCGACCGGGATGATCCTGTCCTTCAGCGACCCGGCGCGCCCCCTGGGCTCGAGCGACACCACCCGCGTGCTGCGGCTCGCGCCCGGGGAAACGGACCTGCGCCGGCTGTGCGAAGTGGACCGGATCGCGGAGGACGTGCTGTCCGGTCGCGTCGGACTGGCCGAGGGCCAGGCCGCGCTGGATGCGCTCGCTGGCGCGCCCGCCGTGCGCTGGCGGTTCGTCGAGGTGCTCTGCATCGCGCTCGCGGCCGCATCGGTCGCGGGCCTGCTGCGGTTGCCCTGGCTGGACATCGGCATCGCCGGCGCCACCGGGCTGCTGATCGGCCTGCTGGGGCAGTTCGCGCGGCCGCGGCCGCGCCTGCGCGAGGCCGAGGAAGCCATCGCCGGCCTGCTGGCCGGATTCATCGCGGTGCTGGTCGCGACGTACGTCGGACCCCTGAACCAGAACACCGTGATCATCGCGTCGCTGATCGTGTTCCTGCCGGGCCTGGCGCTGACCAACGCGGTCAACGAGCTCACCAGCGGCCACCTGGTGTCGGGGACCGCGCGCTTCGCCGGCGCGATCAGCACGGTGATGAAACTGACCGTCGGGACCGTGCTCGCGGTGTACGTCGCGGGCCTGGCCGGGCTCGAGCCGGCGGTCCGCGCCTGGCGGCCGCAGCCCGACTGGGTCGAATGGGTCGCGCTCGGCACCGCCGCCCTGGCCTTCGCGGTGCTGTTCCGCACGGCCGCCCGCGACTACGCGCTGGTCATGGGCGCGGCGGTGACCGGCTACCTGATCGCGCGCTACGCCGGGCAGGCCTGGGGCAGTCCCGCCGGCATCTTCCTCGCCGCGTTCTGCCTGACCGCGGGCGGGAACGCGTACGCCCGCTTCTTCAACCGCCCGGGCGCGCTGATCCGCGTGCCCGGCATCATCATGCTGGTGCCCGGCAGCGCGAGCCTGCGCGGCCTGCTCACGATGGTGCAGCAGCAGGATGTCGCCGGCGGCCAGGCGGCGGCGCTCGGCGTGCTCAACATCCTGCTCGCGCTGCTCGCGGGGCTGCTGTTCGGCAACCTGCTGGTGACCACCCGGCAGAATCTCTGACGGGGATACCCCGGGCCGGAGATTCCCGGCGCCGGAACGGACAACGCCGGCGGATGCCGGCGTTTCCGTTTTCGAGCCCTGGACGGCGGCTCACTTCCTGATGAGGAAATCCTCGGGCTTCTTGCCCTTGGCCGTTTCGGCGGCCATCCAGCGCGGCTGGCGGCCGCGGCCGGTCCAGGTTTCCGACGGCTTGGCCGGGTTCCGGTACTTCGGCGGCACCTTGCCGAGCTTGCGGCCCTTGGCGGCCGACTTGCGGGGCTTGGCGGCGCCGGTCGCGGCGCGGGTGCCGGTGCCGCCACCGAACAGTTCCTCGATTGTGTAGCCCTCGGCCTTGGCCTGGGCGGCCAGCTTGCGGCGGACCGTGCCGGCGGGCTTGCGCTTGGACAGCGTGGTCTTGCGCTTCTTCGCCTTGGTGATCAGCGAGTCGAGTTCCTTCTGCGACATCGCATTGAGGTCGATGCTCATGGAGCCTCCGGGGGACGTGGCGCGGTTTCGATCGGGGGGTTTACCGGGAGAATCCCGGATACGCGCCATCCTAAAGCCCCGGATTACCCGTTTTCAAACCTCCGGGGTTTCCCCCGGCGGTATTCACCGGCGAAAACCCGGAGGCCCCGCGTGGATTTCCGGCCGGTTTACCGGGGTCCTGCCGCGGACGTCACCCGCGGATACCGAGGCGATCGAACAGCGCCGCCGAGTCCAGGTGCTCGGCGTCCGCCGCGTCGCGTGCGCGGTATTCGTACGTGCCCGCCTCCAGCCCCCGCCCGGACACCACCACGCGGTGCGGGATCCCGATCAGTTCGATGTCGGCGAACATCGCGCCGGGGCGCAGGCCGCGGTCGTCCAGCACCACGTCCACGCCCGACGCGGCGATGCGCGAATACAGCGCGTTCGCGGCCTCGGCCACCGCGGCATCGTTCTTCGGATTGATCACGCACACGGCCACGCGCCAGGGCGCCATCGCCTCGGGCCAGCGGATGCCAGCCGCGTCGAAGTTCTGTTCGATCGCTGCCGCGACGATGCGCGACACGCCGATGCCGTAGCAGCCCATCGTCGGCGTGGCGGCCTTGCCCGATTCGTCCAGCACGCTGAGCCCCATCGACTCGGCGTACCTGCGGCCGAGCTGGAACACGTGGCCGACCTCGATGCCGCGCGCGATGCCGAGCGTGCCGGCACCGTCGGGCGAAGGGTCGCCCGCGACGACGTCGCGGATGTCCGCGACCTCGGGCTCGGGCAGGTCACGGCCCCAGTTCACGCCGGCCAGGTGGAATCCCGGGCGGTTGGCGCCGACCACGAAATCGGCCATCGCCGCCACGCTGCGGTCGGCGACCACGCGGATGTCGCCCACGGGCTTCACCGGGCCGAGGAAGCCGGGCTCGCTGCCGAGCGCGGCGAGGATCTCGGCTTCCGTGGCGAGGCGGTAATCCGCCAGGCCCTCGAGCTTGGCCAGCTTGATCTCGTTGACCTGGTGGTCGCCGCGCACGAGCGCGAGCACGAACCGGTCCTTCCCGTCCGCGCCGGCGCCCACCAGGGCGATCGACTTGGCGGTGCGCGACAGCGGGATGCCGAGCAGCTCCGCGACCGCCTCGCAGGTCTTCTGCGTGGGCGTGGCGACCTCGCGCAGGTCCTCCGCGGGCGCGGGCCGCGTGCCGGGCGAGACCGCTTCGGCCAACTCGACGTTGGCCGCGTAGTCGGAGTCCTCGCAGAACGCGATCGCGTCCTCGCCGGAGTCCGCCAGCACGTGGAACTCGTGCGAGGCGCTGCCGCCGATCGCGCCGGTGTCGGCGTGCACCGCGCGGAACGCCAGGCCCAGGCGGGTGAAGATCCTCGCGTACGCGTCGTACATCACCCGGTAGCCGCGGGCGAGGTCCTCGTCGGTGAGGTGGAACGAGTACGCGTCCTTCATCAGGAACTCGCGCGCGCGCATCACGCCGAAGCGCGGGCGGATCTCGTCTCGGAACTTGGTCTGCACCTGGAAGAAGGTGACAGGCAGCTGGCGGTAGGACTGCAGTTCGTTGCGCGCGAAGTCGGTGATGACCTCCTCGTGCGTGGGGCCGAAGCAGTACCAGGCCTCCTTGCGGTCCTGCATCTTCAGCAGCTGGCCGCCGAACTTCTCCCAGCGGCCGGTCTCCTCCCACAGCTCCTTCGGCTGCACCGCGGGCATCAGCAATTCGATCGCCCCGGCGGCTTCCATCTCCTCGCGCACCACCTGCTCGACCTTGCGCAGCACGCGCAGTCCCAGCGGCGACCAGGTGTACAGGCCGGCGGCGAGCTTGCGGATCATGCCGGCCTTGAGCATCAGCCGGTGGCTGGCGACCTCGGCCTCGGCCGGGGTCTCCTTGCTGGTGGAGAGGTGGAACTGCGACAGGCGCATGCGCGGGAAAACCGTGGCGGAAAGCGCGCATTCTGCCGCGTGCGGACGGGTCGCGCGAATGCGGGGGCGGTGGGCGGCGCGCGCGTTCCACGGCCGCCGGGATCAGCCGCGATCGCCCCTCACGTCGATGCCCGCATCGGGATCGATGTCGACGGTGTCGTAGGGGCGCCCCTCGGGCGGGGTGTCGGTGACCTGCAGGTTGCCGGCGTCGTCGCGCCAGCGGTACAGCTTCGGGCGCGCGTCCTCCGCCCCGGCGGCCGCCGCCCGGCTCGCGCGATCCTCGCGGGCGCGGCGGTCGTCGTCGCCGGGCCGGGACAGCCACCACGCCACCGCGATGCCCGCGGCGAGGCCGGCGACGATGGCCCACGTGGCGCGCATGGGCGCGTCAGCCCGCCGGTCCGCCGCAGCGTCGCGCGAGCACCGGCGCGCTGGCGGCGCGCGCGAGGCAGGCGAGGCGGGCGAGGCGGGCGATCGGAACGGTCGGGACCCGGGGCATGGCGCTGGCTCCTGTCGGGACGGGCCGATTCCAGCACCGGCGCCGGTCGCCTGCAACCGGCCAGCCGCTACACTCGCCGGATGGAGCCCGACGACCATCCCGGCCCGCGTTCGCGGGCGATCTACCTGCTGCCGAACCTGTTCACCACCGGCGGGCTGTTCGCCGGGTTCTACGCGATCGTCGCGGCTTCGCAGGAGAAGTTCGCGGTCGCATGCGTGGCGGTGCTGGTGGCCGGCGTGCTGGACGGCATCGACGGGCGGGTGGCGCGGATGACCAATACCCAGAGCGCGTTCGGCGTGCAGTACGACTCGCTCGCCGACCTGGTCAGCTTCGGCCTGGCGCCGGCGATGGTGGTCTACCACTGGGCACTGGAGTCGCTCCGGGTCGATGGCGCGGTGCCCGGCAAGATCGGCTGGACGGCCGCCTTCGTGTACGCGGCCTGCGCGGCCCTGCGGCTGGCCCGCTTCAACAGCCAGGTCGGGCAGGTCGACAAGCGGTGGTTCGTCGGGCTGGCCAGTCCGGCGGCGGCGGGCCTGATGGTCACGTTCGTATGGGCCTTCCACGATTTCGACTTCCGCGGCATGGACCTGCGCTGGGTGGCGCTGGCCGTGACCGTCGGCGCGGGCCTGCTCATGGTCAGCGGCTGGCGCTATGCCAGTTTCAAGGGCGGCGGGCGCAGCGACCGCGTGCCGTTCTACGTCCTGCTGCTGTGCGTGGCGGTGCTGGTGGCGATCGCGATCGATCCGCCGACGGTGCTGTTCGCGATCGCGCTGGCGTACGCGTTGTCGGGTCCCGTCGCGTGGCTGCTGCGTCGCGGCCGCGGCGCGGGCGGGCGATGAACGCGCCGGTTCGCCCGGCCTGGTCGGCCCTGCAGCGCGATCGCCTGGCCGCGATGGGCCTGGAACTCTACGTCCGGGCCGACCCGGGCGCGGACCCGAGGGCGGTGGACGCGCCGTCGGGCACGGGGTCGAAAGCCGATCGAAGGGCCGACGATCCCTCGACCGACGGCCCGCCAGGCGACGACCGGCTGCTGCGTGCACTGCTGCGCGCCGCGGGCGTGCGCGATGGCGGGCCGGCGGCGGACGCGGTCCGGGCCGCCCTTCCGCCGGTCGACGCGATCCGCGGCAACCCGGCGGCGAAACGCGCACTCTGGCCCAGGCTCCGGGCGATGCGCCGGGGGCGCGGGGGATGAGTGCGCTGCCGGCCGACGCCTACGGCGCGGGCGCGCCCGTCGAGGCGGCCCTGCGACCGATGCAGGTGGCGGACCTCGACGCGGTCATGGCGATCGAGGTCCGCGCGTATCCGTTCGCGTGGACGCGCGGGATCTTCGAGGATTGCCTCGGTGCCGGCTATCCGGCCTGGGTGCTCTCCCGCGGGAACATGATCGTCGGCTACGCGGTGCTCAGCGTCGCGGCCGGCGAGGGACACGTGCTGAACGTCTGCGTCGATCCCGCGGCGCAGGGCCAGGGCCATGGCCGGCGCCTGCTGCGCGCCCTGCTGCACCTGGCGCGCGCGCGGGGCGCGAAGCGGCTGTTCCTGGAGGTGCGGCCGTCGAACCCGGGCGCGATCGCCCTCTACCGCAGCGAGGGCTTCGACGAGATCGGGCGGCGTCCGCGCTACTACCCGGCGCTCGATGGCCGGGAGGACGCGATCGTGATGGCGATGGAACTGCTGCCGGACGAAGACTGACCTCGCCGGGAACCTGCCGCCGGCAGCGTTCCGGTCCCGTCCGCCTCAGCCCAGCCGGGCGCGCTGCGCCGCCATCGCGTCGCGCTGCGCGGTCCAGTCGGCCAGGCGCCTGCGCTCCTGTTCGACCACCGCCGCCGGCGCGTTCGCGACGAAGGTGTCGTTGCCGAGCTTGCCCTCGCACTTGGCGATTTCGGCGGACACCTTCTTCAGCTCCTTGTCCAGGCGCGTGCGCTCGGCGTCCAGGTCGACGAGGCCCTCCAGCGGCACCAGCAGCTTGAGTCCGCCGACCACGCCGGCGGCGGCGGGCGGCGCCTCGCCGTCGAGGCGGCCGATGCCCTCGAGCCGGCACAGGAACCGGAGCGAGGCGTCGTAGCGCTCGACGCGCGCGGCGTCCCCGGCATCGCCGTCGTCGAGCAGCAGCGGCACCTGCTTCGACGGCGGCACCCCCAGTTCGCTGCGGATGCGACGCAGGGTGGTGACCATCGCCTTCAGCCACTCGATGCCGTCGCGCGCACCGGCGAACGCGGTCGCGTCCACCTCGCCCGCCCGCGGGTACGGGCGACGCATGATCGTCGCCTCGCCGATGCCCAGGCGCGGCGCGACCTGGCGCCACAGTTCCTCGGTCACGAACGGCACCAGTGGGTGGAGCAGGCACAGCAGGCGCTCGAGCACGTGCAGCAGCGTGTGCCGGGTGCTGGCCGCCGCGCGCGTGTCGTCGCCGTTGAGCGCCGGCTTGGCCAGCTCGACGAACCAGTCGCAGAAGTCGTTCCAGGCGAACTCGTACAGCGCCTGCGAGAGCAGGTCGAAGCGGTAGTCGGCGAAATGCGTGGCGGCCTCGGCAGCGGTCGCGTCCAGCCGCGCGAGGATCCAGCGCTCGGCATCGGTGGCCGGGTCCGGTGCGCCGTCGAATCGCGCGCCCTCGGTATTCATCAGCACGAAGCGCGTCGCGTTCCACAGCTTGTTGCAGAAGTTCTTGTAGCCCTCGGCCCGGCCGAGGTCGAACTTGATGTCGCGGCCGTGGCCGGCGAGCGCGGCGATCGTGAAGCGCAGCGCGTCCGCACCGAAGGCGGGGATGCCGTCCGGGAACTCCTTGCGCGTGGCCTTCTCGATCTTCGCGGCCATCTTCGGCTGCATCAGGCCGGTGGTGCGCTTGGCGACGAGGTCGTCCAGGGCGATCCCGTCGATGAGGTCCAGCGGGTCGAGGATGTTGCCCTTCGACTTGGACATCTTCTGGCCGTGCGCGTCGCGCACCAGGCCGGTGATGTACACGTCGCGGAACGGCACGCGCTCCGCGTCGGGTCGGCCCGGGTCGTCCTGGCCCAGGAAGTGGTCGGTCATGAAGATCATGCGCGCGACCCAGAAGAAGATGATGTCGAAGCCGGTGACCAGCACGCTCGACGGCACGTAGCGGTCGAAACCGCGTTCGGCCATCGCCTGCGTGTCCGGCCAGCCCATCGTGCTGACCGGCCACAGCGCCGACGAGAACCAGGTCTCCAGCACGTCGGCGTCGCGGGTGAGCGGCGCGTCGGCGGCCAGGCCCGCGCGTGCGCGCGCCTCGGCTTCGTCGCGCCCGACGTGCACGCGGCCGTCGGCGTCGTACCACGCCGGGATGCGGTGGCCCCACCAGAGCTGGCGGCTGATGCACCAGTCCTGGATGTTCTCCATCCAGTGCCGGTAGGTGTTGATCCAGTTGCCGGGCACGAAGCGGACGTCGCCCTGTTCGGCCAGTGCCAGCCCCCGCTCGGCCAGGCCGTCCATCTTCACGAACCACTGGTCCGTCAGGTACGGCTCGATCACCTGGCCGGTGCGGTCGCCGCGCGGCACCTGCAGCTTGTGGGGCTTCGTCTCGACCAGCAGCCCCTGCGCCTCGAGGTCGGCGACCACCGCCTTGCGCGCCTCGAACCGGTCCAGCCCGCGGTACGCCGCGGGGATGCCGATCGCCTCGGCCGCCGCGCCATCGACGACGGCCGCATCCGGGGTGAACACGTTGAGCAGCGCCAGTCCGTGGCGCTGGCCGACGGCGTTGTCGTTGAAATCGTGCGCCGGGGTGACCTTGACCACGCCGGTGCCGAATTCGCGGTCCACGTACGCGTCTGCGATCACCGGGATCTCGCGCCCGGTCAGCGGCAGGCGCACGGTCCTGCCGACGAGGTGCGCGTAGCGGTCGTCCTCGGGGTGGACCATCACCGCGGTGTCGCCGAGCATCGTCTCCGGGCGCGTGGTGGCGACCACCACCTCGCCGCTGCCGTCCGCGAGCGGATAGCGGATCGACCAGAGGAAGCCGTCCTCCTCCTCGTTGACGACCTCGAGATCCGAGATCGCGGTCTTCAGTACCGGGTCCCAGTTGACCAGCCGCTGGCCGCGGTAGACCAGTCCCGCGTCGTACAGGCGCACGAAGGCCTCGACCACCGCGCGCGCGGGCATCGGGTCCATGGTGAACACGCTGCGCGTCCAGTCTCCGGACGTGCCGAGCCGGCGCATCTGGCGCTCGATGGTGTCGCCCGACCGGGCCTTCCACTGCCAGACGCGGTCGATGAAGCCTTCGCGTCCGAGCGAGTCGCGCGTCTCCCCTTTTCCTTCCAGCGCGAGGTTGCGCGAGACCACCATTTCGGTGGCGATGCCGGCGTGGTCGCTGCCCATCTGCCACAGCACGTCGCGGCCGAGCATGCGCTGGTGGCGCACCAATGCGTCCTGCAGCGTGTGCTGGAACGCGTGGCCCATGTGCAGGGTGCCGGTGACGTTCGGCGGCGGCAGCAGGATCACGTAGGGCTCGCCCGTGCCGGACGGCGAGAACGCGCCGCTGGACTCCCACTCGGCGTAGAGGCGGGATTCGAATGCGGTCGGGTCGTAGCTCGGGGCGAGGGTACTCACGCGGCCGGCCTCCAGGCGCCGTACAGGGTGAAGGCGCCGATGCCGATGAAGGCGATGCCGGCGACGATCTTGAGGGTCTGCGGGCTCATGAACTTCTCGAGGAGCTGGCCGGCGAGCACGCCGATCCCGGCCGCGACCACCAGCGCCGCCGAGGCCGCGAGGAACACGCGCATCGGGCTCGTCCGTCCCTCCGCGGAGAAGAGCATGGTGGCCAGCTGCGTCTTGTCGCCGATCTCGGCGAGGAACACGGTGGCGAAGATCAGCAGCATCGCTTTCATGTCGATCGCACTCACATGTCGTGCTTGTTCACGTCCAGGCCGCGCGCCTTGTACTGCTTCCAGCGCTCGCGCAGCGGGCCGCGCGCGGAATCGTCGGCGGGGACCACCTCGAGCACGCGGTCGAAGGCGCCCTCGACCGCGGCGTCGCGCAGGTTGATCACCAGGGGTCGCAGCGGGGCGTCGACCTCGGGCGGCGCGATCAGGACCGCGGCCTCGTCCTCGTCGACGTCGACGCCGGCGACCTGGTGCGGGATGAAGACGTCGTCGCCCATGTCCCACAGCAGGTCGTCGAGCGCTTCGGCCTGCGCCGCGTCGCGCGCCAGCACCAGCGTCCACAGGCCCGCGTCATGCGCCTTGCGCGCGAGTTCGCACACCAGCCGCAACGGCTCGGCGCGGAACCGCGGCCTGTCGATCAGGTAGAAGTCGGCCCGCGGCACGCGCTCAGGCCGCGCGCGCCTGGTCGAGCAGCCACTGGCTCAGCAGGCCGACCGGGCGGCCGGTGGCCATGCCCTTGCGGCCGTCGTCGCTGCCGCTGCCGGCGATGTCCAGGTGCGCCCAGCGCTGGCCTTCCGCGAACCGCGCCAGGAAGCAGCCCGCGGTGATCGCGCCGGCCCAGCGGCCGCCGATGTTGTAGACGTCGGCGTAGGTCGACTCGAGCATCGTCTGGTACTCGTCCCACAGGGGCAGGCGCCAGGCGCGGTCGAAGGTGGTCTCGCCCGCGGCCAGCAGCTCGCCGGCCAGGTCGTCGTGCTTGCTCATCAGGCCGGAGGCGTACTTGCCCAGCGCGACCATGCACGCGCCGGTGAGCGTGGCGACGTCGACCAGCGCCTTCGGCTCGTAGCGCTGCGCGTAGGTCAGCGCGTCGCACAGGATCAGGCGGCCCTCGGCGTCGGTGTTGCCGACCTCGATCGTCTTGCCGGACATGCTGGTGAGCACGTCGGACGGGCGGTAACTGTTGCCGTCGGGCATGTTCTCCACCGCCGGCACGATCACGACCAGGTTGACCGGCAGCTGCATGCCCACGGCGGACACGAACGTGCCCATGACCGTGGCCGCGCCGCACATGTCGAACTTCATCTCCTCGACGCCGCCCTGCACCTTCAGGTTGATGCCGCCGGTGTCGAAGGTGATGCCCTTGCCGACCAGCACGTACGGCTTGCTGTCGCCGCCGTTGCGGTACTCCATCACCACCAGCTTGGGCGGGTTGGCGGTCGCGCCCTGGCCGACGGCCAGCAGCGCGCCCATGCCGAGCTTGGCCATGTCGTCGCGCTCTAGCACCTCGCAGGAGGCGTTGTCGAAGCGCGCGGTGAATTCCTTCGCCTGGCTGGCGAGGTAGGCGGGGTTGCAGATGTTGGCCGGCAGGTTGCCGAGTTCGCGCGCGAACCGGACGCCGGCGGCGATGGCCTGGCCGTGGGCGAGGGCGGCGGCGTCCTCGCCGGCGATCGCCAGCGTCGCCAGGCCGGTCTCCTTGCGCACCTTGTTGTCCTTGCCCAGGGTCGCGGTATAGCGGTAGCAGGCGTGGTCGGCGGCGATCGCGGCCTGGCGGATCGCCCAGGCGCGGTCGCGGCCGGCGATGTCCAGCTCGGACAGCGTCAGCAGCGCGCGCTTCGACGGCCCGGTGCGCAGCGCGCGGGCGGCGTCGCCGACCGCCTTCAGGTACTGCGGCACCCCGAACTTGCCCGCCTCGCCGAGGCCGACCACCAGCACGCGCGGCGCCTTGACGCCCTCGAGGTCGTGCAGCACCAGCGTGCGGCCGGTGCGCCCGCTCAGGTCCTCGCGCGCGGCGAGCGCTTTCAGGCGGCCGCCGCTGGCGGCGTCGATCGCCTGCGCGGCGGGCGTGAGCGTGCCGTCCGCGAACGCGCCGACCACCACGCAATCCACGTCGGCGGAGGCGGCGGGTTCGTGGTTCAGGGTGAATTCGAGGGACATTCGTTGGTATTCCGGTTCGCGAGGGGGATTTCCGTACAATCCGGCGCTTCGCTCGACGCGGCGCGGGCCGTTGGGCGCGCCGCGGACCCCGCGCCGGGCACGGCCGGGCGGTGGCGAAGACATGGACGAGACAGGCCCGCCAGTTTAATCGATGCCCGACCCGATGCCGACTCCGACCCGCCGCCGAGCGGCGCTCCGCATGATGAACGAGGCTCCGCCCACCCCCATGAAGGTGACCGCCCCCGTGGCCCGGACCGATGCGAGCAGGCCGCTTGCGCGCCCTTGACCGCTACCTGCTGAAGGAGTTCTCGCAGTCCGTGTCGGCGGCGCTGGTCGTGCTCGGGATGGTGAGCATGAGCGCGCTGGTGGGCGTGGTGCTCGACCGGATCGCGCGCGGCAAGGTGCCGGCGTCGCTGATGCTGTCCCAGCTCGGCCTGCAGCTGCTGAGCTACCTGCCGCTGATCCTGCCGCTGGCGCTCATGGTGGGGCTGCTGCTCGCGCTGGGCCGGCTGTACCGCGACTCGGAGATGCCGGTGCTCGCCGCCGTGGGCGTGGGCCCGGCGCGCCTGGCCCGCCCGCTCGCGATGCTGCTGGTCCCGGTCATGCTGGTGGTCGGGGCGTGCTCGCTGTGGCTCGGCCCGTGGGGGCAGCGCACCTCCAACGAGATGATCGAGGCCGCCAACCGCAGCCTGGTGGTCGCGGGCCTGGAGGCGGGCCGCTTCACGTCGCTGCCGGACGGGGGCGTGGTGTACGTCGGTGCCGTCGCGGAAGGCGGCGAGCAGCTGCGGCGCGTGTTCGTGCAACGCGGCGCCGAGGGCCGCATCGACGTGACCACCGCCGAGACCGGCCGCCTGTTCTTCGACGGCGAGAGCGAGCGCTACCTCCGACTCGAGGACGGTTTCCGCGTCGAGGGGCCCGAGGACGAGGGCCGCGATTTCCGCCTGATGCGCTACGCGGCGAACGAAATCCGCCTGCCCGATCGCGCCGAGGTGGCCGAGCCGGACGATCCCGAGATCCTGCCGACCACCGCCCTGCTGGGCGACCCGCGGCGCGAGGCGCGCGCGCAGCTGCACTGGCGCATCGCCCCGCCGCTGCTGGCGCTGGCGTTCGCGCTGCTGGCGGTCCCGCTGGCGCGCGGGGGGCCGCGGCAGACGCGATACGGGCGCATCCTCGTCGGCTTCCTCGCGTACCTGGTGGGCATGAACCTGGCGACGCTCGGCACCGAATGGGTGGCGCAGGGCAAGGTGCCGGCGGCGCTCGGCCTGTGGTGGCTGCTGCTGCCCCTGCTCGCGGCGGGGGCCTTCTTCTTCGCGCGCGACGGCCGGATCGCCCGGCGCGGGTGGCGGCGATGAGCTTCCCGCGCATCTACGACCTGTACGTGGGCCGCGTCGTGCTGGGCACGGTGCTGGTCACGTGGGCGATCCTGCTGGGCCTGGACGTCGTGCTGGCGATGTTCGGGGAGGTGGGCGACTTCGGGAAGGGCGACTACGGCGTCCCGCAGGCGATCGCGTACGTGCTCTACACCGCGCCGCGGCGGGCGTACCAGCTGTTCCCCACCGCCGCGGTGATCGGCGCGCTGATGGGGCTGGGCCAGCTCGCCGCCTCGTCCGAACTCACCGCGCTGCGCGCGCTGGGCCTGTCGCGCCGGCGCCTGAGCTTCGCGGCCGCGGGCGCGCTGGCGCTGCTGACCGCGCTGATGGTGGTCAACGGCGAGACGCTCGGCCCCTGGGGCAACCGCCAGGCCGATTCGGTCAAGGCGGCGGCGATGTCCGACAACCTGATGGTCGCGCAGTACTCGGGCCTCTGGGCCCGCGAGGGCGAGGTCTTCCTCAACGCACGCACCGGCGTGCAGCGCGCGGACGGCGCGTCGACGTGGCTGGAACTGCGCGACGTGCGGCTGTTCGCATTCGACGAGGCGGGGCGGCTGCAGTCGATCGCGCGGGCCGCGGCGGCCGAGCACCGCCCGGGCGGTTGGCTGATGCGCGACGTGGTGCGCACGACATTCCGCGAGGATTCGGTGGTCCAGGAGCGCGTGCCGGAAGAAACCTGGGAGTCCAACCTCGACGACACGGCACTGCTCGCGGGGGTGACCCGGCCGCGCTACCTGAGCGCGCGGGACCTGCAGCGCAGCATCGCGTACTACAAGCGCAACGGCCTGGATGCCTCGGAGTTCGAGGAGGTCTACTGGGGCCGCTGGTTCTTCCCGCTCAACGTGCTGGCGCTGTGCCTGGCCGCGATCCCGTTCGCCTTCGGCACGCTGCGCAGCGGCGGCCTGGGCAAGCGGCTGTTCATCGGCATCGTGTTCTCGCTCGGGTTCCTGGTGCTGCAGGAATGGTTCGTCCGCGCGGCGAACGCGTACGACTTCAGCTTCGTGCTCGCGTACCTGGTGCCGCCGGTCGCGCTGCTGGCGCTGTCGGGCCTGCTGTTCAGTCGCCGCAGCGGTTGAGTCCGCGGACGCCCGTCAGGCCGCGCTCCCCGCCGGGTCGATGCGTACGAGCCGCGTGCCGCTCGCGCGGTCGTGCCAGGCCAGCCGGTCGCGATCGATCCACGCCCACCAGAATCCGGCACCGGCGGCGGCCAGCGACAGCGTGCCCACTGCGAACCGGAGCCAAAGCGCCCGGGTGGCGGGCGGGGCGCCGTCGGCGGTGACCAGCCGCAGCCGCCAGGGACGCATCCCCAGGGTCTGGCCGCCGCGCCGCCAGCTGGTCGTCGCGTACAGCCCCGCGAGCAGCCAGCAGCCGATCCACAGCAGCCAGCCGAGCGGGGTGAAGGGCGCGATGTACTCGCGCACGCCATGTCCCGACAGGGTGTAGGCGAGGTTGGCGACCAGCGAAAGCAGGAACCACAGCGCCGCGACGGGCCACAGGTCGTAGGAGAGTGCGAGCAGCCGGCGACCGACGAGGGCGGTCGGGCGGCGGGTCGGCGGGTGGGGTCCGGACGTCGGCATCGGCGCAGGATAGCCGCACGCCGGCAGCGCCCGCCCTAGACTGCGCACATGCCAGCGACGCCCGCCGAACGCCGGCGGCGTGCGATGCGGCAGGGGCCGCTTCCCGACGCCGACCGCGACCTGATCGACGCCTGCCTGGACGCGCTGTGGGCCGAACAGGGCCTGTCGCGCGCGACGCTCGACAGCTACCGGCGCGACCTCGCCGGCTTCGCGCGCTGGCGCGCCGGGGCCGGCGGCGGCCTGGCGGGGGCGGACCGGGGCGCGCTGTTCGACTACCTGGCCGCGCGCAGCCGCGACGGATACTCGCCACGCAGCAACGCCCGCCTGCTGTCGTCGCTGCGGGCGTTCTCCGCGTGGCAGTTGCGCCGCGGCGCGCGCGCGGACGATCCGACCGCGCTGCTCGAACCGCCCAAGCTGCCCCGCTCGCTGCCGAAGGCGCTCACCGAGGGCCAGGTCGACGCCCTGCTGGCCGCGCCCGACGTCGACGGGCCGGAGGGCCTGCGCGACCGCGCGATGCTGGAGTTGATGTATGCCTGCGGGCTGCGGGTCAGCGAACTCGTCGGCCTGCCGGCGACCGCGGTCAACCTGCGCCAGGGCGTGCTGCGGGTACTGGGCAAGGGCGGCCGGGAGCGGCTGGTACCGCTCGGCGAGGAGGCGCAGGCCTGGTTGCAGCGCTACCTCGACCAGGCCCGCCCGACGCTCGCCGGAAGGCAGCCGTCGGCGGCCCTGTTCCTGACCGCGCGCGGCGAGGCCCCGACCCGCCAGCAGTTCTGGACCACGGTGAAGCGCTGCGCCGCGCGCGCGGGCATCGACCCGGCGCGGATCAGTCCCCACGGCCTGCGGCACAGTTTCGCCACCCACCTGCTCAACCACGGCGCGGACCTGCGGGCCCTGCAGATGCTGCTGGGACACAGCTCCCTGTCGACGACCCAGATCTACACGCTGGTGGCGCGCGAACACCTCAAGCAGCTCCACGCGCGCCACCATCCGCGCGGTTGAGTCGCGGCCGGCGGTGCGCCGTCGACGCCGTGCCACAATCCGGAACCCCGGCGCGGGCCCGCGGTCCAACCGCGCCCGCCCCGATCGCACCGCATTGCAAGGATTCCCGATGACGCGTCTTCCCGTGCTCCTCCCGGCGTTGCTGCTGGGCGCCAGCCTCACCGCCTGCGCCAAGCCGCCGGAGTCGACGACCGCCGGCCAGGCCGGCGCCACCGGCGCCGCGGCGCTGCCGCCGGCGCCGGGCGAGCCGGAGGTCGTCGCCGGGACCCCCGAGGCGCGCGCGCGCGACGCCATCCGCGGGATCAACAACCAGCTGGTGATCGACCGCATCGGCGACGCGCCGATCGACGGCTTCCGCGAAGTGATCGTGGACGGCAAGGTCGTCTACGTGTCCGACGACGGGCGCTACCTGTTCCAGGGCACCCTGGTCGACCTGCGCGAGAAGCTGGACCTCGGCCAGGTCGCGATGGCCGGCCTGCGCCGCGAACTGCTGGCCAACGTCCCGGCGAAGGACCGCATCGTGTTCGCGCCGGCCAACCCGGTGCACACGGTCACGGTGTTCACCGACGTGGAGTGCGGCTATTGCCGTCGCTTCCACCAGGACATCGGCGAGCTCAACCGCCAGGGGATCGCGGTCGAATATCTGGCGTTCCCGCGCATGGGCCCGGGCAGCGAGGATTTCGAGACGATGGTGTCGGTCTGGTGCAGCGCCGACCGCCGCAAGGCCCTCACCGACGCCAAGTCGGACCGGGCGGTGCCCGACCGCGAATGCAGCAATCCCGTGGCGGCGCAGTACGCGCTCGGCCGCAAGGCCGGCCTGACCGGCACCCCGATGATCCTCGCCGAGGACGGCACCCAGCTGGGCGGTTACGTGCCGCCCGGCGAACTGCGCCAGCGGCTGGACGAGATCGCGGCGAAGGCCGGCGGCGAAGCGGCGCCGGCGGCCGGCGAGGCGTCCGCGACCGGCGACGCCGGGACCCGCTGACGCCCGGCGGGACGGATGCCGGGCGGGACGGGCCGCTCGGCTACAATGGCGGGCCGTCATCGCGCATCCCCCCGACATGATCGTGCTCGAGGGCCAGCCGGCCCTGTCGCCGTTCCGCCGCGAGCGGCTGCAAGCCCGACTGCAGGCCGTCGTCCCCGGCATCCGGGTCCTCGGGGCCTGGCATGCGTACTGGGTCGAACCCGAACCCGGCGCGACGCCCGACGCAGGCACCCTCCATCGCATCCTGCAGGCCGGCGGCGAACGCCATCCGGCCTCGCCCGGCGCGGCCTCGCACTGGATCGTGCCGCGCCTCGGGACGATCTCGCCCTGGGCGAGCAAGGCGACCGAACTGCTCCATGGCGCCGGGATGCCGGTGAAGCGGGTGGAGCGCGGCATGCGGATCGACCTCTCCGGCTGGCCCGGCGACGCCGGCGCGCGCGCCGCGCTGGAGAAGCTGCTGCACGATCCGATGACCCAGTCGCTGCTCGAGGACGCGGACGCGGCGTCGGCGCTGTTCGCGGAACCCGCCCGCGGCGCGCTGGAACGCATCCCGCTCGACGGCCTGGAAGACGCGAATTCGCGCCTGGGCCTGGCGCTGGCCGAGGACGAGATCGCCTACCTGCGCGACCGCTATGGCGCGCTCGGGCGCGTGCCCTCGGACGTCGAGCTGATGATGTTCGCGCAGGCGAACTCCGAGCACTGCCGGCACAAGATCTTCAATGCCAGCTGGACGATCGACGGCCGCGCGCAGGACACGTCGCTGTTCCGGATGATCAAGCACACCCACGCGCGCACGCCGGAGCACACGCTGTCGGCGTACAGCGACAACGCGGCGGTGGTCGAGGGCTACGTGACGCGGCGGTTCCGCCCGGACCCGGACACGCGCACCTACCGCGCGGAGGCCGAGGCCCCCGGCGCGTTCTGCATCAAGGTCGAGACGCACAACCACCCGACCGCGATCGCGCCGTTCCCGGGCGCCTCCACCGGTGCCGGCGGCGAGATCCGCGACGAGGGCGCGACGGGGCGCGGCGGCAAGCCGAAGGCGGGCCTGACCGGCTTCTCGGTGTCGCACCTGCGCATCCCGTCCCTGCCGCAGCCCTGGGAACCGAAGCGCCCGCTCAACCCGCGCATGGCCCCGGCGCTCGAGATCATGCGCGACGGCCCGCTCGGCGGCGCCGCGTTCAACAACGAGTTCGGCCGGCCGAACCTCGCCGGCTATTTCCGCAGCTTCGAGCTCGACGAGGGCGACGGGCTGCTGCGCGGCTACGACAAGCCGATCATGCTGGCGGGCGGGCTGGGCGCGATGGACCGCGACATGGTCGCCAAGCGCGCGCTGTCCCCCGGCGACGCGGTCGTGGTGCTGGGCGGGCCGGCGATGCTGATCGGCCTGGGCGGCGGCGCCGCGAGTTCCGTGGCCTCGGGCGAGAGCGCCGAGGACCTGGACTTCGCCAGCGTGCAGCGCGACAACCCCGAGATGGAGCGCCGCTGCCAGGAGGTCATCGACCGCTGCGTGGCGCTGGGCGATCGAAATCCGATCCAGTCGATCCACGACGTCGGCGCGGGCGGGCTGTCCAATGCCATCCCCGAACTGCTGCACGACTCGGGCGTGGGCGGCGTGGTCGACCTCGACCGCGTGCCCAGCGACGACCCGTCGCTGTCGCCGATGCAGCTGTGGTGCAACGAGTCCCAGGAGCGCTACGTGCTGGGCCTGCCGCAGGACCGGGTGGCGGAGTTCGCCGCGCTGTGCGCGCGCGAGCGCTGCCCGTTCGCGGTGGTCGGCACGGCGACCGCCGAGGAACGCCTGGTGGCCGGTTACGGCGCCAATCCCGGCACCGTGGACGCGCCGCCGGCCGGGGGCTGGTCGATCGACCTGCCGATGGACCTGCTGTTCGGCAAGCCCCCGAAGATGCACCGCGACGCGCGCCGCCCGCCGCCGGCACCGTGGCCGGAACTGTCGGGCGTGGACATCGACCTGGAGGCGCCGGGCCTGGCGCTGCACGATGCCGGGCTGCGCGTGCTCTCGCACCCGACGGTGGCCTCGAAATCGTTCCTGGTGACGATCGGCGACCGAACGGTCGGCGGCCTCACCGCGCGCGACCAGATGGTCGGCCCGTGGCAGCTGCCGGTCGCCGACTGCGCGATCACGCTGTCGGGCTTCGAAGGCTTCACCGGCGAGGCGATGGCGATCGGCGAGCGCACGCCGCTGGCGCTGCTCGACCCCGCCGCCGCCGCGCGCATGGCCGTCGGCGAGGCGATCACCAACCTGTGCGCCGCGCCGGTGGAGACGCTGCACCGCGTCAAGCTCTCCGCCAACTGGATGGCGGCCGCCGGCCACGACGGCGAGGACGCGCGCCTGTTCGACGCGGTCCGCGCGGTGGGCATGGAACTGTGTCCCGAGCTCGACCTGTCGATCCCGGTGGGCAAGGACTCGCTGTCGATGCAGGCGCAGTGGCAGGCCGACGGCGCCACGCGCCGCACCGTGTCGCCCGTTTCGCTGATCGTGACCGCGTTCGCCGCCGTGCCGGACGTGCGCCGCCAGCTCACGCCGCAACTGGCGAGGGACGTCGAGAGCGAGCTGTGGCTGATCGGGCTGGGTGCGGGACGCCAGCGCCTCGGCGGATCGATCCTGGCGCAGGTGCATCCCGAGGCGAACGAGGGCGGCGCGTTGCCCGCCTTCGCCGGCGACGTGCCCGACCTGGACGACCCGCAGCGCCTGCGCGCGCTGTTCGAGCTCGTGCGCGACGCGCGCGAGGCCGGCCTGTTGCTGGCGTACCACGACCGTTCCGACGGCGGCGCGTTCGCCACGCTGTGCGAGATGGCGTTCTGTTCGCGCGTGGGCCTGGACATCACGCTCGACGCCTGGGGCGAGAACCCGTTCCGGACGCTGTTCAACGAGGAACTGGGCGCGGTCGTGCAGGTGGCCTCCGAGCATCGGGCCGACTTCGCCGACCTGGTGGCGCGGCACGGCCTGGTGCAGTGCGCGCAGCGCATCGCCCGGCCGACGCGCGTGCCCGCCATCCGCGTGGTCGACGAGGACAACGTGCTGGCCGAATGGCGCTGGGACGCGCTGTTCGACGCGTGGTGGTCGACCACCCACGCGATGCAGCGGCTGCGCGACAACCCCGAATGCGCGGACGAGGAGCGCGACGCCGCGCGCCGGTTCGACGCGCCCGGCCTGCAGCCGGTGCTGTCGTTCGACCCGGCGGACGACATCGCCGCGCCGTACGTCAACACCGGCGCCCGCCCCCGCGTCGCGGTCCTGCGCGAGCAGGGCGTCAACGGGCAGGTGGAAATGGCGGCCTGCTTCGACCGCGCCGGCTTCGAGCCCGTGGACGTGCACATGAGCGACCTGGTCTCGGGCCGCGACACGCTCGACGGCTACCGCGGCCTGGTCGCCTGCGGCGGGTTCTCGTACGGCGACGTCCTCGGCGCCGGCCGCGGCTGGGCGACGTCGGTGCTCGAGCGCGACGCGCTGCGCGAGATGTTCACCGCGTTCTTCGCCGACGGGGCGAAGTTCGCGCTGGGTGTGTGCAACGGGTGCCAGGCGCTGTCGCAGCTGCGCGACATCATTCCCGGCGCGGGGCACTGGCCGCGCTTCCTGCGCAACCGCAGCGAGCAGTTCGAGGCGCGCCTGGGCCTGCTGGAGGTCGTGGACTCGCCGTCGATCCTGCTGCGGGGGATGGAAGGCTCCCGGATCCCGGTCGCGGTGGCGCACGGCGAGGGGCGGGCGGCGTTCGATGCCGGCGCCGACCTGGAGGCCGCCCGCGTGGCGCTGCGCTACGTGGCCGGCGACGGGGCGCCGGCTGTCGCATTCCCGGACAACCCGAACGGTTCGGAAGGTGCGGTCGCCGGCCTGTCGAGCGACGACGGGCGGGCCACGATCCTGATGCCGCACCCGGAACGCACCCCCCGGACCGCGAACTTCAGCTGGGCACCGCGCGATTGGCCGGAGGACGGCCCGTGGCTGCGGATGTTCCGCAACGCCCGTGCCTGGGTGGGCTGAGCAGCGTCAGCAGGAGGCGTGCGGTCGATCAGTCACCGCCCTTGTCCGGGAACGGAAAGGAGAGACCCGCGTAAGCGGGATCAGTGCCGATGACGAACCGGGTCTCCACGTTCCGTCCGTCACCTGGGACCTGGGCGTAGACCAAGCTGCTGTGTGGCGAATCAGGGCTCCGGAAAAAGGTATCCACCCAGGTTTCTCCCCCTTGTCCGTCGATGCTGTCGCGCACTGATCCGATGCAAACGCTCGTGCCGCAGGCAAGTTCGCCGAGCGCCGCTGCAGGCGGCAATTGGTCCGAGATCTGGTCGCCGTAGAAGCGTGCCAGGTCCCCCGCATCGCGGTCCGTGGCCATCTGGTCGCGAAGCACCTGCACGAACTCGTCGAATTCCTCCGACGCCAGCACGTCGCCTGCCTGGTCGCCGCGCAACGTGGCGCTGCCCGCGTCCAGGAACATGCGCTCCGCCTGCAGGTGTCCATCCTCCGGCAGTGGCCTGGGGGCCGGGTACCCCGGTTGCGGATGCGTTCCCGCCCGGTGCGCCGGGTCACCGTTCAACTGATGCGCAGGGCCCCGCGGGGTGAGCGACTCGCGTCGTGCCTCGCCCATGGGCTGTCTGTCCCGGGATGGCTCCTGACCGTCATGGCCGCCGCACGCGGCAAGCAGGAGGACGATCGATACATGGATTGCGCTTCGCTTCCTTACCCGCATTTCGACCTCTCCCTTGATCATTCCCGGAGACCACGCCGGTCTCCGGGAGTCGTGGCCCTTCGCGTCACTTCCGGATGATGTAGGTCGTCTTGACCCGACCGCCGCAGCAGTCCGTGATGCTCCAGCCGTCATCGTCCGTGTGGACGACGCAGCTGTTGGTGCAGGTGTACAGGCGTCCATTGACCCGGACCGTCTCATCGGCCTGTGCGGTGGCGGGGGCCAAGGCACCGGCGACGATCGTCCCGGCGGCGAGCAGTGCGAAGTGGCGCATGGAATCCCTCCCTGGGTGATGGCGCCGCCGATCCGTGGCGGCCCCGCCAGCCTCCCGCCGGGCCGGCGGGGGCGCACTCGGCCGGTCCCCCTTGAAAGCGTCGGGGAACCCCCCATCTCCGGCGGGTCCCCCCCCGGGGGCGTTTTTCTTGCCGCGGGGTTTGGCACTCCCTTCCCCGGACTGCTAGAATCCGCGGTCTTTCTCCCGTCAATCAAGCACTTGCGAGGATTGTCCGCATGAACATGAAGCCGCTGTACGACCGCGTGGTCATCAAGCGCATGGAAGAGGAAAAGATGTCCGCCGGCGGCATCGTGATCCCCGATTCGGCCGCCGAGAAGCCGATCAAGGGCGAAGTCGTCGCCGTCGGCGAAGGCAAGGTCCTCGACAACGGCAGCGTGCGCGCGCCGAAGGTCAAGGCCGGCGACAAGGTCCTGTTCGGCAAGTACTCGGGCACCGAGGTCAAGGTCGACGGCACCGAGTACCTGGTGGTGAAGGAAGACGACATCCTCGCGATCCTCGGCTGATCGCGCGCTTCCCCCGATACCGAATCCCCACTCAAGACACACTTTCGAGGTAACGCGAAATGGCTGCCAAGGAAATCCGCTTCGGCGAGGACGCGCGCTCCAAGATGCTGCGCGGCGTCAACGCCCTCGCCAACGCCGTCAAGGCGACCCTGGGCCCGAAGGGCCGCAACGTCGTGCTCGAGAAGAGCTTCGGCGCGCCGACGATCACCAAGGACGGCGTGTCCGTCGCCAAGGAGATCGAGCTGCAGGACAAGTTCGAGAACATGGGCGCGCAGATGGTGAAGGAGGTCGCGTCCAAGACCTCCGACAACGCCGGTGACGGCACCACCACCGCGACCGTGCTGGCGCAGGCGATGATCCGCGAGGGCATGAAGGCGGTCGCCGCCGGCATGAACCCCATGGACCTCAAGCGCGGCATCGACAAGGCGGTCACCGCCGCCACCGCCGAGCTGAAGAACATCAGCAAGCCGACGGCCGACGACAAGGCGATCGCCCAGGTCGGCACGATCTCGGCGAACTCCGACGAGTCGATCGGCAACATCATCGCCGACGCGATGAAGAAGGTCGGCAAGGAAGGCGTGATCACGGTCGAGGAAGGCTCGGGCCTGGAGAACGAGCTCGACGTCGTCGAGGGCATGCAGTTCGACCGCGGCTACCTGTCGCCGTACTTCATCAACAACCAGCAGTCGATGCAGTGCGAACTGGACGACCCGTTCATCCTGCTGCACGACAAGAAGATCTCGAACGTCCGTGACCTGCTGCCCGTCCTCGAGGGCGTGGCCAAGGCCGGCAAGCCGCTGCTGATCGTGGCCGAGGAAGTCGAGGGCGAGGCCCTGGCGACGCTGGTGGTCAACACCATCCGCGGCATCGTGAAGGTCTGCGCCGTGAAGGCCCCGGGCTTCGGCGACCGCCGCAAGGCGATGCTGGAGGACATGGCGATCCTCACCGGCGGCACCGTGATTTCCGAGGAAGTCGGCCTGCAGCTCGAGAAGGCGACGGTCAACGACCTGGGCCGCGCGAAGAAGGTGCAGGTCTCCAAGGAGAACACCACCATCATCGACGGCGCGGGCGAGACCTCGGGCATCGAGGCGCGCATCAAGCAGATCAAGGCGCAGATCGAAGAGACCTCCTCGGACTACGACCGCGAGAAGCTGCAGGAGCGCGTGGCCAAGCTGGCCGGCGGCGTGGCGGTGATCAAGGTCGGTGCTTCGACCGAGATCGAGATGAAGGAGAAGAAGGCCCGCGTCGAGGACGCGCTGCACGCCACGCGCGCTGCGGTCGAGGAAGGCGTGGTCCCGGGCGGCGGCGTCGCGCTGATCCGCGCGCTGTCCACCATCGCCGGCCTGGAAGGCGCCAACGTCGACCAGAACCACGGCATCCAGATCGCCCTGCGCGCCATGGAAGCCCCGCTGCGCGAGATCGTCGCCAACGCCGGCGAGGAGCCGTCGGTGGTCCTGAACAAGGTGAAGGACGGCAGCGGCAACTACGGCTACAACGCCGCCAACGGCGAGTACGGCGACATGGTCGAGATGGGCATCCTGGATCCGACCAAGGTGACCCGCACCGCGCTGCAGAACGCGGCGTCGATCGCCGGCCTGATGATCACCACCGAGGCGATGGTGGGCGAGCTGCCGAAGAAGGACGAGCCGGCGATGCCGGGCGGCGGCGGCATGGGCGGCATGGGCGGCATGGATTTCTGATCCGGCCCCGGGGGCGGTCCGCCGCCCCGTTGCCCGCGGTACCGGAAGCCCCGCAGCGATGCGGGGCTTCCTTGTTCCGGGGCGGTACCCAACTGAACCGGTCAGTTCTTTTTTGCACTGCAGCGTGCAATCGCCCTAACACTTCCTTCACGATCGGATCCGCTTCCGACGTGGGGGAGGGAGCAAGCCCGCTACCGGTTCGCCGGTGCGGGCTTTTTTTATGGCCGTTTCATCCCGTGGGCGGAATGGCGAATCGATGAACCGATAGATTGTCTCGATGGTGCAACGCAGCGGGCGCTAAAGCGTGACGCCTGTCTAGAATCGGGTGCCCGGTCCGGGGGCAACATCGGGGCCGGGGGCATCCGCGAACTTCTCACCAGGGGCAATCCATGAAAATCCTTTCCAGGGCCGTGATCACGGTCCTCGGCACGGTTGGCTTCGCTGCGTCCGCGCAGGCGGGCACCTACATCGTCCAGGCCAAGGCGCACGCCTTCGACAACAGCCTGCAGAACAAGATCGAAGCGGCGGGCGGCGTGGTCACCGCACGGCTGCCGCAGATCGGCGTCGCCGTGGTCGAGGCGGACGCGGACTTCCCGCAGCGCGCGGGCCGGATCCGCGAGCTGCGCTCGATCGCCGAGGACGTCGTGCTGCAGTTCGACATCCCCGAGATCGCCGAGGTCGAGGCCGACTTCGCGAACCCGCCGAACTCCGGCGACAACGACGCCTTCTTCGACTTCCAGTGGGGCCACGCCGCGATCGACGCGGCCGGCGCCTGGAACGCGGGCCACCGCGGTGCCGGCGCGACCGTCGCCGTGCTGGATTCCGGTGCGTACTGCACGCACCTTGACCTGGCGTCGCAGATCGACGCGTCGCGCTCGGCCTCGTTCGTGCCCGGCGAGGGCTGGTGCAACACCACCGGCAGCACCCACGGCTCGCACGTGGCCGGCACGATCGCCGCCGCCGACAACGGCATCGGCACGATCGGCGTCGCCCCGGAAGCGGAACTCATCATCGTCAAGGTGCTCAGTGCCGCGACCGGCTCGGGCAGCTTCGCCGGCATCATCCAGGGCATCGTGCATGCCGCTGACGCGGGCGCCGACGTGATCAACATGAGCCTCGGCGTGCGCGGTGGCCTGGCCGTCAACGGACCGGGCGCCAACGCGACGCGTGAACTCATCAATGCAACGGCCCGCGCCACGCGCTACGCGGAGAGCCAGAACGCGCTCATCGTGACCTCCGCCGGCAACGACGGCCGCGACCTGGACAAGGACAGCAGCACCAAGGTCTGCGACAACGACGGCAACTGCTTCGTTTACAACCTGCGCGCGTTCCCGGCGGAACTGCCGGCGACGCTGGCGGTGTCCGCCCTCGGCCCCGTGGGCTGGGCGTACGACCGCGCGGGCTCGGACCTCGACGTTCTGGCCAGCTACTCGAATCGCGGCCAGTCGGCGATCGACTTCTCCGCGCCGGGCGGCAACGGCGACTACCCGACGAACGAGGCCTGCACCCTGTACACGAATGCCGGCCAGGCGCTGACCATCCCCTGCTACGGCTTCGACTTCGTGATGAGCTCCACGCGCGCCCCCGCCAGCTACGGCTGGAGCGCGGGCACCAGCATGGCGGCGCCGCACGTGTCGGGCGTGGCCGCGCTGATCGTCGCCAAGCATGGGGGCGAAATGGCCCCGAGCGCCGTGGAGAGCGTGCTGCGCGCCACCGCCGACGACCTGGGCAAGCCCGGTCGCGACGACGCGCACGGCCACGGCCGCGTCAACGCGGCCCGCGCGGTGGAGTGATCCACCCGCGTTGAAGCGGCCGCGCGAGCGGCATCGATGCCCGCCGCTAGGCGGGCATCGTCTTTCTGGCGGACAGGCAACCGGCGACCCACGGACGGCGTGCCATCATCGCGGCGTGGACCTGCCGCCCCAAGACGCCCACGGCGCACTCGACGACATCGCATCCCGGGCGCTGGCGCGACTGCGCGACGCCGATCCGGATGCCGCCACGCGGCTCGCGCAGGGCCAGGTCGCCGAGCGCCTGCGCGCCCTCGCCGTGGCGAGCGACTTCGCACTGGACACGCTGGTGCGACAGCCCGGGCTCCTTGGTCGACTGGTCGACGATCCCGGCGCGATGCCATCGGCGCCGGACCCCGCCATGCCGTCCCCGGAATGGCCGTCCGCGCTGCGCCGGTGGCGCGCGGCCGCGTCGACCCGGCTGGTGTGGCGCGACCTGGCCGGCGCGGACGCGGTCACCGACACCCTCGCCGGCAGCACGGCCATCGCGGAGTCGGCGCTGCGCGCGGGCCTGGCGCACCTCGAACCCGGCATGGTGGAGCGTCATGGCACGCTCCGCGACGGCGCGGGCGCACCACAGCGCCTGGTCGTCTTCGGCCTGGGCAAACTCGGTGGCGCCGAGCTCAACTTCTCCTCCGACATCGACCTCGTGTACGGCTTCGCGTCGCCCGGCGAATCCGACGGGCGGCGCGCGCTCGCCGCCGAGGACTGGTGCGCCCGGCTGGGCCAGCAACTTGCCAGGCTGCTCGACGAACGGACCGCGGAGGGCTTCAGCCACCGCGTCGACCTGCGGCTGCGGCCGTTCGGCAGCGCCGGCCGGGTGGCGCTGTCCTTCACCGCCATGGAGCAGTACTTCCAGCGCGAAGGCCGCGACTGGGAACGCTACGCCTGGCAGAAGGCGCGGCCGGTGGCGGGCGATATCTCGGCGGGCGAAGCGTTCCTCGGCGAACTGCGGCCGTTCGTGTACCGTCGTTACCTCGATTACGGCGCGCTCGACGGCCTGCGCGCGATGAAGGCGGCGATCGCGGCCGAAGTCGCCCGCCAGGACCTCGCCGACGACATCAAGCGCGGCCCGGGCGGCATCCGCGAGATCGAGTTCCTCGTGCAGGCGCTGCAGCTGATCCGTGGCGGCCGCGAGCCTGCCCTTCGCGTGCGCGGCCTGCTGCCCGCGCTGTCCGCCCTGGTCGAGGCCGGGCACGTCGAGCCGGCGGTCGGCCGCGCCCTGGCCAACGCCTATCGCCATCTCCGGCGCCTGGAGAACCGCCTGCAGATGCTGCGCGATGCCCAGGTGCACGCGCTGCCGGACGATCCCCTCGACCGCGCGCGGATCGCGCGCGGACTCGGCTACGCGGACTGGACGCAGCTCGTCGGGGAACTCGACCAGCATCGCGGGCGCGTGGCGGAGGAGTTCGGCTCGCTGCTGGCCCCGCCGGCCGGCACGGGCGCCGCGCGCGCGCCGGACGCGCTCACCGGCTACTGGAAGGCGCTTCCCGATGCGGGCGAGGCCGCGACGCTTGCCGAGGCCGGGTTCGACCAACCCGGCGCGGCGGACGCGGCGCTGCGCGACTTCGCCCGCACCAGCGGCGTCCGCGACCTGTCCGATGCGGCCCGCGCGCGGCTGGACCGGGTGCTGCCCGCGCTGCTGGGCGCGGCGGTCGCATCGGGCCGGCCGGACGTCGCGCTCGACCGGCTGCTGCCGTTGCTCCACAACGTCCTGCGCCGCACCAGCTACCTCGCCCTGCTCGACGAACAGCCCGAGGCCCTCGCCCGGGTCGTGGACACCTTCGCCCGCAGCGGCTTCCTTGGGGAGCGCCTCGCGGCGCACCCGCTGCTGCTCGACGAACTGCTCGACGTGCGGGTCGGCGGCCCGCTGCCCGACCGCGCGGCGCTGCGCGATGCGTGCGACGCCGCACGGGCCCACGACGACATCGAGCCGGCACTGCTCGCCCTCAACGAAAAGCGGCAGGCGCTGAGCTTCCGCATCGCGCTGGCGCTGCTGGACGGCCGCCTGTCGCCCCAGGCCGCCGCGCGCAGCCTGGCCTGGCTGGCCGATGCCGTGGTCGATATCGTGCTGTCGCTCGCGTGGCGCGAGATGGAACGCGCGCACGGCGTGCTTCCCGGTGCGCGGTTCGCGGTGCTGGGCTACGGCAGCCTGGGTGGCGAGGAGCTCGGCTTCGGCTCGGACCTGGACCTGGTGTTCCTGCACGACGCGCCGGCGGGCGCGCAGTCCGACGGTCGCCGACCGCTCGACGCGTCGCGATGGGCCGTGCGCCTGGCGCAGAAACTGGTGGCGCTGCTGGGCACGAACACCGGTGGTGGCCGCCTGTACGACGTCGACGTGCGGTTGCGGCCGGACGGCGCCAAGGGGCTGCTGGTGTCCTCGCTCGACAGCTTCACCGACTACCAGCGCACGCGCGCATGGACGTGGGAGCACCAGGCGCTGGTCCGTGCCCGCGCGGTGGCCGGGCACGCGGGCCTGTGCCAGTCGTTCGAATCGGTGCGCGCCGCGACGCTCTCCACGCCACGCGACGGCGACGCGCTGCGGGACGACATCGTCGCGATGCGCGCGCGCATGCGGCGCGAACTCGACCGGTCGGGGCGCGGCGGCGACGGGCGCTTCGACCTGAAGCAGGGGGCGGGCGGGCTCGTGGACCTCGAGTTCCTGATGCAGGCGCTCGTCCTGCGCGATGCCGCGGCCAGCCCCGCGCTGGTTCCGCCACGCGACACGCCCGGCCTGCTCGAGGCGGCGTGCGGTGCGGGCGCGCTCGCACCCTCGCATTGCGAGGCCCTTGCCGGCGCGCACGCGACGCTGCTCGATGCGGGGTTGCGTTGCACGCTCGACCGCCGGTCACGGGTGCTGGCCGCCACGCCGGAGATCGAGGCCGCGCGCGCGGCGATCCGCGCGGCGTGCAGCGATGCCGGATTCGACTTCGACGCAACGGCCGGGTCAGGCGGCCAGGCGCTCCCGGAGTTCCCCGGCGACCCGGGCGGTCTCGCGTAGCGGCGACACCGGATAGGGCGACAGCGCGTCGTCCACCGGACGGATGCGCTCACGCGCGCGCAGCGCGTCGAGGAACTTTCGCGGGCGGCCGCTCGCGCGGTCCGGGTCGGCGACGAACACGGGCACGCGCGTCGCGCACGCCTCGGACACCATGTTCACCGAATCGGGCGTGCACACGATCCGGTCGGCCCATGCCAGCAGGCCCGGGTACGGATTCGCGTCGGCCGACCCGTCGCCACCGCCTTCGCCGAGCCAGGTGATGCCGGGTGGCCGGGGCCGCTCGCCGCCCTGCAACCGCTGCCGCCACGGCCCGGGCGTGCGCCGCGATGCCGTGGCGAGCAGGCTGCCGCCCTCGGCGAGGCAGGCCCCCTCCACGCGGGCGAGCATGCGCGCGAACGCGCCGTCGTCCATGCCCGAGTCGCGCGTCGGGCCGCCCACGAGCAGCGCCACGCGTGGGCGCGGAAGCTGCGCCAGGGCGTCGAAGTCGGCGCGTGCCCGCGCGAGCCACGCATCGTCCACCGGATGCAGGCTGCCGAGCAGCGACAGGACGTTCTCGCCGTGCAGGCCGTCGTGCTCGGGCGCGATCACGACATCCCAGTGCCGCGGATCCATGCGCGGATCGAGGATCTGCACCGCGCGCGCGCCCTTCGCCCGTGCGAGCCGGGTCGCCAGCGCCGCCTGCCGGCCGCAGCCGATCGCCAGCGTAGGCGGGGCGTCCAGCGCCCGGGCGAAGGCCGAGCCGAAGGCGAACCGGTCGAACGGCGCGCGGCGGGGCGCGAGCCAGCGCCATGGCGCCAGCCCGGCGAGCGGCCAGTGGCGCGCGCTGTCGATCCCGAGCGCATCCGCGAGCGCGGCGGCCTGCCGCAGGTTGCCGGCGCGACCGTCGCTGAGGATCCAGGTCGCCGGCGCGTCGGCGGTGTCGGGCCGCGGTCGTTGCATGCGTGCGAACAATCCGTTCCGGCCGCATCGGCCGTTGCTTCACCCGCGACACTCTACACTGGCGGCCGTTCTCGAAAGCTGCCGCATGCAGGAGCCCCGATGTCCGAGCTCAACGACACCGCCTTCGACCAGCTGTTCCGCCAGGCACGCACCTACAACGCGTTCTCCGGCGACGTCGACGACGACACGATCCGGCGCCTGTACGACCTGCTCAAGTGGGGGCCGACCACGGGCAACAGCTGCCCGGCACGGTTCGTGTTCGTGAAGTCGGCCGAGGCGAAGAAGAAGCTCGAGCCGGCGCTCGACGAGGGCAACCTGAAGAAGACGATGGCGGCGCCCTGCGTGGTGATCGTCGCCTACGACATGGCCTTCTTCGAGAAGATGCCGGTGCTGTTCCCGCACACCGATGCCAAGAGCTGGTTCGACACCAAGCCCGATGCCGAGCTCGAGCGCATCTGCCTGCGCAACGGCAGCCTGCAGGGCGCGTACCTGATCCTGGCCGCGCGTGCGCTGGGCCTGGACTGCGGGCCGATGTCCGGCTTCGACAACGCCAAGGTGGATGCGGCGTTCTTCGCCGGCACCCGCTGGAAGTCGAACTTCCTGGTCAACCTGGGCAAGGGCGATCCGAAGAGCATCTTCGCGCGCTCGCCGCGCCTGTCGTTCGAGGAGGCGTGCCGGATCGACTGACGCGCGCGGCGCACCGGTCCGGACGAACGGGAGACACCAATGCGGATCCTCAGGCCTGCCGGCGAACGCGGCCACGCCCGGGCCGGCTGGCTGGACAGCCGGCACACGTTCTCCTTCGGCCATTACCACGACCCGGCATGGATGGGGTTCGGTGCGCTGCGCGTCATCAACGAGGACCGCGTCGCGCCCGGCGCCGGCTTCCCCACGCACGGCCACGCGAACATGGAGATCCTCAGCTACGTGCTGGAGGGCGCGCTGGCGCACCGCGACAGCCATGGCGGCGAGGGCGTCCTGCGTCCGGGCGAGCTGCAGTGGATGAGCGCCGGCCACGGCATCGAGCACAGCGAGTTCAACGCATCCGGCGACGCGCCGGTGCACTTCCTCCAGGTCTGGATCCAGCCCGACCGCGTCAACGCCGCGCCCGCCTACGACCAGCGCGCGTTCGACCCGGCGGACCGGCGGGGCCGGTGGGCCACGCTCGCGTCGCCCGACGGGCATGACGGCGGCCTGGCGATCCGGCAAAGGGCCTGGCTGCGCGGCAGCCTGCTGGGCGAAGGCGAGTCCGTCGCCCGGGACCTGGACCCGGCGCGCCGCTACTGGCTGCACGTGGCCCGCGGCGCCGCGACGGTGTCGATCGACGGTGCGTCGATGCCGCTCTCGGCGGGCGATGCGATCGGACTGGCCGGCGAGGCGGGCAGCCTCGTGGCCACCGGCGCGCGCGGCGGCGCGCCGGCCGACCTGCTCCTGTTCGACCTGCCCGGCTGAGGCCCGCCGGGCGCCCGCGCGGTAGACTTGCGCGCCCCAGCCCACGCGTCGCCGCCATGCCCGCCAGCCCCGACACGCCCACGCCGACCCAAGCCAACGCCGCCCAGCGCTACGAGGTCCGCCGCGACGCGCTGCCGCTGAGCTGCCCGCTGCCGTCGATGGCGCTGTGGAACTCGCATCCGCGGGTGTACCTGCCGATCGAGGCCACCGGCGAGGCCGACTGCCCCTACTGCGGCGCGCATTTCGTCCTCGTCGACTGATGGTGGTGCCCACCGGCGCGCGCCGGCGACGCCGGACGGTCGTTCCCCGCAGGGGTGGCCGGTGCGACCGCTGACGGTCGTCCAGCTGCTGCCCGCGCTCGAGGCCGGCGGCGTCGAGCGCTCGACGCTCGAGGTCGCCGCCGCACTCGTGCGGGCGGGCCATCGGGCGATCGTGGTGTCGGCAGGCGGGCGCATGCAGGCGGCGTTGGAGGCGACGGGCGCCACGCACGTCACGCTCGACATCGGGCGGAAGTCGCCCTTCGTGCTGCGCCATGTCGGGGCGCTGCGCCGACTGTTCGCGGCCACCGGCGCGGACATCGTGCATGCGCGGTCGCGTCTGCCGGCCTGGCTGGGGTGGTGGGCGGTTCGCGGGATGCCGGCCGGCCGCCGGCCGCGCTTCGTGACCACGGTGCACGGCCTGAACTCGCCCTCCCGCTACAGCGGGATCATGGCGCGGGGCGAACGCGTGGTGTGCGTGTCGGGCACCGTCCGCGACCACGTGCTTCGCCACTATCCGGCCACGGATCCGGCGCGGCTGCGCGTCATCGAGCGCGGCATCGATCCGGCCGGCTTCCCGCGCGCCCCGATGCCCGACCCGGCCGCGCGCGCGGCCGTCGCGGCCGCGCATCCCGCGCTTTCGGGCGACGGCCCGGTGCTGCTGATGCCCGGACGCGGCACCCGCCTGAAGGGCCATGCCGACGCGATCGACCTGCTCGCCACGCTCAGGCGCGGAGGCCTGGATGCCCGGCTGTGGCTGTGCGGCGCCGACGACCCCGCGCGGGCGCGCTACGTGGAGGAGCTGCGTGCACAGGCCACTGCCACGGCGGTCGACGATGCGCTGGCGATCACCCCGCCGACCGACGCGATGCCGCGTGCCTACGCCGCCAGCGACCTGGTGCTGCAACTCTCGCGCAAGCCCGAGGCGTTCGGCCGCACCGTGCTCGAGGCGCTCGCGTGCGGGCGACCCGTGATCGGCTGGGCGCATGGCGGCGTCGGCGAACTGCTGGCCCGCTGGCAGCCCTCCGGCGCGGTCGCGCCATTCGACGTCGAGGCCCTGGCGGCGCGCGCGCGCGCGTTGCTGGCCGGGCCGCCCGCGCCGGTTACGATGCCCGACGGATTGCGGGCCATGCAGGACGCCACGCTCGCGCTGTACATGGACCTGTCGAAGGACCGCGATGACTGACCGTTCCCCCGCCGCGACGGACGCGTTGCCCGCCGGACCCGTGGTCGGCTGGCGCTGGGCGCCGGCCTGGATCCTCGCGTTCGTGGCGCTGTGGCCCGCGCCGGGCTACGCCGAGGGTGTCCTGGTGCTGGGCGCCCTCGCCGCGCTGGTCCGGCTGGCGGCCTCGCGCTTCCGCGGCGGCATGCAGCTGCTCGGCCACCAGGCCTGGGCGCTGACCAGCGTGCTGTTCTTCGCCTACTGGCTCCCTGAACTGGTCTCGGCGTTCGACGCGGTGGACCCCGCGCGTGGCCTGCGCGAGGCGGCGGTCGATCTGCGCTATCTCCCGTTCCTCTGGCTCGTGGCATCGGCCGTGGCCAACGAACGCGGCCGGCGGACCACCTTCGACGGCCTCGCGGTCATCGTGGCGGTGTGGACGCTCGATGCGCTCGTGCAGGCGGGCACCGGCACCAGCCCGCTGTTCGCCGGGATCGATGCCGCCAAGCAGGCGATCAGCGGGCGGCCGATGTGCAGCGCCGAGGACGTCGCGACCGTGGATCGGCTCGGCGGGATCCTGGGGCCGTGCAACCTGAAGCTGGGCATCGTCCTGGCGAGCCTGTCGCCCTTCGCGCTGTATGCGGCGGGCAGGCGCTACGGGACCCCGGGATGGGTCGTGGCGGCACTGGCGCTGGGCGTCGTCATCCTGCTGGCGGGGGCACGCGCGGCCTGGCTGACGTTCGGGCTCGCGCTGCTGCTGTCGGGCTGGACGCTGCTGGGCTGGCGCCGGCTGGCCGCGGTCTTCGTCTTCGGCGCGGTGGCGCTGGGCGTGCTCTCGGTGACGTCGCCACAGTTGCGCGAGCGCGTTGAACGCACGGCGCTGGTGCTAGCGGACGATCCGGAAGGCGTCGACGTCGCGCTCTCCGGCCGCGCGCGGATCTGGTCCGCCGCGTGGTGCATGACGCGCGCGCATCCGGTGAACGGCGTCGGGGCGCGGGGCTTCCGCGAGGCGTTCGACGCCTGCGATCCCGATCCCGCGACCACCCCCGCCTGGGGCGAAGGGCCCGCGTTGCATGCGCACCAGGTCGTGCTCGAGGTGCTGAGCGAAACCGGCCTGTTCGGACTCGTCCTGTGGCTCGCCGGCGCGGCGCTGGCATGGCGCGCCTGGCGCTATGCGGACGACGCGGCGCGCCGTCGCGCGCGGCCCGCGATGCTCGCCCTCGCCATCACGGTGTTCCCGCTCAACACGCACCTGGCCTTCTATTCCACCTTCTGGGGCGGACTCACCCTGCTGCTTGCCGCGCTGTACGCCGGCAGCCTGCTGGCGGGGCCCAGGCCGGCACCGCGGGACGCGACGGCTCAGTCGTAGACCGATGCGCCATCCGGGCGGCGCTTGAAGCGCCGGTGGATCCACAGGTACTGGGCCGGTGCCTCGCGCGCCATCGCCTCGATCGCCGCCATGACCCGCGCGGTGTCGGCTTCCGCGTCGTCCGACGGGAAGCCGTCGAACGGCGGCGACAGCCGCAGGGTGTAGCCGCCGTCGGGGCGGCGGAAGTGGGTGAACGCGAGCACCGCGGCGCCCGACATCCGCGCCAGCTGGTGCGTCGACGTCAGGCTGTGCGCGGGCTGGCCGAAGAACGGCACGTAGACGCTGTCGCCGCGGCTCGGGTCCTGGTCGGGCGCGTACCAGAGCAGGCCGCCCTGGCGCAGGTGCTTCACCGCGGGCCGCAGTTCGCGCTTGGCGAACATGGCCACCGCGTAACGCAACCGGCCGCGCTTCACCGCCCATTCCATCGCGGGCGACGCATGCGGCCGGTACATCCCCGCGAGGGGCACGCCCCGTTCGCACAGCATCCGGCCGCAGGATTCCAGCGTGGTGAAGTGGCCGGACACCACGATCACGCCGCGCCCGCCGGCGCGCGCCGCCTCCAGGTGATCGAGTCCTTCGACCCGCAGGCCGCGATGGAGCGGGGCCACCGATCCCCACCAGGCGCGGGCGAACTCGAACACGCCGGTGCCGAGCGCCGCGAAGTGCTCGCGCAGCAGGTGCTCGCGCGCGGGCGCGGGAAGCGCGTCGAAGCACAGTTCGAGGTTGCGCCGCGCGATTTCGCGCCGGCGGGGCAGGAGCACGCGCAGCAGCACGCCGAGCCCGCGCCCGAGCGCGCGCTGCAGCGGCCAGGGAAGCCGCGCGAGCAGCGCCATCGCGCCGATCCCGGCCCAGGCGGGCCAGTGCCGGGGCGCGCGCGGCGGCGTCGGGGGAAGGTCGGGCATGCCCGGGATTCTAAGTGCCGGCGGACGGGCGCATCGCATCGGGCGCGTCCCGTATCCTTGCGCGATGCGAGGGGACCCGATCGAACGCCTGCTGCGCGCCGCGTATTCGGCCGCGCTCTACCTGCTGGCGCCGGTCACGGTCTACCACCTGATCTGGCGCGGCTTCCGCCACCCCGAATACCTGCACCGCTGGAGCGAACGGTACGCGGTCTACGACGGGCCGCCGCGCGGCGGGACCGTGTGGCTGCACGCGGTGTCCGTCGGCGAGGTCGCGGCCGCGGCGCCGGTGGTCGACGCGCTGCGACGCGAACGGCCGGACCTGCGCCTGCTGGTCACCACGATCACGCCGACCGGGTCCGCGCGCGTGCGCGCGCTCTGGGGCGACGGCGTGGACCACGTGTACCTGCCCTACGACCTGCCCGGCGCCGTGTCGCGCTTCCTGCGCCACTTCCGGCCTTCGGTGGCCCTGATCATGGAAACGGAGCTGTGGCCGAACCTGCTGTTCGGCTGCCGGGACCATGGCGTGCCGGTGTTCGTGCTCAATGCGCGCCTGTCCGCGAGGTCGCTGCGCGGCTACCAGGTCCTCGCGCCGCTGGTGTCGCGCGCGTTGCGCACCGTCGCGCACGTCGCGGCGCAGTCGCATGCCGACGCGGTCCGGTTCGTGCGGCTGGGCGCGCCCAGGAACCGGGTGAGCGAGGCCGGCAACCTCAAGTACGACGTGGGACCGGCCAGCGGTGCGGGCGATGTCGGGCCGGAGTTCCGCCAGTGCGCGGGTGGTCGGCCCTGCTGGGTCGCGGCGAGCACGCACGAGGGCGAGGAGGACGCGGTGGTCGCACTGCATGCGCGCCTCCGCGCACGCCACCCGGGCCTGCTGCTGGTCTGGGCGCCGCGCCACCCGGAGCGCTTCCGCGCGGCCGCCCAGCGCGCGGTCGCCGAAGGCTGGCGGACCGCGACGCGGCGGCTCACCCACTGGCCCGACACCTCCGACGAGGTCTTCGTGCTCGACACCCTCGGCGAGCTGGCCGCGTTCTACGCCTGCGGCGACGTCGCCTTCGTCGGCGGCAGCCTGCAGCCGGTGGGCGGGCACAACCTGCTGGAACCCGCCGCGACCGGGACGCCGGTGGTCACCGGCCCGCACCTGCACAACTTCGCCGACATCGCCCGCCACATGCGCGAGGCCGGGGCGTTGCGGGTGGGCGATGACGTGGCGGGCGTGGGCGATGCGCTCGAGGCCCTGCTGGCCGACCGCGCCGCGCGGGACGCGATGGCGGACGCCGGGCGGCGGATGGTCGCGCAGGGCCGGGGCGCGCTGGCGCGCACGCTGGAACTGGTCCTGCCGGAGCTGCCCCCGGCCCCGGGGTGACCGGGGCGCGGGCGGAAGTCGCGTCGCGCGGACTCAGTCGACGGACGGGTCGACGAGCTGCGCGTCGGCGTCGACGGTCAGCAGCCGGTTCACCTCGGCCAGGTCGTCGAAGTCCAGCGTGCCGGCGGCCCGCTCGAGCAGCAGCCGGTTCTGCAGGAAGTTGTAGCGGGCGAGCGCGTACTGCCGCTGCGCGTCGAACAGCGTCTGCTGGTTGAGCAGCACGTCCAGCACCGTGCGCGTGCCGACCTCGAAGCCGACCTGCGAGGCGTCGTACGCGCTCTGTGCCGAGACCAGCGCCAGGCGGCGCGCCTCGACCTCGCTCACGCCCGCGACCAGCGTCTGCCACGCGTTGCGCGTGTTGCGCTCGATGGCGCGGCGCTGCTGCTCGTACTGGTCGGCGCGCACGTCGCGCAGGGCGACCGCCTGCCGGACCTGCGAGCCGATCGCGCCGCCGCGGAAGATCGGCACCTCGACGGTCACGCCGACGCTGCGGGCGCGGGACTCGTTCTCGAAGTCGGTGGTGCCGCCGTTGATGTTGTCGGTCGAGGAACCGTCGCTGTGGCTGTCGCCGTAGTTGCCGCCGAAGTACACGGTCGGCCAGCGCGCCGCGCGCGCGGTCTTCACGTCCGCCCGCGCGGACTCGACCTCGAACGCCCGCGCCTGCAGCGTCGGATTGCTGTCGAGCGCTGTGGCCACCCAGGCGTCCGCGTCGCCACCCGACGGGAGCGTCGGCTGGAAGTCGGCGGGCAGGCCCTTGAGGTCGTCGACCGGGACGCCGGTGATCTCGGCCAGCGCCTGGTAGGCATCGGCGAGCGCGGCGCGGGTCACGATCACGTTGGCGCGGGCGGCCTCGTACTGCGCGCGGGCCTCGTGCACGTCGGTGATCGGCGCCAGGCCGACCTCGAGGCGCTTGTCGGCGAAGTCCAGCTGCTTGCGCAGCGCGGCCTCCTGCGCCTCCGCGGCGGCCAGCGTCTCGATCGCGACCAGCACGTTGAAGTAGGCGGCCGACGTGCGCGTCATCAGGTCGTCGCCGGCGGCCTCGACGGTGAAGTCGGCGGCGCGCGACAGCGCCCGCTGGCTTTCCAGGCGGGTGAACGCCGCCCGATCGAAGATCATCTGGCTGAGGTTGAGGCCGATCTCGCGGCTGGTCGTCTCGTTCGTCGTGTCGTTCGGCGGGAACGCCGTGCCGCCGAACACCTGCGTGCCCTCGCTGTCGGTGCGGCTGCGGCCGATCGAGCCGCTCGCCCCCAGCTGCGGCAGCATCGCGGCGCGCGCCTGCACCGCCCCCTCGCGGGTCGCCAGGCGCTGCGACTCGACGGACGAGAACACCGGGTCGCCGGCGCGCGCCAGTTCCCAGGTCTGCAGCAGGTCCTCGGCCGAGGCGGTGGCCGGCAGCAGGACGAAGGCGAGGGCGGTGGCAAGTCGGCGGGGGCTCATGCGGCTTCCTTGGTCTCGAAGGGGCCCGCGCCGTCCGGCGCGGCGGGTCAGAGGCGGAATTCGGGCGCCGGCGCGCAGCCGGCGAGGTAGTCGAGCTCGGTTTCGAACAGCGATTGCACGCGGGGTTCGCCGCCGGCGGCACGCACCAGCACGGCCTCCATCGCCGGCGCGCGGCCGCGCACGACGAACAGCCGTCCGCCCGGGCGCAGCCAGCGCAGGAAGCGCGGCGGCAGGACGTCCACGGCGCCGGTCACGCAGACCGCGTCGAAGCGGCGGTCGGTCTCCCAGAGCAGGGCATCGGCCTCCAGGACCTGGATGTTGTCGCCCACGCGATGCGCGTCCAACCGCGCACGCGCCGCGTCCGCGAGGTCGGCGTGGCGCTCGAGCGACACCACCTCGCGCGCGAGGCGGCCCAGGCAGGCGGTCGCGAATCCGCTGCCGGTCCCGACCTCGAGCACGTCCTCGTCCGGGTCGAGCGCCAGCGCCTGCAGCATCCGGCCCTCGACCACGGGCTTCATCATGTGTTCGCCGTGACCGATGGGCAGCGCGATGTCGGCGTACGCCAGCGCGCGGTGCGCGTCGGGCGCGAAGGCCTCGCGCGGCAGGGTCGCCAGGACATCGAGCACGCGGGCATCGAGCACGTCCCAGGGGCGGACCTGCTGCTCGACCATCAACTCGCGGGCCTTGGCGTAATCCAGGGTCATCGTGGGGGCATCCGGCACGGGGAACCGCGCATTCTAGCCGGCGGCAGGGCGCGGCGCGGGCACAGGATCGCCGCCGCGCGGCGGCCGGCCCGAGTGCCGGAAGTCACCGGGCCGAGCGTCACGTCGCACGCGGCGCCCGCTTGCGCGCGGCGCTGGCCGGGACACTGCCGGTGGTGCCGTAGGCGCGCAGGAACATGTCGACCGAGGCCTCGACGTGTGCGCGGGCGACGGCCGCGGAGGCCGTGCGCTCGCAGCAGCCGAACACCATCCGCGCATGCGGCTCGCCCTTGAGCAGGACGAAGAACTGCGACGCGGCGCGCGCCACGTCGTCGGGCCCGTCGCCGATGCGCAGCTCGCCGGCGTCGATCCGGCGTTGCAGGAGCTGGGCGAACTGGTCGTGCACGCGCTGGGGGCCGGCCTCCCAGAAGAGCTTCGAGAGGGCGGTCCCGGCGAGCTGCGGGGTGCACAGCATGCGGTGGCCGGCGACGGCCTCGGGGCTGGACACCATGGAGTAGAAGGCGCGCGCGATGCCCAGGAGGCGCTCCCGAAGCGGCATGCCGGGCTGCGGGTCGAAGAGCGAGGGCGGCAGCTGGGAGGTGCAATGCGCCTCCACCGCGGCGGCGAACAGCGCCTCCTTGTCGCCGAAGTGGCTGTAGACGGTGAGCTTGGACACGCCGGCCTCGGCGGCGATCTGGTCCATGCTCGTCGCCTCGAACCCCTGCGTGGTGAAGATCCGCTTCGCGGCCTCCAGGATGGCGGCCCGCTTGCCCAGGTCCTTGGGCCGGCCGGGGCCGGCCGCCGGCTTGCGGGTGCGGGCGGAGGTGCTTGATTTGGGGGCTGGGGACGACATCGCGATGAATACTAGACCAGGCGGTTCGATATTTATACTATACCGCCCGGTTCATTAATCGACGGTAGCCATGGCCGCCCCGCGACGCGAGATCGACCGCTCCGACCGTGCCCGCCGGGCGCGCCTGCCATGGGCCGCGCTGGCCTCGGTGCTGCTCCTGTCGGCATGCGCCGGGGAGCAGGCGAGCGAAGCGGCGCCGAGGCCGGTGCTGGCCGAGCGCGTCGGCGGCGAAGCCGCCGGGTCGCACGGCAGGCAGTTCCCCGGCGAAGTGCGGGCGCGCGTCGAGCAGCCGCTCGCGTTCCAGGTCGGCGGGCGCGTCGCGCGGCGCCTGGTCGACGTCGGCGACCGCGTCGCGCGTGGCCAGGTGCTCGCGGAACTCGAATCGCAGGACCTCGACCTGCAGGCGGGCGCGGTACGCGCCCAGCTCGCCGCGGCGCAGGCGGAGGCGCAACGCGCGTCCGCCGAGCGCCGCCGGCTCGAGGCGTTGGGTGACGAGCAGCTGGTGAGCCGGTCGACCGTGGATGCGGCCATCGCCGCGGACCGCGCGGCAGCCGGGCAGGTGCGCGCGCTGCAGGCGCAGCTCGGCGTGGCGGGCAACCAGGCGGGCTACGCGACGCTGCGCGCGCCGGACGACGGCGTGGTGGCGATGCGCCAGATCGAGGCAGGCCAGGTCGTCGCCCCGGGACAGGTGGCGTTCGTGCTGGCCGTCGATTCCGCGCTCGAGGCGGCGATCGCGCTGCCGGAATCGGACATCCACGCGTATTCGGTCGGCCAGCCGGTCCAGGTGGAGGGATGGGGCGCGCCCGGCCGCCGCTTCGACGGCCGCATCCGCGAGATCGCGCCCGCGGCCGACCCGGCCACGCGCACCTACGCGGCCCGCGTCGCGCTCCCCGACACGGCGAACGACGCGCTCTCGCTCGGGCAGAGCGTGCGGGTGTTCGCGGCCGGCAGCGACGGCGACGCGCCCACCGTCCCGCTCGCGGCGGTCCAGCAGGGCGAGGGCGACGCCACCGCGGTCTGGGTCGTCGACCCGGGCACGCGCCGCCTGGCGCTGCGTGCGGTCCGCCTCGGGGCGTGGGGCGAGACCCGCGTCCCGGTGCTCGAAGGCCTGTCCCGCGGCGACATCGTCGTCGCGGCGGGAGGGCACCTGTTGCGCGCGGACCAGGCGGTCGTGCCCGTCGACCGCGACAACAAGCCCTTGCTGGCGACGCCAGCGGCATCCCGCGCGGAGGATGCCGAGTGACCGGCCTCGGCCATGCCGCCGCCACCCGCGCCGCCGCCGCGCGGAGGCGCTGACGGCATGCGCTTCAACCTCTCGGAGTGGGCCCTGCGCAACCGCGGGCTGGTGCTGTACGCGATGGTCGTGCTGGCGATCGTCGGCGCGTGGTCCTACCTGCGCCTGGGCCAGTCCGAGGATCCGCCGTTCACGTTCAAGGCGATGGTGGTCCAGACCGCGTGGCCGGGCGCCAGCGCGGAGGAAACCGCGCGCCAGGTCACCGAGCGGATCGAGGCCACGATCATGGAAACCGGGCGCTACGAGTTCGTGCGCGCGTATTCCCGTCCCGGCGAGTCGCAGGTCGTGGTCATGGCGCGCGACGCGATGCCATCCAGTGAGGTCCCTGACCTCTGGTACGACATCCGCAAGAAGATCGGCGACATGCGCCACACGTTGCCGGAGGGCGTCGTGGGGCCGTTCTTCAACGACGAGTTCGGCGACACCTTCGGCAACATCTACGCGCTGACCGGCGACGGCTTCGACTACGCGGTGATGCGCGACTACGCCGAGCGCATCGAACTGGAACTGCAGCGGGTGCCGGGCGTCGGCAAGGTCGAGCTGATCGGGCTGCAGGACGAGAAGGTCTGGATCGAGATCGACAACGCGCGCCTGGCGACGCTCGGCGTGCCGCTGGCGGCCGTGCAGCAGGCGCTGGCGCAGCAGAACGCGGTGGTGCCGGCGGGCTTCTACGAAACGCCCGGAGAGCGCGTGCTCCTGCGCGTGGGCGGGGCGTTCGAAACGGTCGATGACATCGCGGCGTTCCCCGTGCGCGTGGGCGACCGGACCTTCCGCATCGACGACGTCGCGCGCGTCGTGCGCGGCTTCTCCGATCCGCCCGCGCCGCGCATGCGCTTCATGGGCGACGAGGCGATCGGCATCGCCGTGTCGATGGCCGAGGGCGGGGACATCCTCGCGCTGGGCGAAACCCTGCAAGTCGAGTTCACCCGCCTCCAGGACACCCTCCCGGTGGGCATGGCGCTGCGCAAGGTGGCCGACCAGCCCGACGCGGTCCGCGCCTCGGTGGGCGAGTTCGTCAAGGTGCTGGCGGAAGCGGTCGCCATCGTGCTGCTGGTCAGCTTCTTCTCGCTGGGGGTGCGCACGGGGCTGGTCGTCGCGGTGTCGATTCCCCTGGTGCTGGCGATGACCTTCGCGGTGATGCACGGCTTCGACATCGGACTGCACAAGATCTCGCTGGGTGCACTCGTGCTCGCGCTCGGCCTGCTGGTCGACGACGCGATCATCGCCGTGGAGATGATGTCGGTGCGGATGGAACAGGGCGACTCGCGCCTGAAGGCCGCCGCCTACGCTTGGGACACGACCGCGTTCCCCATGCTGACCGGCACCCTGGTCACCGCCGCGGGCTTCCTGCCGATCGCGACCGCCGCGTCGAGCACCGGCGAGTACACGCGGTCCCTGTTCCAGGTCGTCACGATCGCGCTGATGGTGTCGTGGATCGTGGCGGTGCTGTTCACCCCGTGGCTGGGCGACCGCATGCTGCCGGAGCACGGCCACGCCACCGCGCCGCGGCCCGGGAGCCTGGCCGCGCGCTGGCGGACGTGGCGCGAACGGCAGGCAGCGCGCTGGCCGAGGCTCGCGGTCGTCCTTGCGCCACCGGAGGTATCCGATCACGCACACGATCCCTACGGCACGCGTTTCTACCAGTCGTTCCGGCGCGTGCTGTCCGCGTGCCTGCGTCGCCGCTGGCTGGTGATCGGCGCGACGGCCGTGGCGCTGGTGCTGTCCGTGTTCGCGTTCCGCCTGGTGCCCCAGCAGTTCTTCCCGGATTCGACCCGCCCCGAACTGATGATCGACATGGAGCTGGCCGAGGGCAGTTCGCTGCGCGCGACCGATGCGCAGGCCGCGCGGCTCGAAGCGCTGCTGCGCGGTCGCGAGGGCGTCGACAATTACGTCGCCTATGTCGGGACCGGCTCGCCGCGCTTCTACCTCCCCCTCGACCAGCAGTTGCCGGCTGCGAACTTCACCCAGTTCGTGGTGCGGGCGACCGACCTGGACGCGCGCGAGACGGTGCGGACCTGGCTGATCGACGAGATTGCGCCTCGCTTCCCCGAACTGCAGATGCGCGTGACCCGGCTGGAGAACGGGCCGCCGGTGGGCTATCCGATCCAGTTCCGCGTCTCCGGCGAGCACGTCGACCGCGTGCGGGAACTGGCCGAGCGGGTGCAGGAGAAGGTACGTGCGAACCCGCACGTCACCAACGTCAACCTCGACTGGGGCGAACCGAGCAAGGTCGTGCGCCTGCGCGTCGACCAGGCGCGTGCGCGGGCGCTGGGCGTGAGCTCGGCCCAGCTGTCGCAGGTGCTGTCGCGCTCGCTGTCCGGGCTGCAGGTCAGCCAGTTCCGCGACCGCGACGACCTGGTCGGCGTGGTCCTGCGCGGGCCCGGCGAGGCGCGCGGCCGGCTGCAGGACCTGGCGAGCCTGTCGGTGCCGACCGCGTCCGGCGCGTCGGTGCCGCTCTCGCAGGTCGCCACGCTCGAGCAGGGCTTCGAGCACGGCATCGTCTGGCACCGCAACCGCCTGCCGACGGTCACCGTGCGCGCCGACCTGGCGGGCGACCGGCTGCCGGCCGAAGTCACCGCGCAGATCGAACCGACGCTCGACGCGATCCGCGCCGACCTGCCGACCGGCTACCTGCTCGAGACCGGCGGGACGGTGGAGGATTCCGCGCGCGGGCAGGATTCGATCAACGCCGGCATGCCGCTGTTCCTGCTGGTCGTGGTGACCCTGCTGATGCTGCAGCTGCGAAGCTTTCCGCGCGTGCTGCTGGTGCTCCTCACCGCCCCGCTGGGACTGATCGGCGTGGTGCTGTTCCTGCTGGTCTCGCGCACGCCGTTCGGCTTCGTCGCGATGCTGGGGACGATCGCGCTGTCGGGCATGATCATGCGCAACTCGATCATCCTGATCGACCAGATCGAACAGGACATCGCCGCCGGCCACGACCGCTGGACGGCGGTCATCGAAGCGACCGTCCGGCGCTTCCGCCCGATCGTGCTCACCGCGCTCGCCGCGATCCTGGCGATGGTGCCGCTGTCGCGCTCGGTCTTCTTCGGCCCGATGGCGGTCGCGATCATGGGCGGCCTCACCGTGGCGACCGCGTTGACCCTGCTGGTGCTGCCCGCGCTGTACGCGGCGTGGTTCCGGGTCCGGCCGGCTGAGGCCGGCACACCGACGACCACCGATGCAGGCCGGCAGGACCCCGACCCCGCCTGACGGTTTCCCCTTCGCGACCGGGCCGTCCGACGGCACCCTCCCCCCAAAGGCAGCGGGCGGCCCGGTACGCGATCTTCCCCCGTCATCCACGCGCCATTGGCCCGGACGCCCCCGCCTGTGCTGGAATAGCGTCCGAAGCGGGGGTACCGCGGCCGGAAACGGCGCGGTTGAGACAGACCCTTCGAACCTGGGCATCCGTGCCACTGACCGGTTCAGACCGGCGTAGGGAAGCTTCGCGGTCCGCGCCCTGCGCGGCGCGCGCCGCCGCTTCGTCCCGGCTCCGACAGGAGCGCGTGCACAGGACGAACGCCATGAACGCAGTGCCCTCCGACCTCGTCCGCCAGGCCGAACGCCTGTCGGCGGACGTGACCCGTCCGATCGCCGGCTCCCGCAAGGTCCACGTGGACGGCGCCCAGCCGGGCGTGCGCGTCCCGATGCGCGAGATCGCGCTCACGCGCACCCCGACGCTGTTCGGCGGCGAGGACAATCCGCCGCTCACGGTCTACGACACCTCGGGCCCGTACACCGACCCGGATGCGCGCATCGACCTGGCGGCCGGACTGGCCGCGCTGCGCGCCGGCTGGATCGAGGCGCGCGGCGACACCGAGGCGCTCGACGGCGTGACCTCCGAGTTCGGCCGCGCCCGGGAACGCGACGCACGCCTGGACGCCGTGCGCTTCCCGGCGCGCACGCACCCGCGGCGCGCACGCGCCGGCGCCAACGTCACCCAGATGCACTACGCCCGGCGCGGGATCGTCACGCCGGAGATGGAGTTCGTCGCCATCCGCGAGAACCAGCGCCTCGAGCAGGTGCGCGACGCCGGCCTGCTGGCGCAGCACGCCGGCCAGTCCTTCGGCGCATCGCTTCCGTCGCGCATGACGCCGGAGTTCGTGCGCGACGAGATCGCCCGGGGCCGCGCGATCCTGCCGAACAACATCAACCACCCCGAGAGCGAGCCGATGGTCATCGGCCGCAACTTCCTGACCAAGGTCAACGCCAACATCGGCAACAGCGCCGTGTCCTCGGGCATCGCCGAGGAGGTCGAGAAGCTGGTGTGGGCGATCCGCTGGGGCGCGGACACGGTCATGGACCTGTCGACCGGCAAGCACATCCACGAGACGCGCGAGTGGATCATCCGCAACAGCCCGGTGCCGATCGGCACGGTGCCGATCTACCAGGCGCTGGAGAAGGTCGACGGCCGCGCCGAGGAGCTGACCTGGGAGATCTTCGGGGACACGCTCGTGGAGCAGGCCGAGCAGGGGGTGGACTACTTCACCATCCACGCCGGCGTCCTGTTGCGCTACGTGCCTCTGACCGCGAAGCGCGTCACCGGCATCGTCAGCCGTGGCGGGTCGATCCTGGCCAAGTGGTGCCTGGCGCACCATCGCGAGAACTTCCTCTACACGCACTTCGAGGAGATCTGCGAGATCATGAAGGCGTACGACGTCGCCTTCTCGCTGGGCGACGGCCTGCGCCCGGGCTGCATCGCCGACGCCAACGACGCCGCGCAGTTCGGCGAGCTCGAGACCCTGGGCGAGTTGACGAAGATCGCCTGGAAGCACGATGTCCAGACCATGATCGAGGGCCCCGGCCACGTGCCGATGCAACTGATCAAGGAGAACATGGACAAGCAGCTGGCCGAGTGCGGCGAGGCGCCGTTCTACACCCTCGGCCCGCTGACCACCGACATCGCGCCGGGCTACGACCACATCACCAGCGCGATCGGCGCGGCGATGATCGGCTGGTACGGCACCGCGATGCTCTGCTACGTGACCCCGAAGGAGCACCTCGGCCTGCCGAACCGCGAGGACGTGCGCGAGGGCCTGATGGCCTACCGCATCGCCGCGCACGCGGCGGACCTGGCCAAGGGCCATCCCGGCGCGCAGGTGCGCGACAACGCGCTGTCGAAGGCGCGCTTCGAGTTCCGCTGGGAGGATCAGTTCCACCTCGGCCTCGACCCGGAGAAGGCGAAGTCCTTCCACGACGAGACCCTGCCCAAGGATGCGCACAAGCTGGCGCACTTCTGCTCGATGTGCGGCCCGCACTTCTGCTCCATGAAGATCACGCAGGACGTGCGCGACTACGCCGCCGAGCACGGGGTGGACGACGCGGCCGCGCTGGAGGCGGGCATGGCCGACAAGGCGGCGGAGTTCCGCGGGCAGGGGGCCGAGGTGTACAAACCGCTCTGATCCCCGACGGAAGGCAGGCCCGGATGGACACCCCGGACGAACGACGCGGTGCCCTGGTGCGCGGCTACGCCTGGCTGCAGCGGCACCCGTCGGCGATCCTGCTGGCAGTGCAGCTGCTGGGGGTGCTGCTCTACCCGCTGATGGTCGAGTTCGCGGTGGGCCGGGCGCTGTTCGGCGCGTTCGGGGTGCTCGTGGTCGTGCTCGCGGTCTGGGTGACCAGCCGCAACCCGGGCATCAAATGGGTGGGATGGATCCTGGCGGTCCCGGCGATCGTGCTGTCGCTGGCCTCGCCGCTGTGGGGGCAGGACGGCTGGCAGGCGGCCGGCTACGTATTCGAGGCCGCCCTGTACCTGTACGCGGCGGGCACCATCACCGCCTACATGCTGGGTGATTCCCGTATCACCACCGACGACCTGTTCGCCATCGGCGCGACCTTCACCCTGCTCGCGTGGGCGTTCGCCTATGCGTACGCGGCCTGCCAGCTGCTCGTCCCCGGAAGCTTCCTCGGCACCGGCGACCTCGAGTCGCCGCGCAGCTGGATCGAACTGCTGTTCCTGAGCTTCAGCACGCTGTCGAGCACGGGGCTCAGCGACATCGTCCCGGTGCAACCCATGGCGCGGGCGCTGATGATGCTGGAGATGTTCGCGGGGGTGATGTACATCGCGCTGGTGGTGGCGCGGATGGTAGGGCTGGTCGCCGCCCGCGGCGTCAGCCACGCGGACTGACCCGGGGCCGCCGGAACCCGCGCGGTATCATCTCGGGCCCGCATCGCGGCCCTCCCGCCATGAAGCTGCAGTTCCCGTTCATCCAGCTGCCCGTCACGTTCGACGCCGAGGCGCTGGCCGCCGAAGTGCTGGCCGCGGGCGAGGACGCCTGGAAGGCGCGCGAGGACGGGGCCCCGGGCAATTCGGCGCTGACCCTGGTGACCGCCAACGGCGACCCGGCGAGCGCGGCGCTGGCCGGCCCGATGCGGCCGACCGCGCTGCTCGACCGCTGCCCGTACACGCGGCAGGTGCTGGGCGCGCTCGGCGCGACCTGGGGCCGGTCGCGGATGATGCGGCTCGACCCCGGCGCACAGGTCGCCGCCCACGTCGACACCGACTACTACTGGCGCGAGCGCATGCGCGTGCACGTGCCGGTCATCACCTCGCCGAACGTCCGCTTCCAGTGCGGCGAGGGCGAAGTGCACATGGCCGCGGGCGAATGCTGGATCTTCGACACCTGGCGCCGCCACCGCGTGCTCAACCAGGGCGACGCGTTCCGCGTGCACCTCGTGGCCGACACCGTCGGCGGCGCGCGCCTGTGGGACCTGGTGACCGCGGGCCGTCCCGCGGGCGGCCAGGCACCGCCCGCCGCCCCGGGCTGGGCGCCGAGGCACATCCCCTTCGACCCCGCCGCGGACGCGCCGACGCTCGATTTCGAGACCGAGAACCTGCCCGTGGTGATGGGGCCGTGGGAACTGCGCACGCACATCGGGTTCCTGCTGTCGGAGGCGCGCCCGCATCCCGGCCTCGCGCGCGTGCAGGCCACGCTCGGCGCGTTCGCCCGGCGCTGGCACGCGCTCTGGTCCTGCCACGGCGAGGACGAGGCAGGGTGGCCGCGCTACCGTGCGCTGCTCGATGAAACACGCGCCGCGCTCGCGAAGCAGCACGTCGACGAGATCGAACTGCGCAACGAGGTGGAGCTGTCGCGCGCGCTGTCCTCGTACATCTTCGACGTGGCGCTGTCCGACCGACCCGACGCGGGCGCGTTCCGGACCGACCCGCACGACATCGCGCGCTTCTCCGCGGAAACCGCCGGCGCGAGGGAGGCCAAGGGGACGGCGCCGGCCGCGGCGCCCGCTGTCGCGCCGGCATTTCTGCGCGCCGCGGCGACCGTCCCGTCGCGCGATGCCGACCCCGCCTTCGAACGCCCGCTGTTCATCGTGAGTCCGCCGCGCTCGGGCTCCACCCTGCTGTTCGAGACCCTCGTCCAGGCCCCCGGCCTGTACTCCATCGGCGACGAGAGCCACCAGCTGATCGAGGGCGTGGCGGGCCTGGCGCCCGCGCACCGCGACTGGCATTCCAACCGCCTGGCCGCGGCGGACGCGTCACCCGAGGTGGCGCGCGCGTTGCGCGAGCGGTTCGCGCGCGCGCTGCGCGACCGCGACGGCGCGCCGCCCGCGTCGACGCCCGTCCGGATGCTCGAGAAGACGCCGAAGAACGCGCTGCGGATTCCCTTCCTGCGCGCGGTGTTCCCGGAGGCGCGCTTCATCTACCTGCGGCGCGATCCTCGGGAGGTGCTGGCCAGCATGATCGAGGGCTGGCAGTCGGGGAACTTCGTGATGTACCCGGGCCTGCCGGGCTGGTCCGGCCCGGCGTGGTCGTTCCTGCTCGTGCCGGGCTGGCAGGCACTGTCCGGCCGGCCGGTGGCGGAGATCGCCGCGCGCCAGTGGGAGGCCGCGACGCGCGTGCTGCTCGACGACCTCGCCGACGTGCCGGCGGACCGCTGGATCGCCACCGACTACGCGGACCTGGTCACCGACCCGGCATCGGAAATCGCGCGGATCTGTCACTGGGCCGGCCTCGGCTGGGACCGCGAACTCGGCGGCGCGCTGCCGCTGTCGCGCTACACGATGACCGCGCCGGCGCCGGACAAGTGGCGCCGGCATGCCTCGGCGATCGAGCCGCAGCTGGCCGGCATCGCGACGACGGTGGCGCGGTCGGCGCAGGCCGCGGCCCGCTGAGCGGACGCGGCGGTCACCGGCGCCCGGGGGCGCCGCGCGCGACTCAGAAGTGGGGCTTGTCCGCCTCGGGCGTGCCCTCGTAGCGGGCGATCGCCTCCTGGAGGATCGACTTGGCCTCGGCGGCGTTGCCCCAGCCGTCGAGCTTCACCCACTTGCCCTTCTCCAGGTCCTTGTAGTGCTCGAAGAAGTGGCCGATGCGCTCCAGCCAGTGCGGGCTGACCTGGTCGATGTCGTCGATGTGGGCGTAGCCGGCGAAGATCTTCGTCGCGGGCACCGCCACGATCTTCTCGTCGCTGCCGGCCTCGTCGCTCATCTTCAGCACGCCGACCGGGCGGCAGCGGATCACCGAGCCGGGGATCAGCGGCAGCGGCAGGATCACCAGCACGTCGGCCGGGTCGCCGTCGCCGCAGACCGTGTGCGGCACGTAGCCGTAGTTGCACGGGTAGCGCATCGGGGTGGAGAGGATCCGGTCGACGAAGATCGCGCCCGAGGCCTTGTCGACCTCGTACTTCACCGGCTCGGCGTCCTTGGGGATCTCGATGATGACGTTGATCTCGTCCGGCGGGTTCTTGCCGGTGGGAACCAGGTCCAGGCCCATGCACTGCTCCGAAGTCGCGCCGCCCGCCAGGCCGGGGCCGGACGGGTCGGGTGGGGTTGGGGAGGCGCGCATTCTACGCGGCCGCGTGCTGCATCGCAGCATCACCCGGGCGGGCGGCGCGCGGGCATGAAAAAACGGCGGCGGGCCAGGCCCGCCGCCGTCCCGGATCCCCCACCCGTCAGGGCATGCCCGGCGGACCGTCGCGAGGCGGCACCGCCTGTCGCGACGCGGCCTCGCGACCGAGGTACTGCTCGGCCCAGCGTCGCGTGACCATGCCCGCGGCCTTCCGGCCGCCAAGGCCGAAGGCCAGCGCGATCGCCACCGCCACTGCGCCAAGCACCAGCCCGAAGGCCAGGTTGACGATGTCGTCGGCCACGCCCATCGCGCGCAGGCCCATGGCCAGCACCAGCCCGAGGATCGCCACCCGCGCGATGCGCGAGAGCCCGACCGCGTTGTCCGGGTTCGCGCGCTGGATCGCGGTCGCGGCGAGGTTCGCCAGCCAGTAGCCGACCACGAAGATCACCAGGCCGAGCAGGATGTCCGCGCCGAAGGCGATGAACGTCGCCAGCAGGTCGCGCACGCCCACGAAGCCGAGCCGGTGCGCGGCCTCGACGGTCGCGAACAGCATCACGAAGAACAGCGCGACGCGGCCGGCGAGTTCGGACGGGGACAGGCGCGGGGCGACGGGGCCGCCCGGCGTCGGCGCGGCGGCGCCCGGGGTGGTGGTGGCGACGCCACCGGACGCGAACGCATGCCCCATCCCCAGCCGCTCGGGCAACCGGTCGAAGCCGAGGCTCGCGAGCAGGCGCGTGACGAGGTCCGCGAGCAGCCGGCCGACGAACCAGGCGACCACAAGGATCGCGGCCGCCGCCAGGATGTTCGGGATCGCCGCCAGGAACATGTCGAGCATGTCGGTCAGCGGCGCCGAGATGGCCTGGATGCGCAGCGCGTCGAGCGCGGCGATCAGCGTCGGCACGATCACGAGGATGAAGGCCAGCACGCCGCCGAGTTCGGACAGGCGCAGCCCTTCGGTCGCCTCGCTGCGCTGGCTGAGCCGGTCGACGCCGGTGCTCGCCAGCAGGTTGGTCACCAGCCCGCGGACCACGCGGGCGATGATGAAGCCGACCAGCCCGATCACCGCCGCGGCGAACAGGTTGGGCAGGATCCCGATCAGGTCCGCGGTCATGTCCGACAGCGGCAGCATCAGCCCCTCGATCTGCAGCGCGCCGACGATCGCCGGCAGGAACAGCAGCAGGACGAGCCAGTACACGACGTTCGCCAGCGTCTGCGACAGCGGCGGCACGCCGGCCGAGTGCGACAGCTTTTCGTCGAGCTGCGTGGCGCCCAGCGCTTTGCCGACGACCGTGCGCAGCACCGTGGCGACGATCCAGGCCAGCACCGCCAGCAGGACCGCGAGCAGCAACCGCGGCAGGTACGCCATCACCGTCGTGGCGAGCGTGGACAGCGGGCCCGAGACGCCCTCGACGCGCAGCACGCTGAACATGCCGATGATCGCGAGCAGCAGGATCGACCAGAACACGACCCGGCCGGCCGTGCGCTCGAAATCCATGCTCGAGTGGGTCTGCGCCGACAGGCGCTCGTTGAGCCGCAGCCGGGACAGGCCCTTGCGCGTCCCGGCTGCGGCGAGCAGCGCGACGATCCAGCCGACCACCAGGACGGCCAGCGCCCCGAGGATGCTGGGCAGGTAGACGCCGAACGACGTCGCCAGCGAGTCCTGCCACGCCACGGCATGCGGCGTCGGGTCGGCACCGTCGACGACGACCGGCGTGGTGGCCGGGGTCCCGTCGACGGACATGGGCTCCGCCGGCGGCTGGGCCCCGGGCGCGGTCGACTCGGCCGGCGTGGCCGGTGGTTGTGCGGTCTGCATCGCGATCTCCCCTTCCTGGAATGGATCCGGGACGCGCACGGCGCCGCCGGCCCGGCCATCCTGCGTGAATCCGGGTTAACGCAATGTTCATGCGCCGGAAACGCCGGGCCCCGCGCGTGGCGGGGCCCGGGATGGTGCGGTCGCGGCCGGTGCGGCTAGAGCAGGGGCACCATCAGCAGCGCGACGATGTTGATGATCTTGATCAGCGGGTTGATCGCCGGTCCGGCCGTGTCCTTGTAGGGGTCGCCGACGGTGTCGCCGGTGACCGCGGCCTTGTGCGCCTCGCTGCCCTTGCCCCCGAAGTTGCCGTCCTCGATGTACTTCTTGGCGTTGTCCCAGGCGCCGCCGCCGGTCGTCATCGAGATGGCAACGAACAGGCCGGTCACGATCGTGCCGATCAGCAGGCCGCCGAGCGCCTGCGGCCCGAGCAGCAGGCCGACGACGATCGGTACGGCCACCGGCAGCAGCGAGGGCACGATCATCTCCTTGATCGCCGAGCGGGTGAGCATGTCCACCGCGCGGTCGTACTGGGGCTTGCCGGTGCCCTCCATGATCCCGGGGATCTCGCGGAACTGCCGGCGCACCTCCTCGACGACGCTGCCGGCCGCGCGGCCGACCGCCTCCATCGCCATCGCGCCGAACAGGTACGGGATCAGGCCGCCGATCAGCAGGCCGATGATCACGTAGTGGTTGGACAGGTCGAAGGTCTGCGCGGCGTACGTGCCGCCGGACTCGAGCGCGCGCGCCGCGCCGATGGTGTCGAGGTTGTGGGTGTAGTCGGCGAACAGGACCAGGGCGGCCAGCGCCGCCGAGCCGATCGCGTAGCCCTTCGTGACCGCCTTCGTGGTGTTGCCCACGGCGTCCAGCGGATCGGTGATCGCGCGCACCTCCGGCGGCAGTTCGGCCATCTCGGCGATGCCGCCGGCGTTGTCGGTGATCGGGCCATAGGCGTCGAGCGCCACGATCATGCCGGCCATCGACAGCATGGCGGTCGCGGCGATCGCGATGCCGTACAGGCCGCCGAGCGCGTGGCAGGCCCAGATCGCGATGCAGACCGCGATGACCGGCAACGCGGTGGACTTCATCGACACACCGAGGCCCGCGATGATGTTGGTGCCGTGGCCGGTCGTTGACGCCTGCGCGACGTGCCGCACCGGCTTGTACTCGGTGCCGGTGTAGTACTCGGTGATCCACACGATCGCGCCCGTCAGGGCAAGGCCGATGAGCGCGCAGGCGAAGATGTTCGTCGCGCCGTATGCGTTGTCGCCCATCAGCGCCGTGGTGATCGGCCAGTACGCGATCGCGGCCAGCACGCCCGAGACGATCACGCCGCGGTACAGCGCGCCCATGATCGAGCCGCCCGCCTTCACCTTCACGAACATCGCGCCGATGATCGAGGCGATGATCGAGGCGCCGCCCAGCACCAGCGGGTACAGCACGCCGTTGGCGCCGACCTCGGTGGCCATCAGGAAGCCGAGGAGCATCGTGGCGATGACCGTGACCGCGTAGGTCTCGAACAGGTCGGCCGCCATGCCGGCGCAGTCGCCGACGTTGTCGCCCACGTTATCGGCGATCACCGCCGGGTTGCGCGGGTCGTCCTCGGGGATGCCGGCCTCGACCTTGCCCACCAGGTCCGCGCCGACGTCGGCGCCCTTGGTGAAGATGCCGCCGCCCAGTCGCGCGAAGATCGAGATCAGCGACGAGCCGAACGCCAGGCCGACCAGCGCGTGCAGCGCGGCCTCGCCGGTGATGCCCATCGCGCCCAGCGCCATCCAGTAGCCGGCCACGCCCAGCAGGCCCAGGCCGACCACCAGCATGCCGGTGATGGCGCCGCCGCGGAACGCGACGTCCATGGCCTTGGAGATGCCGGTGCGGGCCGCCTCGGCGGTGCGCACGTTGGCGCGCACCGAGACGTTCATGCCGATGTAGCCGGCCGCGCCCGAGAGCACCGCGCCGACCAGGAAGCCGATGGCCGTGGCCCAGTCCAGGAACACGCCGATGACCACCAGCAGGACGGCGCCGGCGATCGCGATGGTCGTGTATTGCCGGTTGAGGTAGGCGCGCGCGCCTTCCTGGATGGCGCCGGCGATCTCCTGCATGCGCGGGTTGCCGGCGGGTTGTGCGCTGATCCATCGCGCCGAGACGATCCCGTACAGGATCGCGATGACGGCGCAGGCCAGCGCCAAGGTCAGACCGTACTGCTCCAGCATGAACCCCTCCCCAGAGTCGATTGCGGAATTTCGGATGACGCTTGATCAGGTTTTGGGCCGCGCCTTCGAATCGTCCCCGGGCGCGGCGCCGCCGACTATGGCACAAGGCGCCGGGACCCGTGAATCCGGGATTCAGCGTGTCCGTGCGAGCCTGCCGGCCGCTTCGAGGACCACGGAGACACCACGTGACCAAGCTGTCCGTCCGTGCGGGATCCGCCCGCCTGCCGCTGGCGCTCGCCGCCATGCTGCCGTTCGCCGCGATGGCGCAGTCGCCCGAGATCGAGCGGGCGCCCGGTGCGCCGCAGGCCGTCGGCGCCGCCCACACCCTGCGCAACCTGCCCGAGGCCTGCGCGCGACTGGAGGGCCGCTTCACCGGCCAGGCCGCGGAACCCTATGCGTTCACCGCCACGCGCACGAGCGCCACGTGCCAGCCGCGCGCGCAACTGGTGGACGCTGCGAAGGTGCGCCCGTCGACCGGGGACGGCTGGAAGCTCAACGACGTGATCGTCGTGCCGAGCGCGGAATGCCCCGCGCGCAAGGCGGTCGTGCACGTCTGGCGCAAGCCGGCCGACGCGAAGCCGCCGGCGCTGGACGCGCAGGGCCGTGCGCGGATCTACATGGACGAGGCCCGCGCGGCGATCCAGGCGGGCACGTTCGCGCCGGTCACGCTGTACGCGGCGGCGATGTCGCTCGAGGGCGAGGCCTGCGGCGACTGACCCCGCGCGCGGCGCCTCAGCCGTCGAACGGGGGCAGCGTCGCGCGCACCGTCGACTGCGCCGGCACGACGTACTTCGGCAGGCCGTCCGTTCCGTAGGGCGGGTAGGCCTCGCCGCGGATGAGCGGCGACAGGTAGCGCCGCGCCGCCGGCGTGATGCCAAGGCCGTCGCGACGGATGAATCCCGCGGGCATCGTCTTCTCGTGGTTGGCGATCTTCGCCAGCGGTGCCGCCTCGATTTTCCAGCGGTAGGGACGGTCGGACGTGCGCGCGATCACCGGCATCACCCCGTTGCGCCCCGCGAGGGCGTACTCGACCGCTTTGCGGCCCACCGCGCACGCCTGGTCGAAATCGACCTTCGAGGCGATGTGCCGCGCCGAGCGCTGCAGGTAGTCCGGCAGGGTCCAGTGCACCTTGAGCCCGAGCACGTCCTTGACGCGTCCGGCGAGGTGGGCGGCGACGCCGCCCAGCTGGGTATGTCCGAACGCGTCGCTGCCGGCCCCGGCGTCGGCGACGAAGCGGCCGTCCGCCGTGCGGATGCCTTCGGACGCCACCACGACGCAGTAGCCGACGCGCGCGACCACGGACCGCACCTTCTCGAGGAAGGCCGCCTCGTCGTAGGCGCGCTCCGGGAACAGGATCAGGTGCGGCGCGTCGTCCGGGCCTTCGCCCGCCAGCCCGGCGGCGGCCGCGAGCCAGCCGGCGTGGCGGCCCATCGCCTCGTACACGAACACCTTGGTCGAGGTGTCCGCCATCGCCGCGACGTCCAGCGCCGCCTCGCGCACGGACACCGCCGTGTACTTGGCGGCCGAGCCGAACCCCGGGCAGCAGTCGGTCACCGCCAGGTCGTTGTCGACCGTCTTGGGCACCCCGACGCAGGTGAGCGGATAGCCGGATTCCTCCGCGAGCCGGGCGACCTTCAGCGCGGTATCGGCCGAGTCGTTGCCGCCGTTGTAGAGGAAATAGCGCACGTCGTGCGCCTGGAAGACCGCGAGCAGGCGCTCGTAGCGGGCGCGGTCCGCCTCCAGCGACTTGAGCTTGACCCGGCAGGAACCGAAGGCGCCGCCGGGCGTGTGCGCCAGGCCGCGCACCGTCGCCGCAGGCAGCCTGGAGGCATCGACCAGTTCCTCGCGCAGCGCGCCCAGGATGCCGTTGCGCGCCGCGAGCACCCGGACGCCGCGCGCCTTCGCCGCCTCGATCACCGCGGCGGCGGTCGCGTTGATCACGGCGGTCACGCCGCCGGACTGGGCGTAGAGCAGGGTGCCGCGGCGGGGTCGGGTGGCCATGTGGGCTCCTGGAGCGGGGCGGGGCGGGGGGCGGTGCGGTAAGCTGGCGCCCGGTTTCGCCCGCGGGGCGTGGGGTCGCGCCGCGAGGCCGGCAGTCTAGCGCCGGCGCGGCGGGTCATTCAGGAGTGAAGTCGATGCGATTGGTTCTTCTCGGCGCGCCGGGGTCCGGCAAGGGCACGCAGGCCGCGCGCCTGGTCGGTCACCTGCAGGTCCCCCACATTTCCACCGGCAACCTGCTGCGCGCGGAAGTGGCCGCGGGCAGCCGGCTGGGCCTGGAAGCGAAGGAGATCATGGCGCGGGGCGAGCTGGTGTCCGACGCGATCCTGCTCGGGATGCTCGAGGACCGCTTCTCGCGCGAGGACACCCGCGGCGGCTTCATCCTCGACGGTTATCCGCGCAACCTGGCCCAGGCCAGCGCCCTGGGCGACCTGCTCGCCCGCATCGGCCAGCCGATGGACGTCGCGGTGCAGCTGGAAGTGCCGACCGAGCTGCTGGTCGAGCGCATCGCCGGCCGCGCGGCAGCGGAAGGCCGCGCCGACGACACCCCCGACTCGGTGCGCACGCGGCTCAAGGTCTACGACGAGCAGACCGCGCCGGTCGTCGACTACTACCGCCAGCGCGGCCTGCTGAGCGTGGTCGACGGTGTCGGATCGATGGACGACGTCTTCGCCCGGATCATCGAGGCGCTGCAGCCGGTGCCCGTGGTCGGCTGAGACCGGCCCCACCGGATTTCGCGAACGCGCCGCGCCTCGGCGCGCCAAGTCGGGTTCGAACATGAAACTGCACATCCTGGGCATCGCCGGCACCTTCATGGGCGGCGTGGCCGCGCTGGCGCGCGAGCTCGGCCACGCGGTCGAGGGCACCGACCAGGCGGTCTATCCGCCCATGTCGACCCAGCTCGAACGCCTGGGCATCGCGCTGCGGCAGGGCTACGACCCGGGCAACATCTCGGCGGACTGCGACGGGGTCGTCGTGGGCAACGCCCTGTCGCGCGGCAACCCCGCGGTGGAACAGGTGCTCGACGACGGGCGCGGCTACACCTCCGGCGCGCAGTGGCTCGCCGAACACGTGTTGCCGGGGCGCGACGTGCTCGCGGTCGCCGGCACGCACGGCAAGACCACCACCACCACGATCCTCGCCTTCCTGCTCGAGGCCGCCGGCCGCGCGCCGGGCTTCCTCGTCGGAGGGGTCGCCGAGGACTTCGGCGTGTCCGCGCGCCTCGGCAGCGGCCGCGAGTTCGTCGTCGAGGCGGACGAGTACGACACCGCCTTCTTCGACAAGCGCAGCAAGTTCGTCCACTACCGGCCGCTGGTGGCGATCCTCAACAACCTCGAGTTCGACCACGCCGACATCTTCGAGGACGTCGCCGCGATCCAGCGGCAGTTCCACCACCTCGTGCGCACCGTGCCGCGCCGGGGGCGGCTGGTCGTCAACGGTGAGGATGCGCGCCTCGCCGACACGCTGGCGATGGGCTGCTGGACGCCGGTCGAGACCTTCGGGCTGGATCCGGCGCTCGCCGCGCCCATGCCCGCGCACGGCGCGGCGGCGCATGGCGACCGGGGCGAGGACAGAGGCGCGGCCGGCGCCAGCTTCGACTGGACCGCGCGGCTGTTGCGCGAGGACGGCAGCGCCTTCGCGGTGGTCCGCCATGGCCGCGAGGTGGGCGAGGTGCACTGGCCGCTGCTGGGGCGGCACAACGTGATGAATGCGCTGGCGGCGCTGGCGGCCGCCGACGCCGTGGGCGTCGACATCGCCGGCGTGCTGCCCGCGCTGGCGCAGTTCCGCAGCGTCAAGCGCCGGATGGAATGGCTGGGCGAGGTTGGCGGCGTGACGGTCTACGACGACTTCGCGCACCACCCGAGCGCGATCGCGACCACCCTGGCCGGATTGCGCGCGAAGGTCGGCGGCGCACGCGTGGTCGTGGCCATGGAGCCGCGCAGCAATTCGATGCGCCTGGGCGCGCATGCCGACGCGCTCGCGCCGTCGCTCGCCGCCGCGGACGCGGTCGTGTTCCTCCACCGCCCGGAACTCGCCTGGGATGCCGGGCGCGTCGTCGCGTCGCTGCGCGGCGACGCGGTGGCGGTGCCCGACGTGGCGGCACTGGTCGCGGCGCTGCGCGCGCGCGTGCGCCCGGGCGACCACGTGGTGTTCATGTCCAATGGTGGATTCGACGGTGCGCCACGTCGATTCCTGGAGGCGTTGGGCGGCGACTGAGCACGCGGCCTTCGCGTCGCATCACCGTGCCGCGGATAGACTGGGTGCGATGGACGAAGCCACGCGGACCCAGCTCCCCCTGTTCCCGCTGCCGACGGTGCTCCTGCCGGGCGCCTCGATCGGGCTGCGGATATTCGAACCCCGCTACCTCGACATGGTCCGCGAGTGCGGACGCAACGGTGGCGGCTTCGGCATCTGCATGCTGCTGCCGGGCGACGGCGAGGCAGCCGGAGGCAGCACGCCGCTGCTGCCGGCCGCCGTCGGGACGCTCGCCACGATCGAGGACTTCGGGACCGGCGACGACGGCCTGCTGACGCTCCAGGTCCGGGGCGGCCGGCGCTATCGCGTGGTCGGCACCCGCGTGCGGGACAACGGACTGGTGATGGGCGAGGTGGAGTGGCTCGACGAGCGTGCTGGCACGCTGCGCCCCGAGCACGGCCTGTTGTCGGAACTGCTTCAGCGCATCCTGGAGCAGGCCGGCGGCGAGCACGCCGCGGCCACGCCCGCCCAACTCGACGATGCCGCATGGGTCGGCTGGCGGCTCGCCGAGCTGCTTCCGCTGGACGACGTCCATCGACAGGGCCTGCTGCAGGAGGACGACCCGCACGCGCGCCTGGATCAGTTGCTGGCGCTGCTCCCGGACGAATAGCGTCGCGGCAGCGCCTTCGTCGACTCCAGGCCACGGGTGTCGATGCGCAGGACGGGCAGGCCGCTCGCGGGGTGCGCCGACTCCAGCGTGTCCAGGTCCTGAAGCGCGGTATGCACCGCCTCGTGCGCGAGCGCGTTGTCCTCGCCCAGCGGCTGCCAAAGCGTCAGCAGGCCGAAGGTCCGGGTCACGTGGAGGACCTGGCTCGAGCCCACCCAGAGCGGTGCGCCATCGGACATCCGCGCGGGCGCCGGCCACACCCGCAACGCCAGCCGCTGCCCCGGATGCAGGCCTTCGCGCAGCATCAGCAGCGTTTCCGCGTGGCCGCCCAGGGTCGCCGGGAGGACCGGCTGCCGGCCGGTCGCCACGTCCTCGTCGAGCAGGCCGAGCATCGCGACCCAGTCCGCCTGGGGCTGCATGCGCCACCCGCGGGCCTCGAGCCGCGCACGCACGGGCCCGATCGGGCCGGCGACCTGGACGTCCAGGCGCCAGCTGCGCGCCGCATCCGGCTCGTTGCGGAACGCGGGAAGGCTCGACCAGCCGGCTTCCCGCCAGTAGGGGGCGTTGAGCAGCGTGGCCGGCGGCGGCGGGGTGAAGCGCGCGAGCAGCGCCTGGCTGCCGCGCGGCGCGTGCCAGAGCGCGGCGATGGCGAAGCTGCCGTAGAACACCGCGGCCAGCGGCCGCATCCACAGCGAGCGCGTCACGTGGCTGCGATAGGCGAGGCCGAGCAGCAGCAGCCACACCAGGCCGAGCAGCACGCCGCCCACGATGTCGCTCAGCCAGTGCGCGCCGAGGTACAGGCGGGCGAAGCCCATCGTGGCCACGGCGGCACCCGCGACGAGGTAGGGCCAGACGCGGTCGCGCCCCGGCAGCTCGCGCGCGATCAGCACCGCGAAGAAGCCGAAGGTGATCGTCGTCATCGTCACCCGGACCGAGGGAAAGCCGAAGCCGGCCGGCGCGGTGACCGGCCGCGGCAACTCGATCACCGCATCGAGCAGCGTCGTCAGCACGAATCCGAAGGCCAGCGCGGCGAGCCAGTGCGCGGCGGTCATCCAGCGTCGCCGCCAGAGCAGCCAGCCGAGCGCGGCGAGGGCGGCCACGCCGAGCACCTGCAGGTCGCCGAGCGTGGCCAGCGTGGCCATCATCCGGTCCGCGAGCGGGTTCCTCAGCGCGAACATCGCCTCGTTCACGTGCAGGTCGATGGCCAGCGGCTCGCCGCCCGCCACCACGGTGAACAGCAGCGCGAACCACGCCCAGCCGATGCCGAGCAGGACCACCGCGAGCACGAGCAGCGAAGGCGATTCGGGGCGGTTCGGGTCGATCAGGGCCGCTGCGTAGCGCCCCAGCCGCGGATGCGCGCGGGTCCACGCCAGCAGGCGCGCCAGCATCGTGTTGGCATGGCCGTCGAACCAGCGCCACCCGTAGACGACCGCGGCCCACATCGTCGCGAGCACGACCAGGAGGGCGCCCAGCACGAGCGCCAGCCGGTCGGCCACGGCGGCGACGGCGTCGTAGGACGCGCCGAAGATCCACCCCGGCGCCAGGAACAGCGCCGCCCAGGCCACCGCCGCCAGCGCGCTCGCGGGGAAATAGCGCCGCATCGGCATGTGGAGCATCCCGGCGATGGCCGGCACGAACGGACGCACGGCGCCGACGAAGCGGGCGATGAGGATGCCCTTGGCGCCGTGGCGCCGGACCAGCACCTCGCCGCGCTCGAGCAGGCCCGGGTAGCGCGTGAACGGCCAGCGGTCGCGCAACTGCGGACCCCAGCGGTGGCCGATCCAGAAGCTCAGCGCGTCGCCCGCGAAGGCACCCGCGGTGGCGCACGCCAGGGCGTAGGGCCCATCGATGTGGCCCAGGCCGATCAGCGCGCCGATCGCGAACAGCAGCGGCAGCGCCGGCACGACGATGCCGACCAGCGCGAGCGCGTCGCAGAAGGCGACCAGGAAGATCAGCAAGCCCGCCGCCTGCGGATGCTGGCCGATCCACGCGACCGTGCTGTCCAGCCAGGCGGGATTCATGGCGGGCGATTATAGGCGCGCGCCGCGGCTAGACTGGCGCGATGCATCGATCCGCCACCAGTGGCACGGGGCGCATCGGCGGCGAAGCCGTCGAAGTGCGCGCCTTGAAGGCCGACAGCTTCGGCCGCATCGCCCTGATGCGCGACGCCGACGGCCTGTTCGTGCGCCGCGACTTGCGCGCGGTGCCCGGCTGGCTGCGCGTGCCCGCGTGGTGGCTGGCGCGCCGGGAAGCGGATGCGCTGCGCGCGATCGACGGGCTCGACGACGTGCCGCGCCTGCGCCGCTGGGATGGCCGCTGCCTGGACCGCAGCTACATGGCGGGCGATGCCATGTACCAGCGGCCGCCGCGTGGCGACGCCGGGTGGTTCCGCGACGCGCACCGCCTGCTCCGGCAGCTGCATCGGCGCGGCATCGCCCACAACGACCTCGCCAAGGAGGCGAACTGGCTGGTGCGCGAGGACGGCCGGCCGGCGGTGATCGATTTCCAGCTGGCGGTCGTGGGCAGGCCGCGCGCGCGGTGGATCCGCCTGCTCGCCCGCGAGGACCTGCGCCACCTGCTCAAGCACAAGCGGACCTATTGCCGCGACGCGCTCACCCCCGTCGAGAAGCGGCTGCTCAAGCGCCATTCCTGGGTGCGCGATGCCTGGTTCGCCACGGGCAAGCCGGTGTACCGGTTCCTGACCCGGCGCGTGTTCAAGTGGGAGGACAACGAGGGCCGCGGCCCGAAGCCCTGAGCCTGCCTAGAATGCACGCTCCCACCCACCGGAGCGCGCGCATGCCCAGCCTGGCCGGCAAGACCCTGTTCATCACCGGCGCCTCGCGCGGCATCGGCCGGGCGATCGCGCTGCGGGCCGCGCGCGACGGCGCGAACGTGGTGATCGCCGCGAAATCCTCGGTCCCGAACCCGAAGCTGCCGGGGACGATCCACAGCGTCGCCGCCGAGGTCGAGGCCGCGGGCGGCCAGGCGCTCGCGATCCAGTGCGACATCCGCGAGGAGGACCAGGTCCGCGCCGCGATGGACGCCACCGTCGCGCGCTTCGGCGGCCTGGACGCCCTGGTCAACAACGCAAGCGCCATCTGGCTGCGCGGCACGCTCGACACGCCGATGAAGCGCTTCGACCTGATGCAGCAGGTCAATTCGCGTGGCAGCTTCCTGTGCGCGCAGGCCGCGTTGCCGCACCTGCTGCGCTCGGACGATGCGCATGTCCTGACGCTGGCGCCGCCGCCGAGCCTCGACCCCAAGTGGTGGGCGCCGCATGTCGGCTACACGCTCGCGAAGATGGGCATGAGCTTCGTGACGCTCGGCCTAGCCGCCGAGTTCGCGCCGCAGGGCGTGGCGGTGCAGGCGCTGTGGCCGCGCACCGTGATCGCGACCGACGCGCTGAACATGATCCCGGGCATCGAGCCCGCCCACTGCCGCACGCCGGACATCGTGGCCGACGCCGCGCACGCCATGCTGGCGACGCCGGCAGCTCGGGCCATCGCATCGGGCGAGGTGTTCCGCATCGACGAGGACGTGCTGCGCGGGGCGGGCGTGGAGGACCTCGACGCCTACGCGGTGGAACCCGGCAAGCGCCTGCTGCCGGACCTGTTCCTCTGAGCGCCGCGCGACGGGCTCAGGCCTCCGCCGTCTCCCCGGTGTCCGGAAGTGCCCGGCCGCACTGCCGGCAGTGCCACGCGTCCTGTTCGTGGTCGACCAGGCCGCACTCGCGGCAGCGGACGGTGCGGCGCTTCGGCCGCATGGTCTTGGCCAGTTCGGCGGTGTAGATGCCGGTCGGCACGGCGATGATGCTGTAGCCGATCAGCACCAGCAGCGAGGCGATGAACTTGCCGATCGGCGTGACGGGCACGATGTCCCCGAAGCCCACGGTCGAGACGGTGACGATCGCCCAGTACATGCCGATCGGGATGCTGGTGTAGCCGTTCTCCGGGCCCTCGACCAGGTACATGATCGCGCCGAAGATCAGCACGATCGTCAGCATGGCGTACAGGAAGACGAAGATCTTGTGGCGGCTCGAGAGCAGCGCGCGGATGAGCACCCCCGCTTCGCTCGAGTACTCCACCAGCTTGAGCACGCGGAACACCCGCAGCACGCGCAGCACGCGCACGATCAGCAGGAACTGGCTGCCCGCGAACAGCAGCGAGAGGTACGTGGGCAGGATCGACACCAGGTCGATCACCCCGAAGAAGCTGCGCGCGTACTTCATCGGCCGCCGGACGAGGTACAGCCGGAACGCGTATTCGACCGTGAACAGCAGCGTGAAGCCCCATTCGAGCAGGTAGAACAGGCCGCCGTAGTCCGCCTGCAGCCCGGCCTCGCTGTCGAGGATCACCACCAGCACGCTAAGCAGGATCGCCACGATCAGGGCGACGTCGAAGTTCCGCGCCGGGCCGGCATCGTGGTGGAAGATGATGTCGAACCACTTCCCGCGCCAGCCGTGCCGGTCGCGCGGCTGGTAGTCGGGCTCGAAGAACTGCGCGGATCGGCTGCGCGGCTCCATGCCTCAGCCCACGACCTCGCCGAACGCGTCGCGCGCCACCTCGAGGGTGCGCGCGATCTCCGCCTCGCCGTGCGCGGACGACATGAAGCCCGCCTCGAACGCCGACGGGGCGAGGAACACCCCGCGCGACAGCATCGCGTGGAAGAAGCGCCGGAACGCGTCGACGTCGCAGGCGACGGCACCGGCGTAGGTGTCGACCGGCGCGCTGCTGAAGAACAGGCCGAACATGCCGCCCACCCGCGTCGTGTGGAGTGGAACGCCCGCGTCGCGCGCGGCGGCCTCGAATCCGTCGCACAGCCGGTGGGTGGCCGATTCGAGGCGGTCGTGGAAGCCCTCGGCCTGCACCAGGCCCAGCATGGCGAGGCCCGCGGCCATCGCGACCGGATTCCCGCTCAGCGTGCCGGCCTGGTAGACCGGCCCCGAGGGCGACACCTGTTCCATCAGGTCGCGCCGCCCGCCATAGGCGCCGACCGGCATGCCGCCGCCGATCACCTTGCCGAAGGTCGTCAGGTCGGGGGTCACGCCGTAGCGCGCCTGCGCACCACCGAGCGCGACCCGGAAACCGGTCATCACCTCGTCGAACACCAAGACCGCGCCATGGCGCGTGCACAGCGCGCGCAGGTGCTGAAGGTAGCCCTCGCGCGGCGGCAGGCAGTTCGCGTTGCCCACCACAGGCTCGATGATCAGCCCCGCGATGTCGTCGCCGGCTTCGTCGAACAGCGCGGTCGCCGCGTCGAAGTCGTTGTACGGCAGGGTGAGCGTGAGGTCCGCCAGCGACTTGGGCACCCCGGGGGAGGTCGGCACGCCGAACGTGAGCGCGCCGCTGCCGGCCTTCACCAGGAAGCTGTCGCCGTGGCCGTGGTAGCAGCCCTCGAACTTGACGATGCGGGCGCGGCCGGTCGCGCCGCGCGCGAGGCGGATCGCCGAGAGCGTGGCCTCCGTGCCGGAATTGACCATGCGCACCATCTCGCAGCTCGGCACCAGGCGCGCGATGGTTTCCGCCATCTCGACCTCGAGCGGGTTCGGCGTCCCGAAGCTCAGCCCGTCGCGCGCCGCGCGCTGCACGGCCTCGAGGACGGCCGGATGGTTGTGCCCGACGATCATCGGCCCCCACGAGCCGACGTAGTCGATGTAGCGGTTGCCGTCGACGTCCTCGAGGTAGGCGCCCTCGGCGCGGGCCGTGAAGAACGGCTCGCCGCCCACCGACGCGAACGCGCGGACGGGCGAGTTCACGCCCCCGGGCATGCGCGCCTGGGCGCGTTCAAAGAGGGCGTGCGAGCGGGTCTGGTCCATCGGTCAGGCGGCCTGGTGCGGGTCGAAGAGCGCCTGCAGCACGCGGGCGGCGGCCGGCGGGTCGGGCGCGTCGTACACGCCGCTGATCACCGCGACCAGGTCGGCGCCGGCGGCCACGGGTCCGGCGGCATTGTCCGGGGTAATCCCGCCGATCGCCACCCGGGGCAGGCCGAAGCGGGCCGCCGCGCGCAGCAGCCCCGGCGTCGCGCGCCGCGCCGCCGGCTTGGTGGGCGAGGGGAAGAAGGCACCGAAGGCGAGGTAGTCCGCGCCGGCGGTGGCGGCGCGTTCCGCGCGCGCAAGGTCGTCGTAGCAGGAGGCGCCGATGATCGCGCGGGTGCCCAGTCGCGCGCGCGCGGACGCGATGCCGGCATCGTCCTCGCCCAGGTGCACGCCCTGCGCCCCGACGGCGTCGGCGAGCGCCACGTCGTCATTGATGACCAGCGGTACCCCCGCCCCGCGGCAGGCGTGGGCGAGCGCGCGCGCCTGGTCTCGCCGGAGGGCGTCGTCCGCGGCCTTGTTCCGGTACTGCAGCAGCGTCGCGAACGGCAGCAGTGGCCGCGTGCGTTCGAGCAGCCGGGCCGTGTCGGGCACGTCGGGCGTGACGAGGTACAGGCCACGCAGGTGGGGCGTGTTCATCCGCGTGACGATCCGCGGCTTCCGGCGCGGCGGCCGGGATGGGAGAATGTGCATTCACGCATGCGCGCATTATCCGAATGAACGACGCCGTCGCCACCGCCACCAAGTTCCGCACCTGGATGTGCGTGGTCTGCGGATTCATCTACGACGAGGCCGCCGGCCTGCCCGAGGAGGGCATCGCCCCGGGCACGCGCTGGGAGGACGTGCCCGACACGTGGACCTGCCCGGACTGCGGCGTGACCAAGGACGATTTCGAGATGATGGAGGTCTGAGCGGGCGTCGCCCGCCTCAGTGGGGGCGGCCGCCGCCGCTGGCCTCCACCAGCCGTGCATGCAGGCTCGCGGCGTCCGCGGCGTCGGGGTGCAGCCGCAGGTAGCGCTCCAGGTCCTTCCGCGCGCCATGGCGGTGGCCCATGTGGAGGTAGGCGAGGCCGCGGTCGCGCAGCGCCTCCGGGCTGTCGGGCGCGATGCGCAGGATCCGGTCGGCGCTGCGCGCCGCGCGCTCCCAGTCCTCGCGTTCGGCGTACACGCCGTGCAGGTTGCGCAGGATGCGCATGAGCATCGCGCGGTGGGAGGCGCGGTCGAGGATCTTCGCCAGGGCCCCGTCGTCGATCGTTTCGCCGCCCAGGTGCGGCTTCGCGCGGTCGCGCAGTTCGTCGACGTCGAGCGGGCGCCCGCGGTTGAACGGGTCCATCACCAGCATGCCGTCGTCCACGGGCAGCTTCACCAGGAAGTGGCCGGGGAAGGAGATGCCGTCGAGCGGGATGCCCAGGCGACGCGACACCTCCATCTGCACGAGCGCGAGCGAGATCGGGTTGCCCCGCCGTCGCTCGAAGACCTCGTTGAGGTAGCTGTTGCGCGGATCGTAGTACTCGTCGGTGTCGCCCGCGTAGCCCAGATCCTCGAACAGGTGCCGGTTGATCGCCTGCATCTTCAACGGCCACGAATCGATCGCCTCGACCTGCGCGCGCACCTCCTCGGCATGCGCCTGCAGTTGGGCGTCGTAGTGGCCCGGCTCGAGGTGGGGGTACTCGTCGCGCGCGATCAGCAGCGCCGTGCCGAGCAGCGGGACGTCGTCGTCTTCCAGCGCGGCCAGCTGCGCCCAGTCCGGCAGGTGGATGTCGTCGGCCATGCCCGAAGCCTGCCGGCGTTCCCGCGGCGGTTCAAGCGCGTGCCGCGCGCCCGGTTCAGGGCCCGGGGCCGATGCCCGGTCCGAACGTGACCTGCGTTCCATCCTCGAGCCCGAGCCGTGCGGCCTCGCCCGCGTTCAGTTCCAGCACGTACAGCGCGGGCGCGCGGCTCGGATAGGAGGGGCAGGCATCGCCGTGAAGGCACGGAGGGACGTCGCGCTGTTGCGACACCAGGCGTCGCGACGCGTCGAAGTACAGGATGTCGAGCGCGATGCGCGTGTTCTTCATCCAGTAGGACTGGCGCGACTCGCGTTCATGGATGAACAGCATGCCGTGCCCGGGCATCAGCGCGTCGCGGAACATCAGGCCGCGCGCGCGTTCCTCCGCATCGTCCGCGATCTCCACTTGGTAGCGCTCGCCCGCGAGTTCGACCCATGGCGCGCCCGCGCTCGCGCAGCCGCTGGAGAACAGCGCGCCGGCGGCGGCGAGTGCATGGGACAGCGAAGCGCGGAGGGGCGCGGATCGATGCATGGGCGGGGCTCCTGAACGAGGATGTCGACCTTCCGCGACACGCGATGCGTCGTCAATCGGCCACCGTTCATGCCACCCCCTTCCCAGATCGGATCGACCCGTGCACAATGCGCGCCCCGCGACGCCGGGCCGGTCTTCCGGCGGGTGTCGCAGGCGAAAAAAACCGGCGAGGGGGTGTTGACCTGAACCGGATATGCCGTACAATGTGCGGCTCGCTCGGGCCGGACGGCTCGCGGCGACGGGACGCGGCGCTGAGGCCGGTTCCTTTGATCCTTGACAGTGTGCGCAGGTGACTTGTGCGGGCGTCTGGCCGGTGGACGGTTGTCCATGGCAGACGTTCGAACAGAACCAAGTCAATTCAAAGCA
>NZ_BAAHCG010000002.1:0-784701 GCF_054776035.1 Luteimonas pelagia | reverse complement strand
TGGTCGGGCACTGCACGTACTTCCGCAACAGGCACTTCATGCAGGACGGCGACCTGTGCCGTGCCTATGGCGCGACGCTGCGTCTGGTGCTGACCGGCAACGACACGGTGGTCGTGCGCCACAACACCGTGGCCGGCGAAGGCGAAGGCCAGATCGTGCACACCGGTGGCACCAGCAGCGACCGGATCATGATCCAGAACAACGTCGGCGTCGGGTTCCCCTACTTCATCGACGGCACCAAGCGCGGCTTCATCACCGGCAGCGTGTCGGGCGAGAAGACCGTGTCCGGCAACCTGGCCTGGAACGTGGTCTCCTGTCCCACCGGCGTGACCTGCGCGAACCCGAAGTTCGCCGACATGACCCTGGCCGGGTTCGACGCGGAGCCGCTCGACGGCAGCCCGGTGGTGGACAGGGTGCCGGTGATGGCCTCGGTCGCCACGGACTTCCTGCTCCAGCCGCGCCCGGCCGGCGCGTCCAGCGACATCGGCGCGTACGAGCTCCAGCGGGACGAACCGCAGGGCGACCCGGTCAACGGCAACTCCTCTCCCCATGACTTCAACGGAGATGGCGTGGCCGACGTCCTCTGGCACAACCCGACCACCGGCGCCAGCGCCATCTGGCTGTCCGCGAACTCGAAGGCCAGGGTCGCCGTGCCGACGGTCAGCAACCTGGACTGGGACATCGTCGGCGTGGGTGACTTCGATGGCGACGGACGCTCGGACATCATCTGGCGCAACCGCGTCTCCGGCGGCAACAACATCTGGCGCTCGGGCTCGGTGCACAACCAGATGGCGATGACGAATGTCACCAACACGAACTGGCAGGTCGCCGGAACCGGCGATTTCGACGGCGACGGCGTGTCCGACGTCCTCTGGCATGACCCGACGACCGGAGCGAGCACGATCTGGAAGTCGGCCGATTCCAGGACGCGGATCACCATGGCGACCGTGAGCAACCTCGACTGGGACATCGTCGGCGTCGGGGACTTCGACGGGGACGGCCGCAGCGATGTCGTCTGGCGCAACGGCGTCACCGGCGGGAACAACATCTGGCGGTCCGGATCCGCAAGCGCGGCCATGGCCATGACCAACGTGACCAACACGAACTGGCAGGTCGTCGGCACCGGCGACTACGATGGCGATGGCGTTTCGGACGTCCTTTGGCGCGAGAAGACCACCGGCGCCAACGCGATGTGGTGGGCGGCGGACTACAGGGATCGAATCGCCATGCCGACCGTGAGCAACCTGGACTGGAACATCGTCGGCACCGGCGACTACGACGGCGACGGCCGTTCCGACATCATCTGGCGCAACGGCGTCACCGGCGGCAACAACATCTGGCGTTCCGCCTACGTGCGCACCCAGAAGTCGATGACCAACATCACGAATACCGACTGGTTGATCTCACGATAGGACGGGCGCCACGCGCACCATGGGTCCCGGGGCCGGGCCGCGTCTCACGCGGCCCGGCTTTTCTTCTTCCGGAGTTCGATCAGCAACAACCAGGCCTGGCGCTGGAAGACGGGCCATTGCAGCAGCCAATCGTCCAACCGGCGCGCGAGCGCGATCGACCACCGGCTGTTGAGGAACATCATCGGCAGGAAGGGGCGGGACAACGCTTGGTGTTCGACCGCGACCTCGAAGTGCCGTTCCAGGAGGTCGATCGACTCGCGATCGAACGGGTGCTCGTCGGGCGTGCGCAGACCGGGGGTCAGGCGCCGGAAGGCGCGCAGCGCGACGTTGCCCTGCGCCGGCTCGACGAAGCGCGCGCGTCCCGTCGGGGACAGGACGCGGGCCAGCGCGGGCGCGAAGCTGGCGAGGTCGAGGTGGTGCAGCACCCCGTCGCCGAAGGCGTAGTCGACATCGCCGTCCCCGACTGTCGCCAGCGTGTTGGCGTTGTCGACGCGGAACTCGAAATTGGGTGGGAGGCCGAGCGCACTGCAGTGTTCGACGGCCGCCGGGCTGATATCGATGCCCACGTAGCGCCCGCTGAAGCCCTCCGCTGCCAGGGCGCGCCGGCCCTTGAAGCAGCCGAGCTCAAGCACCGAGCGATCCATGCACGGCGCGGGAATCCCGGTGAACGCGTAGGCATCGGCGACCGACGCATAGACATAGCCGAGGTTCCGGTCCTCCTCTTCGATCCGGGCATCGTGGAACGCGGCCTCCGCCCTGTCCCTCGCATCCTGCCCGATCGTCGTGGTCCGCGTGGCCATGGCCGGTCCATGCAGCCCGGAAGTACAGGGTAGTCACGCAAACGCGAACGGCGGACGGACACCCCGCCGGGCGCCGGGCCGGCCTCCTCGCCCGCCCCGGCGTCAGCGAGCCTTCGCCCGCAGCGCGAGCACGAGGTCGCGGGCACGCGGGTCGAGCGCCAGCACCGGTGCGACATACAGCACGGCGAACAGACCGCCAGCCACGGCCAGGCGCGACCATGCGCCCACGGTGCCGAACAGGTCGCTCCCGAGCCCGATCCCCACGAGCAGCGCCCCGCACGCGATCGACACGACGATCGTGCGCGGCGAGGGAAACTGCGCGAGTCCTTTCGGGCACGCGACGAACCAGGCGACCGCCAGGGCGCCATAGGTCATCGCCGTCGCCCAGGCCGAACCCATGTAGCCCATCCTCGGCACCAGGAGCACGTTCAGCGCCACGTTGAGCGCTGCGCCCGCGACCGACATCATGAGCAACGCGAGGGAGCGTTGCTTCAGGAGCATCCCGTAGCTGCACACTTCGAAGAGCGCGAACAGGGCCAGGACGATCCCGACGACCACGAAGACTTCCCCCGATGCCGCCTTCCCGGCTCCGCTGAGCGCGACGAGCAGGTCCTGGCCCGACACCAGCAGCAGGGCGACGATCGCCACCACGACGTACGTCAACGGAAGCAGGATCCTCGCCTTGAGTGCCCTCACGGCGGGTGCGCCGCTCGTCTCGTACGTGCGGACGACCACGGGCGTGAAGGCTTCCCAGAGCGTGGCGCTGATGAATACGCTCACCAGGATCGCGAGCGAGTAGCCGATCGTGTAGATCCCGACGGCGGCGAAGTCGCCCGTGAGTTCCTTGAGCATCACGCGATCAAGGGTTCCCATCACCTGGTGCGCGAACTCGTTGGCCATGAGGGGCAGTCCGTAGGCCATCGCCGACCGGAAGGCCCCGGGGTCGAGGGCGGCACGCGCCACCGGCACGTTCGCGCGCAGCCAGGCCAGCAGCCAGGCGGTCAGGACCAGCGTCGCGACGAGCTTCCCGGCGAACACCGCGGTTGCGCTCCGCTGCACCAGCACCAGCGCACCCAGCACCAGCGCGAGTTCCAGCAGGCGGCCGGCCACGCGCGTGGCGACCACGAGGTCGGACCGCTCGCCGGCCCTCGCCACCATCTGCACGATGGCGCTGGCGGCGAGCATGGGCACCATCACCACCGCCAGCCAGGCGACCGGATGCAAGGCCCGACCCGACCACCACGACCACAGCGCCAGGCCGCCCGTCCCCAGTATCCACAGCAGCAGCGACAGGACCATCGGCGCCAGGACCAGGGTGGTGCCGAAGGATTTCGCGCGCCCTTCGCCGGTGTCGCCATAGGGGTAGAACCGGCTGATCGAATGCTGGGCGCCCAGCTTCATGAGGACCACGCCCGCGAGCATGAGGGCCTCGTAGTAGCGGAAAACGCCGTACTGGGTGTTGTCCAGGAGCCGGGTGACGATGGGGAAGGACACCAGCCCGGCGAGCATCAGGACCACGCTCGAGGCGGAGTAGCGCAAGTAGTGCGTCACCAGGCCGGGGCGTCGCGGCCGAGGCGTCGACGCTGCCGGCCCGGACATCGCGTTCGGCTCCATCCCCGTCTCCATGCGATGACGTCCCAACCACCCCACCGCCCGTCCGCGGCCTCGGCGGCGCATCAGGCGGACGGCTGGCCGGGCGGCGCCGCCACGTCGCCGGCGGTGCCTTCGCCCGTCGCATTGACGGCCCGCGACGCGGGCGTGCGCAGGACGCGCTCCCGAGCGAACCCGAGGGCATCGAGGACTTCCACCCCGCCGGCGGCACTGTAGGTGTGGAACCCCTTGAACCAGGACGCCTCACCGGGCGCGCAGCGGCCGAGCCGCCGCTCGCGGTAGACCGTGGGTCCCAGTTCGACGACCTCGTTGAAGACGATCGCGCTGCCGTACCGGGGCGCGCAGTCCTGGGCGGGTCGGATGAGGCGGCCGTCATGCCGGAACAGCCGCCCGGCCATCCGCGCACGGCGGACATCGCCGACCACGGGTGCGACCGGATGCGGGCGGTACGGGCCCTCGAGGTCGTCCGCGACGAAAAGGAAGAGGTCGTCGCACCGGCTGTTTCCGTTCTCGGCCACGTTGGCGAACAGGTACCAGCGTCCCTCGTGGTGGTGGAGCGTCGGGTCGACGCAGACCCTGTCGGTGACCAGTTCGCACACCCGCGTCCAACGAAGCGGGAACGCTTCCGCCCGGTACAGGCTCACCCTGCGCGCATCGTTGGACTCCACCGTCAGGTACCACCGCCCCTGCCACTCGAACACCTGGGGATAGGACAGGTGTCCCGGCTCCTCGAGCACCACGCCGAGGCGCCTGGGGCCGTCGACGGCGAGTTCCAGGCAGGCGATGCGGGCGCGATCCCCGCGCGATCGGACCATCTCCTCGACGAAGACGAGCGTGCGTCCTGCATCGTCCACCACGCAGGGGTCCGCCCACCACCCCCGCGGCGCCCGGATGATCTCGTGCCTGCCCAGCGTGGGCGCACCGGGATCGAGGGGTCGCGTTTCCCGGCGAACGGCAAGCATCCATTGCCTGCGAGGGCCATGCCGACCGGCGAGCGAACGGGCCCCGGCGCACAGGGTCGCCAAGGCGGCGCGCAACCCCGTGGCCCGGACCGGGGCGCCTTCCGGCGAGGCCAGCTGCAACCTCGCGTCCGGCACCCCGGGAAGCGACGCTTCGGCGGAGGCCAACCGGTGCAATGCGCGCAACAGCAGGGGCGGCACCTTGCGGAACGCATCGCGGCGCTGCAGCGCGAACGAGGGTGCGCGCGTCCGGCCCCAGCTGCTGGCCAGCACCTGCGGCGGCGCCCCCCCGGCGACCAGGGCCAGCGCCACCTGAGTGGCCGCTTCGCGCCGGACGATCGCGTCGACCAGGGGCAGGCCTGCGTGGCGCGGATCGACCAGGTTCGCATCGACGTGCCATCGGCCCAGTGGCGGCGCAGGGAAGGCCGACGGGTCGAAGCCGGCCCAGTGGGCCAGCATCAGGACCAGTTCCGGCTGGAGTGCGACCAGGCGATCCGCCGGTCGCACGTCCCGGTCGGCATCGTCCACGGGCGTCGCGACCGGCGCGAGGCCGGCCTCGCGGCCGTTGAGCGCGTGTTCGAGTGCCACGAACGCCCGGATACCGGCGGGCACCGACCGCACCGAAGGCAGCGACGCGTCCGGCACGACCACGACGGTGAGTTCGAGCCAGGGATTGCCACGCGCGAGCCCCTGGAACGCGATGATCCAGGCGGGAACGCGCGGCGGACACACGAGCGCCACCCTCAGCGGGTCCACCCTCCCACCGGGCACCGGATAGAGGGGCGTGGCCAGTGCGGCACGCTCGGCGCTCAAGGACGCGGCCCTCCCGCGATGTCCAGCATCCACGCCACCACCCTGGCAATCAGGCGGTCACGGTGCGCCCGCCCGAAATAGGTGTGGTCGCAATCCGGCCAATGGAGCATTTCCACGCGGGGGTCGCGCGACGGCGGTCCGAAGCTCCATTCGAACTGCCGGGGGTCGAGGAACCGGTCGCCGTAATCACCACTGAAGACGAAAAGCATGCGGACGTCGCGCGCGATGAGTTCCGCGAACTGCCTGCGCGCCAGGTGGTGCGGCGGCCAGCTCCGGAAGGCATCCGAATCAAATCCGCCATTGCCCCGCAGCCTTGCTGGAAGTCGTTTCGCGAAGTGCCGCCACTCCCGGGGCAGCCGACGCACGAGGCTCAGCACGCGGGCATAGCGGAACCAGGGCCCCGCGAACACGAGGCCGTCCAGCAGCAACAGCGCGCACACGCGGTGGTCGCGGTTGGCGACTTCCCATGCGGTGTCGGCCGCGCTGCAGATGCCACCGACCGCGAAGGCTCCGCACCGGTGGAGCGACGCAAGCCGGTCCATCGCGGCGATCGTCGCACCGGCCGCGTCGCAGTCCTGCAGGCGCGGTGCTTCACCCACGCCCGGCACGTCGAACCGGAAGCTGCGGATGCCATGTGCCGACAGTTCCCGGGCGAGCTCGGCATGGAGGCGGAACGGCCCCGCGCGTGGCTGCAGTCCGGCGCTGGGCAGCAACAGGACCGGGCCGGATGCCCCGGCCCCGGCGAGCACGCCGGTGAGGCGTCCATCCGGCCCGAAGTCCACGAGGGCCTCGCGGCCGTCGAGCGGTGCCGCTTCCGGGGCAACCACGGCGTTCACCGGGACGTGCCCTGCCGAAGTGCCCGCGCCATTTCGGCCACAGTCGCGCGGACCGCAGGGGTGAGGAAGAACGTCGCATCCATCGCCGCGCCGCGGCTGAAGCTGGGGGCCCCCGCCGGAAGCCGGAACGTGCGCGTGTAGCGATCGGCGGTCGCCCCACCTCCACTGCCGAAGATCGCCCATGCGACGGCGTTGCCGCGCCGGGTCCCGCGCCCCGGCACGAAGGCCTCGAGTTCACCGCGCAGGCGCGGGGACACCGGGAAGCCCATCAACTGGCCGTCCGAGGCGTCCGATGTCCGCGCCACGCCCGGGCGTGGCGGCGGGCGGCGATCGCGTTCGATGCGGTCGCATTCGACGAGTTCCCGCAACCAGTCGGCGCCATCCGGGACCGGCTCCCACGACACTACGTGGTCAACCGCCCCGCCGCGGGCCAGCCACGCGTCCACGACCAGCGCACCGGCGCGCCACGCCAGCGCCACCAGCCGCTGGACTTGCGCCAGTTCGCGCAGGGTCGCCGCGGCAAGGTCGAGGTCCGCGCACATGGAGTCGAAGTCCTGCACCTCGCCACGGCCCCCGGAGTCGCCCGTGCCGAGGAAGTCGAAGCGCAGGCAGGGCAATCCCGCGGCAGCCACCTCGCTCGCCACCTCGGTCAGGAATCGTCGGCTCCTTGGCATCTCGTGGAACAGGGGGGGCACGAGCAGGGCGCCAGTCGTCGCGCGCCCGGGTGCGGGATGGAACGCGGCATAGCGTCGGTCGGGCGCTTCCCCCATCCAGAGCGCCTGCCATGCGCCGGTCGTCACGTCGACGTCCCGCGGCCGGGGCGAGCCAGGTCGAGATCGCCCGGGCGCGCCATCACCGGCCCGATCCCGCGGTGAGCCCGAACAGGCGTCGGAGGCCGTCCGTGACCCGGCGCCCCATCCCGGGCCGCGCGACTTCCGTGGAACCACCCATGGGCAGCTCGTCCGCGAACTGCGCGAGCGTCCCCGCGGCGAGCCGGATCAGGCGGATCCGGACGCCCGTGTCCCGCTGGACCCGGTTGGCCATCTGCACGGCCAGCATCGAGTGCCCCCCGAGTTCGAAGAAGTTGTCCCCCGGGCCCGCCGGCACCCCGAGCAGTTCGGACCACACCTGCGCCAGATAGCGCACGCGGGGGTCGGCTGCCGGTCCCACCGCGTCCTGGAGGGGCGCGGCGGCCTCCATCGACACGGCGGGCGCCGGCAGCGCGTTCCGGTCGATCTTCCCGTTGGGGAGGATCGGGAAGGCGTCCAGCACGACGACATGCTGCGGCACCATGTAGGCGGGGAGCGCGTCGCGAAGGCGGGTCCGCAGGACCGCGGGATCGACCGCGGCGCCGGGCACGCCAACGACATAGGCCACCAGCCGCAGGTCGCCCGGCGCCATCTCGCGCACGACGACCAGCGCCTGTGCGACGTCGTCGCACGCCACCAGGCACGACTCGACCTCGCCCGGCTCGATCCGGTGGCCCCGCAGCTTCAGCTGGAAGTCGAGCCGTCCCTCGTGCTGCAGGTTGCCGTCGTGGCGCAAGCGGCCCCGGTCGCCGGTCCGGTACAGGCGAGGCGGCAGGCGCGATGGCGCCCGGTCCCCGGCCGTCGCGAACCGGTCGTCGACGAATCGTTCTGCCGTCAGGTCGGGGCGTGCGAGGTAGCCGACCGCAACGCCCGCGCCGCCGATGTGGATCTCGCCCGGGACGCCGGGCGGGCACACCTGCCCGCGCGCGTCCAGGATCCACACCGTCGTGTTGTCGATCGGCGTTCCGACGTGCACGTCCGGCGGCGCGCCGACGGGTCCGGGGTGGATCCGCGCGCATGTCGACCAGACCGTCGTCTCCGTCGGTCCGTACATGTTCCAGAGTTCCACCCCGCCCGCGAGCAAGCCGCGCGCGAGGTCCGGCGCGAGCGGCTCGCCGCCGCACAGTGCCTTGAACCCCGCATGGCCCCGCCATCCGGAATCGAGCAGCAACCGCCACACCGACGGCGTGCCCTGCATCATCGTCGCGCCACTCCGCTCGAGCAGCGACGCGAGCGCGACGCCGTCGAAGACGTCCTCGCGCGATGCAAGCACCACGCACGCGCCGTTGGCCAGCGGCAGGAAGATCTCGAGCACCGCGATGTCGAAGGACGTCGTGGTGACCGCGAGAAGGCGGTCGGATGGGAGGATGCCCGGCCTGCGCCGCATGCTCGCGAGGAAGTTGGCGACTGCACCGTGCGGTATGCGCACGCCCTTCGGCTTCCCGGTCGAACCGGACGTGTAGATGACATAGGCGGTATCGTCCGGCCCGACCTCCGGCAACCGGACATCCGGTGCGATGCCATCGATCCATCCGGCGTCGGCGTCCAGGCGCAGCAGCCTGTCATCGGGCAGGCCCAGCGGATCGGCCAGGTCGCCCTCGCCGACCACCATGACCAGGCCGGCGTCCTCGGCCATGAAGCGCAGCCGATCCGCCGGATACGCCGGATCCAGGGGCACGTAGCCCGCACCTGCGGCCAGGATGCCGACAAGGCACGCCACCATGTCCGGATGCCGGTCGAGGCACACGCCGACGAGATCCCCCGCGCCCACGCCACGCGCATGGAGCGCCGCGGCGATCCGTCGGCTCCGCGCCTCCAGTTGCGCATAACTCGTCGCCTTGCCATCGAGGACGATCGCCTCCGCGTGCGGGGTGGCGGCGAATTGCGCGGCGAGCATGCCGTGCACGCTTGCGGGACCCTGCACCGGGGCGCCCGTCGCGTTCCACGCCGCCAATGCTCGGGAATCCTCCGCCGACAGCCAGTCGAGATCCCCGAGGACGGCATCCGGCCGTGCCTCGACCCGTGCGAGCATCGCCTCGAACCGGCGCGCCATGGCGGACGCGGATGAAGGCAGCAGGATGTCCGCGTTGTAGTTGAGCGTCGCTCGCAGGCCATCGTCGTTCGCGACACACCAGGCGGCCAGGTCGTTGCTTGCGGTGGCCTGTGGCAGATCGAGGGGCTCGCAGGCCACTGTCGCCCAACGCGCGGCCGTGCCCTGCTGTTCCTGGAACGAGAACACGGCCTGGTAAAGCGGCGTCCGGCTCGGATCGCGGCGCAGGCGCAGTCCCTGCACGAGCGCCTCCAGCGCGACGTCCGGTTGCGAGAAGCAGTCGAGGACGGCATCGCGGACACGCACGATCAGCGCCATGAAGGAGGCGCCGGGGTCCACCTGCACGTGCACGGGCAGGAGATTGACGAAAAAGCCCATGACACCGTCCATCGTGGCGGGCACATGGCTGCGCACGGGGACCCCGACCACCAGGTCGCGCTGCCCCGTCAGCCGGTACAGCCATGCGAAGTAGACGGCCAGGAGGGTCATGAAGAGGCTCGCGTCCACCGCCGCCCCGAGGCGCCGGAGGCCGGCAAGGGTGTCGCCATCGATCCGCACGGATTCCGAGCCGCCCCGCCCCGAGGGCTCGAGCGGACGCGGCAGGTCCTCCGGAAGTTGCAGCGGCTCGATCCCGGCCGGGAGCCTCCGCAGCCAGTGCGCCAGTTGCTCCCGGGCCTCGGGCAGGACGGCCTGCCCCCGCTGCCAGTGGACGAAATCGACGTAGCTGCGCTCGAGCGGCGGCAGCGCCACGGCCCGGCCCCCGACCCGCGCGCCATACGCCTGCGCCATCTCGAGTTCGAACAGGTGCTGGGAGACGCCGTCCCAGATGGCGTGGTGGGCCATGAAGAACAGCACGTGGGTCTCCGGATCGAGTCTGAACAGTCGCGTGCGGAACAGGGGTGCCGCGGCCAGCGCGATCGGTTCGGCGGAGAGCGCCTCGATCCGTCGCATCGCCTCGGCGTGCGCTTCGTCGCCAGGCCGATCCGACAGGTCCTCGAGCGGCAACGCGACCGGGACGTCGCCATGCACGCGCTGGATCGGGTCGTCACCCTCGACCTCCAGCGCGGTCCGCAGGCTCGGCTGGTGCGCCACGACGTCGGCGAGGGCCGCCCCGAGCGCGGCGGTGTCCAGGCCACCGCGCAGCCGGTACGCCGATGCGATGCCGAAGGTCGCCCTGCCCGGGTGGAGCTGTTCCTGCACCCAGACCCGTTGCTGCATCGGCGACAACGGCGCGCGCGACTGATCGGGTTGGCGCGCGATCTCGCCGGGCGTCGGCGGGCAGGCGGCCGCGTCCCGGGCCTCGGCGATGCGGGCGACGGCTTGGGCCAATCGCGCGGCGGTAGGCGCTTCGAACAGGGTGCGCAGGGGCACGCGGATCCCGAATGCGTCGCCGACGCGCGCAAGGAGCCGGGCTCCCAGCAGCGAATGACCGCCCATCGCGAAGAAGTCGTCGTCGGGTCCGACGTCCCGCTGTCCCAGCACGGCGGCGACGAGTTCTGTGATCCGACGCTCGGCCTCACTGGCGGGTGGCCGGGGCGTGGCCGCGCCCGCCACCACGCCGGACGGCATCGGCAGCGAGCCGCGGTCGACCTTGCCATTGGGCAGCAACGGGAGCGCATCGAGCACGACGACGTGCTGCGGCAGCATGTAGTCGGGCAGGCGGTCGCGCAGGTGCCCGACCAGCCCGTCCACGTCGACCGCCGTGCCGGACGCCGGGACGACGTAGGCGACCAGCCGCGCATCGCCGGGGACGTCCTCGCGCACGGTGGCCACCGTGCCGGCGACGGTGGGATGGCTGGCGAGCGAGGCTTCCACTTCGCCCAGTTCGATCCGGTAACCCCGGACCTTGACCTGGAAGTCGAGTCGCCCGAGGTGCTCCAGCTGGCCGTCGGGTCGCCAGCGCCCCCGGTCTCCGGTGCGATAGAGGACTGCGTCGTCTCCGGCCCCGGCCAGGCGATCGGGGACGAAACGCTCCGCCGTCATGTCGGGCCGTCCGAGATACCCCAGCGTCACGCCGTCGCCACCGATGCAGATTTCACCCGGCACGCCGCGTGGACAGGGTTCGCCGCGCGGATCCAGGATCCGGACGATGGTGTTGGCGATGGGGCGGCCGATGCACACATCGGGCGGGCTTTCGTCCGGTGACGCGTGGATCCGCGCCGCGGTGGACCAGACGGTCGTCTCCGTGGGGCCGTAGAGGTTCCACAGTTCGCCGCAGCAGGTCGTCAGCCTGGCCGCGAGATCGGGCGGCAGCGCCTCGCCGCCGCAGAGGGCCTTGAAGGCGGGACCACCGCGCCAGCCGGCCTCGAGCAGCAATCGCCATGTCGACGGCGTTGCCTGCATGACCGTTGCACCGCTTCGTGACAGCAGCCCGGCCAGTTCGTGGCCGTCGGCGGCCGTCGCCCTGTCCGCCAGGACGACGCAGGCACCGACGGACAGTGGCAGCAGCAGTTCCAGGACGGCGATGTCGAACGAGAGGGTCGTGACCGCGACCAGCCGGTCGCCCTCGTCCAGTCCGGGTTCGTGCAGCATCGCCGCGAGGAAGTTGGACACCGCGCGGTGCGGCACCACCACGCCCTTCGGACGACCGGTCGAGCCGGACGTGTAGATGACGTACGCCACGTCGCCAGGGCGGGCGGCGGCCCCGTCGCGGCCTGGGCGCGTTGCGGGCATGGCGTCCAGCGCCTGCATCGCGTCCTCGAGCACGAGCACGGTGCCAGGCGTTGGATCGAAGCGGGCCACGTGTTCGCGCGAGGCCACCAGCAGGCGCAGCCCGGCGTCGGACGCCATGTAGGCGAGTCGCGCCGCGGGGAAGTGCGGGTCGAGCGGGACGTAGCCGGCGCCGGACTTGAGGACGCCGAGGAGTGCGACCAGCATGTCGACGTCCCGGTCCACGGCCAGGCCCACGAGCGCCCCCCGCCCCACCCCGTGCTGCCGAAGGAGGTTCGCGAAGCGATTCGCGCGCGCATCCAGCTCCGCATACGTGAGTGCGACGGCGCCGCACACCACGGCGGTCCGTCCGGGCGATCGGTCGCACTGGAGTTCCAGGTACTCGTGCATCCGGCGTTCGCGGTCGTACGGTCGGCGCGTGTCGTGGAGCGCATCGAGCTCCTCCAGCGCCGGTCGGTCCAGCACGGGAAGTCGTCCGAACTCGGTCGCATCGGACGCCACCGCGGCGCGCAACAGTGCTTCGTACGATTGCAGCCAGCGCTTGACGGTGGCGCCGTCGAACAGGTCGCTGTTGTACTGGCATTCCAGGTGCAGTTCGCCGCCCTGCTGCACGGCGTTCACGAACAGCTCGAAGGTCTCGTTGGCGCGCGGATTGCTCCGGAACGCCAGCTCGAGTCCGGGGAACGATTGCCCTTCCTGGTCCAGGGCCTGGTCGAGGTTGAACAGCACCGCCACCAGTGGCACCCGGGAGGGGTCGCGCTCGACACGGAGTTTCGCCAGCAGGCTGCCGAAGGTGATGCGCTGGTGCTCCAGGGCATCGATCAGGGTCGCCTGTGCGTGGTCCACGAGGTCGCTGAACGATTGGGCGGGATCCACGTCGAAGCGCAGGGGCAGCGTGCTCACGCAGTGGCCGACCAGCGTTTCGATGCCCGCCACCGGCTGGCCGGCGGCCGGGATGCCCACGACCACGTCGCGCTGTCCGGTCAACCGCGAGAGGAGCCCGGAGAAGCCGGCCAGGAGGGTCGCGAACAGGCTCCGTCCCCGTCGCGCACCGAGCTTCCGGAGCTCCTCGAGGACGGCGTCGTGCAGCACGTGGTCGACCCGCGCCGAGGCGGTGCCCCGGCGAACGGGACGGGGCCGGTCGGTCGGCAGGTCCAGCACCGGAACCTGGTCCCGGAATCGCGCCAGCCAGTACGCCTCGTCCTCCGCATTCGCGGGATCGGCCTTCGCGTCGGCCTGCGCGAGGGCGTAGTCGGCGAAGCTCGCCGGCGGGCCGGGCGGCGCGGACGCGGCACCGGTCCGCGTGCCGTACAGGGCGCCCAGCTCGCGCACGAGCACCCACCAGGACCAGCCGTCGCAGGCGATGTGGTGCGCGGACAGCATCAGCAGGTGTTCCCCGTCGCCGAGGCGCAGCAGTTCCGCGCGGAACAGCGGTCCGCGTGCAAGGTCGAACGGCGTGCGCACCGACGCCTCGAGGCGCGCGACGCGTGCCGCCTCGCGCTCCGCGGCGGGCATCGAAGCGAGGTCCAGGCACGGCACCGCGATGTCCGCGTGCTCGAGCACGCAGAAGGTCTCGCCATCGGGCCCCACGCTGGCGCGCAGGGAATCGTTGCGGTCGACGAGGTCCTGCAGCGCCGCGTGCAGCGCCGGGACGTCGAGCGGCCCGCGAAGATGCAGCGAGACCGAGAGGTTGAATGCGAGCGACGCCTCCGTGCCGAGCTGGTCGGCCAGCCAGATCTCGCGTTGCGGGTCGGTGGTGGGGACGACCACCGCGAGCGGCCCGCCCTGGAACGGGTCGTAATCGACCGGCTCGAACCGCGGCGGGACGACGGCCAGGGAATTCATGTGCCCACCTTCAGGTACTTGCCCGGGCGGGCGGAATCGTCGACGAACCACGCGGGACGTCCGTCCGGTTCGCGCCCGAGCCGGGCCCCGGGGACCGTGGGGTGCACGGAATCCATCGGTGCGCGGCGCGAGGTGCCGCGCGTGCGGCGGATGTCGCGCCGTGCCGCATCCACGCCGGTGACGGGTGCATCCGGACCGGCCTGCGCCGGGAGGCGTTCGGCCAGGGTGGCGGCCAGTCGCTCCAGCGACGCGCACTCGCCCATGAGCTGGCGGAAGGTGATGCCGGCGGCGAAGGTCTTCTGCAGCCGCGTGGCGACCTGTGTCAGGACCAGGCTGTCGAGTCCCAGTTCGATGAAGTTGGACGCGCGGTCGTCGTCTTCGATGTCGACGCCGGACACCTCGCGGAACATCTCCCTGAGCCGGGCCAGGAGGCCGCCATCGTCGACCGGCGCCACGACCGGCGACGGTGCGGCCGGGCGGGCTTCCTGGTGTTCGCCAACGGTCGCGATGGGCGATGCGCGATCGGCCAGCACCGGGTGTGCCCGCACGTTGCCATCGCCCGCGGGCGCGGCGTCGACCCAGTACCGCTCGCGTTCGAAGGGATACGTCGGCAGGCACAGACGCCTGCGCGACGTCCTGCGATCGAAACGCCCCGGGTCGATCGCGGTGCCCACGCTCCACAGGCGCCCCGCCGCGAGCCTGAGGCTGGCCACCTCCGTCGCAGGGTCGTCGGCCAGCGTGGGGATTGCCGGGATGCCGTGGGCACGGCTGTCCGGATGCTGGCGCGCGAGTGCGCACAGGCTTCCCCGGGGGCCCACTTCAAGCAGCACCCGGGAGGGCGCGTCGAGGACCCGCGAAAGTGCGCTCGCGAAGCGCACGGGCGCCCGCAGGTGCGAGGCCCAGTAGTCGGCCGAACACGCGGTGGCGGCATCGAGCCAGTCCCCGGTCGAGGTCGACACCACGGGGATCCGCGGCGCGGCCGGATCCAGCCGCGCCACTTCGGCACGGAACGGTGCCACCACCGGATCCATCATCCCGGAGTGGAAGGCATGCGAGGTGCGCAGCGCGCGGCAGGCGATCCCGGAGACCTCGAGGTTGGCCTGGAACGCGGCGACCGCCCCGGCCGTCCCGGCGACCACGCAACTGGCGGGGGCGTTCTCGGCGGCCAGCGCGACGTCCGCAGGAAGCATGCCGGCGATCGTGTCCGCCGGCAGGCGCACCGACAGCATCCCGCCCGGGGGCAGCGCCTGCATCAGGGCGCCGCGCCGGGCAACCAGCCGCAGCGCATCCCGAAGCGGAAACACGCCGGCGAGCGTCGCCGCCACGAACTCGCCGATGCTGTGGCCGATCATCGCCGTCGGCGCCAGCCCCAGCTCCATCCAGTTCCGGGCGAGCGCGTATTCCAGGACGAAGGTCGCCGGCTGCATGACGGCCGTGGGCAGGAGTGCCTCGGGATCGTCGGAAGACATGCGCGCGCGCAGGGCCCTCGCGTCGTCCGGGTCCAGCGCCTGCATGCATTCCTCGAACGCGGCCGCGAAGCCGGGCTCGGCCGCGAGCAGTTCGCGTCCCATGCCCGGGTAGGTGGCGCCCTGCCCCGGGAAGAGGAACACGACATCGCGCTCCCGCGCCGGGCGCGCCGCCGCGGCCGCGTCGGCGACCGCGGTTCCACGCAACTGGCCCGCGGCGTCCGCGGCATCCGACGCCACGATCGCCAGGCGGCGCGCCATGGCCTTGCGTCCGGCCGACAACGTCCACGCCACGTCCGCGAGGTTCTCGCCGGGCATCCGCTCCAGGTGTCCGGCCAGGCGCGAGGCCGCCTGCGCGAGCGCCGTCGGCGTGCGTGCGGAGAGGACGATCAGCTGTGGGCCGGTCGCCGGTTCCGGGTCGGGCAACGACGGGGCTTCCTCCAGCACCACGTGGGCATTGGTCCCGCCGACGCCGAACGAGCTCACGCCCGCGCGACGCGGACCGTTCCCGGCCGGCCAGTCGCGCGTGGCGTCGTTGACGACGAAGGGCGAGTCCGCGAAATCGATCGCGGGGTTGGCGGACTCGTAATGCAGGCTCGCGGGGATCGTTCGCGCGGAGAGGGACATCGCGGTCTTGATCACGCCCGCGGCACCGGCGGCGATCACGAGGTGCCCCACGTTGCTCTTGACCGAACCGATGCGGCAGAAACCGGTGTCCCCGGTCCCGCGACGGAAGGCGCGCGTCAGGCCTTCGATCTCGATCGGATCGCCCACGGGCGTCGCGGTGCCGTGCGCCTCCACGTAGCCGATGCTGCGCGGCGGGACGCGCGCGTTGTCCTGTGCCAACGCGATCACCGCGGACTGGGCCTGGCTGCTTGGCGCGGTGAAGCTGGCCTTGCGGCCGCCGTCGTTGTTGACCGCGGTACCGAGGATCACCGCGTGCACGGGATTGCCGTCCCTGAGCGCGTCGGACAGCCGCTTGAGCAGCACGACGGCGGCGCCGTCGCTGAACACCGTGCCCTGCGCCCGCGCGTCGAACGTGCGCGTGTGGCCGTCGGGCGAGAACATCGCCCCTTCCTGGTATCGATGGCCGCGGCGCGGCGGGCAGACGATGGAGGCGCCGCCGGCCAGCGCCATGTCGCAGCTGCCCGCGCGCAGGCTGTCCACCGCCTGGCAGATCGCCACCAGCGACGTCGAGCACGCGGTGTACATGCTGATCGCGGGACCGGTCAGGTCGAGCTTGTGCGCGATCCGCGTCGCGATGTAGTCCTTCTCGTTCGCCAGCGTGACCTGGTACGCACCGACCGTCTCGACAAGGTCCGGATGCGCCAGCACGTGTCGCTGCAGGTAGGTCGCGTGGTACGTCCCGGCGAACACGCCGACGGGGGTGGTGCTGCCGTCGGGCGCGTGCCCGCCCCGCTCCATGCATTCCCAGCACAACTCGAGGAAGACCCGGTGTTGCGGATCCATGAGCCGCGCTTCGCCCGGATTGATCCCGAAGAACGCGGCATCGAACATCTCGACGCCATCGATGACGCCGCGCGCCGGCACGAAGTCGGGGTCCAGGCGATCGGCCGCCGGGATGGAGGGGTCGAGTTCGTCCGGGCAGAAGCGCGTGATCGTGTCCCGGCCGGCACAGAGGTTGTCCCAGAACTGCTCGACGTCCGCGGCGCCGGGAAACCGGCCCGCCATGGCGATGATGGCGATGGGCTCCGGGCGGTTGCCGCGCGCGCCCGTTTCCGGACGGTCCGGGCCGGTCGCGGGATGGCGGTGCTGTCGCGGCAGGCGTGCCTGCTCGATCGAGTCCCCGTCGGTGCCGGCAACTGCCGCGGCGAGCGCTGCGGGGGTCGGATGGGCGAAGACCAGCGTGGAGGCGACGTCCCGTCCCGCGAGCTCGCGCAGTCCGTCGAGCAGGCCCGCCGCGAGGAGCGAGTTGCCGCCGGCCTCGAAGAAGTTGTCATGCCGTCCGACCTGCGCGATGCCCAGCGCGTCGGCGAAGAGCGCGCAGATGCGTGCCTCGGTGCCCGCACGGGGCGGCGCGTAGTCCGCTGCCAGGTCAGGGCGCCCTTCGCCGGGCGGCGGCAGCGATGCCCTGTCGAGCTTGCCGTTGGCCGAAAGCGGCATCCGCTCCAGTTCGACGAAATGCGCGGGGACCATGTAGTCGGGCAGGCATTCCGCCACGTGCCGGCGCAGGTCGGTGGTTCCGGCGTGCGCGGCGCTCCCGTTGGCGCCGCCATCCCGGAGAACGACGTAGGCGACCAGCCGCAGGTCGCCGGGACGGTCCTCTCGCGCCACCACCACCGCCTCCCGGACCGCGGGGTGGTCACGCAGCCGTGCCTCGATCTCGCCCGGCTCGACCCGGTTGCCGCGGATCTTGACCTGGAAATCCTTGCGGCCGATGAACTCGACGTTCCCGTCCGGGAGCAGTCGGCCCAGGTCGCCGGTGCGATAGAGGATGCCCCCCGTGCCCGTGGGGTCGTCGATGAAGGCGGCTGCGGTCAGGTCCGGGGCGAGGTGGTACCCGAGGGACCTGTACGGGGTCCCGATGTGGATCTCGCCCGCCTCGCCCGGCGGCACGGGCGACAGGTCCTCGCCGAGCAGCACGACCCGCGCCCCGGGGATCGGCGTTCCGATCGGCACGAACGGCGTTCGCACCGGTTCATCCGGCAACAGGTGGCAGAACTTCGCCAGCGTGGTTTCGGTCGGGCCGTACAGGTTGGCCAGGCGGATGCGGGCGCCGAAGCGCCGGATCCATGCATTCGCATCCGCCGCCGGCAGCGCCTCCCCGGCAAGCAGCACGTACCGCAGCGCCGGGAACCGGTCCGGCGCCGGTTCGCGCTGGAGCAGCAGCCGGAAGACCGAAGGCACGCAATGGACGAGCGTGACACCCGACTGCTCGATCCAGCGCTCGAGCGCGGCCGGGTCATGCAGGGTCGAACGCTCGGGGATGCAGAGCGTGCCGCCCGCGCACAGCGGCGCGAACACGTCGCGCAGGTACACGTCGAACGACGGGCCCGTCAGCTGGCTGATGCGCGAACCGGGACCGAGCCCGAACGCCGCGATCTCCCACTGGATGAAATGCGCGAGCCCCCGCGTCCTGCCAAGGATCGCCTTCGGGCGGCCGGTGGATCCCGACGTGAAGTAGAGGTAGCAGGGGTCGTCGGGGTCGACGGCGCGCGGTGCGTCCCGGCCGTCGCCATCCGCGACGACCGATGCCGCGGGCGCGTCGGACGTTGCCCGGGGCGCCCCGTCGACCACCAGCACGCAAGGGGCCAGATCGGATCCGTCCACCAGCGCGGCGAACGCGGCGGCGGTGGAGGACCGCACCAATGCCGCCGCCGGGGCGGCCACGTCGATCATGTGCCGGAGGCGCTGCGACGGCTGCGTCGTGTCCAGCGACGCGAACACGCATCCAGCACGCATGCATGCGAGCGTGGCCGCGACCTGGTCCACGGGATCGTCCAGGAACAGCGCGACGATCGAGCCGGCGGGCACGCCCGCGCCGACGATGTCCGCCGCGATGCGGCGTGCACGCGCGTCCAGCGACCGGTAGTCGACGTCCTGGCCGGCGTGGGAGATCGCGATCCCCATCGGATGGTCGACGACCATCCCGCTGAACAGGTCGATGACATTGCCTGCACGCAGCGGCACTTCCAGGGCGGCTTCCGGCGGTCCCGGCCGGGCGACGGCATCGGGGCGGGAATCCACCCCGCCCTGCCCCCGCGCATCGCCGTTCATGGGGCGGTTCCGCCCCGGGGCATGCTTCCGCATCCGGACGGCCCCCCCGGGTCCGAAGCGATCGACGCACCCATGTCCACACCCTCCGCTTGACTGCAGTCGCGCGCGTCCACGACCCGGGACAACGCCACGCCGCTGGCGGGACGGCCACTGCCGGGCACGCGGCACGCCGGGCGCATGCGTCTCGCCCGCGCGAGGTCACCCCGTGCGTCCGCGGCCGCCGGCATCGCGGCAACGCGTTACGATGCGATTCCCGGGAGGGCCTGATGGACGACCCCGACTTCTCGCTGCTGTATGCCGACCTGGGCTTGCCACCCGACTGCAGCCTCGAGGAGTTCAAGCGCGCCTATCGCAGGCGGGTCGCCCGATTGCATCCCGACCGCAACGGCGGCGCGACCGCGTCACCGGACTCGCAGGCCGCGCTCCGCTCGCTCTTCGCCGCGCATGCCGCGGTCAATCGTTTCCATCGCCGCCATGGCCGCATGCCCGGGGGCATCGTCGGTCGTGACGGCGTCCCGGGTGGTTCCCGCGTGCCGCCGAGGTCCCACCTTCCAGCGGTGACCGCCGCGGGCAACCCGGTCCGCCGCGCCGCCCGTTCGACGCTCGGTCTCGCGATCGTGTTCGTCGTCCTGCTGGTGCTGCTGGCGTCGCGTGGCTGGCTGGACGTCATGCCGGGCTGAACGCCTGGCGCAAGTTCACCGCGCGCCCCGCCGGAACAGCACGACCTCGACCGTCTGGAGCAGGATCAGGAGGTCAAGCACCAGGCCGTGGTTCTTGACGTAGAACAGGTCGAACGTGAGCTTCTCCTCGGCGTCGTGCACGGAGGCCCCGTACGGGTAGCGGAGCTGTGCCCAGCCGGTGATCCCGGGTTTCACGCAGTGGCGGACGTCGTAGTAGCGCACTTCTCGGCTCAGCATGTCCACGAACTGGGGGCGTTCCGGGCGGGGCCCGACGAAGCTCATGTGCCCCCGCAGCACGTTGAAGACCTGGGGCAGTTCGTCCAGGCGGGTCGCGCGCAGGAACCGGCCGAACCGCGTGCTGCGGTCGTCCTCGCGACTCGCCCACCGGGCCACGCCATCGGCTTCGGCGTCCGCGCGCATGCTCCGGAACTTCACGAGTTCGAACCCGCGTCCGTTCTCCCCCACCCGGGTCTGCCGGTAGAGGATGGGCCGACCGGATTCCAGCGCGATGCAGGCCGTCACCACGAGCATGACCGGCAGGGCCACCACCAGCAGCACGGTCGCCGCGACCAGGTCGAAGAAGCGCTTGACCAGACGCCGCGGCACCGAGTGGTCGAAGCCCCCTGAAAAGGCCAGCCACGAGGGATCCGCGACGTCCAGTTTCACCATCCCCGCCTCGCGCTCGAAGAACGTCGACAGCGAAGTCATCGAGATCCCGCGCTGCGCGCAGGTGAGCATGTCCTGCATCGGCAGCGCGCCGCGCCGCTCGTCGGGCGCGATCACGATCTCGAACACATGCAGCCATTCGGCCAGTTCGGGCAGGGCGAAATCCGTCCGCAGCAGCATCGAGTCCGGGACATGCACGGGCTGGCCCGGCAACGGGACGAATCCAACCACGGTGATCGCGTGCCGGTCCGACTCGCGGCGCAGCCGCGTGTTGATCAGGTCGGCATTCGCGCCCGCGCCCAGGACCAGCACGCGGCGCCTGAAGACGTCGGTCCGGATGACGTGGTGCAGCACGGCCCGCAGGGTGGCCACGCCCACCAGGCCCAACGCGAGCGTCGCGACGAGCCCGCCCGCCCCGGGGGCGGCCGAGGAACGCGGGAGCCACCCGCCAAGCAATGCCAGCATGAAGCCGGCGAAGGCGAACGCCAGCACGAGGCGCACGGCGAGTTCCCGCCGGCTGTGGCGCACATGCACCTGGTAAAGGCCGAGCGCCGCCATCGACATCGTGGCGACAATGGCTGCCGCGAAGGCGCTCGTCGTGGAGAACGCCGGCGCCCCGGCCGCGCCGCCCGATGGATCGAGCGGAAGCACCCACGCAACGACGCCATGCGCCAGGACGAGCATCACCAGCTCCGCCAGCCAGAGCAGGCACAGTGCGCGGCTCTTCCGGCTCGCCAGGACGAGGCTCATCGATCGACGTCCAGGCCGGCCCTTCGCGCGAGGTCACGCGTCCGGCCTTCCGGGTCGCCCCTCGCCGGGCTCGGTCCCCGATTGGCCCGTGGCATGCGCATCGCACCCCCGTTGCGGCTGCCCGATCAGCGGTCCCCGGCGCGATCCACCGATGTGCCCCGCGGACGGTCGTCTGTCCACTCGGGCGAACGGAGGAATGCCCGGGCCGCGGCCCCGGGGATGCCGGCCGGTTGGAATGGGCCGATCGACGGTGGGTCGTGCAGTTGGGCGCGTGGCACTTCCCGCGCGGGCCGCCACCACCCGGAGACGACCGGCAGCCCGGGGGGCGCGGCCACGGCCACCACGTGCCGCGGGCCGGCGTCCAGGATGCTTGCGTGGGCCCAGGTTCCGGCGTGGTCCACCAACGGCAGCCGACCGTCGCGCGGGGCCGGGAACGACGACATTTCGCGCGCCAGCCCCACGCCGGCGGCCTTGAGCAACGCCTCCTTCCTGACCCAGAGCGCCAGCAGGGCGGCGCTCCACGCCGGCTGCACGAGCGGGGCGAGTTCCGCGGCATCCACCGGGTGGCACACCCGCTCGGCGATCCCCGGCATGACGGACGCCCTGTCGGCCGGTTCGATGTCGATCCCGACCGGGCCCGCGGACGCCACGGCCACCGCGCAACAGCCGTCGGCGTGGCTCAGGCTGGTGGTCCAGGCGGTCGCCGCGATCCGCGGGCAGCCGCGCGCGTCGCGCCGCAGCGGGACGTCCAGGGGGTCGCACGCCAGGACACGGCCCAGCAGGAGGCGGTGCAACGCATAGGAGAGCGCGAGTGCCTCGCGGTCGTGCTGGAAGCGGCGTCGCGACACGCGATGACGCTCCGGCGGGTCCAGGAGCGCGCGCGCCTCGGGCAGCCAGGCACGCCATTCGGCCAGCTCGAACAGGCCCACCACGACGTGGCCCCGGGCACCCGCAGGCCGTTCCATGCCGGCTCCGGCGGCCGCGAAAGCCGTGCGGAGGTCGGTGCGCGGCGTGTTCCGCTCCACGCTCGCGCGACGCACCTGGATCTCGAGCATGGACACTCCTCGGGTCGCGGGAAAGCACGGCCCTCGTGCCTCCGGTGCAACGCACGGCGACGATGCATGCGGTCATGTCCAGAGGGGCCCGATGTGAACGTTCGGGGCCGCCCGCGCCGCCGCGGCGCGGTCCCGGGCGCCCGTTCGCTGCTACCCTTTGGCGCGATGCATACCCCGGTTGCAGCGCTGCTTCGCCTCCTGCTGTGCCTCGCGCTGGTCCTGAACGGGCCGGGTGCGGCGTTGGCGGCCGCGCACGCACACCATTCCACGCCTGGACACAGCCAGGCCGATGGCATCGCAGACAGCCCGGAGGTCCGGGCCGGCGACCACGGTGGCCATTGCGAGCCCTCGGGGTCGACCGCCGACCATTCCGCCGGCGTCCCGGCCGATGGTGCGGCACCGTCGTGTTGCGACGGCCCGGAGTGCGAGGGCGCGTGCCCCGGCGTCCAGGTCGCGGCCGTCCTTGCGCCCGGGCCCTGCATGACCGGCGTCGAAGGCCGCTGCGACGCGATGGCCCCCGTGGCGGCGCACCCGTCGCCACCGGCCGCGAGGCCGACCAGGCCACCGATCGGCTGAGCGTCGCCCGGGCGCACGATGCGCCATCGAGCGCCGCGACGATCGCGGCCATCCAGACCGATTTCGCGCACGCGGAATCCACGCTGCACGTGGAGTCACCGATGACATTCCGCCACCACGGCCGCGGCCAGGCGCCGCAGCTGCTTTCAAGGCGCCGTTTCGTCCAGGGCCTCGCGGCCGGCGGCGCCATCGCATCCCTGGGTGCCTGGCCCAGGCTGGCCGGCGCGAACCCCGCGATCGGCAACCCCGCCACACTCGCCGGGACCGAGTTCGACCTGTCGATCGGTGAAACGCTGGTCGACTTCACGGGCAAGGTACGACCGGCGATCACGGTCAACGGCTCGCTGCCCGCCCCCGTCCTCCGCTGGCGCGAAGGCACGACGGTCAACCTTCGCGTCGCCAACGCGCTGCCCGCCGGATCGATCCACGGGCATTCGACGTCCATCCACTGGCACGGGATCCTGCTGCCCGCGAACATGGACGGGGTGCCCGGACTGAGCTTCGACGGCATCGCCCGCGGCGAGGCGTACCAGTACCGGTTCGACGTGCGCCAGGGCGGCACCTACTGGTACCACAGCCACTCGGCGTTCCAGGAGCAGGCAGGCCTGTACGGTGCGCTGGTCATCGACCCGCTCGAGCCGGAGCCGTTCGCCTACGACCGCGACTACGTCGTGCTGCTGACGGACTGGACGGACCTCGACCCGGCCGCCCTCTTCGCGCGCCTGAAGAAGATGTCGGACTACGACAACCTTTCCAAGCGCACGGTCGGCGACTTCATGCGCGACGTGGACCGGCGCGGCCTCGAGGCGACGCTCGAGGACCGGAAGATGTGGGGCGAAATGCGCATGACGCCGACCGACCTGTCGGACGTCAACGCCAACACCTACACCTACCTGATGAACGGCACGACCGCGCTGGGCAACTGGACCGGCCTGTTCCGGCCCGGCGAGAAGGTCCGCCTGCGCTTCATCAACGGCTCGGCGATGACGTACTTCGACGTGCGCATCCCCGGGCTGGAGATGACCGTGGTCGCCGTCGACGGCCAGTACGTGCACCCCGTGTCGATCGAGGAGTTCCGGATCGCGGTGGCCGAAACCTTCGACGTCATCGTCGAGCCGGCGGGCCAGGATGCCTTCACCATCTTCGCGCAGGACATGGGGCGCACCGGATTCGTCAGCGGCACGCTGGCCACGCGCGCGGGACTGCGCGCGCCCGTTCCTGCGGTCGACCCGCGCCCGATCCTGTCGATGGCCGACATGGGGCACGGCGACATGGCCGGCGGACACGACATGGGCGCGATGGGACATGCCGGCCACGACATGGCCGCGATGGGTCATTCGGGCCACGACATGGCGGGCATGGACCATGGCGGGATGGCGGGCATCGGCCACGGGAACGGCCTGCCATCCCACCCCGCGAGCGAATCGGGCAATCCGCTGGTGGACATGCAGGCGATGTCACCCGCCCCGCGCCTGGACGACCCGGGCGTCGGCCTTCGCGGCAACGGGCGGAAGGTGCTGACCTACGCCGACCTGCACAGCGCGTTCCCGGATCCGGACGGCCGGGAACCCGGCCGCACGGTCGAGCTGCACCTCACCGGTCACATGGAGCGTTTCGCCTGGTCGTTCGACGGCATCAGGTTCTCCGATGCCGAGCCGTTGCGCCTCAACTACGGGGAGCGCATGCGGATCGTGCTGGTGAACGACACGATGATGACCCACCCGATCCATCTCCATGGCATGTGGAGCGACGTCGAGGACGCGGACGGCAACTTCCAGGTGCGCAAGCACACCGTGGACATGCCGCCGGGCACCCGGCGGAGCTATCGCGTCCGGGCCGATGCCCTGGGCCGCTGGGCCTATCACTGCCATCTGCTCTATCACATGGAGGCGGGCATGTTCCGCGAAGTGCAGGTGCGCGAATGAACACCACGATGAAGATGACGCGGAAACTCCGCAAGGGCCGCCTTTCCGTGTCGGTGTCCGGCGCGCTGCTGGTACTCCTGCCTTCGATCGCCGTCGCGCAGCATGCGCAGCACGAGGACGATGCGCACGAGCACGCGGACCCGGCGCCGGCGCAACAGCAACAGCCGCACTCGGCGCACCAGGCGCACCAGGAGCACCAGGAGCATCGGGCGCCCGCGGCCACCGACGAAGCGCCGGTCGACCACGCCACCATGGGGCATGGCGCGGACGCAGGCGATGAGGGCCACGCGACGATGGACCATGCCTCGATGGACCATTCGATGCACGGTGCAGCGCTGCCCGCCGACGCGCCGCCCCGAGAACCGATCCCGGCGGTCTCATCGGCCGATCGGGTGGCGGCCTTCCCCGACGTGCATGGCCACGCGGTGCACGACAAGGCGATCCATTCGTTCTGGCTCGCCGACCGTCTCGAGGCCTGGGACGAGGACGACGGCACGGCGTTCGGCTGGGAAGGCCTGGCCTGGGTCGGGACCGACACGAACCGGTTGTGGCTGCGCACCGAAGGCGAACACGTCGGCGGCAGCGTGGAATCAGCGGACATCGAGGTGTTCCATGGCCGCGCGATCGCCCGGTGGTGGGACCTGCTCGCCGGCGTGCGCCATGACTTCGGCGACGCGCCGTCGCAGACCTGGGCGGCCATTGGCGTCACGGGCCTGGCGCCGTACAAGTTCGAGGTCGATGCCACCGCCTATCTCGGCAGCGGCGGCCAGACGGCCGCGGTGCTGGAGGCGGAGTACGACACGCTGCTGACCAACCGGCTGATCCTGCAGTGGGTTGCGGAGGCCGAGTTCCATGGCAAGGACGATCCTCGGCGCGGGATCGGTGAGGGGCTCGGCACGGTCGAGGCGGGCCTGCGACTGCGCTACGAGTTCACGCGCAGGTTCGCGCCCTACGTCGGCGTCGTTCGCGAACGCGCGTTCGGCGGCACCGCCGACCTGCGACGGGCGGACGGGCACGACATCGACGACACGCGGTTCGTCATCGGAGTACGGACATGGTTCTGAACAAGTCGCGGGGCCGTGGTGCGGCCCGCCCCTGGATCGCGGCGATCGCCGTGGTGTCCGCCCTCGGTGCGGCCGCGGCCGGCTTTGCATACGGCGGCTTCTACAACGTCGCCGCGGACGTGCCGCACACCGGCGTCGTGACGTCTGTCCTGGATGTTGTGCGCGAGCGGTCCATCCGTGCGCATGCGCGCGGCATCGCCGTGCCCGGCGACCTGGCGGATGCGGAGCGGATGCGCCAGGGCGCGGGCAATTACGCGGCGATGTGCACGGGATGCCACCTCGCGCCGGGCATGGCTCCCACGGAGCTGAGCAGGGGCCTCTACCCCGCCCCGCCAAACCTGTCCCGGCACGCGGTCGATCCCGCCGAGGCGTTCTGGGTGATCAAGCACGGGATCAAGGCCTCCGGCATGCCGGCCTGGGGCGGCAGCATGGACGATGCGTACATCTGGAACATGGTCGCGTTCCTCGGCGAGCTGCCCGGCATGGACGAGACCCGTTACGCGGCGCTGGTGTCGTCGAGCGACGGACACGCCCACGGGGACGGCGAATCCGGGGCACATCCGCATCACGACGCGCCAGCCGCGGAGGACGGCGACCGGGTCCCGGGGCAGGCTTCCGAGGGCGTGACGCATGTGCATGCCGACGGAACGGTCGAGACCCATCCCGCGCCGATGCCGGGGCAGGCGCCGGCGCAGGAGGGCGAGGCCCCGGCCGACGCCCGCGACGGACACGACCATGAACACTGACCATCGACCGCCGACGAACCGACGCGGTCCGGAAACAAGGAGAATCCCGATGCGCACCCTGAGCCTGGCCATCGCGCTGGCCTTCCTCCCCGCGCTGTCCGCCTGTGCCGAATCCCCGGACGGTGGCCCTGCTTCACAGACCCCGGCGCCAAGGACGACGGCGAACGAATCGCAGGTCGTCCCCGCCGACGATGCAACGGCCGTCGCAGGGGCCGCTCCCACCGCACCGCCGCAAACGATCGACGCGCCGATCGCGGTGGATCCGTCCCTGCTGGTCGTCCACAAGAATCCGAGTTGCGGTTGCTGCGGCCTGTGGGTCGAGCACATGCATGCGCACGGCTTCCCCGTCGACGTCCGTGAGATCGGCGACATGGGGCCGGTGAAGGAACGCCTCGGTGTCCCGCCGGGCATGGGGTCGTGCCACACGGCGGAAATCGGCGGCTACTTCATCGAAGGCCACGTGCCGGCGGAGGACGTGCGCCGGCTGCTCGCCGAGCGTCCGGAGGCTCGCGGGCTCACCGTGCCGGGCATGCCGCTCGGCTCGCCCGGCATGGAAGTCCCGGATGGCCGGACGCAGCCCTACGAGGTGCTCCTTGTGGCCCATGACGGGTCCACGACGGTCTGGTCACGCCGCGGCCGATAAGCCTGACCGCCGATTACGGCCGCTCAGGAGGAAGCACCATGGGCAAGTATGGACGGTTCCTGGGCATGATCGCCACGTCGACGGTGGTCATGTTCTGCCTCATGTACCTGCACACGTACGAGGCGGGGCACGTGTTCTTCAGTAAGACACGGGCCTACATGGCGCTGATCATGGGCGCGGGCATGTCCGTCGTGATGCTGCTCTTCATGCTCAAGATGTACGACGACCGCAGGAAGAACGCGATCGTCGTCGCCTCGGCCGTGGTCGTGTTCGCAGCCGCACTGTGGCTCGTGCGCAGCCAGGCGACGGTGGACGACGTGTCCTACATGCGCGCGATGGTCCCCCACCACTCCATCGCCATCCTGACCAGTGAGCGCGCCCGGATCCGGGATCCACGCGTGCGCGAACTGGCCGATGGGATCATCGAGGCGCAGCGTCGCGAGATCGACGAGATGGAGGCCCTGATCGCCGACCTGGAAGGCGAAGCGGCGGGCGCGGAGTAGCCAATCCGCGAAAAACGACCGCCGGAAAAAGACGAAGGCCCGGCACTGCCGGGCCTTCTCTTTTGGATGGCGTCCCCACGGGGATTCGAACCCCGGTCGCCACCGTGAAAGGGTGGTGTCCTAGGCCTCTAGACGATGGGGACGCAGGGTAACGATCCAGCGTTGGGATGGTGGAGCCAGGCGGGATCGAACCGCCGACCTCTACAATGCCATTGTAGCGCTCTCCCAGCTGAGCTATGGCCCCACGTGCTGGAAAGGCGGCAAGTCTAGGGACGGCCGGCCGGCCCGTCAAGCATTCCCGGCACGCTCATGCGACGTCCGCGCTCGTGCCTGCCCTGGCGAGCGTGCGCACGCCATGTCCGCGCTCGGCGAGGTACTCGAGCCACTTGCCGAGGAACGTGTTCATCCGCATCCGGTGACCGATCACGGCGGCGGGCGCGGGGTGCATGCCGATGACGTCCTGCCAGCGCCGGCCGACGTAGCAGTGGGTCGCCTCGACCTGCCGGGCGTCGCCGTACAGGCGAAGGTAGGCGGAGGGGTCCGGCTGTAGGGTGAGGGGGTCGACGAGCCCGTAGCTCATGCGCAGTTCCAGCGTGTAGGCGTGCCGGGCCAGGACGTCCAGGTGCAGGTCCAGCCCGTCGCCGACGCTGGAGACATGGGCGCCCACCTCGAGCATTCCGGGCGCGAACATGCGCACCAGGCGCTGGTGGTTCTCGGCGTACAGCCCCATCAGCCAGCCGAAGCGGCTGAGGCGCGGAATACGGAGCTTCGGGCCGGCAAGCGCCTGCGTCATGGACCCGATGCTACACGCGCGCCGGCTTCCGCAGCAGATTGACGACGCCGCCCGGTGGGCCTAGGTTGGGGATCCCCGCGCGTCGCCACGCCACCCGCCGGGAGGGTATCGACGTCCCTGGAAACGGCGCCCTGAAATGGGGGGCCTGATCGTCCCGCGTTCAGAACATTCCGCGGTTGATGCCCAACGTCTCGAGCACCCGGCTGGCGATCTCCTCGATCGACGCATGGGTCGTGCTCAGGATGGGGACGCGTTCGCGCTCGAGCATGGCCTCGGCGGCGGCCACCTCGCGGCGGCAGGTCTCCAGCCGCGCGTACTCGGAGCCAGGGCGCCGCTCTTCGCGGATTTGGTGCAGTCGCTCCGGATCGATCGTCAGGCCGAACAGCTTGTTGCGCCAGCCCCGCAGCCGCGGCGGCAGGCGGTCGGCGTCCAGGTCGTCGTCCGTCAGCGGGTAGTTCGCGGCGCGGATTCCGTAGTGGAGCGCAAGGTAGACGCACGTCGGGGTCTTCCCCGCCCTGGAGACGCCCACGAGGATCAGGTCGGCGTCGGAATAGTCCACGCTGATGCCGTCGTCGTGGGTCAGCGCGTAGTTCATCGCGTTGATGCGCTGGTGGTACGTGTCGAAATCGGCGATGCCGTGCGCCTTGCCGACCCGGGGCTCCCGCGCGGAGCCGAGTTCCTGCTCGATCGGTGCGATGAAGGGCTCGAAGACGTCCAGCATCAGCGCCCCGCTGCCCGCCAGGATCCGGCTGAGCTCGCTGTCCACGCAGGAATTGATCACGATCGGGCGGGCGCCGTGCCGCTCGCCACCCTGCCGGATCTCCACCGCCGCCTCGCGCGCCTTCTCCGGGGTGTCGACGAACGGGATCCGGTCGGTGACGAAGCGGGTGCCCCCGAACTGCGTCAGGACGCTGTGGCCGATGGTCTCCGCGGTGATCCCCGTGCCGTCGGACACGTAGTAGACGGGGCGGGTCGTCATGAGGCGTCTCGCGGCGGACACCCTTTCGGGCGGGGTTGCTAAAATAGCGGTTTGCGCCGGCCGCGTCCGGTCGAACGCCCCGGGCACGCCGCCCGCGACCCAATGGAGAGCTTCTCTTGAGCGCCAACATCCTCTGGCTCCAGGACCTGCGCCTGGACGACCTCGCCCAGGTGGGCGGCAAGAACGCCTCCCTCGGCGAGATGATCGGCCAGCTGGCCGACCTCGGGGTGTCGGTGCCCGGTGGATTCGCGACCACCGCGGACGCGTTCAAGGCCTTCATCGCCCACAACGACCTGCACCAGCGCATCTACGACCGGCTGGGCTCGCTCGACGTGGAAGACGTCCCCGCGCTCACCGCGGCCGGCGCGGAGATCCGCGGCTGGGTCATCGACGCGCCGCTCCAGCCGGAACTCGACGCGGACATCCGGTCCGCTTACGCGGAACTCTGCCGCCAGGCCGGCGCCGACGACGTCGCGGTCGCGGTGCGCTCGTCCGCGACCGCCGAGGACCTGCCCGACGCCAGCTTCGCCGGCCAGCAGGAGACCTTCCTCAACGTCACCGGCGCGGACGACGTGGTCCACAAGGTCAAGGAGGTGTTCGCCAGCCTCTACAACGACCGCGCGATCGCCTACCGCGTGCACCACGGCTTCAAGCACGAGGACGTGTTCCTGTCCGCCGGCGTGCAGCTGATGGTGCGCTCCGATGTCGGCGCTTCCGGCGTGCTGTTCACGCTGGACACCGAGTCGGGCTTCCGCGAGGTGGTGTTCATCACCGCCAGCCATGGCCTCGGCGAGATGGTCGTCCAGGGCGCGGTCAACCCCGACGAGTTCTACGTGTACAAGCCGACGCTCGAGCAGGACCGCCCTGCCATCCTGCGCCGCTCGCTCGGCAGCAAGCAGTTGCGGATGGTGTATTCCGACGTGCCCGGCGAGCGCGTGCGCACCGAGGACGTGCCCGCCGACCTGCGCAACCGCTTCTCCATCACCGACGAGGACGTGCACGCCCTCGCCCGCCAGGCGCTGGTCATCGAGAAGCACTACGGCCGCCCGATGGACATCGAGTGGGGCAAGGACGGGAACACCGGCAAGCTCTACATCCTCCAGGCGCGCCCGGAGACGGTGAAGTCGCGCGCCAAGGCGACCCAGATCGAGCGCTACACACTGGGCCGGCGCGGCGACGTGGTGTGCGAGGGCCGCGCCATCGGCCAGAAGATCGGCAGCGGCAAGGCGCGCGTGGTGCGCTCGCTGGACGACATGGCCAGGGTCGAGGCCGGCGACGTGCTGGTCGCCGACATGACCGACCCGGACTGGGAGCCGGTGATGAAGCGCGCCGCCGCCATCGTCACCAACCGCGGCGGCCGGACCTGCCACGCGGCGATCATCGCCCGTGAGCTCGGCGTCCCCGCCGTCGTCGGCACCGGCAATGCGCTGGACACCATCAAGGACGGCGCCGAGGTCACCGTGAGCTGCGCCGAGGGCGACACCGGCTACATCTACGCCGGCGCCCTGCCCTTCGAGCGCACCACGACCGACCTCGGCAACATGCCGCCCGCGCCGCTCAAGATCATGATGAACGTGGCCAACCCGGACCGCGCGTTCGACTTCGGCATGCTGCCGAACGCGGGCATCGGCCTGGCCCGCCTGGAGATGATCATCGCCAGCCACATCGGCGTGCATCCCAAGGCACTGCTGGAATACGACCGCCAGGACGCGGCGACGAAGGCGAAGATCGACGCGCGCATCGCAGGCTACGCCGGCCCGGTCGAGTTCTACGTGGACCGCCTGGCGGAGGGCATCGCGACCATCACCGCCTCCGTGGCCCCCAACCCGGTGATCGTGCGCCTGTCCGATTTCAAGTCGAACGAGTACGCGAACCTCATCGGTGGCAGCCGCTACGAGCCGGAGGAGGAGAACCCCATGATCGGCTTCCGCGGCGCCAGCCGCTACGTCGATCCGTCGTTCCGCGAAGCCTTCGCGCTCGAATGCCGCGCCGTGCGCAAGGTGCGCGACGGGATGGGGCTGTCCAACCTGTGGGTCATGATCCCGTTCGTGCGCACGCTCGACGAGGGTCGCCGCGTGATCGAGGTGCTGGCCGCCAACGGCCTGCGCCAGGGCGAGGACGGCCTGAAGATCATCATGATGTGCGAGCTGCCGTCCAACGCGCTGCTGGCCGAGGAGTTCCTCGAGCTGTTCGACGGCTTCTCGATCGGTTCGAACGACCTCACCCAGCTCACGCTCGGCCTGGACCGCGACTCGGCCCTGGTCGCGGACCTGTTCGACGAGCGCGACCCGGCGGTCAAGAAGCTGCTGGCCATGGCGATCGCCACCGCACGCGCCAAGGGCAAGTACGTCGGCATCTGCGGCCAGGGTCCGAGCGACCACCCGGACCTCGCCCTGTGGCTGATGGAACAGGGCATCGAATCGGTATCGCTGAATCCCGACACCGTCGTGGACACCTGGCTGAAGCTGGCGAAGGCGAAGGCCGGATGACCTGGAACGCACCGGTCACGCCCGCTGAAGTAGGCTGACGCACACAACCGACGCCCCGCCCCCCGCGGGGCGTGTTCTTTCCGGCGGTCCCGGGCCGCCGACGGCAAGAGGAGACCTGCATGGAGTGGCTCGCGAGCCTCGAGGGCATCGACTGGAAGGCGCTGGGCGTGGCGTGGGGCGGGAAGCTGCTCGGGGCGCTGTTGCTGCTGCTCGTCGGCCTGCGGGTGGCGAAGTGGATCGCCGCGGTCGCCGAGCGCGGCCTCACCCGCGCGGAGGTCGAGCCGATCGCGGTCCAGTTCCTGCGCAAGGTCGCCTACATCGCGTTGCTGGTGGTGCTGCTGCTGGCCGTGCTGCAGGTCGTGGGCGTCCCGATGACGTCGATGATCGCGGTGCTCGGCGCCGCCGGCCTCGCGGTCGGCCTGGCGCTCAAGGACTCGCTGTCCAACATCGCCTCCGGCGTGATGCTGGTGAGCCTGAAGCCCTTCCGCGTCGGGGACATCGTGACGATCGCCGGCGAGACGGGGAAAGTGGAGTCCGTCAGCATCTTCCAGACCCGGCTGCGTGGCGCGGACAACCAGACGATCGTGCTGCCGAACAGCCTGATCACCAGCGACTCGATCATCAATCTGACGCCGGACGTCATGCGCCGGATCAACCTCGTGGTCGGCATCGGCTACGGCAGCGACATCGACGCGGCGCGCGGCATCGCGCTGGAGATCATGAAGGCCGACGGCCGCGTCCTCGCCGAGCCGCCGCCCGACGTGCTGGTCTACGAACTGGCCGACAACAGCGTGAACCTCGGCATCCGCTGCCATACGGCCAACGACGACTGGTTCGTCACCAAGTGCGAACTGACCGAGCGCATCAAGAAGGCATTCGACAAGGGCGGCATCGCGATCCCGTTCCCGCAGCGCGACGTGCACATGTACCACCACGTGGCGGACGATGCGGCCGGCGAGTTCGAACTCGTGCCGGCGAACACCGGAGGCCCCAGGCGCGTCGGTGCGCGCCGCATCGGCACGGAGTCGTCGAAGCACCGGCCGCAGTCGGACCCCGAGTGATGCGCCGCGCGACCCTCAGTCGTCGAGGCCGCCCAGCGCGCCCATGAAGCCGCGGTAGTGACGGAGCTCGGCGATCGAGTCCCGCACGTCGGAAAGCGCGGTGTGCGCCGCCTGCTTGCCGACGCCTTCGAGCACCCGCGGCGCCCAGCGGCGCGCCAGTTCCTTCAGCGTGCTCACGTCGATCTGCCGGTAGTGGAAGTACGCCTCCAGCGACGGCATCTGCCGATGCAGGAAGCGCCGGTCCTGGCAGATGGAGTTGCCGCACATCGGGGAGGCGCGCTCGGGCACCCACTCGCGCAGGAACGCCAGCGTGCGCGCCTCGGCTTCGGCCATCGGGACGCCGTCCTCGATGACGCGGCGCCAAAGCCCGGAACGCGAATGCTGCGTGCGGTTCCACTCGTCCATGGCCTCGAGCTTCGAGAGCGGGTGCGCGATGGCCAGCTCTGGGCCCTCCGCGAGCACCTCGAGGTTGGCGTCGGTGACGATCGTGGCGATCTCGAGGATCGAGTCACGCGTGGTGTCGAGCCCGGTCATCTCCAGGTCGATCCAGATCAGCCGCGATTCCGCCATCCCTGCCCTCCCCGGCATTCCAGTCGTCGCGTCCACTGGCCTCGCGGCCTGCGCGGAACGCGCGCATCATAGCCCAGCCCACGACCGCACCGATCACGCCCCATGCCCAACACCGCCGCCCTCCTCAGCCACTACGCGATCCTGACCGCGATGCTCGCGCCCGCGTTCTTCCTGACCGCGACCGCGTCGCTGCTGCTGTCGGCGAACAACAGGCTGGGCCGCATCATCGACCGTGCCCGCGCGGTGCTGCGGGACCTGGCCGAGGCCGACACCGAAGAGGAGCGGACGTGGCTCGAGCAGCGCCTCGTGTTGCAGCGCCGCCGCAGCCTGATGGTGCTGCGCGGCAGCCAGCTGCTCTACATCGCGATCAGCTGCTTCGTGGGCACCAGCCTGACGGTCGCGGGCGACGCCTTCCTCGGCTACCGGCTCGGCCAGTTGCCGACCGCGCTGGCCGTCCTCGGCGTGCTGGCGATGTTCGCCGCCAGCCTGATGCTGGCCCGGGAGTCCGCGCTGGCTGTGGACGCGGTCAACGACGAGATGGACCACGGCCGCGACCGGGCGCTGCTGCGCCACGTGAAGCGGGCGGACTAGTCAGCGGGGCGACCGCGCTTGCGGCGGAAGTACGCCGTGAGCCGCTGGCCCGCCTCGTTCCCGAGCACGCCACCGACCACCTCCACGCGATGGTTGTGCCGGGGGTCCGCCAGCAGGTCGAAGACGCTTCCCGCCGCGCCGGTCTTCGGATCGTGCGCGCCGAACACGACGCGCGAGACGCGCGCATGCACCATCGCCATCGCGCACATCGCGCAGGGCTCGAGCGTCACGTAGAGGGTGGTGCCGAGCAGGCGGTGGTTCCCGAGCGCCTGCCCCGCGCGGCGCATCGCCACGATCTCGGCGTGCGCGGACGGATCGCGGTCGCCGATGTTGCGGTTCCAACCCTCGCCCAGCACCGTCCCGTCGGCCGACACCAGCACGGCGCCGACCGGGATCTCGTCGTCCTCGTGCTCGGCCCGGTCCGCGAGCCCGAGCGCATGCCGCATCCAGCGTTCGTCGTCCATCGGCCCGTCCCCACCCGGTGTCATGCCGAACGCCCCTCTGTCATTCCGAACGCCCGCCTGCAATTCCGAACGCCCGCCTGTCATTCCGAACGCCCGCCTGTCATTCCGAACGCAGTGAGGAATCCGCTCTTGCGCCGTCCGGCGCCCGAAGCGCAAACAGCAGGTCCCTCACTGCGTTCGGGACGACAGGTGCATCACTCCCACTCGATGGTTGCCGGCGGCTTTCCGCTGATGTCATAAACGACGCGAGAAATGCCACGCAACTCATTGATAATCCTGTTAGAAACCCGGGCGAGGAAGCTGTACGGCAACTCCGCCCAATGCGCCGTCATGAAATCGATCGTCTCCACCGCCCGCAGCGCCACCACCCACTCGTAGGCCCGCGCGTCGCCCACCACGCCGACCGACTTCACCGGCAGGAACACCGCGAACGCCTGCGACGTCCTGTCATACAGCCCGGCGCGCCGCAGCTCCTCGATGAAGATGTTGTCCGCCCGCGCCAGCAACTCGGCGTACTCGCGCTTGACCTCGCCCAGGATGCGCACGCCCAGGCCCGGCCCCGGGAACGGATGGCGGTACACCATCGTCTCCGGCAGGCCGAGTTCCACGCCCAGGCGCCGCACCTCGTCCTTGAACAGCTCGCGCAGCGGCTCGACCAGTCCGAGCTTCATGTGCTCGGGCAGGCCGCCCACGTTGTGGTGGCTCTTGATGACGTGCGCCTTGCCGGTCTTGCTGCCGGCCGACTCGATCACGTCCGGATAGATCGTGCCCTGCGCCAGCCACTTGGCGCTGCGCAGCTTGCCGGCCTCCTCGTCGAAGATCTCGACGAACAGGTTGCCGATGATCTTGCGCTTGGCCTCCGGGTCGGCCACGCCCTCGAGCGCGTCGAAGTAGCGGTCGGCCGCATCGACCCGGACCACCTTGACGCCCATGTGCTCGGCGAACATCGCCATCACCTGGTCGCCCTCCTGCCAGCGCAGCAGGCCGGTATCGACGAACACGCAGGTCAGCTGGTCGCCGATCGCCTTGTGCAGCAGCGCCGCGACGACCGAGGAATCCACCCCGCCGGAGAGCCCCAGGATGACTTCGTCGTCGCCCACCTGCTCGCGCACGCGCGCGACCTGGTCCTCGATGATGTGCGCGGCCGTCCACAACGTGCGGCAGCCACAGATCCCGGTGACGAAGCGGCGCAGCAGCGTCTGGCCCTGCAGCGTGTGCGTCACTTCAGGATGGAACTGCACGCCGTACCAGCCCTTTTCCTCGTTCGCCATCGCGGCCACGGGGATGCGGTCGGTGCGCGCGGTGACCGTGAACCCCGGCGGCGCCTCGGACACGTGGTCGCCATGGCTCATCCACACGTCGAGCTTCGGTGCGCCTCCATGGTCGCTCAGGCCACCGAGCAGCGCGTCGTGCGCCACCAGCTCGACTTCCGCATGGCCGAACTCGCGCGCGTCGGCGGCCTCGGTCGCGCCGCCCAGCTGCGCGGCCAGCGTCTGCATGCCGTAGCAGATGCCGAGCACCGGCAGACCGCTGTCGAAGACTTCCTGTGGCGCGAACGGCGCGCCGGCCACGGTGGTCGACTCGGGCCCGCCCGACAGGACGATGCCCTTCGCGCCGAATTTCGCGATCTCCGCCGGATCGTGGTCCCAGGCCCAGATCTCGCAGTAGACGCCGATCTCGCGGATCCGGCGGGCGATCAGCTGCGTGTACTGCGCGCCGAAGTCGAGGATCAGGATCTTGTCGCTGTGGATGTCGGTCATGGCGTCATGTCGTTCCGAGCGCAGCGAGGAACCTGCTTGTCGCGGCACGGTGGGTTGAAGCAGGTCCCTCGCTGCGCTCGGGACGACAGGGTGCGGCCGCTGGGCGGCCCCTACCCCATCCGGTAATTCGGCGGTTCCTTGGTGATCTGCACGTCGTGCACGTGGCTCTCGCGCTGGCCGGCGCCGGTCACGGTCACGAAGCTCGGCCTGGTGCGCATCTCCTCGACGGTCGCGCAGCCGACGTAGCCCATGGTCGCGCGCAGGCCGCCGGCGAGCTGGTGGATCACGCCCGACAGCGGTCCGCGGTAAGGCACGCGGCCTTCGATGCCCTCGGGCACGAGCTTGTCGGCCTCGGCGGCGTCCTGGAAGTAGCGGTCCTTCGAGCCCTTCTCCATCGCGCCGAGCGAGCCCATGCCGCGGTAGCTCTTGTAGCTGCGCCCCTGGAACAGCTCGGTCTCGCCGGGCGACTCCTCGGTGCCCGCGAACAGGCCACCGATCATGATGCTGCTGGCGCCGGCGACCAGCGCCTTGCCGATGTCGCCGGAGAAGCGGATGCCGCCGTCGGCGATCAGCGGGATGCGGTCCTGCAGCGCCTCGGCGACCATCGCGACCGCGGTGACCTGCGGCACGCCGACGCCCGCCACCGGGCGCGTGGTGCAGATCGAGCCTGGGCCGACACCGACCTTCACCGCGTCCGCGCCCGCGCCCTCGAGCGCCAGCGCGGCCTCGCCGGTAACGATGTTGCCGCCGACGACCTGCAGGTCCGGGTAGTGCTTCTTGACCCAGGCGACGCGGTCGATGACGCCCTGCGAGTGGCCGTGCGCAGTGTCGACGATCACCACGTCCACGCCCGCGTCCACGAGCGCCTCCACGCGCGCCTCGGTGTCGCCGCCGACGCCGACCGCGGCGCCCACCAGCAGCCGCTCGGCCGCGTCGTACGCCGCGTTCGGGTTGTCCTGCTTCTTCTGGATGTCCTTGACCGTGATCAGGCCGCGCAGCGCGAACGCGTCGTTGACGACCAGCACCTTCTCGATGCGGTGGCGGTGCAGCAGGTCCAGCACCTCGTCGTCGGACGCGCCCTCGCGCACCGTCACCAGGCGGTCCTTCTTGGTCATGATGTGGCGGACCGGGTCGTCCAGCTTCTTCTCGAAGCGCATGTCGCGACTGGTCACGATGCCCACGAGCTGGCCGTTGCCGTCGACCACCGGGACGCCGGAGATGTTGCGCGCCCGCGTGAGGCGGAGCACCTCGCCGATGGTGGTGTCCGGGCCGACGGTGAAGGGCGACTTGATGACGCCCGCCTCGAAGGTCTTGACCGTGGCCACTTCGGCGGCCTGCCGGTCAGGCGGCATGTTCTTGTGGATGATGCCGATGCCGCCGAGCTGCGCCATCGCGATCGCGAGGCGGGCCTCGGTGACGGTGTCCATCGCGGCCGAGAGGATCGGCAGGTTGAGGCGCAGGCCGCGCGTCAGGCGGGTCGAGAGCGAGACGTCCTTGGGCAGCACCGTGGAGTGCGCGGGGACGAGGGAAACGTCGTCGTAGGTGAGCGCTTCAGCCTGGATGCGGAGCATGGCCGGGTCCGGGGGGATGAAGCGCGCCATTGTAACCTGCCGGCGGGTTCCGGCGCCCGGTCACGGGCCGTCCGCCGCCTCGGCCGCCTCCAGCGTGTTCTGCATCAGGGTGGCGACCGTCATCGGCCCCACCCCGCCCGGCACCGGCGTGATCCAGCTGGCGCGTTCCCGCGCGGCCTCGAAGCCGACGTCGCCGACCAGGCGGCCGTCGTCCATCCGGTTGATGCCCACGTCGATGACCACGGCGCCCGGCTTGACCCATTCACCCGGGACCAGCCGCGGCCGGCCGACCGCCACCACCAGGATGTCCGCGTTGCGCACCGCCGCCTCGAGCGCCTCGGGCGGGGTGAACCGGTGGCAGCAGGTCGTCGTGCAGCCGGCGATGAGGAGCTCCAGCGCCATCGGCCGCCCGACGTGGTTGGACACCCCCACGATCGTGGCGTTGGCGCCGCGCACCGGCCGGTCGGTGTACGCCAGCAGCGTGGTGATGCCGCGTGGCGTGCACGGGCGCAGGCCGAACTGGCGCAGCGCCAGGTGGCCCACGTTCTCCGGATGGAAGCCGTCCACGTCCTTGCGCGGATCGATCCGGTTGATCAGGGCCGTCCCGTCGCGCCGGTCGGGCAGCGGCAACTGGACCAGGATGCCGTGCACGGCGGGATCGGCGTTCAGACGGTCGACCAGCGCCAGCAGTTCGGCATCGCTGGTGTCCGCCGGCAGGTCGTGGTCGATGGCCTGGATGCCCACCTTCTCGGCGGCGCGGCGCTTGTTGCGCACGTACACCGCGGAGGCCGGGTCGTCGCCCACCAGCACGACCGCCAGCCCGGGGCGAGGCAGCCCGGCGGCGATGCGAGCGTCAACGCGCGCCTTGAGGTCGTCGAGGAGCGCCTCGGCGATCTGCTTGCCGTCGAGGATGCGGGCCTGCGGGGTGTCCGGTCCGGTCATGCGTGGCGTGTGCGCGTGCGCGGGCCGGGCATTGTCGCCGAAGTGGCGCCCGCGCGCCGAGCGCTGCGATCGCCCCGCCCTACACTGGCGCTTTCCAACCGGAGTACCGCCATGGCCACCGACCCGCGCCGGGACGCGATCGAAGCCGCCGTCTACCGCCGCCTGCGCGACCACCTGCTGCAGGCACGGCCGGACGTGCAGAACATCGACCTGATGATCCTGGCCGGCTTCTGCCGCAACTGCCTGGCGGACTGGTACCGCGAAGCGGCCGCGGACGCCGGTCTCGAGCTCGATCGCGACCAGGCCCGCGAAGCGGTCTACGGCGAGCCGTTCGCGGACTGGAAGGCACGGCACCAGCGCCCGGCCACGCCGGAGCAGCTCGCCGCCTTCGACGCCGCCTCGCGCGCGGATTGAACCCGCTGGCGGCGCCGGCTGCCCGATCGGCCATCGCGCCGTTGCTGGCCGACCCCGAACAGCTCGGTGACGGCCGATCAGGCCAGGGGATCCCCCGTGGAACCACGAAACGGGCCCGCGCACTCGAATTGTGATGGCCTGCAAACTTTCGATCCGGCGTTAAGCGGTGTGGCGGACTGGTCAGGGGGAACCGGACCGGCGCCATTCCCAGACTTCATACCCGAGAAGGAGAGCGGCATGAACATGCAATTGGGCGGTCCGTCGAGTCGATACGTGGCACTGGCGCTGGGCGGATTGGCCGCACTGGCGACGGCGACCGCGGATGCCGCGACGGTCCGGCGGCACCAGTCCACGGCCACCGAGCACTGCCAGCCATCCACGCCGCTGAACCTGGGCGGCCTGCGCTTCCGGCCCTTCGGCATCTACAACGCGAGCGCGAACCCGATCTACATCGTGTGTTCCCTGCCGATGGATTCGGTCAGCGAACACGTGACCGACGCGATGGCGACCCCGGCCACGACCGGGCCGGCACTCTGGATCGATTTCAAGTCCAGTTCGTCGGTCGACGTGACGGTGGAATGCGTGGTCGCCTCCGGCAATCGCTTCGATGGAAGCAACAACGTTCCCTACAGCATTCCCATCGCGGCAGGGCAGTTCAACCTCTTCACTGCCACGGGCCTGGACAGGATGCACGAGTGGGGCAACGTGAACGTCAACTGCCTCCTGCCCCCGAAGGTCGAGATGGGGCAGATGTACATCATCGAGTACGACGCCGACGACGCGCTTTGACGCACGGCGCACCCCGGGCCCGACCGGTCCCGGGGTGCGTTCCCGAGCACCATCCGGAAAAGTGGGATATCGATGCCGAGCATGAGTCGCGTGCAGGTTTCCGCAGTCGCGGTTGTCGCCTTGGTGGTGGTCGTCGCGCTTGCCGCGCTGCGGTACGAGTCCACGCAGGCGTCCGTGGCGTCGGGAGGCCGGGGATCGGGCGAAGAGATCCTCCGTCGCCTGGCGGCAATGGAGGCGCGCCTGGCGGCCCTCGAGGCTGGCCGGGCGCGGATGCCCGGCGTTGCCACCCCGCACCAGGGACCTCCCATGGGTGCCGACGCGCTGGCGCAGATGCGCCAAGCTGCGCATGCGCAGTCGAAGCAGACCGAAGTGCGCGTCAGGCGGGACCTGGATCGCGCGTTCGCCTCGGCGGAACGCGGCGGCGCCCGGCAATCCACGGCATCGCAGGACCTCAAGTCACAGGCGAACCAGGCTCCGCTGCTGGCGGAGACGATGCCCCCGCTGTCCCACGACGTGGAGTGCAGGCGACAACTGTGCAAGGCGCGATTCGTGTTCGACGAGCTCGGGGACGCCGAGGAATGGGCCTCCCTCTATCCCGTGACGAGTGGCCGGGTCCTGAGCGGGTTCAAGACCTTCGTTGATGCCACGGATGCGGGAACGTACGAAGTCGTGATGTACGGCGAGTTGCGCTCGAACTGAGACCTGCGCACGTCCCGGCCTCGCATTCAGTCGTTCGCCGAGGGGGCCGCCTCCCTCGGGCAGCGCGGCACGCCGGACCCGACCACGCAATGCACGCAGCACTGCCGCTGCGGCGGTGCGATGGGCGCGCCGTACACGGGACGTACCGCGGGTGCCAGGCCGGCAAGTTCCGATTCCGGCCGCAGCTTCAGCAACGCGGCCCAGTCCTTGCGGTTGAAGCTGCAGCCGGCGGGATTGGACGGCCAGCAGCTTCCGGATTCGCCGCTCCCGCGCGGCAGGTTCCAGGGCAATCCGGCACTGTTGATCGGGATGAGGCGCCGCGTCACGCCGTGGAGCACGTTCCCGCCGACCAGGTGCAGGCGGCCGGCCTCGCGCTCGGCCCCGACGACCACGTCGCAATGCATCGGCAGGCCCGAGCTTCCCGGCTGCGCGAGGAACGCGACCAGGCCCGCATGGCCGTACGTGCGGCTGTCGACGCGGACGTAGCACAGCAGGTCGCCGGTCGCCGCCGGCTCGCGGTCCAGGTCCGCGAACCGCCACGGGCTGCCGTCGCCGCGGTAGGCGGCGCGCACGTAGTCCACGTGGCTCGGGCTCGGGCGGAATCCGGGCACCCCGGCATGCATCATCACCCATGACACGAACGCTGCCGACCACGGGGTGTCCATGAGGAATGCGCGGCACCACGCCCCCCCGGCACCGCCGACGGGGCCCATGCATTGCGAAGCGCCATCGAAGCCGGCCATGCGCTGCAGCAGGCCGGTCTCCCGCCAGTAGCCCGCCACCCGTTGCCAGGCCGGGACGCCATCCGCGAGCGGCGCGGCCTGCGCCTCGACGACCTGCTGGCTCGCCAGGCGGCCCTCCGTGTCGATGAAGGGGCTGTGCCACCGCGCATTCTCGCGGCACGCCGTCGCGGCGATGCGCGCGGCGGTCGAAGTGCCCTGCTGCGTGCCGCCGCACGGGTCGGCCGCCGCTGCCCATCCGGCCCATCCCAACAGCAACAGGGCGATCCATGCGATCGATGCAAGCCGCCATGCCGGCCGCCGGCCCGTGTCGGCTTTTGCGAGGTGCGCCATGGTCGCCGTGTCCTCGTGCGGGGCGACGGACGCTGTCATGCCGGACGGCCACGCGCCGTGACGACGCCGGCGCCACCCCGCCAGCCACCCATCCGCCCTATCGCCCCGGGCGCAGCGAGGGACCTGCTTCACACGCGCCACGCCCAAGGAAAAGCAGGTCCCTCGCTGCGCTCGGGACGACAGGGTCAGGCGGTGGCGGTACCGGCGCAGAAGGCGGCGTAGTCGATGTAGCCCGGGAACGGCGTGCCCGGCGCGCAGACCGCGCAATGCGGATCGGGGCGCAGGCGGATCTCGCGGAACCGCATGCCGATCGCGTCGAACTGCAGCAACCGTCCCGCGAGCGGCTCGCCCAGGCCGAGCACGAGCTTCACAGCCTCGGTCGCCTGGATCAGCCCGATGACGCCGGGCAACAGTCCCAACACCCCCGCCTCCGCGCAGTTCGGCGCGGCCTCGGGCGGTGGCGGCTCGGGGAACAGGCATCGGTAGCACGGCGCCTCGCCGCGCCGGCGCCCGGCATCGAACACGCTCGCCTGCCCTTCGAACCGGTGCACCGCGCCGTAGACCAGCGGCCTGCCCAGCTTCACGCAGGCGTCGTTGAGCAGGTAGCGCGCGGGGAAGTTGTCCGCGCCGTCGACCACGACGTCCACGCCGTCCAGCAGGCGTTCGACGTTGTCCGAGGTGATCCGTTCGGCGACCGCCTCGACCCGCGTGCGCGGATTGAGCCCGCCGAGTGTCTGCTCCGCGGACACGACCTTCGGCACGCCGATGCGCGCGTCCGTGTGCAGCACCTGCCGCTGCAGGTTGCTGCGGTCGACCACGTCGTCGTCGGCGATGCGCAGCGTGCCGATGCCTGCGGCGGCCAGGTACAGCGCGGCCGGCGACCCGAGGCCGCCGGCACCGACCAGCAGCACGCGGGCCGCCTCCAGGCGCTGCTGGCCCGCCAGGCCGACCTCGGGCAGGCGGAGATGGCGCGAGTAGCGCTCGGCGAAGTCCGCGTCGATGTCGGGCCGGTGCATCGGCAGTCCCGCATCCGCCCAGGCCTCCGTGCCGCCGGTGACGCAGGCGACGTTGGCGAATCCGGCGTCCGCCAGCGCCTGCGCGGCAAGGCGCGATCGCGGCCCGCGCTGGCAGATCAGCAGGATCTCCGCGCCGCGGTCCGGGAGGTGCGCCCCGGGGTCGCCCTCCAGGACGGCACGGTCGACGCCCACTGCGTCCAGGGCCATGCCGAGCGCGCGTTCGTGCGCGTCGCGCACGTCGACCAGCACCGCGCCGGCGCGCTGGCGTTCGGCGGCTTCGGCGGGCGTCATTTCGCGGGGGTCCATGCGCGCATTATCCGCCCGGACGCGCCGCGTTGCCGCCTGCCCGCCCTGCGTGGATCAGAACGGGAGCACGTCCACGACGTCACCGGCCGCCAGCGACTGCGGGCCCTCCGGCACGACGACCAGGGCGTCGGCGTGCGCGGCGGCGGCCATCCGGTGCGAGCCGGTCGCCGCGGCATCGGGCGCGACCTGCAGCGTCCCGTCGTCAGCGCACGCGAGCCGGCCGCGCACGAACTCGCGCCTGGCGTGCGTCTTCGCGTAAGGCGCCGCCAGGCGCGCCCGCAGACGCGACCGCGGTTCGGTCCGTCCCTGGATACCATCGACCAGCGTCCTGCCGAGGGTCAGCCAGGTCGCGAGCACGGACACCGGATTACCCGGCAGCCCGAGGAACGCGGACCGCCCGAGGTCGCCGAACAGCACCGGCATCCCCGGCTTCATCCGCACCTTCCAGAACCGGACCCGGCCCCGGGACTGCAGCAGGTCGGGAATGTGGTCCTTCTCGCCCGCGGACACGGCGCCGCAGGTCAGCACGACGTCGAAGCTCGCCGACGCGTCGCGCAGCATCGCCTCGACGCGCGCCGGCTCGTCGGGCAGCGCCGGCCAGGCGGTGGGCTCCAGGCCGTCGGCGCGCAGCAGGCCCAGCAGCAGTTCCCGGTTGGAGTCATGGATCTGGCCGTGCCGGAGCGGCATGCCCGGCGGCACGAGCTCGTCGCCCGTCGTGAACACGGCGACGGTCGGTCGCGGCGCGACGGACACCTGGTCGAGGCCCAGCGCGGCCGCGAGCGCGACGCGGGCGGGCGACAGCACCTGCCCCGCCTCCAGCACGCGCGTCCCGGACGCGACGTCCTCGCCGGCGCGGCGGACGTTCGCGCCGGGCGCCACGTCCACGGGGCAACGGACACGATCGCCAACGAGCTCGGCCGCCTCCTTCACCACCACCGTGTCCGCACCCTCCGGCAACGGCGCGCCGGTCGTGATGCGCACGCAGGTGCCCGGTTCGACCTGCAGCGCCTGCGCCGGACCCGCGAACCGCTCGCCGGCGAGCCGCAGGCCGTCGTCCTGCGACGCGAGGTCCGCATGGCGCACCGCGAAGCCGTCCATCGCGCTGTTGTCGAACGGCGGGAGTGGGATCGGCGCGACGACGGCACCCGCCAGGACATGCCCGTGGCAGCGCGCGATCGGCATGCGGACCGGGTCCGCGCGTCGCGTGGCGGCCGCCGCGCGGATGAAGTCGACGGCCTCGTCGAACGCGATGCCGCTCGGGAACGGTGGCTGGATCATCGGGAAGCTTCGGCGCCGGGGCGCGACACGTCGTGCGCCCGCAGGTCCGATTCGGTGTTGAGGTTGCCGAAGCGTACGTCGGGCAGGTGGACGCGGACCATGCCCATCCGCGCCTGCAGGCCACGCACCGCGAGATCGCCGGATTCGATCGCGGCCGCTGCCGAGGTGCGCAGATGCCCTGCCCGCCAGACCGCCACCAGCGGCTGCGGTCCGTCGGCGTCCTCCACCCAGTGTCCCGCGCCGTCGCCGCACGCCGTCGCGAGCAGGGCCTCGACCGCCGACGGGAGGACATCGACCAGGTCGACCGGCAGCGTGAGCAGCCAGTCGGTGTGGCAGGCGCGCGCCAGTGCCTCCAGGCCTGAAATCGGTCCCCGTCCCGGCAACGCGTCGCGCACGACCGTCCAGCCGCGGGCTTCGAACGCGCTCGATCCGGCATTCGACGAAACGACGATGGCGCCGACGAAGGGCGCCATCGCCCCGGCGATCCGGACGACCTGCGCAATGCCGCCGCGTTCGAGCCACGCCTTGTCGACGCCGCCCAGTCGCCGGCCCGCGCCGCCCGCCAGCAGCCCGAGCGTCACGTCGGCGCGCGCTGGACGCCCGGCGTCCACCGTCTAGCGGCGCTTCACGTGCCGCAGCAGGCGGCGCTTGCGCGCGGCCTGCCGCTCGGTGAGCACGTTCTTGCGGTCCTTGTAGGGGTTGTCGCCTTCCTTGAAGACGAAGCGCACCGGCGTGCCGACCAGCTTGAAGCGCTTGCGGAAGAAATTCTCCAGGTAGCGCTTGTAGGTGTCCGACAGCGTGCGCGTGCGGGTGCCGTGCACGATGAAGGTCGGCGGATTGCTTCCGCCCGGGTGCGCGAAGCGCAGCTTGGCGACGTGGCCCCGCACCGACGGCGGCGGATTGGCCGTATAGGCCGCCTCCACCGCGCGGGTGACCTCGCTGGTGCCGAACTCGCGGGTCGCCGAGGCGTGCGCGCGGTGGACCGCCCGGAACAGTTCGCGGAGGCCGGAACCATGCAGCGCGGAGATGCGCACCGCCTCGGCCCAGTCGACGAACCCGAGCTTGCGCGACAGCAGCGCTTCGGCCTGCTCGCGCTGGTAGGTCGTCAGGCCGTCCCACTTGTTGACGGCGACGACCAGCGCCCGCCCGGCGTCGAGCACGGCGCCGAGCACGCTCGCGTCCTGGTCGGTCACGCCCTCGCCCGCGTCGAGGAGGATCACGGCGACCTCGCAGTGTTCGATCGCCTGCAGCGTCTTGACGATCGAGAACTTCTCGACCGCCTCCTCGACCTTCGATTTGCGGCGGATGCCGGCGGTGTCGACCAACCGGTACTTGCGGCCGTCGCGCTCGAGGTCCACCGCGATCGAGTCGCGCGTGGTGCCAGGCACTTCGGACGCGATCATCCGCTCCTCTCCGAGGAGCCGGTTCACCAGGGTGGACTTGCCGACGTTCGGCCGGCCGACGAAGGCCACGCGCATGCGCCCGGGGTCGTCGTCCAGCACCGCCGCGTCGCCGTCTTCCGGGAGCGCGGCGAGGACCTGCTCGAGCAGGTCGTCGATGCCCTGCCTGTGCGCGGAGGACACGGGCAGCGCCTCGGCGAACCCGTAGCGCGCGAACTCGGCCATCGCCTCGCGGGTGTCGACGCCGTCGACCTTGTTGATGACCAGGTACGTGCGCGTGTCCAGGCGGCGCAGCCAGGACAGGATCTCGTCGTCGAGCGCGGACGCGCCCTCGCGCCCGTCGACGATGAAGAGCACCAGGTCCGCTTCCGCGGCGGCCGCGCGTGCCTGCCGCGCGGTCGCGCCCGACAGCCCCGCCTCGTCGCCCGCGATGCCGCCCGTGTCGACCAGCACGAAGGGCCGGTCCGGGTCCAGCCTGCAGACGCCGTAATGCCGGTCGCGCGTCACGCCCGGCTGGTCATGCACCAGGGCGTCGCGCGATCGCGTCAACGCATTGAAGAGGGTGGACTTCCCGACGTTGGGACGGCCCACCAGGGCGACCAGGGGCAGCATGCTCGGCTCCGGGGCGATGCAGGGCGACGCGACCCGCCAGGGGCCGCGTCGCCGGGGGAAAGACTAGCAGTCGGCACCGCAGCGGCCCGTGGACCGCTCGGGAGGTCAGTCGCCGATTGAAAAGGCGCGCAGGCGTCCCGCGACGTCCTGCACGACCAGGATCCCGTCCGCGACCCGCGGGGCGGCCAGGATGGCGTCACCGCCGACCTTCTGGCGGGCGGCGAACGACCCGTCCGACAACGACAGCCAGTGCAGGTAGCCATCGAGGTCGCCAACCACGGCCAGGTCGCCCTGCACCGCGGCACCGGTCACGTTGCGGCGTGCCAGGGCGTCCTGCTGCCACATCGCGCCACCGCTGGCCTTGTCCAGCGCCCAGACCGTGCCGCGCGCATCGCTCACCACGACCTGCGCCGGGCCGTTGCCGACGCTGCCTGCGCCGCCCTGCTCGGCGACCCAGATCGGCTGGCCGCTGGGACCGTCGACGGCGAGCGTCCGGCCCTTGTAGCTGGTGGCGTAGAGGGTGGTGCCGTCCAGCAGCACGCCGCCATCGACGTCGGCCATGCGCTCGAGCTCGTTGCGGCCTTCCTGCTGCGCGACCGGCAGGCGCCAGAGTTCACGCCCGTCCTGCAGCGCGAGCGCGACCAGTTCGCCACCGTCGGTCCCCAGGAACGCAAGGTTCGGTGCCAGCAGGGGCGCCCCGTTGCCGCGCACCGTCAGCGCGGGCAGTTCGGCCTCCCAGAACCAGCGGCGCTCGCCGCTCGCCGCGTCGAACGCGGTCAGTCGCCCGTCGTTGCTGCGCACCAGCACCAGGCCCTGGCCGATCGCCGGGGCGGCGATGACCTCGTTGGTGACGCGGGCGGTCCAGCGCTCCGCCCCGGTGGCGGCATCCAGGGCCACCACGTCGCCGTCCAGGCTGCCGACGACAACCAGGCCCTCCCCGGCGCCGGGGCCACCGGACAGGCGCAGCTCGGAAGGGGCATGCCACGCGACGGCGCCGGTGCGCAGGTCGAAGGCGCGCACGCCCCCCTCGACGGCGGCGGCATACACGCGGCCATCCGCGATGGCGGGCCCCTGCCGTGCGCCGATCCGCGCCTCGCCTTTCCCCGCGTTCGCCGACCACAGCGCGCGGACCTGCGCGGACGGCGTGATCTCGGTGAGTTTCGCGGGCGCGTTCGCATCCTCGCCGCGGTCGACCCATCCACGGATGGTGCCGCAGCCCGCCAGCACCGAGGCGGCCAGCATCAGTCCGGCGATGCGGTGGTGGTTGGAACGGAAAGGCTTCGTCGCCATGGGATTCCTCGGATGGATGGCTTGTCAGCCCCCGGCGGGCGCGGCGCCCGCGGAGGACAGCTTCAGTTCGAGCAGCCCGCGCTGCATGGCGTCCACGTCGAGCGCGGCCAGGGCGTCGCGGTAGCTGGCCGCGGCGTCCTCGCGCCGGCCGAGGGCCAGCAGCGCGTCGCCGCGCAGTTCGTGTGCGGTGGCCGACCCGGCACCGGCCAGCAGGTCGATCGCCTCCTGCGGCTTGCCGCCATCGATCAGCAGACGCGCGAGCCGTCCGTCGACGACCCCGGCCAGGTCCGCGCTGCGCCCGCGCACCGAGCGCAGGCTTCCGATCGCGGCGTCGAGATGGCCGGCGTCGTGTTGCGCGCGCGCGATCCTGAGCGCGGCCAGCGACGGGTAGAGCGCGCCCTGGAGGCCCGCCGCACTGCGCGTGGCGGCTTCGAGGTCGCCCGCTTCGATCGCCTCGACCACCGCCTGGTAGCCGTCACCCTGCGCGATGCGTTGCTGGTACTGGTGGTCCTGCCACCAGCGCCATCCGAAGATCGCGGCGAGGCCCAGTGCCACGCCCACCACCAGGGCCAGGCCGTTGTTGCGCAGCCAGGCGCGGACGCGTTCGCCTTGTTCGTGCTCGTCGAGCAGGTCGTCGATCGCCATGCTGTCTCGTCCCCGCTCGGCGCAGGGTCATGGGCGGGCGGCGCGCGGCCGACCGCGTGTTGGATGACCGCGGGCACGGGGGTGCTGCGGGCGGGATCGCCCGGGACGGAAGCGCAGGAGGGGCGACCGGCCGGGGCCCGTCGCGATCGGACGGTCAGTCGCCGGCCGGTGCGAGGGAGCCGTCAGAGGATACCGTAAAGCGCGCCACGTTCGCCTGCCGGTACGGCGCGAGATCGACTGGCACGCCGCCCGCCGAAACCTCGACCTGCGCGGCATTGCCCAGGACCACGCTGCCCACGGCGTCGGCCGGGTAGCTGCGCGTCCCGCCAGATCGCACGAGCGCTTCCTCGAGCACGCTGCCGTCGCGCGCGCGGACTTCCAGCCAGCTGTCACCGTCGAAGCGCAACGCGAGGCCGGCCGCGGGGACCGGCGTGGCCGTCGCGGCCGTAGGGGCCAGCGACGCCGCCATCGTTGTGCGCGCCGGCGCGGCCGGCTCCCCCTGCGCGTCGCCGAAGGCGTTGCCCGGAACTTCGAGCGGCGCGATCGTCGCCGGACGCGACAGGTCGCCGCGCGTCCCCATCCAGACCGAACCGACGATCGCCAGGGTGATGGCCACGTAGGCCGCGCGCCTGGAGAACTGCTCGAGCAGGTAGCGGTGGCGCGGCACGTAGTTGTGGGTGACCAGGGCCGGCGGCTCGACCGGCCCCACGCGGGCCGCCTCGATCGTGGCACTCGTTCCCAGGCCGAGGAGCCGCGAGTAGCTGCGCAACTGGCCGCGCACGAAGACGGGGGCGCCCAGGCGCGACCAGTCCTCCTCCTCGAGCGACTTCACCACCCGGATGGGCATCTTCAGGCGTTCGGCCACGTCGTCGCGCGACAGGCCGGCGGCTTCGCGGGCCCGGCGGAGCCGGCTCCCGCAGCCATGCGCGGCGTCCAAGCACTCGTTGGTCTGCATCGCAGTGTCCGTCATTCCCCTGGCGCGGGCGAAGCGCCTTCCCCGAACTCCGCCCGGAGTCGCCGTGTATACCGACTGGCGGCGTCCATGTCCCCCAGTTTCTCTTCGATCTGTGACGCAAGTCGAAGCACGCTTGCATCGGCGGGTGCTGCCGCGAGGCGTCGCTCGACGAAGGCGCGCGCATCGAGCATCCGGCCGGCGCGGTAGCTGACCTCCGCCAGGGCCGCCAGCGCGACCGCGTTGCCCGGGTCGAGTTCCAGTGCGCGGCGGAGGTCCCGCGCGGCACGCGCGTCCTGCCCGGCGCGCGCGGCGCAGGCGCCGGCATTGGCGAGCGCCGAGGCGGGGCTGGCATAGCCGGGCGTGGCGAGCGCACGGTCGAACCAGCCAAGCGACTCGGCATGCCGGCCCTCGAGGCAAAGCCAGGTGCCGTAGTTGTTCAGCGTGTAGCCCTGGCCGGGGGCGAGTTCCGCGGCGCGCTGGTAGTGCCTGCCGGCCGTGGCGACGTCGCCCTCGGCCTGCGCCACGAGCGCAAGCATCGTGTGGGCGGCCTCGGAGTCCGGGTCGTGTCCCAGCGCGGCCTCGGCGTGCCTGCGTGCCTGCGCCGTCTCGCCCTCGCCGAGTCGCTGCCGGGCAAGCAGCAATTCGTCCCGCGCGGCGAGCGGCGAGCGCCGGCCCTTGTCGCTGACTTCCACCCGCGGCGCGACCTGCCGGTAGTCGCCGCGCGACATGTCCGGCTTGACGAAGGTGAGCTTGCTGCAGCCGGCCGCCGCCATCAGGACGGCGGCGACCAGGAACCATCGGACACGCCCGTCAGGCTGCCGCATCAACGCCCGTCCCCCCGCCGGCGAGGCGCTTGCGGAACTCGGCGCTGCGCCGTGTCCGGTCCGCCACCTGGCCCTTCAGCTGCCCGCAGGCGGCGTCGATGTCGTCGCCCCGCGTCCGGCGCACCGGCGCGATCATGCCGGCATCGTTGAGCTTCTTCTGGAAGGCGCGGATCGCGTGTTCGTCCGGACGCTCGAAGCGCGTGCCGGGGAACGGGTTGAACGGGATCAGGTTGACCTTGGCGGCATCCTTCATCTGCACGCGCCGGTCGAACTCGCGCAGCAGCGCGACCAGCTCGCGCGCATGCGCAGGCTGGTCGTTCACGCCCTTCATGAGCGTGTACTCGAAGGTGACCGACTCGCCCTTCTTGCGCAGCGCGTAGCGCACGCAGGCGTCCATGAGCTCGGCGATCGGGTACTTGCGGTTGAGCGGCACCAGTTCGGTGCGCAGCGCGTCATTGGGCGCGTGCAGCGAGACCGCGAGCGACACGTCGCTCTCGGCGGCGAGGCGGTCGATCATCGGCACCATCCCGGCGGTCGAGAGCGTCACGCGCTTGTTCGCCAGGCCATAGCCGAGGTCGTCGCGCATGATGCTCATCGCGCGCACGACGTTGTCGAAGTTCGCCAGCGGCTCGCCCATGCCCATCATCACCACGTTGGTGAGCTTGCGCTGGCGGTGCGGGACGTTGCCGAGGTGGCGTGCCGCGACCCAGACCTGGCCGATGACTTCCGCCGTCGACAGGTTGCGGTTGAACCCCTGCGTGGCGGTCGAGCAGAACTGGCAGTTGAGCGCGCAGCCGACCTGCGAGGACACGCACAGCGTGCCGCGGCCCTTGTCCGGGATGAACACCGTCTCGATGGCGTTCTTCGGATCCATGCCGAGCAGCCACTTGTGCGTGCCGTCGGCGGACGCCTTGTCGAACAGCACCTGCGGCGCATGCACCACCGCCCGGTCCTCGAGCTTGGCGCGCAGCGCCTTGCCCAGGTCGGTCATGCCGGCGAAATCGGTGACGTGCCGGTGGTGGATCCACTTCATCACCTGGTGGGCGCGGTAGCGCTTCTCGCCCAGCACCTGCTCGAAGAAGTCCTCGAGCGAGGCGCGGTCCAGGTCGAACAGGTTCCGGCGGTCGTCGCCCCCGCCCACGGCGATGCCCTGCGCGCCCGTGGACGGGGCGGCAGCGGGCGTCGTCGCGATGGGGGGGGCGTCGGCCATCATCGCCTCAGCGCGCGTGCACGTCGGTCGCGGCGAAGAAGTACGCGACCTCGATCGCCGCGTTCTCCGCCGAGTCCGAACCGTGGACGGCATTGGCGTCGATCGAATCGGCGAAGTCGGCGCGGATCGTGCCCGCCGCCGCGTCCTTCGGATTCGTCGCACCCATCAGGTCGCGGTTCTTCAGCACGGCGCCCTCGCCCTCGAGGACCTGGATCATCACCGGGCCCGAGGTCATGAACTCGACCAGCGCGTTGAAGAAGGGGCGCTCGCGGTGGACCGCGTAGAAGCCTTCGGCCTCCTTGCGGGTCAGGTGGGCCATGCGGGCCGCGACGATCTTGAGGCCTGCCTTCTCGAACCGCGCGTAGATCTCGCCGATGACGTTCTTGGCGACGGCATCGGGCTTGATGATGGACAGGGTGCGCTCCAGCGCCATGGATCGGTCTCCAATGAGCGGGGCGGCATTGCGCGCGCCCGCAAGGTTAACAGAAAAACCCGCGACGGATCGCGGGTTTAGCCAACAAGGCTGCGGAGATTCTAACGGATCGGGGACGCCGCATGCACGTCCGCCGGCGCCTGCTGGCTGAACGGACGCCGGTCCCCGCCCGCCAGCCGGGCACGGCACCGCCCGCTTGCGCCAAACAAGCGTTTGATTCAGTCTGCCCGGATGCCAGGAAAACACTTCTCGACGAAAGACCGGATCCTCGGGGCGGCCGAGGGGTTGTTCGCCCAGCACGGCTTCGCGGGCACGACCCTGCGGCAGGTCACGAGCCGCGCGGACGTGAACATCGCCGCGGTGAACTACCACTTCGGCAGCAAGGAGAACCTGATCAACGAGGTTTTCCGCCGGCGGATGGACGAAATGACCGAGCAGCGCCTCGCACGGCTGGAGCGCGCCGTGGCGGAACACCCGGGTGAACTGGGGCCGGTGCTGGCCGCCTTCGTCGAGCCGGCACTGGCGCTTGCGCAGGACCGCCAGGGCGGCGGCGCCTTCATCCGCGTGATCGCGCGCGCCTATGCCGAGAAGAACGAAGGCCTGCGCAAGTTCCTGTCCGACCGCTACGGACATGTCCTCAGGGAGTTCGCCAAGGCGATCGCCGCCGCGGTGCCGGAACTGGGGAAGGAACAGCTCTACTGGCGCCTGGACTTCCTCTCCGGCGCGTTGACCTATGCGATGGCGGACTTCGGGCTGATCAAGCGGCCAGCCAACGTGACCGAGGCCGCGCACCGCCAGCGAGCCGCCCGGGAACTGATCCGCTTCGCCGAGGCGGGCCTCCGCTCGCCGGCAAAAGACTGATGACGCAAGGGGTTGGGAACCATGGCTGAGAAACTGCTTGTACGCCGGGCCGCCGTCCTGGGCGCAGGCGTGATGGGCGCGCAGATCGCCGCGCACCTGGTGAATGCCGGCGTGGACACGGTGCTGTTCGACCTGCCGGCGAAGGACGGCCCGCGCAACGGCATCGTCGACGCGGCGATCGCCCGCCTGGCGAAGCTCAGTCCCGCGCCGCTCGCGGAGAAGTCGCTGGCCGCCCGCATCGTCCCCGCGAACTACGACGACCACCTCGGCATGCTTTCCGGGTGCGACCTCGTGATCGAAGCGATCGCCGAACGCATGGACTGGAAGCAGGACCTGTACCGGAAGATCGCGCCGCACGTCCCCGGCCATGCGGTGCTGGCCAGCAACACCTCGGGCCTGGGAATCAACGCCCTGTCCGACGTGCTGCCCGAGGCGATGCGGCCGCGCTTCTGCGGCGTGCACTTCTTCAACCCGCCGCGGTACATGCACCTGGCCGAACTGATTCCGTCAAGGGAGACGGACCCCGCGGTACTGGAGGCGCTGGAGGCCTTCCTGGCGACGCAGCTCGGCAAGGGCGTGGTCGTCGCACGCGACACGCCGAACTTCATCGGCAACCGCATCGGGGTGTTCTCGATGCTGGCGACCATGCACCACACGACCGACTGCGGCCTCGGGTTCGACACCGTCGATGCGCTGACCGGCCCCGCGATCGGGCGCCCGAAGTCCGCCACCTACCGCACCGCGGACGTGGTCGGCCTGGACACGATGGTGCACGTGATAGGGACGATGGCCGACACCCTGCCCGATGACCCGTGGCATGCACATTTCAAACCGCCCGCATGGCTCAAGGCGCTGGTGGGCAAGGGTGCGCTCGGCCAGAAGGCCGGCGCAGGCATCTATCGGAAGCAGGGCAAGGAGATCCAGGTCCTCGACATCGAGTCCGGCGAGTACCGCGCCAGCGCGGCTGGCGTCGCCGACGAGGTCGCCGCCATCCTGGAGGAGCGCGACCCCGCGAAGCGATTCGCCGCGCTTCGCGCGAGCGACCATCCGCAGGCGCGTTTCCTGTGGGCGGTCTTCCGCGACCTGTTCCACTACAGCGCGTTCCATCTGGCGGACATCGCCGCGACCGCGCGCGACGTCGACCTTGCCATCCGCTGGGGCTATGGCTGGAAGCTCGGGCCGTTCGAGAGCTGGCAGGCCGCGGGCTGGAAGCAGGTGGCGGACTGGATCGCCGAGGACATCGTCGCCGGCAAGGCGATGAGCGACGCGCCGCTCCCCGACTGGGTGTTCGACGGCCGCGAGGGCGTGCACGGCGCCGAGGGCAGCTACAGCCCGGGCAAGGACGCGAAGCTGCCCCGCTCCGCCCTGCCCGTCTACCGCCGTCAACGGTTCCCCGACACGGTGCTCGGCGAACGCACGGACCCGGGCGAGACGGTGTTCGAGAACGACGGCCTGCGTGCCTGGCACGACGGCGACGGCGTGCTCGTCGCCTCGTTCAGGACCAAGCTCCACACGGTCGACGACCAGGTGCTCGCGGGCCTGCAGGAGGCGATCGGCATCGCCGAGCGCGACTTCGAGGCCATGGTGCTGTGGCAGCGGAAGGAGCCGTTCTCCGCCGGCGCCGACCTCGCCGGCGCGCTGGGCCTGCTGCACAAGGGCGACGTCGCCGGGTTCGAGGCAATGGTCGCCGACTTCCAGCGCACCAGCCAGCGGATCAAGCACGCGCTGGTGCCGGTCGTCGCGGCCGTGCGCGGCATGGCGCTCGGTGGCGGTTGCGAGTTCCAGATGCACGCGGCCCACACCGTCGCCCATCTGGAGAGTTACATCGGCCTGGTCGAGGCCGGCGTCGGCCTGCTGCCGGCCGGTGGCGGCCTGAAGGAACTGGCCGTGCGCGCGTCGCGCGCGGCGGGCCCTGGCGGCGACGTGTTCGCCGTGCTGCGCCCGTGGTTCGAGACCGTGGCGATGGCCAGGGTCTCGACCTCGGCGCGCGAGGCCCAGGCGCTGGGTCTGCTCCGGCCCGACGACACCATCGCCATGAACGCGCACGAGCTGCTGCACGTGGCGCGCACCCGCGCGCTGGCGATGGCCGCGTCGGGCTGGCGCCCGCCGCTGCCCGAACGCCGCATCGAGGTCGCCGGCGACGTCGGCATCGCGACGTTCCGGATGATGCTCGTGAACATGCTCGAGGGTCGCTTCATCTCGCCGCACGACCACGAGATCGCCGTGCGCATCGCCACGGTCCTGTGCGGCGGCGACGTGGACCGCGGCGCGGCGGTCGACGAGGACTGGCTGCTGCGACTCGAGCGCGAGCACTTCGTCGCGCTGGCGCAGATGCCGAAGACGCAGGAGCGCATCACCCACATGCTCAAGACCGGCAAGCCGCTGCGCAACTGAGCGCGGCGACAGGAGACCGACCATGACCCAGATCCAGGACGCCTACATCGTCGCCGCCACGCGCACGCCGGTCGGCAAGGCCCCGCGCGGCGTGTTCCGGAACACCCGGCCCGACGACCTCCTCGCCCACGTGCTGCGCGCGGTCGTCGCGCAGGCACCGGGGATCGACCCGGCCCGCATCGCCGATGTCATCGTCGGGTGCGCGATGCCGGAGGGGGAGCAGGGAATGAACGTGGCCCGGATCGGCAGCCTGCTGGCGGGCCTGCCCGACACGGTGCCCGCGCAGACGATCAACCGCTTCTGCTCGTCCGGCCTGCAGGCCGTGGCGCTGGCGGCGAACGAGATCCGGCTGGGCCAGGCGGACCTCGTGCTGGCCGGCGGCACCGAGAGCATGAGCATGGTGCCGATGATGGGCAACAAGGTCGCGCTCAGCCCCGAGGTGTTCGCACAGGACGGCAACGCCGCGATCGCCTACGGCATGGGGATCACGGCCGAGAAGGTGGCCGAGGAATGGAAGGTGTCGCGCGAGGACCAGGATGCGTTCGCCCTCGCCTCCCACCGCAAGGCGCTGGCGGCGATCGAGGCCGGCGCGTTCCGCGACGAGATCTCGCCCGTCGAGGTGGTCTCGCGCGTGCCCGGCGCCGACGGCAACGTGGTGAACCTCCGCAAGGCCCTGGTCGAGGTCGACGAGGGTCCCCGCCCGGACACCTCCGCCGAGGGCCTGGCGAAGCTGCGCCCGGTGTTCCGGAACGGACAGTTCGGTGGCACGGTCACCGCGGGCAACAGCTCGCAGATGAGCGATGGCGCGGCCGCGGTGCTCCTGGCCTCCGGGCGGGCGGTCAATGAGCACGGCCTCACGCCGCTGGCGCGGTTCGTCAGCTTCTCGGTGGCCGGCGTGCGTCCGGAGGTGATGGGCATCGGCCCGATCGCGGCGATCCCCAAGGCGCTCGCGCAGGCGGGCCTGCGCAATGAGGACCTGGACTGGATCGAGCTCAACGAGGCGTTCGCCGCGCAGGCGCTCGCGGTGATCCGCGACTGCGGGCTTGACGCCGGCAAGGTGAATCCGCTGGGCGGCGCGATTGCGCTCGGCCACCCGCTCGGCGCGACGGGCGCCGTGCGCACGGCGACCATCGTGCATGGCCTGCGCCGGACCGGCGGCAAGTACGGGATGGTGACGATGTGCATCGGCACCGGCATGGGCGCCGCCGGGATCTTCGAAGCACTCTGAACCCGCACGTGCCGTCCACTAGGCGGCGGCGCGTTCACGCCAGTCCTTCCACGCATCCTTCGCCTGCAGCCACCAGTAGGCCAGCTGGGCCGCGGCGAATCCCGCGGGCTTGTGCACAGGCACGAGGCCGTAGGCGCCGAAGTCGCGCCAGCGCGCGTCGTCGCCCGCCAGTGCGCCCGCGACGACTTCACCGGCGAACGTCGTCGGCGCCACCCCGTGGCCGCCGAACGCCTGCGCCACCCACAGCCCGGGTTCGATCTCGCCCACCTGCGGCATTTCGTGCCGCGCGTAGCTCATCAGGCCCGACCACGCGTACTCGGTGCGCACGCCCTCCAGTTGCGGGAACACCTTGAGCATGTCCCGGTGGAGCAGCCGCTCGACCGCGCCCGCCGGCCGATCGAGGACGGAGATCCGCCCACCCCACAGGAGGCGGGTGTCCGGCAGCGCACGGTAGTAATCGAAAGCGAAGCGCGTGTCGTAGACCGCGGCGCGCGTGCGGATGGCGTCGTCGAGCCGTGCGCCCAGGGGCTCGGTGACCATGACATACGTCGCGATCGGAAGCACCGAAGCGTCGACGCGGCGGCGCAGGCCGGCGAGGTAGCCACCACAGGCCAGCACCACGCGCCGGGCGCGGACGCGACCCGACGGGGTGTCGACCACCCATCCGGCGCCCTCGCGACGCAGCGCCACGGCGGGCGACCTTTCGTGGATCTCCACGCCGAGCGAAGCGGCCACGCTCGCCAGTCCCCGGATGTAGGCGAGCGGATGGAAATGGAACGCCTCGCGTTCGAACAGCGCGTCGCCGTAGCGGCGGGTGCGAAGCAACTCCCGCAATCTTGCGCGCTCGATGCGTTCCCATCGGACACCGAAGTGCGTCGCGAGCAGTTGCTGCCGGCGCTCCAGGACGCCCGGGTCGTCGAACCAGTTGGCCCAGAGCACGCCGGCGTCGACGAGGTCGCAGTCGATGCCATGCGCGGCCACGCGCGAGCGGATGCAGGCCACCGCATCGAGCGTCCCCCGGTGCAGCGCCCTTGCCCGCTCCGGCCCGAGCTGGCGCAGGAGGTCGGCCTCGCCGAGCGAGAAGCCGCCGAAGACGAAGCCGCCGTTGCGACCCGACGCGCCCCGCCCGATGGTCTCCGCTTCCAGCAGCACCACGTCGCGGATCCCGCGCTCGGCCAGGCCGAAGGCCGTGTTGATGCCGGCGAAGCCGCCCCCGACGACGCAGGTCTCGCAGTCCACGCCGCCCGCCAGCGGCGCGGACGGCGCGCGACGGGGTGCGCTTGCCTCGTAGTACGTGTGCGCGGGCAGGTTCGGCATGGAGGATGGCGACGCGGTCGGGCTGATGGGCCGGGAGGGCCGCACCCACGATCAGGGAAATCGATCGCCCCGACAAGCCACCGTCAGGCCAGTTCGCGGACGCCCATTTCCCTCAGGGCCGCTTCCATCATGTCGCGCGCCGCATCGCTCAAGCGCTCGTTGTCGAGCGCGAACCGGATGGTCGCCTCGACCAGGCCGAGGTGCGTCCCGCAATCGAACCGCGTGCCCTGGAAGCGGAACGCATGGACGGGGCTGGCGGCCAGCATCGCCGCGATCGCGTCCGTCAGCTGGATCTCGCCGCCGGTGCCTGGCGGGGTCTTCTCCAGGACGTCGAACAGGCCCGGCTGGAACACGTAGCGCCCCACCACGGCGAGCGTTCCAGGCGCGTCGGCCGGCGCGGGTTTCTCGACGATCCGCTCGATGCGGCCATGCCGCCCGTCGAACACCGGCGCGTCCACGATGCCGTAGCTCGCCGTCCGCTCGCGTGGCACGTCCTGCACTGCGACCATGCTCGCGCCCGTCGCCTCGGCTGCCTCCGCCATCTGGCGCAGCGCACCGGGGCCCCGGTTCCAGATCAGGTCGTCCGGCAAGAGGACCGCGAACGGCTCGTCGCCGACGACGGGACGCGCGCACAGCACCGCGTGGCCGAGACCGCGGGCTTCGGGCTGGGTCACGAACACGGCGCGCACGCCGGCCGGCAGGACATTCCGGACGAGGTCCAGCTGTTCCGACTTCCCGGCCCGATCGAGCTTCTGCTCCAGTTCGTAGGCCTTGTCGAAGTAGTCCGCCACGGCATGTTTGTACCGGTTGGTCACGAACACCAGCGTGTCGCATCCCGCATCGATCGCCTCGTCGACCGCGTACTGGATCAACGGCTTGTCGACGATGGGCAGCATCTCCTTAGGGACCGTCTTGGTCGCGGGCAGGAAGCGGGTGCCAAGTCCCGCGACCGGAAAGACCGCCTTGCGCAGGCGACCTCCTCGATGCGGGGATTGTTCGCCTTGGCCGCCCCGTGGCCGGGCGGGTCGCTGCGTGCGCACCTTCAGGTCTTCCTTGCGAGCCTTGCAGGGAACGCCACGACCGTCCCGGTCTGCGCTTCCAGCATGTCCGACGCGGGCGAGAACTCGGGCACCGCGTGGCGCAGGAGCTGCGCGAGGACGTCCGTGTCATAGCGCGCGCAGGCGGCACGCAGTTCCGGCATCACGCGTCCGATCGCCTCGCCCGCGATGCTCCTCGGGTCGGCCTGCAGGATCTGCGGATGGGCGGTGGGCCGGTACGACTCGTCCGCGTGGAACAGGGTCTCGTGCAGCTTCTCGCCGGGCCGCAGCCCCGTGTAGGTGATGGCGATGTCGCGCCCCGGCTGCTTGCCGGCCAGGCGGATCATCTGTTCGGCGAGCAGCCGGATCGGCACCGGTTCGCCCATGTCGAGGGTGTAGATGGCCTCGTGCGAACCGATCGCGGAGGCCTGCAGGATCAACTGGCAGGCCTCTGGAATGGTCATGAAGTAACGCGTGACCTCGGGATCGGTGACCGTCACCGGTCCGCCGGAGCGGATCTGCTCCCGGAACAGCGGCACGACGCTGCCTGCCGAGTCCAGCACGTTCCCGAAGCGCACCGTGACGAACCGGGTCGCGCGCGCGGTGCGGTCGGCCAGGGACTGGCAAACGACTTCCGCCAGGCGCTTGGTCGCGCCCAGAACGTTCACGGGGTCGACGGCCTTGTCGGTGGAAATCAGCACGAAGGTGCCGACGCCCGCATCGCGACACGCCCGGGCGACCGTCTCGCTGGACAGCACGTTGTTGCGGACCGCCTCGCGCAACTGCGTCTCCAGCAGCGGCACCTGCTTGTAGGCCGCGGCATGGAACACCGCCTCGGGCACCGCGGCCGCCAGTGCGTGGTTCACGACCGCGGGATCGCCGCAGTCGCCGAGCACCGGCACGTACTCGATGTCCGGGAAGTCGCGGCGCAGTTCCGAGGAGATGCGCATCAGCGCGAGCTCGTCGATCTCGACCATCGTGATGCGGCGGGCGCCATGACGGGCGCACTGGCGGCACAGTTCGGAGCCGATCGATCCACCCGCGCCGGTGACGAGGACGGAACGGCCGCCCAGCCAGTGCCGGATCGCCTTCCAGTCGGGCAGCACGGGCTTGCGCCCGAGCAGGTCCTCGATGGCGACCTCCTTGAGCTGGCCGGGCAGCGATCGCCCCTCCAGGACGTCTCGCAGCCTGGGGACCATGCGGAACGGCAGGCCGGTCCGTTCGCACGCCACCACCGCGCGCTGGAGCGCGCTCGCGTCGGCGGACGGCATGGCGATGACCAGGAGCTTCGCGGCGGTTTCCCGCGCGATCAACGACGCTTCCGCAAGCCGGCCCAGGACGGGAACGCCCTGCACCTTGCTCCCGCGCAGCCGCGCCGCGTCGTCGAGGAAGCCGACCGGCTGGTAGTTGCCCGAGCGCCGCATGTCCCGGACGAGTGTTTCGCCCGCCTGCCCCGCGCCCACGATCAGCACGCGCACGCCCGCGCCGTCGGCATCGCGCCGGCTGTCCTTCCACGCGCGGTACAGCAATCGCGGCGTGCCGAGCAGGCCGGACAGGACGAAGGGATAGAGCACGAGCACCACGCGGGAGACGAGCTCCACGCGGTTGTAGAGCACCAGGGCCAGCGCGATCATCACCAGGCCGAGCAGGCTCGCCTTCACGATGTTCCACAGGTCGGGAACGCTCGCGAACCGCCAGAGCCCGCGATACAGGCCGACCTGCCAGAAGATCACGCCCTGCGCGACCAGGACGATCAGGATCTCCCACGACCAGAGCGGCAGGTCGGGCGGATCGGGCAGCATGGAATGGCGGAACGCATGCAGGCCGACCCACGTGGCCCACACCATGAACAGGTCGTGGGCGACGACGGCCCACCGCGGCATGCTGCTGGCCCAGAGGTCACGCCACGAACTCATTCCCTGTTCTCCCTGCGCCGCGACATCCCGCCGCGTTGGACTGCGATCCAGAGCGCGGCGCCGAGGGCGTACCACGCGAGGAGCGCCATGATAACCGCACGCAGGCCAGGGGCCTCCCGTCCGGTCGCCAGGACAAGTGCCATGGCAGCGGCACCCAGGGTGAATACGCCATACAGCGCGGTGACAGGCCAGTGGCGGCCGAAACGGCGTGACAGGCGCTGGTATGCATGCGTCACGTGTGGCTCCCACCACGATTCCCCGTCAAGGATGCGTCGAGCCAGCGTGAGGGCCGCGTCGAGCAGGAAGGCGCTCAGGGGCAGGAGCGCGAGGAGGGCCATCGCCGGCCCGTCGCCATGCGGCCGAAGGGGGAGCCAGGAGGCCAGCGCCCCCAGCGCGAAGCCCAGCGCGCCGCTCCCGACGTCCCCCATGAAGATGCGCGCCTTGGGGAAGTTGAACGGCAGGAAGCCCAGGCAGGCCACGGCAAGCGCGGCCGCGACCAGCGCGGCGTCGCCGGGTAGCCAGGCGGCGAATGCCAGCGCCACGAGGATCGCCTGCGTCGCCGCGATGCCATCGATGCCATCCATGAAGTTCCAGACGTTCGCCAGCACCAGGGGGGCGAGCAGGGCGACGGCCGTCGCCACCGGGTCGCCCGTCGCCCACGCGGTCGCGGCCGCAAGCTGGAGGGAGGCGATCGCATGGATCGCCAGGCGCGACCACGGGGACAGCGGACGGTGGTCGTCGACCCAGCCGATGCCGCCGACCAGGAGCAGGCCGAGTGCGAATGACACGAGCAGGCCGGGCTCGAGCGCGTTCGCCGCACTCGCCGGATCGAGGAAGCGCCACGTCACGAGGGCGGACAGGACCAGGAGCATCGCGCCGAGGATGGCCACGCCGCCGCCCCGGGGCGTGGCGTTGGCGTGGCTCCGGCGTTCGCCGGGCGCATCGAACAGGCGGCGGCGCACCGCGTACGCCCGCGCCGCCCACGTGCCCGCGGCCGACAGTGCGGCGACCCCCAGCAGGAGACCGGCCAACGCCGGCTCAGACCACGGCATAGTTCAGCAATGGCTTCACGGTGCCCCACTCCTTGCAGCTCGGGCACTGCCAGTGGTGAGCACGCGCGCCGAAGCCGCACCGGTTGCAGCGGTAGCTCGGGTTGCGCACGAGCAGCTGGTCGGTGATGTGGGCGAGGTCCCGGAGTGTCGCGGCCGGATCCGCTTCGTCCGCGAGGCTCAGGTCGATCAGCGCCGCCTCGCCCCGGACCGAGGGGCGGTCCTTCAACTGCTGCGCGAGCCACGCACGGGCGGCGGCGACGCCCTCGCCCGCCTCGATCAGGCGCGCGAGCGCGAGGACCGGCGCGATGCCCCGGTAGTGCTCGGTCATCTCGGCGAGGAATGCGCGCGCGCCGGGCTCATCCCCGGTGCGCTCGTAACAGGAAAGCAACTGGGGGAGCAGTTCCGGCAGGTACTCCGGGTCGACCCGCGCCACGCGCTCGAACGCGCGGATCGCGGCGGCATCATTGCCGGCCTCGACCTCGATCCGTCCTTCGAGCAGGCCCGCGCGAACGGAGTTCGCATCCGCCCCGTAAGCGCGTGAGACGGCCTGGCGGGCGGCCGCCCCGTCACCCGCCGCGCGGTGCCGTTCGGCGAGTTCGCATTCGAACTGCGCGACCAGCTTGCCCATCGGCTCGCCGGTCGCCTGCTCGAAGCGGGCGGCCACTTCGATCGCCTTGGCCCAGTCCCGTTCGGCCTGGTAGATCGCGATGAGGTGCTTCAGGGCGTGTGGCGCGATCTCCAGACGCACGAGGTCGCTGAACACCGTTTCCGCGCGGTCCAGCAGCCCGGAGCGCATGTAATCCTCGCCCAGGGCCAGCATGGCCTGCACCTTCTGCTGGTCGGACAGGCCCGGGCGCTGCACCAGCGCCTGGTGCAGCCGGATCGCGCGGTCGACCTCGCCGCGGCGCCGGAAGAGATGGCCGAGCGCGACCTGGGTCTCGAAGGTGTCCTTGTCGAGTTCCGCGATGCGGAGGAACACTTCGATCGCCTTGTCGGGCTGCTCGTTGAGCAGGTAGTTGAGGCCCCGGAAATACGTGGTCGACAGCCGGCTGACCTGCGTGTCGCTGTGCCGCTCGCCACCGCGCCGGCCGATCAGCCAGCCGCTCGCCGCGGCCAGCGGCAGCAGGAGGAAGAACCAGAACCACTCGGAAACGAAGGCGGTCATGCGCCCGGGTCCACCGGCGCCGACTGGGCGGCATGGGCCCGCTCCACGCGCGCGAGCCGGCGGCGCAACGGCCAGACGACGCTGGCCGCCAGCACGAGCCCGCCGATGAGCACGCCGGCCAGCAGCGCGACGATCAGCGCCACGCCCAGGCTCGGTTCGACATAGGCGACGCCGAGGTCCAGGCGGACAGGCTGTGTATTGAGCGCGCCGACGACGACGCCGGCGGCCAGGCACGCGATTCCGGTCAGGACCCTCAGCAGACGCATCGCGCCCCTCGCATCGACGATTGGGTCGGAAGCTTAGCCGATGCCGCGCGTGCGGCTCAGGCCTCCTGCGGCTGCGGCAGGACGCCGCTCACGCGCTCGCGCAGTTCCTTGCCCGGCTTGAAGTGCGGGACGTGCTTGCCCGGCAGCGCGACGGCCTCGCCCGTCTTCGGGTTGCGGCCCAGGCGCGGCGGGCGGTAATGGAGCGAGAAGCTGCCGAAACCCCGGATCTCGATGCGCTCGCCGTTGGCCAGCGCGCCGCCCATCATTTCCAGCAGCGCCTTGACCGACAGGTCCACGTCCTCGGACTTGAGGTGGGCCTGCCGCTGCGCGAGGCGTTCGATCAGCTCGGACTTGGTCATGGGCTTCCCGCGAATCATGCCCCGCGTGCGGTCCGCCCTGGCGGCGGCGTCCGGCGCGGCCACGGCGGGCCGCACGCGCGGCGGAGGCGGCCCGGGTGACCGGGCCGCCGGGTGACGCTTACTCGGACTTGCCGCCCAGCTGCTCGCGCAGCAGCGCGCCCAGCTTGGTCGTGCCGCTGGCGGCCTCGGCGGCGGCCTTGTTGTACTCGGCCATCGCCTCGGCGGTCTCGGCCTCGTCCTTGGCCTTGATGGACAGCTGCAGCGAGCGGCCCTTGCGGTCCATGCCGACGAACTTCGCCTCGATCGCATCGCCCACCTTCAGGTGCTGCGACGCGTCGTCCACGCGCTCGTGGGCGATGTCGCGCGCGGCGACGTAGCCCTCGACGCCATCGGCCAGCTCGATCGTCGCGCCCTTGGCGTCGACTTCCTTGACCGTGCCGGTGACCTTCGTGCCGCGCGGATGCGCCGCCATGAACTGGCCGAACGGATCCTGCTCGAGCTGCTTGACGCCCAGAGAGATGCGCTCGCGCTCCGGATCGACCGCCAGCACGACCGCCTCGAGGGTGTCGCCCTTCTTGAAGTTGCGGACGATGTCCTCGCCGGTGGTGTTCCAGCTGATGTCGGACAGGTGCACCAGGCCGTCGATGCCGCCGTCCAGCCCGATGAAGATGCCGAAGTCGGTGATCGACTTGATCTGGCCCTCGACCTTGTCGCCCTTCTTGTGGATGGCGGCGAAGGTTTCCCACGGGTTGGAGGTGACCTGCTTCATGCCCAGCGAGATGCGGCGGCGCTCCTCGTCGACGTCCAGGACCATGACCTCGACCTCGTCGCCGACCTGCGCGACCTTGGACGGGTTGACGTTCTTGTTGGTCCAGTCCATCTCGGACACGTGCACCAGGCCCTCGACGCCCGGCTCGATCTCGACGAACGCGCCGTAGTCGGTGACGTTGGAGACCTTGCCGAACACGCGGGTGGTCGCCGGGTAGCGGCGGCCGATGTTGTCCCACGGATCCTCGCCCAGCTGCTTGAGGCCCAGCGACACGCGGTTGCGCTCGCGGTCGTACTTGAGCACGCGGACCTCGAGCTCCTGGCCGACCTCGACCACCTCGGACGGATGGCGCACGCGCTTCCAGGCCATGTCGGTGATGTGCAGCAGGCCGTCGATGCCGCCCAGGTCCACGAACGCGCCGTAGTCGGTGAGGTTCTTCACCACGCCCGGCAGGATCGCGCCCTCGACCAGCTTCTCCATCAGCGCCTCGCGCTCCTCGGAGTGCTCGCTCTCGACGACGGCGCGGCGCGAGACCACGACGTTGTTGCGGCGGCGGTCGAGCTTGATGAGCTTGAACTCCAGCTCCTTGCCCTCGAGGTACGCGGGGTCGCGCACCGGGCGCACGTCGACCAGCGAGCCCGGCAGGAACGCGCGGACGTCCTTGATGTCGACGGTGAAGCCGCCCTTGACCTTGCCGCTGATGCGGCCGGTCACGGTGTCGTTCTTCTCGAGGGCTTCCTCGAGTTCGTCCCACACCATCGCGCGCTTGGCCTTCTCGCGCGACAGCACGGTCTCGCCGAAGCCGTTCTCGAGGGCATCCAGGGCGACCTTGACCTGGTCGCCGATGCCGACGTCGATCTCGCCTTCGTCGTTACGGAACTGCTCGATGGGCACGATGCCCTCGGACTTGAGGCCCGCGTTGATCACCACCACGTCGTTGCGCACGTCCACGACGGTGCCGGTGACGATGGCGCCGGGCTTCAGCTTGGCCAGGTGCGCCTGGCTCTGCTCGAACAGTTCTGCGAATGATTCGGTCATTGGGAATACTCGGTTGGAGACACGGACCGCGGCGTCCGTCGGGGAGCGCCGGGATCCACCCGTTGGTCGGCCTGCGCGGGATTGCGTGTGGCCGCTTGAGGTTTCGTGTTATGGATGACCCGGAGGCGGCTGCCGCCGGGGCCTGCCCGCGGCGCGAAGCCGGCGCCGCCCCGCCCGGTCAGGACGGCAGCAGCGACAGCACGCGCTCGACGACCGCGTCGATCGGGAGCCCGGTGGTATCGATGGTCACGGCGTCATGCGCCGGTCGCAGCGGGGCCACCGCCCGGTTCGCATCGCGGGCGTCGCGCGCGAGGATCTCGCGCAGCAGACCCGCCAATGTAACCGAAACCCCCTTGTCGCTCAACTGCTTATAGCGCCTTTCGGCCCGCTCGTCGGCGCTGGCGGTGAGGAACACCTTGGTCGCGGCATCCGGGAAGATCACGGTGCCCATGTCGCGGCCGTCCGCGACCAGGCCCGGGGGCTGGCGGAAGGCGCGCTGGCGGGCGACCAGCGCGGCCCGGACCTCGGGGATCGCCGCGATCGCCGAGGCCGCCGCGCCGGCGGTCTCCGTCCGCAGCTCGTCGGTGGCGTCGTGGCCGTTGACGAGCACCCGTGGCTCGCCGTCGCCCCGGTCCTCGAAGGCCACGTCGGCGTCGAAGGTGCATCGCACGAGGGCCGAGGCGTCCGACAGGTCCACGTCGTTCCAGCCGGCGGCCACGCCCACGGCGCGGTAGAGGGCCCCCGAGTCGAGGTAATGCCACCCGAGGCGGGCGGCGACGGCCCGGCTGATCGTGCCCTTCCCGGAGCCGGAGGGGCCGTCGATGGTCAGCACCGGCGGTGGGCCGGACTGCGCGGCGGGTTCGGCGGACTCGGGCATGGGGGCTCGCACGGGCGGGAGACGGGAGGCGAGTGTAGCCCTTCGCCTGAACCATCCGGCGCAACCGCTTGAATGGCGGCGGAAAACCCGGCTAGAATGCGCGGCTTCGCTGCACCCATCCATTTGCCGAGGTTCCGTCATGAAGGTCCTGTCCTCCCTGAAGTCGGCGAAGACCCGTCACCGCGACTGCAAGGTGGTCCGCCGCCGCGGAAAGGTCTTCGTGATCTGCAAGTCCAACCCGCGCTTCAAGGCGCGCCAGCGCTGATCCCGTCGGCGGGCCCAGCGCCCGGCGCCAGCGCGAACGATCGAGGCCGCGGAGACGCGGCCTTTTTCGTGCGCGACCCGGGGATCCCGGGTGCGGCGCACCCCGGCTGGACGCGCCGGGCGGGCGCGATCTGCTAAAAGACGCTCCGACGGGTCGCCGACCCGACCACCAGGGAGACGTGCCATGTCAATGAATCCGACGCGGGCCACCGTGCTCGCCGCCCTCGCGCTCGCCACCGCGACGGGCACCGCCTCCGCGGAGACGCTGCTGGTCGAGCGCGTCCAGGAGGAGGCCGCCGTCGCCCTGCCCGCGCGCGGCCTGAGCATGGCCGAGGTCCAGTCCCGCTTCGGCGCGCCGACCAGCCGCCTGGATCCGCGGGGCGGCCAGAAGCCGCAGTGGCCGGTGATCCATCGCTGGACCTATCCGGCCTTCGTCGTGTACTTCGAGAAGGACACCGTGATCGACGCCGTGCTGGTGCAGGCCGGTCCGGGCGAGGTCGGCCCGAAGCCGCCGATCCGCTGATCGGCCCACACCGGGGCCCGGCGGCCGCGTGCCGCCGGGCCCTTTTCGTTCCAACGCCACGTATGCACAAGACCCCGCCGCCATGACCGACCTCCGCCTGCCCGCCGAATGGGAGCCCCAGTCCGCCGTCCTGCTCGCCTGGCCGCACGCCGGCACGGACTGGGCGGAGCGGCTCGGCGAGGTCGAGGACACCTACGTGGCGCTCGTCGCCGCGATCGCGCGATTCACGACCGCGGTGGTGGTGGTGTCCGACGACGACCTGGAGGCCTACGCGCGCGCGCGCCTGGCGTCCGCGCGGATCGACATGGACCGCGTGCGCTTCGTGCATGCGCCCTACGACGACACCTGGCTGCGCGACACCGGTCCAATCACCCTGGTCGGCGCCGACGGCGAAGCGCGCCTGCTGGACTTCCGGTTCACCGGCTGGGGCGGCAAGTTCGACGCGTCGCGCGACGACCGCCTCGTCGAAGCGCTGCAGGACCTGGGCCTGTTCGACGACGCGGCCCGCCAGTCGATCGACTTCGCGCTGGAAGGCGGCGCGATCGACACCGACGGCGCGGGCACGCTGCTCACGACCTGGCAGTGCCTGCGCGAGCGGCATCCGGAGCAGGACAGGCACGCACTGTCGGCGCGCCTGCGCGGGTGGCTGCGGCAGGACCGCGTGCTGTGGCTCGACCACGGGCACCTCGAGGGCGACGACACCGACGCGCACGTCGACACCCTCGCCCGCTTCGCCGCCCCCGATGCGATCGTCCACCAGGCCTGCGACGATCCCGCCGACAGCCACCACGCCCCGCTGGGCGCGATGGCGCGCGAACTCGCCGCGCTGCGCACCGCCGACGGCACGCCCTACCGCCTGTTCCCGCTGCCCTGGCACCCGGCCATCCGCGACGACGATGGCCGCAGGCTCGCCGCGAGCTACGCGAACTTCCTCGTCGTCGACGGCGCCGTGCTGATGCCCGCCTATGGCGCCGACGCCGCCGGCCGCGCGATCGACGACCGGGCCGCCGCGGTGCTCGCCGACGCGTTCCCCGGGCGCGAAATCGTGCAGGTGCCGAGTCGCCCGCTGATCTGGCAGAACGGCAGCCTCCACTGCGTCACCATGCAGCTTCCGCGCGGCGTGCTCGCGCCGGCCGCCGACGCGGGCTGAACCCGCCCGCGCCTACAATCCCCCCGCTTTCGCACCCGAGCCGCGCATGAAGAAGACAACGCTCCCCGTCGCACTGGTCCAGGAGCGCGCCGTGATCGACCGGGGCGACGGCAACGCCGCCGCCAACCTCGACCGAATCGCCGAACGCGTGGCGGAGGCGGCGAAGCGCGGTGCGCGCCTGGTGCTGCTGCAGGAACTGCACAACGGCCCCTACTTCTGCCAGCACGAGTGCGTGGACGAATTCGACCTCGCCGAGCCGGTCCCCGGCCCGTGCACCGAACGCCTCGGCGCGCTCGCACGCGAACACGGCGTGGTGATCGTCGGCTCGCTGTTCGAGCGGCGCGCGCCGGGCCTGTACCACAACACCGCGGTCGTGATGGAGCGCGACGGCACGCTTGCCGGCCGCTACCGCAAGATGCACATCCCCGACGACCCGGGCTTCTACGAGAAGTTCTACTTCACGCCGGGCGACCTGGGCTTCGAGCCGATCGACACGTCGGTCGGCCGCCTCGGCGTGCTGGTGTGCTGGGACCAGTGGTATCCGGAGGGCGCGCGGATGATGGCGCTCGCCGGCGCCGACCTGCTGCTCTACCCCACCGCCATCGGCTGGGATCCCGACGACGACCAGGCCGAGAAGTCGCGCCAGCGCGACGCCTGGATCGCCAGCCACCGCGGCCATGCCGTGGCCAACGGGCTGCCGGTGCTGTCGTGCAACCGCGTCGGGCACGAGCCTTCGCCGCTCGGCGCGTCCGGCATCGATTTCTGGGGCTCGAGCCACGTGCTCGGGCCGCAGGGCGAGTTCCTCGCCGAGGCAGGCGGCGAACCGCAACTGCTGATGGCCGAAGTCGACCTCGGCCGCAGCGAGCACGTGCGCCGCATCTGGCCGTTCCTGCGCGACCGCCGCATCGATGCGTACGGCGACCTGACGAAGCGTTACCGTGACTGACGGCGGCGGCGCCCCGGCGGCGGAGGCCGGCTCCACGGATTTCGACTGGCGCGGCCAGCCGCATGCCGACGTCGAGCGCGACGGCGTGCACTACACGCTGCTCGGCACCGCTCACGTCTCGCGCGCGAGCGTCGACGCCGTGCGCGCCGCGATCGCCTCGGGCGAGTTCGACGCGGTGGCGGTCGAACTCGATCCGCAACGCATGGCGGCGATGACCGACCCGGACATGTTCGCGCGCATGGACCTGGTCAAGGTCCTGCGCGAGGGCAAGGCGGCGCTGTTCGCGGCCAACCTCGGCCTGGCCGCGTACCAGCGCCGGCTGGCCGACCAGCTCGGCATCGAGCCGGGCGCCGAACTGAAGGCCGCGGTGCTCGACGCGCGCGAGGCCGGCCTGCCGGTGCACCTGGTCGACCGCGACGTCGGCCTCACCTTCCGACGCGCCTCGAGTCGACTGGGCTGGTGGCAGCGGGCGAAGCTCGGCGGCGGCATCCTCGCCTCGCTGTTCTTCGACGAGGAGGTCGCCCACGACCACATCGAGAAGCTCAAGCAGGGCGACCTGCTCGAGTCCAGCTTCAGCGAGTTCGCGTCCGACAATCCGGTGCTGTACGAGACCGTGATCGCCGAGCGCGACCGCTACATGGCCGCGCGCCTGCGCGAAGCGGGCCAGCCGATCGGCGGCGCCGTGCCGCGTCCGTCCCGCGTGCTCGCGGTGGTCGGCGCCGGCCACCTGCAGGGCCTCGCCCGCCACCTCCGCGACGACACGGACGAACCCGCGGCCGCGCGTGCGGCCCTCGAAGCGTTGCCCGAGTCCTCCTCGATCCCGTGGTTCACGATCGTGCTGGCCACGTTCCTGCTGGGCGGCTTCGCCTGGGGCTTCTGGCAGGGCGGCCTGGATGTCGGTGCCGACCTGATGCTGTACTGGGTGCTGATCACCGGCGGCCTGGGCGCGATCGGGTGCGCGGTCGCCGGCGGGCATCCGCTCAGCATCCTCGCGGCCTTCGTCGCCTCGCCGCTCACGCCCCTGCACCCGGCGCTGGCCTCGGGCACGGTCAGCGCCCTGGTCGAGGCCTGGGTGCGCAAGCCCACCTATGCCGACTTCATGGCCCTGCGCGATGACGTGCAGACGGTGCGCGGCTGGTGGCGCAACCGGGTCGCGCGCGTGCTGCTGAATTTCTTCCTCACCAGCCTGGGCACCGCCGTCGGCGTGTGGCTGGGCGGTGCGCGGATGCTGGGGCGGCTGCTCGGCTGACCGCCCCGTCCCGCGCTACTCGGCCAGCGCCGTGACCGACGCGGCGCCCGCCCCGCCGCCACGCGGCGCCCGGGCGCGCCGCAGCAGGCGCGATGTCCCGTGCCGCATGTCATCGAGGATCGCGTAGATCGTCGGCAGGAACAGCAGGCTGACCACCGTCGAGAACGCCAGCCCGCCCGCCACCGCGCGGGCCATCGGGAAGTACGTGATCCCGCCCAGGACCTGCGTGTCGCTGAGCGCGATCGGCACCATCGCCAGGATCGCCGTGCCCATCGTCATCAGGATCGGCCGCAGGCGTTCGCGGCTGCCCTCGACCAGCGCGTCGGTCCGGTCCAGGCCGCGCCGTCGCAGGTTGTTGATGTGCTCGATCATCACGATGCCGTTGTTCACCACCACGCCCATCAGCACCAGGATGCCGATGAAGGCCATCACCGAGAAGGTGGTACCGGTGATCCAGAACAGCCAGAACACGCCGAACACCGAGAACAGCACGCAGCTCATGATCGCCGCCGGGAACAGCAGCGATTCGAACACGGCGGCCATGACCACGTAGATCATCACGATCGCGATGACCAGGTTGAACAGCATCTGGTTCTGCGCGTCCTGGTCGCGCTGGAACCCGCCCCCCTCGAAGCTGTAGCCGTAGCCCGGCGGGAATGCGACCTGCTCCAGCGTCCCCTCCATGACCTCCCGGGCCTCGGGCATCGTCGTCTCGCCGGCGAGGTTCGCGCGGATCCGCAGCGTGGTCTGGCGGTCGGTCCGCTGGATCTCGTTGGCGGCCGGCGCCGTGCCGACGTCGACCATCGCCATCAGCGGCACGGTGCGGCCGTCCGGCGAACGCACCATGAACCCGGCGATGTCGGCCACGCCGAACGATTCGGCGTCCTTGAAGCGGACCCACACCGGCACCTCGTTCTGCCCGCGCTTGAAGTCGCGCAGCTGCTGTCCGCGCAACGCGAGCGAGACGAACCGGGAGACCTGCTCCGCGCTGAAGCCGAACGCCGCGGCGCGGTCCCGGTCGACCCGGACCGCCAGCTCGTTGCTGGCGTCGCCGATGTCCACCCGCACGTCGTCGAGTTCGGTGCGCGCCTCGAGGATGGGCACGATGTCCTCGGCGAGCGTGGCGAGCACCTCGGTGGAGTCGCCCACCAGCATCACCTCCGCGCCCTGCCCCTCGCCGCCGCGGTCGCGCTGGCCGATGCCGACGGTGGCGCGCGCCGACTTCGGCAGGGCCTTGCCGATCTCCTCGCCGAGCGCCTGGCTGCGGGAGGCGTGCGCGTCCTCGAACTCCACCTCGGTGCCGGCCCAGCCCTCCTCGCTGTACCAGGAGTAGATCTGGCGGATGTGCCAGCGCTCCCGGTTGGCATCGAGGAACTGTTCCACGCGCAGCACCTCGGCGGAGATCTCCTCCTTCGTGTAGCTGCCGTTCCACTGGTAGAAGACCTGCGCCTTGCCCGGCTCGCTGTCGCCGCCGAACATCTCGAACTTGGTGCGCGTCATCGGCACCACGCTGATCGCGATGATCAGCACGATGCCCAGGACGCTCCAGCCCCGGTGCTCGAGCGTCCAGCGCAGGAAGCGCGCGTAGCGGTCCTGGAGGCGGTGGATCGCGCTGTCCTCCCGGTTGACTGCCGGCGGCGTCTTCAGCCGCGCCGACAGCATCGGGATCAGGCTCACCGCGACGAGCCACGACGCGAGCAGCGACACGGAGATCGTGATCGCGATCTGCGACATGAAGATGCTGATGTCGTTGGTCTCGCCGAACAGGTTCGGCACGAACACGATGCAGTGGCACAGCGTGCCCGCGGACAGCGCGATCGCCACGTTGCGCGTGCCGACGATCGACGCGTGCATCGGCTGGCCGGGCATCTTCTCGCGCTCCTGGTAGATGCTCTCCACCACGACCACGGCGTTGTCGACCAGCATGCCGACCGCCAGCAGCAGGCCCATCAGCGACAGCACGTTGAGCGTGACCCCGGCGAAGTACATGAAGCCCAGGGTCATGACGAAGCAGATCGGGATCGCCAGCGTGACCATCAGCGTCGACGGCCAGTGGCGCAGGAAGAAGAACAGCACCGCGATCGAGAGCACCAGGCCGACGCCGCCGGCCTCGCCCAGTTCCAGCAGGGAGCTGGTGACGTCCTCGCCCAGGTTGTCGATGACCTTGACCTGGATGTCGCCCATCGCCGGTTGCCGGCGGATGCGCTCGATCTCGGCGAGCACCGCCCCGGACACCTCGACGAGGTTCGCGTTGCGTTCCTTGAAGATCTCAAGTCCGATCGCCGGCTGGCCGTCCAGGCGGCGGCCGTAGTTCATGCGCTGGGGCTTGAGCCGGACGTCGGCGATGTCGCCGAGCCGCAGGCCGCGATCGTCCAGGACCATGTCGCGGTACTGCGACAGGTCGCGGATCTCGCCGACCGGCTGCACGCGCAGCCGGCGGCCGTCGTCCTCGACCTGTCCGGCCGAGAGCGAGAAGTTGGAGGACTGGAGCCGCTGCCCGAGTTCGTTGAGATTGAGGCCATGCGCGCCCAGGCGCTCGGGGTCGATCGCGATCTCGACCTCGTTCGGCGGCGCGCCGACGATCTCGAGCCGGGCCACGCCCGGCACGCGCTCGATCGGGCGCTTGAACTCGCGCTCGAGCATTTCATACGCGCCGGTCAGGTCGGTCTTGCCGGCCAGGCGCACCCGCAGGATGGCCTCGTCGTCGCTCGACCAGTTGCCGACGAAGATCCGCTGCAGGTCGTCCGGGAGCTCGTCGCGGATGGCGTCGATGCGCTCGCGCGCCTCGGAGGCGGCGATCTGCACGTCCGTGTCCCAGTCCGAGTAGAAGATGCCCACGAACGCGCCGTCGGCGCCCGCGCGGCTCTCCATCCGCTCCAGGCCGCTCATCGTCGAGAGCGCCTCCTCGGCGGGCCGCAGCACCGTCCGTTCCACTTCCTCCGGCGTCGAGCCCTCGTAGGGGATCTGCACGAAGACCGCCGGGAAGGAGATCGACGGGATCGCCTCCAGCGGCAGGCGGAACGCCGCGATCAGCCCGACCACGAACAGCGACACGAACAGCATGATCGTGGTGACCGGGCGCCTCAGGCTGAGCTCGGCGACGCTCATGCGGGCGCACCCTCGCCTTCGCCGCGCTCGCCCGCCTGCGACACGATCCGTGCACGTTCGGCACGGCCGAGGTAGTGCGCGTCGGCGCGACGATCGAGCAGGTCATAGACGACCGGGATCACCACCAGCGTCAGCAGCGTCGACACCAGCAGGCCACCGATCACCGTGATCGCCATCGGGGATCGCACTTCCGCGCCCTCGCCGAACGCCAGCGCGAGCGGCAGGAAGCCGAACAGCGTGCACAGCGTGGTCATGGCGATCGGCCGCAGGCGCGAGCGCGCGCCCTCGACCAGGGCGTCGCGCTTCGGCACGCCCGCCTCGCGCAACTGGTTGACCTTGTCGATCAGGATGATCGCGTTCTTGGTCACCAGGCCGACCATCAGGATCAGGCCGATGAACACCACCACCGAGATCGAGTTGCCGGTGACCAGCAGCGCCAGCACCGCGCCGACCAGCGCCAGCGGGATGGTGAACAGGATGACGAACGGGTGCAGCAGCGACTCGAACTGCGACGCCATCACCAGGTAGACGAGGAACACGGCCAGGCCGAACGCGAACAGCAGCGAGCGCAGCGACTCCGCCAGTTCCTGGCCCTGCCCGCCGATGGTCAGGCCGATGCCGGCCTCGAGCGGCTGGTCGGCGACCATGCCCTGGACCTCCTCGACCGCGCTGCCCAGGTCGATGCCGCGCAGGTTCGCCGAGACGATCGCGACGCGCACCTGGTCGGCGCGGTGGATCTCGCTCGGGCCGGTGGTGGACACGACGTCGGCCACGGACGACAGTCGTACCGGCGCGCCGCCGTTCGGGTTGACGATCAGGTTGCGAACGTCCGCGATCGAGGCGCGGTCCGACTCGCGGGCCCGCACCAGCACGTCGATCTTGCGGTCGCGGAAGCTGTAGCGGGTCGCCACCTCGCCGCGCACCTTCGCCACCACGGCGTCGGCGACCTGGCGGGTGGTCAGGCCAAGCGCCGCGGCGCGCTCCTGGTCGAAGCGGATCTGGATCTCCGGGAAGCCCTGCTCCACGGTCGACTTGACGTCAGCGTAGTGCGGGTTCGCGCGGAGCATCGCCGCCATCTGCCGGCCGGCGCGCTCGATCGTGCCGAGGTCCTCGCCGCGAAGCTCGATCTCCAGCGGCGTGGAGAAGCTGAAGAGCTCCGGCCGGCTGAAGTCGACCTGCGCGCCCGGGTAGTCGCGCATCGTCTCGCGCATCCGCTCCATCGTCGCGGCCTCGACGGCCTCGCTGCCCGCGCCTTCCATCACGACCGTGATCCGGCCGATGTTCTCGCCGCTTTCGGTCGGGCTGGCGTCCAGGCGCGTGCCGGTGCCGCTGACGCCATATAGCGACTCGAGGCCGTCGTCGCCGGCATGCCGCTGCTGCACGTCGCGCACCATCGCGTCGGTGTCGCGCAGCGGCGTCCCGGGCGGCAGCTTGGCGGTCATTTCGAACCGGTCCTGTGCGAGCTGCGGGATCAGGTCCGAACCCAGCATCGGTACTGCAAGCAGCGCCAGGACGAAGGCGAGCGCCGCAGCGCCGAGCACGAGCGCCGGGCGGCCGAGCGCCGCCGGCAGCAGGCGCAGGTAGCCCCGCTCCGCGCGGTCATAGGGCGCCATCGCGAGGATGCTGGCGCGCCGCATCACCGGCGACACGAGCCGCCCGAGCACCCGCCAGGCCCGGATCACCGCCCAGGCGATGCCGAAGAACACGCCGCGCATGCCCGCGCCCAGTCCGCGCCCGGTCGCCGCCAGCGGCTTCTGCAGGCGCGAGGACGGCTCCCAGCGCGGGTGCGGCGGTTCCTCGGGGAACGCCATGGGCGGCCGGCCCTTCAGCGCGCTGAGCATGGGGATCAGCGTCATCGACACCGCCAGCGAGATCGCGATCGCGATCGCCACCGTCAGGGCCTGGTCCCGGAACAGTTCGCCCGCCACGCCCTCGACGAACACCAGGGGCAGGAACACCGCGATGGTCGTCAGCGTCGAGGCCACGACGGCCATGCCGACCTCGCGCGTCCCGGTGATCGCCGCCTGCAGGATGCCGAGACCGCGCTCGCGCGCCTTGGCGATCGATTCGAGCACCACGATGGAATCGTCGACCACCAGGCCCGTCGCCAGCGCCAGGCCGCCCAGCGACATCACGTTGAGGCTCAGGTCGAGCTGGTCCATGAAGAAGAAGGTCGTGACGATCGAGACCGGCAGCGACAGCGAGATGACGAAGGTGCTCCAGCCGTCGCGCAGGAACAGGAAGATGATCAGGATCGCCAGCAGGCCGCCGATCACCGCGTCGAGCTTCACGTCCGCGATGGCCTTGCGGATGAAGGTGGACTGGTCCTCGATCACGGCCAGTTCGATGCCGTCCGGCACCTGCTCGCGGATCTGCTCGAGCCGCGCGTGGACGGCGTCCGCGGTGGCGACGGTGTTGGCATCGCCTTCCTTGTAGATCGCGATCTCCACCGCCTCGCGCCCGTCCAGGCGGATGATCGCCTCGCGTTCCTTGTGGCCGCGCGTCACGGTGGCGACATCGCCGAGACGCACGGCCTTGCCGCCGGCGACGACCGCGCCGTTGCCGTCGGAGGTGCTCTGCACCGAGGCGGCGGCGGCCATGGCGTCCGCGGATCCCGTCGCCGCGGCCACGCGCGCCATCTGCGCGGCGGCCTCCTGGGCCTCCGCGTTGCCTGCGGCCCGCGTGCTGACCAGCATGTCGCGGATCTCCTCGACGCTGGCGAACTGGTTCACCGTGCGGACGAGGTAGCGCTGCGAGCCTTCCTCCAGCCGGCCGCTGGAGATGTTGATGTTCTCCTGCTGCAGCCGCTGGACCACCGTCTCGATGGGCAGGTTGAGCTGGGCCAGCTTCTGCTGGTCGATCAGCACCTGGATCTCGTCCTCCAGGCCGCCGGCGGCCTTGACCGCGGCCACGCCCTCGACGGGCTCGAGCCGCTTGGTCAGGTCCTCCTCGGCGTAGCGGCGCAGCATCGCCAGGCCCGCTTCGTTCCCGTTCCCGTCCTCGATCGAAAGCGCGAGCCGGAGGATCGGCTCGGTCGACGGGTTGAAGCGCAGCAGGACCGGCGCCTCCGCCTCCTGCGGCAGGAACAGGGCCTCCATGTTGTCGCGGACCTCGAGGCCCGCCTGGTCCATGTCCGTGCCCCAGGCGAACTCGAGCACCACGTCGCTCTGCCCGGTCCGGGACACCGACTTGAGCTTGCGCAGCCCCTTCACCACGCCGACGGCCTCCTCGACCGGCTCGGTGATCAGGGTCTCGATCTCGGACGGCGCCGCGCCGGTGTACTCGGTGCGCACCGTGAGCGTGGGATAGCTCAGGTCCGGCAGCAGGTTGACCTTGAGGTTGCCGAGCGCGATCAGGCCGAACAGCAGGAAGCTGATCGTGACCATCGCCACCGTGACCCGGCGGCGGGTGCTGAATTCGACCAGGTCGAAGCGGCGCGGCGCGTGGGAGTCGTATGCACTCCCGGTTGCAGGCGGTTGCGTCCCCATGGCGCCGGACTCAGTTGCCGGTGGCGGCGGTCGCCGCCTGGTTGGCGGCCTGCGCGCCGGCGGGGTCGTCTGCCGGCTCGTCGCCGATCACCGACACCGCGGCGCCGTCGCGCAACGCGCTCTTGCCGGCCACCACCACGCGGTCGCCCGCGGCCAGGCCGTCGCGCACTTCGACCCACTCCCCGTCGACATGGCCGACCTGCACCTCGGTGCGCGCCGCCTTGCCTTCGCGGACGGCGAACACCGCGTTGCCGTCGTCCACGTCGAGCAGCGCGGCGCGCGGCACGGCGAGCGCGTCGGCGCGCTGGTCGTAGTCGATCGCGATGCGCCCGAACATGCCCGGCTGCAGCAGCCCACCGTTGGCGAACGCGGCGATGACCCGGAACGTGCCGCTGCCCGCGTCGACCACCGGCGCGACGCGGTCGACCACGCCCTCGAACGTCCTTCCGGGGAGCGCGTCGACGCGCAGTTCGACCGGCAGTCCGGCGCGCATCGTGGCCAGCTCCCGTTCGGGCACGTTGAGCGTCGCCTCCAGGCGCGAGGTATCGACGATGCGCACGACGGGCGTGTTGATCTGCACGAAATTGCCGGGCTTCGGCGTGACCGAGGCCACCACGCCGCTGATCGGCGCCTTCACCTCGGCATAGGACACCTCGAGCACGGCGAGCCGGTGCGCGGCGCGCGCGTTCTCCAGGTCGTAGCGGATCTGGTCGTAGTCCGACGCGGCGATCAGCTGCTCGGCGACCAGCTTCTGCGCGCGCGCGAACTGGTTCTGCAGCTTCGCCACCTGCGCCGCGGCCTGCGCGGCCTGCAGGCGCGCGCGGTCGGCGTCCAGCCGCAGCAGCGCCTGGCCGGCGCGGACCGCGTCGCCTTCCGCGACCATCACCGCCAGCGCGACGCCCGAGGTCTTGGCCACCACCTGTGATTCCGCGGGCGCCTCGAGCGGCGCGGTCCCCGAATAGGACGCGGAGATCGGGCGCTGTTCCGCCACGGCGACCTCCACGGCGACGGGCTGCTCCTTCTTCTCGTCCTTCCCTTCCCCCTTGCCCGCTTCTTCGGGGCCGCCGCGCTGGCAACCCGCGGCGAGCACCAGCAGGAGCAACGGGAGCCATCGGACGACGCGCCGGGCGTCCGGTCGGCGGGCGGCGGGAGCGGTCGGCGTGCGGTGCGCGTCGGTCTGGGCAGGCATGGGGGCGGGTTGATTTGGTGTTGTATGCAGGTATATCACCCAATCCGGATCCGGCCACCGCCGAAGGTCATGGTGACCGAAGATGGATCGCGGCCCGGCGGTCCATCGCGCCGTTGCGTCGCACGAAAGAGGACGCGCGTTGTCCTGCAGGACGGCCATCGCGATGCAGGCTGCCGCATCGCGCATCGCGTCCGCGCGGGGCGCAGGCTTCGCGGCGCGAGGGGTCGCCGCTATACTCGCGCACTTGCTCGCGGCCGATGCGCCGCGCACCCGAAGATCGACTCCAGGCCAGGACTTCAATGCGGACACCTTCGATGATGCGGACGCTGCCGATCGCCGCCGCCCTCGCCCTCGCCGCCGCGGGCTTCGCCGCGTTCGCGCAGGATCCCGCCAGCACGCCCGCCGAGGACGATGCGTCCGGCATGCAGGCGACCACCAGTGAAGCCAGCGATGCGCCCGCGCCGACCGCGACCACGCCGACCGCCGGCGACGCGGCACGCGGCCGGATGCTGACCTACACCTGCCAGGGCTGCCACGGCATCGAGGGCTACAAGAACGCCTACCCGAATTTCCACGTGCCGAAGATCGGCGGCCAGTCCGCCGCCTACCTGGCGAACGCGCTCACCGAGTACAAGGAAGGCAGCCGCCAGCACCCGACCATGCAGGCGCAGGCCCAGAGCTTCTCCGAGCAGGACATCGCCGACATCGCCGCCTTCCTGTCGAGCCTCAAGCCGTGAGCCGCCCCATGACGCAGATCCGCACCCGCCGTTCCCTGCTCGTTGCCGCCATGATGGCCACGCTCGCCGCCTGCGGCGGTGGCGAGGCGCCTGAAGGCGAGGCCCATGACGCCCCCGTGCAGTCGTCCTCCGCGGGCCTGCCCGCCGGGCGGATCGAGGCCGGCGGCGAACTCGCCAACGCCAAGGGCGCGGCCACCGGCCAGTCGTGCATCGACTGCCACGGCGCCGAAGGCAACGCGCCGATCGACGACACGTACCCGAAGCTGGGTGGCCAGTACGCCGACTACATCGCGCACGCGCTTCAGGCCTACCGCGCCGGGCACCGCGAGAACGCGCTGATGGCCAGCCAGGCCAAGGGCCTCGACGACCAGCAGATCGCCGACCTGGCGGCCTGGTTCGCGTCGCGCCCCTCGCAGCTCGCGACGCTCGAAGGCGTCCACGAGGACTGATCGGTCCCGTCCCGCGGCACACCGGAAGCCCGCCTCGCGCGGGCTTCTTCCTTTGCAGTGAACCTCAGCCGCCGGGCGGCGCGGGCTCGAGCACGGACGGGTCCTCGAACAGGTCCGGACGGAACGGGACCTCCGGCGCCGGGCGCCCGCTCGACGGCTGTTCGTTGAGGTTCGGGTCGGCGACCCAGCACCCGCCACCGAGCTGCAGGACCGACACCACGCACTTCAGGCGCTTGGACGTCCCCGGGATGCGCACGGTGAGTTCGCGCACGCCGCGGCGGACCCATTCCTCGAGCAGCGTGCCGCCGGGGATCCAGAACCGGTCGAAGCGCGTCGGCTCGTAGGGGAACGCGGGCCGCTGCATCCATTCGCCGGCGCGGTCGAAGTCCGACACGGTCTCCTCCACCGAGCCCGGCGGGCGGCCCTCGCCCGGCGCGGGACCGGTGTCCGCCAGGCGCGGGCGGCCCGAGTCGTCGAACAGGCCGTCGCGGCCCGCCCTGCCGCCAGGGCGGTCACGCACGGCGTCGCCCCAGTCGTCGTCGCGCGTGGCCGATTCCCACGCGCCCGGCGGTTCCGTGGGATCGGGACCACGGCCCGGGGCATGCGTCGCGGCGGTCGCGCCCTCGTCCCGCCCCGCCGGCGTCGCGGGTGCCGTTTCGGCGCCGTCGCGCGCATCCGCGGGCGCGGCCGCTTGCGCCGGCGCCACGTCGGCCTCCGCGCTCGTCGCATCGCCTGCTTCCGTGGCGATCGGCGCTTCTTCCCCTGTCGCGACCGCATCGGGACGCGTCGGCGCGGGAACGTCGCGCGCACGCACGTCGGGCACGCGCGTCGAGATCTCCGGGCTGGCGACGGCGGTCGCCGGCCGGGTCGCGCGGGCGAAATCGGGTGTCATGACCGCGACCGGCGCATCGACGGGACGCACGCGCGGTTCGGGCACGATCGTCGGCAGCACCGCCACGGTGGTGGGGTTCGTCGAGAGCGTGGGAACGGGGGGCGCGGTCACCGGTTCGGGCACGTCGCGCACCGGAATGACCGGTGCATCCGCGACCAGCAACGGCGGTGCGACGGCGGGCGTGACGGTCACGGCGGGGGTCGGCGGCGGAAGCAGGAACACGTCGTCCGGACTTGGCTGTTCCCCGACCGCGAGCGGCTGCGCCGGCGTCGGTGGCGGCACCGGGCGTTCCGGGATCCGGGGCGCCTGGACCTGGATGTCGGGGACCGCCACGGCCATCGCGGGGGCCTCGCGCGGCGCCGGACGAAGGACCGCTACCGGCGGCGCGGCCTCGGCCAGGTCCGGCGCGGGCGGCGCGACGGGATCGCTGGGGGCCGGTGCGGGCAGCGGCGCTGCGGCCGGCGCCTCGGGTCCTGCGGCCGCCTGCGCGCCACCGGTGTCGGCCGGCGTCCCCCGCCCGATGAATTCCACCTCGACGACCTGCGCATCGGTCTCCTCCGCGACCGGTGGCAGGAGGAGGAAGCGCGCATCCATCAGCCAGACCAGGGCGGCGGAGAGCAGGACGTGCAAGGTGACGCTCGCCGCCATGCCGGACACCCGCAGGCCGCGTTCGTCCCGCGACGGGGGCGACCAGCCCTGGTTCCAGAGCGACGAGAACGCCTGCAGGCGCCCGGGCATCGCCGGCACGGGCGGCGGCGTCCGCAGTGCGCGGCCCAGAAAGGCATCGACGAAGGTGTCCGCGCTCGCACCCGTCACCGCCTTGCGACGCACCGGCATCGCTTCCAGCCACCGCCGCCAGCCTTCGGGCAGTTGGCCCGGGGTTTCCGGCCGGATCGAGCGCAGCGTGCGGCGCGTACGCAGGACGTCGATCAGGTCGGCGGCGGAGAACACGCGCGCCGGGTTCCTGTCAGCCCGCGTCGCGCGGGATGTAGGGCGCGTCGCCGGTCGCGTGGTCGGTCGCGTCGCGGACCGCGGTCACGCCCGGGACCTTCTCGCGCAGGGTCGTCTCGATCCCCTGCTTGAGCGTGACGTCGGCCATGCCGCAGCCGTGGCAGCCGCCGCCGAAGCGGAGCACCACCACGCCATCCGCGGTGACTTCCTCCAGGGTGACGTGTCCCCGGTGCTGCGCGAGCTGGGGGTTGATCTCCTGCTCGACCACCCAGCGCACCCGCTCCACCAGCGACGCGCCCTCCGCGGGCGCCCGGCCCTTGATGCCGGGGGCGCGGATCTGCAACTGGCCACCGGTCGCCTGCTGCGCGTAGTCGATCTCGGCGCCGTCGAGGTAGCCGACGCTGGCGGCATCCAGCCACAGCGTGAAGCCCTCGCAGTCCACGGCCCATTCGTCGCCCTGCAGGTCGCCCGGCTCCGCGAATTCGAGGCGCACGTCGGCCCGTGGCGTGCCGGGGTGCGTCGCGGCCAGCCGGACGCCGAGGCCCGGCAACGATTCGCGCTCGATGAGGCGCCGGAAGTGCGCCTGCGCGGATTCGGAAATCTGGATCATGCGGCTATTCTAGCGATCCGCCACGCGCCGCGGACCGCGTGGGCCGGCGCGACCACGACCCGGCGACTACGGCCGATGTGGTTGATTCACCTTTCCCCCGGACCGCCGACGATGGAGCCGCCGCCGTGACCGACCTCGTTCCCCTCGCCCAGGCCCACTGCACGCCCCGCAAGGGAAGCGAACACCGGCTGACGGAGGCTCGCATCCGCGAACTCCTGCCGGAGATCGCCGGATGGGAGCTCGCGGAGAACGGGCACGCCCTGGTGCGGACATTCCAGTTCGAGGACTACCACCGGACGATGGCCTTCGTGAACGCGCTCGCCTACATCGCGCACCGCGAGGATCACCATCCGGACCTGGGCGTGCATTACGACCGCTGCGTCGTCCGCTTCTCGACGCACGACGTGGGCGGCCTGAGCGAGAACGACTTCATCTGCGCGGCCAAGGCCGACGCCTTGGCCGGGGAGGACTGACATGCGCGTTCCGAACCCGAACCTTCGACACCTGCAGGCCGCACGGCGGGCCGCCGTCCTGGCCGCCGCCGTCGCGCTCACCGCCGCCTGCGGTGGTGGCGAACCGCAGCCGCTGCCGCCGCCACCCACGCAGGTCGTGGCCGTGGATACGCCCGTGCCCGAGTACCCCGTTTCGCTGGCGTGCGCGGAGATCGGCGGCAAGGTCGAACTGCAACTGGTGGTCGGCACGGACGGCCGGCCCGTGCGCGCCACGCTGCAGACGCGCAGCGGCGTGCCCGAACTCGACCAGCTCGCGCTCGAGGCCGTGCAGTCGTGGAAGTTCCGCCCCGCCACTGCCAACGGCCAACCCGTGCAGGCCACGGTGCAGGTACCGATCACGTTCCGGCCGCCCCCGGCGGGTGACGCGCGCTGCCAGGACTACGCCGGCTGACAGCGTTCAGGCGAGCCGATCGAGCACTTCGGCGAGGTCCGGCGTCAGCGGCGCGTTGAGCAGGTAGGGCGACGTCCCGCCATCGAGCGCGAACTCGAGCGAGGCGGCGTGCAGGAACAGCCGTCGCAGGCCCGCGCGTTCTCGCAGGCGCCGGTTCGCGTCCGGGTCGCCGTACTTGTCGTCGCCCGCGACCGGATGCCCGATGTGCGCCGCGTGCACGCGGATCTGGTGGGTCCGGCCGGTGTCGATCCGGACCTCGCAATACGAATGCCGGCCGCGCCGCTCCAGCACCCTGAAGTGGCTCAGCGAGGGCTTGCCCCGGTCGCCGACCTGCACGCGGCGCTCGCCGCCGCTGCGCATGCCCACATCGAGGGGCGCGTCGACGCTCATCGTCCCGTCGGGCATCCGTCCGAGCTGCAGCGCGAGGTACTGCTTGTGGATGCCGCCCTCGCCTTCCCCGCGCATCAATGCCTGGAGTTCGGCCAGCGCCGAGCGCTTCTTCGCGACCAGCAGCAGGCCCGACGTGTCGCGGTCCAGCCGGTGGACCAGCTCGAGCGTATCGCGCGGGCGCAGGGCCCGGAGGGTCTCGATCGCGCCGAAGGAGATCCCGCTGCCGCCATGGCTGGCCACCCCGGACGGCTTGCAGATCGCCAGAAGGCGCGCGTCCTCGTGGACGATGGCGGCCTCCATCGCCGCCAGCAGCCCCTTGGAGGGGCTTCCCGCCGGCCCCGTTTCGCCGAGGCGGACGGGCGGGATCCGGACCTCGTCCCCGGCCTCCAGGCGCCGGTCGGCCTTGGCGCGGCCACCATTCACGCGCACCTGCCCGGACCGGACAAGCTTGTAGACCAGCGAGCGGGGGGCACCCTTGAGCTGGCCGAGCAGGAAATTGTCGAGGCGCTGGCCGGCCCGGTCGTCGGGCACGGCCACCACCCGGGCCCCGGTCTGGGGCGGGTCGGGACGGGTCATTCCACGGGCCTGATCTGATACACTCGCGACGCGAGATAAGGGTTTGATTCGCTGGGAGTTGTCGCCGGGCCCCGGGCCCGCACCCGCGATCCCGGAGCGCCTGCCACCCACGCCGCCGCGGCGGCCATGGTAGCGGTTCGCCCGTCGGCCCGGCCATCGCCTGGCGGAAGACCGCCGAGCTGGACACGAACCTGCGGTACCCGGCCCTGCCGTGGTGCCGACGGCCCACAACACGGAACAGATTGAGCGCTCCCGCGGCCCGCCGTGGTGTCGTAGCGCTGGAACACGAAGGGCCCGCGGCGCGCCATGCGCGCCACCGGCCGGCGGTCTCCAGAGGCGAAACGCCGATGGCGTTGCCGCGTGCACTTCCCCGAGGGATGCCGGAGGGAAGCCGAGCGCGCGAGGAACGCAGACAATGAAGCGCATGCTCATCAACGCGACGCAGGCAGAGGAACTGCGCGTCGCGATCGTCGACGGACAGACGCTGTACGACATCGACATCGAACAGCCGTCCCGCGAACAGAAGAAGTCCAACATCTACAAGGGCAAGATCACGCGGCTCGAGCCCTCGCTCGAGGCCGCGTTCGTCGAGTACGGCGGCGAGCGCCACGGCTTCCTCCCGCTGAAGGAAATCTCCCGCGACTACTTCCAGTCCGGCGTCGACCCGAACAAGGGCTCGATCCGCGAACTGCTGCGGGAAGGCCAGGAAGTCGTCGTCCAGGTCGAGAAGGAGGAGCGCGGCAACAAGGGCGCCGCACTGACCACGTTCATCTCGCTGGCCGGCCGCTACATGGTGCTGATGCCCAACTCGCCCAGCGCCGGCGGCGTCTCGCGCCGCATCGAGGGCGAGGACCGCGCCGAGCTCAAGCGCGCGATGGACGCGCTGCAGATCCCGGACGACATGGGCGTGATCATCCGCACCGCCGGCGTCGGCCGCGATGCGGAAGAGCTCCAGTGGGACCTGGACTACCTGCTCCAGGTCTGGAAGTCGGTCGCCGAGGCCGCATTGAGCAAGCCCGCCCCGTTCCTGATCTACCAGGAGTCGCGCCTGATCGTGCGCGCCCTGCGCGACTACATGCGCCCGGACATCGGCGAGATCCTGGTCGACACCGAGGAGATGTACGCCGAGGCGCGCGAGTTCGTCGAGCAGGTGATGCCGCACAACCTGCGCAAGCTCAAGCACTACACGGACGACGTCCCGCTGTTCAACCGCTTCCAGATCGAGTCCCAGATCGAGAGTGCCTACGAGCGCGAGGTGCGCCTGCCCTCCGGCGGCGCGCTGGTGATCGACCAGACCGAGGCGCTGACCTCGGTGGACGTGAACTCCGCCCGCGCCACGCGCGGCGGCGACATCGAGGAGACGGCGTTCCACACCAACCTGGAGGCGGCGGAGGAAGTCGCCCGCCAGCTGCGCCTGCGCGACCTCGGCGGCCTGGTGGTGATCGACTTCATCGACATGTCGTCGAACAAGCACCAGCGCGATGTCGAGAACCGGCTGTCGCAGGCGCTGCGCCACGACCGCGCCCGCGTCCAGATCGGCCGCATCTCGCGCTTCGGCCTGCTCGAGATGAGCCGCCAGCGCCTGCGCCCGAGCCTGGGCGAGGCCAGCCAGATCGTCTGTCCGCGCTGCGAGGGCCACGGCCGCATGCGCAGCGTCGAGTCGCTGTCGCTGTCCATCCTGCGCGTCGCCGAGGAGCACGCGATGAAGGACAACACCGGCCAGGTGCTGGTGCAGGCGCCGGTGGAGATCGCGAATTTCCTGCTCAACGAGAAGCGTTCGGCCCTCGCGGAGATCGAGACCCGCCACGACGCGCCGATCGTCATCGTCGCCGACGACCAGCTCGAGACGCCGCACTACGAGGTCACCCGCATTCGCGAGAACGAGCTCGGCGAGGAGACCGGCAAGCCGAGCTACCAGCGCGGCACCCCGCGCAAGCTCGCGACGCACTCGCTGACGCGTGCCCACCTCAACATCCCCGACCTTCCCGCGGTCACCCGCGTCCAGCCCCCCCGTCCCGCGCCGGCACGGGAAGTGCCTGACGAGGCGCCGGTGGAAGCGCCGCCGGTCGCGACCGTGCCCGTGCCGGTGCCCGTCCCCTCGGTCGGCCTGATCGACCGGATCCTCGGCTTCTTCCGTACGCCCGCGCCGGCAGGCTCCGGGGACCGGGAGACCCGCGAGGGCGACGCCCGCCGCGAGCGCGCGCCCTCCTCCGGCAATGGCCGGCAGGATCGGGACCGCGGCGGTCGCAATGGCGGTGGCAACCGCGGTGGCCGTGGCGAGCGGAACGAGCGCGGCGGCCGCAACAAGCAGGGCCGTGGTCGCGACGAGGCGCGCCAGGAGAACGCCCCGAAGCCGCGCCGCGAACGCCCGGAGCGGGCCGAGCGCGCGGACAACGAGGCGTCGCGCGAGAACGACAAGGCCGCCCAGGGCCGCCAGAAGCCGGCGCGCCAGAAGGGCCAGAAGCAGGAGCGCGCCGAGGCTGCGCCGGCCACGGCAGCGGCCGTCGCCACGACGCCGGCTGCCGACGAGGCGGCCAAGCGCCACCAGGCGCAGCAGGAGCCCGTGAAGACCGAACCGAAGGACGCCGCCGCCATGCCGGCCGATGCCGCGCCGCAGGCAGCGGAGCACGATGCCGCCGACGACGCGGGTGGCAAGTCGCGCCGTCGCCGCGGTCGCCGGGGTGGCCGTCGTCGTCGTCGCGGGGGTGCGGACGGCAATGGCGGTGAGATCGACGCCGCGACCGACGTCGCGACCGAGGACGCCGGTGCACTGGCGCCGGCGGACCGCTCACAGCCCGAGTTCGACTTCGACGACGAGGGCGCACCCGCGCCGGCGGCCCGGGCGTCGGGCACGGCGCCGCAGCAGTCCCCCGCCACTGCCGTAGGGCCCAGGGCGGACGAAGTCGCACGCACGGCGGCGCTCGCCGCCTCGGCCGTCGACGCGCTGTCGGTCGTGACGCCGGAAGCCACAGATCCCACGCAAGGGACCCCTGCTCCGGCAGCCGCCTCCGATGACGTCATGCCGGGCCCATCGACCGACGCCACGGGCTCGGAACCCGCCGGCGCCACGGACACGCGCACCGGCGAGACCGCGACGCCGGACGCTTCGATCGACGCTTCGCCGGCGCCGGCCGTCGTGCCCGCCATTGAACCCGCGCGGCCGGAAACGGCCCGGACGGACGACGCCATGCCCGCGCAACCGGCGGCTGCCGCGACGACGGGCGAAGGGGTCGCGACGCCCGGCCTGTTCGACGCCCTGCCCGCCTCGCCCGCGGACGACGCCGCGCGTTCGCTCGGCGGCGATGGCGATGGCGATGGCGAAGAAGACAGCGACGGCGATGCGGCGTCCGATGACGCTCGCGATCCCTCGCGGTCGGCTTCCGTGCAAGGCGACGCGCGGGACACGGCGCCCCGTCCGTAATCCGGCATCGCGGACCCCGCGGCGAACGCCGCGGGGTCCGCATCGCCTCGGGTCAGAACGCCAGCGCGGGCTCGACGAGTCCGTGCTGGCTTGCCAGTCGCGCCAATGCCACGGTGTTCGTGACGCCGAGCTTCTCGAACAGCCGTGACTTGTGCGTGTTGACGGTCTTCGCGCTCAAGCACAGCCGACGCGCGATGTCCTCCTGGCGCAGGCCGCGCACCAGCAGCATGGCGACCTCCAGTTCGCGCGGCGAAAGCCGGTCGAACCCGGTGTCGCCGCCGTCGATCCCCGCCAGCGCCATGTGCCGCGCAATGCCCGCCGACAGGTAGCGCCGGCCGCGCGCCACGTCACGGACCGCACGCACGAGCTCCGCGGCATCCCCGCCCTTGCCGACGTAGCCGAGCGCGCCGGCCTCGATGAGGCGGCGCGGCAGCGGGCCGTCCTCCAGCATCGAAACGATGAGCACGCGCGGCCCGCCGACGCCCGCGCGCACGAGTCGTTCGGTCACTTCGAGGCCGCTGATGCCCGGCAGGTGCAGGTCGCACAGCACGACGTCGGGCACGAGCCTGCGGATCGCCGGCAGCGCCTCCTCGCCCGTGCCCGCCTCGCCGACGAGCTCGATGTCGGGCGCGTCGGCGAGCACCAACCGGAGGCCGTCGCGCACGAGTGCATGGTCCTCGACCATGAATACCTGGATCTTCATCCCTGGATCCCCCACGGTCCTCCATGGACCGTTCCGGGCGGCGAGCCTACTTCACGCGGGCGCGCGCAACAACCGCGGAGGCGCCACATGCGTGGCTACAATGCCCCCCGCATGGAGAGATGGCCGAGCGGTTTAAGGCACCGGTCTTGAAAACCGGCGTGGTGGCGACACCACCGTGGGTTCGAATCCCACTCTCTCCGCCATATTCAATGGTTTAGGCACTTGCGCCGTGCCTGGACCCGTGCCAAGGTCGGCCCAATTGGGACACTTTGGGACACTCGATGGCCACCATCGAGAAGCGCGTAGGAAAGACCGGAAAGGCGACTTGGCGCGTCCGAGTACGTCGCGCCACCGGTCCGTGGCTCACAAAGACGTTCAAGCGAAAGCAGGACGCCGAGGAATGGGCACGCGGGATCGAGCACAAGCTCGACGTGGGCGACCACGTTCCGTCTTCCGAGGCGAGGCGGCGCACCCTGGCCGACGCTATCGACCGATACCTGACGGTCACGCTCCCGCAGTCCAAGCACCAGAAGAACGCGGCCGAGCAGACACGAATCCTGCTGTGGTGGCGTGACCGGCTGGGCGACCGCCCGCTGGCAGGCATCACGCCGGCCACCATCGCCGAGGTCCGCGACCAGCTCGCGGTCGAGCCTGCGCGCGGTGGCAAGCCGCGTTCCGGGGCCACGATCAACCGCCGCATCACCGCCCTGTCCGCCGTCATGCGCGTGGCGGTCAAGGAATACGGCTGGCTCCCGAAGAACCCCATCCCCAACGTCACCCGCATGCCCGATTCCAAGGGCCGCGAGCGCTTCCTGTCCCCACCGGAACGGAAGGCCATTCTGGCGGCCTGTGAGGCGTCCCCGTGCCCTGCCCTGTTCCCACTGGTGACGGCCGCCCTCGCCACCGGGGCGCGCAAGGGCGAGCTTCTGGGGCTGCTGTGGCGCGACGTGGACCTGACCCATCGCCGCGTCACCTTCCGCGACACCAAGAACGGCGAAACCCGGACGGTCCCGCTGGCCACCCCTGCGGTCGAGGCATTGAAGGCGTGGCGCAAAGCCCGCCTGCCCGTCGCCGAAGTCTTCCCCTACCCCCCCGCAACAATCGACAACGCATGGCAGGCGGCAAGAGCCAAGGCCGAGCTGCCGGACGTGCGCTTCCATGACCTGCGCCATTCCGCCGCGTCCTACCTGGCGATGAGCGGGGCCAGCCTGATGGATATCGCCGCGATCCTTGGCCACAAGACGCTGGCGATGGTGAAGCGCTACTCCCATCTGAGTGAGCAGCACACGACCGCCGCAGTCGATCGGATGGCGGAGAAGTTCCTCAACTAGCACCCCGCGCCTAGCTCGACGGAGCGAACAGCCGGAACCCTACCGGCCTGGCGCGGGACTTCTTAGGGGCGCGGGAAGACCTATGGCTGACCAAATAACCTTGGGAAGTAGAGCAAACAGAGAAGACCTTGAGCTTGAGGGCGAGGAAGCTCTCTTCGCGTCGATGGTCAGGGAGTCTGTCCGAGGCGACGCATCCCTTGTTCCTATGGTCGCCAAGGTAATCGGGAGCTGCATCGTCCACGAGGAGCCGCTGCGAGCGTCTTATCGCATGTGGCTGGGGATCGCTCTGGCCCGAATCGCGGAGTCTCCCGCCTTGTGTCGCGCGATAGCTGGAAAGACAGGAAGGGGGCGCCCGGATTCGGGTCTGAAAGGTGTCCAGTCCGCGCTTGAAGTCATGATTGAGATCGTCGAGAACGATGCGCCCAGCGTGGAGTCCGCGATCGACAGCGTTGCGCAAGCGCGTCACTTGAGCCCAGAGGCGGTAAAGCTTCATTGGCGAAAGCATCAGGATGACGTGTGGCTTGTCTATGGCGCTGAGATTGAACGTCATATGGGATTCTCGAACTTGCGTGATGCCGTCAAGTCAATGACTGCGTCAGCTAGGGGAAAGAAATAGGGCATTTCCTTGCCCTGACATGCAGACACGCCTACTCGACCCTGCTCACACCGGCCATTGGCCAAACGTGAGCAACAACAGTGAAGCGCGATCTCAAGTCACCCGCACAGCTGGCGGCCGATGGGCCGCTATCGCTTGATCAAATTCGCTGGTTGATCTTTAAGGCCGACCAGAACGGCCTCAACTCCGCCCTGTGCCGCATCGGCCGCCGCGTCTACATCGACGTGGATGCGTTCGACGATTGGCTCCGCGCACAGAACCCGGGCCTCCGCCCCACCGACCGGAGGGCGCAGGCATGACCGTGCGTGCGTGCACTCGCGCAGAAGTGGCGGCCACCCTGTCCCAACGAAGAAGCGTCCTCGCCGAGCGTGGTCAGCGCCTGGCCGGCATGTTTGCCGAGCTGGGCGCCCGCCCGCACCCCGACAAGGCCGACATGCTGCTGCGCGAGCTGCACGAAGCGCGGACCGCTGTCGCCCGAATGCGAGACGACCTGCTGCGGCAACGACCGACGCAAGGCTGACCGCCGGGGGGCGACATGGGAAAGAACAATCGGAAGCCCGGCCGGGAGCGCTGGGCCGACATTAAGGGCGGCATGGCGTTCATCGTGCCGGTGCAGCTCACCAGGCACGAGAGCTGGCGACGGCTGACACCGTGGGCGCACAAGCTGGTCGCCGACCTGTCCACGCAATACTCGGGATACAACAACGGGTATCTGTGTGCCGCCTGGACCCTGATGCGGGAACGTGGCTGGCACTCGCGCACGACCCTTGCGAAAGCGGTCGCGGAGCTGGAGCACTTCCGCATCATCGAGCGCACCCAGCAGGGGGGCAGGAACCGCCCCAACCTGTTCGCCTTTTCGTTCCGGCGGGTGGATCGGATCGAAGGCAGGCGGCTCGACGTTCCCGCCACGACCCAGTCGAGCAACGCGTGGGACGACACGTTCCCGCCGTTCGCGTACACGCCGAACCCCCGCCAGCCTTGCCCAGCAGGTGGACTAGTCCCGAAACAACAAGCCCAGCAGGTGGACTCAGTGTGTCCACGAGATGGGCTTGGAAGGGAGCACTAGTCCATGACGTGGGCCTGTAGTGCCGACTTTGGCCGTTCGCCTTGCCCATCTGGTGGACACCTAACAATAGGTACCAGTACAGGGTCGATTCCCGTTGCCGTGGCATGGGCAGCTGAAAGGGCCTTGAGCGCGGCGGTTGATGCGCCTGCCCTACTCGACCGCCTTCTGGCTTTGCATTGGCTTGGCGGCGTGACCACGGAGGATGCGGCGCGCATGGTGGGCATCCGGCGCGCGGAGTTCCGCGAGCTGTCCGACATGCGCCTAGCGGTGCGGACGCTGGAGCGGGTCTATTGGCAGCACTACATGGGCGCGTTCCTATTCGCCTTCCCCGAGTGTGACCCGCGAGCGGCCAATCGAGAGTCGCCGACCTGGCGGCGATCCGAGGGCCGTACATACACGGATGACGAGCTGCTGACCCCGCCCCACCTGGTCACCATGCGCGAGGCAATCGGGACGGGAAAACAAGGCGAATCTGGGAAAATAGAGGTAGGTAAGTCGCCCCCCGCGATTCCTCGCGAGCCGCCCCGCGATACGGGCGGCGACTCTTTCGACATGGCCGCCTAAGCGCTGGGGAGCGCGCGGCCTGTCCGTCTTTCAGGGGAACCCATGCCTGAGTGTCTTTCCTGCGGGCGCTACACGCGCCGGATGCGGACGTGCACGGCTGTCCTGTGCGTCCGCGAGGGGCAGAAGCAAGAGCGGCGCGACCAATGGGCGCTGCGGAACAATCCACGACAACCGGCAAGGAGGCCGACCGATGAAGCTGGCAACGCTACTGATGAAGGGCAACAGCCTTAGCCACCTGTACAAGACCGCAGCCTGGAAACGGACGCGGGCCAATCAGCTCCAGGTCGAGCCGCTGTGCCGCTACTGCCGAGAGATGGGCCGGATGACACCCGCGAGCGTGGCCGACCACATCGAGCCGCATCGAGGCGACGAGCTGGCCTTCTGGAACAACCCGCTGCAATCGCTCTGCGCGTCATGTCACTCAGGCCCGAAGCAACGCGAGGAACGCACGGGCGTCCGGCTGGGCTGCGACGTGCACGGCAACCCCTTGGGGCGCGATGACTGGTAGGCGGGTCCGAAAGTCGCCGCGATTCGCTCCGCGACCGCCACCGAACCTCACCTTTCACAACTGACCTTGGCTCTTAGGACATGACCGCGACCGTGACCAACATCGGCAAGACCCGTATTCGGCCGCCTGGCCACCTGTCGAGCGAGGCGCGCGCCGTCTTTGAGGCGGTGGTGGCGAGCGTGGGCCGGGATCACTTCACCGCCACGGACGTTCCCCTGTTGGCCGAGTACGCGACGGCAGCGGCGACCGCGCAACGTGCGGCCGGCGTGCTCGACCAGGAAGGCCACGTCCGCGACGGTCGGGCCAATCCCTGGCTCGTGGTGCAGGAAAAGGCGCAGCGCGCGATGGTGGCCCTGTCCGCCCGCCTGCGCGTCTGCCCGCAGTCCCGGTTCGACCGGCTCAAGGCTGGCAGCGAGGCCCGCAAGCCGGGCCAGCGCGGCGCTGCTGCGATCCGTGCCGCGTATGAGGACGAAGCATGAAGGTGCCCCAGCATCCCTACCTGTCGCCCGAGGCCATGCGGCTCCGCAAGCGCGACGGCATCCCACCGTGGGGCGTGCACCCGTGCGAGGTGGACAGCCTCGCAGAGTTGGCCGGCGAACAGTCGGCCGGCGGAATGGCCTGGCGAGAGGCCGAGAGAGTCCGTCAAGAGATCGAATCCCAGCCTGCCTAGCGCGGGCTTTTTCATGTCCGGGAGGGACACATGCGAGTGACGAACATCGCCCCGATGGGGCTGCTGTCTGCCGACAAGGCGGCCGAACTGCGGGACGGCATGGGCCGTGTGAGCGGCCAGAAGATTCTCGGGACGTGGTGCGCGGAGACCGGCTGGTGCGTGCGCGTGCTGGTGGTGTCGGGCGTGCCGACGCAATGGTGGATGCAAGGCCCGATGAGCCGCGAGGAAGCGCGTGAGGCGCTGACCGGCAAGGCGGACGTGGGGAGCGTGCACTGATGGATGCCATGCGATTCGAGCTGAAGCGCGCGGTGGTCGAGCAAGGCACGTTCAAGGGCTTGGCGAGCACCTGGCAGCGGGACCGGCACGGGGACGTGATCGAGCGCGGCGCGTTCGCCAAGTCCCTGGCCGAGTGGACCGCCCGTGGTGCCCGGGTGCCGATCCTTTGGCAGCACGACCAGGCCGAACCCATCGGCGCGCTGCGGACTGCCGCAGAAACCGACGAGGGTTTGGAGGTCGAGGGCGAGCTGGTGCTGGCCCTGTCCAACGCGAAACGCGCCCATGCGCTGGCCAAGTCCGGCGCGCTGGGAATGTCCATTGGATTCACCGTCCCGGAGGGAGGCACCGAGACGCGCTCGGGCGTGCGCTTCATCCGGGAGATCGACTTGGCCGAGGTGTCGCTGGTGAGCGTGCCCGCCAACCCCGGCGCTGTTGTCCGCGAGGTCAAGAGCGCACGGGACTGCAACACCATCCGCGAGTACGAGGCCCTGGTGCGGGAGGCGCTGGGCCTTGGGGCGCGCGATGCAAAAGCCGTGGCGGCCAAGTCCTGGCCCGTCCTGCATCGGGAGGATGCGGGGCAGCGTCGAGAGGATGCGCCGGACGCCGAGACGGTAAGCAAGGCCCGCCAACTGCTGGGCCTGACCTGACAAACAATCGAAGGTAATCGAAATGAGCAACGAGATTCTGGATGCCGTGCGCGAGCATGGCGAGAAGTTCGAGCGTGAGTTGAAGGCGCTCGACGGCAAGCTGTCCCGAGAGCTGGACGATATCGCGCAGAAGATGGAAACGGCCGGCAGCGATGCCGTGCGCGGCAAGGCGGCCGACCCGCTGATGGAGGCCATCGGCAGCGATGAGTTCAAGGCGCTGCGGACGGGCCGATCGACCAACGCCAAGGTGGAGGTCAAGGGCGGCTTGAAGCTGCTGGCCAAGGCCGTGGTGGGCGATGCCGGCTCGAGCAATGACGACCCTTACAACGTGCAAGACCAGCGCCTCGCGGGGGTCTACAACGATCCGCGCCGCCGACTGAGCGTGCTGAACGCGCTGTCGCACATGCGCGTGTCGAAGGACACCATCACGTTCAACCGCCTGGACGGCTACACGGCCGCCGCTGACTACCAGCTGGCGCAGGGTGACGCGAAGCCGGAAACGGCGATGCCGACCACGCTAACGACGGTCAACATCGCGCAGATCGCGCACTTCGTGAAGGCGTCTAATCAGGTGCTGGCCGACGAGCCGGCGCTGCGGTCGCAGATGGCTTCTCTGATGCAGTACGGCGCGCTGGCCAAGCTGGAGGCCGAGATCCTTTTGGGCGACGGCACGACCGGCAACATCGGCGGCCTGACGCTGGCCGGCAACCATACGGCGCACGTCGCGGCTTCTGGCGACAACCTGGCTGATGCGGTTTCCAAGGCCAAGGCCAACTTGGAGGCGGCGGGCTGGCGTGCTGGCCTGGTCATCGTGAACCCCATCACTTGGGGCGAGCACGAACGCACCCGCGAGGGTGCGGATGGGATGTACCTGTTTGGCGGCGCGGCGTCCGGCACCTGGGGCATCCCGGTTGTCACCAGCCCGTTCCTGGCGCAGGGCGAGTTCATCGTGCTCGACCCGTCGCAGGTGGTGGTGCTCGACCGTGACCCGCCGACCGTCGAGGCCGGCTACGTCAATGACGACTTCACCCGCAACCTGACGACCCTCCGCGCAGAGCTGCGCGCGGGCCTGATGGTCATGGCGGCCGGCGCGGTCATCTACGGCGACATTGAGCTGTAAGCGTTAGTCCTGCGGTGTGCGGCTCGCCGCACACCAGCTCCGGAAGGGCGACAGCCCCTGCGGCCCTTCGGGGTCGTGGGGGCTTTCTTCAATTCGATCCTGATTCGCAGGGGAATGCTCTGAAAATTCCGACAAGCGCCATATGGTGTGACAAATGCAGGTTCTCTGGATGACTATCTGCATACTTGACGATCACCTTCGCAAGTTGCTTGGGCGTCACGCCCTCCGGAATACATCCATGCTTCTCGCCCCACTTCGCTTCGGGGACGATTAGATCAATCGTGCTCTCCAGTGCACCGAATCCATAGATGTAACCCAAACAAAAATCTTCGCCAAGGATAGTGGGCTCACTGATATCTCCGCTCATGACCCGGCAAGATTCGACTAGATCGTCGAGGCGAAGAGCAGAAGATGCTTCTGCTTTTCCCGACAAGGGGACAGCGAATAGACAACACATGGCGACAAAGGCTCTAAAATCCATCGTTGGCTCCTTCGCTTCAGTGAGTATTTTATTGACGCATAAAGATTGAGGGCGCCCAGTACCCACGCGCCTAACCTTCCTCTTAGGACACTGCGCGGCTTTCAGAGGTCTGTCGCGTCAAGCGGGGCCGATAGACTGAGGGAATACTCAACGTAGGGTCCGCCGGGGCCGATCGGCACTACCGGCGCTTCGCAGACCCTAACTTGAGCGCCTTGGGCCTCATTCCAGACACTGCATCTCGCCAGCAGAGGCTGCTCGGCCCCCCCGTTCAAGCCGGGGACCATCCTCTCAAACTCTCCACGTCGTAGTGACGGCTCACCATATTTGGCGGCCAAGACCTCCTCGACATCCGTGATGCGAGCGGCCGGTATCGAAATTTGTAGTGACCGAACCATCCAGTCCCTGGAAAGCACTACGTCTGCGCTCGTCTTCAACCCTAGGTAAGAAATTGGAACATGGCAACGAACCGAGTTGAAAACTCTCGCTCTGCCGAGCACACCTTCACTCGCCGGCGGGCAAGTTGCGTTACCAAAGATGTTGGCTAACGACTGCACGTCGTACGTCTGACCGAGCGTAAGGCCCTTGATCTCGACCGCATGGGCGACACCTGTGGTGAGCATCGATAACAACAAGAGCAAGTGCTTCATCGGTATTCCCCCTTTTACCCCCCGATTGTAGCGATTAGTCGATGCCGCAAGGGAGCAGGTGGTCTAGTCTGCGACCCCGTTCTAGTCGGGTCAGCGTTCGGCATCCGACTTCACCTTGGAGAAGCATGCGAAGTGCCAGTGCAGGAACGCGGCCCCACCGGGTTCGAGATTGGCTGCCTATTAGCGTGGCGCGTAGGCAGGCGCAAGAGCTAGGCGATATCCGGAAAGTCTGCTACCCATGGCGGCGGCCCCGGCGCTCCACTGATGCGATGCATCTCGTTGGCAACGATAAGCAACACATCCCGCATACCAATAAACCGTTCGACAAACTCGTCCCCGTGAACTTGGGTGACATGCGGTGTCAATGGAGTCGACCTATACACGGTATGTGTGCGCACTTGACGCAGTGCGGAGTCAACAAGAACGAGGAGGTGAAGCGGCATAGGCTCCAAGTCCGGTACATGCGGCAGCACTCGCGGAGAGAGGATATCTTCAATATCAGCGATCCCGTTCCTGAGCTGGACAATTTGCCTGTGCGACAAGCGGTTTTCGGCGTCCCTCATCCTGGGCACGCTCGCGATGATCGCGATAATTTCGCGAAGTGTTGGGCCAACGATCATGGCGGCCGCAGACCCCCTGTGAGATCTCAGCCTGTCATCTCGGCGCTCGGCGCGGTGTGCGATATAAACGGCAGCAGCAGCTGTCAGAAGCGTTCCAAACGCAGTCGCTACTCCCAAGACGACCGATAACGGATGCGTGGGTGTGCCAAAGAACAGAACCCCGGCCGCGAATCCAACCGCAAAGAGTGCGAACCCTTTTACCCATGTGTGAGTTATAACGGCGCCAATTGTGGCCAGATTGCTGACTGTCGACATAGTGAACGCTTACAGGGAAAGCTAGGGGAGAGGTCGCTTCGCGGTCCCTAAGGCGTGTCGGTGAATCGGATCGCTTCAGCTTCCACGTTCACCGTGCGGGACTGCGCTACCTGCGACTGCAACACAATGACGCCATCCGCGCCGAGCTGTGCGGCCGCCTCACGGAGTTGCGGGATCGAGTCGGCGACCGTCGGATCGCTCCAACCTGGCTTGTACCGTTTGGCCGAGACGATCCCAAGCGATTCATAGGGGCGCTGCGGCGCCGAGTAGAACACCGCAACCTGGCTGGTCTGCGTCGGGGAATAGCCTTGCCCCGGATTGCGGTGAACTTGCGTGGTGCTACATCCCGCGACTGCTGCCGCGAGGCAAAGTACAACAAGCCGCATATGGCCCCCTGTCGTGGTGGTTCAGCAGAGCCGCATCCCTACGGCCCCCTCGCGTCTGGATGACCTACCAGGCGGCAGGGATCGCGCGTTGCTGACGGCCCCAAGGATGGAACACGGCGCAGGCGCGGGCAGTAGGCCAACCCAGCGACTCAGCCCCAGAGAACTCTGATCCTTACGGACAAGGAAATGCCTCCGCCCATCCAATAATCACGGAGTACGCATCTTCGTGGAGCATCTCGGGATGCGCATCTGCCCAATGCACTGAAACTTCGGCCAATTGACGAATCGTTCCCCCACTGGGGAGACAAAATCCCGGGCCGGAAGAAGCGTAGGAGTCTGGGTCTGCCGCGCGCCATCCAATATTGCCGCTAGATACCCCGTCCAAGTATCCATTGCAATACGTTAGCCCGGCGAACGTTTTCCGAGTGACCTCTTCTCCACGTCCCGCCTGCACAAAGGCCCGACAGCCGTCGATTAGATATCCCAGAGTGCCGGGCTTGTAAGAGTGTGCAGGTGCCGACCAAGCTAGAAGAACAGAAACAGTGGCCGCTGTTACGAGCCTCATAGACTCCCCCCGTGGGACATTTTTGGGACAGTGCCCACCTTAACAGGCGCCATCGGCAGTCATTGGCAGGTGCGGAATTGACTGATTTCCTTGCTGGTTCTAGTTGACCCAAGTTGCTGATTCCAGGCCGTTTTCGCACTTGAAAACCGGCGTGGTGGCGACACCACCGTGGGTTCGAATCCCACTCTCTCCGCCATCGATGAAGCGCCGCGCGGCCCTCCGCGCGGCGCGTCCCGGCTACTCCGCGTAGATGAAGGTCTGGAACTGCCCGAGCAGGGTGTCCCAGAGTTCGACATAGGAGACGACCTGCGCGCCGGTCGCGCCGCCTTCCAGGTCGAGGTCCAGTTCGATCCACGGATCGTTCTCCTCGTCCATCCACGCCTTGCCGTAGCGGCGCTCGCGGTTCCACTCGTTCACCCGCGCGGCGGAGATGCCGTCATCGAGGTCGAAGCCGGCGCGGAACTGGAGCGAATCGCAACGTCCGTCTTCGCAGCCGTACATGTAGATGTAGTAGTTCGCGCCGGCCGCCGAACTGGTGATCATCGGGTCGCCGACGCCGTCCTCGCCCAGTTCCGCGCGATAGCCCGCGCCTTCGACCATGCGGGCCACGTCCTGGCCGCTGATGTCCCTGATGACCGTCGTGTCCGCCGCCATCGCGTTCGTGGCCGGCGCGGCCAGCAGGCCCGCGAGCAGTGCCGCGCGCAAGATTCCCTTGGTCATTCCCCTGTTCCTCCCCTGTGTGTCGGTTCATCGATCCCGCGTTGGACGCGGATCCGGCATCATGCGGCGCGACCGCGTCCCGTGCAATCGAGGCGGTTCGCTTCGAGCAGCGGTGGCATGCGTTCGGCGAGATGGTCGATGAAGGCGCGCACGGCGGGCAGCAGGCCACGTCGCGAGGCGAACACCGCGTGGCAGATCCCCTGCGGCAGGCGCCACTCGGGCAGCACGACCTCGAGCGCGCCGCTGCGCACTTCGGCGGCGCACACCGTCTCCGGCAGCAGCGTGATCCCGATGCCGTCGCGCGCAAGCGCCTGCATCATCGGGAAGTCGAAGCCCGCGACCCGCGGCTGCAGTTCGACGCGCCGCACCTCGCCATCGGGACCGTGCAGTTCCCAGCGCTGCCGGGCGTCCTCTTCGGCGATGCTCAGCGTCACGTGGTCGGCGAGGTCCTCCGGCTGCTTCGGGCGGCCCGACCGGTCGAGGTAGGCCGGGCTCGCCACCAGCAGTTCCTGGATCTGGCCGAAGCTGCGCATGACGAGGCTGCCGTCGTCGTCCAGCCGCGTGCGCACCCGGAGCGCGACGTCGAACCCCTCGTTGATGAGGTCGACGCGGCGGTTGCCCACGTGCATCTGCACGCGCACCTGCGGATGCAGCGCGAGGAAGTCGGGCAACAGCCTCGGCATCTGCTGCTGCGCCAGCGCGACGGGCACCGACACGCGGACGGTGCCGCGCGGCTCCGCGCTCAACCGGTCCACCGCCTCGCGCGCGGCCTGGGCCTCCGAAAGCATCGACTGCACGTGGCGGAACACATCGTTGCCGACGTCGGTCACCGCGAAGCGGCGCGTGGATCGCTGCAGGAGGCGCACGCCCATGTCGGCCTCCAGCTGGCTGATCCGCCGGCTCAGGCGGGACTTCGGGATGCCCGAGGCGCGTTCCGCCGCCGCGAAGCCCCCGTGTTCGACGACCATGGCGAAGTAGTACAGGTCGTTCAGGTCCTGCATCGGCGGCCTCCATTCGTTGCACATCCGGAACGCTGCGGGATGCTACCGCATGTTTATCCCATCCGTGTAAACGCCCACGCTACGGGTCCCCGCCGGTGCTTGCCGGCCCCAGGACGTCGGACCCCATGAATATCCTCCAGCTCGACAGCAGCATCCTCGGCGACCAGTCCGCCAGCCGCGGCCTCGGTGCCGCCATCGCCTCGCGGCTCGTCGCGTCCACGCCGGGCGCGCGCCTCGTGCATCGCGACCTCGCCGCCGACCCCCTCCCCCACCTCGACGGCCACGCGCTGGCGAAGGCGGATCCGGACGCGGTCGCGCGCGACGAGGCGGTGCTCCGCGAGTTCCTCGACGCGGACGTCGTCGTGGTCGCGGCCCCGATGTACAACTTCTCGATCCCCAGCCAGCTCAAGGCCTGGATCGACCGCATCGCCGTGGCGGGCCGGACCTTCCGCTACACCCAGGATGGCCCCGAAGGCCTGGCCGGGGGAAAGCGCGTGATCGTGGCCGCCAGCTACGGCGGGGTGCACGACGCGACGGCGGGCGACTTCGTGGCGCCGTACCTGCGGCACCTGTTCGGCTTCCTCGGGGTGGACACGGTCGAGTTCGTGACCGCGCAGGGACTTGCGGTGTCGCCGGAACACCGGGCCGCGGCCATCGAAGGCGCACGCGGCCGGATCGACGCCCTGGCCGCGCTTCCGCTCGCGGCCTGATGCCCCGGGCGCGCGCGGCGGTCAGCCGATGCGCGCGCTTCCGCCCATGTAGGGCCGCAGGGCCTCCGGAACGTCGATGGTGCCGTCGGCGCGCTGGTAGTTCTCCATCACCGCGATCAGCGCGCGGCCCACGGCCACGCCGGACCCGTTGAGCGTGTGGACGAGCTCCGGCTTGCCGGTGTCGGGGTTGCGCCAGCGTGCCTGCATGCGGCGGGCCTGGAAGTCGCCGCAGTTCGAACAGCTCGAGATCTCCCGGTACGTGCCCTGCGACGGCAACCAGACCTCGAGGTCGTAGGTCTTGCGCGCGGCGAAGCCCATGTCCCCGGTGCACAGCAGGACGCGCCGGTACGGCAGCCCGAGGCGTTCCAGCACCGCCTCGGCCGCGCGCGTCATGCGCTCGTGCTCGGCGTCGCTGTCCTCCGGCCGGGTCACGGACACCAGTTCGACCTTCTCGAACTGGTGCTGGCGGATCATGCCGCGCGTGTCGCGGCCGTGGCTGCCCGCCTCGGCGCGGAAGCACGGCGAGTGCGCCACCATGCGCAGCGGCAGGCGCGACGCGTCGACGATCTCCTCGCGCACCGTGTTGGTCAGCGGAACTTCGGCTGTCGGGATCAGGTAGCGGCGCGACGCGCCTTCGCCACCGCCGACGTCGGTCGCGAACAGGTCGTCCTCGAACTTCGGCAGCTGGCCGGTGCCCTGCATGGCGTCGGCGTTGACCAGCAGCGGCACGCTGGTCTCCTCGTACCCATGCTCGCCCACGTGCAGGTCGAGCATGAACTGCGCGAGCGCGCGATGCAGCCGGGCGAGCTCGCCACGCAGCACCGTGAAGCGCGCGCCGGACAGCTTGGCGGCGGTCTCCGCGTCGAGCCATCCATGCCGCGCGCCGAGCGCGACATGGTCGAGGACCTCGAAGTCGAACGCGCGCGGCGTGCCCCACAGGGCCTGCTCGACATTGTCGGACTCGTCCTTCCCCTGGGGCACCGACGCGTCCGGCAGGTTGGGCAGGCCGAGCGCGAGCGCCTCGAGTGCGCTCCGGATGTCCCCGAGTCGCGCCTCGTCCGCCTCCAGCTCGGCCTTCAGGCCAGCGACTTCCTCCAGCACCGCCGAGGCGTCCTCGCCACGGGACTTCCGCATGCCGATCTCCTTCGAGAGCTGGTTGCGGCGGTTCTGCAGGGCCTGCGTCCGGACCTGGATCTCCTTGCGCGCCTCTTCGCGGGCCCGGATCGATTCGACGTCGAGCGTGAAGCCGCGGGTGGCGAGGCGGCCGGCGGTGTCGTCGAGCTGGGAGCGGAGGAGGACGGGGTCGAGCATCGGGCCACCGGGACGCGGGGAAACCGCGATTATCGCCCGATGCGCGCGGGATGCCGAGGGCGACGCGGCGCACATGGGGCCGTGTGCCAGAATCGCCCCCCGGTCCTCCCCGCCCCGGACACCCATGCCCGAACCGACGCCGACGCCGTCCAACGACACCGAGCGCCTCGCGAAGCCGCGCCCCGCGCGCCGGTCGAGCGTCCACGACTGGCGACCGTCGCGACGTGGCCTGCTCCTGATCGCGGCCGCCCTCGCCATCGGCCTGGGCCTGTTCGCGGTCGTCTGGCGGCAGGACCGTGCGGACTTCTACACCGTGGACCCGGTGATCGGGCCGCGCGCGGACGACGGCTACGCGCCCCTGCCCGCACCGTTGCCCGCGGGCCGCCCTCGCGGCGCGAGCGGGATGGCCGACGCCGATTCGCGCGAGCGCGAGGCCGCGCGCATCGAGGAGGAACAGGCCCGCATCGAGCCCCCGGAAATCGAGCCGGAGGTGGCGCCGGACGTCCCGCCGCCGCAGGCCGCGGCACCGCTGGCCGCGGGTGCGTCGCCCGAACCCATCCCCGGGCAGAGCCCGCCGCCGGACTACCCCCGCCGCGCGCTGCGTCGAGGGATCGAGGGCACGGTGCTGGTCCGCGCGGAAGTCGGGCCGGATGGCGTGCCGGTGTCGGTGAGCCTGGTGCAGGGCAGCCGGTCGCGCGAACTCGACCGCGCCGCGCTCGACGCGGTCCGCCGCTGGCGCTTCCGTCCCGCGCAGGTGGACGGACGCCCCACCGTCGGCAGCGTGGTGGTGCCCATCGAGTTCCGCGCGCGGCGCTGACGCACGCGGCTCGCCGCCGCGGTCAGCCCCTCGGCTGGGCGGGTTCCAGGCCGAAGCCCGCCTCGACCGCCATCGCATCGAAACCGGGGAACGACGTCGCCACGTTGGCCACGTCCGCCACGAGCACCTCCTCCGCGGCGCACTGGCCGAGCACCGCGAACGCCATCGCCAGGCGATGGTCCCCGTGGCTGTCGACGCCACCGCCCTGGATCCGTCCGCCGTGGACCACGGCGCCGTCCGGATACTCGTCGACGCGGATGCCGAGGTTGCGCAGCCCGTCGGCCATGCCCGTGATGCGGTCCGACTCCTTGACCCGCAGTTCGGACGCGCCCCGCACCAGGGTCGCGCCGCTCGCGCAGGCGGCGGCCGCGAACAGCACCGGGAACTCGTCGATCATGTCGGGCACGTGTTCGTCGGGCACGCGCACGCCGCGCAGCGGCGCATGGCGCACCCGCAGGTCGGCCACGGGTTCGCCACCCGCTTCGCGCACGGCCTCGACCGCGATGTCGGCGCCCATCGCGCGCAGCACGTGCAGCAGGCCGGTCCGCCTGGGGTTGATGCCGACGCCCGGGAGCCGGACGTCCGATCCGGGCACCAGGGTCGCGGCGAGGACGAGGAAGGCCGCGGACGAGAAGTCGGCGGGGACGACCACGTCCCGCGCCACGAGGCGCGAACCGCCCCGCACGCTCGCGCGCCCGGGCGAGAACGCGACGTCGGCGCCGAACGCCGCCAGCATCCGTTCCGTGTAGTCGCGCGTCGGCCGCGGTTCGCGGACGGTCGTCGTGCCGTCCGCGCGCAGTCCGGCCAGCAGGATGGCGGACTTGACCTGCGCGCTCGCGACCTCGGTCTTCAGGTCGATCGGTCGCAGTCGGTCGTGGGCGCGGATCACCAGCGGTGGCATCCCGCCGGCCGCCGCGCCGATGCGGGCGCCCATGCGCGTCAGCGGCTCCACCACGCGACGCATCGGGCGCCGCGACAGCGACGCGTCGCCGACCAGCACGGAGTCGAAGGGTTGCGCCGCCAGCAGGCCGGCGAGCAGGCGCATCGCGGTGCCGGCGTTGCCGCAGTCGAGGGGGCCGTCGGGCGCACGCAGGCCGTCCAGTCCGACGCCATGGACCACCCGCACGCCCGCCGACGGCATGTCGATGCGCACGCCCAGGCGCTCGAGGATCGCAGCGGTCGCACGCGTGTCCTCGCCCTCCAGGAAGCCCTCGATGCGCGAGGCGCCGTCGGCGATCGCCGCGAGCATGAGCGCGCGGTGGGAGATGGACTTGTCGCCCGGGACGTCGAACGTGCCGCGGATCGGCGCCGACGGCCGCGCCAGCCAGTCCTGCCTGGCAGCCGGTTCGCCCGCGGCGGGCGTGGCGCCGGTGTCGTCCATCGCCTCAACCATGCCGGGCGGCGAAGTCGCGCATGAAGTCGACCAGGGCGCGCACGCCCGCCTCGGGCATCGCGTTGTAGATCGAGGCGCGCATGCCGCCAAGCGCCCGGTGTCCCTTCAGCGAGATCAGGTCCGCCTCGCGGGCCTCGCGCAGGAACGCGGCTTCGAGCACGTCGTCGTGCAGGAAGAAGGGAACGTTCATGCGCGAGCGCACCGGCGCGGCGACCTCGTTGCGGTAGAAGCCGCCGGACCCGTCGATCGCGGCGTAGAGCATCTCCGCCTTGCGCGCATTGCGACGCGCGAATTCCTCCACGCCCCCTTCGTCCAGCATCCAGCGCACCGTCAGCCCGAGCAGGTACCAGTTCCACGTCGGCGGCGTGTTGAGCATCGAGTCCTTCGCGGCGTGGGAGCGGTAGTCGAGGATGTCGGCCCGCGGCTGCCCGTCGCGTTCGAGCAGCGCGCGGTCGACGATCACCACCGTGATGCCCACCGGCCCGAGGTTCTTCTGCGCGCCGGCGTAGATCAGCCCGTAGCGCGACACGTCCACCGGGCGCGACGCGATCGAGGAACTGAAGTCGGCGACGAGCGGGACGTCGCCGGTCGACGGGGGACCCGGGAATTCCACCCCGTGGATCGTCTCGTTGTCGGTGATGTGCAGGTACGCCGCGTCGGCCACCCGTTCCCACGCCCGCGCATCGGGGATGTCGCGGAACCCGCCCCGCTCGCCGGAAGCCGCCACGTGCGTGGCGACGTAGGGCGCCGCCTGCTTCAGGGCGGTCCTGGACCAGTGTCCGGTGACCACGTAGTCCGCCGGCTGTCCCGGTGCGGCGAAGTTCAACGGAATGAGCGCCTGCTGCGTGGTGGCGCCACCGGAAAGGAACAGCACCGCGTGCGAGTCCGGGATCGTCAGCAAGGCGCGCAGGTCCGCTTCCGCGCGCTCCGCGACCTCGAGGAATTCCGGTCCGCGGTGGCTCAGTTCGACGATCGAAGCGCGGGCATCGCGCCACTCGAGCATCTCGTCCGCTGCCTGGCGCAGGACCGGCTCGGGCAGCGCGGCGGGACCGGCGCTGAAATTGAAGGCTCGCGACATCCGGCGCTCCGGCGAATTCGGGAAGGGTTGGCGCGGGCGTAACGCACCGTTGGCTAGTATGCCGCAGGCGCCCCGCCCGACCGCCGCCGAACGGCGGCGCATCCGCGCGCCGGGGCACCCCGTACCACGGACAGCGCTGCAGCCCGAGAGGCCGACATGTCCCTGCGTGAACTCCGAGATGCCCTGCGGATCCCCGCCTCCGCCATCACCGACGCGGCGGTGTACCGCGACCGGCGGCGGCTGCTCGGGGCGATGGCGGCCGCGCCGGTGCTCTCCGTCGCCGGCTGCGCCGGCGCGCAGGAGCCGCCGCCCCCCGCCCGCGCGGCGATCCCGCGGGCCGTCGCGCGCACCGGGTTCGATACCGACGAGACGCTGACCAGCGAGCGCGACGTCACCAGCTACAACAACTTCTACGAGTTCGGGACCGGCAAGGAGGATCCCTCGGAGGCGCCGCGCACGCTGGTGACCGACCCCTGGTCGGTGAAGGTCGGCGGCGCCTGCGAACGTCCCGGCACGGTGTCACTCGAGCAGTTGCTCAAGGGCGGCGCCAACGAGGAGCGGACGTACCGGCTGCGTTGCGTGGAAGGCTGGTCGATGGTCATCCCGTGGCTCGGCGTGCCATTGGCCGGGGTGCTGGCGCGCTTCCGGCCGACGTCCGCCGCGAAGTTCGTCGCGTTCACCACCCTGGCCGACGCGAAGCAGATGCCCGGCATCCGCTATCCCGCGCTCGACTGGCCCTACCGGGAGGGCCTGCGCATCGACGAGGCGATGCACCCGCTCGCGTTCCTGGCCACCGGCCTGTACGGCAAGCCGCTGCCGCAGCAGAACGGCGCGCCGCTCCGGCTTGTCGTGCCGTGGAAATACGGCTTCAAGAGCATCAAGTCGATCGTGGCGATCGACTTCGTCGAGCGCATGCCGCCGACCAGCTGGAACATGGCGCAGCCGCGCGAATACGGGTTCTTCTCCAACGTGAACCCGCTCGTCGACCATCCCCGGTGGAGCCAGAAGACCGAGCGCCGCATCTCCGGCACGGCCAGCCGGCTGTTCGCGAACCGCATCGAGACCCGGCTGTTCAACGGCTACGCGATCCAGGTCGCCCATCTCTACCAGGGCATGAACCTGCGGAGGTGGTTCTGAGCCGGCGCGCGTCCGGAAGCCTGGTCGCGGCCAAGGCCCTCGTCCACCTGCTGGCGCTCACGCCGCTCGCGATCCTGGCCTGGCAGTTCGTCGACGTGTGGCGCACGGGCAGCGACGCGCTCGGCGCCGACCCCGTGGCGGAGATCGAGCATCGGCTGGGACTGTGGGCCCTGCGCCTGCTGCTGGCGACCCTGGCGATCACGCCGCTGCGCCAGCTGACGGGCCAGCCCGTGCTGGTCCGGTTCCGCCGCATGCTCGGGCTGTATGCCTTCGCGTACGCGACGCTGCACTTCACCGCGTACCTCGCGCTCGACCTGCGCGGCTACTGGTCGCTGGTGTTCGAGGAGATCGCCGAACGGCCGTACATCACCGTCGGGTTCGCCGCCTGGCTGCTGCTGGTGCCGCTCGCGCTGACGTCGACGACAGGGTGGATCCGGCGGCTCGGCCGCAACTGGGCGCGGCTGCACCGGCTGGTCTACGCGATCGCCGCCCTCGCGGTGCTGCACTTCTGGTGGGTGGTCAAGACGGACGTGCGCGAGCCGCTGCTCTACGCGGGGATCCTGGCCGTCCTGCTCGGCTGGCGCGCGTGGAAGCGCGTCGCCCCTCTCACGGCCCGCCGGACAACAGCAGCAGGCTGAGCAGGCCGGCGAGGACGAGCGCCGCCCCGAGCAACCACGGCAGCCGCCGCAATCCGCCGGCGGCGGCGCCGCGACGCGCGAGGGGCAGCGGCGCTTCCGCTTCCGCTTCGTCGGGTGGAAGGTCGCGGGCCGGGCGCGGCCGTCCCGGCGACTCGAGCACGAAGCGATGGTGCCCGTCGAAGACGACCTGGTCGCCTGCCCGCAGCCGCGCGTGCCCCACGCGCTCACCGTTGACCAGGCTGTGCTCGTCCCCGCCCAGGGGTTCCAGGACCACCCCGTGGCCGTCCGCCTCGAGCCTGGCGTGCCGCTCGGGGAACGCGGGGTCGTCCACCCGGATGTCGCAGTCGGACCGGCGACCGACCGTCCTGGGACGGTCGAGCGTGATGCACCGTCCGTGGTAATGCCCGCCCACGCCGCGCAGGACCAGGCGCGGGGCTGGCGTGCCCGACCCGCTTCCCTCGTCGCCGGGTGCGTTCGCGGCAAGCAGGTGCACCTCGCGCCCATCCAGCCAGAGCGTGTCGCCGATGCGCAGCATCGCCATGCGCCGGACGGGGCGTCCGTTCACCAGCACGCCGGACGCATCGGGGTCCACCTGCAGCCAGGCGCCCCGACGGTCCAGGCACAGGCGCACGCCGCCGTGCCGGCCCGGCAGTTCATGGCTGCCGTGCCCGAGCACGCGGTCGTCCGGTTCCTCGCCTGCGGTGCGGATTCTGATCTGTTCCACGCCGCGCGAATCTAGCACGCGGCGGCAACTTGGAAGCGGCGTCCGCGGCGCGCACAATCAGGCACCCCTGGGACGGACACGCCATGGCTTCGATCGACATCCAGCACGCCCATGCCCTTCCCGACGCGCAGGCCCGGATGGAGGTCGAGGCGTTCGCCCGGCGGCTCGCGGAGAAGTTCGGCCTGGACTGGCACTGGGACGGCGAAGTCATGCGCTTCAACCGCAGCGGCGTGGACGGACGGATCGCCCTGGGGCCGGGGCAGCTTCGCGTGCACGCGAAGCTCGGGATGCTGCTGTCGGCCATGAAGGGGCCCATCGAGGCGGAGATCCGCCGTGCGCTTTCGGAGCGGTTCGTTTGACCGCTTCCGTCACGCCGCTGCCGTAAGATCGCGCCTCCGGTCCCGGAACCGGAACCGGGGACACACAGGAAGGAACGATGGCGTACGGATGGATGCTCGGACTGGTCGTCGCGCTCGCGGTCGGCGTCGGCGCGGGCGCCTGGCTCTGGACCGTCGGCCGCCGGCGCGACGAGGCCGCCGCCGGGCTCGCCGCACTCGCGGGAATGCGGTGGCGCGAGTTCTCCCACTTCGTCCTCGATGCCATGCGCCACCGTGGTTTCGAGATCGACACGGATGCCGAATCGCTCGAGCGCGGCCAGCAGTCCGACTTCATCCTCCAGCGGCCCGGCGGATCGAAATCGCTGCTGTCCTGCAAGCATGGCTCCAACTACCGCATCGACGCACCGGCGGTCGCCGAACTGGTCTCGGCGATGCGCTTCAACGACGCGACGGGTGGCGTGCTCGTCACGACGGGGCACGTCGAGGCGGGTGCGCGCGCGGCGGCCGAGCGGGCCCGCGTCGAAGTGCTCGGCGGGACCGTCCTGTGGGACGAACTGCGCGGGTTCCTGCCCGACTCGCTGCGCGAATCGCTGCAGCTCCAGGCCGATGCGCAGGCCCGGCGTCGCATCGTCATCGCGGGCCTGGGCGCACTCGTGGTCGGCGTCGCCACGGCATTCCTCACGGGCGGCAGCCCCGAACCGGCACCGGAACCACCTGCACCCGTGGTCCGCACGCCTCCCGCCCCCGCTGGCGCGCGCGCCGGCAACCGCCCGCCCCCCGCCACGGCGCCGCGCACCGCCGCGCCCGCGACGCCGCCGGGACAGGCCGTGGAAGAATCGACGGCGGATTCGGCCGCTCGCCAGGACGCGGAACGCGCCGAGATCGCCCGCGTGGTCGCCGCCCTGCCGGGCGTCGAGACGGCGTCGTGGCCGACGCGCTCCACCCTGCTCGTGGTGCTCATGCCGGGCGCGGGGGACCAGGTCGAATCGATCTGCACCGTGGTCGAGCAGTACCCGGACCTGCGGACCTCGCGGCTCCAGTTGCAGCCGCCGGAGGGCAGTACCGCGCCGGTGCGCTTCCGGCAGTGCGCCGTCTACTGACCGGCCACGCGCGCGCCCAGCGGGCCCGTCCGGCCCTCGATCGCGGCCTGGCGCATCTCCCGCAGCAGTGACTCGAGGTCGCGGGCGGTGACCTCGGGCCGGAACACGGCCGCGTCCTCGACATGCGCCCGGACCCGCTCGCGCAACGCGCGTCGCGCACCTGCGTCGTTCCCCAGCGCGACCGCCATGCCGACCAGCGCGTCCCGGTCCGCGGCGATGCACTCGCGCAACCCCGTCGCCGACAACAGGCTGGCGGCCATCCTGCCGACGAACGCCTCGCCGGGAAAGGTGAGCAGCGGCACGCCTGCGCGCAGGGCGTCGCTCGCGTTGGTGCCCGCGTTGTAGGGCCACGTGTCCAGGGCGATGTCGGCCAGCTGGAGCCGCGCGAGGTGCGCCCGGCGATCCAGCCTGGGGGCGAAACGCAGCCTCGCAGGATCGACGCCCCGACGGGCGGTTTCGGTCCGGAGGTTGGCGATCGCCGCCTCATGGCGGGGCGTCGCCAGCCACAGCACGCCCCCCGGCACCTCGCGGAGGATCGCGCACCAGTCGTCCCAGAGGTCGGGGTGCAGTTTGTAGACCTCGTTGAAGCTGCAAAAGACCACGGCATCCGGCGGCAAGCCGGCATCCGCGCGTGCCGGCGGCGGATCCAGGGCCTCGAGCCCCGCGTTCGGCTGGAAGCACCGGGGCATCCGGGCGATCGACTCGCTGAAATCCGCGTCGGTGCCGGGCGGCGCCACGACGGGATCCGCGATCACGTAGTCCGCCAGCCGGGGCTCGCCGAGCGACCCCACGTAGCCGATCCAACTCGCGATCACCGGCGCGGGGCGCCAGGCGAGGATCCCCGGCCGGCCATGCTGGGTGTACCCGTTGAGGTCCACCAGCACGTCGATCCCGTCAGCGGCGATCGCCTCCGCGGCGGCCCGGTCGGACAGTGCCCCGATGTCGACGAACCGGTCCGCTGCCGCGACGGCGGCATCGCGCCATGCGTCCCGTACCGGCGGCCCGTGGCCGTACAGCACCACTTCGACCGCGTCCCGGTCGTGCGCCGCGATCACGTCCAGCACCAGGAACGACACCGCATGGTGGCGGAAGTCGGACGACACGTAGCCGATGCGCATGCGTCCCGCGCGCAGCGGATGGGCGCGGGACACCAGCGGGTCGGCCGACAGGGTCGCCCCCCATTGCGAACGGGCGAAACGCACGCCCGCATCGCGGATGCGCGCGGACGGCACCCCGGGCAGCGACAGGAGGATGAAGGGCGCGAAGTCGACCCGGTCCCGGTCCGCGAACGCGGCGAGGAGCGTGTCGGTCGAGGGAACCGCACCCGGATCCCAATCGGCGAGATAGCGCCGGAGGACGTATGCGTTCCCGAGGCTCTTGGTGTCCCGCGGGTCGAGCGCATGCGCGCGGCGGTAGTCGTCCAGCGCCTCCGGCAGCCGGCCTTGCCCTTCGCGCAGGCCCGCGCGCTTCTGCCAGGCGATCGCCAGCCCGGGTTCGCGGCGCAGCGCCTCGTCGAGCGCCGCCTCCGCGGCGGCGGGCCGGCCGGCCTTCTGCTGCGCACCGGCGAGGTTCGCAAGCACGCCGGCGCCCGCACCCCGTTCGACGGCGTAGCGGTAACAGGTGATCGCGGCATCGGGATCGCCGCCCTTCTCGTGGACGACGCCCGCGAGGTTCCAGGCCGCGACGTGCCCCGGTTCGGCATGCAGGAGTTCGCGCAGGATGGCCATCGCCCGCTGCAGGTCGCCCCGCTCGAGCGCGGCGCTTGCCGCGGCGTATCGCGCGTTGGACTGGTTCCCCGTCATGGAACCCCCGGCGCCCGGCGTGCCGGGACTCGACAGACAACGGGCCGGCAGGTGCCGGCCCGTTGCATTGACTGGTGGGCGGTGCAGGGATCGAACCTGCGACCCTTGCCGTGTGAAGGCAATGCTCTACCGCTGAGCTAACCGCCCGGATCGCCGGCGCCACCGCGTTGCGCGGCGTGCCCGGGACGAGTCGGGCGCGCAGTATAGCGGAATGCCGCGCGGGTGGAAGCCGGCGGGCGTCAGTTCGCGGGCAGGATGCCGAGCCGGTGGGTCGCGCCGATCGCCGCGCTCACGCCCCCGGGGACGGCTGCCGCATCGGCGAACTGCCGCCATTTCGAGACCGCCCGCGTGACCTGGTCCAGGATGGCCTCCGCGCGTCCGCGCTTCATCGACGCCGACCTGGCGCAGGCGCGGAAGTCCCCGATGTCGAAGCCGTCGCGCTTGCCGTTGAGCGACATCTGGTGCCGCGACGTCCACGCCCCCGCGGGGTTGTGCGCGTAGCTGAGGTCGAAGGCCGGGGCCAGGGACCAGCGGCCGGCGCGGTCCATCAGGAAGGCGATGTTCTTGACGTGGTCGTCCTGGTTGCGCGCGACGATGTTGAAGCACATCCGCCGGAACAGCGCCTCGACGTCGCCGGCCGGCAACCCGAGCCGGCGCACGACCTGCAAGGCCTGTTCGTAGCCGTGCGCGCCGGCCCGGTTGTAGTCGAAGTGGGCCAGACCGCCGAGCGAGGCCATGTGCAGCTTGCCGCCGCCTTCGAGCCGGTCGAAGCGCCGCGTCATGAAGTGGCGCCGGCCGCCTTCCTCCAGCAACCGGCACCGGGTCATCGCGATGCCGGCCTCCAGCGCCATCAGGTGGTACGCATATTCGATCGCGCCGAAGCCCTGCGGATCGTCGAGTTCCCGGTCGCGATTGCCCACCACCCCGTCGAGCTTGAGCAGCCAGTGCGAGAAGCCGGGCGACGCGTCGGCCTGCCCGGACCGGACCTCGCCGGTGGTTTCGTTCCACGCCACCAGGGCCTTGGCGCGCGCACCGGCCGCCGAGGTGCCGACCCGCAGGATCCCGCGAAGCGCCTCGGCCTTCGCGGGATCGTCGGCGAACGAGGCCTGCAGGTCGCGCCGGTGGGACAGCACGTCCGATGCCAGCGCGACGAGGGCGTCGACGTGGACCTCCGCCGCGCGCGTGGCGCGCGGGCCCGTCGACGGCCGGAACTCCAGCGCCCCCATCCCGCGGGCGCCGACGTAGCACAGCCGCTCCACCGCATCGAAACTCCCGGGCTGGCGACCCTGCGTCGCCAGCCAGGCATCGATCAGCGTGTTGCCGAAGCTGTCGGGCAGCGCATCCGCGAGCAGGCCGGGCAGCCCGTGGAAGCTTTCCCTGGCCAGTTCCGGGAAGGCGTAGACGCGCCCGGAGAGCGGCATCGCCAGCGGCGCGACCTCGATCCCGCTCCTGGCGAAGTCCGGGTCGTACTGGAACCGCGCGCAATCGTCGCCTTCGTCCAGCGCGACCGCGCCGATCGTCCGGCCCCAGAGGCGGACCTCGGCGACGGTGCTCACTGCCCCGCGTCCCAACGCCAAGGCGCGCGCCCGCTGCCGGCGGATGCGTCGCCCGAAGCACGCCGGCGGGGCCGGCCCCCGCCCCGCAGCAGTTGCATCGGACCCGGTCCGGCAGGCGGCAGCGCCGTTTCCAGGCCGCCCAGGGCGTCCAGCGCCCTGAGCACGCGCACGAGGTTCACCGTCTGCGTCGATGCGCCGCCTTCCAGGCGCTCGAGCGTCCGCTTCGAAATCCCCGCCTCGGCCGCGACATCGGCCTGGGTGCGGTCGCACGCCAGGCGCAGGCCGGCCAGCCGCGCCCCGAGTTCGGCCAGAATGGCCGCGTCATCCATCCCGTGCCCGATCTTCATCGTCGACGTCCTCATCGCACGCGAGAGCAGGACTCGCCACTGATGGCGAGTTATACGCCGAACGCTCCACCACATCAAATCGCCATATATGGCGATTTATGCGCCTGATACGCTTTTAATCGTCATTCTTGTCGCTTACAGGAACACCCATGGACCCGTCTCCCCGCCTTTTCCACAACCCGCGCTGCTCGAAGTCCCGCGAGGCGCTGCACCTGCTGGCGTCACGGAACGTCGGATTCGAGGAGGTGCGCTACCTCGATACGCCGCCCTCGCGCGAAACCCTCGGGTGGCTGGCGCAACGGATCGAAGGCGGCGCGCGCGCCATGGTCCGGAAAGGCGAGCCCGCCTTCGCCGCCCATGGCCTGGACCGCGACGGCGTCGGCGACGACGCGATCCTCGACGCGATCGCGGCCGATCCGTCCCTCCTCGAACGCCCGATCCTGGTGGTCGGCGAGCGCGCCGTCATCGGGCGCCCGCCGGAGCGGATCCTCGAACTGCTCGGAAACGACGCCGGCTAGCGCGTCCCGCGCAGTGCGACCACGCGCGGGGGCGGCGCGAACGAGTCGCTGCGCGAATCCGCCCAGAAATCCTGGAACACGGCGTGACGCGGCACGCCCTCGAGCAGCTCGCCCGGCTCGAGGAACCAGTACTGCGCCGCGAGCGAGCGGATCTCGGTCGGCGCGACCCGGCGCAGGATGTGCTCCGGGCCCAGCTGGGACGGGTGGTCCAGGCCCGCCGCGCACAGCAGTTCCTTCAGCGCGTGCAGGGTGTTGCGGTGGAACGCATGCACCCTGGCGCCCTTGTCGGTGACGTCCAGGTTGCGGAACCGCGCCGGATCCTGGGTGGTGATGCCGGTCGGACAATGGTCCGTATGGCAGGCGCGCGCCTGGATGCAGCCCAGGGCGAACATGAACCCCCGGGCCGCGTTGCACCAGTCCGCGCCCATCGCCATGGTCCGCGCGATGTCGAACGCACTGACGATCTTCCCCGCGGCCGCCAATCGGATCCGGTCGCGCAGTCCGAGTCCGACCAGGGTGTTGTGCACCAGCATCAGCGCCTCGTGCATCGGCACGCCCACGTGCTCGATGAATTCCACCGGCGCCGCGCCGGTCCCGCCCTCGGCGCCGTCGACCACGATGAAGTCCGGGAGCGTCCCCGTCTCGCGCATGGCCTTCGCGATGCCGAACCATTCCCATGGGTGCCCGATGGCCAGCTTGAAGCCGGTCGGCTTGTCGCCCGCCAGTCGGCGGATCCCCTGCAGGAACTCCAGCAGCCCGATGGGCGTCTCGAACGCGCTGTGCTGCGGGGGCGACACGCAGTCCACGCCCATCGGCACGCCGCGCGCGGCGGCGATCTCCGCGCTGACCTTGGCGGCGGGCAGCAGGCCACCGTGGCCGGGCTTGGCGCCCTGCGAGAGCTTGATCTCGATCATCCGGACCTGCGCGTCGGCGGCGTTCGCCGCGAAGCGCTCCGGATCGAAACGGCCCTCGGCGTCCCGGCATCCGAAGTAGCCCGAACCGATCTCCCACACCAGGTCGCCGCCGTGCGCGCGGTGGTAGGCGGAGATCGAGCCCTCCCCCGTGTCGTGGTAGAAGCCGCCCAGCTTCGCGCCCCGGTTCAGCGCCCGGATCGCGTTCTCCGACAGGGAACCGAAGCTCATCGCGGAGATGTTGAACACGCTCGCCGAATAGGGGCTCGCGCGCTCGCCGCCGACGAGCACGCGGAAGTCGGTCGAATCGATCGCGCTGGGCGTGATCGAGTGGTTGATCCACTCGTAGTCGGTCGCGTACACGTCGTGCAGCGTGCCGAACGGCCGGGTGTCGTTGACCGATTTCGACCGCTGGTAGACCAGCGCGCGCTGCTGGCGCGAGAACGGCACCTCGGCCGTGTCCGCCTCGATGAAGTACTGGCGCATTTCCGGGCCGATCGACTCCAGCCCGTAGCGGAAATGCGCGAGGATCGGATAGTTGCGCCGGAGCGTGCTGCGCCGTTGCAGCAGGTCGATGGTCCCCACCAGGACGAGCGCGCCGGCAACCGCCACGCCCCAGGCCCAGTGCGCGCTGCCCCAGGCCCAAAGGACCAGGAAGGCGGCCAGGGCGACCAGGGCGGCGGCGTAGGCGGCATGGCGCGACATCAGCGCAACCTTAATCGATGCGACGTCGGATGCCGGCGAAGGCGCGGCCTGGTGCCCGGGGCGGGACTCGAACCCGCATGGCCTCGCGGCCGGCGGATTTTAAGTCCGCTGCGTCTACCGGTTTCGCCACCCGGGCCGGCCGCGACATGGTGCCGCATCGCGGCCACGCCGGGAATCCGCGGGGAGCGACGCGCAAAAAGAAACCCGCGCCATGGGCGCGGGTCGCAAGTCGCGATCATGAACTGGAGGCCAGGGTCGGAATTGAACCGGCGTACGCGGCTTTGCAGGCCGCTGCATAACCACTCTGCCACCTGGCCGGTGACCGGTCCGGACACCGGATGATCCTGCGGTGGGCCGGAAGAACAAAGCCCCGGCGAACCGGGGCTTTGCCGAAACCTGGAGCGGGAAACGAGACTCGAACTCGCGACCCCGACCTTGGCAAGGTCGTGCTCTACCAACTGAGCTATTCCCGCGGAGGAAGCGGAATTCTACTGGCCGCCGCCGCCCTGTCAACTCCCGCCGCGGGTCTCCGGGCCGGTTGCGACGCCGTTGCGGGCATGCTCCTGGGCGCGCAGCGCGGGCCAGGCCGCGCGCAGGTATTCGAATCCGGACCAGAGCGTGAGCAGCGCGGCCGCCGCGAGCAGCCAGTCGCCGACCACGAACACCGTCCGCCCCATCCACGGATCGACGTACACGGGCCGGTCCGGCCGCAACGCGTACAGCAGGCAGACCAGCGCGACCATCTGGACCACGGTCTTGATCTTGCCGATGTTGGCGACCGACACGCGGGCGCGCTGCCCGAGTTCCGCCATCCACTCCCGCAGCGCGGACACCGCGATCTCGCGGCCGACGATGACCGCCGCCCACAACGCCATCCACGGCGTCGGGTGGGCCTGCACGATCAGGAACAGCGCGGTGGCCACCATGAGCTTGTCGGCCACCGGGTCCAGGAACGCGCCGAACGCCGAGTACTGGTCGAAGCGCCGCGCGATCCAGCCATCCAGCCAGTCGGTCACCGCCGCCAGCGCGAAGACGAACGCCGCGGCGAAGTTCGTCCACTTGAACGGCAGGTAGAACACCAGCACCAGGACCGGGATCAACACGATCCGCATCAGGGTGAGCATGTTGGGGATGGTGGGCTTCATGCGTCTGGATCGGATGCGGGCGCAGGCAACCCGTGAAGGGTCGCATAGATGCGGCCGGCAAGTGCGGCATTGATGCCCTCGACCCGCGCGAGGTCCTCCACGCCCGCGGCCTTCAGCCCCGCGAGCCCGCCGAAATGGCGAAGCAGGCTGGCCCGCCGCCGGGGACCGATCCCCGGGATGTCCTCCAGCCGGCTCGACGTCCGCGCCTTCTGCCGCTTGCCCCGGTGGCCGGTGATGGCGAACCGGTGGGCCTCGTCGCGCACCTGCTGGATGAACTGCAGCGCGGGCGACGCGGCGCCGGGACGGACCTCCCGTCCGTCGTCGAGCAGCAGGGTCTCGTCGCCGGCGCGCCGTTCGACGCCCTTCGACACGCCGACCAGCGCCAGGCCCGCCACGCCGAGTTCGGCCAGCACGCTCCGCGCCTGCGCCACCTGCCCCGCCCCGCCGTCGATCAGCAGCACGTCCGGCAGCACGCCGTCCTCCTCCACCGCGCGACGGAACCGCCGCCCGAGGACCTGGTGCATCGCCGCGTAGTCGTCGCCCGGCTCGATGCCCGTGACGTTGAACCGGCGGTACTGGGCGCGCACCGGCCCGGACGCGTCGAACACCACGCACGAGGCGACCGTGGCCTCGCCCATCGTGTGGCTGATGTCGAAGCACTCGATGCGCGCCGGCGGTTCGTCGAGCCCGAGCAGGGCCTGCAGCGCGGCCACCCGGGCCTGCTGGCTCGCCTGGCTGGACTGTTCCGACGCCAGCGCCTGGATCGCGTTGCGCCGCGCGATGTCGAGGTAGCCGGCGCGCGCGCCCCGGACGCTGGCCTTCACCACCACCCGCCGGCCCGCCGTCTCTGCGAGCGCATGTTCCAGCAGCGCACGGTCCGGGATGTCGCGGTCGAGCACCACCTCCGGCGGCGGCGGCTGGCTGCCGTAGTACTGGGAGACGAACGCCGACAGGACCTCTTCCGGCTCCGCCCCGTTGGTCTTCGGGAAGAAGCTGCGCGTGCCCAGGTTCCGGCCGTCGCGGAACGCCAGCAGGGTCACGCAGGCCGTGCCCGCGTCCGTGGCCAACGCGAGCACGTCCAGGTCCGCGGCCCGCCCGTCGACGAACTGGCGCGACTGCAGCTTGCGGAGCGTCGCCAGCAGGTCGCGCAGCCGCGCGGCCTCCTCGAAATCCAGGCGCTTGCTGGCCTGCTCCATCTCGGCCACGACCTCGTCCAGCAGCTCGTCGCTGCGTCCTTCCAGGAACAGCACCGCGCGGCGCGTGTCGTGCGCGTAGTCGCGTGCGCGCACCAGGCCGACGCACGGCGCGCTGCAACGGCCGATCTGGTACTGCAGGCACGGGCGCGACCGGTTGCGGAACACGCTGTCCTCGCAGGACCGCAGGCGAAACAGCTTGTGCATCAGGTTCAGCGTCTCGCGAACGGCCCAGGCGCTGGGGTACGGGCCGAACAGCCGGCCCGGGCCGGACAGCGCGCCGCGGTGGAACGCGAGCCGCGGCCAGGCTTCGTCCGTCAGAAGGATGTACGGGTAGCTCTTGTCGTCGCGCAGCAGCACGTTGTAGCGCGGCCGGTGCGCCTTGATCAGCTGGTTCTCCAGCAGCAGCGCCTCGGACTCGGTCCGGGTGACCGTGACCTCCATGCGGGCGACCTGCGCGAGCATCGCGGCGATGCGCGGCGACTTCGGCCCCGCGTTGAAGTAGCTCGCCACGCGCTTCCTCAGCGCACCGGCCTTGCCGACGTAGAGCACGCCGCCGTCCGCGCCGAGCATCCGGTAGACGCCCGGCGCGGTCGGCAGTCCGCGGACGAAGGCCTTGCCGTCGAAGGCGCCGGACGGTTGCGCCGGTCCGTGCGTCATTCGCCGACCGGCACGTGGTGCAGGGCCCCGGTGTCGGGGTCCATCCGCAGCACGGCATGCGCTTCGGTGTCGGCGATCCAGACCGCGCCGGCGCCCACGGCCAGGCCCGCGGGACCGTGCAGCGGGCGGGGGAGCACATGGGTCGAGAGCTCGCCGCCCCCCAGGCGCAGGCTGCGCAGCCGGTCGTTGCCGGTGTCGGCGATCCAGAGCAACGGCGCCGAGGCATCCAGCGCGATGGCCTGCGGGGCCTGCAGCCGCGCCTCGGCGCGCGCACCGTCCGCGCCGCCCGAGTCCCAGGGGCCGGTGCCGACGAGCGTCTGGACGCGGCCGTCGCCGGTCCGCAGCGAGCGGATGGCCGACCCCGCCGAGTCGCAGACGTAAAGCACTTGGCCGACGATCGCGAGGTCCACCGGCTGGGCGAATGCGGCGTCCATCCCCTTGCCGTCCCGCACGGCGAGCGAACCGTCGCCCGCGACGCGTTCGAGCCTGCCGTCGCGCAGGTCGTATGCCCAGACCGCATTGGCGCCCGCCTGCGCGACATACAGGTGGTCGCGTCCCATCACGACGCCACGCGGCGTGTCCAGGCGCGGCACCGGCGCGGCTTCGACATGCCCGCCGGCGGTCGCGCCCGCCTGTCCTGCCCCATGGAGGGTGGTGACTTCGCCGCTGCGCAGGTCGATGCGGCGCACCGCGTGGTTGCCGGCGTCGGCCACGTACAGCGCTTCGCGGTCCAGGCAGAGGCCGTGCGGCCGGCGGAACGCGGCATCCTCGCCCGCGCCGTCGATGTGGTCGGCCGACCCGGTGCCGAACACACGCAGGATCCTGCCGCCGTGGGAGCACTCCAGCACGCGGTGGTGGCCACTGTCGGCAAGGTAGAGGTACTCGTTCGTCACCGCGAGGCCGACGGGGAAACGCAGCGGCAACGCGGGGTCCGCGCTGCGCCGCGCCGGCGCCTCGTCCACGAAGTCGGGCACGGGCAACGCGTCCGCGTGGGCATCGAGCGCCCGTTCGAACGCATCGAGCGCGACATCGCCGCACTGGCGCAGCGCGATGCGACCGGCGCCGTCCACCAGCACGACCGTCGGCCAGGCCTCGATGCCGTACTGCTGCCAGGCGACCCAGTCGGGATCGTGCACCACGGGCAACGTGATGCCCTGCCGCTCCAGTTGGCGGCGCATGCGCCGCGGGTCGCGCTCGTGGTCGAAGCGCGGCACGTGGATGGCGAACGCCTGCGCGCGCGTGGCGTAACGGCGCGCGAGGGCTTCGAGCCGGCGCAGCTGCCGCTCGGACCATGCGGACCCGAGGTTCACGAACGCGAGCAGCGTCAGCCCGCCGGGACGCGGGATGGCGGACCCCGTCCCGGTCGCGTTGAGCCACTCGAGCCGGGCGGGAATCGCGGGTGCGATCGCTGCGCTCACGGCGCCTCCTGACTGGCCAGTGGTGCCGAGCGCATTATGCGCCGCCCTCCAGCGGCGTCGACGCCAGCCGGCGCGCGATCTCCGCGGCCGCCGCGTCGATCCGTCGCCAGACCCCTTCGAAGTCGTCGACGCCACCGGTGTAGGGATCGGCGAGATCGAGCCGGCACGGATCGCCCGGCAGGTCGGACGGCCCGCCGCCCGGCCAGGCCCAGTCCAGCATCCGCACCGCGCGCCCGCGGGCGTCGGCGGGCGCACGCCGCGCCACCTCGCGCAGGACGCTCGCGTCGGCGCAAAGCAGCCAGGCATGGGCGTCGTAGTCGGCGCGCACGATCTGCCGCGCGCGCTGCATCGAGATGTCCACGCCGTGTCGCCGCGCGCAGGCGATCGCGCGCGGGTCCGGCGGCGCGCCGACGTGCCAGTCACCGGTGCCGGCGGAGTCCACCTCGACGCGCCCCGCCAGCCCCGCGGACGCGAGCCGCGACCGCAACGCGCCCTCGGCCATGGGCGATCGGCAGATGTTGCCCAGGCAGACCACCAGAAGGCGCATCACGCCGACCCTGCGAGCCGGGCCTCGGCGCGCGCGAGGTCGTCGGCCGTGTCCACGCCGGGCGGGAACGCTTCCGGCGCCAGGCCGACGGCGATGCGCACGCCCGCCTCGAGGGCGCGCAACTGTTCGAGCGATTCGATGCGCTCGAGGCGCCCGGGCGGCATCGTCGCGAACCGGCGGAGGAAACCCGCCCGGTACGCGTAGATGCCGATGTGCCGCAGCCACGCGCCGGCGTCGCCCGACGGGAGCCGCGTGGGCTCGGTCGCGAAGCCGTCGCGATGCCAGGGGATGGGTGCGCGACTGAAATAGAGCGCGAACCCGGCGTCGTCGCGCACGACCTTGACGGTGTTCGGATCGAACAGCATCGCCGCGTCCTCGACGGGCGTGGCGAGCGTCGCCATCGACGCGCCACTGCCGGCGAGCGTCGACGCCACCGCGCGGATGCCCGAGGCCGGTGCGAACGGCTCGTCGCCCTGGAGGTTGACCACGATCGTGTCGTCCTCCCAGCCCGCGATCGCGGCGCATTCGGCCAGGCGGTCGCTGCCGGACGCATGGCCGTCGGCGGTCATCGCGACATGGACGCCGGTGCCATCGAGCACCTCGGCGATGCGCGCGTCGTCGGTCGCGACCCACACCGCGCGCGCGCCCGCCGAGAGGGCGCGGCGCGCGACGTGCAGGACGAGCGGTTCCCCCGCCAGCAAGCGCAGGGGCTTGCCCGGCAACCGGCTTGCGCCGTGGCGCGCCGGGATGGCGACGATGAAGTCGGGCGGGATCGACATGCCGGCGGCCTCCTGCGGAAGGGATCAGGGTAGCCGCGCGCGATCCGGGCGCAAGCGGCTCAGGCGGGCACGGGACGCGCGCGCGCGATCCGCTCGAGCAACGCGACCCAGAACGCCTCGGGCAGCTCGGCGTCCACCGGCACCACCCAGGCGTCCGGCCCCGCGAGATCCGCGCACTTCACCGCGTCCTTTTCCGTCATCAGCACCGGCAACCGGCTGCCGAACTCGAAGTCGCACGGCGCGAAGGCATGGTGGTCCGGGAACGCATGCGGCACGACCGCGATGCCGGCGGCCCGCAGCATGTCGAAGAAGCGTTCCGGATGCCCGATGCCCGCGATGGCGTGGACGCGCTGGCCGGAGAAGGCGGAGAGCGGGCGCGACCGTCCGCCGCGCAGCGGACGCGCCTCGCCGTGCCGCAGGTGCATCGGCCAGCGTCCGAACCCGGCAACGATGCCTCCCCCTGCGCCCCCGCCAAGATTCACGACGCGGAAGTCGCACGCTTCCGCGCGGGAGGCGGGTTCGCGCAGCGGGCCGGCCGGCAGGAGCCGTCCGTTGCCGTAACGGCGCGCGCCGTCGACCACTTCGATCTCGACGTCGCGCGCGAGCCGGTAGTGCTGGAGGCCGTCGTCGCAGACCACGACGTCGCAGCCGGCGTCGACGAGCGCGCGCGCGGCGGCGACCCGGTCGGCATCCACGCGCACCGGGACGCCGGCGAGCCGCGCGAGCATGACCGGCTCGTCGCCGCCGGTCTCGACCCCGGTTCCCTCCGTCACCCAGGCACCGCGGGACGCGTCGCGCCGTCCGTAGCCGCGGCTCGCGATCCCCGGCCGCCATCCGGCCTGGGCCAGGCGCCTTGCCAGCGCGACGACCAGGGGCGTCTTTCCCGAACCGCCGGCCACGAGGTTGCCGACCACCACCACGGGCGCCGGCACGCGCTGCATGCGTCGCCAGCCCGAGAGGTACGCCCGGCGGCGCAGGCTCGCGATCGCGCCGTACAGCGCTTCGACCGCGCGGGCCCACGCGGGCACCGGCGCGTCCCCGTACCAGTACGCGGGCGGATCGAATCGGCGCGGCACGCCTCAGCCCTCGCGGAACTGCATCTGGTGCAGGCGGCTGTAGAGCCCCCCGTGCGCCAGCAGTTCGGCGTGGGTGCCCTGCTCCACCAGCCGGCCCTCGTCGAGCACGAGCACCTGGTCGGCGTGTTCGATGGTCGAAAGCCGGTGCGCGACGACCAGCGTCGTGCGGTCGGGCATCAGGTGGTCGAGCGCGTCCTGCACCAGGCGCTCGGACTCGGTGTCCAGCGCCGCGGTCGCCTCGTCGAGGATCAGGATCGGCGCGTCGCGCAGGATCGCGCGGGCAATCGCCAGTCGCTGGCGCTGGCCACCCGACAGCAGCGCGCCGTTCTCGCCCACCGGGCTGTCCAGGCCCGCCGGCAGGCGCTCGATGAACTCCCATGCATTCGCGGCCTGGGCCGCGCGCCGGATCGCATCCCGGTCCGCGTCGCCGCCTTCCGCGTACGCGATGTTCGCGGCCACCGTGTCGTCGAACAGCATCACCCGCTGACCGACGAGCGCGATCTGGCGGCGCAGGTCGTCGAGGCGGTACTCGCGCAGCGGCACCCCGTCGAGCGTGATCCTGCCGGCGGTCGGTTCGTAGAAACGCGGCACGAGCCGCGCCAGGCTGGTCTTGCCGCTGCCCGAGCGTCCCACGATCGCGGTGACCGTGCCGGGGCGCGCGGTGAAGCTGATGCCGTGCAGCGCCGCCGCGTCGGTGCCGGCGTATCGCAGCGAAACGTCGTCGAACACGAGTTCGCCACGGGCGCGCGCGATCGGCTGCCGCCCCTCGTCGGGTTCCTCGGCGCTGTCGAGCACCATGAAGATGCGCTCGGCGGCCGCAACGCCGCGCGAGATCGCGCTCTGCACGCCGGTGATCCGGCGCAGCGACGGGATGATGCCCATCATCGCGGTCATCAGGGTCACGAACTCGCCGGCGTTCAGGCGGCCCTGGAGCGCCTCCCGCGTGGCCACCCAGACGATCGCCGCGAGCGCGGTGGCGGCGAGGATCTGCACCAGGGCGGAGGCGGACGCCTTGGTCGCGTCGACCTTGAGGTTCAGCCGCAGGATCCGGTTGGCGATCCGCGAGTAGCGCGCGCCCTCGAACGCCTGCGCGCCGTGCACCTTGACGTCCTGCTGCGCCGCCAGCGACTGCTCGGCCGTCTGCGCCATCTGCGCCATGCCGTCCTGGATGCCGCGGCTGATCCGGCGGTAGCGCCCGCCCACGTACCAGACGATGCCGCCGATCAGCGGCGCGATCACCAGCATCGCGACGGTCACCTTGACCGAGGTCGCCAGCATCACGCCCAGCAGGTAGACCACCACCAGCGTGTCGGTGACCATGATCTTCAGCGCGTCCGCGCTGGCCTGGGTCACCTGCTCGGTGTCGAAGTTCAGCCGGCTGACCATGCCGGGCACGGATTCGGTGTCGAAGTGCGACGACGGCAGCCGCAGGTACTTGCCGAGGATCCGCTCGCGCAGGTCGCGGACCACGCTGCGCCCGGTGCGCGCCATGCCGTAGTCGGTCACGAACGTCGCCACGCCACGGACCAGGAACAGGCCGACGATCATCAGCGGCAGGCGCGTCGCCGCGCCCGGCTGGGGATCCACGAAGCCCTGGTTGACCAGGGGTTCCATCAGTTGCACGAACAGGCCGCCGGCGACGGCCTCCACCACCATCGCGAGCAGCGCCAGCGAAAGCAGCGGCCAGTAGCGGCCGGCGTGGCCGAGCAGGCGCCGGTAGATGGGCCAGGGCGAGGTCGTCCCGTTCACCGCGCCTCCGCCGGCGGGCCCTTGACGGTCTCGGGCGCGGTGCCGATCGACACGCGCACGAAACCGAGCTGGCCGAGTGCATCCAGCGCCGTCACCACGGCCTGGTGCGGCGTGCGTGCGTCGGCGCGCAGTAGCACCGCACGCTCGCGATCGTCGCCCGCGACCTCCTCGAGGGTGCGCTTGAGCGTCTCCACGTCGCTGCGGAGCGCCTCGCGGTCCTCCACGAAGTAGCGCCCGTCGGCGTTCACCAGCACGGTCAGCGGCGCGTCGGCCTGTTCGACGGGCGCGCCGGTCGCACGCGGCAGCTCGAGCTTGAGCATCGAGCGCGCGTCGAACGTGGTGGTGGCCACGAAGAAGATGATCATGACCAGGATCACGTCGATCAGCGGGACGAGGCTGATCTCCGGCTGGTCCTCCACCCGGTGGTCGCGGATGCGCACGCGGCCGCCCGGCTCAGGCCTGCGGGGCGCGCGGCGCGCGCGGGTCGAGCACGTCCAGCAGAAGCGTCGCCTCGTGCTCCATCTCCACGAGGTACTCGCCGATGCGGCCGCGGAAGTAGCGGTGGAACATCAGCGCCGGGATGGCCACGATCAGGCCGGCCGCGGTGCTGATCAGCGCCTTGCCGATGCCGCCGGCCAGCAGGCCGACGTCGCCGACGCCGTGGTCGAGGATCCCCATGAACATCTGGATCATGCCGACCACCGTCCCGAACAGGCCCAGCAGCGGCCCGATCGCGGCGATCGTGCCGAGCGTGTTGAGGAAGCGTTCCATCCGGTGCACGAGGTGGCGGCCCACGTCCTCCACGCGCTCGCGGACCTGTTCCCGCGGGCGGTGGCGGATGTCGAGCGCGGCGGCCAGCAGGGCGCCCAGCGGCGAGGTCGCGCGCAGCGACTGGATGTGGCCCGGGTCGAGCTTGCCGCGCGCGGCCCAGGCGCGGACCTCCTCGCCCAGGCCGGGCGGCAGCACGGTGCGCCGGCGCAGCGACCAGAACCGTTCGACGATGATCGCCAGCGCGATCGCCGACAGCAGCAGCAGCGGAATCATCGGCCAGCCGCCGGCCATCACCAGTTCCAGCACGCACGTCCTCCGGCCCCGTGGGCCCCTCGATCCGGCCGACAGGATACCCCGGTGCCCCCGCCCCGCCCGCGGACCGCGTCCCATGCCCGGGCATGCGTCGCGCGCCGGCCCTCGACCGTGGTCCCGCGGGGACCGATCCGCAGCCGCAGCGCGCCCGTGTCGGCGGTGTTGGCCACTGCGACGCCGGCGTCCCGCCAACGGGCCACGACCTCCGGGTGCGGCAGGCTGAACCGGCCGCCGCTCCCCGCCGCGACGAGCGCGAAGCGGGCCCCCGCCGCGGCGACGAACGCAGGATCCGACGAGCCCCGGCTGCCATGGTGCGCCACGACCACCACGTCGGCGGCCACCGCGCGCGGATCCCGGCGCACGAGCATGCGTTCGACCGCCTTGCCGATGTCGCCGGCCAGCACGGCGCTGCCATGCGCGGCCTCGATGCGGAGCACGCAGCTCGCCTCGTTGCCGAAGTAAGGGAACGCCGGGGGAGGATGCAGGAACCGGAATTCGACGCCATCCCAGGTCCAGGACACCCCGGCGACGCAGGGACGGTCGCCGGCAACCGGGGAGCCTTCCGGCGCCCACGCGGCATCGACACCGAAGGCGCGCTGGACCGACGGCCAGCCGCCGGCATGGTCCGCATCGCCGTGGCTGATGACCGCCGCATCGAGCCGGCGCACGCCCCGCGCACGCAGCGCGGGCACGACGACCCGCTCGCCCGCGTCGAAGCCCGCGTCCACCGCCGGCCCCATGTCGTAGAGCAGCGCATGGCCTTGCGTGCGCACCAGGACCGCCAGACCGTGGCCGACGTCGAGCACTTCCAGCTCCACGTCGCCATGCGCGGGCAGTTGCCGTGCCGGCCACAGCAGCGGCAGCCAGAGCAACGCGGCGAGCGGCTTGCCGGGCACGCCGCGCGGCAGCAGGAGCCAGAATGCCCCGGCCAGTGCGAGCGGCAGCGCGAACCACCGCGATTCGGCCGGCCACCACAGGGCCAGCCCGGTCCCGTGGAGCCATTCGAACAGCGGCCAGGACAGGTCGAACGCCCACGCCGCGAGCGACCACGCCCAGGCACCCGCGCCGGGATGGATCGCCTCGAGCCCGGTGCCGACCAACGCGAGCGGCACGACGACCAGGCTCCACCAGGGCACCGCGACGAGGTTCGCCAGCGGGCCCGCCAGCGAGGCCTGGTCGAACAGGAACACCGTCAACGGCAGCAGTCCGATGCTCGCCACGACCTGCGCGTCGAGCAACCCGCGCACGGGATTGCCCACCACCCGCGGCAGGCACCACAGCAGCCAGGCCACGCCCGCGAAGCTCAGCCAGAATCCGGCGCCGAGCAATGACAGCGGATCGACGAGCACCACCGCGACCACGGCAAGCGCCAGGGCACCCGTGGCGCCGTGCGCACGGCGCGACACGCGGGCGCCCACCACGATCGCCACCATCAGTGCCGTGCGCACCGTCGGCAGCGCGAACCCCGCGACCGCCGCGTAGCCGACCGCCCCCGCGAGCGCGGACAACGCCGCCGCGTGCGGCCGTGGAATCCGCTTCGACAACCCGGGGCAGCACCACCACAGCGCGCTGCCGAGCAGCGCGACGAACCCTGCGACCAGCCCGACGTGGAAGCCCGAGATCGCCACCAGGTGGGTCAGGCCGTTGGCACGCAGCACGTCCCAGTCGTCGTCGCGGAGCGTGCGGGTGTCGCCCAGGGCGAGCGCGCGGACGAAACGCGCGGACGGCGATTCGACGGCGCCGGCGATCCGTGCCGACATCCGTTCGCGCCATGCGTGGATGCCCGTGGGCCCGGCCAGCAAGCGCGCGGTGGCCGTGTCGCGGACGTAGCCGGTCGCGATGATCCGCGCGGCGAGCGCATGGCGCTCTGCGTCCGCGCCGCCCGGATTGCGCAGGCCGCGCGGGCCGCGCAGCCGGACGTCGAGGGCCCACCGGCTCCCGGCGGCGAGGTCCCTGCGCGCCGAGGAGGCCTCCGCACCTTGCCCGCCCCAGCCGTCGTACCACGCCAGGCGGACCCGCCGGCCCCGCAGCGAAGGCGGCACGGGCGGCGCGTCGTCGACCCGGAACAGGAACCGCGTGCGCCGCGTGCCGTGCTCCGGGAGGCCCGCGATGCGCCCCGTGACGCGGACGTCCGTCCCCGCGTCGTCCGCCGGCAGTTGCGCGGAGAGCACCCACGCCGCGTGCAAGCCGGTGACGACGGCGCCGGCCAAAATCACGGAGGCCAAGCGAGCGACGACATGCCGGCGCATCGCCAGCAGGCCCGCCACCAGCACGGCCAGGGCACCCCAAGGTGCAGGAGGCAACGCGGGCAACGCCAGGCAGCCGACGGCTCCGGCGAGCAGGGCGATGGCGATGGCGACCAGCGAAGGCGGCGTCCCTGCCGCTCCATCCATGGATCACACCTCGTGCGGTGGCACTTCCCTGAGCTTGCCGTCGTGGAGTTCGAGCACGCGGTCGAGCCGGCGCGCCAGGCTGCGCGCGTGCGTGACCAGCACCAGGCTCGTGCGGTGCGCGCGGTTGAGTTCGAGCATCTGGCCGAACACGCGGTCGGCGGTCTTTTCGTCCAGGTTGCCGGTCGGCTCGTCGCCCAGCACGCAGCCCGGCCGGTTCACGAGTGCCCGGGCCACCGCGGCGCGCTGGCGCTCGCCGCCCGAGAGCTCGCCCGGCTTGTGGCCGAGCCGGTGGCCGAGGCCGACCGACTCGAGCAGCTCGCGTGCATGCGCCTCGGCACCGCGCACGTCGCTGCCGCCGAGCAGCACCGGCAGCATCACGTTCTCCAGCGCGGTGAACTCGGGCAGCAGGTGGTGGAACTGGTAGATGAAGCCGAGCGCCCTGTTGCGAAGGCGACCGCGCGCGGCATCCGACAGCGCGCTCATCTTCTGGCCGGCGACATAGACCTCGCCCGCCGTCGGCGTGTCCAGGCCGCCGAGCAGGTGCAGCAGCGTGCTCTTGCCGGCGCCCGACGCGCCGAGGATCGCGACCGTCTCGGCGGGCGCCACCGACAGCTCCACGCCGTTGAAGACCGGGGTGCGCAGCGCGCCTTCGGCATAGGTCTTGGCCAGGCCTTCGCAGCGCAGCACGGGCGCTTCGGTGCCGGCGTCCAGGACGACCTCACTCATAGCGCAGCGCCTCCGCGGGCGCCGTGCGCGCGGCGCGCCACGCGGGGTAGAGGGTGGCCAGGAAGGCCATCGCCAGCGCCACCAGCGCGATCGTCGTCACGTCGTCGGCGCGCAGCTCCGTCGGCAGGCCGGTCACGTAATAGACGTCCGCCGGCATCAGCACCACGCTGAACACCTGCTCGATGGCCCGCAGGATGGATTCGAGGTTGAGCGTCAGCAGGATGCCGCCGACCACGCCGGCCACCGTGCCGATCACGCCGATCAGCGTGCCCTGCACCATGAACACCTGCATCACCCCGCGCGGGGCCAGGCCCAGCGTGCGCAGGATCGCGATGTCGGCCTGCTTGTCGGTCACCAGCATCACCTGCGAGGACACCAGGTTGAAGGCGCCCATCGCGATGATCAGCGACAGCAGGATCGCCATCATGGTCTTCTCCAGGCGCAGCGCGCGGAACATGTTGGCGTTCTGGCTGCTCCAGTCGCTGACGCGGTACGGGCCGCCGAGCGACAGCGCCAGGTCGCGGGCGACCTCCCAGGCCTGGTTCATGTCGTGCAGCATCAGCCGGACGCCGGTCACGCCCTCGCCCATCCGCAGCAGGCGCTGGGCGTCGGCCATGTGCACGACGGCGAAGTTGCGGTCGTAGTCCTGGTAGCCGACCTCGAAGATGCCGCTGACCTCGAAGCGCTTGAGCTGCGGGACCGCGCCGATCGGGGTGCTGCGGTACTCGGGGACGTAGAGCAGGATCGTGTCGCCGACGCCGACGCCCAGCCACAGCGCGAGCTCCTTGCCCAGCACGATGTTGAACTCGCCCGGCACCAGCGAATCGAGCGACCCCTGCACCATCTCGTCGCCGAGGACGGAGACCCTGCCTTCCTCGCCCGGCAGGATGCCGCGCACGAGGGCCGGTTCGTTGCGGCTGCCGCGCAGCAGGGTCTGCATCTCCACGTAGGGCGCGGCGCCCGACACGCGTTCGTCGTCCAGCGCGATGTCGACCGCACGGCGCCAGTCGGAGAGCGCCTCCCCGGCGCCGCTGACGGTGGCGTGCGAGGCCATCTGCAGCAGCCGCTCGCGGATCTCGGTCTGGAAGCCGGTCATCACCGCGAGCGTGGTGATCAGCGCGGCCACGCCGATGGCGATGCCGAGGATCGAGGCCAGCGAGATGAAGGAGATGAAGCCGTTGCGGCGCTTTGCGCGCAGGTAGCGCAGGCCGATGGCGACGGGGATGGGCTTGAACATAAGCGCGCTATCCTGCCATCGATCGCGGTCGCGTGGTGGGTTCGTCCCCGCCGCAGGCAAGTCGGAGTTCACGGCGCCGCCCGGGAGAGAGTACGTCTGGCCACCAGGCGCGGCACTGCCGGCGGCCACGCGGGTCGCGCCAGGCGGCGAACGCCAGCGGCCCGCGCCACGCGATGCGCAGCCGGTCGATCGGATCCCCGTCGCCGGACCGGGGCACCCGGTCCGGCGTGATTCGGTCCGGTGGCGCCCTCATCGAACGGGCCGCCGCCAGCAGGCCCCAGCCGATGGCGAGGGGCGACGCCGCCATGGCGAACCACGATGGCAGGTCCGAGGCATGCAGCGACGCCGCCGCCAGGAGGCCGAGCAACGCGAGCGCCAGGGCAAACCCCCGTGACGGCCGGCATGCGAACGTGGATGTCCCCGGCTCACTGCGCGCGGGGCGTGTCCCGGATCCCTTGGACGAGCGCATCGAGCCCGGCATCCTCCGGGCGCTCGGCGCCCATGAACCAGCGCCAGAGCCTATCGTCCTCGCAGTCCAGCAACCGCAGGAAATCCCCGCGCGTGGCGTCGGAAGCGTCCGTCCATTCGGTGTCGAGCCAGTGCTCGAGCAGCTGGTCCAGTTCACGCATGCCCCGCCGGCAGCGCCAGCGCAGGCGGCGGACCTCCGCGTCCCCGGTCAACGCCACGCCAGCCCCACCGCGAGCAGCGCCCACAGCGCCCACAGGACGAAGCTCGAGGCGATGAAGGCGTTGAGGCGGTGGCGGATGCGGTTGTAGGTGCAATGGATCCAGCTGTGCACCATCCGCAGCACGACGTAGGTCCAGGCCAGCGCGAGCACGGTCCAGGTCACCTGCCCCGTCGCATGCGCCACCACCAGCGCCAGGTAGAACAGCACCGGCGTCTCGAACAGGTTGCGGTAGTTGTCCGCGGCCCGGGTGTCGGCGAGGCGGGCCGCCATCTGCGAACTGCTGGGGATCTCGGCGAAGCCGATCCCCTCGCCGCGGATCTGGCGGATGCGCTCCCGGTACATCCGGAAGGTCACCACGATGGTCAGCGCGACCATCGCGACCGCGGGCCAGAAGATCGCGTCGGGCGTGGGCGTCATCGGTCAGGCCTCGTGCTGTCGGGCTCGCATCCTCGCACGCGTGGCACCCGGCGCGACCAGCGCCCCCCGGATCAGCCGTGCCGCGCCAGCATGAGCTGCTTGATCTCGCCGATCGCCTTGGCCGGGTTCAGTCCCTTCGGGCAGGTCCGCGTGCAGTTCATGATGGTGTGGCAGCGGTACAACCGGAACGGATCCTCGAGCTCGTCCAGTCGCGCGCCGGTGTCCTCGTCGCGCGAGTCCACGATCCAGCGGTAGGCCTGCAGCAGGATCGCCGGGCCGAGGTAGCGGTCGCCGTTCCACCAGTAGCTCGGGCAGCTGGTCGAGCAGCAGGCGCACAGGATGCACTCGTACAGGCCGTCGAGCTTCTCGCGGTCGGCCTTCGACTGCAGGCGCTCGCGGTCCGGCGGCGGCGCGCTCTGCGTGCGGATCCAGGGGCGGATCGACGCGTACTGCGCGTAGAAGTGCGTCAGGTCCGGCACCAGGTCCTTCACCACCGGCATGTGCGGCAGCGGGTAGATCGGCACCTCGGCCTTCGCGCAGTCCTCGATCGCGCGCGTGCACGCCAGCGTGTTGGTGCCGTCGATGTTCATCGCGCACGAACCGCAGATGCCCTCGCGGCACGAGCGGCGGAAGGTCAGCGTGGGGTCGATCTCGTTCTTGATCTTGATCAGCGCGTCCAGGACCATCGGGCCGCAGCTGTCCAGGTCGACCTCGTAGGTGTCGGTGCGCGGGTTCTCGGTGTCGTCCGGGTTCCAGCGGTAGACCTTGAAGGTGCGCGTGCGCTTCGCGCCGTCGGCGGCGAAGTGGCGGCCCTTGTGGACCTGCGAGTGCTTCGGGAGGGTGAACTCGGCCATCGTCAGTAGACCCGCTTCTTGGGCGGAACGACCTCGACGTCGTCCGACAGCGTGTACATGTGCACGGGGCGGTAGTCGATCCGCGTGTTCCCGGCATCGTCCAGCCAGCACAGGGTGTGCTTGTGCCAGTTGTCGTCGTCGCGCTCGGGGAAGTCCTCGCGGGCATGGGCGCCGCGCGATTCCGTCCGGTTCGCCGCCGACTCGATGGTCACCAGCGCCTGGCCGAGCAGGTTCTGCAGCTCCAGCGTCTCGACCAGGTCCGAGTTCCAGACGAGCGAGCGGTCGCTGACCTTGACGTCTGCGAACGAGGCGTTGATTTCGCGCACCTTGCGCACGCCCTCGGCGAGCGTCTCGCCGGTGCGGAACACCGCCGCGTCGGCCTGCATGGCGCGCTGCATCTCGTCGCGGATCACCGCCGTGGGCCGGTCGCCGTTGGCGTTGCGGATCCTGTCGAGGTTGGACAGCGCCGCGTCGCACGCATCGCGTGCCAGCGTCCTGTGGGGGGCGCCGGGACGGATCGTCTCCGCGCAGCGGTTCGCGACCGCGCGGCCGAACACCACCAGGTCGAGCAGCGAGTTCGAACCCAGGCGGTTGGCGCCGTGCACAGAGACGCACGCGGCCTCGCCGATCGCGTACAGGCCCGGCACGACCACGTCCGGGTCGCCGCCGGCCAGCTGCACGACTTCGCCGCGGTAGTTGGTCGGGATGCCGCCCATGTTGTAGTGGACCGTCGGCAGCACCGGGATCGGCTGCCGGGTGACGTCGACGCCTGCGAAGATCTTCGCCGTCTCGGCGATGCCGGGCAGCTTCTCGTGGATGTCGGCCGGATCCAGGTGGGTGAGGTCCAGGTGGATGTGGTCCTTGTGCGGACCGACGCCCCGCCCCTCGCGGATCTCGATGGTCATCGACCGGCTGACCACGTCGCGGCTGGCCAGGTCCTTGGCGTTGGGGGCGTAGCGCTCCATGAAGCGCTCGCCGTCGCTGTTGCGCAGGATGCCGCCCTCGCCACGCACGCCTTCGGTGATCAGGCAGCCCGCGCCGTAGATGCCGGTCGGGTGGAACTGCACGAACTCCATGTCCTGCAGGCCGATGCCCGCGCGCAGCGCCATGCCACCGCCGTCGCCGGTGCAGGTGTGCGCGGAGGTTGCCGAGAAGTACGCGCGGCCGTAGCCGCCGGTCGCCAGTACCGTCCCGTGCGCGCGGAACAGGTGCAGCGTGCCCTCGCTCATGTCCAGTGCCAGCACGCCGACGCAGGCGCCGTCGGCGTCCATCACCAGGTCGAGCGCGAAATACTCGATGAAGAAGCGCGCGTCATGCGCCAGCGACTGCTGGTAGAGCGTGTGCAGGATCGCGTGGCCGGTGCGGTCCGCCGCAGCGCACGTGCGCTGGGCGGTGCCCTTGCCGTAGTGCGTGGTCATGCCGCCGAACGGCCGCTGGTAGATGCGCCCGTCCTCGGTGCGGGAGAACGGCACGCCCTGGTGCTCGAGCTCGATGATCGCCGGGATCGCCTCGCGGCACATGTACTCGATCGCGTCCTGGTCGCCCAGCCAGTCCGACCCCTTGATTGTGTCGTAGAAGTGGAAGCGCCAGTCGTCCTCGCCCATGTTGCCCAGCGCGGCCGAGATACCGCCCTGCGCGGCCACGGTGTGCGAGCGCGTCGGGAAGACCTTGCTGATGCACGCGGTGTTCAGGCCCTTGGCGGCCAGGCCGAAGGTCGCGCGCAGGCCGGCGCCGCCGGCGCCGACGACGACCATGTCGTACTTGTGTTCGGTGATCTTGTAGTCGGAGAGTCCCATGGCGTCCTCAGCCCAGCACCGCGATGCGGGCGATGGCGTACAGCGACGCGATCGCACCCAGCGCGCACGCCAGCATGTTCAGCAGCAGCAGCGCGATCTCCGCGCCGCGGTGGTGGACGTAGTCCTCGACCACGACCTGCACGCCCAGCTTGGCGTGCCAGAACAGGCAGATGGCGAACAGCGACAGCAGGATCGCGTTCATCGGCCTGGCGATGGCGGCCCGGACCGCGAACTCGTCGGCGCCGACCAGCGCGACCAGCAGGCCGATCAGCCACGGCGCCAGCAGCGCCAGAACGATCGCGGTCACGCGCTGCCACTTGAAATGGCCCGTGCCGGATTTCGCGGAGCCGAGACCGCGCGCACGCGACAGCGGCGTGCGCAGCGCGTCGGAATGGCCACCCGTGCCGATGTCGGACATCACGCCACCCCCAGTGCGAAGAGCCAGATCGCGGCGGTCATCACCACCGTCAGGATCGCCACCGCGTACCCGGAGCGGTACACCTCGGGGATGTCGAAGCCCCAGCCGAAATCCCACAGCAGGTGCCGCACGCCGTTGAACAGGTGGTACATCAGCGCAAGCGAGAAGCCGAACAGCGCCAGCAGGCCCAGCGGCGAAGCGAGGCATGCGGCGGCGCGGGCGTAGGATTCACCGCCGTCGGCCACCGCGAGAAGCCACCAGGCCAGGCCGAAGGCGCCGGCGACCAGCACCATGCCGCTGGCGCGGTGCAGGATCGACATGAGCATCGTGATCTGCCACCGGTACACCTGCAGGTGCGGCGACAACGGGCGTTGGCGGGTGGGCATCGTCGGGGGCATCTCCGGCTGGGCGGCGCGCGGCCGCGTGGCAGTGGCGCGTGGCTGTGAATCGCGGCGTCGTCAGAAGTCGATGCAGCGCCCGTTCTTTTCCCAATCGCCGAAGCGCGTCGGCTCGGGGCCGTCGCGTCCACCGACCTCGCGCTGGGGGGTCTTCGCGTCCGCCGCCGGCGCCGGCGCCACGTCCGGGGCGTCGTCGCGTTCGGCTGGGGGCGTGGGGTGGCTTACCATGGCGGTCCGGTCGATCAAGCCGCCGAAGTTTAATTCCCACCCCCATGCCCGACAACCAGCCCATGGCCGATCCAGCGGCCGGACCGGCCGAATTCGCGCTCGCGTCGCATTCCGTCCTCGAGATCGAGGGCCCCGACGCGGTGGCCTTCGCGCAGGCACAGTGCATGAACGACGTCGCCGCGCTCGCCGATCGATCGTGGCAATGGAACGGATGGCTGACGCCGAAGGGCCGGCTGGTGGCCCTGTTCGCGCTGCTGCGGCTGGACGCCAGGAGGCTCTGGCTGGTCTGCCCGGACGTCCCCGCCGCCGAACTCGGCGCGCCGCTCCGGCGCTTCGTGTTCCGGAGCAAGGTCACGCTGCGCGAACGCGACGACCTGGTCGCCTCGGGCCGCTTCGGCGCGCCCGCGACCGCCGACGGCGCCGAGGCCGGGATCGACGGCGACGGCGCCGTGGAACTGGACATGGGCGCCGGGGGCGTCGCCCGCACGCTGCACATCGCCTCCAGTGACGGGGTTGGCGATGCGGCCGCGGACGACGCCTGGCGCGCATTCGACCTGGCCCATGGCCTGCCCCGCCTGCCCGCCACGCAATCCGGGCAGTTCACGCCCCAGATGCTCTCGCTGCAGCGCCTGCGCGCCTTCAGCGTGAAGAAGGGCTGCTATCCAGGCCAGGAGATCGTGGCGCGCACCCACTTCCTCGGGCAGGCCAAGCGTGGCCTGGCGCTACTGGAATCCGATGCCGCGCTCGAAGCGGGCGCGGAGGTCATGTCGGAGGGACGATCGATCGGCAGCCTCGCCTGCGTCGCCCGCGACGGCGACCACTGGATCGCGCTGGCCGTGGTGCCGGTCGAGCACCCGGCGACACTCGAGATCAACGGCCGCCCGGTGCACGAGCGGCCGCTGCGCGACGGCCTCGCGCGCTAGGCCCGCGCGAGGGCGTCGGCCGCCGCGACGATCTCCTCGTCCGACGGGATCACCAGGAACGCGGCGCCGGCCAGGGGCGTGAAGGTGTCCGCGCCGGTGATCCGCTTGAAGGGCCGCGCGCCGAAACCGCCCTCCACCACCGCGGTCACGATCCCCTCGCCCACGCCGCCGCTGCGGCGGCCCTCGTCGACGATCAGGATCCGCTTGGCGTCCGCCGCCTGCGCGCGGATGAAGTCCACGTTGAGCGGCACCAGCCAGCGCAGGTCGACCACGCGCACGCTCCAGCCGTGCGCCGCTTCGATCTTGCGGGCCGCGCGCAACGCCATCGGCACGCCGTTGCCGTAGGTGAAGACGACCAGGTCCGACCCGTCGCCGGCCTCCGGCGCATACACGCGTCCCTCGCCCAGCGGCATGGCCTCGCCCGGCGGCGGGTAGCTCGTGAGCCAGCCACCGTCGCCCGCCTCGTGCAGGTCCTTGGTCATGTACAGCGCGATCGGTTCCAGGAACGCGCACACGCGCCCGTCCACCTTCGCCAGCGCCGCCAGCGTGCGCAGCATCGTCGCCGCGTCGTCGCCGCGCGACGGGCAACCGACCACCAGGCCGGGGATGTCGCGCAGCGCGGTGATCGAGTTGTCGTTGTGGAAGTGCCCGCCGAAGCCGCGCTGGTACCCGAGCGAGGCGATGCGCATCACCATCGGGTTGCGGTACTGGTCGTTGCTGAAGAACTGCAGGCTGGCCGCCTCGCCCCGGATCTGGTCGCAGGCGTTGTGGAAATACGCGAGGTACTGGATCTCCGGCAGCGGCAGCAGGCCCAGGTTGGCGTAGCCCTGCGCCAGGCCGAGGATGATCGTCTCGTCGAGCAGCGTGTTGAACACGCGCTTGCGGCCGAACGCCTTCTGCAGGCCCTTGGTCACCGTGTAGACGCCGCCCTTCTGGGCGACGTCCTCGCCGAAAACCAGCGCCTCCGGGTACTTCGCCAGCAGGTCGTGCAGCGCGTTGTTGATCTGGATCGCGAGGTGACGCGGCGGCTGGCGCTCGGGGAGCTTCGCCTCGCCGCCGAAGGCCTCGACGCGGCGCGCGTCCGTCGGGGCACGTTGGGACTCCTCGCGCACCCGGTCCGGCGTGTACGGCGCGAGCGGCGCCATCACGTCCTCGAGGGTGGCCAGGCGCGGCCGTCGGTCCGCGTCCTCGGCGGCGGCGAAGCACTTCGCGCGCGTCGACTCGTAGATCCCGAGGATCTCGTCCTTCGACATCAGCCCGGACTCGAGCGCGATCGCCGCCGAACGCAGCAGCGGGTCGCTCGCCTCGACCGCGCACAGTTCCTCGATCGGGCGCCACTCGATCTCGAAGTCGGTGCCTGCGTGGCCCATGATCCGCGTCGTGCGCAGGTGCAGGAAGGTCGGGCGGCGCGTGCGGCGGCAGTGTTCGACCGCGTCGCGCACCGCGCCGTAGCCCTCGGCGAGGTCCAGGCCGTCGGCATGGAAGTAGTCCAGGCCCCGGCGCGTGGAGAAGTTCTGCGCGACCCAGCCGTCCGGCGTCTTCACCGAGATGCCGATCCCGTTGTCCTCGCACACGAACAGCACCGGTGCCGGCAGGCGCTGGTACGCGGTCCATGCCGCCGCGTTGAAGGCGGTCTGCGCGGTGGCGTGGTTGGAGCTGGCGTCGCCGAACGAGCACACCACGATGCTGTCCTCGGGCACCGGCAGTCCATGGCCGATGCGCCGGGCCTGCTCGATCGCCACCGCGGTACCGAACGCCTTGGGCAGGTGCGAGGCGATCGTCGAGGTCTGCGGAAGCACCCACAGCGGCTTGCTGCCCCAGACCTTGTGGCGGCCACCGGAGGCCGGATCGTCCTTGCTGGCCGCGAACGACAGCGCCGAATCCATGATCGGATCGAGCCCGGGCAGCTTGCGGAAGCGCTCGGCCATGAACGCGCCCGAGCGGTAGTGCAGGAACGCGGGGTCCGTGTGGCGCGTGAGCCGCGCGACCATCGCGTTGCCCTCGTGGCCGCTGGAACCGATCGTGTAGAAGACCTTGTTCTGCACGCGCAGCACGCGCGCCATCAGGTCCAGGTGGCGGCTGACGAGCTGGGACTCGAACAGCTCGCGGAACCCGGCCGCGTCCAGCGCGCTGCCCTCGAGCACCGACTCGCCCGGTGCCGGCGGCGCGTCCGGGCGCCCGGCCCAGGCCTTCACGAACTCGCTGAAGTTGACGTCGCAGATCTCGGCGCGGTTGAGGCCCTTCATGCGCGCCGGGATGGGGTTCGGGACGGCGTGGAATGTCATGGTGGTCCGGGGAAATGGCTGGAGGGTCGCGGACCCGCGGCCCGCGGCGGTGTCAGGCGCGCGACCGCGCGCGCCACTGGTCCCGCGACTGTGCCCAGATGCCGGCCTCGATGTCCTCGTGGGGCGGAGGCAGGTTGACGTTGCCCGTGTAGGTGGAGCCCAGTCGCTCGGCCAGCGCGATGGACGGCGCGTTGCCGGCCTGGATGGTGTGGATGACGCGCGTCCAGCCCAGGGTGTCGAAGGCGTAGTCGATTGACACTTCGGCCGCCTCGCGCGCGTAGCCACGGCCCCAGTAGGGGCGCAGGATGGACCAGCCGACCTCCGTGCCCGGCCAGCCTTCCGGTTGCCAAGGGCCGACGTTGCCGATCCAGTCGCCGCTCACGCGCTCGACGACCGAGAACATCGCGAAGCCCTGCAGCGCCCAGGCGCCGGCCAGGGTCATGAACTTCCGCCATGCCGCCGGGCGCGGCATCTGCCCGCCGATGAACCGGGCGGCGTCGGGGTCGGCCATCAGGGCCGCGTAGCCCTCGAAGTCGTCCATCCGCGGCGTGCGGAGCCGCAGCCGCGGGGTCTCGATGCAAACGTCGGGAAGGGCCACGCGGGCGGGTCTCCGGAGAATCCTGGTCGTGCGGGCGCGGCCGCGGGTCAGAACGCGTTGATGCCGGTCAGTTCGCGGCCGATGACCAGCTGGTGCACGGTCTCGGTGCCCTCGTAGGTGATCACCGATTCCATGTTGAGCGCGTGCCGGATCGCGGCATGCTCGGTGGTGATGCCGGCGCCGCCGAGCAGGTCGCGGCACTCGCGCGCGATGTCGATCGCGATGCGGCAGTTGTTCCACTTGGCCAGGCTGACCTGTGCCGGCTGCATCCTGCCCGCGTCCTTCAGGCGGCCGAGCTGCAGGCTCAGCAGCTGCGCCATGGTGATCCGGCGCGCCATCTCGGCCATCTTGATCTGCGCGCTCTGGGTGGCCGCGACGGGGCGCTCGAACAGGATGCGCTCCTTGGTGTAGGCCAGCGCTTCCTGCAGGCACGCCGTGGCCGCGCCGATCGGGCCCCAGGTGATGCCGTAGCGCGCCTGCGTCAGGCAGCCCAGCGGGCCCTTGAGGCCCTTCACGTTCGGCAGGCGGCTGGCGTCCGGCACCCGCACGTTGTCCAGGTACAGCGCGCTGGTGACCGAGGCGCGCAGGCTCATCTTGTGCTTGATCTCCTGCGCGGCGAACCCGGGCATGCCCTTCTCGACCACGAAGCCCTGGATGCCGTCCTCGGTCTTCGCCCAGACGATCGCGATGTCGGCCAGGTTGCCGTTGGTGATCCACATCTTGGCGCCGTTGAGGATCCAGTCGTCCCCGTCGCGGCGCGCGACCGTCTTCATGTTCGCCGGGTCCGAGCCGCCGTGAGGCTCGGTCAGGCCGAAGCAGCCGATCACCTTGCCGGCGGCCATGTCCGGGAGCCAGCGCTTCTTCTGCTCGTCCGAGCCGTAGGCGAAGATCGGATACATGCACAGGGACGACTGCACCGACACGAAGCTGCGGATGCCGCTGTCGCCGCGCTCGAGTTCCTGGCAGATCAGGCCGTAGCTGACCGCGTTGAGGCCGGCGCAGCCGTATTCCTCGGGCAGCGACGAACCCAGCAGGCCCAGTTCCGCGATTTCCGGCACCAGCTCCTTCGGGAACCGGCCCTCGTCGAAGGCGTCGCCGATGATCGGCAGCACGCGTTCGTCCGTGAAGCGCGCGACGGTGTCCTGGACGGCGCGCTCCTCCTCGGTCAGCAGGGAACGGACGTCGTACAGGTCGTGGGGATCGAGGGCCATGGGAGCGCGGTTGCCGGGCGGAAAAGCGGCATTGTAGCGGCTGCCCCCGGCGCGGGTGGACCCACCGGCCGCCCGCGGCCCGGAAAAAGGAAGGGCCGGATCGCTCCGTCCCTTCGGGGTGTCGTCAGGGGTGTCGGCGTGGATCAGCCGCGGTCGGGCGCCGCGTCGATCGCGGCGGTCTGCACCACGACCTGGCCGTCGACCACCGGCAGGCGGTCGCCCGGGCGCTGGTCCATGCGGATCGTGTTCTCCGCGCCGTCGAAGCGGTAGGTCACGTCGTAGCCGACGACCTTCTCGCCCTCGCCCAGGTGGATGCGCTCGCCCGGCTTGTCGCCGGTCCGCATCGTGCCGGTCGTGCCGTCCGGATTCCGGTAGGTCACGTTGTAGGCGACGGTGCGCGACGACTGCGAGGTGTCGCTGACGGTATGGCACTCGGTGCGGGTGCTGTTGACCACGCGGCCACCGACGTGGCGCTGGTCGATCTTGCGGCCCGCGTAGCCGCCGGCCACCGCGCCGGCCACCGTCGCCAGCTTGCGGCCGTCGCCGCCGCCGACCTGGTTGCCCAGCGCGCCGCCGATGACGGCGCCGGCGATCGTGCCGCCCATCAGGCCGTCGCGCTCCGGCATCCGCTCCTGGACGACCACGTCGTTGCAGACCTGGCGCGGGGTCGAGGTGGTGACGGTCTCGCGGACCGGCTCGCTGCCGATCACCGTGGCGTACAGCGCCTCCGGCTCGGTCACTTCGGTGACGGCCACCACGTCGGCGTACTCCAGGCCGCGCGCGCGATCGAACAGGCCGGGCTCGGCCTGGACTTCGCCGTCGGCGACATAGTCGGGCGCGGTGCGGTTGTTCTGGAACGCGGCGACGGCAACGCCGCCGACGAGCAGCGACGCCAAGGCGATGGCGATGGTGTTGTTCTTCATGCGTCCTCCGTGGGCGCTCGCGGCCCGTGTTGATGGGTGCGCGGCGATTCCATCACGTGATTCCTGAACCGGCGCCAATCTTTTTTTAACAACCCCGTGGAGGCGGCGTGGACACGGCGTGGAAGCCCTGCTGGCCGCGTGTCGCGCAGGACGGAGGACGACCGGCCGCGTGCTAGCGTGGCCGCACGACCCCGGAGGCCCCATGCCCAGCCCCCTGCTTGCCCCCGCGCTCGCCTTCGCCCGCCGGCTGCGGTACCCGACCCTGTTCAAGATCACCGCGGGCCTGTTCCTGCTGACGCTGTTCGTGCCCGACCCGTTCCCGTTCGTCGACGAACTGATCCTCGGCCTCGCCGCCCTGCTGTTCGCCGGCTGGAAGGACCGTGACCGCGACCGCGACGGGCCGGGCGACCCGGACGATCGCGTCATCGAGGGCGAATCCCGCCGCGACGGCCGCTGACATGGTCCTGGTGGACACCCACTGCCACCTGGACGTCCGCGAGTTCGACGCGGACCGCACCGACGTCGTCGCCCGCGCCCGCGCCGCCGGGGTGCGGGACATCGTGGTCCCGGCGATCGACGCCGCCGGCTGGCCGGGCCTGCGCGACGCCTGCGCGGGCGACCCCCACCTGCACGCCTGCTACGGACTGCATCCGCTGCTGCTCGACGACCACGAGGACGCGGACCTCGATGAGCTCGCCGGCTGGATCGAACGGGAGGCGCCGGTGGCCGTGGGCGAGTGCGGCCTGGACTACTTCGTCGACGGACTCGATCGCGATCGCCAGATGCGCCTGTTCCGCGACCAGCTGGCGCTGGCCCGCGACTTCGACCTCCCGGTCGTCGTGCATGCCCGTCGCGCGGTCGAGGACGTGGTCATCGCGCTGCGCGACACCGGCGGCCTGCGGGGTGTCGTGCACAGCTACGCGGGCAGCGAGGAGCAGGCCCGCCAGCTCTGCGACATCGGCTTCCACATCGGGCTGGGCGGCCCGGTGACGTATGCACGTGCCAGGCGATTGCGCCGCATCGCCGCGGCGGTGCCGCTCGAACGGCTCCTGCTCGAAACGGACGCGCCCGACCAGCCGGACTGCGAATCGCAGGGCCTGCGGAACGAGCCGGGGAAGCTCCCGCGCGTGCTGGAGGAGATCGCGAAGCTGCGCGACATGCCGCCGGGCGAACTCGCCGACGCCACCACCGCCAACGCCGCGCGGTTGTTCGGCTTTCCGGCCTAGCCCGGGGGCGCCGCGCCCTTCAGGAGCAGCTCGATCGCCTTGCCCGCCATCGCGAAGGCGAAGGCGCCGGTGAGGTGGGTGGCCGCCCCGAGGCCGGCGCCGCAGTCGAGCTTCAGCGCCGCGTCGGCATCCAGCGCCGGGCGCGTGCCGCACACCGTGCCATCGGCCTGGGGGTACCGCACGTTCTGCAGCGAGTAGACGGCCGGCACGCCGAAATAGCGCTTCGCGTTGCGGGGGAAGTTGAAGTCCGTGCGCAGCTTCTTGCGCACCAGCGCCAGCAGCGCGTCGTGCTCGGTGCGCGACAGGTCGCGGACGCGGACCTGGGTCGGGTCGGTGCGCCCCCCCGCCGAGCCCGAGACCACCACCGGCCGCTTCCGGCGCCGGCACCAGGCGACCAGCTCGACCTTGCTGCGGAAGCTGTCGCAGGCGTCCAGCACGACGTCGCACGGCGGTCCCAGCAGGTCGTCCAGGTTCGCGGGGGTGAGGAACCGCGGCTCCACCACGACGTCGATGCCCGGGTTGATCGCGCGGCAGCGTTCCGCGAGGACCTCGGCCTTGTTGCGTCCGTAGCCACCTTCCAGCGCATGCAACTGCCGGCTGGTGTTGGACAGGCAGACATCGTCGGCATCCACCAGCGTCAGCCGCCCCACGCCGGAGCGCGCGAGCGCCTCGACGAGCCACGAGCCCACGCCGCCGAGGCCGACGACCATCGCGTGCCGTGCGGACAGGTGGGTGACCGCGCCCGTCCCGTAGAGCCGGTCGATGCCGGCGAACCGGTCGCGAAGGTGCCTTTGCATGGACGCATTCTAAGGTCGCCGGCCGCGTGCTACTTTCGCCCGGTCCAAACGGGAGCACCGCATGAGCGCCGAATCGCCGAAGTCCGGGAACGCCGCCGGGCGCTACTTCTTCCTGTTCCTGCTCGGGCTGGTGCTCGGTGCGGTGGGCGTGGTGATGGTGCTGCGCGCGATCGAGTCCAGGAAGACGCCGGTGGACCACTGGCACGACGCGGCGATGAACCTGTTCGCCGTGCACTCGGGCCTGCTGCAGGAACGGCAGGGCCAGAACCGGTGCGCGGCAACGGATGCCCTGCCCCACCTCCGGACGATGCGCGCGCTCGCCGACGACATCGAGCCCGCCTTCCCGGACCTCCAGGACGACGCCCGCTTCTCCGGCCATGCCGGGGAACTGCGCGCGCGCCTGGACGCGGCGATCCAGGTGCCTCCGTCCGACTGCCAGGCCCTGGGCGCGACGCTGGAATCGCTCGGCGAAGCATGCAAGGCCTGCCACCAGGACTACCGCTGAACGCCGGGGGTCGCCGCGGACGCGCGGGGGGGCACGCGGCATCCGGGTTGATGGCGGGTTCACGTCGGCGGGCCTAGCGTGGGCCGCGGTTCCGGGCGCGGAGCGATCGCAGGGTCGGCTTCGACGGCGTCCGCACCGCTTCCCCACCGCGTAAGGAGAGAGGCATGAACATCCGAATGATCGGCGTGGCGCTCGCCGCCACCGTCGCGATGGCCGGTTGCGCCAGCACTTCCCCGGGCTACGGCTACGGCGCGCCGCCACCCGCCTCCGGCAGTACCGCCTGCTACGACTGCGGCACCGTGACCCGCATCGACATGACGTCGAGCGGGAGCAGCGTCCCGAACGCCACGGGCGCGGTGCTCGGCGGCATCGTCGGCGCGGCCGCCGGCCGCGAGCTGGCGGACGACGAGAGCGAGGGCCGGCAGAATACCGCCACCGTCGCAGGCGCGGTGGCCGGCGCGGTCGCCGGCAACGCGATCCAGAACCGCGTGCAGGCGTCGGGCCAGTACAACGTCCACGTCCGCATGAACGACGGCCGCACCGTGGTCGTCAGCCAGAGCGACCTGGGCGGGATCCGCGAGGGTTCCTACGTGCGCGTCTACAACGGCCGCGCCTGGCTGCGCTGATCCCCGCGACCGGCGTCAATCGAAGGGTCGTCCGCGAGGGCGGCCCTTTTCCTTGGCGGGCGCGCTCCTGGCAGGCGTGCTGACGGTCGCCACCGCATCCTGCTAGCGTGCGCACTCCCCACCCGGACCCCTGCATGGACGATCGATTCCTCGAAGGACGCACCGCGCTCGTCACGGGGAGCACGTCCGGCATCGGCCTGGCGATCGCCCGCGCATTGGCGCGGGCCGGCGCGCGGGTGGCGATCAACGGCCTGGGCGACGCAACGCAGGTTTCGGAAGCGTGTGCGGCCGTCGATGCCGCCGGCGCGGGTCGCACGCGGCACCTCCCGGCGGACCTCCGAGATCCCGCCCAGGTCGAGGCGATGCTCGAAGCGCTCGCCGGCGAGGGCGCGCCCGACATCCTGGTGAACAATGCCGGCGTGCAGCACGCCGCCCCGCTCGCGGACATGCCCGCGGAACGATGGGACGCAATCCTCGCCGTGAACCTCTCGGCCGCCTTCCACGCGATGCGCCTCGCGCTGCCCGGCATGGCGGCGCGCGGCTTCGGCCGCGTCGTCAACATTGCCTCGGTCCACGGGCTCGTGGCCTCGGCCAACAAGGCGCCGTACGTGGCCAGCAAGTTCGGGCTGGTCGGCCTGTCGAAGGTCGCCGCCCTCGAGTACGCCGCCGCGGGCAACCGCGGGACCGGTGGCGTCACGGTCAACTGCATCTGCCCCGGCTGGGTGGAGACGGCGCTCATCGAGCCGCAGATCGCCGCGCGCCAGGGCGGCGGCACGCGCGAGGACGGCGTGCGATCGCTCCTGTCCGAGAAGCAGCCGAGCCTGCGCATGTCGCTGCCCGAGGACATCGCCGCGCTGGCCGTGTGGCTGTGCCGGCGCGAGGCGCACAACCTCACGGGCGCCGCGCTGCCCGTGGACGGCGGCTGGACCGCGCAATAGTCCGCCGCCACTGATCACCCACAATGCAACGGAACCCGACGCATGGATTCGCAGGCCGTCTTCTTCCTACTCGCCGGCGTCATGGTGGTCGTCGGCGTCCTCGGCATCGTGCTGCCCGCGCTGCCGGGCGTCCCGCTTGTGTTCGCCGGGATGTGGCTGGCGGCCTGGGCGGGCGACTACCAGCAGGTCGGCGGCCACACCGTCGTGATCCTCGGCGTGATGGCGGTGCTGTCGCTGGGGATCGACCTCCTCGGCACGCTGCTCGGCGCCAAGCGGGTCGGCGCGAGCCGGCTCGCGCTCGCGGGCGCGGCGGTCGGCACGGTGGCCGGGCTGTTCTTCGGGATCGTCGGCATCTTCGTCGGTCCGTTCGTGGGCGCGCTGGCAGGCGAGCTGGTCCATGGCCGCGACGCCGCGCGCGCCGCGAAGGTCGGCATGGGGACGTGGGTCGGGATCGTGATCGCCGCGGTGCTCAAGCTCACCCTCGCGTTCGCGATGCTGGGCCTGTTCGCGTTCGCCTGGTGGTGGTGACGGCGCGGGGCTTCACTCCGCGCTGAATGCGCCTGTCCGAAAGTGGCGCGCGCTCCGGGTCGGCGGGAAAGCCGCCGGAGCGACGACTGGGGGAGACCTGCATGCAAATGCGCTGGAGCCGACGCATGACCACGATCGTGATCACCATCATCGTGACCATCCTGGTCGTGATCGTCGCGGTGAACTTCGCCACGCCCGAGAAGAAGCTCGAGCGCAAGATCGAGCACCACTACGCGATCGCCGACCCGCAGTTCCGGCGCGAGATGTCGGTGATGCTCGGCCCGTCGATCCTGCCGGGCAACCGGGTCGAGGCACTGCAGAACGGGCACGAGATCTTCCCGGCGATGCTCGCGGCCATCAGCGCCGCCAGGCGCACCATCACCTTCGAGACCTACATCTACTGGTCGGGCGAGATCGGCCAGAAGTTCGCCGACGCGCTGTCCGAGCGCGCGCGCGCCGGCGTCGACGTCCACGTCACCATCGACTGGGCCGGCAGCATCAAGATGGACGCCGCGCTGATGGACCAGATGAAGAAGGCCGGCGTCGAGGTCCAGCGCTACCGCCCGCTGCACTGGTACTCGATCACGCGGCTCAACAACCGGACCCATCGCAAGCTGCTGGTGGTGGACGGGCGCATCGGCTTCACCGGCGGCGTCGGCATCGCGGACGAGTGGCAGGGCGACGCGGGGGACCCGGACCACTGGCGCGACGTCCACTTCCGGATCGAGGGCCCGGTGGTCGCGCAGGTGCAGGCCGCCTTCAACGACAACTGGGTCAAGACCACGGGCGAGCTGCTCAACGGCGAAGAATACTTCCCCCCGCTCCAGCCCGCCGGCGACATGCCCGCGCACCTGTTCCTCGCCTCCCCCGCGGGCGGCGCGGAGAGCATGCACCTGATGTACCTGATGGCGATCGCCGCGGCGGAGGAAACGATCGACATCACCGCGGCGTATTTCGTCCCCGACGCACTGCTGGTGGAGGCGCTGCTGGCCGCCCGGCATCGTGGCGTGCGCGTGCGCGTGCTGCTGCCGGGCGAGCACATCGATTCGGAGACGGTGAAGCTCGCCTCCAAGGGCTCGTGGGGCGAGCTGCTGCTGGGCGGCGTCGAGATCTACGAGTACCAGCCGACGATGCTGCACAGCAAGGTGCTGATCATCGACCGCGAACTGGTCTCGGTCGGATCGACCAACATGGACCCGCGCTCGTTCCGGCTCAACGACGAGGCCAGCCTGAACATCTACGACGCGGGCTTCGCCGCGGAGATGACCGCGGTGTTCGAGCGCGACCTCGAGGACGCGGTCCGCTACGACTACGCCACCTGGAAGGCGCGCCCGCTCTCCACGAAGCTCATGGAGAAGTTCGTCATCCCGTTCCGCTCGCAGCTCTGACGCGGACCGGGCCGGCCGCTCAGGCCGGCTCCACCACCACCGGGATGCCGGCGATCCGCGCCTTCCATTCGCGCGGGCCGGTTTGGTGCACGGAGGTGCCCCGGCTGTCGACGGCCACGGTGACCGGCATGTCGCGCACCTCGAATTCGTAGATCGCCTCCATGCCGAGGTCCTCGAACGCGACCACGCGCGCCGCGCGGATCGCCTTCGACACCAGGTAGGCCGCGCCGCCGACCGCCATCAGGTAGGCCGACCGATGCTTGCGGATCGCCTCGATCGCCGCCGGCCCGCGCTCGGCCTTGCCGACCATGCCCAGCAGCCCGGTCTGATCGAGCACCTGCTCGGTGAACTTGTCCATCCGCGTGGCGGTGGTCGGGCCCGCCGGGCCGACGACCTCGTCGCGCACCGGGTCCACCGGGCCGACGTAATAGATGAAGCGGCCGCGCAGGTCGACCGGCAACGGCTCGCCGCGGTCGAGCATGCCGACGATGCGCTTGTGCGCGGCGTCGCGGCCGGTCAGCAGCTTGCCGTTGAGCAGCAGGGTCTCGCCCGGCTGCCAGGCCGCGACGTCCTCGCGGGCCAGGCTGTCCAGGTCGACGCGCCGGCCCTTGGACGCATCCAGCGTGATCTCCGGCCAGTCCTCGAGCGAAGGCGGCTCGAGCGCGACCGGGCCGCTGCCGTCGAGCGTGAAGTGCGCGTGCCGCGTGGCCGCGCAGTTCGGGATCATCGCGACGGGCAGGTTGGCGGCGTGCGTCGGGTAGTCCTTGACCTTGATGTCGAGCACGGTCGTCAGGCCGCCCAGGCCCTGCGCGCCGATGCCCAGCGCGTTGACCCTGTCGTACAGCTCCAGCCGCAGTTCCTCGGCGCGGTTGGACGCGCCGCGGGCCTGCAGGTCGGTGATGTCGATCGGCTCCATGAGCGCTTCCTTCGCCAGCAGCATCGCCTTCTCGGCGGTGCCGCCGATGCCGATGCCCAGCATGCCGGGCGGGCACCAGCCGGCGCCCATGGTCGGCACGGTCTTGAGCACCCAGTCGACGATCGAGTCGGACGGGTTGAGCATCGCGAATTTGCTCTTGGCCTCGGAGCCGCCGCCCTTGGCCGCGACGATCACGTCGACGCGGTTGCCCGGCACGACCTTGACGTTCACCACGCCCGGCGTGTTGTCCTTCGTGTTCGTGCGCTTGCCCGCCGGATCGGCCAGCACCGACGCGCGCAGGCGGTTGTCGGGATGGTTGTAGGCGCGGCGCACGCCCTCGTGGACCATGTCCTCCACGCCCATGGTCGCGTCGTCCCAGCGCACGTCCATGCCGATCTCGAGGAACACGGTGACGATGCCGGTGTCCTGGCAGATCGGGCGGTGGCCCTCCGCGCACATGCGCGAGTTGACCAGGATCTGCGCCATCGCCTCCTTCGCCGCCGGCGATGCCTCCCGTTCGTACGCCGCGGCGAGGCCGCGGATGTAGTCCACGGGGTGGTAGTAGCTGATGTACTGGAGGGCGTCGGCGATCGACTGGATCAGGTCCTCCTGGCGGATCGACACGGGCTGGCGACCGGGGCGGGGCGGGGTCTGGGTCACGTTGGCAGGAGGCGCGTGGGAAACCGCGCATTCTACCGCCGGCGCCGATGCGGTCCGGTTCCGCCACGGCCACGCGGCGACCTGCGCTACGCTCGGGCGCCGCGCCGAACCGCTCCCCCGTGCCCCGAAACCGACGTCCCGCCGCCCTTCCCGCGCGCCTGTTCGCGGGCGCCGCGCTGGCCTCGTGCCTGGCGCCGGTGCTGCCCGCGCACGCGCAGGACGACGCGCCGGACGCGGACCGCGCGACGCGCGGGGACGACGCGGTGGACCTCGGCGCCATCCGCGTCGCCGGCCTGCGGCCCGCCCTTTCGTCCTTCCCGGGCGCCGTGACGGTGCTCGACGCCGCGGAACTTCAGGACGGCCAGCGCCAGGCCAGCCTCGCCGAGCCGCTGCAGCGCGTGCCCGGCGTGCTCGCGCTCGAGCGCTGGAACCTCGCCCAGGACGTGCAGGTCCAGAGCCGCGGCTTCGGCGCGCGCAGCACCTTCGGGATCCGCGGGCTGCAGCTGGTCGTCGACGGCGTGCCGGCCACCGCACTGGACGGCCAGGGCCAGGCGGCACCGTTCGCGCTGGGCGCGCTCGATCGCGTCGAGGTGGTCCGCGGGCCGCTCGCCCTGCAATACGGCAACGCGCCGGGCGGGGCCATCGTCGGCGCCACGGCGCCCCGCACGACGCCTGATTGGCGCGCGCAGGCCTGGGCGGGTTCGAACGACACCACGCGGCTCGCCCTGCGCGGCGACGGCGGCACCGACGACGATACGTTCGCGTGGCGGGCGCACGGCGCCTGGCTGCGCACGGACGGTCCACGCGAGCACAGCGCCGCGGACCGCCGGCAGGCCGGGCTCGCCGCGCGCTGGCGACCCGCCGGGGGACATGAGGTCCGGCTGGTCGCGGACGTGCTCGCGCAGCCGGACACGCACGATCCGCTGGGCCTCACCCGTGCGCAGTGGGAAACCGAACCGCACGGGACCGACCCGGCCGCGATCGCGTTCGACACCCGCAAGCGCATCGACAACCGCCAGGGCGGCCTGCACTGGCGCATCGCCCATGCCAGCGGACACGAGAGCTGGGTCGCGCCGTACGTCGTCTCGCGCGAGATCGTGCAGTTCCTGTCGATCCCGCCCGGCGCGCAGGCCGCGCCCACCAGTTCGGGCGGCGTCATCGATCTCGCGCGGGAGGAAACGGGCGTTTCGATCGGCCATCGCCGCCGGTTCGGTGACGGCGCGTTCGCGTTCGGCATCGACGCCGGCCGGCTCGGGGAACGGCGGCGCGGCTTCGAGAACTTCCGCGGCGACACGCTCGGCGTGCGCGGTGCGCTGCGTCGCGACGAGGACAACACCGTGCGCAGCCGCGCGGCCTGGGCGTCCGCCGAATGGCGGTTCGCGCCCGCGTGGACGGCACTCGGCGCGGCGCGCGCGACGCGGCTGGACTTCGTGTCCGACGACGCGTACGTCGCCCCCGGCAACGGCGACGACAGCGGCCGGCGCACCTTCGACGGACAGGCCGTCTCGCTCGGGCTCGCCCGGCGCTTGTCCTGGGGGGAGGCCTTCGCCAGCGCGGGCCGCGGCTTCGAGGCCCCGACGGTGGTCGAGCTGGCCTACCGGCCGGACGGCGGCACCGGGTTCAACACCGCGCTCCGGGAAGCGACGTTCGACACCGCCGAGGTCGGCCTGCGCTGGCGCGGTGACGCCTGGCGCGGCAGCGTCACGGCCTGGCGCGTGGATGGCGAGGACGACATCGTGCCCGCGACCAGCAGCGGCGGCCGCACCAGCTTCGCGAACGCGGGGGGCACCCGCCGCCAGGGGGTCGAGGCCAGCCTGGAGGCCGCGCTCGGCGCGGATTGGCGCCTGTTGCTGGTCGGCAACTGGACCGAGGCGACGTTCGAGGACGGCTACAGCGTCCGCGTCGTGCGTGGCGGCGTGGCCGACACCCGCGTGGTCGACGCCGGCGCTCGCGTCCCCGGCATCCCGCGCGTGCACGGGTTCGCGGAACTGGCCTGGCGCGCACGCGCGGACCTGGAGCTTGCGCTCGAGGCCGCGGGCAACGCCGCGATTCCCGTCGACGACGCCAACACCGACGCCGCGCCGGGCCACGTGCGCCTCGCGCTCGCTTTGCGCTGGCGGTCGCAGCGCATGCCGGGCTGGCACGCGTTCGCGCGCATCGACAACCTCGCCGATCGCGTCGCGGTTGGCTCGGTCATCGTCAACGAGGCCAACGGCCGGGCGTTCGAGCCACTGCCGGGGCGCCAGTTCACCGTCGGCCTGGGCTGGACCGCCGCCCGCCGCTAGCCACGTTTCACCCCAGCCAGCCGCGCCTCGGGGAAGATCGCGCGATGCCGACAGACCACGCCACGCCGCCCGGGCCGCACCCCAGCTTCCGCGAACGCCTCGGCGCGCTGCGCAACCTGCCGCCGTTCCTGCGCCAGATCTGGGCGACCAGCCGCGTGCTGACGCTCACCAGCCTCGGGTTGCGCGTCGTCCGCGCGCTGCTGCCGGTGGCGATGCTCTACGTCGGCAAGCTGATCATCGACGAGGTCGTGCGACTGGCCGGCGCGGGCCTGCCCGACCCCATCGCCGCGTGGCGCGACGGCACGCTCGCGCCGCTGGCCGGCCTGCTGCTGCTCGAGTTCGCCCTCGCGATCGCCGGCGACCTGCTCGGGCGCCTGGTGTCGTACGCCGATGGCCTGCTCTCGGAGCTGTTCACCAACGCCACCAGCATCCGCCTGATGGAGCACGCGGCCACGCTGGACCTGGAGGACTTCGAGGACCCGGACCTGCAGGACAAGCTCGATCGCGCCCGCCGCCAGACGATGGGGCGGATGAACCTGATGAGCATGCTGTTCGGGCAGGTGCAGGACGCGATCACCGTCGTGACGTTCGCGATCGGCCTGCTGGTCTACGCACCGTGGCTGATCGTGCTGCTGCTCGTGGCGCTCGTGCCCGCCTTCATCGGCGAGTCCCACTTCAACGCGCTCGGCTACTCGCTCAATTTCGCGTGGACGCCGGAGCGCCGGCAGCTCGAGTACGTGCGGCAGATGGGCGCGAGCGTCGAGACCGCGAAGGAAGTGAAGATCTTCGGCCTGCACCGCTTCCTGATCGCGCGCTACCGGCAGCTGGCGGAAGGTTTCTTCCGCGCCAACCGCGCGCTGGCGCGGCGGCGGGCGTTCTGGGGCACGCTGCTGGCCGCGCTCGGGTCCATGGGCTACTACGCCGCCTACGCCTACATCGCATGGCGCACGGTCCGCGGCGACTTCACGATCGGCGACCTGACGTTCCTCGCCGGCAGCTTCCTGCGACTGCGCCAGCTGCTCGAAGGCATCCTCGTCGGCTTCTCGCAGGTCGCCGGGCAGGCGCTGTACCTGGACGACCTGTTCTCCTTCTTCAGCATCGAGCCGGAGATCGTCTCGCGTCCGGACGCGGTGCCGGTGCCCCGGCCCGTCACGCGCGGGTTCGTGTTCGAGGACGTGGGATTCCGCTACCCGGGCGCGGCCAGGTGGGCGCTGCGGAATCTCGACTTCGAGCTGCGGGCGGGCGAGGTGCTGGCCCTCGTCGGCGAGAACGGCGCCGGCAAGACCACGCTGGTGAAACTGCTCGCGCGCCTCTACGACCCGGACGAGGGCCGCATCCTGCTCGACGGCCGCGACCTGCGCGACTACGACCTGGACGACCTGCGCGCCAACATCGGCGTGATCTTCCAGGACTTCGTGCGCTACCACCTGACCGCCGGCGAGAACATCGGCGTGGGCCGCATCGACGCGATGGGGGACGACGCGCGCATCCGCGAGGCAGCACGCCGCGCCATGGCCGACCAGGTCATCGCCGCCCTGCCCGGCGGCTACGACCAGGTGGTCGGCCGGCGCTTCCGCACCGGCGTGGACCTGTCCGGCGGCCAGTGGCAGAAGATCGCGATCGCCCGGGCCTACATGCGGGACGCGCAGGTGATGATCCTCGACGAGCCCACCGCCGCGCTGGATGCACGGGCCGAGTTCGAGGTCTTCCAGCGTTTCAAGGAACTCTCGGACGACCGCACCGCGGTCCTGATCTCACACCGCTTCTCGAGCGTGCGCATGGCCGACCGGATCCTGGTGCTCGACGACGGGCGGATCGAAGCCTCCGGCACGCATGCCGAGCTGATGGCCGCGGGCGGCCGCTACGCCGAGTTGTTCGAACTGCAAGCCGCGGGCTACCGTTGACGCCCCCGCCCACCCGGACCCGCCCATGCGCAGTCTCCGTCTTCCTTCGCCCCGCCTGCTCGCGCCGCTCGCGGTCGCGCTGCTCGCCGGCGCCTGTACTGCCGGCAACGGCGAGGCGCGCCCGGCAGGCCCCGCCGCGGCGACGACGCCGGCCGACGGCATGCAGGTCCGCGAGGTCGCCGGCGGGCTCGACCACCCGTGGGCGGTGGAGGCGCTGCCCGATGGCCGCCTGCTGGTGACCGAGCGCCCCGGCGCGCTGCGCATCGTGACCCGGGACGGCGTCGTGTCCGAACCGCTCGCCGGCGTGCCCGCCGTCTGGGCGAACGGCCAGGGCGGCCTGCTCGACGTCGCGCTCTCGCCGACCTTCGCCGCCGACCGCACCATCTACCTCAGCTACGCCGAGGCCGGCGACGGCGACACCGCCGGCACCGCGATCGCGCGCGCGACCCTGGGGGACGACGGCCTGTCGGACGTGGACGTGGTGTTCCGCCAGGTGCCCAAGCTCGTGGGGCCGAACCATTTCGGCTCGCGCCTGGTGTTCGACCGCGGGGGCCACCTCTTCGCCACGTTCGGGGAACGCAACGACCGCCCTACCGCGCAGGACCTAGGAAAGCTGCAGGGCAAGGTCGTGCGCTTGATGCCCGACGGCTCGATCCCGGCGGGCAACCCGTTCGCCGGCCGTGGCGACGCGCATCCCGCGGTGTGGAGCTACGGCCACCGCAACCCGCAGGCCGCCGCGCTCGATCCCCGCACCGGGCGGTTGTGGACCGCCGAGCACGGCCCGCGCGGTGGGGACGAGATCAACCTGCCCGTGCCCGGCGCCAACTACGGATGGCCGCTGGCCACGCACGGCATCAACTACTCGGGCCTGCCGATCCCCGAGGCGGTGGGCGAGACGGCGCCGGGCACGGTCCCGCCCCACCACGTGTGGGGCAAGTCGCCCGGCCTCTCGGGGATGGCGTTCCTCACCGGGCATCCGGAATCCGCGTGGAACGACAGCCTGTTCCTCGGCGCGCTGGCCGACGGCAACCTGATCCGCCTGTCGCTCGACGGCGACCGCATCGCCGGCGAGGAGCGGTTGCTCGGCGACATGGGCCGCCGCGTCCGCGACGTGACCGTCGACACCGAAGGACAGTTGTTCGTCGTCACCGACCACGACGACGGCGAGCTCCTGCACATCGTTCCGCCGGCCCGCTGAGGCCCGCGCACCGGAGGCCCCATGCCTGACGCCAGCACCAGCCAGCGTCTCGCGCTGCTGATCGACGCCGACAACAGCAACCCCGCCAAGCTGCCGCAACTGCTGGCGGAGATCGCCAAGTACGGGACCGCCAGCGTGCGCCGGGCGTACGGCAACTGGACATCCGGCCACCTCGGCGGCTGGAAGGCGGGGTTGCTCGAGCACTCCATCCAGCCGATCCAGCAGTTCAACTACACCACGGGGAAGAACGCGACCGACAGCGCGTTGATCATCGACGCGATGGACCTGCTGTACACCGGGCGGCTCGACGGGTTCTGCATCGCGTCGTCGGACAGCGACTTCACCCGCCTGGCCGCGCGCATCCGCGAACAGGGCCTGACCGTCTACGGCTTCGGCGAGCGCAAGACACCGCATCCGTTCGTGGCCGCCTGCGACAAGTTCATCTACACCGAGAACCTGGGGGAGGAGACCGCCTCGACCTCGGACAAGGGCACGGCGCGCAAGGCCGCACGCAAGCGCCCGCCCTCGCGCGACCGGAAGCTTGCCTCCCTGCTCGACCAGGCCGTGGAGGCCGCGTCGGACGACAGCGGCTGGGCCCAGCTGGGCGCCGTCGGCAGCAACCTGCAGCGACTGGCCCCGGACTTCGACTCGCGCACCTATGGCTACCGCAAGCTGCGCGACCTGGTCGAGGACCAGGACGGCTACACGGTCGAGGAGCGCAGCGGCGCCGACGGCCGCACGCACTCGGTCTGGGTCCGGGCCGACTGAGGGGCGGCGATGAAGCCGCGTTGACGCGGTGGGCACTAGCCTCGCCCGACTGACCAGGCGATCGACGAGGAACCCCGCCCCATGGCCGAACACCCCCGCGGCGCCACGCGCACGGCGCAGATCCTGGGTTTCCTGCTGAAGTACCGCAGCGCCGGCGTGTTCACCGGGCTGGACCTGGATGCGGCCGAGACCGACGCACACGCCGCGCCCGACGACGGCCGCCCCGAGGCGTTCGTCGCCGACCTGGAGGCCCTCGGGCCGACCTTCGTGAAGATCGGCCAGGCGCTCTCCACCCGGCCGGACATGGTCCCCCCGCCCTACCTGGCCGCGCTCGAGCGGATGCAGGACGACGTGGCGCCGGTGCCGTTCGCCGACGTCCGCGAGCAGGTCGAGGCGGCGCTCGGCGTGCGCCTGGGCAAGGTGTTCGAAGACTTCCAGGAGACCCCTTTGGGCTGCGCCTCGCTGGCGCAGGTGCATCGCGCCACGCTGCGCGACGGCCGGCGCGTGGCCGTCAAGGTGCAGCGCCCGGACATCACCGGCCTGATCCGCGACGACCTGGACGCGCTGGCGGCGCTCGCGCGGCGCGCCGACACGATGACCGACCTGGGCCGCCGCCTGCAATTCGCCGACTGGGTGCACGAGTTCCGGAAGACCCTGCTGGCCGAGCTCGATTACCGGATCGAGGCCGAGAACCTCGACCGCTTCGACATGCATTTCCGGGACTACCCCGAACTGTTCGTGCCGAAGCCGGTCTGGGACCTCACCCGCCGGACCGTGCTGACGATGGAGCTGGTCGACGGCACCAAGGCCACCGACGTCTCCGGCGTCCGCCGGACCGAGCAGGACCTCGGCGGGTTGGCCTCGGCGCTGATGCGCGGCTACCTGGACCAGGTCTTCGTGCACGGCGAGATCCACGCCGACCCGCACCCGGGCAACCTGCTGGTGACCGCCGACTGCCGGCTCGCCCTGCTCGACCTGGGCATGGTCGCGCACGTCCCGCCGAAGCAGCGCGACCGGCTGTTGAAGCTGCTGTTCGCGGCGGTCGACGGCCGCGGCGAGGAGGCCGCGAGCGAGGCCATCGGCATGGGCACGCGGCTGGAGGACTTCGACGAGGGTCGCTTCATCCGCGAGGTCGCGCAGCTGGTCGGCCGCTACGCGGCGCATTCCGGTTCGCAGGCGCTGTCCGAGGGCCGCATGGTGCTCGAGCTGGTGCGCATCGCCACCGGCTGCGGGTTGCGCACGCCGCCGGAGATGAGCCTGCTGGGCAAGACGCTGCTGAACCTGGAACAGGTGGCCGACGCGCTGGACCCGGAGCTGGACGTCAAGCGCGTGATCGAGGACCACCTGCAGTCGGTGATGCGGGCGCGCCTGCGCAAGTCGTTCTCGCCGGCGAACCTTGCCAGCGAGGCGATGGAGCTGCAGGCGCTGGTGCGCGAGGCCCCGCGCAAGGTCTCGGACCTGCTCGGCCTGCTGGCCGACAACCGGATGCAGGTGCGCATCACGGGGCTGGAGGAATCACACCTGCTGGAGAACCTGCAGAAGATCGCGAACCGCATCAGCGCCGGGATCATCACGGCCGCGCTGATCGTCGGCGCGGCGATGCTGATGCGGGTCGAGAGCTCGGTGCGCCTGTTCGGCTATCCGGCGATCGCGCTGGTCCTGTTCCTGTTCGCCGCCGCGCTCGGGGTCGGCATCGTCCTGAGCGCCATCCTCAGCGACCGCAAGGCCAGGCCACGCGAGGAACGCGGCCCGCGCTGACGCGGGCCGCGCCCGGACCGTCAGGCGCCGGCTTCGGCCGCCATCTGCGCCAGGCGGCGCACGGCCACGGACACCGTCGGGTAGTCCAGCGCCTTCTGCGTGCGCAGTTCGGTGAACATCGCCTGGGTGAACCGGAGCGCCGGATCGTCGCGCTCCAGCCAGTGGTCGACCTGCTCGCCGGGCGGCGTCTTGCCGGCGGTGGCGATCACGTGGCCGACCAGCGTCCGCTGCTGCAGGCGCAGTTCGTCGCGTAGCACGCCGCGCGCGTGCGCATGCCAGCGCCCCTCGACCGGCAGCGCGTCGATCTGCTCGAGCAGCCACGGCACGTGCAACGCGTCGCCGAAGGCGTAATAGACCTGCGCGACCCGCGCCGGATCCAGCTTGCGGTCGATCGCCACCTCGACGATGTCGCAGCCCGCGTCCAGCAGCGGCAGGCCGGCGAGTTGCGCGGCCAGCGGGGCGGGCATGCCGCGCTCGCGCCACGCCTTGAGCCGGCGCTCGTACGCGGCCTTGTGGTTGCCGGACAGGATGCCCGGCAGCGCGCCGCGGATCGTCTCCAGTCCCGGCGCGAAGCGCGCCACGGCCGGGGCGATCTCGGGCATCGCGCCCGGACGGCCGAGCAGCCAGCGCGACATGGAGCGAAGCAGCAGCCAGATCGCCTGCAGCGCGTCGATCTGCGCCGACTCCGCCACCTTGCCGTCGAGGGCGTCGATCTGCGACCACAGCGCGCGGGCGTCGAGCGCCTCGCGGGCGATGGTGTAGGCCTCGGCCACCTCGGCCGCGCTGCGGCCGGTGTCCTCGGTCATGCGCAGGGTGAAGGTCGCACCCATGCGGTTGACCATGGAGTTGGTCACCGCAGTCGCGATGATCTCGCGCTTCAGGCGATGGTCCTCCATCGCCTTCGCGTACTTCTTCTGCAGCGGCTCGGGGAAGTAGCGCACCAGTTCCTTGGACAGGTACGGATCCTCGGGGACACGCGACGCCAGCAATTGCTGGAAGAGCACCAGCTTCGCGTACGACAGCAGGACCGAGAGTTCCGGACGGGTCAGGCCCTCGCCGCGCGCCTTGCGCTCGGCCAGTTCCGCGTCCGAGGGCAGGAACTCGAGCTGGCGGTCCAGCAGGCCCTGCGACTCGAGCGTGCGGATGAAGTGCTGCTTGGACCCCAGGCGCGGCACGCTCATCCGCTCCATCAGGCTGATCGCCTGGTTCTGGCGGTAGTTGTCCACCAGCACCAGCGACTCGACCTCGTCGGTCATGTCGGCCAGCAGCCTGTTGCGCGCCTCGAGCGAGAGCTTCTTCTTCTGGACCTGCCCGTTGAGCAGGATCTTGATGTTCACCTCGTGGTCCGAGGTGTCCACGCCCGCCGAGTTGTCGATGAAGTCGGTATTGAGCAGCACCCCGTGGCGCGCGGCCTCGATTCGGCCGAGCTGGGTCAGGCCGAGGTTGCCGCCCTCGCCCACCACGCGGCAGCGCAGCTCGCGGCCGTCCACGCGCAGCGCGTTGTTGGCGCGGTCGCCGACGTCGGCATGCGTCTCCAGGCTGCACTTCACGTACGTGCCGATGCCGCCGTTCCACAGCAGGTCGACCGGCGCCTTCAGGATGGCCTTCATGAGGTCGACCGGGCTGAGCGCCTCGACCGAGGCGTCCAGGCCGAGCGCGGCGCGCACCTGCGGCGAGACCGGGATCGACTTCGCCGAGCGCGGGAACACCCCGCCGCCCTCGCTGATCACCGAGGCGTCGTAGTCCTCCCAGCTCGAGCGCGGCAGCTTGAACATCCGCTGGCGCTCCTTGAACGAGCGCGCGGCGTCCGGGTCCGGGTCCAGGAACACGTGGCGGTGGTCGAACGCGGCCACAAGCCGGATGTGCTTCGACAGCAGCATGCCGTTGCCGAACACGTCGCCGGACATGTCGCCGACGCCGACCACGGTGAAGTCCTGTTTCTGGCAGTCGCGGCCCAACGCGCGGAAATGGCGCTTGACCGATTCCCACGCGCCCTTGGCGGTGATGCCCATGCCCTTGTGGTCGTAGCCCACCGAGCCGCCGGACGCGAACGCATCGCCGAGCCAGAACCCGTGCTCTGCCGCGATGCCGTTGGCGATGTCCGAGAACGTCGCCGTGCCCTTGTCCGCCGCGACGACCAGGTACGGGTCGTCCGCGTCATGGCGCACCACGTCGCGCGGCGGAACCACCTCGCCGTCGACCAGGTTGTCGGTGATCTCGAGCAGGCCGTTGATGAACATCCGGTAGCACGCGATGCCCTCGGCCATGACCGCGTCCCGGTCGCCGCCGACGGGCAGCCGCTTGGCGAAGAAGCCGCCCTTCGCGCCGACCGGCACGATGACCGTGTTCTTGACCATCTGCGCCTTGACCAGGCCCAGGACCTCGGTGCGGAAGTCCTCGCGGCGGTCCGACCAGCGCAGGCCACCACGCGCGACCGGGCCGAAGCGCAGGTGCACGCCCTCCACGCGCGGGCCGTAGACGAAGATCTCGCGGTAGGGGCGCGGCTTCGGCAGGTCCGGCACCTTGGCCGAGTCGAACTTGAAGCTGACGTACTGGCGCGGGCGCCCGTCCTCGTCCATCTGGTAGTGGCTGGTGCGCAGCGTGGCGTCCATCACGCCGATGTAGCTGCGCAGGATGCGGTCCTCGTCCAGGCTGGACACGGTGTCCAACAGCGCGTGCAGCGCCTTGCGGGTCGCCTCCATCTGCGCTTCCCGGGTGCCGGCGCGCGCCTCGACCACCGGCTCCAGCGCGGCGCGCACCGCCTCGCCGTCCCCGCCGATCGCCTCGAGCTGGCGGCGCAGGCGCGCCTGGCCCTCGGCGATGTCGGCCTCGGCTTCGCTGCCCGTCGCCGGGTGGAAGCGCGCCTCGAACAACTCGACCAGCAGCCGGGCGAGCAGCGGGTAGCGCGCGAACGTCTCCTCGACGTAGCTCTGCGAGAACGGCACGCCGACCTGCAGCAGGTACTTGCCGTAGCCGCGGAGCATCGCGACCTGCCGCCAGTCCAGGCCGGCGGACAGGATCAGGCGGTTGAACCCGTCGCTTTCCGCGTCGCCGTACCAGATCCGCGTGAAGGCCTCCTCGAACACGCGGCCGACGCGTTCCGGATCCAGGTCCGCGGCGCCGCCGGCCGCCTCGATCTCGAAGTCCTGGATGTAGCTCACGCCGTCGTCGGTCACCACGCGGTGCGGGTACTCGGTGACCACGCGCAGGCCCATGTGCTCCATCACCGGCAGCACGTCCGACAGCGGCAGGCTGTCGTCGTGCCGGTAGAGCTTGATCTCGAAACGCGGCACGCCGTCATCGCCGGGTCGCCGGCGGTGGAGGCTGATCCGCAGGTCGCGCTCGTCCTCTAGGGCGGCCAGGTGCTCGACGTCGGCCGCGGCCAGCGCGGGTGTCATGTGCTCGATGTAGCCGGCGGGCAGCGCGCGCCCGAAGCGCTCGGCCAGGGCCAGGCCCTGTTCCTCGCCGTGGCGCTCGACGAGCTGCTCGCGCAGGTCGTCGTGCCAGTTGCGGACGATCTCCGCCAGCTCGGCCTCGAGCGCCTCGTCGTCGACCTCGACCGCCTCGCCCGGGCGCGGCCGCACGATGAGGTGCAGCTGGGCCAGCGGGGACTCGCCGACCTGCACGGTGGTGTCGATGTGCTCGCCGTTGAGCGCGCGCTTGAGCATCGCCTCGATGCGCCGGCGCACGTCGGTGTTGAAGCGGTCCCGGGGGATGTACGCCAGCACGGAGAAGAAGCGTCCGTATCGGTCGCGCCGGACGAACAGCTTGCTGCGCACCCGCTCCTGCAGCCCGAGGATGCCCACGCTCGTGCGGTACAGTTCCTCCTCGTTCGACTGGAACAGCTCGTCGCGCGGCAGCGACTCCAGGATGTGCCGCAGCGCCTTGCCGCTGTGGCCGGCCGGGGCCAGCCCCGACTGGCGCATCACGTACTCGTGGCGGTCGCGCACCAGCGGGATGTCCCACGGGCGGCGGTTGTATGCGCTGGAGGTGTACAGGCCGAGGAACCGCTGCTCGGCGACCGGCTTGCCGTCCGCGTCGAACTTGAGGATGCCGATGTAGTCCATGTAGCCCGGGCGGTGCACCGTCGCCCGGGCATTCGTCTTGGTCAGGATGAGCGCATCGACCGAACCCGACTGCGGCATGTAGTGCGCGGCCAGCGACTTCAGCGGCCGCGGCTTGCCGGCGTCCTCGCCGCGCAGCAGGCCCAGGCCGCTGTCGGTGTCGGCGACCAGCACTTCCTCGCCCTTGCGCTTGACCACCGCGTACTCGCGGTAGCCCAGGTAGGTGAAATGGTCGGCGGCGGCCCAGCGCAGGAAGGCCTGCGCCTCGCGGCGACCGGCGTCGGACACGGGCAGCCTCCGCTCGGCCAGGTCCTCGGCGATCTCCAGCATCTTCTCGCGCATCGCGGCCCAGTCGACCACGATCGCGCGCACGTCCTCGAGGACCCGGCGGATCTTCTCCTCGATCGCCGGCATCGCCTCGGCCGGCTGGCGGTCGATCTCCAGGTGGATGAGCGATTCGCCGTCGCCCTCGCCCGCCTTGATCAGCTTGCCGCCGCGGTCGCGCACCATCGCGACCACCGGATGGCCGAGCACGTGCACGCCGATGCCGAGTTCCGCCAGCGCCATCGTCACCGAGTCGACCAGGAACGGCATGTCGTCGTTGACGACCTGAAGCACCGTGTGGGGCGTGTCCCAGCCGTGCTTCGCGCGGGTCGGGTTGAACAGGCGCACGTTGACGGTGCCCGGCTTGCGCTTGCGCGCGAACTCCAGGAAATCCGCCGCCAGCGCCGCCCAGCCGTCGGGCTCGTGCAGCGGATATTCGTCCTCGTTCATGCGCTGGTAGAACGCGGTCGCGAAGGCGACGGCTTCGTCGTGGCGGGCCTTGGGCAGGCGCTCGCGCAGCGCGGCGTGGATCGGGGCGAGGGAAACGGCGTCGCAGCGGGCGACGGTCGGCATGGCGCTGGTCATGTCACTCTCTGGTCTTGTTCGGGCGCGGGCGCGCCCTCAGAAGCTGGATTCCTGCCGGCGTCCGCGCTGACTCGCGCCTGGGACCCGGCCAGGAGGCTCGGATTCGGTTTCGCCTGGACGTTCGCGGCCCGTACCCGCGGCCCCGTCCCCGGGACACACGGGCACGGCCGCCACGACCGGCGGGGCGGCGACCACCACCCTGGGCGGAACGTGCTTCAACGCAGGCCCGTCTCGTGGCGGGCGATCACCAGCCGCTGGATCTCGCTGGTGCCCTCGTAGATCTCGGTGATCTTGGCGTCGCGGAAGTAGCGCTCGATCGGCATTTCCTTCGAGTAGCCCATGCCGGCGTGGATCTGCACCGCCTGGTGGGCGATCCACATCGCCGCCTCCGAGGCGGTGAGCTTGGCGACGGCGGCCTCGGTGGTGAAGCGCCCGCCCTTGCCCTTCGCCCAGGCCGCGCGCAGCGTGAGCAGCAGCGACGCGTCGAGCTTGCACTTCATGTCCGCGATCTTGGCCTGGGTCATCTGGAACGCGCCGATCGGCTGGCCGAACGCCTTGCGCTCCTTCACGTACTCCAGCGTCGCCTCGTAGGCGGCGCGAGCGATGCCGATGGCCTGGCTGGCGATGCCGATCCGGCCGGCGTCCAGCACCGACATGGCGATCTTGAAGCCGTGGCCCTCCTCGCCCAGCACCTCGTCGGGCGTGGCCACGTAGTCCTGGAACTCGATCTCGCAGGTGGCCGAGGCGCGGATGCCGAGCTTCGGCTCCGTCTTGCCGCGGTGGAATCCCTCGCGGTCGCCATCGACCAGGAAGGCGGTGATGCCGCGCGCGCCCTTGTCGGGGTCGGTCATGGCGAACAGCACGAAGTACTTCGCCACCGGGCCGGAAGTGATCCAGCTCTTCTTTCCGTTGATCACGTAGCTGCCATCGTCGCGCTTGACCGCGCGGCAGCGCATCGCCGTGGCGTCGGAGCCGGACTGCGGCTCGGTCAGGGCGAAGGCACCGATCTCCCGGCCCTCGGCGATCGCGCGGACGTACTTCTGCTTCTGCTCCTCGGTGCCGTGGGTCAGGATGCCGTTGCAGAACAGCGAGTTGTTCACCGACATGATCGTGCTGTGCGCGGCGTCCGCGGCGGCCACCTCGACCATCGCCAGGACGTAGGCGATCGGGTCCATCCCGGCCCCGCCGTACTCGGCCGGCACCTCGATGCCCATCAGGCCGTTCTCGCCGAGCAGCTTCATGTTCTCCAGCGGGAACTCGCCCGACCGGTCGAAGGCTTCGGCGGACGGCGCGATCTTCTCGCGCGCGATGCGCCGCGCCACGTCCTGGATCATCAACTGCTCTTCGGTGAATCCGAAATCCACGGCATTTCCTTGCGGGCGGGACAAGAGCGGGAATTGTACCGGCTCGGTGGCGGCGCCCGCGATGGCGGCCCTTGCCGGACCCGCCTGCCCGATGCGGTTGCAGGAGGCCGTCGCCAACGCCCGGGCGCGCTCCCCACCGCGGCGCTTGACCCCGCCACCGCGCGCCGCCAGACTCTTCATCGCTGTATCGCGATGGACGGATGAAGATGGACCTGGAAGGCTGGTCCAGCCACCTCAAGGTGTTCGCCGACGCCACCCGGGTCCGCCTGCTGGCGCTGCTCGAGCGGGAGGAACTCACCGTCGCCGAACTCTCGGCGATCACCCGCCTCGCGCAGCCCCGCGTCTCCACCCACCTGGCGAAGCTCAAGGACGCCGGCCTGGTGCGCGACCGCCGTGCCGGCGTGTCCGCCTACTACCGCTTCGACGAGGCGACGCTCGATCCGGCGCAGCGCGCGCTCTGGGAATCCATCTCCACCGGCAGCGACGACCCGCTCCTGCGGCAGGACGCCGCGCGCGTCCCCGGCGTGCTCGCGCACCGCGCGGCCGACCAGAACTGGGCCGACTCGGTGGCCGGCGACATGGAGCGCCACTACTCCCCCGGCCGCACGTGGGAGGCCCTGGCGCGTTCGGCGCTGCCGCTGCTCTCGCCCGGCGACGTGCTCGACATCGCCTCGGGCGACGGCGTGCTCGCCGAACTGCTGGCGCCGCATTCGGGCCGCTACGTCTGCGTGGACGCCAGCCCGCGCGTGGTGGCGGCGGCCGCAGAGCGCCTGGCCCGGCACCGGAACGTGGAGGTGGTCGAGGGCGACATGCACGCCCTGCCCCTGCCGGAGGCGGCGTTCGACCTGGTGGTGATGATGCACGCGCTCACGTATGCCGAGCGTCCCGCGCAGGCGGTGGCCGAGGCAGCCCGCGTCCTGCGGCCCGGGGGGCGGCTGCTGCTGTCGAGCCTGGCGCGCCACGGCCACCGCGCGGTGGTCGAGGCGTACGGGCACGTCAACCTCGGCTTCCCCGAGAAGGACCTGCGGCGGTTCGTCGAGAAGGCCGGTCTGGTCGTCGATGGCTGCGAGACGGTCACCCGCGAGAAGCGCCCGCCGCACTTCGAGGTGGTCTCGCTGATCGGGACCAGGCCATGAACGAGGTCGATGCCACTGCCGCGGGCACCCTGGCGTGGAAGGATCCAGGCCGGACCCGGCGCCTGTTCGACGCGCTCGCCCGGCGCATCCTCGTGCTCGACGGCGCGATGGGCACCATGATCCAGCGCCACGGACTGGAGGAGGCGGACTACCGCGGCGAGCGGTTCGCCGGGGGGTTCGACCGCGACCACGGCGGCGAACCGCGCGACCAGCGCGGCAACAACGACCTGCTGAGCCTCGCCCGGCCCGACCTCATCCGCGACATCCACGCCGAGTACCTCGCCGCCGGCGCCGACCTGGTCGAGACCAATACCTTCAACTCGACCGCGATCCCGCTGGAGGACTACGGCCTGTCGCACCTGGCGCGCGAACTCAACCGGGAAGGCGCCCGCCTGGCCCGCGCGGCCTGCGACGCCGCGGAAGCGGCAACGCCGGACCGCCCCCGCTTCGCGGTCGGCGTGCTCGGCCCCACCAACCGCACCGCCTCGCTCAGCCCGGACGTGAACCGGCCCGGCTTCCGCGCGGTGTCGTTCGACGATCTCGCCGCGGCGTACCGGGACGCGGCGGAGGGCCTGCTCGAGGGCGGCGCGGACGTGCTGATGGTCGAGACCGTCTTCGACACGCTCAACGCCAAGGCCGCGCTGTTCGCGATCGAGGACGCCTTCGCCGCCGCCGGCCACCGCGTGCCGGTGATGGTGTCCGGCACGATCACCGACGCCTCCGGCCGCACCTTGTCGGGCCAGACCGCGGAGGCGTTCTGGTATTCGCTGCGCCATGCCGGGCCGATCGCGATCGGGCTGAACTGTGCGCTCGGCGCGAAGGAACTGCGGCCGCACATCGACGCCCTCTCGCAGGTCGCCGACACCCACGTCAGCTGCCATCCCAATGCCGGCCTCCCCAACGCCTTCGGCGGCTACGACGAAACGCCGGGGGACATGGCCTCGATCCTGTCCGCCTTCGCGCGCGACGGCCTGCTGAACCTCGTCGGCGGCTGTTGCGGCACCACGCCGGACCACATCGCCGCGATCGCCGAGGCGGTGCAAGGCATTCCACCGCGCGTGCTGCCCCGCCTCGCGGACGTGGCCTGAGATGACGATGGGCGCGCGTACCCTGCCCCGCCACACGCGCCTGGCCGGCCTCGAGCCGCTCCAGATCACCCCGGCGTCCAACTTCGTCAACGTCGGCGAGCGCACCAACGTGACCGGCAGCGCCCGGTTCCGGAAGCTGATCAAGGAGGACCGGCTGGACGAGGCCGTCGCCGTCGCGCGCCAGCAGGTGGAATCCGGCGCGCAGGTGCTCGACGTCAACATGGACGAGGGCCTGCTCGACTCCGCGGCCGCGATGGTCGAGTTCCTGCGCCTGATCGCCGCCGAACCGGACATCGCCCGCATCCCGGTCATGGTGGACTCGTCCAAGTGGGACGTGATCGAGGCGGGGCTCAAGTGCCTGCAGGGCAAGGGCATCGTCAACTCGATCTCGCTCAAGGAGGGCGAGGCCGAGTTCCTGCGCCAGGCCCGGCTGGTCCGCCGCTACGGCGCCGCCGTCGTGGTCATGGCCTTCGACGAGGATGGCCAGGCGGACACGGTCGCGCGCAAGGTCGACATCTGCAGCCGCGCGTACGGGCTCCTGACGACCCGGGTGGGTTTCCCGCCCGAGGACATCGTCTTCGACCCCAACGTCTTCGCCATCGCCACCGGCATCGCCGAGCATGACGGCTACGCGGTCGCCTTCATCGAGGCCGCGCGCGAACTCAAGCGGCGGTTCCCCGCGTCGCATGTCTCCGGCGGCGTCTCCAACGTCAGCTTCTCCTTCCGCGGCAACGAGCCCGTCCGCCAGGCGATCCACGCGGTGTTCCTGCAGCACGCCATCGCCGCCGGGATGGACATGGGCATCGTCAACGCCGGCGCGCTGCCGCTGGTGGACGACCTCGACGCCGACCTGCGCGAGCGCGTCGAGGACGTGGTCCTGAATCGCCGCGCCGACGCCACCGAGCGCCTGCTCGAGATCGCCGGGCGCTACCGCGGGAAGAAGGGCGAAGCCCCGGTCGAGGACCTCGCCTGGCGGAGCAGGCCCGTGCACGAACGCCTCGCGCACGCGCTGGTGCACGGCATCGACCAGCACGTCGAGGCCGACACCGAGGAGGCGCGCCAGTCCGCGACGCGACCGCTCGAGGTGATCGAAGGGCCGCTGATGGACGGCATGAACGTCGTCGGCGACCTGTTCGGCGCCGGGAAGATGTTCCTGCCGCAGGTGGTCAAGTCCGCGCGGGTGATGAAGAAGGCCGTGGCGCACCTGCTGCCCTTCATCGAAGCGGAGAAGGCGCGCGGCGGCGGCGCCGGCAAGCCCAATGGCACGATCGTGCTGGCCACCGTCAAGGGCGACGTGCACGACATCGGCAAGAACATCGTGGGCGTGGTCCTGGCCTGCAACAACTTCAAGGTCGTCGACCTGGGGGTGATGGTCGCCGCCCAGGCGATCCTGGACGCGGCGCGCGAGCACGAGGCGGACCTGGTCGGCCTGTCCGGGTTGATCACGCCGTCGCTGGAGGAGATGTCGCACGTCGCGCGCGAGATGCAGCGCCAGGGCCTGGCGATGCCGCTGCTGATCGGCGGCGCCACGACCTCGCGGGCCCACACCGCGCTGCGCATCGACCCGCACTACGCGGCGCCGACGGTGTGGGTGAAGGACGCCTCGCGTGCCGTGGGCGTCGCCCAGTCGCTGGTGTCCCCCGACCGGCGCGCCCCGTTCGTGGCGGCCAACGACGCCGACTACGCCGGCATCCGGGAACGCCACCGCAACCGCGACGGCGGCAAGCGCCTGGTGTCGCTCGAGCACGCCCGCTCGCGCGCGTTCGATGGCGGCTGGGACGTGTACGCCCCGCCGGCGCCGAGCCGCCCGGGCCTGCACGTCATCGACGACCAGCCGCTCCACGATCTGGTCGCCTGCATCGACTGGACGCCGTTCTTCCAGACCTGGGAGCTGGCCGGCAGCTACCCGGCGATCCTCGCCGATCCCGTCGTCGGCCCGCAGGCGCGCGAGCTCCACCGCGACGCGCTGGCGATGCTCGACCGGGTCGTCTCCGAACGCTGGCTCGCCGCGCGTGCCGTGTACGCCCTTTGGCCGGCGCATTCGGAGGGCGACGACGTCGTCGTGGACGTCGACGGCACGCCGGAGACCCTGCACTTCCTTCGCCAGCAGGCCGACAAGCCGGTCGAGCGTCCCAACCTGTGCCTGGCCGACTTCGTCGCGCCGCGCGACAGCGGGCGCAGCGACTGGATCGGGATGTTCGCCGTCACGGCGGGCCTCGGCATCGAACCCCACCTGGCGCGGTTCGAACGCGAGCACGACGACTACAGCGCGATCCTGCTCAAGTCGTTGGCCGACCGCCTGGCCGAGGCGTTCGCCGAACGCCTCCACCAGCGCGTGCGGACCGCGGACTGGGGCTATGCGCCCGGCGAGTCCCTCGACAACGACGCGCTGATCGCGGAGTCCTACCGCGGGATCCGCCCCGCCCCCGGCTACCCGGCCTGTCCCGAGCACAGCGAGAAGGCCACGCTGTTCCGCCTGCTCGATGCGCCGGCCCGCGCGGGGATCAGGCTGACCGAATCCTTCGCGATGTACCCGGCCTCGGCCGTGTCCGGCTACTACTTCAGCCATCCGGACAGCCGCTATTTCGTCGTCGGGCGCGTGGGACGGGACCAGGTGTCGGACTACGCCCGCCGCAAGGGCGTCCCGGTCGCGCAGGCGGAGCGCTGGCTCGCGACCCTGCTCGACTACGACCCGGAGTGAGGCGCGTCAGGGCCGGCCGTGCTCCACGGTCCGCTCCCGGTGCATCAGCGTCCATTCCGCATGCTCCGCCAGCGCGGCCTCGCCCAGCGCGCGCAGGATCTCGGCGCGTTCGGCGTCGCTTCCCGCGGAATCGAGCGCGCCGCGCGCATTCCGGTAGATCCGGTGCATGAACCGGTATTGCCGCACCAGTTCGCGGTCGGCCTTGCGGTAGGCGTAGGCCTCGCGGACCGCCGCGATCAGGGAAAAGGCACCCATCAGGGACACCAGGACGTCCTGGGTGAACCCTTCCAGCCCGCGGGCGAACAGCACCAGTACGACGCTCAGCGCGATGCCCGCCCAGAGGCACGCATGGCCGATCGCCCGCGTGCGCAGGTGGTGGCGCGCGTGCTCGGCGGACTTGCGCGCGTAGTACGCGAGTTGGCCGCCGACCCCAGGCCGACCCACCCACTCCTCCACGACGTCGTCGAGCGCGACGTCGCCGGGCTGCACCCGCGGCGCCAACAATTCGGCCTGCCGCATCACGTTGCGGATCCAGGCCAGCTCCACGTCCTGCTTCTGCAGGAAGTTGTCGTGCGCGAACTCGGGCGCGCCGATCGCGGAGAGGCCTGCGCGCCGCCAGAAGGCCTGCACCCGCAGGCCCTCGGCGAGTGCGCGGTAGTCCACGTACTTCCGGTGCCAGTCGTTGCGGCTTGCCAGTCCCGCCGTGGCCAGGCCGAGCACGAAGAACAGGAGGAACAGCCACAGCATCCAGTCCGGGGCCCCCAGGTCCGAATAGAGCAGGAAGGCCAGGCCCATCAGCAGCGCGAGCCCGTGGATCCCGCGGACGGCCAGCAGCATCCGGCGCTGTTGCCCGATCGCGAGCAGGTCGGCCTGGTGCATCAGCCGGCAGACGGGGTCGTCGATGTCGGCGTCGGTGCCGGGCCGCAGCCGCCGTCGATCCGCCTCGAACGCGTCCATGCGCGCGAAGATCGCCGCGAACTCCCCGGGCAGCCCTTCGGCGACCGGCCGGGACCCGCTGCACGTGAGCCATTCCGGCTCGCGGGCCGGGCCACGGGACGCCGAGGTCCGGCGGTCGATCGGGAGGTGCAGGGCCAGGCTGTCGTCGTCGCCCGCGAGCACGGTGCGCATGTTGTCGCGTGCCCGGCGCGCCCCGGGCAGCGCGCCCCCGAGGTGGTAGCGGACGATCTGCGCAGTGCCACCGGTCCCGCCCGCGGCCCTGCCATCCCACATCGCCAGCAGCACGTGGCAGTGGTTCGCCACGTAAAGGCCTGCCTGGAGGTACTGCCGGTCGCGCTCCGGCCCGTGGCGCGCCCCGGGTGCGTGGTGCCTGGACGCGATCGACGTGATCCTGGACGCCCGCGACAGCAAGGCGTCGAAATGCGCGCGGGATGCGTCGTCGACGAAGTCCTCGCGGTACGCGGCGGGATCGAACGGCAGCGGGACCACCAGTTCCGCGCCGAGCTCGAGGCCGACTTCGGCCGCGAGCCGGTCGCCGCCTTCGGCCAGCGGCGACAGCAGCACGGGCTGCAACCGTGGATAGGCCGCGAACAGCCCGGCGAGGACGTCGTGCACCCGCGCACGCAGCGCCGGCACCGCCTCGGGGCGGAGGTCCCTGTGGCTGGTGACCCCCACCACCAGCCGCGTGGCGACGGACCGCTGCGCGCCTTCGCTCACTGGTTGATGATCACGGGATCGTGCATCACCTTCCGGCCGCGGTAGGTGCAGCGCAGCGCGTAGGCGTAGCGCGCATGGTCGGCGTTCGCGTCGTCCACTTCCAGGGTCCGCGGACGTTTCCGGCGGATGGCCGGGAACGAGCGGTAGGCACGCTTGCGGTCCGGGCAGGCCGGCGGACCCTTCGGTGCATCGCGCGGCACCTTCAGCAGCCAGAACGTCGACGCCGGCAGGAATGCCGCTTCTTCGTCGACGAGGTTGAACCGCAACGTGACATCGCCGGCCTGGACCTTGCGCAGGTCGATGGTCCCGTCGGCGTTGACCGCCCCCGAGTCCGACCGGTAGCGGAACGCGACCGGCGGCCCCTGTGCGCTGCCCCCCCGGCGGCCCCCGGTTTCCTCGATCGCCACGTCGATGTCGATGATCCTGGATGCACCCATCTCACTCTCCTTGCCCGGCAACGCGGGACGCGTTGCCTTCCGGTTCCGTCGGCGGCACGTCGTAGCCCGCCTCGCGCAGGCGCGCCCATGCCGCGCGGGCGCGCGCGCCGTCACCCAGGGCCGCCCACGCGCGCGCAGACCACGCCACTGCCTCCGCGCCTTCGGCGCCGTTGCCGGCCGCCTCGATCACGCGTGACCAGGCAGCGCGCATCCGACCGCCATCCCCCGCCGGAGCCCCGGGCTGGAGTTCGGCGATCCGCCCGAGCAGCGGGATCCGCCACTGCACCGCCTTGCGCGCCTGCACGCGATTCCCGATGGCGGCATCGACCGCCTCGAGGACCGACCGTGCGATCGCGAGCGCGCGTGCCCGGTCGCCCGCGGCACGCGCCAGGTCCGATTCGAGGGTGGCGCGTGTCGCAGGCACCTCGACCTGCCATGCCCACGCATCGGGACGCTCGGCACGCCAGGCGTCCATGCGTCCGGCGTTCGCCTCCAGTCCCGCGCGCGCGGCGCCCGGATCCTCCGCCGCCATCGCGAACCGCGCGAGGAGCAGCCAGGCCTTCGCGGCCGCCAGTTGCCAATCGGCGTTGTCCGGCTCCAGGACCAGCTGGGCCTCCGCGATCGCCGCGGAGCGTTCGGCCTCCCGTCGTGCCGCGGTCGCGTCGCCCGCATCGCGCAGCAGTTCCGCGAGGAACCGCCGTGCCAGGGCCATCCGTTCCAGCGCGAGGGCGTGGCGCGGATCACGCAAGAGCAGGGCTTCGTACAGCGCGATTTCCTCCCGTCGCGTCGCGGTCGCATCGGCGAGCCTGAGCTCGAGCGACAACGCGGTGGAGAGCCAGGAAAGCCCCTGTCCGAGCAGCAGCGCATTGGCGGGGTCGCCATCCGGCAGCGCCGACTGGATCCTGCGCGCGCGCTCGAACTGGACGATCGCCTCCTCCACCCGTCCCTGGTCGAGCAGCATCACGCCGAGGTTGGAATGCGCGCTGGCGAGCTCGACCTGGTACTCGACGTTGCCGGGCGCCATCTCGACCAGCCGGCCCGCCAGGTCGCGGTAGGCGTGCATCGCACGTTCCGCATCCTCGAACTCGCCCCGTTGCCAGGCGTGGTACCCCACCCAGAAGACGCTCTGCGCGTGGTCGTAGATGCGGTCCGCATCCCCAGGCCGGCGCGCGAGCAGTTCCGCGGTCGTGGCGCGCGCGTTCCGGAACGCTTCCAGGGCATCGCGGTCGTCTCCCCGGCGCGCGTCGATCTCCCCGATCAGGCGCTGTGCCGCCGCGCGGCGCGCGAGGGAGGCGTCGTCGAGCGCCTTCGGATCCTGGCTTTCGTAGTAGGCCAGTGCCCGCGCCCCGACGCCTTCGAGCGCATCCAGCCGTCCCACCGGCTCCAACCGGTCGCGCAGGTCGCCGAGCATGAACTCGACCAGCCCCTCGGCCTGCAGGCGTTGCGCACGCGCCGCATCGCGAGACTGCACCGCCACCCAGGCCAGCAGCGCGAACGCGCCCGCGGCGAGCCCCAGCGCACCCGTCAGCCAGGCAAGCCGCTGGTGGCGCCGCGAGGCGTCGCGACGGACGAGGCGGTCCAACGGAACGCCCGCGAGCCCGGCGACAAGTTTCAGCACCCCGAGGCGCCAGCCGTCGCCGCCGGGACGGAGGTCGACCGCCACGGGCGCCAGGCCGTCGACGCCGCCGTCCGCCGCGAAGCGCGCACGCAACGAAGGCGGCAGGGTCTCGTGCCACGGCGGCCGTCGTCCGTCGCCGGCCGGCATCGCGTCCGCCAGAAGCACGCACAGCACCGGCGCGCCAGGGCGCAACCGCGCGAAGGCGGTCGCCTCCGCGTCGACCCAGGGCGAGGCCGCCGCGTCCGGGGAGCACAGCACCACGAGGGCACGGCTTCCCGACAGCGCCGCATTCACGGCCTCGCCCAGCACGGCATCGGCACCGAGTTCGGCCCGGTCGCGGAACACCGGATGCAGGCGCGGGGGCACCGGACCGTCGCGCCCGGGCTGCCCCGCCACGTCCGGCGGCAACCGGTAGGACTCCAGCGCGCGATGGAGCCGCGCCGCGACGCGGCGGTCGGCGTGGCTGTAGCTCAGGAAGGCCCAGTAGCGCGCGCCACCGGGCGGCCCGTGGCCCGTCGGGGCCGCGGACACGAACCACCGGCGGGCGCGTGCACCGACTGGAGGCACCGACAGGTTCCGGGGCCCACGGATTGGGACCGTCGCAGCCGCGGAAACGCCGCGCGCGCCGCGCGGCGGCCAGTCACCAGGTCAGGTCGTCGGGCACCTGGTAGCGGGGATCCGCGTAGGGATCGTCCCCCGCCGCCGCCGTCGGGTCGACGCGCAACGCCACCGCGTCGGCGAACACCGCCCCCACGTCGTCGAGCAGGGCCGCTTCGACGAGGAGGTACCGGCCGCGCAACTGCACCACGCCCAGCCGCCCCGCGTTCAGGGCCTCGAGCTGTGCCCGCGTGACGTAGACGCGCTTGATCCGGCCGCCGTACTCGAAGTGCCTCGCGATGTCCGCCTCGGCATCGTTGAGTGCATGGCCGGACACCATCGCCTCGACCCGCGCCAGGGCCTCGCGGCGCGCCCGCGCGGCGGCCTGCCTCGCCTGCTCGGCGGCGATGCGCTCGTCCTTCTCGCGCTGCGCGCGGATCGCATAGGCCTTTGCGAGGTCGATGTCCTCGCGCGACTTCTGCCCGCGCGGTGGGCGCTGGCCCCCGCGGCCGGACGGCTTGCCGGCCGGGGGACCGGACGGCTGCCCCCCGCGCCCGCCCTTGCGGGCGTCCTTGCGGGCGTCCTTGCGTTGGGGAGGGGCCGGCGCCTTGAAGCCGAGGCCGAGCAGCTGGTCGCGGAGGGAATCGCTCATGCGTGTCGCGGTGGTATCGGATCGTGCGGGGGCGGAGGATACCCGCCCCGGCTCAATAGTGCGGCGGGCGCTCGTGCGCGGTGTCGATCCCCCCGGGGCCGGCGGACAGCGCCAGCCGGAGCTCGCGCAGTTCCTCCAGCGCGCGATGCAGCAGCAGCGCATTGCGCGCCTCCTCGTCCCGCGCGGCGGCCAGCGCGTCGCTGAGCTCGTTGATCGCCTGTTCCTGGAACGCGATGCGCGATTCCAGCGCGGAGAATCGCACGTCGATGGCGTCTTCCGGGTTCATCCGGCCTCCTGTCCGCGCGGCCGCCGGCCACGCCCGATGCCATGGTAGGCAAGCCCGTGCGCTTCGACGTGCGCGGGGTCGTAGATGTTGCGACCGTCGAACACGACCGCGTCGGCCAGTGCGGCGCGCAGCCGTTCGAAGTCGGGGCTGCGATAGGCCTTCCACTCCGTCACCACCACGAGGGCGTCGGCCCCGTCGAGCGCCGCGTAGGGGTCGTCGCAGAGCACGAGGTCGTCGCGCGCACCGTACAGGCGTCGCGCCTCGGCCATCGCTGCGGGATCGTGCGCGCGCACGCGCGCGCCAGCCGCCCACAGCGCCTCGAGCAATGCGCGGCTCGGCGCTTCCCGCATGTCGTCGGTGCCCGGCTTGAACGCAAGCCCCCAGACCGCGATCGTGCGGCCTGCCAGGCCCGCCGCGCCGGCGAAGAACGCCTCGATCAGGCGTGGCAGCACCTGCTTCTGCGCTTCGTTCACCGCCTCCACCGCGTCCAGCATCCGCGGTTCGGCGCCGCTGCGCCGCGCCGTCGCCGCCAACGCGCGGACGTCCTTGGGGAAGCAGGACCCGCCGTAGCCCGCGCCGGGATACAGGAACTGCAGGCCGATCCGGGGATCGGCGCCGATGCCCTGGCGCACCAGTTCGACGTCCGCGCCGACGTGCGAGGCGATCGACGCGATCTCGTTCATCAGGCTGATGCGCGCGGCCAGCATGGCGTTGGCGGCGTACTTGGTGAGTTCGGCCGAGCGCACGTCCATCGGCACCAGCCGGTCGCGTCGCCGGTTGAAGGGTGCGTAGAGCCGCCTGAGCGTCTCCAGCGCACGGCCGCCATCGGTGCCCACCACGATCCGGTCGGGCCGCATGAAGTCCTCGACCGCGGCGCCTTCCTTCAGGAACTCCGGATTCGAGGCGACGTCCACCTCCACCGCCGCACCGCGCGCGGAAAGGGTCCTGGCGATGACGTCGCGCACCTGGTCCGTGGTGCCCACCGGCACCGTCGACTTGACCACCACCAGCAGGGGCGCCTCCACGTGCTCTCCGATCGTCCGCGCGACCGCGAGCACGTGCCGGAGGTCGGCGGCGCCATCCTCGCCCGGTGGCGTGCCGACCGCGATCATCGCCACGTCGGCCGATGCCAGCGCCTCGTCCGGCGACGTGGTGAACCCCAGGCGCCCCGCGGCGAGGTTCGACGCGACGAGCGGATCGAGCCCCGCCTCGTGGATGGGCACGCGGCCGGCACGCAACGCGTCGATGCGGGCGTGGTCGATGTCCACGCATGCGACGTCGTGGCCCACGTCCGCCAGGCATGCGCCCGTCACCAGTCCGACGTACCCGGTACCGAAAATCGCGATGCGCATCGCCCGTCGTCCTCCGTTGGGAGCACGAAGCGTGGCGGCGGCGGATGACAGCCGCCACCACGTCCGTTCCGGTTACTGGGCCGGCGTGTCCAGGATCTCGAGCAGTTCGACCTCGAACACCAGCGTGGCGTTGGGCGGGATCGGGCCGCCCGGCGTGCCCGATTCGCCGTAGGCGAGCTTGGCCGGGATCCACAGCCGGTACTTGCTGCCCACCGGCATCAGCGCGATGCCTTCCTGCCAGCCCGGAACGACCTGGGCGACCGGGATGTCGGCCGGCTGGCCCCGCTCGATCGAACTGTCGAACACGGTGCCGTCCAGCAGCGCGCCCTGGTAGTGCACGCGCACGACGTCGCCGGCGTCCGGCCGCGGGCCGTCGCCCGCCTGCAGCACCTGGTACTGCAGGCCGGACCCGGTCACCTGGACGCCTTCCTTCTTCGCGTTTTCGGCCAGGAACGCCTCGCCGGCCGCCAGGTTCTCCTCGGCTTTCGCCTTCGCCTCGGCCTGGCGCTTCTCCATCAGCCGCTGGCTGAAGCGCTCGCGCACCGCCTGGCGCTGCACGTCGGTCAGCTTCGCCTCGCCCTCGGCGATGGAGGTGCGCATCGCCTCGACGACGGTGTCGAGGTCGACCTCGTCGGCGATCGGGCGCAGCGACTCGCCCAGGTCCATGCCGACCATGTAGCTGACCTGGTCCTTCTCGGTGGGCAGGCCGGCGATGGCCTCGGCGCCCTCGGCGGCGGCTTCGGCACCTTCGGCGGCCGGCTTGGCCTCGTCGGCGTCGTCGACCGGCTGGCACGCGGCGAGCGCGGTGGCGAGCGCGAGGGCGGAGAGCGCGCCGGCGGCGCGCGCGGGGAACTTGGTCATCGTTGGCTCCATTGGTGGGTCGTCCACGCGCCCGGACGGCGCGCGGCGGGGGAATTTCGTGGCCGGCCGGCCGCGGGCCCGCTCAGAGGATGTCGAGCAGTTCGACGTCGAAGACGAGCGTCGCGTTCGGACCGATGGGTCCGCCCGGGGTTCCCGCCTCGCCATAGGCGAGCGCGGCGGGGATCCAGAAGCGGTACTTGCCGCCGACGGGCATCAGCCCGACGCCCTCGGTCCAGCCGGGCACGACCTGCGACAGGGCGAACTCGGCCGGTGCGCCGCGCTCGTAGGAACTGTCGAACACCGTGCCATCGAGCAACGCGCCCTGGTAATGCACGCGGACGCGGTCGGTCGGCGCGGGGCGCGCGCCCGCGCCCTGCCGGAGCACGCGGTACTGGAGGCCGCTCCCGGTCACCTGCACGCCCGTCTTGCCCCGGTTCCCGGCGAGGAACGCCTCGCCCTCGGCGAGGTTGGTGCGGGCCAGTTCCGCCTGCTTCGCCTGCATCCGGTCCTGGATGCGCGCGGAGAACGCCTGGCGCACGGCGGCCGCCTCGGCCTCGTCGAGCAGCGGCGTGCCACCGTCGATCCGCGTGCGCACCGCCTGCAGGACGACCGCCAGGTCGAGCTCGTCCGAAATCGGCTTCAACGAACGGCCGACGTCCGTGCCCACCAGCAGGCCGACCTTCTCGCGGTCGACCGTGGGGGGCGTCGCGCCCGCGGCGCCCTGCCCGGAGCGCGCGGCGATGCGCTGCATCAGTGCCTGTGCGACCGGCTGGACCTCGGCGTCCGCCAGCAGCGGCTCGCCGCCGGCGAACGCGTTGCGGATCGCACGCTCGAACGCCTCGAAGTCCAGGTCCGGCCCGACCGGCGCGATCGAGCCGCCCACGTCCATGCCGACCATGTAGCTGGCGCGCTCGCGCTCGCCGGAAAGGCTCGTCGCCGCCTGCGCCGCCGGCGGCGCGTCCTGCGCGGCCACGGTCGTGGCGGCCCCGAGCGCACTCGCGGCAAGCAACAGCGCGAGCGGTGCGCGCGTGCGGATCTTCATTCGGTGAACTCCTGCGGATCGTGTCTGGATGGCCGGGCGGCGACGCCGCGCACGGGGCCCTGCATTGTCATGGCGACCGCGGGCCGGGGCAACGCGAGGCCCGGGTCGCGTTCAGTCGCCACCGGGGCGGGGTGCGTCCAGCGCGGATTCGATGGCCGCCACGAGGGCGGGGTCGTCCGGCGCGACACGGCTGCCGAAGCTGCGCAGCACCCGTCCATCGCGCGCGACCAGGTACTTGTGGAAGTTCCACGCCGGCGCCTCCCCCGTGGCCCGTTCGAGCGCCCTGTACAAGGGCGTCGCGCCCGCCCCGACCACGTGCACCTTCTCGAACATCGGGAAGCGCACGCCGTAGGTCAGCGTGCAGAACTCGCGGATCGCCGCTTCGTCCTCGAACTCCTGCGCCTTGAAGTCGCCCGAGGGAAAGCCGAGCACCGCGAACCCGCGCGACGCGTAGCGCGCGTGCAGCGCCTCGAGCCCCTCGAACTGCGGAGTGAACCCGCACTTGCTCGCGGTATTGACCACCAGCAGCACGTCGCCGCCGTACGTCGTGGCGAGGTGCACCGGGTCCTTGCCGGCCAGCGGCCGGTAGCGATGGTCGAGCAGCGAGTCCCCCGCCCAGGTGGCGGGGGCGGAAAGCAGGAGCACGGCAGCCAACGCGGCATGCCGGACAAAGGCGCGGGCACGCCGGGGACGGGGGTAGCGGGTCGGCGGCATCGGTGGGGACCTCGCGGGGACTGCAGCCATCCTAGCGGCCCCGCGGGCCGGCGCCCCGCGGCCCCCTGCCATCAGTTGGGTCCCGCGGGCTTGACCGGCCGTGTTTTGGTGTTATAGTTGCATACAACACCGATCACCCAGAGCAGGACGTCCCCCATGAACCGCAGGCTCCACAACAGCTTCCTGGCGTTGTCCGCGAGCGGCGCGATGCTGGTCCTGGCCGCGATGGCCGGCAGCCCGTCCGGCGCCCTCGCGCCCGCCGTCGCCGACACGGTCACCGCGGGCGTTCCCGCCCCCGATCGCGACGACGCGACCGCCGACGCCGACGCCGGCATCCCGGTCCTCGAGGCCGTCGACCGCGCGATCGACGCCAGCCGTCCCGGCCGCAACGGGGCCCATCGCAGCCGCCGCGCGGTGCTGGTCCCCTACTTCTCGTTCGCACGGGGCTGACCCATGACCGCCATCGAATGGAGCGACGGCGCTCCGATCTACCGCCAGCTCAAGGAGCGGGTCGTCGCGATGATGCTCGACGGCGAGCTGCGTCCCGGCGACGCGCTGCCCTCGGTGCGCCAGGTCGCCGCCGAATACCAGCTCAACCCGATCACCGTCTCGCGCGCCTACCAGGAACTGGCGGACGAGGCACTCGTCGAAAAACGAAGGGGACTTGGCATGTTCGTCACGGAAGGGGCTTCGGAAAAACTGCTGGCCAGCGAGCGCGAGCGGTTCCTGAAGGAGGAATGGCCGCAGGTCATGGAGCGCATCGCGCGCCTGGGCCTGACGGCCGAGCAGCTGCTGCGTGGAGGTGCCAAGTGAACGCCGCCAACGACACGACCGCCACGGTCGCGGCCGAGACCGTCGTCTCCGCGCGCAACCTGCGCAAGGTGTACCGCAACGCGGTCGCGCTCGACGACGCGGGCTTCCGCATCGAGTCCGGGCGCATCGTCGGCCTGATCGGCCCGAACGGCGCCGGCAAGACGACCGCGCTCAAGGCCATCCTCGGCCTGATCCCGTTCGAGGGCGAACTCCGCGTCCTGGGCAGGGATCCGCGCACCGAGCGCGACGAGCTGATGAACGACGTGTGCTTCATCGCCGACGTCGCCGTGCTGCCGCGCTGGATGCGGGTGCGCGAGGCCATCGAGTTCGTCGCCGGCGTGCATCCGCGCTTCGACCGCGACCGCTGCGAGCGCTTCCTCAGGGGCACGCAGCTCAAGCCGGACATGAAGGTCCGCGAGCTGTCCAAGGGCATGATCGTGCAGCTGCACCTGGCGCTGGTCATGGCCATCGACGCCCGCCTGCTGGTGCTCGACGAGCCCACGCTCGGCCTGGACATCCTCTACCGCAAGCAGTTCTACCAGCGCCTGCTGGAGGACTACTTCGACGAGGGCAAGACCATCCTGGTCACCACCCACCAGGTCGAGGAGATCGAGCACATCCTCACCGACGTGATGTTCATCCGCGACGGCAAGGTCGTGCTGTCCGCGCCGATGGACGCGGTGGGCGAGCGCTACGTCGAGGTCCTGGTCAACGCCGACCGGGCCGAGGCCGCCCGCGCGCTGCAGCCCATCGACGAGCGGTCCCTGCCCTTCGGCAAGACCGTGATGCTGTTCGACGGCGTGCCTCGCGCCCGCCTGTCCGAGCTCGGCGAGACCCGGATCCCGGGCCTGGCCGACCTGTTCGTCGCCACCATGAAGGGAACCTACGCATGAACGCGTCCATCGAGACCGTCGCCGCCCCGCGCCATCCCGCGGCGACGCCCCACCCCACGCACAAGCTGAAGCTGCTCCTGCGGCGCGAGTTCTGGGAGCACAAGGGCGGTTTCCTGTGGACGCCGCTGGTGGCGGGCGTGATCTTCCTCGCGCTCAGCCTGATGGGGATCGTCACCGCCGAGTTCTTCGCCCGCAAGGCGATCGCCGAGGGCGAGATGGCCATCGACGGCGAGGTGGTGATCAACGGCCTCGACCTGGGCATGCTCACCGAGCGCATGGACGCGGGCGACCTGGTGCAGCTGGGCAAGGCGATCGACGCCAGCCTGTTCATGGCCTCGACCTGGCCGCTGATCGTCCTCGCGTTCGTGGTGTTCTTCTACTGCCTCGGCGCGCTGTACGACGAGCGCAAGGACCGCAGCGTGCTGTTCTGGAAGTCGCTGCCGGTCTCCGACCGCGACACCGTGCTGTCCAAGGCCGCGAGCGCGCTGGTCGTCGCCCCGGTGCTCGCCATCGCGGCGGCCCTCGCGACGATGGTCGGGTTCCTCGTGCTGGTGAGCCTGGTCGCGCTGCTGCACGGTGGCAACCCCTTCACCCTGCTGTGGGGGCCCGCGAGCCCGCTGTCGGTCGCCGGCAGCCTGCTGCTCGCGATCCCGGTCTATGCCCTCTGGGCGCTGCCGACCGTGGGCTGGCTGCTGCTGTGCTCGGCCTGGGCGAAGAGCAAGCCGTTCCTGTGGGCGATCATGCTGCCGGTCTTCGCGGGCATCTTCGTCAGCTGGTTCGACCTGATGCGCAACTTCGAACTGGGCAGCGACTGGTTCTGGGCGAACGTGGTGGGCCGCCTGCTGCTCGGCACCGTCCCCGGGTCGCACATCCCCTACCGCGACGCCGCGGCGCATGTCTCGGATCCGGACGACGTGTTCCAGCTGCTCAACCCGGCGTACACGCTCGAGAACTACGCGATGCCGGAGCTGTGGATCGGCGCGGTGTTCGGCGCGGCGTTCATCTACGGCGCCATCCGCCTGCGGCGCTGGCGCGACGACGCCTGATGCGTTCCGGTCCGCCGCGCGATGCGGCGGACCCTTTCCCCGGCGCAGACGGCGCACCGTCCGGCACGACCCGGCGACACCCGACGAGAGGTCCCACGATGAAAATGCTCCCCATCCTCCTGCTGCCCCTGCTCCTGCTCGCCGCCGGCACGGGGTGCGCCCGCGACGCGGACGAGGCGGTCGCCTCCGGCGTCGAGCGCCAGGTCCAGCGCGGGCTCGAGGAGGCGCGCGGCCGACTGTCCACGGAACCGATGGAACTGCACGCGGACGGCGAACCGGATGCCGAGATCGATCCCGACGGCACGTTCCGCATCGACGGCAAGGTGGTCGAGACCACGCCCGAACAGCGCGCGCTCCTGGTGGCCTACCACGGCGAGCTGGTCGGCATCGCCGAGGCCGGCATCGCGATCGGGGGACAGGCCGTCGCGATCGCGGGCACGGCGGTCAAGGAAGCCTTCCGGGGCATCTTCTCCGGCAACCCGGATGACGTGGAAAAGCGGGTCGAGGTCGAAACGAAGAAGATCGAGTTGGAAGCCGAGCGCATCTGCCTGCGCGTGGCCGCGCTCAAGCAGGCGCAGGACCGCGCCGCGGCGGCGATCCCGGCCTTCGGTCCCTACGCGACGATCACGACCGAGGACGTCCAGGAATGCCGCGCCGACACCGGCCACGCGAAGGTCGACCTGGACATCGGCGGCAACGACGATACGCCCGCCGACGACGCGGACACCGGCATGGATCCGGCGGAAGAAGCCGACGCGGCGGCCGACGCCGGCAACTGATCCACGCCGCCACTCCGCCTCACGCACAACGCGCCGCGGTCACCCGCGGCGCGTTTTCCGTTTCGATGCGGAGGTCCCCGATCCTCCGCGCCGGTCCGCGCCGGTCAGCGCACGCGGATCCAGCAGGCGCCGGAGCTCCCGCTCCGGCATGCCGGTCGCCTCCACGGCGACGTCCAGCACGGGCCGCACTTCGGCGTAGGCGCGCTTGGCGATGGCCGCCGCCTTCTCGTAGCCGATCACCGGGTTGAGCGCGGTGACCAGGATCGGATTGCGCTCCAGCGCCTCGCCGACGCGGCCCCTGCGGACCTCCAACCCGTCGATCGTGGTGTCGGCCAGCAGGCGCATCGCATTGGACAGCAACGCGATCGACTCGAGCAGGTTTGCCGCGACCAGCGGCAGCATCACGTTGAGCTGGAAGTTGCCGCTCGCGCCCGCGACGGTGACCGCGGCGTGGTGGCCCATGACCTGCGCGCAGACCATGCAGGTCGCCTCGGGCACCACCGGGTTCACCTTGCCCGGCATGATCGAACTGCCCGGCTGCAAGGCCGGCAGCTCGACCTCGCCCAGTCCCGCGAGCGGCCCCGAGTTCATCCACCGCAGGTCGTTGGCGATCTTCATCAGCGCCACCGCAAGCGCATTGAGCTGCCCCGACAGCTCGACCGCGTCGTCCTGCGACGCGATGCCCTCGAACCGGTCCTCCGCGGACACGAACTTCACGCCCGCAATCGCCGAGAGCGCTTTCGCCATCGCCTTCCCGAACCGCGGATCGGCGTTGATTCCCGTCCCGATCGCCGTCCCGCCGATCGGCAGCCGCCGCAACCGTGCCATCGCATCCTCGATCCGCCCGCGCGCCGACGACAGCTGCGAGGACCACGCCCCGAGCTCCTGCCCGAAGGTCAGCGGCATCGCATCCATCAGGTGCGTGCGCCCGGTCTTGACCACCGACCGCAGGCTCCGCCCCTTGCGGTCGATCGCACGGCGCAGGTGCGCGAGCGCCGGCAGCAGGTCCGCGTCGAGCGCCCGCATCGCCGACACCCGGATCGCGGTCGGCACCACGTCGTTCGAGCTCTGCCCGAGGTTCACCTCGTCGTTCGCATGCACCGCCTTCCCGCGGCCGAGCGCCTGCGTCGCCAGCGTGGCGATGACCTCGTTGGCATTCATGTTGCTCGACGTCCCCGACCCCGTCTGGAAGACGTCGACCGGGAACTGCACGTCATGCTCGCCGGCGGCCACCGCCAACGCCGCCTTCCGGATCGCCGCCGCCCGCGTCTTCGGCAGCATCCCGAACCCGGCATTGACCGTCGCCGCGGCCGCCTTGATGTAGCCGAGCGCATGCACGAACCCGGCCGGCATGGGTCGCCCGGACACCGGGAAGTTCTCCACCGCCCGCTGCGTCTGGGCCCGCCACAGCGCCTCGGAAGGCACCTCGAGCTCGCCCATGCTGTCGCGCTCCACCCGGAATCCACGCCTGGCCATCCGTCCGCTCCATCGAGACCCGCACCGCAGCATACGCCCGCCCCACCACGACCCCGTCCACGCCAATCACCCGCGTGTCGACGCGTTCCCCGACCGACATTCCCCGTTCGATACGCGACGTCGCCACAGATGACGTGAGGCCGGGGCCTTGCGGGCAGTCCTGCGTCAAGCAGGCCACGGATGGCCTGCGCGCGCGTCAGGGCAGGACGCCCTGCCGCGCGGAGAGCAGGAGTGCCCGCAAGGACGCGGCCGTCCTCCCGGAGCCCGGCACAACCGCCCCAAGTCCTGCCGACTGCCCAACCATCGGGGCCGGCCCCCGCGCCAACGTAGAATGTCCGCCCTCCCGCGCACCCCAGGCCCAAGAAGATGTCCGACGCCCAGCTGCTCGCCCTCTCCCCCCTGGACGGCCGCTACGCCGCCAAGGTCGAGCCCCTGCGCCCCGTCTTCTCCGAATACGGCCTCATCCGCGCCCGCGTCCGCGTCGAAGTGGAATGGCTGCTCGCCCTGGCCGCCGAACCCGGCATCCCCGAACTCGCCGAGCTGCCGAAGGACGCCGCCGCCCGCCTGCGCGCCATCGCCGACCACTTCTCGACCACCGACGCCGCCCGCGTCAAGGCGATCGAACGCACCACCAACCACGACGTCAAGGCGGTCGAATACTTCATCAAGGAACACCTGCGCGACGACACCGCGCTGGCCCCCGCGCTCGAGTTCACCCACTTCGCCTGCACCAGCGAGGACATCAACAACCTCGCCTATGGCCTGATGCTCGCCGAAGGCCGCGACCACCTTCTGGGCGCCCTCGACCGCACCATCGACACCCTGCGCGCGATGGCGCATGCCAACGCCGAACTGCCGATGCTCTCGCGCACGCACGGCCAGACCGCCTCGCCCACCACGCTCGGCAAGGAACTGGCGAACGTCGTCGCCCGCCTGCGACGCCAGCGCGCCCAGGTCGCCGCGGTCGAACTGACCGGCAAGATCAACGGCGCCGTCGGCAACTACAACGCCCACGTGGCCGCGTACCCCGACGTCGACTGGCCCGCGTTCGCCGAACGCTTCGTGACCCGCCTCGGCCTGGTCTTCAACCCCTGGACCACCCAGATCGAACCGCACGACTGCGTCGCGGAGCTCGGCGACGCCGTGCGCCGCGCCAACACCGTGCTGGTCGACCTGTGCCGCGACGTCTGGGGCTACGTCTCGCTCGGCTACTTCAAGCAGAAGCTCAAGGAAGGCGAAGTCGGCTCGAGCACGATGCCGCACAAGGTGAACCCGATCGACTTCGAGAACGCGGAGGGCAACCTCGGCGTCGCCAACGCCCTGTTCGGCCACTTCTCGGAGAAGCTGCCGATCAGCCGCTGGCAGCGCGACCTCACCGACTCCACCGTGCTGCGCGCGCTCGGCACCGCCTTCGGCCACACCCAGGTCGCACTGGATTCGCTCGCCAAGGGCCTGGGCAAGCTCGAGGTCGCGCCCGAGCGCTTGGCCGCCGACCTCGACGCGTCGTGGGAGGTCCTGGCCGAGGCCGTGCAGACGGTCATGCGCCGCTACGGCCTGCCGAATCCCTACGAACAGCTCAAGGCGCTCACCCGCGGCCAGGGCATCACCGCCGATTCGATGCGCGCCTTCGTGTCCGGGCTGGACCTGCCGGCCGACGCGAAGCGGTCGCTGCTCGACATGACGCCCGCCACATACACCGGCCTGGCCGCGCGCCTCGCGCGCGACGTCTGAGCGGCATGGCCACCGAACGCCCCCGCAAGGCCGCGCCGCGCCGGCGGAAGCCCGCGAAGGACGCCGGCGCCGCGAGGCCGATCGAGGTCGACGCGCGCGACCTGCCGCCCCTCGGCATGCCCGCGGCCGACTTCCTGCGCGACTACTGGCAGAAGAAGCCGCTGCTCATCCGCAACGCGTTCCCGGGCTACGAATCCCCGATCTCGCCCGAGGACCTCGCCGGCCTCGCCTGCGAGGAGGCGGCGCTGTCGCGCATCGTCGCGCACCAGCCGGAGGACGACCGCTGGCTGCTCCAGCACGGCCCGTTTCCCGAAGAGCTGTTCCCCAGCCTGCCCGGCCATGACTGGACCCTGCTGGTGCAGGACGTGGACAAGTGGGACGCGGACGTCGCGCAGGTGCTCGAGGCGTTCGACTTCCTGCCGCGCTGGCGCATCGACGACGTGATGGTGAGCTTCGCCGCGCCGGGTGGTTCGGTCGGCGCGCACGTCGACCAGTACGACGTGTTCCTGCTGCAGGCGCAGGGCCGGCGGCGGTGGTTGATCGACGCCGGCGAGGCCCCACCCCTGGCGTTCCGCGACGACGTCGACCTCAAGCTGCTCAAGTCGTTCACGCCCTCGCACGAGTGGGTGCTCGAGCCCGGCGACATGCTGTACCTGCCGCCCGGCGTGCCGCACCACGGCGTGGCCGAGGACGCCTGCCTGACGTTCTCCATCGGCATGCGCGCGCCCGGTGCGTCCGAACTGCTGGGGGATTTCGTCGACACGCTGGCGGCGGAGGCGGACGAGGCGTTGCGCTACCGCGACCCGGACCTCGTGCCGCCCGCCGACCCGAACGAGATCGACGCCGACGCCATGGCGCGCGTCGTCGAGGCCCTGAACCTGCTGCGGATGAACGATCCGGACCGGCTCGGCGACTGGTTCGGCCGCTTCATCAGCGCCTACCGGGGCGCGGGCGAGGTCGCCGCCCCGCCCGGCCTGCCCTCGCGGATCGAATTCGACTGGGCCATGGCGCACGGCGGCGTGCTCCACCGGCACCCGTTCACGCGCATGGCGTGGCGGCGCGCGAAGCGCCAGGCCCGCCTGTTCGCCAATGGCCGCGCCTGGCCGGCGCCGGTCGCCGATGCGCGCCGGCTCGCCGCGGCGGACATGCTCCAGGGCCCGGCCTGGGCGGCGCTGTCCCCCGCCGGACGCGACCTTGCGTTCGAACTGGTGGAGGCCGGGCATTTCCGGCTGGAAGCCGGCGACGACGCCGACACGGGGGACGCTTCATGACCAAGAACGGCGCCGACAACGGCAGCGCATTCGAAGTCACGGCGGCCGACTACGCCCGCGACCACGAGGCCCTGCGCGCCGTGCGCGAGGCGGTGTTCGTGCGCGAGCAGAACGTGCCGCTGGCGCTGGAGGTCGACGAACTCGATCCCCGCTGCCACCACGTGCTCGCACGCGACGCGACGGGACGCGCGATCGGGACCGGCCGCCTCACCCCGGACCGCCGCATCGGCCGGATGGCCGTGCTGGCCGACTGGCGCAACCGGGGCGTCGGCGACGCGATGCTGCTCGCGCTCATCGAGGCCGCCCGCGAGCGCGGCTGGCACGCCGTCTCGCTCCACGCGCAGGCCGGTGCCATCGACTTCTACCTGCGCCACGGGTTCCTGCCCCGGGGGCCCCGATTCACGGAGGCCGGCATCGAGCACCAGGAGATGGCGCTGGACCTCGACGCGCCCCGCGGCATCGACGACCGCGACCGGGCCGTGGAATGCGTCGCGGCCCTGGTGCGCGCGGCGCGCCGGCGCCTGCGGGTGTACAGCCGCGACCTCGACCCGGGGTTGTTCGACGGCGCCCCCGTGGTGGAGGCCCTGCGCGCGTTCGGCACCTCGGGTCGCGGTGCCGAGGCACGGTTCATCCTCCAGGACGCCGCCGCCCCGCAGCGCGCGCATGCCCCGCTGCTCGGACTGGCGCAGCGGCTGCCCAGCGTCTTCGGCTTCCGCGAGGTCGACGACCCGGTCGACCGGGCCTACCCGTCCGCCTTCGTGGTGAACGACGTCGGCGGCTGGTACTTCCGCGGCCTGGGCCACCGCTTCGACGGCGAGGCCGACCCGCACGGGCCCGGCCGCGCGCGCCAGTTGCAGCAGGGCTTCGACCGCGTCTGGGAGCGCTCGCGCCCGGTGACCGAGTTCCGCGCGATCGGCATCTGAGCACGCAGCGGTACCGCCGGGAGGGCGGCAACCGCTATACTTGCGAGCCTTTCGCGCCGCATTCAGCGGCGGCCCGCCGGAATGCCCGTCCGGTGCCCCGCCGCCGCCGGCGCCATGCGCCCGCCCCCCCATCCGAAGCTTCCCGACGCCAGAGTGGACAGTCTCCTGAAGCAGTTCGCGCGTTCCTCGCAATTCGGCGCCAACGCCGCCTTCCTCGAGGACCTCTACGAGCAGTACCTGGTCGACCCCGACAGCGTCGGCCCGCAATGGAAGGCGTGGTTCGACGGCTTCGAGGGCCGCAAGGCCGGCGACGTGCCGCATTCGGCGATCGCCAGCGCCGTGGCCGCGGCCGGCCGCCGCGCGACCGACGGCGCCGGCGCGACCCCCATGGCGGCCGGCGACGAGCGCGAGCTGGCCATTGGCAAGCTGGTGACCGCCTACCGGTCGCGCGGCCACCTGGCCGCCGACCTGGACCCGCTCGGGATGATGGAGATGCCCGGCGCCCCGGACCTGGACCTGGCGTTCCACCGCCTGTCGCAGTCCGACCTGGACCAGGAGTTCGGCACCGGCAACGTCCGCGGCGGCGCGCGCATGACGCTGCGCGACCTGCTCGCGCTGCTCAAGCGTACCTACGCCGGCCCGATCGGCGCCGAGTTCATGCACATCAGCGACGCCGAGCAGCGCCGCTGGCTCTACGAGCGCCTGGAGGCGGCCGGCGGCGAATACGGCCAGTCCGCCGGCTCGCAGCGCCGGATCCTCGAGCGGCTCACCGCCGCCGAGGGCCTGGAACGCTACCTGCACACCAAGTACGTCGGCCAGAAGCGCTTCTCGCTCGAGGGCGGCGACGCGCTGATCCCGCTGCTGGACGTGGTGATCCGCCGCGCCGGCGGCGACGGCGTGCGCGAGGTCGTGATGGGCATGGCCCACCGCGGCCGCCTGAACGTGCTGATCAACACCCTCGGCAAGCCGCCGCGCCAGCTGTTCGACGAGTTCGAGGGCAAGTTCGAGCACAAGCACGACGACCGCCCGCACACCGGCGACGTGAAGTACCACATGGGCTTCTCCGCCGACGTGGCCACCGATGGCGGCCCGGTGCACCTGGCGCTGGCGTTCAACCCGTCGCACCTGGAGATCGTCGACCCGGTGGTCGCCGGCAGCTCGCGCTCGCGCCAGCACCGCCGCCGCGACCGCGCGCGCCAGCAGGTGCTGCCGATCCTGATGCACGGCGACGCCGCGTTCGCCGGCCAGGGCGTGGTCATGGAACTGCTGCAGATGTCGCAGGCGCGCGGGTTCGCGGTCGGCGGCACGCTGCACGTGGTGATCAACAACCAGGTGGGCTTCACCACCAGCGAGCGGCAGGACGCGCGCTCCACGCTGTACTGCACGGACGTGGCGATGATGGTCGACGCCCCGGTCCTGCACGTGAACGGCGACCACCCCGAGGCGGTCGCCTTCTGCGCGGAACTGGCGTTCGACTTCCGCCAGCGGTTCGGCAAGGACGTGGTGATCGACCTGGTCTGCTACCGCCGCCACGGCCACAACGAGGCCGACGAGCCGGCGGCGACGCAGCCGCTGATGTACCAGAAGATCCGCAAGCACCCGACCACGCGCGAGCTCTACGCCGGGCAGCTGGCCGAGGCCGGCGTGCTGTCCGCCGACGACGCCAAGGCGCTCGTGGACGCGTACCGCGGCAAGCTCGACGAGGGCAAGGTCACGACCGAACTGGCCGAGTCGAAGGACGACGAGTTCACGATCGACTGGTCGAAGTACCTGTCCGGGACGCTGTCCGACCCCGTCGACACCACCTTCCCCGCCGACGACCTGGCGCAGCTCGCGCGCACGATCACCACCGTGCCCGACAACGTGAAGCTGCACGCGCGCGTCGCCAAGATCTACCAGGATCGCGCGAAGATGGCCGCCGGCGAGCAGCCGGGCGACTGGGGCTTCGCCGAGAACCTCGCCTACGCCACGCTGCTGCGCGAGGGCTACCGCCTGCGCCTGGTCGGCCAGGACTCCGGCCGCGGCACGTTCTTCCACCGCCACGCGATCCTGCACGACCAGGACTCGGCCGAGCCCTACGTGCCGCTGCGCGGGCTGGTCGAGAATCCCGAGGACGTGACCATCATCGACTCGTTGCTCAGCGAGGAGGCGGTGATGGCGTTCGAGTACGGCTACGCCACCGCCGACCCGCAGACCCTCGACATCTGGGAGGCGCAGTTCGGCGATTTCGCCAACGGCGCGCAGGTCGTCATCGACCAGTTCCTGTCCTCGGGCGAGGCCAAGTGGGGCCGCCTGTGCGGCCTGGCGCTGTTCCTGCCGCACGGCTACGAAGGCCAAGGCCCGGAGCACAGCTCCGCGCGCCTGGAGCGCTTCCTGCAACTGTGCGCGCTCGACAACATGCTGGTGTGCGCGCCGACGACGCCGGCGCAGGCGTACCACATGATCCGCCGCCAGATGCGCATGCCCACGCGCAAGCCGCTGGTGGTGATGACGCCCAAGTCGCTGCTGCGCCACAAGCTGGCGGTGTCGTCGATGGACGAGCTGTCCGGCGGCGGATTCCAGAAGCTGATCCCCGACACGACCGCGACCTCGAAGAAGCCGCGCCGCGTCGTGCTGTGCTCGGGCAAGGTCTACTACGACCTGCTCGAGCAGGCGACGAAGGACGGCGTGGACGACGTCGCGCTGGTCCGCGTCGAGCAGCTCTATCCCTTCCCGCGCCCCGAGCTGGTCGAGGAGCTCAAGCGCTTCGCGAAGGTCGGCGACGTGGTGTGGTGCCAGGAAGAGCCGCAGAACCAGGGCCCCTGGTACCAGATCCAGCACCACCTGCGCGCCTGCCTGCAGCCGAAGCAGGCGCTGCACTACGTCGGCCGCGCCCGCTCGCCGTCGCCGGCCTGCGGCCACTTCAGCGACCACGTCGAGGAACAGGCGCGCCTGGTCGCCGACGCCCTGCACAACGAGCTCAACGGCGACATCGTCGTCGAGTAGCCGCATCCCACCCTTCCCATCGCATCCCAGCGAAACAGGACGCCGCCCATGTCCATCGAAGTCAAAGTCCCGGTCCTGCCGGAATCCGTGTCCGATGCCGTCATCGCCAGCTGGCACAAGCAGGTCGGCGAGCCGATCGCGCGCGACGAGAACCTGCTCGACCTGGAGACCGACAAGGTGGTGCTCGAGGTCCCCTCGCCCGTCGACGGCGTGGTCAGGGAACTCAAGTTCCAGGCCGGCGACACCGTGACCAGCCAGCAGGTCGTGGCGCTGATCGAGGAAGGCGCCGCGCCGGCGAAGAAGGAAGAGAAGAAGGCCGCCGACGCGCCCGCCAAGGCCGATGCACCGAAGCAGGCCGCCCCGGCGAAGGCTGCCTCGCAGCCGGCCGCCGCCAAGTCCGGCAAGTCGGACGCGCTGCCGCCGGGCGCGCGCTTCACCGCGCAGAAGGAAGGCATCGACCCGTCGCAGGTCGAGGGCACGGGTCGCCGCGGCGCCGTGACCAAGGAGGACCTGCTCAACTACGCCCGCAACGCCGGCGCCGGCACCGCGGGCGGCGCGCGGCCGGAGGAGCGCGTGCCGATGACCCGCATGCGCGCGCGCATCGCCGAGCGCCTGATGCAGTCCAAGGACTCCATCGCGATGCTGACCTCGTTCAACGAGGTCAACCTCGCCAAGGTCATGAAGATGCGCAAGGAGCTGGGCGAGGCGTTCCAGAAGGAACACGGCATCAAGCTCGGCTTCATGAGCTTCTTCGCCAAGGCCGCGGCGAACGCGCTGCAGCGCCACCCGGTGGTCAACGCGTCGGTCGACGGCAACGACATCATCTACCACGGCTACGCCGACATCTCGATCGCGGTGTCGACCGAGCGCGGCCTGGTGACGCCGGTGCTGCGCAACGTCGAGCGGATGTCCTTCGCCGACGTCGAGCAGGGCATCGACGGCTACGCCCGCGCCGCGCGCGAGGGCGGACTGAAGCTCGAGGACCTGCAGGGCGGCACGTTCACCATCACCAATGGCGGCGTGTTCGGCTCGCTGATGTCCACGCCGATCGTGAACCCGCCGCAGTCGGCCATCCTGGGCATGCACGCGATCAAGGAGCGCCCGGTCGTGGAGAACGGCCAGGTCGTCGCCGCGCCGATGATGTACATCGCGCTGTCCTACGACCACCGCATCATCGACGGCAAGGACGCGGTGCTGTTCCTGGTCGACATCAAGAACCAGCTGGAGAACCCGCAGCGCATGCTGCTGGGCATGTGAGCGCCCGCGCGCCCACCCTCGACACACCGGACAAGCGAGTGAACCGATGAGCGAACCCCAGAACTTCGACGTCGTGGTGATCGGCGCCGGCCCCGCCGGCTACCACGCCGCCATCCGCGCGGCCCAGCTGGGCCTGAAGACCGCCTGCATCGACGCGGCGCTCGGCAAGGACGGCAAGCCGGCGCTGGGCGGCACGTGCCTGCGCGTGGGCTGCATCCCATCCAAGGCGCTGCTCGACTCCTCGCGCCAGTTCTGGAACATGTCCCACCTCTTCGGCGACCACGGCATCAGCTTCAAGGACGCGAAGATGGACGTCGGCCAGATGATCGGCCGCAAGGACAAGATCGTGAAGCAGTTCACCGGCGGCATCGCGATGCTGTTCAAGGCGAACAAGGTCACGCCCTTCTACGGCTTCGGCACCCTGCACAAGGGCAACGTCGTCAAGGTGAAGCAGCACGACGGCAAGGAGGTCGAGCTCAAGGGCACGAACGTGATCATCGCGGCGGGCTCGGATTCGATCGAACTGCCGTTCGCGAAGTTCGACGGCAAGACCGTGGTCGACAACGCCGGCGCGCTGGACTTCGAGACGGTGCCCAGGCGCCTGGGCGTGATCGGCGCCGGCGTCATCGGCCTGGAGCTGGGCAGCGTGTGGAAGCGCCTGGGCAGCGAGGTCACGATCCTGGAGGCGATGCCGGACTTCCTGGCCGCCGCCGACGCCGAGGTCGCCAAGACCGCCGCCCGCGAGTTCAAGAAGCAGGGCCTGGACATCCGCCTGGGCTGCAAGGTCACGAAGGCCGAGGTGAAGAAGTCAGCGGTCCACGTGACCTGGTCCGGCGCCGACGGCAAGGACGAGACGCAGGTCTTCGACAAGCTGCTCGTGTGCGTGGGACGCCGCGCCGCGACGAAGGGCCTGCTTGCCGACGACACCGGCGTGAAGCTGGACGCGCGCGGGATGGTCGAGGTCGACGAACACTGCCACACGGGCGTGGACGGCGTCTGGGCGATCGGCGACTGCGTGCGCGGGCCGATGCTGGCGCACAAGGGCTTCGAGGAAGGCATCGCGGTCGCCGAGCTGATCGCGGGCCTGCCGGGCCACGTCAACTTCGAGACGATCCCCTGGGTGATCTACACAGAGCCCGAAATCGCCTGGGTCGGCCGCACCGAGCAGCAGCTCAAGGACGACGGGGTGCCGTACAAGGCCGGCAGCTTCCCGTTCGCGGCGATCGGCCGCGCGGTGGCGATGGGCGAACCGGCGGGCTTCGTGAAGGTGCTGGCGCATGCCGAGACCGACCGCGTCCTGGGCCTGCACCTGGTTGGCGTGGGCGTGTCCGAACTGGTCCACGAGGGCGTGCTGACGATGGAATTCAACGGCTCCGCCGACGACCTCGCCCGCATCTGCCATGCGCACCCCACCCTGTCGGAAGCGATCCACGACGCCGCGATGGCAGTCGACAAGCGCGCGATCCACAAGGCCAATTGACCGGCCTGCGTGCACCGCCCCTGCCATCCCGAGCGCAGCGAGGGACCTGCTTCACTTCACTTGTGAAGAGCAGGTTCCTCGCCTCCGGCTCGGAACGACAGGGCGCTGGCTGCAGGTCGCGTCCGTCGGCATACGGAATGACCGGGCGATCGGATGACTGATTCGCTTCGCACCGTCTGCGTCTACTGCGGATCGAACGCCGGGTCTCGGGCGGTGTATGCCGCGCGTGCCGCGGAACTGGGCACGCGCCTGGCGCGCGACGGCGTCGCGGTGGTGTACGGCGGCGGCAACGTCGGCCTGATGGGCATCGTCGCGGACGCCGCGCTCGCGGCCGGTGGCGAGGTGGTCGGCGTGATCCCCGAGCAGCTTGTCGGCTGGGAAGTCGCGCACCGCGGCCTGACCCGGCTCGAGGTGGTCGACAGCATGCATGCGCGCAAGGCGCGGATGTTCGACCTGTCCGACGGCTTCGTCGCCCTGCCCGGCGGGTTCGGCACGCTCGACGAGATGTTCGAGATGCTGACCTGGCGCCAGCTCGGCCTGGGCGACAAGCCCTGCGCGTTCCTGGACGTCGAGGGCTTCTTCGCGCCGCTGGTCGCGATGATGGACCGCATGGTCGACGAGCGATTCCTGCACGCCGACCAGCGCCGCGACCTCTGGCATGGCGAGGACATGGACGCCATGCTCGCCTGGATGCGCGGCTACGCCCCCGCGCATGCCGACAAATGGCTCGACGAGAAGCGCCGTTCCGACCTGCGCTGATCCGGGCACCGCTTCCCGAGGACACTACATGACCCTGCCGACGCGCTTCCGAGCCTTCCGGATCCACGACCATGGCGCCGATGGCGCGCCCGGCCACCGGGCCGGGATCGAGGACATCGGGCTCGAGGACCTCGCGGAGGGCGAAGTCGTCATCCGGACGGCGTTCTCGTCGGTCAACTACAAGGACGCGCTGGCGGGCACGGGCGAGGGCCGGATCCTGCGGCGCTTCCCGCTGGTCGGCGGCATCGACGCCGCCGGCCACGTGGTGGCCTCCCGGGACCCGCGCTTCCGCGAGGGCGACGCGGTGCTCGCCACGGGCAGCGGCCTGTCGGAGACGCGCGACGGCGGCTATTCCGAATACGCGCGGCTCCCGGCGGAATGGACCATCGCGCTGCCTGCAGGCCTGGACCTGCGCGAGTCGATGGTCATCGGCACCGCGGGCTTCACGGCCGCGCTGGCGCTCCTGCGCATGGTCGAGAACCGGCAGTCGCCGGACCTCGGGCCGCTGTGCGTGACCGGCGCGACCGGCGGCGTCGGCTCGCTGGCCATCGACATCTTCAGCCGCGCGGGATTCGAGGTGCACGCGGTCAGCGGGAAGACGGACCAGCACGCGTACCTGCAGTCGCTCGGTGCGCGCCGCGTCCTCGGCCGCGACGCGCTGGCCACCACCCGTCCGATGGAATCGGCCGCCTTCGGGGGCGGCCTGGACAACGTGGGCGGCCCGATGCTCGCCAGCCTGCTGGCGCAGACCGCGCCCTACGGCAACGTCGCCAGCGCCGGACTGGCGGCGACGCACGCGCTCCAGACCACCGTCATGCCCTTCATCATCCGCGGCGTTTCGCTGCTGGGCGTGGCGTCCGCGGGCACCGCCCGCGACATCCGCGAGGACGTCTGGCGCCGGCTTGCGGGCGAATGGAAGCCGGCGCACCTGGATCGCATCCTCACCCGGGAAGCCACGCTGGACGAGTTGCCGGACGTCTTCGCGGGGATGCTGCGCGGCGGCTCGCTCGGCAGGACGCTGGTCCGCCTCTAGGGGCCATGCGCAGCCCGTTTGCGGTCCCGGGCGACGTCGTTACAATCGCCCGAGGCCAACCGGGGGAGCCGTATGGCGCGCATCCTGATCGTCGACGATTCGCCGTCGCAACTGATGGGCATCCGCCGCATCGTCGAGAAGCTCGGGCACGAGGCGCTGACCGCGGAGGACGGCGCCGACGGCGTCGAGGCCGCGAAGCGCGAAGTGCCGGACCTGATCCTGATGGACGTCGTCATGCCGAACCTCAACGGGTTCCAGGCCACGCGCGCGATCACGCGCGAACCGACCACCAAGCACATCCCGGTGATCCTGGTGACCACGAAGGACCAGGACACCGACCGCGTCTGGGGCATGCGCCAGGGCGCGAAGGCCTACATCACCAAGCCCTTCGGCGAGGACGAGCTGTCCACGCTGATCGAGCAGTGGCTGGCCGGCGGCAATCCCCTCGACGCCCCTTCGGGCGACGCGGCCTGACCGCCCTGCGGCCGCCGCTCAGGCGCGCCGCCACCCTTCGCCGAACGCCTCGGCCATCGCCGCGTAGGCCTCGCGCTGCGCCGGGGTTTCCGCCTTCGGCGCCAGCACCTCCAGTTCGACGATCTGGTCGCCCCCGGGCGTGCCCGGCAGGCCGCGGCCGCGCAACCGCAACTTGCGGCCGGCCTCCGAGTCCGGCGGGATCTTCAGCTCCACCGGGCCGCCCAGCGTCGGCACGCTGACCGTCGCACCCATCGCCGCCTCCCAGGGCGCGACCGGCAGCACGTGGATGATGTTTCGGCCATCCACCTCGAACTGGGGGTGCGCCGCGTACTCGACCTGCAGCAGCAGGTCGCCCCCGCCACCCCCCTGCCCTGCCAGGCGGATCGACTGCCCTTCGCGGATGCCCTTCGGCACGCGCACGTCCAGCGTCCTGCCGTCGATGCCGATGCGCACGCTGTCGCCGCGATAGACGGACTCCAGCGGCACGGCCAGGCGCGCGCGGCTCTGGCGGGGGCGTTGCGGGCCGCCACCGCCCGGGCGCCCGAAACCACCGCGCCGGCGCCCGAAGAGTTCCTCGAAGAAGTCGGAGAACCCGCCACCCGCACCGCCGCCGGCGAAGATCTCCTCGAAGTCGACCCCGTCGCCCGCGCCGCCGCCGAACCCGCCCGGCTGCACGTCGTCGCCGGGCCGGTAGCCCCGCCCGCGCAGCTGGTCGTACGCGGCGCGCTTCTGCGGGTCGCGCAGTGCCTCGTAGGCCTCGTTGACGGCCTTGAACTTCTCCTCCGCGCCGGCTTCCTTGCTGACGTCGGGGTGGTACTTGCGCGCCAGCCGGCGGTAGGCGGTCTTGATCTCCGCCTCGCCCGCGCCCGGCTCGACGCCAAGGGTCTCGTAGTAATCCTTGAACTGCATGCCTGCCTCGCGATTGCGTGCCCGGGTGTCGCGCGTGCAGGGGGCCAGCCGGCCCGGCGCGACGAAGGCCCGCCGGCATGCCGGCGGGCCCCCGAGTGTAGCCAGTGGCGGCCGCGCACCCGAGCGGGTGCGCGGACGCCGGGGGCGGCGCCCTACTGGCGCGTGCCCTCGGTTCCGGGCCCACCCACCTGGATGCGACGCGGCGTGGTCTCCGGCCGCTTCGGGATGCTGATCTCCAGCACGCCGTGGCCACCGCTGGCGGTGATCCCTTCCGGATCGGCAGAGTCCGGCAGCGCGAAGCGCCTGTGGAAGCTTCCATAGCGTCGCTCGATCCGCGAGAAGCGCTCGGTCTGCTCGCTGCTCTCGCTGCGACGCTCGCCCTTGATGGTGAGGATGCCCTTGTCCATCAGCACCTCCACCTCGCGGGGGTCGATGCCCGGCAGGTCCGCGAAGATCACGAACCGGCCCGGCTCTTCCTTGATGTCCACCCGGGGCGTCCACTGGCTGGTCACGACCGAGGACTCGTCGCCCTCGTCCTGGAAGAACCGGTCGAACACCTGCTTGATCTCGTCCTGCAGCGCCTGGCCCTGGAAGGCGATGGGCCACTGCTGCCTGTAGCGCATGAGGCTCATGGTCTGTCTCCGTCTCGTCGATGCGGCGCCACACGCCGCGATGCTGGCAACATAGGGACCGGCCCGGGTCTTTCAAGGGCACCGCCGGGGCCGCGCCGGATGGCACCGTCGGCGCGCCGCCCCCATTCAGCAGCGGACCGTGTCCGCGTCTTTCCCTTCCCCACAGGAGCCAGTCCCATGTCCATCCAGGTCGGCGACCGCCTGCCCGAAGTCCCCCTCCAGCGCATCCGCGACGGCGTCGAGACCGTCGACACCGCGAGCCTGTTCGAAGGCAGGAAGGCGGTCGTGTTCGCGGTGCCCGGGGCGTTCACGCCCACGTGTTCGGAGCGCCACCTCCCAGGCTTCATCGAGCACTTCGACGCCTTCCGCAGCCGGGGCATCGAGGTGTACTGCCTGTCGGTCAACGACCCGTTCGTGATGCAGGCCTGGGGCCGGAGCCAGGACGTGCCCGAGGGCCTGGAAATGCTGGCCGACGGCAATGGCGACTTCGCGCGGGCGCTCGGCCTGTCGATGGACGCCAGCGCGTACGGCATGGGCACGCGGGCCAAGCGCTTCGCGCTGGTCGCCGACGACGGCGTGGTGAAGCAGCTCTACGTCGAGGCGCCCGGCGAGTACCGCGTCTCCTCCGCCGAGCACGTCCTCGAGAACCTCGACTGACCCCGAGGAACCCGTAGGAGCGCCTCTGCAGGCGCGATGGGCTTGCCCGCGCAGGCATCGCGCGCGCAGGCGCGCTCCTACGGGAAATGAAAAGGGCGCCGGGAGGCGCCCTTTTCTTCCTGCTGCTGGTAGACCTGGCGTCAGCCCGCCGGCGGCACCGGTGTCGCCTCGGTGCCTGCTGCGTCGGCCGTCTCGTCCTCCTCGTCGTCGAACGACGCGTCCACGCGCTCGACCGCCTGCAGCGACTCGTCGCTGGCGAGCCGCATCAGGGTCACGCCCTGCGTGTTCCGGCTGACCTGCGAGATTTCCGCCGCGCGCGTGCGCACCATCGTCCCGCCGTCCGAGATGAGCAGCACCTCGTGGTGGTCGGACAGCTGGATCGCGCCGACCAGCTTGCCGTTGCGGGCGGTGGTCTTGAGCGCGATCACGCCCTGGATGCCGCGGCCCTTGCGCGGGTAGTCCTCCAGCGGCGTGCGCTTGCCGTAGCCGCGTTCGCTGGCGGTGAGGATGTCGCCGTCGCCGTCGACCACCACCATGCTGACCACGTGCTCGCCCTCGGCCAGCCGCATGCCGCGCACGCCTGTCGCGGTGCGGCCCATCGCGCGGACCTCGTCCTCGGCGAAGCGCACGGCCTTGCCATTGCTGGCGAACAGCATCACGTCGCGGCCGCCATCGGTGATCTCGACGTTGACCAGCGCATCGCCCTCGTCGAGGTTGATGGCGATCTTGCCGCGCTGCAGCCGGTAGGCGTACTCGGTCAGCGGCGTCTTCTTGACCGTGCCGTTGCGGGTGGCGAAGAAGACGAACTTGTCCTCCCCGTACTCGCGCACCGGCACGACGGCCTGGACCTGCTCGCCCGGCTCCAGCGCGATCCAGTTCACGATCGGTCGGCCGCGCGCGTGCGGACCGGCGTCGGGCAACTGGTGCACCGGCAGCCAGAACACCCGACCGCTGCTGGTGAAGGTCAGCAGGGTGTCGTGGGTGTTGACCAGCCACAGCTGGTCGATGAAGTCCTCGTCCTTGGTCCGCGCGGCATTGCGGCCGCGGCCGCCACGCTTCTGCGCGCGGTAGGCGGTGACCGGCTGGCGCTTGGCGTAGCCCGAGTGCGACAGCGTCACGACCACGTCCTCCGGCGCGATCAGGTCGAGGATGTCGAGGTCCTCCTCGCTCTGCCGGATCTCGCTGCGGCGCGCGTCGCCGAATTCTTCCTTCAGGTTGCGCAGCTCGGTGCGGATCACCTCCAGCAGCACGTCCGGATCCTCGAGGATCTCGATCAGGCCGCGGATGGTCTCGAGCAGCTGGCGGTACTCGTCGGTCAGCTTCTCCTGCTCCAGGCCGGTCAGGCGGTGCAGGCGCATTTCCAGGATCTGCTGGGCCTGGACTTCGGTCAGCTGGTAGCCGTCCGCGAGCAGGCCCACGCCGGCCGGCAGGTCCTCGGGGCGCGAGGCCTCGGCGCCCGCGGCCTCGAGCAGCGAGCCGACCAGGCCCGGCTGCCAGCGCCGCGAGAGCATGCGCTCCTTCGCGACCTGCGGGTTCTCCGAGGTCTTGATGAGCTCGATCATCTCGTCGATGTTCGCCAGCGCGACCGTCAGGCCCTCGAGCACGTGCGCGCGGGCGCGCGCCTTGCGCAGCTCGAAGATGGTGCGGCGGGTCACCACCTCGCGGCGGTGGCGGACGAAGGCCTCGAGGATCTGCTTGAGGTCGAGGGTCTGCGGGCGGCCGTCGACCAGCGCCACCATGTTGATGCCGAACACCGACTCCATCGGCGTCTGCGAGTAGAGGTTGTTGAGCACGACCTCGGCCGACTCGCCGCGCTTGACCTCGATGTAGATGCGCATGCCGTCCTTGTCGGACTCGTCGCGCAGCTCGCTGATGCCCTCGAGCTTCTTCTCCTTCACCAGCTCGGCGATCTTCTCGATCAGCCGCGCCTTGTTGACCTGGTACGGGATCTCGGTGACGACGATGGCCTCGCGGCCGGTGCGGTCGTCGACCTCGACGTCGGCGCGCGCGCGCATCCGCACCCGGCCACGGCCGGTGCGGTAGGCCAGGTGGATGCCGCCAACGCCGTTGATGATGCCCGCGGTCGGGAAGTCCGGGCCGGGCACGAACTGCATCAGCCCGTCGATGTCGATCTGCGGGTCGTCGATCAGGGCGATCGTCGCGTCGACCACCTCGCCCAGGTTGTGCGGCGGGATGTTGGTGGCCATGCCGACCGCGATGCCGGCCGAGCCGTTGACGAGCAGGTTCGGCACCCGCGCCGGCATGACGCTCGGCTCGAGTTCCTTCTCGTCGTAGTTGGGCTGGAAGTCGACGGTTTCCTTGTCGATGTCGGCCAGCAGCTCGTGCGCCAGGCGCGACATGCGCGCCTCGGTGTAGCGCATCGCCGCCGCGGCGTCGCCGTCGATCGAGCCGAAGTTGCCCTGCCCGTCGACCAGCATGTAGCGCAGCGAGAACGGCTGCGCCATGCGGACCAGCGTGTCGTAGACCGCGGTGTCGCCATGCGGGTGGTACTTGCCGATGACGTCGCCGACGATGCGCGCGGACTTGTAGTACGGCTTGCCCGAGTGCGCGCCCAGCTCGTTCATCGCGAACAGGACGCGGCGGTGGACCGGCTTGAGGCCGTCGCGCACGTCCGGGAGCGCACGCCCCACGATCACGCTCATGGCGTAATCGAGGTAGCTGCGGCGCATCTCGTCCTCGAGGTTGACCGGGATGATTTCCTTGGCGAGTTCGGCCATCGGGCTTCCGTTGTTCGGTGGTGTCCGTCCCGGTCAGCACCCTGGCGCGGGACGGCCCGGAACGGGCCGTTCCGGGCCGCGTCGGCGGCAGGCCTGGGACGGGGTCGAAAAGACGTGAAATCGTATCACGGAACGGGGGGCGATGCCCGCCTGATTCCCAGCGAAAAACAAGGACTTGGAGGGCCGCGGCGGGGGCGGCGGGGGCATGGCGCCCGATGTGTCCTTGCGGGGTCGGGTAGGACAGGAAAAGCAGGTCCCTCGCTGCGCTCGGGACGACAGGGGTTGGGATGTTCGAGGGCCGACACACCCGTCGTTCCGAACGGAGCCTGTCGTTCCGAACGGAGCCTGTCGTTCCGAACGGAGCCTGTCGTTCCGAACGGAGCCTGTCGTTCCGAACGGAACCTGTCGTTCCGAACGGAACCTGTCGTTCCGAACGGAGCCTGTCGTTCCGAACGGAGTGAGGAACCTGCTTCCTGCGGCGCGGTGGCGCCGCGATCGAACAAGCAGGTCCCTCGCTGCGCTCGGGACGACAGGGGGGCTCAGCAGCCGAAGGCGGCGCGCATGCCTGCCTCGTCGGGCTTCTCGACGATGCCGCGCTCGGTCACCAGCACGTCGACCAGCGCGTGCGGCGTGACGTCGAAGACCGGGTTCCAGGCCTCGATGTCGTGCGCCGCGGTGCGCTGCCCGCCGACGCCGAACAGCTCGCCGGGGTCGCGCTCCTCGATCTCGATCGCCTCGCCGTCCGGCGTGGCCATGTCGACCGTCGACGACGGGGCCACCACCATGAACCCCACGCCGTGGTGGCGCGCGGCGATGGCCAGTTGGTAGGTGCCGATCTTGTTGGCCACGTCGCCGTTCGCGCAGATGCGGTCCGCGCCCACCACCACCCACTGCACCTGGCCGGTCTTCATCAGGTGCGCGGCGGCAGAGTCCGCGATCAGCCGCGCCGGCACGCCGTCCTGCTGCAGTTCCCACGCGGTCAGGCGCGCGCCCTGGAGCCAGGGGCGGGTCTCGCCGGCGAACACCCGCTCGATCCTGCCCGAGGCGACGCCCGCACGGATCACGCCGAGGGCGGTGCCGAAGCCCGCGGTGGCCAGCGAGCCGGTGTTGCAGTGCGTGAGCACGCCGCTGCCCGGCGCGATCAAGCCCGCGCCGAGCGCGCCCATGCGCCGATTCGCCGCGAGGTCCTCGCTTGCGATGGCGTTCGCCTCCGCTTCCAGTGCCCCGCGCCAGTCCGGGCCGGCGGCACGAAGCACGGCGCGCATCCGCGCCAGTGCCCAGGCGAGGTTGACCGCGGTCGGCCGCGCGGCGTTGAGGTGCTGGAAGGCGGGCTCGAGCCGCGACAGCGCGGCCGGGCCGTCGACCGCCTCGACCTCGCGCGCGGCCAGCACCACCCCCCAGGCGGCCGCGATGCCGATCGCCGGCGCGCCGCGCACGGCGAGGTCCCGGATCGCACCGGCCACCGCGTCGCTGCTGTCCGCCATGAGGTAGGTGGTATCGAAGGGCAACCGTCGCTGGTCGAGGATCTCCAGCCCGTCGCCGGTCCAGCGCAACGGCCGGACCCGGTCGTAACGGTCGAAATCGAAGGGGGCGTCGGCGGTCTTCGGATCCATCGCGACAGTCTAGCGGCGGGCGGGGCCGCCGCGCCTTGCCGGCCCGGCAGGCCGCTGGCACAGTCCGTGGATGCGCAAGCCGATGCGCCGCCGCTATCTCCTCGGGTTCGCCTTTTCCGCCCTGGTGCTGGCCCTCGTGGGCCTGTCGATCATGGTCGCGACCCAGCGCTACCGGGCGGAGAGCCGCATGGTGGCGCACACCTACGACGTCATCGGCCGGATCGAGCGGATCGACGCCCTGCTCCTGCATGGCATCTCCTCGCAGCGCAGCTACCTGCTCACCGGGCAACCGGACTACCTCACCGCGTTCGAGGCCGCCCGGCCGGCCATCCGGCGGGACATCGCCTCGCTCGCCGCGATCGTTCAGGACAACCGGGCCCAGGCGGCGCGCGTCTCCGCGCTGGGCGACCTCATCGAGCAACGCCTGGACTCCGCGCGCGAGGGCGTGCGGATCTACCACGACGACACGCTGGCGGCCGCGCAGGCCTACACGCGCAGCAACCGCGGCCTGGCGCTCATGGAACAGGTCGGCGCGCTGATGTCGCGGATGATCGCCGCCGAGCGCGCCCTGCTGTCGGGGCGTCGCGAGGCGAGCGAGCGCAGCGGCTGGCTGCTGCTCGGGCTGGGCGCGCTCGGCATCCCGCTCAGCATGCTGGTGCTCGGCTGGATCTACGTCCTGCTGTCGCGCGAGGTCCGCGAACGCCGCCAGGCGGAGGACGCCGCGCGCTCGGGCAACGTCGAACTCGCGGGCGCGGTGGAGCGCCTCGAACGCGCGAGCGGCGACCTGCGCGCGCTGCGCGACTACGGCGAGGTGCTGCAGAGCTGCAAGGACGTGCCCGAAGCCCTGAAGCTGTCGACGCGGCACCTGTCGGGCCTGCTGTCCGAATGCGCCGGCGCCATCTACGTGCTGCGCGCGTCGCGGGACCACCTGGAACTCGAATCGACCTGGGGCGATCCGGCCCTGCGTCCGCACGCGCTGGTCGAGCCCTCCGAATGCTGGGCATTGCGCCGTGGCCAGCCGTACCACGTGGCCGACGTGCACGACGGCATGGCCTGCACCCACTACGACGTCCCCGAATCCGGCGGCCCGGTGGCCAGCACCTGCCTGCCGCTCGCCGCGCAGGGCATCACGCTCGGATTCATCCACCTGGCCTGCCCGTCGCGCGGCCCGGTGCCCCGCCTGGACATCGCGACGATGGCCGCCGAACAGCTTTCCCTCGCGCTCGGCAACCTGCGGTTGCAGGAGACCCTGCGCCAGCAGTCCATCCGGGATGCCCTGACCGGGCTGTACAACCGACGGTACCTCGAGGAATCCCTGCCGAGGGAGCTTTCGCGCTGCAGCCGCCGGGCGATGCCGCTGGCGCTGATGATGCTCGACATCGACCACTTCAAGGCGTTCAACGACCGGCACGGGCACGACGGCGGCGACGCGCTGCTCGCCTCGTTCGGCCAGATGCTGCTGGCGCGCTGCCGCGCCGAGGACATCGCCTGCCGCTTCGGCGGCGAGGAATTCACCCTGATCCTGCCGGAAACGGACCTGCCGTCGGCACGGCGCCGCGCCGAGGAACTGCGCGCGGCGGCCAGCGCGATGTCGGTCCGCCACCGCCAGCAGGAACTGCCCCGGGTGACGATCTCCGTCGGCATCGCGATGGCCCCCGAGCACGCCGACGGGGCCGAGTCGCTCAAGCGGCTCGCGGACGAAGCGCTCTACCTGGCGAAGCGGACGGGCCGCGACCGCGTGGAGGTCGCCCAGCGGTCGGAACGCACGACCTGACGCGCGTCAGGCGTGCGCGAAATCGAACGCCAGCACGTCGGCGATCCGGGCCGTCCCGAGCATCGCCATCAGCAACCGGTCCACGCCGAGCGCGACTCCAGCGCAGGCCGGCAGGCCATGGCGGAGTGCGGCGAGCAGCGCGTCGTCGCGCGGCGGCGCGCCATGGCCGCGCGCGTCGCGCACCGCCACGTCGCGCTGGAAGCGCGCGCCCTGCTCCGCCGCATCGCGGAGTTCGTGGTAGCCGTTGGCCAGTTCGAGCGGCCCCAGGTACACCTCGAACCGCTCGGCGACCGGGTCGCCTCCGGCGTCGCTGCCCACCCGCGCCAGCGCGCACTGGCTCGCCGGGTAGTCGAACACGGCCAGCAGCCGATCGGCGGGGAACGCGGGCTGCAGGCGATGGGTGACGAGCAGGTCGAGCCAGTCGTCGCGCGACAGGCCGGATGGATCGATCCGCACGTCGCCGAGCGCGTCCCGCAGCGCGTGCTCTGGGGCGCGCATCGGATCGATGCCGAGCGCATCGCGGAACAGCTCGCGGTACGACACAACCTGGAACGTGGCCGATCGCCCGACGAGACCGAGCGCCTCGTTCACCAGCGCACCGACCTCCGCCGCCAGTCGCCGGTGGTCCCAACCGACCCGGTACCACTCCAGCATCGTGAACTCGGGGTTGTGCCGCCCGCCGGCCTCGCCGTCGCGGAACACGCGGCCGAGCTCGTAGCAGTCGCCGGCGCCGGCGGCGAGCAGGCGCTTGAGCGGGTACTCCGGGGACGTCCGCAGCCAGCGTCGCCGCGGGCCGCCGTCCGTCCGCCCGGAGAAGTCGAGGCTGAAGGAGGCGATGTTCGGATCGGTGTTGCCCGCGCGCGACAGCACGGGCGTTTCGACTTCCAGCACGCCGCGCGCCTGGAAGAAGCCGCGGATGCGCGCATTGAGCGCGGCGCGCAGCCGCAGCGCGTCGAGCGAAGCGGTCGGCCGCCAGTCGTCCACGCTCAGGCGTGCCCCGCCAGGAACGCCTGGAGCCGCGCCTCGTCCCAGACCGCGATGCCCAGTTCGGTGGCCTTCGCCAGCTTCGAGCCCGCGGCCTCGCCGGCGACGACCACGTCGGTTTTCTTCGACACGCTGCCCGAGACCTTCGCGCCCAGCGCCTCCAGCCGCGCCTTCGCCTCGTCGCGCGTCATCGACGACAACGTCCCGGTCAGGACGACCGTCTTCCCGTCCAGTGGACCGGCGTCCACCGCGCCGCCTTCGGGCAGCCGCGCGCGGATCCGGTCCGCCGCGTCGAACGTGTCGCGCAGCAGTCGCGCGCAGTCGCCGTCACCGCGCCATTCGACGAACGCCGCGGCCGTGTCGCCGGGCAGTCCGGCGCCGGTGAGCGCCTCGACATCCGCGTCCAGCAGGGCGTCGACGGCGGCGAACGCACTGGCCAGCTGTTCGGCCCGCAGCGGCGTCAGTTTCGGGATCTCGAGCTGCACCAGCAGCGACGCGGGCGCCAGGCCGTCCCGCAGCTTCGGCGAGGGCGCGTGCGCATCGCCGACCGAGACGCCGCGCGCCAGCAGCGCATCGATCACCGCCTGGTTGCCGTCCTGGTCCAGGAAATGGCCGATGGCGCGCGCCACTTCGCCACCGATGTCCGGCACCAGCTTGAACAGCGGCCACGGCAGGTGGCGGACCAGGTCGAGGTCGCCGAACCAGCCGGCGATCGCCTTCGCCGTGCTTTCGCCCACGTGGTTGATGCCCAGCGCGAACAGGAAGCGCTCCAGCGTGGTCGCGCGGCTGCGCTCGATGGCCTCGACGAGGTTCTCGGCCCAGCGCGTGGCCACCTTGCCTGCCTTGACCGTCTCCGGCGTGGTGCCGTCGCGTTCGTCCGCTCGGCGCTTCATTTCGAGCAGGTCGTCCAGCGCCAGGCGGTAGAGGTCCGCGGGCGATTCGATGAAACCCAGGTCGACGAGGTCCTCGATGATCCGGTCGCCGACGCCCTCGATGTCCATCGCCCGGCGCGACGCGAAGTGCGCCACCGCCTCCTTGCGCTGCGCCGGGCACGCGAGCTCGCCCGAGCAGCGCCAGACCACGTCGCCCTCGTCGCGCACCAGTTCGGACCCGCAGACCGGGCAGGTCTCCGGCATCTTCCACGGCGGCGTGCCGGGCGCGCGCTGGTCGGGCACCACGCGCACCACTTCGGGAATGACGTCGCCCGCGCGGCGGACGATGACCGTGTCGCCGATGCGCACGTCCAGCCGCGCGATCTGGTCTGCGTTGTGCAGGGTCGCGTTGCTGACCACGACGCCGCCCACCTGCACGGGACGCAGGCGCGCGAGCGGCGTCGCGGCCCCGGTGCGGCCGATGTTGACGTCGATGCCCTCGACGACCGTCGACTGCTCCTGGGCCGGGTACTTGTGCGCGATCGCCCAGCGCGGGGCCCTCGAGACGAAGCCGAGTTCGCGCTGGCCCTCCAGGTCGTCGAGCTTGTAGACCACCCCGTCGATGTCGAACGGCAGCGTGTCGCGTGCCTCGCCGATGCGGCGGTAGTAGCCGAGCAGGCCATCGAGGCCCGCGACGATGTCGTTGAGCGGGCTGACCGGCATGCCCCAGTCGCGAAGCTTCGCGAGCACGGCGGAATGGGTGCCGGGCGGCGTCCATCCCTCGATCGCGCCGACCGCGTAGGCGTAGAACGCCAGTGGCCGGCGGGCGGTGACCTGCGGATCCAACTGGCGGAGCGACCCGGCGGCGCCGTTGCGCGGGTTCGCGAGCACCTTGTCGCCATTCGCGCGCGCGCGTTCGTTCCACGCCTCGAAGGCGGCCAGCGGCATGTACACCTCGCCGCGCACCTCGAGCACGCCGGGCCACCCCTCGCCCCGGAGGCGCAGCGGAATCGCCTTGATGGTGCGCAGGTTCGCGGTCACGTCCTCGCCGGTCGCTCCGTCGCCGCGGGTGGCGCCCTGCACCAGCCGGCCGCCCTCGTAGCGCAGGCTGATCGCCAGGCCGTCCAGCTTGGGCTCGGCGGAGAACGCGGGCGACGCGTCGCCGAGCGCGCGCTCGATGCGGCGGACGAAATCCGCCACTTCGTCGTCCTCGAAGGCGTTGCCCAGCGAGAGCATCGGCACCGCGTGGCGGACCGGCGCGAAGCCGGACGAGGGTCCGGCACCGACGCGCTGGCTGGGCGAATCCTCCGAGGCGAGTTCAGGGTGGGCGGCCTCGAGGGCCTGCAGTTCGCGCAGCAGGCGGTCGTACTCGGCGTCCGGGATGGCCGGGTCGTCGAGCACGTGGTAGCGATGGTTGGCGTCCTCGAGCGCCTGGCGCAACTCGGCGACGCGGATGGCGGGATCGGTCGGCATGACCGGCGAATGATACGCAGCCCGCCTGTTGGCGCGCGACGGACGAAGGCGGCGGCGACGCGGTTGGTTTGCGCGGCACGCCCATCGCGCCTGTAGAGGCGCTCCTACGTGGGCAAGAAAGGATGGCTGGCTGCCCGTAGGAGCGCGCCTACGCGCGCGATGGGTGCGCGGGCGTGCATCACGTCGTCGTGCACGGCCGCAATGAGCCGCCTGGGCGTCGACCCGCGTCAGCAGCCCATCGCGCCTGTAGAGGCGCTCCTACGAGGAAGTGGGAGACGTCGGCGGCACCCTGCCTGCGGTCACCAGCGGCCGGGGCGGGTCAGGGGCGGGGCTTCGCGCTGGCGGTCGTAGGCACGCAGTTCGTCGCGCAGGTGCGCGATGCGCTGGCGGCCCAGCGCGTTGCGGTCGCCGTCCAGCACGACGCCGTCGAGCAGTTCGGCCATGCGCTGCGCCGTCGGCAGCATCGTTTCCCAGGCATCCAGCGCCGGCAGCGGCGCCGGCAGGGTCAGGAAGAAGGCGATCGCGGGCGTGCGCAGCTCCTGGATCGTGGCCATGTCGAAGCTGCCGGGCTTGACGATGTTCGCCACGGAGAAGATCGGCCCGCGTTCGGGATGCCCTTCCACGAGCCGGTGGTACACGTTGGCGTGGCCGTAGACCAGGCCGGCCTTCTCGGCGGCCACCACGATGTCGGGGCCATGCAGCTGCTCGCCGGCGCGCGCGGCCAGGTACAGGGTGACGATCCGGTCGTACTCGTCGCTGGGCCGGCGCCCGAGTTCCGCGGTGCCCGCATCGCCCTCGGCGAGCGTGCGCTCGAACAGGTCCAGTTCGCTCTGCACCGTCGCGTCGCCCGGCGTGCCCGCGTCGCCGGCGAGCGTGTCCTCGATCTGTTCGCCGAGCGACGGCTCGACGCGCCCGTCCCGGCCCTGCCCCGCGACGCGCCGGCCCTGCCCGGGACGCCGGGGACGACCGAAGAACCAGATCGCGGCCAGCAGCAGCAGGCCCGCGACCAGGATTCCGATTCGCAGCAGGGTCACGTCGGACATCGGTCGGCTCCAGTGCGCGGGGCGGTCGGGACCGCGGAAGGATAACGCCTCGATGCGCGCGCGCCACCGCCGCGCGGCGCGCCGCCGGCCGCCCTGGCTACGCCGCGCCCGCCAGCCTGGCCGCCTCGGCGAGGTCGACCGACACCAGCCGGCTCACGCCCGGCTCGCGCATGGTGACGCCCGAGAGCTGGAGCGCGGCCTCCATCGTCGCCTTGTTGTGGGTGACGAACAGGAACTGCACGTGCTCGCTCATCTCGTTGACCATCGCCGTGAAGCGGCCGACGTTGGCCTCGTCCAGCGGCGCGTCCACCTCGTCGAGCAGGCAGAACGGCGCGGGGTTGAGCTGGAAGATCGCGAACACCAGCGCCACCGCCGTCATCGCCTTCTCGCCGCCCGACAGCAGCGAGATGCTCGACACGCGCTTGCCGGGCGGGCGCGCCATGATCGCCACGCCAGTGTCGAGCAGGTCCTCGCCGGTGAGTTCCAGGTACGCGTGGCCGCCACCGAACAGGCGCGGATAGATCGACTGCACGCCCGCGTTGACCCGGTCGAAGGTGTCCTTGAACCGGCCCCGCGTCTCGCGGTCGATCTTGCGGATCGCATCCTCGAGCGTCTCCAGCGCGGACGTCAGGTCGCCGTGCTGCGCGTCCAGGTACTGCATGCGTTCGGAGGCCTCGGCATGCTCGGAAATCGCGGCGAGATTGACCGGCTCGAGCCGGCGCAGCTTCGCGTCGAGGTCCGTGACCGACTTCTCCCAGGCCGCGGCCTCCGCGTCCTCCGGCAGGCCCGCGACGACCTCGTCGAGCACGAAGCCGCCGCCGGCGACCGCCTCGGCCAGTTGCTCGGCCTTGAGGACCAGTGCCTGCTGGTCGAGCTTGCGCTGGGCGATCGATTCGCGCTGGGTGATCGCCTGCGCGTCGCGCTGGTGGCGCGTCTGCTCGAGCTCGCGCAGCCCGTGGTCGATGCCTTCCAGCGCCGCGCGCGCCTGGGCCACGGCCTGCTCGCTGCGCACGCGCGCTGCCAGGGCCACCTGCCGCTCCTGTTCCAGCGACTGCACCGGCGCATCGCCGTCGGCCAGCTGCGAGGCCAGTTCGCCGAGGCGTGTGTCGAGCTGGCCGCGCTGGCCACCCATGCGCTCGAGCGCCTGGCCCAGCGCGACGACCTGGGCGCGCTGCGACTCCAGCGTCAGGGCGATCGCGTGCGCCGACTGCGCGGACTCGCGCGCGGCCAGCCGGGCGGTGTCGCGCGCCTCGGACAGCGTGCGGCGTTCGCTCTCCAGCGCCTGGCGCGCCGTCTCGAGCTCGGCCATCCGCGCGACCGCGGACTCGAGCGTGGCGCGCGATTCGCGCGACTGGGCGGCACTCGCCGCCAGCGTCTCGCCGAGCTGGGCAAGTTCGGCGTCGATGCGTTCGATGCGGGTGCGGGCCGCGTCCAGCCGGCCCTGCTGGCCCTGCAGCTGGCCGGCGAGTTCCGAAACGCCGCGGTGCGCCAGGTACAGCGCACGCTGCGCGTCCTCGCGCTGCTGCTCGGCGGCCAGCGCCTGGTCGCGCAGCGACGAGACGGCGGCGTCCAGCTCGCGCTCGTTCCCGGCCAGCGCCTCGATCTCCGCGCGCAGCGACTGGATCTCCTTCTCGCGCAGCAGCGCCCCCTGCTTGGCGGCACCGGAGCGCAGCACGCGCACCCAGCCCCCGCCCAGGCGCTCGCCCGCACGCGTGATCACCGACTCGCCGTCGTCCAGGCGCGGCAGCAGGCCGCGGGCCTCGGCCAGCGATTCGGCCGCGTGCAGCCGCGCCAGCAGGCGGCGGATCGCGGCCGGGCCGCGCACCTTCGCCGCCAGCGACGAGGCCGGAAACGCCGCATCGTCGGTTTCCGCCGACACCAGCGCCAGCCGGCCCTCGCCGAGCTCGCCCAGCGCATCGACCAGCGTCTCCGGGGCCTCGACCAGCACGCCCTCGATCAGCTGGCCGAGCGCGGATTCGACCGCGTTCTCCCAGCCGGCCTCGACCTGCAGGGATTCGCCGACGCGGCGCGCGGAATCGAGCCCGCGCTGGCGCAGCCACTCGACCGCCGCGCCCTGCTCCTGCCCGAGCGCCGCGTGCTGCAGCGTCTCCAGCGACGACAGCCGGCCGCGCGCGGACTGCGCGGTCTTGCGCACGTCGGCCAGCTGCGACTGCGTGTCACGCTGGCGCTGCTGCAGGTCGGCCACCGCCTGCTTGCGGGTCTCGACATCGGCCGCGAGGCCGTCGAGCGCCGCCTTCTGCTCGTCGTGCTTCGCGCGGGCGGCGTCGAAGGCCTCCGCGAGCGCGGCCACGTCCAGTCCCGCGCGCTCGCCGGTGAGCTGTTCCTTCCGGCGCTCGGCATCCAGTGCCTGGCGATCGAGGTAGTCGACGCGCGTGCGCTCGACGTCGCCCGCCCGCGCGGCCTCGGCCTGCTCGCGCGCGTGCGCGTCCCAGCGCTGCTGCCAATCGGCCAGCTTCGCCTCGGCGTCGCGCAGGGCCTCCTGGCGTTCGCCGTCCGCCGCCTGCAGCTTCGCCAGTTCGGGCTCCGCCGCCGCGATGGACGCGCGCAGGTCACCCAGCCGTCCCTCGTCACCGCTGATGTGCTCGCCCAGCTCGGCCAGCGCCGCCTGCGCCTCCTCGCGGGCGCGGTGGAGGCGCTCGGCCATTTCCTTCTGGTGCGCGATCTGCTGCTCGACCCGCGCCAGCCGTCCGCCGGCCTCGTAGCCCTCGGCCTGCACCGCGTTGAGCGCCTCGGCCGCCTGCTCCCGGCGCGCCCGGTCCTCCTCGATGCGCCGCTCGGCCTCGCGCTGTTCGGCGACCAGGCGCTGCAGCGTGGTCTCCTCCTGCGCGAGCTTCTCGCGCATGCGCGCGAGCCGGGCGTCGAGCGCGCGGTACTCGAGCGCCTTCCACTCGGCGTCCCTGGTCCTCCGCTCGCCCTGCAGCGCCTGGTACTGCTCGGCCTGGCGGGCCTGGCGCTGCAGGTGCTGCAACTGCTTGCCGACCTCGTCGCGCAGGTCGTTGAGCCGGTCGAGGTTCTCGCGGGTGTGGCGGATGCGGGTCTCGGTTTCCTTGCGGCGCTCCTTGTACTTGGAGATGCCGGCGGCCTCCTCCAGGTACACGCGCAGGTCCTCGGGCCGCGCCTCGATGATCTGGCTGATCATCCCCTGCTCGATGATCGAATAGCTGCGCGGGCCCAGCCCCGTGCCGAGGAACAGGTCGGTGATGTCGCGGCGGCGGCACTTGCTGCCGTTGAGGTAGTAGGTGCTCTGCCCGTCGCGCGAGACCGAGCGCTTGACCGAGATCTCGTCGAAGGCGCCGTACTCGCCGGTGATCGTGTGGTCGGCGTTGTCGAAGATCAGCTCGACCGTGGCCTGCGACACCGGCTTGCGCGCGGAGCTGCCGGAGAAGATGACGTCGGTGAGCGAATCGCCGCGCAGCCGGCTGGCCGAACTCTCGCCCATGACCCAGCGCACCGCGTCGATGATGTTCGACTTGCCGCAGCCGTTCGGACCGACGACGCCGGTCATGTTGGTGGGCAGGTGGAGCGTGGTCGGATCGACGAACGACTTGAAGCCGGACAGCTTGATCGTGGACAGGCGCATGCGCTGGACGGGGCCCCCGGGCCGTGCGCGACGCGCCGGCCATGGTGAGAAACAGGATCAGGTTTGGCGCCCAACCCCTTGTCTCGAATGGGCGCGGTTCGGCCCGCCGGGCCGAGGTTCCGGCGAGTATAGCGGTCGCCGGGGCCCGGTCCGAACGCGCCCCGCCATTCAGTCCGCGGCGGCTTCCGCGGGTGTCCGCGCGCGGATCGACAGGGCGTGGATGTCGGTGTCCATCAGCGTGCCGACCGCGGCGTAGACCATGCGATGGCGCGCGAGCGGTGGCTGGCCGGTGAACGCCTCGGCGACGATCTCCACGTTGAAATGGCCCCGGCCGTCGCGCGCACCCGCATGTCCCGCGTGGCGGGCGCTGTCGTCGACGATCTCCAGCGCTGCGGGCGCGAGGGCGGCCTCGATCGCCGCCCGGATCCGGTCGACCCGGCTCGCCCGGTCGCCGGCCAGCGGGTCGGCGCTCACGGCAGCACCGGCTTGAACGGCCGGACGTCGACCCGCGCGTAGACGCCCGCGGCGACGTAGGGGTCGTCCTGCGCCCAGGCGATGGCGTCCTCGAGTGCGGGGAACTGCGCGATCACGATGCTGCCGGTGAAGCCGGCCGGCCCCGGATCGGGCGCATCGATGGCCGGACACGGCCCGGCCACCAGCAGCCGCCCCTCGGCACACAGGGCCTGCAGCCGCGCCAGATGGTCGGCGCGCGCGGCGAGACGGCGATCCAGCGTGCCGGGCGCATCGTGGCCCTCGATCGCGTACCACGCGCACATGCCGGCGCTTCGCATGGTCGGCCTCGTCATCGTTCCGGGGCGGCCATGTTAGGGGTGCACCGGCATGGCGTCACCCGCGGTTCATCGCCCAGTGGACAGCGCCCGGGCCATCCCGTACGCTGCCACGCGAGAGAGGGACGCCTGCAGCCGCCGCCCGTCCGTGGCGCGGCACCCCCACCGAACCAGCCGACCCGCCGCGCCCCCGGGCGCCCGCGTCGCGGCCATGGTCCAGGCAGCGTCCCGAGGGCATTCGAGTCGCACCCACCCCGCACCGCCGCGGTTCGTCCGCGCGCGCCGTGCATGCCGCCACCTCGCCGCGCCCACGCGGCACCCTGCCCTTCCGGGCAAGTGATCCGATGAGCGAAGCCAGCGCGCCCGGCGCGCCCACGCAAAACGCATCGCAGCACCCGCCCACGGCGCCCATGCAGCAGGAGATGCCGCTGGCCGTCGTGCTCGGGCAGCCGGTCCTGCAGATCCCGCAGGACCTCTACATCCCGCCGGATGCGCTGGAGGTCATCCTCGACGCGTTCGAGGGGCCGCTCGACCTGTTGCTGTACCTGATCCGCCGGCAGAACCTGGACATCCTGGACATCCCGGTCGCCGAGATCACACGGCAGTACGTCGACTACATCCAGGCCATGCACGAGATGCGCTTCGAGCTGGCCGCCGAATACCTGGTCATGGCCGCCATCCTGGCCGAGATCAAGTCGCGCATGCTGCTGCCGCGGCCGGTGAGCGAGGACGGCGACGAGGATGACCCGCGCGCCGAGCTGGTGCGCCGGCTGCAGGAGTACGAGCGGTTCAAGCAGGCCGCCGAGGACATCGACGCGCTGCCGCGCATGGAGCGCGACACCGCGCCGGCCGCCGCCTTCGTGCCCGACCGGGCCGCGGTGCGGCTGCCGCCGCCGGTGGACCTGCGCGAGATGCTGCTGGCGCTGCACGACGTGCTCAAGCGGGCGGAGCTCTACACGCAGCACGCGATCAGGCGCGACGCGCTCAGCGTGCGGCAGCGGATGGGCGAGTTGCTGACCCGCCTGCAGGACGGCCAGTTCCACCGGTTCGAGACGCTGTTCGAACCGCGCGAGGGTCGGCTCGGCGTGGTGGTCACCTTCCTCGGCCTGCTGGAACTGGCCAAGGAACGCCTGCTCGACATCGTGCAGGAGGACGCGGTCGCGCCGGCGAGGACGGGCGCGATCTACGTCAAGTCGCTGGCCAGCCAGGACGCGGACGTCGCGTCGATGGACCTGGCCAGCGAGTTCGACGGCGCCGACGCCGCGAACGACGACGGCAACTGACGCGCGCGACGGGGACGGCGGCGCGAACCAATGGACGACCGGCCCACGGCCGGTCCGATGCCCCCGGGGGCGCTTCGAACTCCGCGGCCGAGCCGCGCATGGCAACACGGGAACACACGCACCGCATGGACCAGGCACTGATCAACCGGATCGTCGAGGCCGCGCTGCTGGCGGCGAACCAGCCGCTGTCGCTGGCGCAGCTGCACGGGCTGTTCACGCTGGACGAGCCGGCGCCGGACGGCAGCGTCGAGCGCGCCCTCGAGGCGCTGCAGGACGCCTGCGCCGATCGCGGCGTCGAATTGGTGCAGGTCGCCTCCGGCTGGCGCTACCAGGTGCGCGAGGACGTGCACGCCTGGGTGGCGCGCCTGTGGACCGAGCGGCAGACGCGCTACACCCGCGCGACGCTGGAGACGCTGGCGCTGATCGCCTACCGCCAGCCGATCACCCGGGGCGAGATCGAGCAGGTCCGCGGCGTGGCGGTGTCCACCAGCATCATCAAGGCGCTCGAGGAGCGCGAGTGGATCCGCGTCGTCGGCCACCGCGACGTCCCCGGGCGGCCGGCGTTGTTCGGCACGACCAAGGCGTTCCTCGACTACTTCGGCCTGAAGCGGCTGGACGAGCTGCCGCCGCTGTCGGAGCTCAAGGACATCGGCGAGCTCGAGCCGCAACTGAAGTTCGAGGGCGAGGCGTCGCCCATCCCGGCGGGCGGCATCGAGGCCGGGCAGGACACGGACGACACCAGCGCGGCGAACGACGCGGACATGGATTCGGAAAAGGGGTCAGGTTCATTTTCCGAGGACGTGCCGCAGGAAGTCCCGATCGAAACAGGTCCGGAAAATGAACCTGACCCCTTTTCAACACACCCCAACGGAGACGACGCCGTGACGGCATCGTCGGAGCAGAAGCCACATGAGTAATTCCCCGGCCACCGAAGGCCGCAAGCTGTCCCTGAAGCGCGATGCCGCCACGTCGGCCGCGCCCCGCCTCGAGGAGCGCCTGCACAAGGTGCTCGCGCAGGCCGGACTCGGGTCCCGTCGCGCGCTCGAGCAGCGCATCGCCGACGGCCTGGTCCGTGTCAACGGAGAGGTCGCGCAGGTCGGACAGACCGTACGCAGCGGCGACCGCATCGAACTCGACGGCCGCCAGTTCGTCGCCAGCGCGCTGTCCGAGCCGGCACGCGTGCTCATCTACAACAAGCCCGAGGGCGAGGTCACCACGCGCGAGGATCCCGAAGGCCGGCCGACGATCTTCGATTCGCTGCCGGGCCTGAAGGGCGCGCGCTGGATCGCGATCGGCCGCCTGGACATCAACACCACCGGCCTGCTGCTGCTCACCACCGACGGCGAGCTGGCCAACGCGATGATGCACCCGTCGTTCGAGGTCGAGCGCGAGTACGTCTGCCGCGTGCGTGCGCCGGAAGGCCAGGAGTCGGTGTCGGACAAGCTGGTGGACCGGCTGGCCCGCGGCGTCGCGCTCGAGGACGGCCCGGCGAAGTTCGACGAGATCGAGCGCGTCGGCGGCAGCGACTCGCACGACTGGTTCCGCGTGGTGGTCAAGGAAGGCCGGAACCGCGAGGTCCGCCGGCTGTGGGAATCCCAGGGTTGCCAGGTCAGCCGCCTGAAGCGGGTCCGCTACGGCGACGTCTCGCTGCCGCAGCCGTTGCTGCGCGGGCAGTCGCAGGAACTGGCGACGGAAAAGGTCGAGGCCCTGCGCAAGGCACTGGGCCTGGAGGACGGCGCACCGTCCGCGCTCACCCTGCAGCCGGTGATCGGCCAGCGGAAGGCGGCCAAGTCGACGGTGCACGTCGGGGGTCAGCGTTCGCATGGCTACGTCGGCGGGCACAACACCGCGGACGAGGGCCGCGAGCTGCGCCGCTTCGACAACGTGCGCGAGGACCGTGGCCGCGGCCGCGGCCAGGGCAAGCCGCGCCACGGCGGCCTCACGGTCAGCGGCGACGCGGCGGCCAAGCAGTCGCAGAAGCCGTTCAAGCAGCGCAGGCACAAGGGTCCGAAGCCGCTGCCGGAAGGCAATCCCGCCGCGTTCCGGACCTGGTACGTGCCCGACGGCGTGGACACCGGCCCGACCGGGCACCGCAATGCCGAGAACCGCGGTCCGCGCAAGCCCTACGGCAAGAAGCCGCACGGCGGCGGCCAGGGGAAGGGCGGACAGGGGCAGGGACAAGGCAAGCCGCGCCATCCGTACGGGCATCCGGGCAACGCCCCCGTGTTCCCGTCCGACCATGCGAACCCGGGCGCCCGACCCGGTGAAGAGCGCCGCGGCCCGCGTCCGGGCAAGCCGGGCGGCGGGCGCCGTCCGGGCGGCCCGAACAAGGGGCCACGCCCCGGCGGCCCGCGTGGCGGCGGGCGACCGGGCGGTGGCCGCGGTCCGCGCGGCTGACCCGACGCCGGCGCGCGGTCGGGTGTTCGCGTCCCCGTCCGCGCGTCAGTCCGCGCCGTGCAGCAGCCGCTGCCAGTAGCCGACGTCGATCCAGCGGTCCTGCTTGAAGCCGACCTGCTCGAAATGGGCGACCTTGCGGAAGCCCAGGCGCTCGTGCAGGCGGATGCTGCGCGGGTTCGGCAGCGCGATGCCGCCGATCACCGCGTGCATGCCGGCGTCCGCGAGCGCGTCGACCAGCGCCGCGTAGAGCGGTTCGCCCAGCCCCCGCCCCGTGGACCCCGGCGCGAGGTACACCGTCGATTCCGCGGTGTAGCGGTACGCACAGCGCCCCTTCCATTTCGAGGCATAGGCGTAGCCGGCGACCCGGCCCGCGTCCTCCACGACCAGCCACGGCAGGCCGTCCGTGCCCGCCTGCGCGATGCGATCCGCCATGTCGCCGTCCGCCACGGGCTGCGTCTCGAACGTGACGCAGGTGTCGGCGACGTAGTGGTTGTAGATGGACGCGATCGCGGCGGCGTCGGTGCCGCGGGCGGGACGGATCGGAGGGGCCACGGGCAGTGTCCTTGGGCGGCGAGCGGGAGATTAAGGCCGCCGCGCCCGGTCGCCAATGGCAGCCCGCGCCGCTAGCGGCACAGGCCGGCCTGCATCTCCAGTTCGTGGGCGAGCGCGGCCCGGTCACCCGCGTCCAGCGAGGTCGCCAGCGCGGTGACATTGCGCGCGATGCGCGGGCACGGACTGTCCTCGTAGCCCGGCGGGCGCAGGCCCAGCAGCGACGCCGCGCCCGCGACCACGTCCGCCGGCGACCGGGGCGGGCGCATCCGGAAGCGATGCGGGCCCCCGCCGGGCAGCGGCGGCGCACGCCGCTCGAACGGATCGGGCCGGAAGCGCGATCCGTCGCTCACGCCACCCCGCGTCGGCCAGCGGTCGTCGAGCGGCGTCCCGCGCGTGGGCGCCGCGTCGTCCTTCCCGCCGGCCGTTTCGCGCTCGACGACACGGGCCGTCAGCGTCGAAGGCCGCCCCGCCGGCGCGCGTGGCCCGGAAGCCGGCGCCACCACATGCGATGCGCGTCGCGTGACGCCGTCCATGGCCTCGGGCCCTGCTTCCACGCCCAGGGTCGCCGAGGCGCCGGCCGGAACGCGTCGGACCAGCACCAGCGCCATCGCCGGCGGTGGCGTCTTCGCTGGCAGGACACCGGGGCGTTGGCCCGCCCGCAGGGCGAACCAGGCCAGCCCCGCGTGCACCAGCGCGGTCGCGAGCACGGCGACCAGCACGTCCCGCCGTGCCTCGCCAATCGCACCCCGCGTACGTCCCTGCCCTTCGCCCGCCATCCCTTGCGCCCCGGGACGGCCACGGCCCCGAACCCGCCACGCTAGTCGACCGCGGTCTTCGGCGCCGCCGGAAAACTCCGAATCTTCCGCCGGGCAATGCCGGGCGTTTCCGGCAACCCGCGGTCAGTCCACCTGCATCCGGCGCTGGGCCGCGCGCTTGGCCATGTACATGGCCGAGTCCGCCTCCCGCAGCAGTCCCGCCCACGTGGTGTCCGGGCCCGCTTCCGCGACGCCGAAACTGGCGCTGGCGACGTGGCCCAGCGCGTCCAGCGGCGCCGTGGAGAGGGCGCGGCGCATCCGTTCGACCGCCTGCGCAGCCTGCTCGCGGTCCGCGTCCGGCAGCAGCACCACGAACTCGTCGCCGCTCAGACGGCCGAGCAGGTCGTCCGGCCGCAGGACGCCACCGCACCGCGCCACGACTTCGCGCAGGACGGCATCCCCCACGGCATGGCCGCGCGTGTCGTTGATCGACTTGAGCGAGTCCAGGTCGAACATCGCCAGGGACAGGACGCGGCCGTCCTCGCGGGTCCGCTGCAGCAGGCGCTTGCCGCGGGTCTCGAAGAATTCGCGGCTGTACGCGCCGGTCAGGCTGTCGCGCGACACCTGTCGCTGCAGCCGCGCGTTGTCGGCGTACAGCGTCGGTACCGCGAGGTTGAGGTGGGTGTTCGCCGCCAGGCTCACCGCCGCGAACTGCAGGACCAGGGCGTCGTCGCCGAGCGGGAACGCCGCCGCGGCGCCGACCGTCAGGAGCGCGAAGGCGACCATCGCCGACAGCGCGATCGAAGGATCTTCCGTGTGCACGATCCACAACTGGAGCACGACGGGCAGCACCAGCAGCGCCAGCAGGATCCGCCCGTCGCCCCAGCCCGCCATGTGCGCGGCGAGGATCCCGCCCGTCACGCCCAGAAGCAACGCCAGTTTCGCCACGGTCCTCGCGGTCGGACGCCAGGCACCGAACCGGAACAGGGCGAAGCCCGTGGCGGCGTGCGCGCGATCCGTGCCCGCCGCCGCGGCGAGCAGCGCGATGGCGACCGGCGCCAGCGTCACCAGCGCCGCGTAGTCGCCGATCCACCAGGCGGCCGCGAGCCCCGGGCCGCCGTCCTGGATCAGCCCGGTGGCCTGCAGGGCCAGCACGCCACCGACGCCCGCGAGGGCCGCGCCCGATGCGCCCAGCAGCAGGAATTCGGTGACCGAGCGCAGCGACAGGGCCGGCGCCCCCTCGCGCGCCAGCATGCGCAGCAGGAGGGCCGGCAGCGCGTAGGCGGCGATGTGCAGCAGCGTGAACGCGATGCTCGATGCCAGCACCACTTCGGGCCGTAGGCTCGCGTTGTAGTCCAGTTCCGCGTGGAACGTGGCGGCCGTGCAGGCGACCACCAGCATCGGCACGGCACGCCAGCCGGCCACCAGCAGGCCCGCGAACGTGACCGCCGACGGCGGGAACCACAGGCTCGCGTGCGGCGCGTGCTCCAGTGCGCCGGCCAGCCAGAAGGTGCCCAGCCAGAGCAGCGGCAGCGTGGCATGGAAGCGCCAACCGGCGATTTCGTGCGTGCGATCGGTCACCAGCGCGGCCGCCGTCGGAATTCCCCGGCATCCATCCTAGCGCGCGCGGGGGTGGCGTTCGCGACCCGGTCAGCGCAAGTCGAAGCGGTCGGCGTCCAGCATGGCGGGGAATCGCTCGCGCCAGGCCAGCAGTTCGGCCGCCGGCAGCGTCGTCGTCACCACCACTTCCCGGTCGGTGCATTCGGTCAGCGGCTTGCCGTGCACGTCCAGCACCGCGCTGTCGCCCGAGTACTCGATTCCGTTGCCGTCGGTGCCCACCCTGTTGAGCCCCGCCACGAAGCACAGGTTCTCGATGGCCCTGGCGCGCAGCAGGGTCTTCCACGCATACGCGCGCGCCGCCGGCCAGTTGGCGACGTACAGCTGCAGGTCGAAGTCCATGCCCCCGGGCACCTCGACGTCGTGGCGGTTCCGGGCGAACACGGGAAAGCGCAGGTCGTAGCAGACCTGCGGATTGATCCGCCAGCCGCGCCACTCGACCGTGAGCCGGTCGCGCCCCGGTGCATAGCGCTCGTGCTCGCGGGCGTACCGGAACAGGTGGCGCTTGTCGTAGTGGGCGACGGCGCCGTCCGGGGTCACGAACAGCAGCCGGTTGTGGACGCGGTCGCCGTCGTCCGCCGGGACGCGCACCTGCACGCTGCCGCACACCGCCGCGTCGAGCGCCGCGGCCTGCGCGCGCATCCAGTCGACGGTCGGGCCGTCCATGGTCTCCGCGCGGTCGATCGCGTCGTTGGAGAATCCGCTGGTGAAGGTCTCCGGCAGCAGCACGAGGTCGGTGCCGCCGTGCAACGGGCGGATGAGCCCGCCGTAGTAGTCGCGGTTGCCGTCCGGGTCGTGCCAGCGTGTGGCGCCCTGGACGAGGGAGATGCGCAGGTCGTGCATTGGGGGTCGTCCCGGGTCAGAGGCCCTTGAGCCGCTCGATCGCCTGGTCGAGCGTCGAGGGATTCTTGGCGAAGCACAGTCGGGCCAGGCGCTGGCCTTCCGGCGGCTCGGCGTAGAACGGCGAGAGCGGGATCGCCGCGACGCCGTGTTCAGTCGTCAGCCAGCGGCAGAAATCGTCGTCCGGCAGGTCGCTGACGGCCGAATAGTCGACCAGCTGGAAGTACCCGCCCGGGACCGGCAGCGGCCGCAGCCGCGTTTCGAGCAGTCGCGCGCGGAACCGGTCGCGCTTCGCCTGGTAGAACGCGCCCAGCTGCTCGTAGTGGCCGGGCTCGGCGTCGACCATGTGCGCGAACGCGTGCTGGGCCGGGGCGAACGTGCAGAAGGTGTTGTACTGGTGGACCTTGCGGAACTCCGCCGACAGGGCCGGCGGCGCGATGCAGTAGCCGACCTTCCAGCCCGTGCAGTGGTAGGTCTTCCCGAAGCTCGACACGACGAACGCGCGCTCGCGCAACGCCGGGTGGCGCAACGCGGATTCATGGCGCCGGCCGTCGAAGACGATGTGCTCGTAGACCTCGTCCGACAACAGGAAGACGTCCGTGCCGTGCAGCAGCGCTTCCAGCCGCGCGATGTCCGATGCGTCGAACATGGCGCCCGAGGGATTGTGCGGGGTGTTGACCATCAGCATCCGCGTGCGGGGGCCGATCGCCGCGGCGACGGCGTCCCAGTCGACCGCGAAGGTCTCCGGGTCGAGCGGCACGTGCACGGCGCGCGCGCCGGCCAGTTCGATCGCCGGTTCGTAGCAGTCGTAGCAGGGATCCAGCACGACCACCTCGTCGCCGGCGCGGACCACGGCCGCGACCGCGTCGAAGATCGCCTCGGTCGCGCCCGAGGTCACCGTGACCTCGGCGTCCGCGTCCGGGCGCCAGCCGTACACGCGCTCCGTCTTGTTCGCGATCGCGCGCCGCAGGGCCGGGATCCCGGTCATCTGCGGGTACTGGTTGTGTCCGTCGGCCATCGCGCGGGACAGCGCATCGACCAGCGTCGGGGGCACGTCGAAGTCGGGGAAGCCCTGCCCCAGGTTGACCGCGCCGTGTTCCGCCGCCAGCTGCGACATCACCGCGAAGATGGTGGTGCCGACCCTGGGCAGCTTGGTTTCGACGTCCGGCATCGGCGCTCCCGCCTCGGTTGGTCGGTCGAGTTTACGGACGGTCGTGGATCGGTTAAACCGGGCGCCATGTCCGCCCAGGCCGTCCCGCTGTCCCCGTCGCGCATCGCCGCGCTCATGCGCGCCTACCTCGATGCGGACTACCGCTGGGAGTCGGCCGGGCGCTGGCACGCGCTGCAGGTCGGCGCCCGGGCGCCGGGGCCGGAGGCCGCGTTCCCGGAGGCCACGCGTTTCGGCCTCATCACCGCGTGGAACCCGAACTCGGTCGAGCGCGACGAAGCCACCAACCGCGCCGAGGACGCCGCCCTCAGCGCGATGCTGGACGCGAGCGGCCTGGCCTACCGGCCGGCGTTCGCCGCCGCGCCCAACCGCAGCTGGCGCGAGCCGAGCTGGCTGGTCGTCGACATGGCACTGCCCACGTTCGACGCCATCGCGCGGCGGTTCGGCCAGCTCGGCACGTTGCACTGGGCGCGCGGCGAACCCGTGGAACTGCGCATGCATGCGGACCGTCCGCCCGGCATCGACGCGCCGGCGTGGGTCCGCTGGCTCGGGGCGCGGTCGCGCCCGCGGGCATAATGGCGCCCCCCGGCGTCCGGCCGCGGATGCCGTTCCAGCGATGACCGACGCCCCGCAGGCCGCCCAGGCCAAGTCCCCAGCCCTGCTCGCCGTGCAAGGCCTGCGCTACGCGCGCAACGAGCTGCCCGTGTTCGGTCCGCTGGACTTCGCCGTCGACGCGGGCGAGGCGCTGCTGGTGCAGGGCGGCAACGGCGCGGGCAAGACCACCCTCCTGCGCGTGCTCGCCGGTCTGCTGCCCGCCGAGGCGGGCCGGGTCGTCATCGACGGCGCGCCGGCGACCGCGGACCTGCGCGCGCGCGCCATCGCCTACCTGGGCCACCTGCCCGCGTTCAAGGCCGAGCTGGGCGCGCGCGAGAACCTCGAGTTCCTCTGCGGGCTGCACGGCCGCCGGCGCGGCCAGACGATCGAAGCCGCGCTGGGCATCGTCGGCCTGGCCGGATACGACGACGCCCTCGCCCGCCAGCTGTCCGCGGGCCAGCGCAAGCGCCTGTCGCTCGCCCGGCTCTGGCTGTCGCCCGCGCGCCTGTGGCTGCTCGACGAGCCCTACGCCAACCTCGACCTGGACGGCATCGAACTGGTCAACCGCATGGTCCAGGCGCAACTGCGCGCGGGCGGCGCGGCCCTGGTCACCACCCATGGCGCCTACGCCGCGCCGCCGGTGCGCACGTCGCTGCTGGCCCTGGAGCGCGCGGCTTGAACGGGCGCGCCGACGGATCGCCCGGACTGGCCACCGCGGCCGGCGCGCTGCTCCGCCGTGACCTGCGCCTCTTGTGGCGCCGGCGGGGGGATGCCCTGCAGCCGGCGCTGTTCGCGCTGCTGGTCGTGGTCCTGTTCGCGCTGGCGCTGGGCGGCGACCGCGAGGCCCTGGCACCGGTGGCCGCGCCGGTGCTCTGGGTCGCGGTGCTGCTGGCCGGCCTGCTCGCCCTGGACACGCTGTTCCGCGGCGACGCCGAGGACGGGTCGCTCGAGCAGTGGATGCTTGCCCCGGTGCCCCTGCCCTGGCTGGTGCTGGTCCGCACGGGGATGCACTGGGCGACCACCGCCCTGCCCCTCGTCCTGGCCACGCCCCTGCTCGGCGAGCTGCTGCACCTGCCGGCGGACCAGCGCGCGGTGCTGCTGGCGGCCCTCGCGCTCGGCACGCCGCTGCTCAGCCTGCTGGGCGCGGTGGTCGCCGCGCTGACCGTCGGGATGCGGCGCTCCGGTATACTCGTCGCCCTGCTGGCGCTGCCGCTCTACGTGCCGGTCCTGGTGTTCGGGGCCGGAAGCGTGGCGGCGGCCGGACAGGGGATGGACCCCGTCGGCGCCCTGCTCCTGCTGGCCGCCGGTCTGGTCCTCGCGCTGGTGCTGGCACCGCTGGCCGCGGCCGCCGCGATCCGAATCTCGCTGGGCTGAAGGCCGCCGACGGCGGCGGCCGGGCGAGCGCGCGACCGGCCGACCGCCGGGGTCGCGCACCGACAACCGACCGGCCCCAACCGGGCACCGCCTCCACGCATGAACCCCGTCCTCCGCTGGTTCCACCAACTCGGCTCGCCGCCCACCTTCGATCGCTTCGCCGCGCGCTGGGCGCCGTGGGCGCACCTGGCCGCGATCGCGACGATGGCCGCGGGCCTGTACGGCGCGCTGTTCGTGGTGCCCGCCGACTACCAGCAGGGCGACAGCTTCCGGATCCTCTACATCCACGTGCCGTCGGCGTGGATGAGCCTGTTCGTGTTCGCGCTGATGGCGTTCTACGCCGTGCTGGCGCTGGTCTGGCGCATCAAGCTGTGCGAGGTCCTGGCGATGGCCTGCGCGCCCGTGGGCGCCGCGTTCACGCTGGTCACGCTGGCCACCGGCTCGATCTGGGGCAAGCCGATGTGGGGCACGTGGTGGGACTGGGACCCGCGCCTGACCACCGAACTGGTGCTGCTGTTCCTGTACCTCGGCGTGATGGGCCTGTACCAGGCGATCGACGACCGCCGCGCCGCGGCCCGTGCCGCCGGCCTGCTGGCGATCGTCGGCGTGGCGCTGCTGCCGGTCATCCGCTACTCGGTGGTGTGGTGGAACTCGCTGCACCAGGGCGCGACGATCCGGCTGTTCGGCGAGTCGTCCATGGACGGCTCCATGGCCTGGCCGCTCGCGGTGATGGTGCTCGGCACGAAGTTCTGGTTCATCGGTTCGCTGCTGGCGCGCGCGCGGGCCGACAACCTGCGCCGCGAGGCCGGCAAGGACTGGGTGCGCCGCCTGGCGGAGGCCCGGCCATGAGCTACCTCGGCTACGTCGCCGGCGCCTACGCCGTGTTCGCCGCCGTGCTGGCGTGGGACTACCTTTCGCCGCGCCTGCAACTGCGCCAGGCGCTGCGCGCCGTGCGGCTGCGCGCGGCGCGCGCGGCGGGCCGACCATCCGCCGACCTGCCGCTTTCGCGCGCCGGAGACCCGACCCCATGATCCACCCGGTCCGCAGGCGCCGCCTGTTGCTGGTCCTCGCCCTGCTTGCGGCCGCCGCGTTGGCCACCGCGCTGGTCGCGATGGCCCTGCAGCGCAACGTCACCTATCTCTACACGCCTTCGGAAGTGCTTGGCGGCGAAGCCGGCGCGGACGTCGCCGGCGGCGCGGCGCGGTTCCGCCTCGGCGGCATGGTCGCGGGCGGCTCGTTCGCGCGCGCCAGCGGGTCGATGCAGGCGCGCTTCGAGGTCGACGACGGCGACGCGCGCCTGCCCGTCGTCTACGAGGGCATCCTCCCCGACCTGTTCCGCGAGAACCAGGCGGTGGTCGCGACCGGCCGCATGCGCGACGGCGTGTTCGTGGCCGAGGAGGTGCTGGCCAAGCACGACGAGACCTACATGCCGCGGGAAGTCGCCGAGAAGATGGGCCAGGCGCACCGCAAGCACGACGTGCCCGACGACGCCGCGACCGCGGGCGGAACGGGAGCGCCACGCTAGGTGGCGGCGGTGCCCTACACCGGCCTGCTGCCGGAAGTCGGCCAGGTCGCCCTGCTGCTGTCGCTGCTCGTCGCGCTGCTGCAGGGCGTGCTGCCGGTCGCCGGCGCCGCGCGCGGCGTGCGTGCGTGGATGGACCTTGCGCGCCCGGCCGCCTACGTGCAGTTCGGCCTGCTGGCGGTCGCCTACGCCATCCTGACGCTCGGCTTCCTCGCGCAGGACTTCTCGCTGCGCTACGTCGCGGAGAATTCGAACACGCTGCTGCCCTGGTACTACCGCGTGACCGCGGTCTGGGGCGCGCACGAGGGCTCGATGCTGCTGTGGGTGCTCGTGCTCGCCGGCTGGAACGCGGCGGTGGCACGCTTCTCGCGCATGCTGCCCGACACGGTGCGCGCGCGCGTTCTGGGCGTGATCGGCCTGGTGGCGACCGGATTCATCGCGTTCCTCGCCTTCACCAGCAATCCATTCGAACGGCTGCTGCCGGCGGCGCTCGAGGGCCGCGACCTCAACCCGCTGCTGCAGGACCCGGGGATGATCATCCATCCCCCGATGCTCTACATGGGCTACGTCGGCTTCGTGGTGCCGTTCGCGTTCGCGATCGCGGCGCTGCTCGATGGCCGGGTGGACGCACGCTGGCTGCGCTGGACGCGGCCGTGGACCAACGTGGCCTGGGCGTTCCTGACCGCCGGCATCGCGATCGGTTCCTGGTGGGCCTACAACGAGCTGGGCTGGGGCGGCTGGTGGTTCTGGGACCCGGTCGAGAACGCCAGCTTCATGCCGTGGCTCGCGGGCGCGGCGCTGCTGCACTCGCAGGCGGTGACCGAGAAGCGCGGCAGCTTCCACGGCTGGACGCTGCTGCTGGCGATCGCCACCTTCTCGCTGTCGCTGCTGGGCGCGTTCCTCGTGCGTTCGGGCGTGCTGACGAGCGTGCACTCGTTCGCGGCCGATCCGACGCGCGGGCTCTTCATCCTGCTGTTCCTGGCCGCGGTGGTCGGCGGTTCGCTGCTGCTGTACGCACTGCGCGCCCCGCGCACGCCACCCGGCCGGCCGTTCGCCGCGAGCTCGCGCGAGACGCTGCTGCTGCTCAACAACCTGCTGCTGGTGGCGGCGACCGCGATGGTGCTGCTCGGCACGCTCTACCCGCTGTTCGCCGACGCCGTCGGCCTCGGCAAGATCTCGGTGGGGCCGCCCTACTTCGGCCTCCTGTTCCTGGTGCTGATGGCCCCGCTGGTCGCGCTGGTGCCATTCGGCCCGATGACGAAGTGGCAGCGCGAGGACCCGGGCAAGCCGATCGCGGCGCTGGCGCCATGGGTGCTGGTCGCCGCCCTGGGCGGCCTGCTGACGGTGGTCGCCGCGCCGCAGGGCGTGCTGAAGTCGGTCGCCGGCGTCACCGCCGCGCTCTGGGTCGCGGGCGGCACGTGGCAGTTCGTCCGCACCCGGCTGCGCCTGTACAAGCGCATCACCCCCGAGATGGCCGGCATGGTGCTCGCGCACCTGGGCATCGCCGTGTTCGTGGTCGGCGCGCTGCTGACCGAGGCCCAGGTGCGCCAGCGCGAGGTCGCGCTCGCCCCCGGCCAGGAGGTCGCGCTGGGCGACTACCGGTTCCGCTTCGACGGCGTCGACCGCCTGCGCGGCCCCAACTACATGGCCGACCGCGGCGCGGTCATGGTCACGCGCGGGGACGCGCCGGTCGCCATCCTGCAGCCGGAGAAGCGCGCATATGCCGCGGGCGGCCAGGTGATGACCGAGGCGGCGATCGACGTGGGCCCGCTGCGCGACGTGTACGTCGCGCTGGGCGAATCGCTCGGCGACGGCGCGCCGGACGACGCCTGGGCCGTGCGCGTGTACGTGAAGCCGTTCATCCGCTGGATCTGGACGGGCGCGGCGTTGATGGCGCTTGGCGCACTGGTGGCCGCGTCCGACCGCCGTTTCCGCCGGGCGCCCGGGAGGAAGGACGATGACTGACGCACCGAGCCGCGACCGCGCCTGGCGCTGGCTCCCGCTGGCGGTGTTCGCCGCGCTGGCAATGCTGCTTGCCGCCGGCGTCTGGCTCAGCCGCGACCCCGGCCGCGACGCGCTGCCGTCGCCGCTGATCGACCGCCCCGCCCCCGCCTTCGCGCTGCCCGTGCTGCACGATCCCGGCCGCACCGTCACCCTCGCGGACCTCGCCGGCGAACCCTTCGTGCTCAACGTCTGGGGCAGCTGGTGCCCGGAATGCCGCACCGAGCACCCGGTGCTGACGCGCTTCGCCGAGACGCGCCGCGTCCGCGTGGTCGGCTACAACTGGAACGACGCGCCGGACGACGCGCTGCGCTGGCTCGAGCAGTTCGGCAACCCGTACTGGCTGGTGCTGGTCGACGCCGATGGCCGGGGCGCGATCGACTGGGGCATCTACGGCGCGCCGGAGACCTTCCTGGTCGACGCCAACGGGATCATCCGCTGGAAGCACGTCGGCCCGATGAGCGAGGACACCGTCGAGCGCGAGCTGCTGCCGGCGCTGGCCGAGGTCGAGAAGATCCCCGCGGGGGCGACGCTGTGACGCGCGCCACCGCACGCTGGCTGTTGGCGGGACTGCTCGCCTTGTCGGCCGCCGTGTCCCCCGCGGTCTCGATCGCGTTGCCGACGGTGGCGGCCGCGCAGGCGACCGCGACCATGCTGCCGCGCTTCGCCAGCGAGGAAGAGGCGCAGCGCTTCATGGCGCTGACCTCCGAGCTGCGCTGCGTGATGTGCCAGAACCAGTCGCTGGCCGACTCCGACGCGCGCATCGCCCACGACCTGCGCCGCGAGGTCCTGGAGCTGATGCGCCAGGGGCGCAGCGACGCCGAGATCAAGGCGCACCTCGTCGAACGCTACGGCGAGTTCGTGCTCTACCAGCCACGCGTCGCGCCGCACACCTGGCTGCTGTGGTTCGGGCCGCTGCTGCTGCTCGCGGGCGGCGGCCTGCTGGTGTGGCGGATCGTGCGCGGCCGCGCGCGGGGCGGCGACGTCCCGCCCGACGACGGACAGGAGTGGTGACCGGCATGGCGATGCAGGGCGCGCTGTTCGCACTCGCGGCGCTGGGCCTGGCGGCCATCGCCGTGGCCATCGTCGTGCGGCCGCTCTGGCATGGCGCACGCGGCCCGACGCTGGCGGTCGCGGGCCTGCTGCTCGCGGGCACCGCCGCGCTCTACCTGCTGGTCGGGACGCCCGCGGCGCTGGATCCGGCCGCGCGCCGGGCGCCGGAGACGACCACCGACGCGATCGCCAGCCTGGAGGCCGCGCTCGCGCGCGAGCCGGCGATGGCCGAAGGCTGGGTGCTGCTCGGCCGTGCGTATCGTGCCGAGGGCCGCGCCAAGGATGCGCGCGAGGCCTTCGCACGCGCCGCGGACCTGCTGCCCGACGACGCCACGGCCCAGGTGGAGGCGGCGGAGGCCCGCGCGCTGGCCACGGCAGACCGGCGGCTGGACGACACGGCGGTCGGGCGCCTGCGGCGCGCCCTCGAGATCGAACCCGGCAACCAGCGGGCCCGCTGGTTCCTCGGCATCGCGCACCGCCAGCGCGGCGAGGACGCCGAGGCCGCCCGCGTGTGGGAATCGCTGCTCGCGGACGTGGATGCGCGCACGGCCGCCAGCCTGCGCACGCAGGTCGATGCCGCGCGGGCGGCGGCGGGCCTGCCGCCGCTGCCCGCGGCAGCCGCCGCGGCGCCGGCCGACGCGGCCGCATCGATCCGCGTGCGCGTCGCCCTCGACCCGGCGCTCGAACCCCGCGTCGCGGATGGCGCGGTGCTGTACGTCATCGCGCGCGCCGTCGACGGCCCGCCCATGCCGGTCGCGGTCGAACGCGTGCCGGCGAGCGGGTTCCCGGTCGATGTCGTGCTCGACGACACCGACGGCCCGATGCCGACGGCGCGGCTCTCGGCGGCGGGACCGGTGCGCGTCGAGGCGCGCGTGTCGGCGACCGGCGACGCGATCGCGGCCAGCGGCGACCTTGCATCCGCGCCCGTCGATTCCCGGGCGGGCGAGACCGTCGAACTCGCGATCGACCGCGTCGTTGAATGACAATGGCCGCATGACCGAGTTCATCCCGCCCGGCACGCGCTTCGTCCAACTCCCCGATCCGTTCGCGATGAAGCGCGGCGGCGCGCTGCACGGCGCGCGCATCGCGTACGAAACCTGGGGCCGACTGGCCGACGCGCGCGACAACGCGATCCTCATCCTCCCCGGCCTGTCGCCGGACGCGCACGCCGCGTCCAACGAAGGCAATCCGGCGGATGGCTGGTGGGAAGCGATGGTGGGCCCGGGCAAGCCGATCGACACGGATCGCTGGTTCGTCGTCTGCATCAATCCGCTCGGCAGCTGCAAGGGCTCGACCGGTCCGGCGTCGCCGCATCCGGAGGACGGCAGGCCGTACCGGCTGCGCTTCCCGGACCTCTCGGTGGATGACGGCGCCAACGCCGCGGCGCACGTCGTGCGCGCGCTCGGCATCGACCGGCTCGCCTGCGTGGTCGGCAATTCGATGGGCGGCATGAACGCGCTCTCGCTGCTGTCGCGTCACGCGGGGATCGCGCGCGCGCACCTCAACATCTCCGGCGCGGCGCGCGCGTTGCCGTTCTCGATCGCGATCCGCTCGCTGCAGCGCGAGGCGATCCGCCTGGATCCGAACTGGAACGACGGCCGGTACGACGAGGACCGCTACCCCGAGGCGGGCATGCGCATGGCGCGCAAGCTGGGCGTCATCACGTATCGCTCGGCGCTCGAATGGGACGGGCGCTTCGGCCGGGTCCGCCTGGACTCGGACCGGCGGCCGGACGACGAACCGTTCGGCCTTGAGTTCGAGGTCGAGAGCTACCTCGAGGCGCATGCGCGCCGTTTCGTCCGCAACTACGACCCGAACTGCTATCTCTACCTGAGCCGCTCGATGGACTGGTTCGACCTGGGCGAAGCGCACGGCGGCGACGCCATGGCGGGGCTCGCGCGGATCGCGCGCGACAACGGCCTGGAGCGCGCGCTCGCGATCGGCGTGGAGACCGACATCCTGTTCCCCCTGCAGCAGCAGGAGCAGGTGGCCGAAGGCCTGCGCGCGGGCGGCGCCGAGTCGCGCTTCCTGCCGCTGCCGTCGCCGCAGGGCCACGACGCGTTCCTGGTCGACATCGACCGCTTCGGGCCCGCGGTCGCAGGGTTCCTTGCCGAGCTCTGAATCGCCCGCGGGATGCCACCGCTGCAGGTACGGGCCGACGCGCGCGAACGGCGTGCCCCGCAGATACCTCCGCCCCATCCCGTCATCCCGGCGCAGGCCGGGATCCAGCTTGCGCTTCAACCTCGGCATCGCCGCCCGGGTCGGCAATCGCGCGCGTAGGCGCGCTCCTACGGGGGTTGGATGCGGCCGGTGCGGCCATCGGGCGGTGCAGGGCCATGCCCGGTGCCCGGCCGGCCTCGCGCCGCTAGAATGGCCGCCATGCACGACGACGGTTGCCCCGACCTGCCCTTCCCCGGCCGCGACAAGCTCGTTGCCGGGATCGACGCCGCGGTGTCGGCCGGCGACCAGCACGCGGTCACCGCCGCCTTGCGCAACGCGCTGTGCCGGATGATCCGCGACCGCGACGTCCAGTTGCCGGACTGCGTGTTCGAGCCCATCGAGGACCACTACGCCCGCCGCGAGCTCTACCGGAGCGCGAAGCACGGCTACAGCGTGGTCGCGATGACCTGGGGCCCCGGCCAGGGCACGCCGGTGCACGACCACCAGGGCCTGTGGTGCGTCGAGGGCGTGTGGGACGGCCAGCTCGAGATCACCCAGTACGAACTGCTCGAGCGCGATGGCGACCGCTTCCGCTTCCGCGCCGCCGGCGGCATGCAGGCGGGCCCCGGGAGCGCCGGCAGCCTGATCCCGCCGCACGAGTACCACGCCATCCGCAACCCGAATCCCGAAGCCGTGGCGGTCTCGGTGCACATCTACAAGGCGAAGATGGAGTGCTGCTCGATGTTCGTCCCCCAGGGCGGCGAGTGGTACGTGCGCGCCGACAAGGCCCTGGAGACCGACGAGGCGGCCTGAGCGTCGCTATACTCGCCGGCCGCGCCGGAGTGGCGGAATGGTAGACGCAGCGGACTCAAAATCCGCCGAGCTAACACTCGTGTGGGTTCGAGTCCCACCTCCGGCACCAACCACGGCCCGCGATTCGCGGGCCGCTTCGTTCGCGGCATCCGCAACGTGCCGGCCGCGTGCAAAAGAGAAGGCCCAGTCCGCTTCAGACTTGCGTCCTCGGCTGGCCGGGCCTTCCGTGCCGGAGCGATTGCGTCTGGCGCGTTGCCTTCCGCTTTTTCTCCGACGCGTCCGACGCTACGCCCGGGCGCGTTAGCCGGACGTAAAACGGTCCGGCCGTTCGTCGGCCTGCGGCTCGGCTGAACGGGGCGCGGGATGCGCCGCGCCGGCGGCGTGCGGGTGCGCGCCGAGCGGAGGCGCCGGCCACGGCCACCAGCCGCGGCCCGTCGCGGCATAGCGGTCGGCGGAGCGCTCGAACCGGTTGCGCACGCCGATGCCGCCGCACAGGAAGTACAGCGGCAGGAACAGCGGGCCGAGCGCCATGTACTGCAGCACGTGCGCGCGCTCGTGGTCGCCCAGGCGCACGGGATCGCAGGCGCCGTGCCCGGCGCGGTGCGCATAGGTCAGGCAGTCGGCGTCGAGGGAGTCGCCGGTGTGCAGGATCACGTTTCCGAGCGTGAGCGCGCCGCCCGGACCGAACGGCACCGCGTCGAACACGAGCGCGAGTTCGCGGCGGCTCAGGTGCACGCGGGCGCCGCCGGGCAGCGCGGCGATCCCGGCGAGCACCCCCAGCAACGTGTTCGGCAGCGCCCACGCCAGCCCGGCGGCGAACGCCACCCGGCGCCGCCAGCGGCCCGCCGTCGCGGCGGGCGCCCGGTTCAGGCGGTGCCCTCCTCCGGCATCACCAGCCACAGGACCAGGTACACGATGATCCCGGGGAACGCGGCCGAAGCGATCGACACCAGCACGAACAGCACGCGCAACAGGGTCGAGTTCCAGCCGAAGCGCCGGGCGATGCCGCCCATGACGCCCGCGAGCACGCGATCGCTCCGGGAGCGGGTGAACGGACGTTCGGTCATCTCGGGCTCCAGTGTCGACTGGGCGCAGTCTACCGCCGCCTCCCGACCACGGCGGGTCCAGCCGTCGCGGGCCAGGCGCTGTCCGTGCGCCCGGGGAAATCGCGTTGCTTCCAGCGTGTTCCCGTGCCCGGGGTCGTCGCCATGGGTGTCACCCGTCGCGAATTCCTGCTCGCGCCGGCCGCCGTCGCCGCGGCCGCGCTGGCCGTTCCGGTCCTGCTTTCGTCCTGCGCCGGGGACGGCCCGCCGCTGCCGGACCTGTCGGGTTGGGACAAGGTCCGGGCGATGTTCCCGCTGGATCCGGCGTACGCGCACTTCGCGAGCTTCTTCGTGGTCAGCCATCCGAAGCCGGTGCAGGACGCGATCGACGAATACCGCCGCGCGATCGACGCCAACCCGTTCCAGGTCGTGAGCAGTGGCGACCCCGGCGACGGGCCGCCCCGGGTCCGGGAGGCCATCGCGGCGTACCTCGGTGGCGAGGCGGACGACATCGCGCTGACACCCAACACGACGACCGGACTCGCGCTGGTCTACCAGGGCCTGCCGCTGGCGCCCGGCGACGAGGTCCTGTGCACGACGCACGACCACTTCGTCCACCACGAATCCATCCGCCTGGCGACCCGCCGCACCGGCGCGACCATGCGGAAGATCGCGCTGTTCGCGGACCCCGCGCAGGCGAGCATCGATTCGATCGTCGGTGCCCTGCGCGCCGGGATCGGTCCACGCACCCGGGTCGTCGGCCTGACCTGGGTCCACTCGAGCACGGGGATGCGGTTGCCGATCCGCGAGATGGCACGCGCGCTGCGCGACGTCCCGGAGCCGCCCCTGCTTGTGGTCGACGGCGTGCACGGGCTCGGCGCGGTCGACGAAACCGTGGCCGGCATGGGCTGCGATTACTTCTGCGCAGGCACGCACAAGTGGATGTTCGCGCCGCGGGGCACCGGCCTGGTGTGGGCGTCCGCCGACAACTGGGCCCGGCTCTCACCCTCGATCCCGAGCTTCAGCGATTCCGACGCCCGGATGGCCTGGGAGGATGGCCTCCCGGAACCGGAAACGCTGAACAACGCGCGCCGCATGAGCCCCGGCGGCTTCGTCGACTTCGAACACCAGTGGGCGACGGCGGTCGCGTTCCGGATGCACCAGGCGATGGGCCGCGCGCGCGTGGCGGCCCGGATCCGCGAGCTCAACGACCAGTGCAAGGCGGGCCTCGCCGCCATCCCCGGGGTCAGGCTGCACACGCCGATGTCCCCGGACCTGTCGGCGGGACTCGTCTGCTTCGAGGTCGACGGCCGGACGCCGGACCAGGTCGTGGAAGGCCTGCTCGCGCGCCGCATCATCGCCAGCACGAGTCCCTACCGGACCAGCTACGCGCGCCTGGCGCCCAGCCTGGTGAACTCACCGGAGCAGGTGGAGGCGGCGGTCGGCGCAGTCCGGGCCATCGCCGGCTGAGCGTCGGGACCGGGCGCCTAGCGCCCGGCCAGCCAGTCGTGGATCGCCTGCGGCACCTCGCGCTGCGCGCGGCCGGACACGTAGATGCCGATGTGGCCGCCACGGAACGAGAGCTCGGTGTAGTCGTCCGTGCCCACCAGGTCCTTCAGCGGGCGGGACGCCGACGGCGGAACGAGGTGGTCCTGCTCGGCGAAGATGTTGAGCACCGGCATTTCCACCAGGCCCAGGTGCACCTCGCGTTCGCCGATGCGGATGCCGCCCTCGACGAAGCCGTTGCGCTGGTAGAAGTCGCGGATGAACTGGCGGAAGGCCTCGCCGGCCTGGTCGGGCGAATCGAAGATCCACTTTTCCATGCGCAGGAAGTCCTCCAGCGCTGCCTTGTCCTCCAGCACGTCGACCATGCCGACGTACTTCTGCACGAACAGCCGCCACGGCTTGAGCATCAGGTAGGAGAAGTTCATCAGGTCCGCCGGCACGTTGCCGAGCGTGTCGACCATCAGGTCCACGTCCAGGCCGCGCGCCCAGTTGGCGAGCATGTTGTCGTCGGTGTGGAAATCCACCGGCGTGACCATCGTGACCAGGTTGCGCACCCTGCCGGGATGCAGGGCCGCGTAGCTGAGCGCGAACGTGCCGCCCTGGCAGATGCCGAGCAGGTTGATCGCGTGCAGCCCGTGCGAGCGACACAGGTGGTCGACGGCGCCGCCGAGGAAGCGCTCGATGTAGTCCTCGAGCGTGAGGTAGCGGTCGGACCGGTCGGGGTAGCCCCAGTCGATCACGTACACGTCCTCGCCGCGCTCCAGCAGCCCGCGCACGATCGAACGGTCGGACTGGAGGTCGACCATGTACGGCCGGTTCACAAGCGCGTAGCTGATCAGCAGCGGCACCTTCGCGGTCGGCGCCTTCTCGCCGACGAAGCGGTAGAGCACGACCTTGCCGTCGCGCCAGACTTCCTCGCGCGGCGTGGCGCCGTAATCGACGTCGTCGACCTGGCGGAGCGTTTCCAGTCCGGCCGCGAGGCGGCGCTGGAACGTGGCGGCCTCGTCGGCGACGGCCTGCGGATCGAAGGCGGAGGCGTTCGTGGTGGCCATGGTCAGCCCTTGCGCGGCTTGGCGGGCATGGTGGTCTTGCCGGACGTTCCGCCCGCGGGCATCGACGCCTTCTTCGCCTTCGCGGCGGCCGGCCTGGCCTTTCCAGGCGCTGCGGACGCCTTGCCCCCGGGGGGCTTCGCCGGCGTCGCACCGGCCTTCCGGGCCGCGGGCCTCGCGGCGGCCGGTTCGCCACGCCCGGCCAGTGCGTCCTTCAGCCGCCGGACCTCGCGCTCGAGCTGCGCGACCTTGCGGTGCGTCGCGTCGACCTCGGTGCGCGTCGGCATGCCCCAGTGCGCGGCCATCTCCTCCACTTCTCGCTGCACGCCCGCGCGCAGCTTCATCTGTGCGGCGACCAGCGCGCCGTGGACCTCCCGGAACTCGGGCGACAACGCGCGCTCGGCCCAAGCGGCCTCCGCGGCATCGATCCACGCGTCGAACAGGCCGCGCGCGGTGGTCGGCAACGCGCCCCTGGCGGCGCGGTCGGAGAGCGCCCGCTCGAACGCTTCCAGCGCATCCTCGCCCGTGCGCGCCATCAGGCCGTTCCACGCGCCCTGTGCCTGCTGGTAGTCGACGTGCGCGCGGGCGAGCGCCTGCCAGCGACCCTGGTGCTCGCGCGCGAAGCCGACCGGCGGCATGCCCATCCACGACGCGGCCTCGCGGCGCACCGCTTCCAGCCACGGGGTCGCGTCCTCGATCCACTGGGACGCGCCGTCGCGGCCCTGCCCGCGCAACTGGCGGAACATCTCCGGGAACGGGTTCTCGCCGGTCGCGCCGAGCGCCTGGCGCCAGGCTTCGGCGATGCCCGCCGGGTCGGCCTGCGGTGCGCCGGCCATCTGTGCGGCGACCTGCTGCATGCGCGCGTACCAGGCATGCGCGTGCGCGAAGGATTCGCCGAGCGCGGCGTCCGCGCCGCCCCGCGCGCCATGCGCCAGGCGGCTCCACTCGGCCAGGCCCTCCTGCCACGCGCGCAGGCCGGCGTCCCAGGGCGAGCCCGTGCCGAAGCCCGCGGCCACGCCCGGTCGGCCGCCGCCTTCGCGCAGCAGGTCGCCCCATGCCGTCCAGTACTGGCGCGCCAGCGCCTCGAAATCGGGGGTGCCCTGTTCGTTGCCCATCGGACCGTTCCTTGCGCCGGAGCGCGCATGCTAGCAACCGCCGCATTGCAGGTCGTGCATACATGGGGGCGCATGGCCGGAACCTGTAGGAGCGTGCCTACGCGCGCGAACGCCCCGGGTGCCCATGTGTCACGGGGCGCGCCCTTCGCGGGCGCAGGCCCGCTCCTACGGCAAGGATGAATGGTTCCCTCGTAGGAGCGCGCCTACGCGCGCGATGGGTGGGGCGGCGAAGCTGCACGGGCCCTCAGGGCTTGGGGATGCGCAGCGTCTTGCTGATCATCAGCGAGCCTGACAGGGCGTAGACCAGCACCAGCGGGTGCAGCTGCCACGGGCCGAGGTGCCACACGCCACCCCACAGGTCGGGGCCGATCGCGCCGGTCGCCGCCGCCCACGCGAGCAGGCCGACGATCACCACGCTGGTCGGGATCGGCGTGCCCTCGAAGTGCTTCACCTTGCCCTCGTCGCCGGCCAGCAGCTCCGCCGTGACGTTGTAGCGCGCCAGCCGGCTCACGCCGCAGCCGACGAAATAGCTCAGCACCACCCAGTCCCAGCCGCCCTGCAGGCCGCAGGCGTATCCGAGCGCCGCCGGCGCCAGGCCGAACGAGATCACGTCCGCCAGCGAGTCCAGTTCCCGGCCGAGGGTCGACGCCGATTTCCGCCAGCGCGCCACCCGCCCGTCCAGCGCGTCGAACACGAACGCCAGCGGGATCAGCGCCATGCCGACCAGCAGGTCGCGCACGCCGCCCTCCTGCAGGAACCGCATCGCGGCGAACACCGCACCGGTCCCGCAGAACGCGTTCGCCAGCGTGAACCAGTCCGCGAGGTGGAACTCGCGCAGCATCGAGAAGTGGCGGCGGGGCATGGCGGTTCCGGCGGATGCGGCAGGGCAGCGTGCCAAAGCCGGCGTGAAACGTGCAAGCAGCGACCCTCGCGGGCGATTCCCGCGTGCATCTCGGCGGCCTGCATGGCGGGTGGGACGCGGAACCCGGGTTCCGCACCCACCCCCGGCGCCTGGCGTCAGCGCAGCCAGCCGCGGGCCGCGGCGCGCCCCGAAAACCAGGCCAGCAGGGCCGCGACGACAACCACGAACACCGGCAGGCCGAGCGCCGCGACGCCCATCGCCTGCGTGGCACCGCTCAGGAATGCCATCCACGCGAACTGGACGACCACCGCGACCAGCGATATCCAGAACAGCGTCACCGCGAACCGCCGGCGCAACAGCAGGGCGATCGACGCCAGCGTCCCCGCGACCACGGCGACCCCGTAGGCCGCCCAGACCCAGCCCGGCGTCGACTCGAACATGGCGCGCTGCCCCTCCTCCAGCGCGGACAGGTCGTCGGGCCCCATCGACATCTGCATGGCGAACATCGCCACGCCGAACAGGTTCCACAGCAGTGCGACGGCGGCGACCATCCAGAACCAGGCCGGCACGGTGCGCGGTGACTCGAGCGGTGCGTTCATGGCGCCCTCCCCAGGGGTTGTGAACGGGCCGAAGCATACGCCCCCCGGGACGGGCCGGGAATCGGATAGGGAGCCGCCCCGCCGGGGCGTAGGACAATGCCCCGGTGAGCGAGGCCCCGCGCAAGATCATCCACGTCGACATGGACGCGTTCTACGCGTCGGTCGAGCAGCGCGACGACCCGTCGCTGCGCGGCCGGCCGGTGGTCGTGGCCTGGCGCGGCGCGCGCTCGGTCGTGTGCGCGGCCAGCTACGAGGCACGGAAGTTCGGCGTGCGCTCGGCGATGCCGGCGGTGCGCGCCGAGCGGCTGTGCCCGCAGGCGGTGTTCGTGCCGCCGGACTTCCCGCGCTACAAGGCCGTCTCGCGGCAGGTGCGCGAGATCTTCCTGCGCCACACCGACCTGGTGGAACCGCTGTCGCTCGACGAAGCCTACCTCGACGTGACGGTCGAGAAGACCGGACTGCCCTCCGCGACCGAGGCCGCGCGCGCGATCCGCGAGGAGATCCGCGGTGAAACCGCGCTCACCGCCTCGGCCGGGGTGGCGCCGAACAAGTTCCTGGCCAAGATCGCCAGCGACTGGAACAAGCCCGACGGGCTGTTCGTGCTGAAGCCGGCCCAGGTCGACGCGTTCCTGGGCCCGCTTCCCGTCGGGCGGTTGCCCGGCGTCGGCCGGGTCATGCAGCAGAAGCTCGCGGAACTGGGCATCGCCACCGTCGGCGGCCTGCGCACGCACGGCGGCGACGCCCTGGAACGCCGATTCGGCCGCTGGGGGCGCCGGCTGCACGAGCTGTCGCTGGGCATCGACGACCACCCGGTCGTGATCGAGCGGCCGACCATGCAGGTGTCGTCGGAGGACACGTTCGAACGGGACCTGCCGCTGGCCGAGCTCGAACCGCACATCCGCCGGCAGGCGGCGCGTGCCTGGTCGGGCTACCAGCGCGAACTCGCGCGCGATCCGGACCGGGTCGCGCGCACGGTGGTGCTCAAGCTCAAGACCGCGGACTTCCAGGTGCTGACGCGCAGCCTGACGCCCGCCGAGCGCCCGGAATCGGAAGCCGTGCTCGCGGACATCGCCTGCGCGCTGACCGCGCGCGTCGACCTGCCCTCGCGCACGCGGTTCAGGCTGGTCGGGGTCGGCCTGTCGGGCTTCGCCGACCGCGATGCCCTCGCCGCCCAGCCGGGGCTGTTCGGCGAAGGCGGCGGCGACGGGACCGGCTAGCGCGCGTCGGCGCCGGCCGGCTCGACCAGGGGGTTCGACACGACCCGGACCGCGGGGGCGAAGGGCTTCACCCCGAGCGCCTCGTGCAGTTCCGACGGGTAGTACACGGTGTCGCCCTTGAGCACCATCGCGACCCTGCGGATGTCGGCGATGTCCGTGGTCGGGTCGCCGTCGACCAGCACCAGGTCCGCGCGCCGGCCCACGGTGACCGCGCCCCGGTCGTCCAGCACGCCCGCGTACTTGGCGCCGTTCCAGGTCGCCGTGCGCAGTGCCTCGCCCGGCGTCATGCCGGCCTGCACGTACAGCTCGAGCTCGCGCTGCAGGGTGAACCCGGCGATCTCGTCCGTGCCCGCGACCACCGGCACGCCGGCCTCGTGCATCAGGCCGACGAACTCGACCAGCTTCTCGAACGACCGGTCGTACAGCGCCGCGGTCGCGTCGTCCGGAATGTCCATCTCGGCCGCGCGCCGGCCGCGCTGCACCGACGGCGGCAGGTGGTCGGCGATGTCCGCCACGATCGGCGACAACTCGCCGTCGCGCTGGTGCAGGAACTCGAAGGTCGCCAGCGTGGGGTCGACCACGACGCCCTTGGCCGCCAGCGCGGCGATGAAGTCACGCACTTCCTTCGAGTCGAAGTCCAGCCCCGCGGTCTCGTCGGCGACCAGGTAGAAGCGCTTGAGCGTGCGGGTGTCGGTGTCCGGCTTGACGAAGAAGTTCAGCAGCAGCTGGTTGATGTGCTGCAGTTCGTCGAAGCCGGCGTCCACCACCTCCTGCGCGCGCATGAAGGCCGGCACGTGGCCGCTGACCCGCAGGCCCTTGTCGTGCGCGTAGTCGACCGTGTCGGCGAGGATCCCGCGCGGGAAGGAGTTGTAGATCTTGATCTGCGGGTAACCGTGGTCGGCGTACCAGTCCACGGCCTTCTTCGCGCCATCGAGGTCCGAGACGACGAATCCGTTGCGCGCGGAGAACGGGCTTTCGCCCTCGAGGAAGCCCGCCGCCACGATCCGCGGCGACAGGAAGGTGCCCTCGCGCTCCTGCACCATCAACTGCTGCAGGGTCTCGTTGTCGTTGCCCATGTCGCGCACGGTGGTCACGCCGGCGGCGAGGTTGAGCCCGCCCTCCCAGCGCCCCACGTGCGCATGGCTGTCGAACAGGCCGGGCAGCAGCACGCGGCCGCCGGCATCGACGACGTTCGGCGCCATGTGGCGCATCGCGGTGGCGCCGTGGTCCGCGCTCGACCAGTCGCGGTCGGTCGCGACCTCGGCGATGCGCCCGTCGCGCACGAGCACGTCGGTCGCCGGGCCGAGGGTGCCGCGCTCGCTGTCGAACACGCGCGCGTTGCGGATCAGCAGGTCGCCGTCGACCGGATGCGCCAGGCGCGCCTGCAACGCGCGCAGCGCCTCGCCCTCGGCGGCCTTCTGCCGTTCCTCGAGGGCGTCGGCGTTGGCCTCCCAGCCGGCCTCGATGAGCTGTAGGTAGCCGGGGTAGATGAAGGCGAACAGGCGCGCGTCCTGGCCGGTCGTCGCCCAGGCGAAGGTCGGCACCAGCCCCAGACCGGTCAGCGCCACCAGGTCGACCGTGCGGGTCTCGCCATCGCGCGCGACCTCCGCCTGCGCGACGCGCTCCACGCTGAGGCTCCCGCTGGGGATCATGGGCAGGCGGCCGTCGTCGTCGTTGGCCAGTGCCCGGACCGCGACCGAGAGGCCCGCCGGCGTGCCGCCGAGCGGTGCATAGAGCGCCTGGCCGGTCACCGCCATGTCGCCGGCGTCGGAGGTCGACTTCCACTCGACGCGGTCGCCCTCGCGGCTGAAGCGCTCGTCGACCTTCGCGCCGAAGGTCGAGGTGCCGGTCACCGCGTACTCGCGGTAGGTGCCGTCTTCGGCCAGCGTGTAGGTCTCCACCAGTTCCGGCCCGCGGCCGTTGTCCTTGAAGATGAACTCCACGCGCGTGCGGCCATCGTCGTCCGTGGTGACGACCTGCTGCCCGGCCTGCTTGCCGCCGTCCACCAGCGCCACGTAGCGCAGCGTCTCCGCCTGCGCGCCCGTGGCCATCGCCAGGGCGCCCGCCAGCACGCCCACCGCCCACCGCCGGCCCGAAGCCCGTCCCGAGATCCGCATCGTCTTCCCCTTCCGCTGCGGCCGCGACGCGGCCCGACCCGGCGGATCGTGCCACGCACGCGCCGGCCGGGGGGCTGCCGCAAGTCACGGGTCGGCGCACCGGCGCGCTCCAGCCGGATCCGGACCCTGGAACGGAAAACGGGCCCGAAGGCCCGTTTCCCTGCAACACGGCGCGGGGGCGCGGCTCAGGCGGCCGGCACGCCCTCCCCTTCGGCCACGGCCTTCATCGACAGGCGGATGCGGCCCTGCTTGTCGACCTCCAGCACCTTGACCTTGACCACGTCGCCTTCCTTGAGCTTGTCGGAGACCTTCTCCACGCGCTCCTCGGAGATCTGCGAGACGTGCACCAGGCCGTCCTTGCCCGGCAGGATCGTCACGAACGCGCCGAAGTCCATGATCTTGGCGACCTTGCCCTCGTAGATCCGGCCCGGCTCGACGTCGGACGTGATCTGCTCGATGCGGTCCTTGGCGGCGTTGGCCGCGGCGGCGTTGACCGACGCGATGACGATGGTGCCGTCGTCCTGGATGTCGATCTGGGTGCCCGTCTCCTTGGTGATCGCCTGGATCGTGCTGCCGCCCTTGCCGATCACCTCGCGGATCTTGTCCGGGTGGATCTTGATGGTCAGCAGGCGCGGCGCGAACTCGGACAGCTCGCCGCGCGGCGCGGTGATCGCGTTGGCCATCTCTCCCAGGATGTGCAGGCGGCCCTGCTTCGCCTGCGCGAGCGCGACCTTCATGATCTCCTCGGTGATGCCCTGGATCTTGATGTCCATCTGCAGGGCCGAGATGCCCTCGCTGGTGCCGGCGACCTTGAAGTCCATGTCGCCGAGATGGTCCTCGTCGCCGAGGATGTCGGACAGCACGACGAAGTCGTCGCCCTCCTTCACCAGGCCCATCGCGATGCCGGCGACCGGCGCCTTGATCGGCACGCCCGCGTCCATCAGGGCCAGCGAGCTGCCGCAGACCGAGGCCATCGAGGAGGAACCGTTCGACTCGGTGATCTCCGAGACGACGCGGATCGTGTAGGGGAACGACTCCATCGTCGGCATCACGGCGAGCACGCCGCGCTTGGCGAGGCGGCCGTGGCCGATCTCGCGGCGCTTCGGACCCATCATGCGGCCCGCCTCGCCCACCGAGTACGGCGGGAAGTTGTAGTGGAACAGGAAGTGTTCCTTGTACTCGCCACCGACGGCGTCGATGATCTGGCCGTCACGCGCGGTGCCGAGCGTGACCGCGACGATCGCCTGCGTCTCGCCGCGGGTGAACAGCGCCGAGCCGTGCACGCGCGGAAGCACGCCGACCTTCGAGGAAATCGGCCGGACCGTGTCCAGCGCGCGGCCGTCGATGCGGACCTTGGTCTTGAGCACCGAGTCGCGCATGGTGCGGTACTCGAACTCGCCGAACTCCTTCGACAGCTCGGCCGTGCTCCAGCCCTTCTCCTCGCTGTGCGGGGCGATCGCCTCGAGCACCGCCTTGCGGGCGGCGGACAGGCTGGTGCGGCGCGCCTGCTTGTCGCGGATCTGGAACGCCTCGGCGAGGCGGTCGCCGATCGCGTGGCGCAGCGTGTCGACCAGGCCCTCGCTGCGCGGCGCCGGCTGCCAGTCCCACTTCGGCTTGCCGGCCTCGGCGACCAGCTCGTTGATCGCCTTGATGGCGACCTGCATCTCGCGGTGGCCGAACATCACGGCGCCGAGCATCACGTCCTCGGACAGCTCGTCCGCCTCGGACTCCACCATCAGCACGGCGTCGGCGGTGCCAGCGACGACGAGCTCCAGCTTCGAGTCGACCAGGTCGGCCTTGGTCGGGTTGAGGATGTACTGGCCGTCGCGGTAGCCGACCTTCGCGGCGCCGATCGGGCCCTGGAAGGGAGCGCCGGTCAGGGCCAGCGCGGCGGAGGCGCCGAGCAGGGCCGGGATGTCGCCGTCGACCTCGGGGTTCATCGACATCACGGTGCAGATGATCTGCACCTCGTTGCGGAACTCGTCCGGGAACAGCGGGCGGATCGGGCGGTCGATCAGGCGCGAGGTCAGCGTCTCCTTCTCGGTGGCGCGGCCCTCGCGCTTGAAGAAGCCGCCGGGGATGCGGCCGCCCGCGTAGAACTTCTCCTGGTAGTCGACCGTCAGCGGGAAGAAGTCCTGCCCTTCGCGCGCGGACTTCGCCGCGACCGCGGTGCACAGCACCATGGTGCCGTCGACGGTGACCATGACGGCGCCGCCGGCCTGGCGGGCGATCTCGCCGGTCTCGAGGGTGACCTGGTGCTGGCCGTACTGGAAGCTCTTGGAAACTTTGGACACGTTTGGAATCCCTGGATTCTTGCGATGAACCGGCCACGGCCCCTGCCATGGACGGGTGGCCGCGGGATCGCGGCCCGGAAATGAAAAACCGCGGCGCATCGCTGCGCCGCGGTCGGTCGCCGTCTTACCGGCGCAGCCCCAGCTTCTGGATCAGGGCCTTGTAGCGCTCGGCGTCCTTGCGGTGCAGGTAATCGAGCAGGCTGCGACGCTGGTTCACCAGCATCAGCAGGCCGCGCCGGCTGTGGTGGTCCTTCTTGTGGGTCTTGAAGTGCTCGGTGAGGTGCTCGATCCGCGCCGTCAGCAGGGCGACCTGCACTTCGGGGGAACCGGTGTCGTTGTCGCCGCGCTTGTGTTCGGAAATGATCTTCTGGGTGTCGATGGACATCGTTGGCCTCGTGACGCGGGGCCGGCAGTCGCTGCCACGGACGGCGCCGATGCGCCGCCGGGAACCGCCCGGCTCGCCTGTTGCGGAAAGGTTGGGTGCTTCGCGAACGAAGCCCGCGGAGTATAGCGGGCGCGGGCCTTGCGGAACAAGGCGTTAGCCTCCCTCGAACGGGTCAGGCGGTGCCCGGCTGGCCGAGCGCGGCGGCCCAGCTGAACAGGCGTTGCGGACGCAAGCCGTCGGGATCCCTGCGGCCGACGCCCAGCGCGCGCCCCGTGCCGTCGAACAGCGCGACGGTCTCGCCCCGGCCGGCCAATGCCTCCTCGCGCAGTGCCTGGCCCTGCGCCAGCCTGCGGGCGGCCTCGGCGTCGACATGGACCGGCGGGAAGCCCGCCAGGCCGGCCTCGACGGGCTGCAACACGGACGCGAAGGCCTCGTCGCCCTGTCCGGCGAGCGACTCGAGGGCGTCGAGCGTGACCATGTCCGGCACCATGAACGGCTCGACCCACAGCCGGCGGAGCGCGGTCACGTGGGCGCCGCAGCCGAGCGCCTCGCCGAGGTCGCGGACCAGGCTGCGGACATAGGTCCCCGAGCCGCACTCGATCCGCAGGCGCAGGCGGTCGCCATCCAGTGCGAGCAGCTCCAGCGCCTCCACGTCGACCTCGCGGACCGGCGCGTCGATGGCCTCGCCGCGGCGTGCCTTCGCGTACAACGGCTCCCCGCCCTGCTTGAGCGCCGAGTAGACCGGCGCCCGCTGGCGGATCCGCCCGGTGAGCGGACCCAGCGCGGCGCGCACGGCGTCGGCCTCGAGCGGGGGCACCGCGCGTTCGCGCAGGATCGTGCCGTCGGCGTCGTCGGTGTCGGTGGTGGCGCCCAGCCGCGCTTCGGCCTCGTAGGCCTTGCGCGCGCCGAGCAGCAGGCCGGCGAGCTTGGTCGCCTCGCCGAAGCACAGCGGCAGCAGCCCCGTGGCGAGCGGGTCGAGCGCCCCGGTGTGCCCGCCCTTCGCCGCGCGCAGCAGGCGGCGCGCACGCTGCAGGGCGTCGTTCGAACTCAGGCCCGACGGCTTGTCGAGCAGGACGATGCCGTCGAGCGGACGCCAGGGGGTGCGCTTGGAACGCAGGTTCATCGCGTCATTGTAGGAGCGCACCTTGGGGCGCGATGGAGCGGATCATGCACTGGGGCGCTTCCTCGGGTTCGCGGGGAAAGCCCGTCGCGGCGCGAGCCCCGCTCCTACAGGCGCATGCGTATCGGGCATGCCTTCCGGACGCCGGTCAATCCTGCTGGCGGTCGGAGTCCGGCAGGTCGCGCAGCAGCTGGTCGATGCGCTCGCCGCGGTCCACCGAATCGTCGTAGTGGAAGTGCAGTTCCGGCACGTGGCGCATGCGCAGCACCTGGGCCAGCTGGTAGCGGATCTCGCGCGCCGCGCCCTTCAGGCCCTTCACGACCTCGGCCGAGCGCTCCGCCTGGAGCGCGGTCACGAACACCTTGGCGTGCGCCATGTCGCGCGTGACCTCCACGTCCGAGACGCTGGCCGACGGCAGCCCCAGTTCGCGGACCGCGTCGTGCACGAGGGTGCCCAGCTCCCTGCGGAGCTGGGCGGAGACGCGGTCGGTGCGCTTGAACGACTTGGCGGGCATGGGGGCGCCTCCGTCAGAGCGTGCGCTGGACCTCGTGGCGCTCGAAGCATTCGATCCTGTCGCCGGCCTTGACCTGGTCGTAGCCCTTGACGCCGATGCCGCACTCGGTGCCCTGCTTCACCTCGTCCACGTTGTCCTGGAAGCGGCGCAGCGAGTCGAGTTCGCCGGTGAAGATGACCGTGTCGTCGCGGAGCACCCGGACCGGCTTGCCGCGCTTGAACGTGCCCTCCACGACCACCGAGCCGGCGATCGAGCCGAACTTGGAGTGGCGGAAGACCTTGAGCACCTCCGCGGTGCCGATGATCTCCTCGCGGATCTCCGTGCCGAGCACGCCGGAGGCGATCTGCTTCACCTGGTCGATCACGTCGTAGATGATCGAGAAGTAGCGCAGGTCGACGCCGTTGGTCTCGATCACCTTGCGCGCCGAGGCATCGGCGCGGACGTTGAAGCCGATGATCGTCGCCTTCGAGGTCGAGGCCAGCTGCGCGTCGGACTCCGTGATGCCGCCCACGCCGGAGCCGATCACGTTGATCCGGATCTGCTCGTTCGACAGGCCGGTCAGCGCCTCGCGCAGCGCCTGCATCGAGCCGTGCACGTCCGCCTTGACCACCAGGTTGAGCACCGCCTGGGCCTCGCCCTGGCCCATCTGGGCCATGACGTCCTCCATGCGGTTGCCCGCCTGGGCGACGAGCCGGAGCTCGCGGCGCTTTGCGTCGCGCTGCTCGGCCACGTCCTTGGCCAGGCGCTCGTCCTCGACCACGACGAAGTCGTCGCCGGCGTCGGGCACGCCCGACAGGCCCAGCACCTGCACCGGGATCGAAGGACCGGCCTCGCCGACCTGCGCGCCGGTCTCGTCGAACATCGCGCGCACGCGGCCGTACTGCACGCCGCAGACCAGGTAGTCGCCGCGCTTGAGCCGGCCCTGCTGCACCAGGACGGTCGCCACCGGGCCGCGGCCCTTGTCCAGCGCCGACTCCACGACCACGCCCGAGGCGCGGCCTTCCGGCACCGCCGTCAGTTCGAGCACCTCGGCCTGCAGGCTGATGGCGTCCAGCAGGGAATCCACGCCCTGGCCGGTGTGCGCCGACAGCTCGACCATCTGCACGTCGCCGCCGAACTCCTCGGCGACCACGTCCTGGCCGAGCAGGTCGTTCTTGACGCGCGAGGGATCCGCGTCGGACTTGTCGATCTTGTTGATCGCCACGATCAGCGGCACGCCGGCCGCCTTCGCGTGCTGGATGGCCTCGATCGTCTGCGGCATCACGCCGTCGTCGGCCGCGACCACGATCACCACGATGTCGGTGAGCTTGGCGCCGCGCGCGCGCATCGAGGTGAACGCGGCGTGGCCCGGCGTGTCCAGGAAGCTGATGACGCCGTTGGCGGTCTCGACGTGGTACGCGCCGATGTGCTGGGTGATGCCGCCCGCCTCGCCCGAGGCGACCTTGGTGCGGCGGATGTAGTCCAGCAGCGAGGTCTTGCCGTGGTCGACGTGGCCCATGATGGTCACCACCGGCGGACGCTGGGTGGCGTCGCCCTGAGGCTGCTCGGCGTGCGCCAGCAGTTCCGTCTCGGCATCGTCCTCGGCCGCGCGCACGGCGCTGTGGCCCAGTTCCTCGGTGACGAGCGCGGCGGTGTCGTGGTCGATGCTCTGGGTGATCGTCGCCATGACGCCCATCTTCATCAGCGCCTTGACCACGTCGCCGCCCTTGAGCGCGAGCTTCTGCGCCAGGTCGCCGACGGTGATCGCCTCGCCGATGGCGACCTCGCGCACGACCGGGGCGGTCGGGCGGGTGAAGCCGGTGCCCGAGCGGGCCTGTTCGGTGTGGCGGCGCGGCTTGGCGCGGCCGCGGGCGCTGGACCGCCGGGCGCGCTCGGACGCGGACAGGTGGAGCTGGCCCGCGAAGCGCGCGGTGTTCTCGTCGTCCTCGACGCTGGCGACCATCGCGTGCGAGCCGCGGTTGGGCTTGTGGCCGGGCTTGTGGGCGGCGCGGTCGTCGGGGCGCGGCGCGGGCTTGTGGTGCCCGTGGCCATGGCCATGGCCGTGGCCCGGACGCGCGGCCTTCTCCTCGCGCTCGGCGGCGGCCGCGGCCTCGACCTCGGCGCGCAGTCGCGCGGCCTCCTCCTCGGCCGCGCGGCGCTTGGCGGCGGCCTCCTCCTCGGCACGCAGGCGGTCGGCCTCGGCCAGCGCCTGCTGCTCCTCGATGTTGCGCTGGCGGGACTCCTCCAGCTTGCGCAGGATCTCGTCGCGCTCGGGATCGCCCGATGCCACGGCGGCCGCGGCGGCCGCGGACGCCTCCACCTCGCCTTCCGACGGCTTGACGTAGGTGCGCTTCTGCCGCACCTCGACCGCGACCGTGCTGCGGCTCGAGCCGCGCCCGCCGCCGACGCTCAGCTCCTGGACCTTGCGGCGGCTGAGCGTGATCTTCTTCGGCGCCGAGACCGCGTCGGGCTTGTCGCCCTTCCCGTGGGTGCGGCGCAGGAAGCCGAGCAGCTTCACTTTCTCGGTGCTGGTCACGACCTGGTCGGGGCCGTCGAACGACATGCCGGCCTCGGCCAGCTGCTCGATCAGTTTCTCGACCGGGGTGTTGACCAGTTCGGCCAGCTTGCGAATGGTGGTTTGCTGCGACATTCGGGATCCGTTGTCTCGGTTCACTGAACCGGGCGCTCGCGTGCGCTCGGGGGGTGTTCAGGCGTTCATGGGAAGGCCCGGCCTGCGGTTGGGGTCCGCGATTCTAGCGCGTCGCGGCCCGGTCATTCGAACCAGTGCCGGCGCGCCTCCATGATCAGCGCGGCCGCGCGCTCGGCGTCCATGTCCTCGATGTCGACGATCTCGTCGACCGCCTGCTCGGCCAGCTCCTCGCGGGTGCGCACGCCGCGCGAGGCCAGGACGTAGGCGGTCGCCTCGTCCATGCCCGGCAGTTCGAGCAGGTCCTGCGCGGGCTGGTGCTCGTCGAGCTGCTCCTCGGCGGCCAGCGCCTCGGTCAGCAGCGCGTCGCGGGCGCGGGCGCGCAGTTCCTCGACGATGTCCTCGTCGAAGCCCTCGACCGCCAGCAGCTCGCCGACCGGCACGTAGGCGATCTCCTCGACGGTGCTGAAGCCCTCGGCCACCAGGATGCCGGCGATCTCCTCGTCGACCTCCAGCTTGTCCTGGAACAGCTCGCGCGCGGCGGCCTGCTCGGCCTCGCTCTTGGCCTGCACCTGGTCGGCGGTCATGACGTTGAGCTGCCAGCCGGTCATGCGGCTGGCCAGGCGCACGTTCTGCCCGCCCTTGCCGATCGCCTGGGCCAGCTTGTCCTCGGCCACCGCCAGGTCCATGGAGTGGCGCTCCTCGTCGACGATGATCGACTGGACCTCGGCCGGCGCCATGGCGCTGATCACGAACTGCGCCGGGTTGTCCGACCACAGCACGATGTCCACGCGCTCGCCGTTGAGCTCGTTGCTCACCGCCTGCACGCGCGAGCCGCGCATGCCGATGCACGCGCCGATCGGATCGGTGCGGTTGTCGTGCGCGAGCACCGCGATCTTGGCGCGGTCGCCCGGGTCGCGCGCGCAGGCCATGATCGACACCAGGCCCTGCCCGACCTCGGGCACCTCGAGCTTGAACAGCTCCATCATGAATTCCGGCGCGGCGCGGCTGACGAACAGCTGCGGGCCACGCGGCTCGGAACGCACGTCGTAGAGGTAGCCGCGCACGCGGTCGCCGGTGCGCAGGACGTCGCGCGGGATGCCCTTGTCCTTGGGGATGAAGCCCTCGGCATTGCCGCCCAGGTCGATGTAGATGTTGCCGCGCTCCACGCGCTTGACCACGCCGGTCACCAGCTCGCCGACGCGGTCCTTCCAGGCGTCGACCACCTGGGCGCGCTCGGCCTCGCGCACCTTCTGCACGATGACCTGCTTGGCGGCCTGCGCGGCGATGCGGCCGAAGTCCGGGTTCTCGATCTGCTCCTCGATGAAGTCGCCGACCTCGGCGCCCTCGCTCTCGTCGACGGCGTCCATCAGTCGGATCTGCCGGTCGGGGGACTCCATGACCACGTCGTCGGCCACGACCTCCCAGCGGCGGAAGGTCTCGTAGCTGCCGTCCTTCGGGTCGATCTGCACCCGCACCAGCACGTCCTGCTCGGGATAGCGCTTCTTCGCGGCCGACGCCAGCGCGGCCTCGATGGCCTCGAAGATCACCGCCTCGGGCACGCCCTTCTCGGCGGCCACCGCGTCCACGACCAGCAACAGGTCCTTGCTCATGGCTTGCTTGCTCCACGCATTGGCGACCCCGGGGGCCGCCGGTTCTTTGGTTGTCCAGGCGGTGCCGGCCAGACGCCGGCGCCGCGCGATTCGTCGTTGCGGATCAGTGCTTCCCGCCCTTGCCGGGCCGCGCATCGCGGCCGGACCGGTCCCGGGCAGGGGCCAGCCCCAGCGCGGCCCAGTCGGGCACCAGCCGCGCGCGGTCGATGTTGTCGAACGCCACCGGGAACTCGGCGTCCGCGGCGCCGTCGATGGCGAACACCACCGTGCCGCCCTCCACGCGCAGGATGCGGCCGGTCAGCTTGCGGCGTCCGTCCTGCGGCAGCTTCAGGCCGACCTTCGCGGACTCGCCGGCGAAGCGCTCGAAGTGCGCCAGGGAGAACAGCGGGCGCTCCAGGCCCGGCGACGACACCTCGAGGGTGTAGTTGCCGCTGATCGGATCGGCGACGTCCAGTTGCGCCGACACCTCGCGGCTGACCGCCTCGCAGTCGTCGACGGTGACGCCGCGCGCCGCGGGGGCCTCCCCGTCGGTGGCCGTCTCGCCGGTGGCCGCGGGCGCCTCCGCCGCGTCGGCGGGCACGTCGATGTACAGGCGCAGCACCGCGCCCCCCGGCGACGGCAGGTACTCGATGCCGAGCAGCTCCAGCCCGAGCGCCGACACGGTCGGCGCCAGCAGCGTCGTGATCTCGCTCGCCTTGTCGGCCATGCGCCACCTCCGTGTCGTCGTGCGGTTCGGATCCACGGCCGGTGCGGGTGCGTCCGCGCCGTGGGGCTGCATTCCCTGCCCTGCGGTTCCCGGCAGGTGCCGGAAACCGGAAACGAAAAAGGGCCCGACGGGCCCTTGTCCGATACCGCTGGATTTCGGTGTGGACGCACGAGCAGGAGTGCATCCACCAAGCCCGACTTGCCGCTGCTGCGAACGCCCCGGAGGATCGATCGATGTCAGCGAAAAGCTGGTAGCGGGGGCAGGATTTGAACCTGCGACCTTCGGGTTATGAGCCCGACGAGCTGCCAGACTGCTCCACCCCGCATCAGGCCGGCGATTATGGCGACCGGGCCGCATTTATGCAAGCCCGGAACCCCGTTCCGGCGAACGGTTCTGGTTCCGCTCAGGCGAAGGCGCGCTGGCACCACGCCATGATCGGGCTCCAGGCCAGGCCCAGCGCGAGCAGCGACAGCGCGTTGACGCCAAACACGACGCGCAGCGGGCGGTCCTCGCGCGCCGACATCGCCGGCTCGACCGGCTCGTCGAAGTACATGGCCTTGATCACGCGCAGGTAGTAGAACGCGCCCACCACGGCGAACACCACGCCGACCAGGGCCAGCCAGAGCATGTCGCCCTGCACGGCCGCGCGCAGGACCGCGAGCTTGGCCCAGAAGCCCAGGAACGGCGGCACGCCGGCAAGCGAGGCCATGACGCACAGCACCAGGCCGGCGGTCCACGGGTCGCGCGCGTTCAGGCCACGGTAGTCGTCGATGCGGTCGGCCTCGAAGCCGCGCCGCGACAGCAGCACGATCGCGCCGAACGCCGCCGCGGTCATCACCGCGTACGACAGCGCGTAGAACATCGCCGCCGCGTAGCCCTCCGGGCCGCCGCCGGCGAAGCCGAGGAACAGGAAGCCGACGTGCGAGATGGTCGAGTACGCCAGCATGCGCTTGAGATTGGCCTGCACCAGCGCGACCAGGTTGCCGATCGCCAGCGACGCGACCGCAAGGCCGGCAAGCAGCAGCCGCCACTGCTCGTCCATCGGGCCGATGCCGGCCTCGAGCAGGCGCCAGGTCATGCCGAACGCGGCGATCTTCGGCGCCGAGCCGATGAACAGCGTGATCGGCGTCGGCGCGCCGTGGTAGACGTCCGGCAGCCACATGTGGAAGGGCGCGGCGCCGAACTTGAACGCGATGCCGGCGACGACGAACACCATTCCGGTCAGCAACAGGGTGCGCTCGGCGCCGGCGATCGTCCCCGCCGCGGCATTGATCGCGCCCAGGTCCAGGCTGCCGGTGGCGCCGTACACCAGCGACAGGCCGTAGAGCAGCAGGCCCGAGGCGAGCGAGCCGAGCACGAAGTACTTGATCGCGGATTCCGATGCCAGCGGGCTGTCGCGGTCGGTGGCGACCAGCGCGTACTGGCACAGCGCCAGCAGCTCGAGGCCGACGTAGACCATCGGCAGGCTGCCCGCCGACACCATCAGCATCATGCCGACCGTCGAGAACAGCACGAGCACCGGGACCTCGCCGCGGTACAGGCCACGCTCGCGCAGGAACGGCCACAGGTAGGCGAGCGAGAGCGCGCTGACGCCGAGGATCCCGACCTTCAGCACGTCGGCCATCGTGTCGCGCACGAACATGCCCTCCAGCACGGTGCCCTGCCCCCCCACGCCGGCCAGCACCAGCGCGGCGGTCGCCAGCAGGCCGGCGACGGCCAGCCCGTGGGTGACCACGCGACGGCGGTCGTCGAGGAACAGGTCGAGCATCAGCAGCGCGAACGCCACGCCGACCAGCAGCAGCTCGGGCGCGAGCGGCGCGATGTCGGCGAGGGAGCGCACGGGCGGGGTCATGGGCGTCATCGGGGCGTCCTTACAGCTTGCTGGTGGCCAGCTGGCCGGCCAGCTGCGCGATCGCGGGCTCCATCAGGTCGGTCAGCGGCTTCGGGTAGACGCCGATCGCCAGCACGCCGATGGCGAACGTGCCCAGGACGATCCACTCGCGGCGGTCGATGTCGCGCAGCGCGGCGACGTTGGCGTTGGCCACCTCGCCGAAGACCACGCGCTTGACCAGCCACAGGGTGTACGCCGCGCCGAGCACCAGCGTGGTCGCCGCCGCGAAGGCCACGAGCGGGTGGTACTGGAAGCTGGCCAGGATGACCATGAACTCGCCGACGAAGCCGGAGGTGCCCGGCAGGCCCGAGTTCGCCATCGCGAACAGCACCATGAAGGCGGCGAACCACGGCATGACGTTCGCCACGCCGCCGTAGTCGCGGATCATGCGGCTGTGCATGCGGTCGTAGAGCACGCCGACGCACGAGAACATCGCGCCGGAGATGAAGCCGTGCGACACCATCTGCACCATCGCGCCCTGCAGGCCGAGGCGCGCGGCGTCGGTGTTGCCGCTCTCGCGCACCAGCGCGAAGGCGATGAACGTGCCCAGGGTGACGAAGCCCATGTGCGAGATCGACGAATAGGCGATCAGCTTCTTCATGTCGTCCTGCACCAGCGCGACCAGGCCGATGTAGACCACCGCGATCAGGCTCAGCGCGATCACCACCCACGCGAACTCCTGCCCGGCGTCGGGCACGACCGGCAGCGTGAAGCGCAGGAAGCCGTACCCGCCGATCTTCAGCATGATGGCCGCCAGCACCACCGAGCCGCCGGTCGGCGCCTCGACGTGCGCGTCCGGCAACCAGGTGTGCACCGGGAACATCGGCACCTTGACCGCGAACGCGGCCAGGAACGCGAAGAACAGCCATGACTGCTCGGCCATCGTCAGCGGCAGCTGCGCGAGGTCGGCCAGCTGCCAGCTGCCGCCCTTCAGGTACAGGTACACCAGGCCGACCAGCATGAAGACCGAGCCCAGGAACGTGTACAGGAAGAACTTGAGCGATGCGTACACCCGGCGCGGGCCGCCCCACACGCCGATGATGATGAACATCGGGATGAGCATGCCCTCGAAGAAGACGTAGAACAGCATCGCGTCGAGCGCCGAGAACACGCCGATCATCAGGCCTTCGAGCACGAGCATCGCCGCGCCGTACTGGGCCACGCGCTTGTCGATCGAACCCCAGGCCCCGACGAGCACGAGCACGGTGGTCAGCGTGGTCAACGCGATCAGCGCCACCGAGATGCCGTCCGCGCCGACCGCGTAGCGGATGTCGTACGCCCGGATCCAGTGGCGCTGCTCGACGAACTGCATCCCGGCATCGGCATGGTCGAAGCCGGCCAGCAGCGGCACGGTCAGCGCCAGCGCCGCCAGCGCGAACGCCAGCCCGCACCAGCGCGCGGCCTGCGGCCGGCCGTTGCCCAGCAGCAGGGTCAGCGCGCCGCCGAGGATCGGCAGCCAGATCAGCAGGCTCAGGAGCGGCAGGTTCGACACGTGGAAGGTTTCCGTCATCGGTGGGGTCGGCGGCGGGCCGGGACGCGTCCCGCCCGCCCCGGCGGGGTCAGGTCCAGTAGCGGATCAGCACCGCCAGCAGCACGATCAGTCCGAGGATCATCGCGAAGGCGTAGTGGAACAGCAGGCCGGACTGGACGCGGCGCACGATGCCCGCGGCCAGGTCCACCAGGCGCGCGCTGCCGTTGACCGCCACGCCGTCGATGACGCGGCTGTCGATGGCGCGCGAAGCCTGGCCGAGCTTGACGCCGCCGCCGGCGAAGCCGCCGATCCACAGGTCGTCCGCCCAGTACTTGCGCTCGAGCACGCGCTTCGGCCACGCGAACAGGCGCGCCGCCTTCGCCGGCAGCTCCGGCCGCCACAGGTACATGACCGTGGCCAGCAGGAAGCCGGCGAATGCCAGCCAGAACGCGGGCGCCATGAAGCCGTGAAGCGCGAACGCCACCGGACCGTGCCAGAGCTCGGCGCCGATCTGCGCGACGGTGTCGCGCGCGGCGGCCAGGTCGATGGCGCCCAGGAAGAACGGCTCCCGCGCGTGGTGCCCGGTCCAGTCGGTGCCGAACAACATCGGCCCGGCGGTGAAGAAGCCGATCGCCAGCGACGGGATCGCCAGCAGCACCAGCGGCAGCGTCACCACCCATGGCGACTCGTGCGGTTCGTGCGCGTGGTCGTCGTGGCCGTGCGCCTCGCCGCCGTGAGCCTCGTGCGCGTGCGCGATCGCCTGCTCGTGTTCGGTGGAATCGGCCTCCGGCACGACGTAGTCGGCGGCATGCTTCTCGTGCCAGCGCGCCTTGCCGTGGAAGGTCAGGTACAGCAGGCGGAAGCTGTAGAAGGCGGTCACGAAGGCGCCCAGCAGCACCGCCCAGTAGCCGTACTGCGCGATCCAGCCGCCGTGCGCGTCGGCGTGGTGGCCCGCGGCCTCGATGATCGTGTCCTTCGAGTAGAAGCCGCTCAGGAAAGGCGTGCCGACCAGCGCCAGCGTGCCGATCCAGCTGGTGATCCAGGTGATCGGCATCTTCCTGCGCAGGCCGCCCATGTAGCGCATGTCCTGCTCGTGGTGCATGCCGATGATCACCGAGCCGGCCGCCAGGAACAGCAGCGCCTTGAAGAACGCGTGCGTCATCAGGTGGAACACCGCCGCCGAGTAGGCGGACACGCCCAGCGCGACGGTCATGTAGCCCAGCTGCGACAGCGTGGAATAGGCGACCACCCGCTTGATGTCGTTCTGCACGATGCCGATCAGGCCGGTGAAGAACGCGGTGGTGGCGCCGATGAACAGCACGAACGACAGGGCCGTCTCGCTCAGCTCGAACAGCGGCGACATGCGCGCGACCATGAAGATGCCGGCCGTGACCATGGTGGCCGCGTGGATCAGCGCGGAGATCGGGGTCGGGCCTTCCATCGAGTCCGGCAGCCAGACGTGCAGCGGCACCTGCGCCGACTTGCCCATCGCGCCGATGAACAGGCAGATGCAGATCAGGGTCGCGACCTGCCACTGGGTGCCCGCGATGATCGACACGCTGGCGTCGCCGATCGTGGACGAGGCGTTGGCGAAGACCGTCGCGTAGTCGAGCGTGCCGAACCAGTACAGCACCGCCGCGATGCCCAGCAGGAAGCCGAAGTCGCCGACGCGGTTGACCAGGAAGGCCTTGAGGTTGGCGAAGATCGCCGTCGGGCGCTTGAACCAGAAGCCGATCAGCAGGTACGAGACCAGGCCCACCGCTTCCCAGCCGAAGAACAGCTGCAGGAAGTTGTTGCTCATCACCAGCATGAGCATCGAGAAGGTGAACAGGCTGATGTAGCTGAAGAACCGCTGGTAGCCCGGGTCCTCGGACATGTAGCCGATGGTGTAGACGTGCACCAGCAGCGACACGAACGTCACCACGACCATCATCATGGCCGTGAGCGTGTCGACCATGAAGCCGACGTGCGCCTCGAGCCCGCCCACCTGGAACCAGGTGTAGATGTTCTCGTTGAACGGCGCGGCGCCCTGCAGCAGCTGCCACAGCACGTAGGCCGACAGCGCGCAGCTCAGCGCCACGCCGCCGATGGTCGCGGTGTGCGCGCCGATGCGCCCGACCTGGCGGCCGAACAGGCCCGCGACCGCGGCGCCGGCAAGCGGCGCCAGGGCGATCCACAGCAGCAGGGTCTTGGAGATGGCGAACTCGGCAGCCGGCATGGATCAGCCCTTCAACGTGTCGATTTCGGCGACGTTGATGGTGCGCCGGTTGCGGAACAGGGTGACCAGGATCGCCAGGCCGATCGCGGCCTCGGCCGCGGCCACCGTGAGGATGAAGAACACGAACACCTGCCCCGACGCGTCGCCGAGGTGGCGCGAGAAGCCGATGAAGTTGATGTTGACCGCGAGCAGCATGAGCTCGATCGACATCAGCAGGATGATCACGTTCTTCCGGTTGAGGAAGATGCCCGCGACGCTGATGCAGAACAGCGCCGCGCCGAGCGCGAGGAAGTGCCCCAGCGCCAGTCCGGTCCCGAGCATGCCCATCACGTGCCCTCCCCCGCCGGCGCATCCCCGCCGGCGCCATCCCGTCCACCCGAGGCGGCCTCGCGCGGCTCGGCCGCCATCTTCACGATGCGGACCCGGTCTGCCGCGCGCACGCGCGACTGGTCGCCCGGGTTCTGCTTGCGGATGCCCTCGCGCTGGCGCAGCGTCAGCATGACCGCGGCCACGACCGCGACGGTCAGGATCAGCGCGGCGACCTCGAACGGCAGCAGGAATCGGGTGAACAGCGTGCGCGCCAGCCACGCGGTGTTCGACGTGTCCGCCGCCACGGCCGCGGCGTTCTCCGCCAGCGGATCCATGCGGCTGGAGATGCCGATCAGCGTCAGGATCTCGAGCAGCATGACCACGGCGACCGCCAGGCCCACCGGCAGGTAGCGCACGTAGCCCTCGCGCAGGGGCGCGACGTCGATGTCGAGCATCATCACCACGAACAGGAACAGCACCATCACCGCGCCGACGTAGACGAGGATCAGCGCCACGCCGAGGAACTCGGCACCGGCGAGCAGCCACGTGCAGGCGACCGAGAAGAAGGTCAGCACCAGCCACAGCGCGGCGTGCACCGGGTTGCGGACGCCGATCACCGCCACCGCGGAGGCGACCGCGGCGAGGGCGAAGGCGAGGAAGGCGATCAGTTCGAGGGTCATGGTCCGGTCAGCGGTAGGCGGCGTCGGCGGCACGGCGCTCGGCGATCTCCGCCTCCAGGCGGTCGCCGATGGCCAGCAGCTGGGGTTTGATCACGATGTTCTGGCCACGCCGGTCGAAGTGGTACTCGTGCACGTGGGTCTCCACGATCGAGTCCACCGGGCACGACTCCTCGCAGAAGCCGCAGTAGATGCACTTGAACAGGTCGATGTCGTAGCGCGTGGTGCGGCGGGTGCCGTCGGCGCGCTGCTCCGAGTCGATGGTGATCGCCAGCGCCGGGCAGACCGCCTCGCAGAGCTTGCAGGCGATGCAGCGCTCCTCGCCGTTCGGGTAGCGGCGCAGCGCGTGCAGGCCGCGGAAGCGCGGCGACTGCGGGGTCTTCTCCATCGGGTACATCAGCGTGTACTTGGGACGGAACAGGTAGCGCAGCGTCAGCCCCAGCCCCTTGAGGAGCTCGAGGAGCAGCAGGCTGCGGAAGTAAGAGACGACCTTGCCCATCACCGACCCGCCTCGAACACGCCGTGGTACGCCATGAGCGCCGCCACCACGATCCAGGCGATGCTCAGCGGAATGAAGACCTTCCAACCCAACCGCATGATCTGGTCGTACCGGTAGCGCGGGAACGACGCGCGGAACCAGATGAAGCAGCTGGCGAAGAAGAACACCTTGGCGAACAGCCACCACCACCCGTCGACCGACAGGAACGGGATGCCCAGGCCATGGAACGGGCTGAGCCAGCCGCCGAGGAAGAAGATCGCGGTGAGGAAGCTCACCAGGATCATGTTGGCGTACTCGGCCAGGAAGAACAGCGCGAACTGCGCGCCCGAGTACTCGACCATGTGGCCGGCCACGATCTCGCTCTCGCCCTCGACCACGTCGAACGGCGCGCGGTTGGTCTCGGCCACGCCGGACACGAAGTAGATGACGAACAGCGGCAGCAGCGGCCAGGCGAACCATTCAAGCGCGCCGGCGTCGCCGGCCTGCGCCATCACGATCTCGCTCAGGTTGAGGCTGCCGGCGGCGACCATCACGCCGACCAGCGCGAAGCCCATCGCGATCTCGTAGGAGACGACCTGCGCCGCCGAACGCATCGCGCCGAGGAACGCGTACTTCGAGTTCGACGCCCAGCCGGCGAGGATCACGCCGTACACGCCCAGCGAGGTCATGGCCAGCAGGTACAGCAGGCCAGCGTTCGCGTTGGACAGCACCACCTGCGCGTCGAACGGCACCACGGCCCACGCCGCGAACGCCGGCGCCAGCGCGATCAGCGGCGCCAGCACGAACAGGAATTTCTGCGCGCTGGAAGGCTGGATGACCTCCTTGAACAGCAGCTTGAACACGTCGGCGAAGGCCTGCAGCACGCCCATGCCGACGTACATCGGCCCGTGGCGCACGTGCATCCAGCCGATCAGCTTACGCTCCCACACCACGTAGAAGGCCACCGACACGATCACCGGCATGGCGATCGCCAGGATCTTCAGGACGATCCACAGCAGCGCGCCCAGGGGGCCCCAGGACAGCAGCAGGTCGCGGGTGGCGTCGATCACGTCGAACATCAGGCGGCCTCCACGCGGACGGGGCCGGCACCGAGCGCCGCGGTGGCGGCGTGGCCGGTTTCGACGAAGGCGGTGCCCTTCGCGACCTGGCCGGAGACCACCACCGGGAGCGTGGCCGAGCCGGCGGCGACGCGGACCTTGGCCATCGCGCCGTCGGCGAGGCCGGCGGCGGCCGCGTCTCCGGGGTGCAACATCACCCGCGGACCGCGGTTGAGCGGATGCGACTGCAGGGCGGCCGCGCGACGCACGACGGCGTCGCTGCGGTAGATGGCGGGCGACGCGGCGAGCGCCAGGCCCGCGTCCGCCGCGGGGGCACGGCCACGCACCGCCGTCGACGGCGACGCGGCCGGCGACAGCCCGGCGCGCAGGCCGGCGATGTCGTGGAAGCCGAAGCCGTCCACGCCGAGCGACTCGCCCAGCGCACGCAGCACGCGCCAGCCCGGACGCGCCTCGCCCGGCAGGCGGCCGGCCGGCTGCGCGGCCTGGTCGCGGCCCTCGAGGTTGGTCAGCGTGCCGTCGATCTCGGGCAGCAGGCCGATCGGCAGGATCACGTCGGCGACCGCGCGGGTCGAGGCACAGGCATACGCGGTGAACGCGACCACCTGGGCGCGGCCGAGCGCGTCCATCGCGTCCGCCGGTTCGCCGAAGTCCAGGCCGGGCTCGATGCTGTAGAGGATGTAGCCGGCCCGCGGCTCGCGGAGCATGGTGCCCGCGTCGCGCGACGTGGGGACGACGCCGTGGCGGGCCAGGCCGAGTGCGTTGGCGCCCTGCGGCAGGCGCACCAGCGCCGCGCCGGTGGCTTCGGCGAGCGCACGCGCCGCATCCCGGATCGCGGCGGCATGCGGGCCGCATTCGGCGATCGCGCCGACGATCACGACCGCCCGCTTCGCGCCGGCGAGCGCCTCGCGCACCGCCGAGCCCGCCAGCGTGCCGGCGATGTCGGCCGGCGCCACCACGTGGCGGCCGGCCACGTCGAAGGCGAAATCGAAGTCGACCGGGTTGACCACGTCCACCCGGGCGCCGGCGCGGAACGCCTTGCGCACGCGCTGGTGCAGCAGCGGCACTTCATGGCGCAGGTTGCTGCCCACGATCAGCACGCGGTCCGCGCCGTCGATGGCCTCGACGGACAGGCCCGACGGTTCGGCCAGCGCGCCGTCGGACAGGTCGTGCTGGGCGATGCGGTGGTCGAGGTTGCCGGTCCCCAGCGCCGCGGCCAGGCGCGCCAGCAGCGCGCCCTCCTCGTTGCTGGTGGACGGATGCACGAGGATGCCGAGGTCGTCGGCGGCGTTGTCGCGCAGGATCTTCGCCGCGCGCGCCAGCGCCTCGTCCCAGTGCGCCTCGCGCCACTGGCCGTCGACCTTGACCATCGGCGACAGCGCGCGGTCTTCGGCCAGCAGGCCCTGGTGGGCGTAGCGGTCGCGGTCCGACAGCCAGCACTCGTTCACCGCGTCGTTGTCGCGCGGCACGGTGCGCAGCACCTCGCCGCGACGCACGTGGTGGAACAGGTTGCTGCCCAGCGGGTCGTGGAAGCCCAGCGACGGGCGCGCGACCAGCTCCCACGGGCGGGCGCGGAAGCGGAACACCTTGTTGGTGAGCGCGCCGACCGGGCAGACGTCGATGACGTTGCCGGAGAGTTCGGTGGTCAGCGGCTTGCCGTCGTAGGTCCCGATCTGAAGGTTCTCGCCGCGCTGCATGCCGCCCAGCTCGTAGCTGCCGGCGATCTCGCCGGTCACGCGGATGCAGCGGGTGCACTGGATGCAGCGGGTCATGTCGCTGGACACCAGCGGGCCCAGGTCCTCGTCCGGCACCACGCGCTTGCGTTCGACGAAGCGGCTGACCGACCGGCCGTAGCCCATCGACAGGTCCTGCAGCTCGCATTCGCCGCCCTGGTCGCAGATCGGGCAGTCCAGCGGGTGGTTGACCAGCAGGAACTCCATCACGTTGCGCTGCGACTTGAGCGCCTTGTCGCTGCGGGTGCGGACCTTCATGCCGTCCATCACCGGCGTGGCGCAGGCCGGCGCCGGCTTCGGCATCTTCTCGACCTCGACCAGGCACATGCGGCAGTTGGCCGCGATGCTGAGCTTGTCGTGGTAGCAGAAGCGCGGGATCGCGATCCCGGCCTTGTCGGCGGCCTGGATGATCATCGCGCCCTTGGGCGCGGTCATTGCGACGCCGTCGATCTCGATCGCGACGTGCCCTTCCGGCACCACCTGGCCCTCGGCCTTGTCGGTCACCGCGCTCATGCCGCCACCTTCCCGGCGACGGTGCCCGCGCGCTGGTCGTCGACCAGGAAGCGGCGGTGCACGATCGCGTACTCGAACTCGTCCCAGAAATGGCGCAGGAAGCCCTGCACCGGCCACGCGGCGGCCTCGCCGAACGCGCAGATGGTGTGGCCCTCGATCTGGCCGGCGGCCGCGCGCAGCATCTGCAGGTCGTCCAGGGTCGCCTGGCCTTCGACGATGCGGGTCAGCATGCGGTACATCCAGCCGGTGCCCTCGCGGCACGGGGTGCACTGGCCGCACGACTCCTTGAAGTAGAAGCGCGCGATGCGCTGGCAGGCGCGCACCATGCAGGTGCTGTCGTCCATCACGATGACCGCGCCCGAACCGAGGCCGGACCCGGCCTTCTGGATCGAGTCGTAGTCCATCGTGCAGGCCATCATCGCGTCGGCCGGGAGCACGGGCATCGACGAGCCACCGGGGATCACGCCCTTCAGCTTCCTGCCGGGCCGCATGCCGCCGGCCATCTCCAGCAGCTCGGAGAACGGGGTCCCGAGGCGCACCTCGTAGTTGCCCGGGCGCGCGACGTGGCCCGAGACGGAGAACACCTTGGCGCCGCCGTTGTTGGGCTTGCCCAGCTCCAGGAACCACTGGGCGCCGTTGCGCACGATCGCCGGCACCGAGGCGTAGGTCTCGGTGTTGTTGATCGTGGTCGGCTTGCCGTAGAGGCCGAAGTTGGCCGGGAACGGCGGCTTGTAGCGCGGCTGGCCCTTCTTGCCCTCGAGCGACTCCATCAGCGCGGTTTCCTCGCCGCAGATGTAGGCGCCCGCGCCGAGGACGTTGTACATGTCGATGTCGACGCCGCTGCCGAGGATGTCCTTGCCCAGCCAGCCGTTGGCGTACGCCTCCCGGGTGGCCTCCTCCAGGTGCTCGAAGGGCTCGTGGTGGAACTCGCCTCGCAGGTAGTTGTAGGCGACCGTCGAACCGGTCGCGTAGCACGCGATCGCCATGCCCTCGATCACCGCGTGCGGGTTGTAGCGCAGGATGTCGCGGTCCTTGGCGGTGCCCGGCTCGGACTCGTCCGAGTTGCACAGGATGTACTTCTGGCCCTCGCCCTTGGGCATGAAGCTCCACTTCAGGCCGGTCGGGAAGCCCGCGCCGCCGCGGCCACGCAGGCCGGACTGCTTGACCATCTCGATCACGTCCGCCTGCGGGATCTTCCCCTCGAGGATCTTGCGCAGCGCGCTGTAGCCGCCGGTCTTGAGGTAGTTCTCGTACGACCAGGGCTTGTCGTAGTGAAGCGTCGTATAGACGACGCTGTGCGGCTGCGGGGCCGGGCCGACCGGGCCGGTCGGCGCGGAATAGTCGTGGTGGCCGTGGGTCGCCATCGCTTACTCCAGCCCGTCCAGCAGCGCGTCGACCTTCTCGGTCGTCAGGTGTTCGTGGTAGTGCCCGTCGATGACCATCATCGGCGCGCCGCAGCACGCGGCCAGGCACTCCTCCTCGCGCTTGAGGAAGACGCGGCCGTCCGCGCTCGACTCGCCCAGGCGGCAGCCGAGCTTCTTCTCGGCGTGCGCGACCAGGTCCTCGGCGCCGTTGAGCCAGCAACTGATGTTGGTGCAGAAGGCCACGTTGTGGCGGCCGACCTTCTCGGTCTCGAACATCGAGTAGAAGGTCGCGACCTCGTACGCCCACACCGGCGGCAGGCCGAGGTAGCGCGCCACCGCGGCGATCAGCTCGTCGGTCAGCCAGCCGCCGTTCTGCGCCTGCGCCGCGTGCAGGCCCTGCAGCACGGCCGAGCGCTTGCGGTCCGGCGGGAACTTGGCCAGCCAGTGGTCGATGTGCGCGCGCGTCGCGTCGCTCAGCACGGCCTGCGGGTCGACGTTGCGGCAGGCCTCGAAGTTTCCGGTCGCTTTCATGCCTTGCAGCCCTTCAATGTCGTCCCGAAGCCCCTCGATGTCGTCCCGCACCCCTTCAATGTCGTCCCGAGCGCAGCGAGGGACCTGCTTTCGGGGGACGCACCCGCGAGAAGCAGGTTCCTCGCTCCGCTCGGAACGACAGCGTCGGCGTTCGGGACGACGGCGTGGATCATCGGTCGATCTCGCCGAACACGATGTCGTAGGTGCCGATCATGGCCACCACGTCGGCCAGCATGTGCCCCTTCACGATCGCGTCCATGCTCGACAGGTGCGCGAAACCGGGCGCGCGAAGCTTGCACCGGAACGGCTTGTTCGCGCCGTCGCTCACCAGGTAGCAGCCGAACTCGCCCTTCGGCGCCTCGACGGCCGCGTAGGTCTCGCCCGCCGGGACGCAGTAGCCCTCGGAGAACAGCTTGAAGTGGTGGATCAGCGCTTCCATGTCGTCCTTCATGTCCTCGCGGGTCGGAGGGACGACCTTGTAGTTGTCCAGCATCACCGGGCCGGGGTTGGCCTTCAGCCAGCGCACGCACTGCTCGATGATCCGGGTCGACTGGCGCATCTCTTCCACGCGCACCAGGTAGCGGTCGTAGCAGTCGCCGTTGACGCCGACCGGGATGTCGAAATCGACCTGGTCGTAGCGCGCGTACGGCTGCTTCTTGCGCAGGTCCCAGGCGATGCCCGACCCACGCAGCATCGGGCCGGTCATGCCCCAGGCCATCGCCTGCTCCGGGCTGACCACGCCGATCCCGACGGTGCGCTGCTTCCAGATGCGGTTGTCGGTGAGCAGCGTCTCGTACTCGTCGACGCGCTTCGGGAAGTCCGCCGCGAACGCCTCCAGGTAGTCGAGCATGGAGCCTTCGCGCCATGCGTTGAAGCGCTTGAGCTTCGACCCCTTGCGCCACGGCGACTCGCGGTACTTCGGCATGCGCTCGGGCAGGTCGCGGTAGACGCCGCCCGGGCGGTAGTAGGTCGCGTGCATGCGCGCGCCGCTCACCGCCTCGTACACGTCCATCAGTTCCTCGCGCTCGCGGAACGCGTACAGGAACACGGCCATCGCGCCGAGGTCGAGCGCGTTGGAGCCCACCCACATGAGGTGGTTGAGGATGCGGGTGACCTCGTCGAACAGCGTGCGGATCCACTGCGCGCGCTCGGGCGCCTCGATCCCCATCAGCGTCTCGATGGCGCGCACGTAGGCGTGCTCGTTGCACATCATCGACACGTAGTCGAGCCGGTCCATGTAGCCGATCGACTGGTTGAACGGCTTGGACTCGGCGAGCTTCTCGGTGCCGCGGTGGAGCAGGCCGACGTGCGGGTCGGCGCGGACCACCGTTTCGCCGTCCATCTCCAGGATCAGGCGCAGCACGCCGTGCGCGGCCGGGTGCTGCGGGCCGAAGTTCAGCGTGTAGTTGCGGATTTCGGCCGGGTTGGCCAGGCCGGACGTGTTCACCAGCGGCATCGCGGCGGCGGGGGCGGCGGGCGTGCTCATGCGCCATCTCCCGGGCGGCCAGAGGATCGCGCGGCGACGCGACCACCCGCGTCGCCCCGGCGCAGGTCCAGTTCCTCGCCCGCGGCCGTGCCGTAGCGGGCGTCGTCGCGGATCACGCGCGGCACCAGCACGCGCGGCTCCACCGAGGTCACCGGCTCGTACACCACGCGCTGGCGCTCGGGGTCGTAGCGCACCTCGACGTTGCCGATCAGGGGGAAGTCCTTGCGGAACGGATGGCCGACGAACCCGTAGTCGGTCAGGATCCGGCGCAGGTCCGGATGCCCGGCGAACACGATGCCGAACAGGTCGAACGCCTCGCGCTCGAACCAGTTGGCGCCGACCCACACGGGCACGACCGAGTCCACGACCGGCAGCGCGTCGTCCGGCGCGAAGCAGCGCACGCGCACGCGGCGGTTGTGCTGGACGGAAAGGAGGTGCGCGACGACCGCGAAGCGGCGCCCCGGGACGCGCTGCAGCGGCACTTCGCCGGCGTCGCTTTCCGCGCTCGGCCCCTGGCCGAAGCCGAAGCGGCCGGGGCCCGCGCCCTCGACGCCGCGCGAGAAGCCCTCGGAGGACGTCTCGGTGTCCCACTCGTCGGTGCCGTAGCCGAGGTAGTCCACGCCCGACAGGTCGACCAGCTGCTCGAAGCCGAACTCGTCGCGCAGCGCCTCGCAGGTCGCGCGCCACTGCGCGGCCGGGACCTCGAGGGTCACCTCGCCCCGGGGCGCGGCGACCTCGACGGACGCGCCGGCGAAGTGCGCGCGCAGCTGCGCGGCGAACTCGTCTGCGCGGCGGCTCATGCGCGCGCCCGCTGGCTGGACGGATCGGACGCGCCGGTCGGCGACGTGCCGGTGAAGGGGTTCTGCGCGCTGCGCCGGATCTTCTTCTGCAGCTGCAGGATGCCGTAGACCAGCGCCTCGGCGGTCGGCGGGCAGCCGGGCACGTAGATGTCGACCGGCACGATGCGGTCGCAGCCGCGGACGACCGCGTAGGAGTAGTGGTAGTAGCCGCCGCCGTTGGCGCAGCTGCCCATGGAGATGACCCACTTCGGGTCCGGCATCTGGTCGTAGACCTTTCGCAGGGCCGGCGCCATCTTGTTGACCAGCGTGCCCGCCACGATCATCACGTCCGACTGGCGCGGCGACGGGCGGAACACCACGCCGTAGCGGTCCAGGTCCAGGCGCGCCGCGCCCGCGTGCATCATCTCGACCGCGCAGCACGCCAGGCCGAAGGTCATCGGCCACATCGAGCCGGTGCGCGCCCAGTTCCAGAGCGCGTCCACGCTGGTGGTGACGAAGCCCTTCTCGAGCAGCGGGTTGTCGCCCTCGGGGCGCAGGATGTCGTCCAGCCGCCCCTCGGGCAGCGGGTTGTGCATCAGGCGGTCGACGGTCTGGATCACTCCCATTCCAGCGCACCCTTCTTCCAGACGTAGATGAAGCCGAGCAGCAGCATGCCGGCGAAGATGCCCATCTCGACGAGGCCGAGCACGCCCAGTTCGCGGAACACCGTGGCCCACGGCACGATGAAGATGATTTCCAGGTCGAAGACGATGAACTGGATGGCGATCAGGTAGTAGCGCACGTCGAACTGCATGCGCGCGTCCTCGAACGGGAGGAATCCGCATTCGTAGGGCGAGAGCTTGGCGGCGTCGGGGCGACGGGGACCGAGGATCCGTCCCACCACCAGCAGCGCGATGCCGATGCCGGTGGCGACGATCAGGAACAGCAGGGTGGGCAGGTATTCGGCCAGCACGCGTTGTTCTCGTTGGCTAGCGGCCGCCGGCGGGCGCCCGTTGCTCGTCCGCCGCCCGTGGGCGCGCCCGGCACCCGGTGCCGGGGGTCACGGGCGGCGACCCGTCGATTGATTGGTGCCCAAGGGGGGACTCGAACCCCCACGACCTAAGTCGCTACCACCTCAAGGTAGTGCGTCTACCAATTCCGCCACCTGGGCAAGCGGCCCGCGCGACGCGCGGGGTGCAACATTCTACGCGGTTCAGCCTTCCCCGTCGGCAGGCGGGGCGTCCGCGGGCGGGGCCTCGCCCGCTTCCGGGACGGCCGTCGCGTCCGCCGGCGCCGGCTGCGCCGGCACGGCCTCGGTCGCCGGCGCGGCGGGCACTACCTCCACGGGCGCGGGGGCGGCCGGGACCGCCTGCGTGCCGGCGGGTGCCGCCGGCGCGGCGGGCATCTCGCCCATCACGCCGAGGTCCTGCGAGACCGGCACCGGCGCCGCGTTGCGCGTCGCGTACCAGGCCATGAAGAGGCTGATCAGCATGAAGGCGATTGCGAGCCACTTGGTCGCCTTCGAGAGGAAATTGGACGCGCCCGTGGCGCCGAACACGGTCGCGGACGCGCCCGCGCCGAAGCCGGAACCGGCCTGCGCGCCGGCGCCACGCTGCATGAGGATCAGCGCGATCATGCCGATCGCGAGCAGCACGTAGACGACGTTGAGGATCAACAGCATTGGGGGAACCCGGGAAGGATTGGACCGCTCAGCGCGCCGCGGCCGTAGTGATGGCGAGGAAGTCCCCGGCCACCAGCGACGCGCCACCGACGAGGCCGCCGTCGACGTCCGGCTGGGCGAACAGCGTCGCGGCGTTGTCGGCCTTGACGCTGCCGCCGTACAGGATCGGCAGCGAGCCGGCGATTCTAGCATCGCGCGCGGCGATCTCGCCACGGATGAACGCGTGGACGGCCTGGGCCTGGGCCGGGGTGGCCGTGCGGCCGGTCCCGATCGCCCAGACCGGCTCGTAGGCCACGATCACGCCCTCGAAGGCCTGCGGCCCGCCAACCTGGAACACGGCGCCGAGCTGCTCTTCCAGGCGCCACTCGGTCTGGCCGGCCTCGCGCTCGTGCAGCGACTCGCCCACGCACAGGATGGGGGTCAGGCCCGCGCGGCGCGCGGCCAGCAGCTTGCGGGCGACGGTGGCGCTGTCCTCGGCGTGGTATTCGCGGCGTTCGGAGTGGCCCACCAGGCCATAGCGCGCGCCCACGTCCACCAGCATCGCGGCGGAGACCTCGCCGGTGTAGGCGCCCTTCTCGTTCGCGCTCACGTCCTGCGCGCCGAACTGCAGGCCGCGGGCCCCGTAGTGCTCGACCAGCTCGCCCAGGTACGGCAGCGGCGGGAGGATGATCCGCTCGACCCCCTCGGGCGCCGGCTCGCCGGCGATGCGGTCGAGCAGTTCGTGGGCGAACGTGCGGTCGCCGTGCAGCTTCCAGTTGCCGGCGACGATCCTGCGGCGCATGGCGGAATCCCGGGTCGAATGGGGCGACAAGGATACCCGCCCCGCCCGCGTGGCGTCAGCGCTACTTGAGCTTGATCTCGCGCAGCCGCTCCTCGAGGTAGCCCTGCGCGGTGATCGGCTCGGGATAGCGGTTCGGGTTGTCGGCGGTGACGCACGACGGCAGCACGTCGATCAGGAAATCCGGGTTCGGGTGCAGGAAGAACGGCGTCGAGTAACGCGGCTCGCGCGCCTTGCCGCCCTGCGGGTTGACCACCCGGTGCGTGGTCGACGGATACACGTGGTTGGTCAGGCGCTGGAGCATGTCGCCGATGTTCACCACGATCGTGTCGCCCTCGGCGGTGAACGGCACCCAGTCGCCCTTGCGCGAGCGCACCTCCAGGCCCGCCTCGCTGGCGCCCACCAGCAGCGTGATCAGGTTGATGTCCTCGTGCGCGCCCGCGCGCACGTTCGGGATGTCGTCGGCGGTGATCGGCGGGTAGTGGATCGGGCGCAGGATCGAGTTGCCCTGGTCGGTCTTGTCGGCGAACCAGTCCGCCGGCAGGCCGATGTGCAGCGCCAGCGCCGACAGCATCCGGCCTCCCAGGTCGTCGAGCGCCTCGTACAGCCCGTATCCCGCTTCGCGGAACCCGGGGACCTCGTCCGGCCAGAGGTTGGGCGGCATGTCGCCGGCGTACTTCGAGTCGCGCGGTATCTCGCGGCCGATGTGCCAGAACTCCTTCAGGTCGGAGTGCTTGGCCCCCTTGGCCGTCTCCACGCCGAACGGCGTGTAGCCGCGCGCGCCCCCGCCACCCGGGACGTGGTACCGGCGCTTGGCCTCCTCGGGAAGCGAGAAGAACGCGGCGAACGCGCGGTAGGCGTCGTCGACCAGCGCCGGGTCGATGCCGTGGCCGCGGATGCCCGCAAAGCCCCACTCGCGGTAGGTCGCGCCGAGCTCGTCGACGAAGGCCTCGCGGTCGCTCTCGAAGCGACGGATGTCGAGGGTGGGGATGGCCGGTCGGGACATGGGGGAACTCGGTGCGGCGATGGGGCGGAACGGGCCGGGCGCCGCGCGCGGTCGACGCCGGCGCGCGGGTCCGCGCGAGGGTCAACCGGCCGCGATGCGGACGGCGTCGGCCAGCGTGGCCAGGGTCGATTGCACGAGGGCGGGATCGTCCGCCTCGACGGTGACGCGCACGACGGGTTCGGTGCCCGACGGCCGCAGGAACGCACGCCCGCGGCCGTCGACCGCGCGGCGCGCGGCGTCGAGCGCCGATTGCACGCGCGGATCGTCGATCGGCGCCGCGCCATTGGCGAGGCGCACGTTCTCGGTGCGCTGCGGCAGCTTGGACAGGCCCGCCGCCAGCGACGCGAGCGTCGCGCCCCGTCGCTGCAGCACCTCGAGTACCTGCAGCGCGCTCATGATGCCGTCGCCGGTGCCGGCGCGGTCCAGGCACAGCAGGTGGCCGGACGCCTCGCCGCCCAGGATGCCGCCGTGCTCCAGCAGGGCCTGGTGCACGTGGCGGTCGCCCACCTTCGCGCGGACGAAGCCGATGCCACGCCCCGCGAGTGCCTGCTCGAAACCGTAGTTGGTCATCAGCGTGCCCACCACGGGGCCCTGCAGGCGCCCGGTGTCCTGCCAGTCGCAGGCCAGCACGTACAGCAGGTCGTCGCCGTCGCGCACCGTGCCCTCGCCGTCGACGAACAGCACGCGGTCGCCGTCGCCGTCGAACGCGATGCCCAGGCTGGCGCCGGTTTCGCGCACGCGCGCGGCGAGCGCGCCAGGATGGGTCGAGCCCACCCCGTCGTTGATGTTCAGCCCGTTCGGATCGGCGCCGATCACCTCCACCTGCGCGCCGAGCTCGCGAAGCACCAGCGGGCCGATCTGGTAGGTGGCGCCGTTCGCGCAGTCCACGACGATGCGCAGGCCGCCGAGGTCGAAACCGCGCGGCACCGCGTTCTTGCAGGCCTCCACGTACCGGCCCACCGCGTCGCGCGTGCGCACCGCCTTGCCGAGGTGCTCGGACGCGACGGTCCGGAAGGGTTCCTCAAGCGCCGCCTCGATGCCGGCCTCGGTCGCGTCGTCGAGCTTCTCGCCCTCGGCGGAGAAGAACTTGATGCCGTTGTCGTGGTGCGGGTTGTGCGAGGCGGAGATCACGATCCCGCCGTCGGCGCGCAACGAGCGCGTGAGGTGGGCGACGGCGGGCGTCGGCATCGGGCCCATCAGCTGCACGTCGACGCCGGCCGCGACCAGGCCGGCCTCCAGCGCCGCCTCGAACATGTAGTTCGAGATCCGCGTGTCCTTGCCGATGATCACCATCGGCTTGCGCCAGTCGTCGCCCGCCCCGCCCCGCGCGGCGCGCAACGCATGGCCGTAGGCGTTGCCCAGGCGCAGCATGAAGTCCGCGGAGATCGGTGCCTCGCCGACGCGGCCGCGGATGCCGTCGGTGCCGAACCAGCGCCGGCTCACGCCAGCACCTCGTCCTCGGCCGGCACCGGCTGGCGCATCATCAGGGCGAGCAGCGACGCGAGCCGGTCGCGCAGCTCCCGCCGGTCGCAGATCTGGTCGATCGCGCCGTGGTCGAGCAGGAACTCGCTGCGCTGGAAGCCTTCCGGCAGCGTCTCGCGCACGGTCTGCTCGATCACGCGCGGGCCCGCGAAGCCGATCAGCGCGCCGGGCTCGCCGATGTTCACGTCGCCCAGCATCGCCAGCGAGGCGGACACGCCGCCGGTCGTCGGGTGGGTCATGACCGAGATGTACGGCAGGCCCGCCGCGCGCAGTCGCGCCAGCACGGCCGACGTCTTGGCCATCTGCATCAGCGAGAACAGGCTTTCCTGCATGCGCGCGCCGCCGGTCGCCGAAAAGCAGACCAGCGGGCAGCCGAGCTCAAGCGCGCGTTCGCCGGCGCGCGCGAAGCGCTCGCCCACCACCGAGCCCATCGAGCCGCCCATGAAGGCGAAATCGAAGGCGCAGGCCACGAGCGGGCGGCCCTTCAGCGTGCCCTCCATCGCCACCAGCGCGTCGCGCTCGCCGGTCGACTTCTGCACGGTCTTGATGCGGTCGGCGTAGCGCTTCTGGTCCTTGAACTTCAGCACGTCCGTCGGGCCGAGCTCGCCGGCGATCTCGGCCGTGCCGTCGGCGTCGAACAGCCGGCGCAGGCGCACCCGGCCGCGGATGGCCATGTGGTGGGCGCACTTCGGGCAGACCTCGAGGTTCTCCTCGAGCTCCGGGCGGTACAGCACCGCGCCGCACTTGTCGCACTTCTCCCAGAGCCCTTCGGGCACGCTGCGCTTGCGGCCGGCCTGGGCGGTCTCGGTCCGGATGCGCGAGGGAGTGAGTTTCTTCAGCCAGCTCATGCGTTCAGGTTCAGCCGCCGCGTGGAAGTCGGACAGTGTAATCCCCACGTGATCCCGCGCGCGTCGGCGGGGTGCGCCTGCTCAGCCGGCCCGGTCCCGCTCGGCATCGAGCGCCGCGCGCAGCGGGGCCAGGAACGCGGTCGCCCGGCGGGCGGCGTCGGCGGGCTCCGCGGCATCGGCGAGGCGCGCGACCAGCGCGCTGCCCACGACGACGCCGTCCGCGCCCCGCGCCATCGCCGCCGCCCCCGCCGCGTCGCGGATGCCGAACCCCGCCAGCACGGGCACGCGGGCGACAGCCCGGATCGCCTCGAGACGTGCGCTTGCGGCGCCGGTGTCGAGGCGGTCCGCGCCGGTCACGCCCGCATAGCTGACCGCGTAGACGTACCCGGCCGCCTCGCGGCAGATCCGCGCGAGCCGGTCCGCGTCGGTGGTCGGCGCCACGAGCGGCACCAGCGCCAGCCCGGCGGCCGTGAACGCGTCGCGGAACGGGCCGGCCTCCTCCGGGGGCAGGTCCACCAGCAGGACGCCGTCCACGCCCGCCGCCACGGCGGCGCGCGCGAAGGCGTCCGGTCCACGCACCTCGACCGGGTTGAGGTAGCCCATCAGCACCACCGGTGTCGCCGCGTCATCCTCGCGGAACCGACGCACCATCCCGAACACGGCGTCCATCCCGGTGCCGCGCGCGAGCGCGCGCTCGGAGCTGCGCTGGATGACGGGCCCGTCCGCCATCGGGTCGGAGAACGGCACGCCCAGCTCGATCACGTCGGCGCCGGCCGCGACGAGCGCCTGCATCACGGGGACCGTGGCGCCGGTCGAGGGGTCGCCGGCGGTGATGAAGGGAACGAGCGCCTTGCGCCCGTCGCGGGCGAGCCGCGCGAAGCAGGCCTCCAGTCGGCCCGGGGCTGCGCTCACAGCGGGAGTCCTTCGCGCGCGGCGACGGTGTGCACGTCCTTGTCGCCCCGGCCCGAGAGGTTGCACAGCACCAGTCCGTCGGACGGCAGGTCGCGCGCGAGTTCGATCGCCTGGGCGATCGCGTGGCTGGACTCGAGCGCGGGCAGGATGCCCTCCGTGCGGGCCAGCCGGTGGAACGCGGCCAGCGCCTGGTCGTCGGTCACGCCCACGTACTCGGCGCGGCCGGCGTCCTTCAGGAACGCGTGCTCGGGCCCGACGCCCGGGTAGTCCAGGCCGGCGGACACCGAATGCGTCTCCACGATCTGCCCGTCGTCGTCGCACAGCACGTAGGTGCGGTTGCCGTGGAGCACGCCGGGTCGGCCGGCCGCCAGCGACGCGGCGTGCCGGCCGGTGTCGAGCCCCTCGCCCGCCGCCTCGGCGCCCACCAGGCGCACCTCGCGGTCGTTGAGGAAGGCATGGAAGATGCCGATCGCGTTGCTGCCACCGCCGACGCATGCGGTCACCACGTCCGGCAGCCGTCCGTGGCGCTGCAGCACCTGCGCGCGCGCCTCGCGGCCGACCACCGCGTTGAAGTCGCGGACCATCCGCGGGTACGGGTCGGGACCGGCGACGGTCCCGATGATGTAGAACGTGTCGTCCACGTTCGTCACCCAGTCGCGCATCGCTTCGTTGAGCGCGTCCTTGAGCGTGGCCGAACCGCTTTCGACCGGCACCACGCGCGCGCCCAGCAGCCGCATCCGGTACACGTTGATCTTCTGGCGCTCGATGTCGGTGGCGCCCATGTAGACCACGCATTCCAGCCCCAAGCGCGCGGCGACCGTCGCGCTGGCCACGCCGTGCTGGCCGGCGCCGGTCTCGGCGATGATCCGGCGCTTGCCCATGCGGCTGGCGAGCAGCGCCTGGCCGATGGTGTTGTTGATCTTGTGCGCGCCGGTGTGGTTCAGGTCCTCGCGCTTGAGCAGGATGCGCGCGCCGCCGACGTCGCGCGTCAGGCGCTCGGCGAAGTACAGCGGGCTCGGGCGGCCGACGTAGTCGGCGAGGTCGGCGTCGAACGCGGCCACGAACGCGGGGTCTGCGCGCGCCGTGTCGTACGCCTTTGCGAGCGCCTGCAACGGCCCGACCAGCGTCTCGGACACGAAGCGGCCGCCGTGTCGGCCGAACCGGCCCGCGTCATCGGGCCAGGCATGGAAGTCTTGGATCGCGTCGGGGTCCATCGGCGCGTGGGCGACCGTCGCGGCCGCGGTGCGGCGGAACAGTGTAGGCGAACACTCGCCCTACCCGCGCTATTCGTGGCAGTCGGCGCGGCGGACCTCGGCGACGAAGCGGCGCATGCGGTCGCCGTCCTTGACGCCCGGCTCGGTTTCGATGCCGGATGACACGTCCACGCCCCAGGGCAGGGTGGCGACGATGGCGTCGAACACGTTGTCCGCGTGCAGCCCACCGGCGAGCACGAACGGCCGCGTGAGGCCGGTCGGAAGCCGCGACCAGGCGAAGGTCTCGCCGGTGCCGCCCGGTTCGCCGGGCGCGTGCGAGTCGAACAGGAACCCGGCGGCCGACGGGAAGCGCAGCACCAGCGATTCGCCGGCGCTCGCGTCCGCGCCGCCGTTGCCATCGCCATTGCCCACGGCCTTCACCGACACCGCCCTGAGGTAGGGAAGCCCGAAGCTGCGGCAGAACGCGTCGTCCTCGCTGCCGTGGAACTGCAGCATCGTCGGCCGCACCTGGCGGATGGCCTCGCGCACTTCCTCCGCCGTGTTGTCCTGGAACACCGTCACCGCGTCGACCAGCGGACCCAGCGCGTTGCGCATGGTGCGGGCCTCCGCCGGCGTCACCCGGCGCTGGCTGCGGGCGGCGAACACGAAGCCGACCGCGTCCACGCCCAGTTCGCTCGCCAGGCGGACGTCGCCGGGTCGCGTCATGCCGCAGAACTTCACCCGGGTGCGGAACAGCGTGCGGTTCACAGGCTCACCTCCTCTGGCAATCCCCATTCTGCCGGGTAAAGCGGCCCCGCGAACACGAGGCCCTGCGGCGGCGCGGTGACGCCCGCGCGCGTGCGATCCCGACCGGCCAGCAGCTCGGCCATCCAGTCCTCGGGCCGGTCGCCCTTCCCGATGGGCAGGAGCGAACCGACGATGTTGCGCACCATGTGGTGCAGGAAGGCGTTCGCCTGGACCTGGATCTCGACCACGTCGCCATCGCGCCGGACCGAGACCGCCTGCAGGTCCCGGCGCGCGTGCGGCGCCTGGCAATGCACGGTGCGGAACGCGGAGAAGTCGTTCTCCCCCAGCAGCGCCTGCGCGGCGCGGTGCATCGCGTCGGCGTCCAGCGGGCGACGCTCCCACGCGAGCGTGTTGCGGTACAGCGCAGGGCGGACGGACCTGTTCAGGATCCTGTACCGGTAGCGCCGCGCACGGGCGGAGAAACGGGCATGGAAATCGTCGGCCACGGGCACACACCAGTGAACGCACACCGGCGGCGGAAGCCGGCCGCTCACGCCGAGCGTCCAGCCCCGCGGATCGCGCGCCGCGTCGCTGTCGAAGTGCGCGACCTGGCAGGTCGCATGCACGCCGGCGTCCGTGCGGCCCGCGCAGACCGTGGCCACGGGCGCGTCGGCCACGTAGGACAACGCCGCCTCGACGTCCGCCTGCACGGTGCGCGGCCCCGGGGTGCCGGGCGCGCTCAGCCGCTGCCAGCCCTGGTAGCCGCTGCCGTCGTATTCGACGCCGATCGCGTAGCGCATGCCCGGACGGGAGGGCCTCACTCCAGCTCGCGCAGGAGCCGCGCGGCCTCGTCGCGCGCGGCGGGGTCGCGGCCGTCCAGCACCTCGCGCAGCAGGGTGCGCGCGCCGTCGCCGTCACCGAGTTCCATGTAGGCGCGGGCGAGCGCGAGCCCCTCCTTACCGGAGGCCGGAACACGCGCGGCGTCCACCCGCGGATCCAGCTCGGGGGCGTCGACCATCGAACCGCCTTCGCCACGGCCCGTGTGCCAGGTCGGCGTGGCGCCCGTGCCGACCGTCGCACCCGCCGCGCGCCCGGCGCGCGCCGCGGTCGAGAAGCTCGGCGCCGCGTCTCCGTCGCCGTCCCCGTCGAGGTCCACCTTGCCGGCGACGGCATCGTCGAGGCCATCCCTCGCGTCCGTCCCGGCACGCGCGGCGCCCATGCCCGCGGCCAGCGTGGCGGTGTCGTAGCCCCGCCGGTCGTGGCGCGGCGCCTGCGGCCGGCGCCGGCGCGAGAGCACCCAGGCGAGGCCGGCGACCACCAGCAGCACCGCGCCGCCGAGCAGCCAGGGCAATCCGTCCATCGCGGACGCGGGGGCGGTCGACGCCTGGCCCGCCGGCGCCCCCGGCGGTGCCGCAGCGGCATCCGTCCCGCCCAGGCGGGCCTGCGCCGCGGCCAGTTCGCTGTCCTTGAGCGCGATCAGCTTCTGCTGGTCCGCGCGCAGGGCTTCGAGTTCGTCCACGCGGGACTGGAGTTCGGCCAGTTCCGCGTCGCGCGCGGCCAGTTCCTCGCGTGTCTGTTGCAGTTGCGTGCGCAGCATCTCGCCCTCGCCCCCGGCACGCGTGCCGGATGTGGTCCCGCCACCCTCGCCGCCTCCCGGCGGCACGATCTCCAGGCGCGCGTCGGCGACCGGCGCGGCGGCATCGGTGCCCGGCCCGGCCTGCGCGGCCTCGCCGGCCGCCGCAGTGGCGACCGCCGGCTGTGGCTGCGGCGTGCGCAGCGTGCGCCAGGCACGGACCTGTTCGCGCACGAGGGCGTCGGCTTCGGCGCGGCCGATGCCGGCCATCGCCGCCCGGTCCGGCATGCGCAGGATCGCGCCGGCGCGCAGCAGGTTGATGTTGTCGTCGATGAACGCCCCGGGATTGGCGCGTTGGAGCGCGACCATCGCCTGGTTGAAGCTGGCGCCCGACAGGTCGAGACCACCGACGATGCCCGAGAGCGTCTGGCCCGCCGCGACCGTGAACTGCGTCGGCGTGGCGGATGCGACGGATGCGGATGCGGACGCGCCGGACCGGACGGCTGCCGGCGATGCGATCGGCGCGGGCGCCGGCGGCGGCGGCTCGGGCCTTGGCGCGGGCACGGGCCGCGGCGATGGCGGCGTCGCGGGGGTCGCGTCGGCGACGTCCGCAGCCGGGCCGGGCGGCCCGGCGACGGGTTCCGGCACGGGCGCGGGCTGCGGTTCGGCCGCGGCCGGCGGCTCGGGCAGCGTGCGCACCACGGTGTTCGACGGCGCCACGACCGGTGCCTGCACCGGCGCCGCGGCGACCGCCGCCGCGCTGTCGGGCACGTCGACCAGCGCGGAATACTCGCGCACCAGCCGGCCCTGCCCCCAGTCGACCTCGACCAGGAAGGTCAGCATCGGCTGCCGGACCGGCGCGGCGGTGGTCACGCGCACGACCGGATTGCCGCGCGCGTCGAGCGCGACCGAGAACTGGAGGCTGGAGACGTCGCCACCCGGCGGTTGCAGGCCGATCCGGCGGAACGTGTCGGGCGACGCCATCCGCGCCTGCACCTGCTGCAGTTCGCGCGGGTCGCTGCTGATGATCGGGATTTCCGCCAGCAGCGGTTCCCCCGGGCCGGAACGCACCTGGATCTGGCCGAGCCCGAGCGCATGCGCGGGCACGTGCACCGCGGCCAGCGCCAGCGCGATCGGCCACGCGACGCGCGGCACCCATGCCTTCGTCGACCGCGCGCGGCCACCCCGCCTGTCGGCTGTCATCCCCTTGTCCACGCCATTCCCCACGGCATCGGACGCCTGCCCGTCGGCCGCGACTCTAGCCGCGCGCGGCGCCGATGCGCAACGCTCGGCGCGGCGTCAGCGTCCTTCGGCCACCCGCTCGGCGATCTGCACCGCGTTCAGCGCGGCGCCCTTGCGGATGTTGTCGGCGACGATCCACAGGTTGAGTCCGCGCGGGTGGGAGAGGTCCTCCCGGATGCGCCCGACGAACACCGGGTCGCGGCCGGAGGCGTGCGTCACCGGGGTCGGATAACCGCCCGGCCTGCGCTCGTCGACCACTTCCACGCCCGGCGCGGCGCGCAGCAGTTCGGTCGCGCGCTGCGCGGTGAGCTTGTCGCGGGTCTCGATCGCGACGGCTTCCGAATGCCCGTAGAACACCGGCACGCGCACCACGGTCGCGTTCACCCGAAGCGACGGCTCGCCGAGGATCTTCCGGCTCTCGTCCACCAGCTTCATCTCCTCGCCGGTGTAGCCGTTGTCCAGGAAATCGCCGCCGTGCGGGATCACGTTGAATGCGATCTGCACCGGATACACGGAAGGCTCGGCCGACTGAAAATTGAGCAGGGCGGCGGTCTGGCGCCCGAGTTCCTCGAGCGCACGGCGGCCCGTCCCCGAGACCGACTGGTAGGTCGCCACGTTGATCCGCTCGATCCCCGCCTCGCGGTGCAGGGGCGCCAGCGCCACCATCAGCTGCATCGTCGAGCAGTTGGGGTTGGCGATGATCCCGCGCGGCCGCCGGGCGATCGCCTCCGGGTTCACCTCGCTCACGACCAGCGGCACGTCCGGGTCGGCGCGGAACGCCGAGGAGTTGTCGATCACCACCGCGCCCGCGGCGGCGAACCGCGGCGCATGCTCGCGGGAGACGTCGGCGCCGGCGGAGAACAGCGCGATGTCGACGCCCGTCGGGTCGAACGTGGCCAGGTCGCGGACCATGACCTCGTCGTCGCCGAAGGCCACGCCCTCGCCCGCCGAACGCTCGCTCGCCAGGGCGACGATCTCGCCATGCGGGAAGCGGCGCTCTGCCAGGGTCGCCAGCATCGCCTCGCCCACCGCGCCGGTGGCGCCCACCACCGCGACCTTCAACGCCTTGCCCATGGTGCTCCGTGATCCGCTGTCCGCGCCGGCGCAATGCCCGCGCGAGGACGCGCATTATCGCTTGGCGCGACCTTCAGCGCGTGTCGTCGACCGCGCCGGGGATCCTCGGGGCGACCCCGCCGACGTCCCCGCACTGCGCCCGGTGCCGCAGCGCGTGGTCCATGAGCACCAGCGCCAGCATCGCCTCGCAGATCGGGACCGCGCGCAGGCCGACGCACGGGTCGTGCCGGCCGGTGGTCACGACCTCGACGGCGTTGCCGTCCAGGTCCACGCCCCGCCCCGGCAGCCGCAGGCTCGAGGTCGGCTTGAACGCCACCGACGCGGTCACCGCCTGCCCGGTCGAGATCCCGCCGAGGACGCCGCCGGCGTGGTTGGACAGGAACCCGTCCGGGGTCATCTCGTCCCGGTGCGCGCTGCCCTTCGCCGCCACGGCGTCGAAGCCGTCGCCGATCCCCACCGCCTTGACGGCGTTGATCGACATTATGGCGGCGGCGATCCCGGCGTCGAGCTTGCCGTACACCGGCTCGCCCCAGCCCGGCGGCACGCCGTCGGCCACGACCTCGATCCGCGCACCCACGGAGTCACCCGACTTCCGCAGCGCGTCCATGTAGTCCTCGAGCGCGCCCACCTGGGATGCATCGGGCCAGAAGAACGGATTCCCCTCGACCGCATCCCAGTCGAGCGCCCCGGGCACCCGGTCGCCGACCTGCCCGACGTAGCCGCGCACCCGGACGCCGAACCGTTCGGCCAGCCACTTCTTCGCGATCACGCCCGCGGCGACGCGCATCGTGGTCTCGCGCGCCGAACTGCGCCCGCCGCCCCGCGGATCCCGGATGCCGTACTTGTGCCAGTAGGTGTAGTCCGCGTGCCCGGGCCGGAACTGCCGGGCGATGGCGTCGTAGTCCTTGCTGCGCGCGTCGGTGTTCCGCACCAGCAGCGCGATCGGGGTCCCGGTCGTCCTGCCTTCGTACACGCCGGAAAGGATCTCGACGGCATCGTCCTCGCGACGCTGCGAGGTGTGCCGGGTCTTCCCGGTCGCGCGCCGCGCGAGGTCTGACTCGAAGTCCGCGGGCGAGAGGTCCAGGCCCGGGGGGCACCCGTCCACCACGCAGCCGATCGCCGGCCCGTGGCTCTCCCCGAAGGTCGTCACCGCCAGCAGTGTCCCGAAGGTGTTCCCAGCCATCCGCTCTCTCCAGCCAGCTTTTCCGCTCTTCGTTCCAGTCACCGCGATGCGTGGGAGCCCGGTGGGCCTCGCCTTCGCGGGACCGTTGGCGACATGGATGTCGCCAATGAGCCTACAGGGACGTACTTGCGGCGTGTCCCGTGAAGGCGAGGCCCACCGGGCTCGCCCGCGAAAAGCCAGCCTTCAAGGTTCAGGGCTGCGAAGGCCGTCCCGGCACCCCTGCACGGGACACGCCGTGAACCCATCCATGGGGGCTCGGTCGCGACATCCTTGTCGCGAACGGTCCCGTGCAGGGGTGCCGGGACGTCCTCCGCCGGATCGCGTGTGGCTGCCGGACGAAGATCAAAAGCAGAGGCTGGGGTCGCCGCTAGTGCTTGCGTTCGCGGGCGTCCGCCAGGGCGCGGATGCGGTCGTGGTGTTCGACGAGGTCGGTGCGCTCGACCACGAAGATGCCCATCTGGCCGACCTTGAACTCCACCCAGGCCATGGGCAGTTCGGGCAGCAGGCGCGCCAGGGCGTGCTCGGACTCGCCGACCTCGCAGATGAGCAGGCCGTCCCCGGACAGGTGCGCCGGCGCGTCGCGGAGGATGCGCAGCGCGAGGTCCAGGCCGTCCTCGCCGGCGCGCAGGCCGAGTTCGGGTTCGTGCGAATACTCCGGCGGCAGCGCGTCGGTCTCGTCATGGGTGACGTACGGCGGGTTGGTGACGATGAGGTCGAAGACCTCGCCGTCGAGGCCGGCGAACAGGTCGGACTTGCGCAGGTCGACGTTGTGGGCGTGCAGGCGCGCCTTGTTCTCGGTCGCCAGCGAGAGCGCGGCCTCGTCGATGTCGGCGCCGACCACGTCCCAGTCCGGGTTGTAATGGCCCATCGCGATGGCGATGCAGCCCGAGCCGGTGCACAGGTCGAGCGCGCGCTGGACGTCGCGGCCGCCCAGCCACGGCTCGAAGCCGGCTTCGATCAGCTCGGCGATGGGCGAACGCGGCACGAGCGCGCGCGGATCGGACTTGAACGACAGTCCCGCGAACCAGGCTTCGCCCGTCAGGTACGCCGCCGGGATGCGCTCGTCGATGCGGCGTGCGAACAGCGCCAGCACCGCTTCGCGCTCGGCGCGCGTGACCCGCGCCTGGCCGTAGGCCGGCCCGAGGTCGTGCGGCAGGTGGAGTGCGTGCAGGACCAGCCACGTCGCCTCGTCCACGGCGTTGTCGTGGCTGTGGCCGAAGGTCAGCCCGGCGGCCGAGAAGCGGCTCGCGCCGTAGCGGATCAGGTCGACGATGGTGCGCAGCTCGTCGGCGGCGCCCATGTCGATTCCTGTGGTGGCGGCCTGGCCCATGGCGAGCGCCCGTCGTCGGAGGGGCCGCAATTATAGGTGCGCCTATAGGTGGCGCCCGCGGGCCGGTATCATCCACCGCCATGTTCAACCGCACCACGCTCATCGTCCTCGTCGTCGCACTGGCGGCCGGCATCGGGCTGCTCGCCGGGCAGCGTTTCTTCGCCCCCGCCCCGTCGCCCGGGCCTGCGCTCCAGGCCGTGCGCCTGTTGCCCGCGCCCCGGCCGCTGCCCGACTTCGACCTCGCCCAGTCCGACGGCACCCGCCTGGTGCCCGGCGAACTGCGCGGGCAGTGGACGGTGGTGTTCCTGGGCTTCACACACTGCCCGGACGTCTGCCCGATGACGCTCGCGCAGATGGCCCAGGCGCAGAAGCGCTGGGAGGACATGCCCGCGTCGATCCGGCCGCGGATCCTGTTCGTCTCGGTGGATCCGGAACGCGACACGCCGGCGAAGATCGGGGAGTACGCGCATCACTTCCATGCCGACACGCTGGCCGCGACCGGGCCGGTACCGATGCTCGAGGACCTCGCCACCGCCCTGGGCATGGTGTTCATGAAGGTGCCGCCGCCCGACGGCGTGCCCGCCGACCAGTACAGCGTCGACCACTCCGCCACGCTCGCGGTGCTCGACCCGCAGGGCCGGATGGCCGGCCTGCTGCGACCGCCGTTCGACCCGGCCGCGATCGCCGCCGACCTGCGCGCGCTGACCGGGGCCGGCGGGTGAGCCTCGGTACGCAACTCACCCGCCTCCTGCCGCACCGCCTGCTGTCCTGGGGTGCGCGCAAGCTGGCCTACTCCACCCGCCCGGGAGTCAAGCAGAGGCTGATCGACACGGTCGTGTCGCACTTCGACGTCGACCTGTCGGAGGCCGCCGAGCCGGACCCGACCGCGTATCCCAGCTTCAATGCCTTCTTCACCCGCGCCCTGCGCCCGGGCGCGCGCACGCCGGATCCGGATCCGCTGGCGCTGTTGATGCCCGCGGACGGGCGGATCAGCGAGTGCGGCCCGATCGGACGGGCGGACGCGCGGGTGCAGCACGCCGAGCGCGGCCACATCTTCCAGGCCAAGGGCCGGGGCTTCACCACCGCGCAGCTCCTCGCCGACGCGGGCATGGCCGATGCGTTCGAGGGCGGCCGCTACGCCACCGTGTACCTGTCGCCGCGCGACTACCACCGCGTCCACATGCCGTGGGCGGGCAAGCTGCGCGAAACCGTGCACGTGCCCGGGCGCCTGTTCTCGGTGGGGCCGGACGCGGTCGGCGCGGTGTCGCGGCTGTTCGCGCGTAACGAGCGCCTCGTCTGCCACTTCGACTGCGACTTCGGCCCGATGGCGGTGGTCATGGTCGGCGCGATGCTGGTCTCGGGCGTGGAGACCGTCTGGAGCGGCGTGGAGATCCCGCCCTATGGCAGCGGCGTGGTCGTGAAGGACTGGCGCGACCGCGACGTCGTGCTCGACCGCTTCGACGAGATGGCGCGCTTCAACTACGGCTCCACCGTGATCGTGCTGCTGCCCGCGGGGGCCGCGGCACTCGCCCCCGAGCTGGCGGCGCAGGCCCCGGTCCGGCTCGGCGAGCGGCTGGCGACGCGGCTGCCCGCGCCGCCGCGGCGCGGCTCAGCCTTCGCAGCCGCGTAGCTCGAGGGACTGCCCGGGCGCGATGTCGTAGCGCGGGGGCGCCAGTCCGTTCGCGCGCGCCAGCTCCGCCATCTCGCACTCGAACTTGCGCGCCACGGTGTGCAGCGTCTCGCCGCGCTGGACGGTGTAGCGGCGGGCAGGCGCCTGCACGGCGACGGGCGCCGCCACGTTCCGGCCGGCGGGCAACGGCGCGCTCCCGCGCACGATCGCGTGCTCGGGGATCGCGCTCACGAGCTGCTGCGCGAGATCGGCGCGCGGACCACGGTCGCACCAGCGCTCGTAGGCGCGCGCGATGTCGACGGTCGCGTCCAGGGTGGCGCCCGCAGGCAGGTAGGTGTCGGCCTGGTACTTCGGATTGAGGTTCCGCAGCACGCGCATGTAGCCGTCGCGCGTGCCGTTGTTGCCCAGGCAGATCGTGAGCGCGTAGATCGACGCGGGACGCTCCAGGCGCAGCTTCGCGGGCCGCGCGTCGACCTCGGGGAAGTCGATGCCGTACTGGCGGGGATGCAGGTACAGCCAGGCCGCCGCGATCACCATCGGCACGTAGTCCTGGGTTTCGGGCGGGAACGCGCCGTGGACCTGGGCTTCCCAGAAGCCGCGGCCGCCGCTGTCCTGGAACGCGCGCCGCGCGCGGCCCTCGCCGCCGTTGTAGCCGGCCAGGGCCAGTTCGATGCTGTTGTTGAGCTCGCGCAGGCGCTCGTTGAGGTAGTCGACGCTCGCCCGCGCGGAGGCCCGCGGGTCGTAGCGCGTGTCGAAGCCGGAGGCGTCGCGCCCCAGCCCGAAGCGCACCCCGGTGGCATGCATGAACTGCATCGGCCCAGCCGCGCCGGCGCGCGAGGTCGAATGCACGCGCCCGTTCGACTCCTTGGCCATGATCCCGAACAGGAGGGCCTCGGGCAGCCCGGCGCGCTCGTAGTAGGGCCACATGAGCGGGCGCAGGTACTGGTAGTTCTCGTAGCTGTCCATCAGCGCCGGGCGCATGTCGGTCAGCCAGCGGCGGATGCCGGCCTGCACGGCGGGATTCATCGCCACCAGGTCGTCGAACCGGTGGCCGTCGGCCAGCAGCCCGGTGGCGCGCGCCGCCTCGCGCGGGTCGACCGAAGGCGCGGCGTGGTCCGGATCCGGGTCGGATGGATCGTGCGTCGCATCGGCCTCGGCCAGGGGCGCGCCGTGCGCGTCGGCACGCTCCTTCAGCAGGCCCTTCAGGGTCGCGAGCATGTCGGCGGGATGGCAGCCACGCTGGCGCCCGCACGCGACGATGACGTCCTCCATGTCCTCCAGCGCCGCGTCGGCTTCTGCCTGGCCACCGGGGTCGCTGTTGCCGATCCGGACCAGGGCGTCGCGGTAGCGCTGTTCCGCCGCGGCCATGCGCGCCTGCAGCGCATCGGCGGCACGCTGCTGCCGGGATTGCGCGAGCGCGTCCGCGCCGGCGAGGAACAGGACCGCGGCGATCGCGGCGGCCAGGATCGGGGCGACGGGACGGTTCGAATGCATCGCAAGGTCGTTCGACGGGGGGACGCGCAGGTTAGGCCCCGGTTCGCGCGCGGTTCAACCACCACGCGTCGCCCCGTTCATCGCCCGGCGGGCCGGTCGCGAGGCCGCGCCGCGTGGCCGTGGCCCGTGGCTAGAATCGCCGGACCGTCCCGACCGGAACCCGCATGGACCCCATCGTCATCGGCAAGTCGCTCCCGCCCGGCGCCGGCGAAGGCCGGCAGGTCCACCTCCAGCCGCGCTACGGCAACCGCCATGGCCTGGTCGCCGGTGCCACGGGCACCGGCAAGACGGTGACGCTGATGGTGCTCGCGGAGGGGTTCTCGCGCCTCGGCGTGCCGGTGTTCCTCGCCGACGTGAAGGGCGACGTGGCGGGCCTGGCGGTGCCCGGCACGCCGAACGGGAAGATCGACGAACGCGTCGCCGCGATCGGGCTCGACGGCCACGTCCCCGAAGGCAACCCGACGGTCTTCTGGGACCTGTTCGGCAAGCTCGGCCACCCGGTGCGCACGACGGTCAGCGAGATGGGGCCCGCGCTGCTCTCGCGCATCCTCGAACTCAACGACACCCAGTCGGGCGTGATGGACATCGTGTTCCGGCTGGCCGACGACCGCGGCCTGCTGCTGCTCGACCTGGACGACCTGCGCGCACTGCTCAACCTCGTGGCCGAGGAGCGCAAGGCCGTGTCCACGCAGTACGGGCTGGTCAGCACCCCCTCGATCGGCGCGATCCAGCGGGCCCTGCTGCGCCTGGAGTCGGACGGCGGCGCGCAGTTCTTCGGCGAGCCCGCGCTCGACCTGCACGACCTCATGCGCACCACCCACGACGGCCGCGGCGTGGTCAACATCCTGGCGGCGGACCAGCTGGTTCTGCGGCCGCGCCTGTACTCCAGCTTCCTGTTGTGGCTGCTGTCGGAGCTGTTCGAGCGGTTGCCGGAAGTGGGCGACTTGGACAAGCCGAAGCTGGTGTTCGTGTTCGACGAGGCGCACCTGCTGTTCGACGACGCGCCGCCTGCCCTGGTCCAGCGCGTCGAGCAGGTGGTGCGGATCATCCGTTCCAAGGGCGTGGGCGTGTATTTCTGCTCGCAGTTCCCGGACGACGTGCCCGACGACATCCTCGGCCAGCTCGGCAACCGCTTCCAGCACGCGTTGCGCGCCTACACACCGCGCGACCAGAAGGCGGTGCGGACGGCGGCCGAGACCTTCGTGCCGAATCCGGGGCTCGACGTCGCGGCCACGATCGGCAGGCTCGGCGTCGGCGAGGCGCTCGTGTCCACCCTGCAGGACAAGGGCATCCCGATGCCCGTCGAGCACACGCTCGTCGCCCCGCCCCGCTGCCGCATGGGCGCGATCACCGAGGCCGAACGCATGCAGGTGCGCGCCGGCAGCCCGGTGGGTGCGAAGTACGACACCGCCGTGGATCGCGAGTCGGCCGAGGAGATGCTCGCGGCGAAGGCGGAGGCCGCGGCAAGCCAGGCCGGCGCGCCGCCGGCCCGCGACGGGGCACGGGACGCGGAAGGCGAAGGCGGCTTCGGCAGGACCGTCAATGAATGGCTGTGGGGCACCAAGCGGCGCCAGGGCGTCGCCCAGACGATGGCCAAGCAGGCGGCGCGCACGATCGGCAGCCAGATCGGGCGCCGCATCCTGCGCGGCGTGCTGGGCGGGATCACCGGCAGCCGCTGACCCCGCGTGCCGGCGCGCGGCGCAACCCGGGACGCCGGCGCGCCCCCCACCACCCGTTAGACTCGGCGCCCCCGGGCCGTCGACGGCCCCGCCACAGGACCGCCGACGCCCGATGAGCACGCCGACGCCCCCCGCGCCTCCCGCCAACGCCCCGACCACGGGCCGCCCGTCCGCGATGGACCGCTTCCTGTCGATCGTCGAACGCGGCGGCAACGCCCTGCCCCACCCGGCGACGCTGTTCGCGATCCTGGCCGTGCTGGTCGTGGTGCTGTCGTGGGTCGCCTCGCAGTTCGCGATGTCGGTGCAGCACCCGACCACCGGCGAGACCATCACGCCGGTCAACCTGATGAGCATCGAGGGCCTGCACCGGATCCTGACCGGGCTGGTCACCAACTTCACCGGCTTCGCGCCATTGGGCACCGTGCTGGTGAGCCTGATCGGCATCGGCGTGGCCGAGCATTCCGGCCTGATCGGCGCCGCGCTGCGGCAGCTCGTGCTGGCCGCGCCGCGCTACCTGCTCACCCCGGTGATGGTGTTCGCGGGCGTCATGTCGAACATGGCCAGCGAGATCGGCTACGTGCTGCTGGTGCCGCTCGCGGGCCTGGTGTTCCTCGCCGCCAACCGCCATCCGATCCTCGGCATGGCCGCGGCGTTCGCGGGCGTGTCCGGCGGCTACTCGGCCAACCTGCTGCTGGGCACGATCGACCCGCTGCTCGCCGGCCTGTCGCAGGAAGCGGCCCGGATCATCGATCCGGACTACACCGTCAGCCCCGCGGCGAACTGGTACTTCATGATCGTCTCGACGTTCGTGGTCACCGGCCTGGGCTGGTGGGTGACCGAGCGCTTCGTCGCGCGCCGCTTCCCGGACGCGCCGAAGGCGAGCGCGGAGGGCGAGATCGAGCCGATGAGCCGCGAGGAGAAGCGCGGCCTGCTGTTCGCGCTGGTCGCCTCGGCGGCGGTCACCGCGCTCCTGCTGTGGGGCACGGTCCCCGCCGACGGTTTCCTGCGCAACCCCGAGACCGGCGACCTGCTGAACTCGCCGTTCCTGCAGGGCATCGTCGCGCTGATCTTCCTGTACGGCGTGGTCGCCGGCGTGGCCTACGGCGTCGGCGCGGGGACCATCAGGAGCGACGAGGACGTCATCAAGGGCATGGGCCAGAGCATGAGCACGCTCGGCGTGTACCTGGTGCTGGTGTTCTTCGCCGCGCAGTTCGTGGCGTTCTTCAACTGGACCCAGCTGGGCCTGATCTTCGCGGTCAACGGCGCCGGCCTGCTGGCCGAACTGCAGCTGCCGGGGATCGTGCTGTTCGCGGCCTTCATCGTGCTCAGCGCGTTCGCCAACCTGTTCATGGGCTCGGCGTCGGCGAAGTGGGCACTGATGGCGCCGGTGTTCATCCCGATGTTCATGCTGCTGGGCTACTCGCCGGAGCTGACCCAGATCGGCTACCGCATCGGCGACTCGGTGACCAACATCATCTCGCCGATGATGAGCTACTTCGCGCTGATCATCGCCTTCCTGCAGCGCTACGAGCCCAAGGCCGGCATCGGCACGGTGATCGCGGTGATGCTGCCGTACTCGATCGTGTTCCTGATCGGCTGGACGATCCTGTTCTCGATCTGGATGGCCTTCGGGCTGCCGATCGGGCCGGGCTCGCCGCTCGAGTACATCCCGGCCTCGCCCGCCGCGGCCGCGCCGGCCGGCTGACGTGGGTCGCTGGCGGCCACCCGCGCCCTCGTCGACGGCGGTCATCACCCGCGAGGGCCACGACCGCCTGAAGGCCGAACTCGACGACCTGTGGCGCGTGCAGCGCCCCGAGGTCGTGCGTGCGCTCGCCGCGGCCGCCGCCGAGGGCGACCGCTCGGAAAACGCGGAGTACACGTACCGCAAGAAGCAGCTCGGCGGCATCGACCGCCGGGTCCGCTACCTCGGCAAGCGCCTGCAGGTGCTGAAGGTCGTCGAGACGGGGCCGACGGACCCGGAAAAGGTGTTCTTCGGCGCGATCGTCGAACTGGACCCGGTCGAGGGCGGCGAACCGCGCCGCTACCGCATCGTCGGCCCCGACGAGACCGACGCGAAGCGCGGCTGGATCAGCGTCGACGCCCCGCTCGCCCGCGCCCTGCTGGGCCGCCGCGTCGACGACGAGGTGCACGTCAGGTTGCCGGGCGGCGACGCCACCTTCGTGATCGGCGCGGTCGAGTACGGCGACTGAGCGCCGCCGTGCGCCAACCGCACCGGCTCAGCCGAGCGCGTCGATGACGGCCTGGGAGAAGGCAGGGATGTCGTCCGGCTTGCGGCTGGTGATGAGGTGGCCGTCGCGCACGACTTCCTCGTCGCGCCACTTGCCGCCGGCGTTCTCCAGGTCCGTGCGGATCGACGGCCACGAGGTGACGGCCTTGCCCTTGGCCACGCCGGCCTCGGCCAACAGCCACGGGCCGTGGCAGATCGCGGCCAGCGGCTTGCCCGCCTTGTCGAACCCTCGCACGAACTCGACCGCTGACTTGTCCATGCGCAGCTTGTCGGGATTGATCACGCCACCGGGGAGCACCAACGCGTCGTAGTCGTCCGGCTTCGCCTTGGACAGCGACACGTCGACGGGCACCTCATCGCCCCAGTCCTTGCCCTTCCAGCCCTTGATGGTCCCGTCCTCGGGCGAGACCACGTCGACGTGGAAGCCCGCGCCGCGCAGGGTCTCGAGCGGCTTCTGCAGCTCGGACTGCTCGAACCCGTGGGTGGCGAGGATGGCGATGCGCTTGGGGGTGCTGGCCATGGCCGGCTCCGGGATGGGGGAGCCGTCGATCCTGCAGCGTCCGGCATTCGGCCGCGGTGAAACGCGCATGACGCGCGCGTTGCGTCAGCCCGCGAGGACCGGGAGTTCGTCGACGACGGCGACCTCGCCGAACAGGTCGTGCTCGTCGCTGCCCATGATCTCCACGTCGACGAAATCGCCCGGCACCAGGCCGGCGGCGGCGCCGTCCTGCACCTGCACCAGGCCGTCGATCTCCGGCGCGTCGGCCATCGAACGCGCGATCGCCAGCTCGCCGTCGATCGCGTCGACGATGCAGCGCTGCACCGTGCCGACCTTCGCCTCGAGGCGCGCGGTCGAGATCGCGGCCTGCCGCTCCATGAAGCGCGCCAGCCGCGCCTGCTTGACCGCCTCGGGCACCGGGTCGGGCAGCGCGTTGGCCGCCGCGCCCTCGACCGGCGAGTAGGCGAATGCACCCACGCGGTCGAGCTGCGCCTCGTCGAGGAAATCGAGCAACGCCTCGAACTCCGCCTCCGTCTCGCCCGGGAAGCCCACGATGAACGTGGAGCGGATCGTCAGTTCCGGGCACGCCGCGCGCCAGCGCTGCACCCGCTCGAGCGTCTTCTCGACCGCGCCCGGCCGCTTCATCAGCTTGAGGATCCGCGGGCTGGCGTGCTGGAACGGAATGTCCAGGTACGGCAGCAACTTCGGCATCCCGTGGACGCCCGCCTCCGACATCAGCGGGATGATGTCGTCCACGTGCGGATACGGATACACGTAGTGCAAACGCGTCCAGACGCCGAGTTCCGACAGCCCTTCGCACAGCGCCTTCATCCGCGTGGCGTACGCACGGCCGCTCCACTCGCGCTCCGCATAGCGCAGGTCGACGCCGTACGCCGACGTGTCCTGCGACACCACCAGCAACTCGCGCACGCCGCCCCGCACCAGCCGCTCGGCCTCGCGCAGCACCGCGTCCACCGGCCGCGACACCAGGTCGCCGCGCATGCTCGGAATGATGCAGAAGCTGCAGCGGTGGTTGCACCCCTCGGAGATCTTGAGGTACGCGTAATGCTTCGGCGTCAGCTTGATGCCCGACGCGTAGTCCTCGCCCGTCAGTCGCGGCGCCGGCACCAGGTCCACGAAGGGATCGTGCTTCGGCGGCAGCGCCGCGTGCACCGCGTCCATCACGCTGGCGTAGTCCTGCGGACCGCTGATCGACAGCACGCCCGGATGCGCCTCGCGGATCACGTCCGCACGCTTGCCCAGGCACCCGGTCACGATGACCTTGCCGTTCTCCGCCATCGCCTCCCCGATCGCATCCAGCGACTCGGCCACCGCCGAATCGATGAAGCCGCAGGTGTTGACCACCACCACGTCCGCATCGTCGTAGGTCGGCACCAGGTCGTAGCCCTCGACCCGCAGCTGAGTGAGGATGCGCTCGGAATCCACCAGGGCCTTCGGACAGCCGAGGCTGACGAAGCCGACCTTGGGATTGGGGGGCGTGGTCGCGGGCATGGCGATGACGACGCGGCCGGCGGCCACGCCGCGGGGACGTCGAAGGGGCGCGCAGTATAGCCATCCGCACCAGCCGGCACGCGGCGTAAAGTGAATGGCCCCGGCCCCGTGGGCGCGGGGCCCCTGGGGCGAAATCAAGGAGGAGGCGAAGGCCGCAGGCCGTAGCCGGGGGACATTCGCCCCAGGGGCCCCGCGCCCACGGCCCCCCCACCCGAGCCGCCTTCGGAGGACACCGACCATGAGCGAATGGCTCGACCTGAACACGCCGCGCGGCCCGGTCCGCGCCTGGCACGCCCGCCCCGACCGCCCAGCGCGCGGCGGCGTGGTGGTGGTGCAGGAGATCTTCGGCGTCACCCCGCACATCCGCGAGGTGGCCGACCGGTTCGCCCGGGCCGGCTTCAGCGCGCTCGCCCCGGCCATGTTCGACCCGCTGCGGCCCGGCACCGAACTCGGCTACGACGACGCCGGCGTCGTCCGCGGACGGGAACTGGTCTCCGAGCTCGGCTACGACGCGGCGGTGGACATCGCCGGCGCGGCGGCGCGCTGGCTGCGCGAAGCGGGCCACCGGGCCGGCGTGGTCGGCTTCTGCTGGGGCGGCAGCGTGGCGCTGCTGTGCAACCTGCGCCTCGGGCTGCCCGCCGTCGGCTACTACGGCGCGCGCAGCGTGCCCTTCCTCGAGGAGCGCCCCGCGGGCCGGCCCGCGCCCCTGCTGCTCCACTTCGGCGGCCGCGACGCGAGCATCCCGGTCGAAGACATCGACCTGCACCGCGACCGCCTCGCGCACGCCACCGTCCACGTGTATCCGGACGCCGGCCACGCCTTCAACCGGGACGTCGACCCGCGCGTGCACCACCCTGCGTCGGCGCGCCTCGCATGGGACCGCACGATCGACTTCCTCGCCGACGCGCTCGACCCGGGGACGCCGCAATGACGACCGAAGGACCCTGGCAGCTCGATCCCCGGCTGGCGGACGACACCCATCCCGTCGACCACTGGCCGCTGTGCGAGGTGCGGCTCATGGACGACGCCAACCACCCCTGGCTGATCCTCGTGCCCCGCGTGGCCGGCGCGGTGGAACTGCTCGACCTGCCCGCGCCGCTCCAGCAGCGGCTCGTCGAGGAGGTCGCGCGCGCCAGCCGGGCGCTCCGCGACGCGTTCTCGCCCGACAAGCTCAATGTCGGGGCGCTGGGCAACCTCGTGCCGCAACTGCACGTGCACGTGATCGCGCGCTTCCGCGAGGACATCGCCTGGCCGCGCCCCGTGTGGGGGCAGGCGGATGCGCGCCCGTACACGCCGGAGCTGCTTGCCGACCGCGTGCGCCGGCTCCGGGAGGCGCTTGCCGCGTGAGGGGCGCGGGACCCGTGCGCGAACGCCTCGCCGACGACGCCTGGCTGCTGCGGCTCGGTGACCGGATCGATTCCGGGTGCAACGCGCGGGTCCATGCACTCGCGGCAGCGATCCGCGCCGACGCGCCCGGCTGGCTGGTGGACCTGGTGCCGGCCTACGCGAGCCTGGCCGTCTTCTTCGACGCCTCGCGGGACGATGCCGACGCGATCGGTGCGTGGCTCGACGCCCGCCTGCCGGTGCGCGGCGGCGATGTCGCCGGGAGCGCGCCGCGGCCGGTCGAGATCCCGGTGGCCTACGGCGGCGACGGGGGGCCGGACCTCGCGACCGCGGCCGCCGAACTCGGCCTGTCCCCGGACGCCCTGGCGACGCGCCACGCCGCCGGCGACTACACCGTCGCGATGATCGGTTTCGCACCCGGCTTCCCCTATCTGCTCGGCCTGGATCCGGCGCTCGCCCTGCCGCGCCTGGCGACGCCGCGCACGCACGTGCCGGCGGGCAGCGTGGCGATCGGCGGCGCGCAGACCGGCATCTACCCGCGCGAGGGCCCGGGCGGCTGGCGCCTGTTGGGGCGCACGCCATTGCGGTTGTTCGATCCGGCACGCGACCCGCCCGCGTTGCTGGCGCCCGGCGACCGCGTGCGTTTCCTGCCGCGCGAGGCCAACCACGCAGGCGACCCGGATGCTTCGCCACCGCCGGAAGCGAGCTCGATGCAACACGGCCCGGTGTCCGTGGCGGCGCCTGGCGCCACGGTGCTCGACGTGCTCGCACCGGGCCTGCTGACGACAGTGCAGGATGCGGGGCGGCGCGGATGGCGGCATCTCGGCGTCGGCCTCGCGGGTGCGCTCGACCCGGACGCCGCGGCGCTGGCGAACGGGCTGGTGGGCAACCCGCCGGGTGCCGCCGTGCTCGAGGCCACGCTCCAGGGCCCGATGCTCCGCCTGCATCGACCGACGCGGATCGCGATCTGCGGCGGCACGGTGGAGGCCCGCTTCGAGGATGCCGGCGGCCACGCGCACGCCGTGCCCGCGCAGCGCCCCGTGGACCTGCCCGCGGGCCTGCTCCATCTCGTCGCGGTGACGTCCGGCGTGCGCGCGTGGATCGCGTTCGCGGGCGGGATCGACGTTCCCCTCATGCTTGGAAGCCGCGCGACCGACCTGCGCGGCGGGTTCGGCGGCGTGGCGGGCCGTGCGCTGAAGCGTGGCGACCGGCTGGTGCTGGGCGACGCGCCGGCGCCCACCCCCGTCGACGTGCCGCGCGCGACGTCCTGGTGGATCGATCCGGCGCACGACGTGCCGGCGCACGCGCCCATCCGCTTCGTCCCGGCCGACGCAGGCGATGCGGCGACGGTGCACGGCCTGGCGACGCGTGCATGGCGGGTGGAACCGCGCAGCGACCGCCAGGGCCTGCGCCTGGCCGGCGAGGCGCTGGCGACCGATGGCGTGGACCGCATTTCCGGGCCGGTCGCCCCGGGCACCATCCAGTTGCCTCCGGATGGCCAGCCGATCGTGCTGCTGGCCGACGCGCAGACGACCGGCGGCTACCCGCGGCTCGGCGCGGTGGTCGGGTCGGACCTCGCCCGCCTGGCGCAGGCCCGGCCGGGCGACACGCTGCGCTTCGAACCGGTGGATGCGGCCGGTGCACGCGCGTTGGCCACCGCGCACCGCGCGCGGCTGGCGAGGCTGCGGTGGGCGATCGCCGCGCGCCGGGATGGACGCGGGCCGTGATTGCGGTGCCCCGCGCCACCGCCTAGGCTCGCCCCGGACCCGGCACGTGACCCCGATGGCGCGGATCGACTTCAATTGCGACCTGGGCGAAGGCTGCGGCGACGACGCCGCGATCATTCCCCACCTGACTTCGGCGAGCATCGCCTGCGGTGGCCACGCCGGTGACGCGGACACCATGCGCGCGACGTTGCGCCTGTGCGCGGCACACGGCGTGGCGGCCGGGGCGCACCCCGGGTACGCGGACCGGCCCGCGTTCGGCCGCCGCGAGCTGGACCTCGCGCCGGAAGCGGTCCATGACCTCGTCGCCAGCCAGCTGGCGCAGCTCGCCGGCATCGCCGCGGAGGAAGGCGTGCCGCTGGTGCACGTCAAGCCGCACGGCGCGCTGTACAACCGCGCGGGGCATGACGTGGCCGCGGCGGAGGCGATCGTCGCCGCCGTCCGCGCGCACGATGCCGCGCTCGTCCTCTACGCCCTGTCCGGTTCGGCACTCGCGCGCGCCGGTGAAGCGGCCGGATTGCGCGTGGCGCATGAAGTGTTCGCCGAGCGCGGCTATGCGCCCGATGGCCGGCTCCTGCCCCGCGGCGCACCGGGCGCCGTGCTGGACACCCTGTCGGCGTCGGTCGCGCAGGCGCTCGCCCTGGCGCGGGACGGACGGCTGGTGCTGCCCGGCGGCGCGGTGCTCGCGCTGCGCGCCGACACGCTTTGCCTGCATGGCGACCGCGACGACGCGGCCGCCTTCGCGCGTGCGCTGCGCGGGGCGCTGGAAACCGCCGGGGTGGACGTGCGCACGTTCGGGGCCGCCTCGTGAACTACTGGCCCCTGGTCGGCGTGGCGGTCGTCGTCGCCGGCTTCGCGATGCGGCTGAACCCGGCGATGGTGGTGGTCGCCGCGGGCTTCGTCACGGGATTGGCCGCGGGCCTGTCGCCGCTGGACGTGCTCGACGTGCTGGGCACCTCGTTCACGGAGAAGCGCTACCTGCTGCTCTTCCTGGCCACGCTGCCGGTCGTCGGCCTGCTGGAGCGCCATGGCCTGAAGGAGCATGCCCAGGCCTGGATCGCGCGCCTGCGCGGGGCGACGCTCGGCCGACTGCTGGTCGCGTACCTGCTCATGCGCCAGCTGGCGGCCGCGCTCGGCCTGCACAGCCTGGGCGGCCATCCGCAGACGGTGCGGCCGCTGCTCGCGCCGATGGCCGAGGGCGCGGCGGAACAGCGCCATGGCCGATTGCCCGACGACGAGCGCGAACGCATCCGGGCGATGTCGGCCGGCACGGACAACGTCGGCCTGTTCTTCGGCGAGGACATCTTCATCGCGTTCGGCGCGGTGCTGCTCATCCAGGGCTTCTTCGCGGAGCACGGCATCGCCCTGGAGCCGCTGGAGATCGCGCTGTGGGGCATCCCGACGGCGATTTGCGCGTTCACCATCCACGCGACGCGCGTGGCGCGGTTCGAACGCCGGCTGGCACGGCGGCTCGCCGCGCCGGACCGCGACCCCGTGGCATCGCCTGTGGCCGGCACGGCCCCGGACACGGAATCGTCCCCGTGATCGGGCTGGGCTTCGTCTACTGGCTGCTCGGCGGCTACCTGGCCGCGCTCGCGTGGCGCGGCTGGCGCGACACCGGCAATCCGCGCCGGCACACGACCGCCCTGTTCTGGGGCCTGATCGCGCTGCTGCTCTTCGCCGCCGGCGAGATGCCCGCGCGGCTCGTGGGCATCGCGGTCGTGGTGCTCGCGCTGCTCGCGGGCCTGGGCGGGCTGCGCACCGGCCGCTACGACGAGGCGCCCGCGGCGGAGAAGCGCGCCGAGGCGATGCGCCTGGGCAACCGCCTGTTCGGGCCGGCGCTGCTCATCCCGGCGGTGACCCTGGCCGGCGCGCTGGGCCTGAAGCACGTCTCGATCGCCGGCACGCCGCTGCTGGATCCCGCGAACGTGACCCTGGTGTCGCTCGCGCTCGCCTGCGTGGTGGCGCTCGCCGCCGCGTGCCGGCTGACGCGGCAGACGCCGTGGAGCGCCGTCGAACAGTCGCGCCGGCTGGTCGACGCGATCGGCTGGGCGGCGCTGCTGCCGCTGCTGCTGGCCACGCTCGGCAGCGTGTTCGAGGCGGCGGGCGTGGGCGACGCGGTCGCCGGCCTCGTGCGCGCGGTGGTGCCGGTCGACAACGCCTTCGTGGTGGTGGTCGCCTACGCGCTGGGCATGGCGGTGTTCACCATCATCATGGGCAACGCGTTCGCGGCCTTCCCCGTCATGACCGCCGGCATCGCGCTGCCGCTGCTGGTCGAACTGCATGGTGCCGAGGCCGCTTCGCTCGCGGCCATCGGCATGCTGTCCGGATACTGCGGCACCCTGATGACGCCGATGGCCGCCAACTTCAACCTGGTGCCGGCCGCGCTGCTGGAGCTGAAGGATCCGTACGGCGTGATCCGGGCGCAGTGGGCCACCGGCGCGGTGCTGCTCCTGTGCAACATCGGGCTGATGTACCTGATCGCCTTCCGCCATGGCTGACGCCGCCCGCACCGTGCTGCTGACCGGGTTCGCGCCGTTCGGTGGCGACACGGGCAACCCGAGCCTGGAGGCGGTCGCGTTGCTGGCGGGCCGGCGCGTGTCGGGGCACCGGATCGAGGCACGGGAACTGCCGGTCGAATTCGGCGCGTCCCTGCGCACGCTGCGCGCGGCCCTGCGCGAGACGCGCCCCGCCGCAGTGGTCTGCGTGGGCCTGGCCGGCGGCCGCCCGCAGCTCTCGCTCGAGCGCGTGGCGATCAACGTCGACGACGCGCGCATCCCGGACAACGCCGGCGCGCAGCCGGTGGACGCGCCGGTGGTCGCGGGCGGACCGGCGGCGTATTTCTCGACCCTGCCGCTCAAGCGCACGCTGCTGGCGCTGCGGCGGGCCGGCATCCCGGCCGAGGTCTCGCAGACCGCCGGTACCTACGTCTGCAACCACGCCTTCTACGGCCTGATGCACGCGTTGCGCCGCCAGCCGCGCGTGCGCGCCGGTTTCATCCACGTTCCGTATTCGCCGGCGCTGGCCGCGTACCATCCGGGCGCGCCCAGCCTGCCGGTCGACACCGTGGCCGAGGGGCTGCGCATCGCGCTGCGCTGCGCGCTCGCGGGCGACGGGGACGACCGCGTCGCCGCCGGCGCCGAACACTGAACCCGGAGCCTGCCATGCGCCACCTGTTCGCCCCCGCCCTGCTTTCCCTTGCGCTGGTCGCCACGCCGGCCGACGCCGCGCTGTTCGGCAAGAGTCCGTCCGAGGCCGCCACGGAGGCGGCGCGCGAGGGCATGCCGGCCGTCACCATCTGGGTCGACGCCACCTGGGGCTTCCGCCGCTCGGGCGCGGCCAACGACCTGAGCCGCGCGCACGGCGCGTTCGCCGCGCAGGGCTACCGCGTGGTCAGCGTCGAGCCGTACATCGAGAACGGCGACCTGGAAGGCTTCTTCGTCACCTACCAGCGCCCTTGACGCCCCTCCGCCGCGCCCCGTAGGAGCGCGCCTCCGCGCGCGATTGCATCCGGGACCGGGGTCGACGGATTCCAGCGTCCGCAGGAAGGACGATGTCGGTGCGGATGCCTTCGGCGCAGGGCATTCGCGCCTGTAGAGGCGCTCCTACGCGGGGGGACGGCCCCTGCCGGCGGGTCAGGTCCGCGGGAGGGTGACGCCGGTCTGGCCCTGGTACTTTCCACCGCGGTCGCGGTAGGAGGTCTCGCAGGCCTCGTCGGACTGGAAGAACAGCATCTGCGCCACGCCCTCGCCCGCGTAGATGCGCGCCGGCAGCGGCGTGGTGTTGGAGAACTCCAGCGTCACGTGCCCCTCCCACTCGGGCTCGAGCGGCGTGACGTTCACGATGATGCCGCAGCGCGCGTAGGTGCTCTTGCCCAGGCATACGACGAGGACGTCGCGCGGGATGCGGAAGTACTCGACCGTGCGCGCCAGCGCGAACGAATTCGGCGGGATGATGCACACGTCCGAGTCGACGTCCACGAAGCTGCCCGGGTCGAAGTGCTTCGGGTCGACGATGGTGGAGTTGATGTTGGTGAAGACCTTGAACTCGCGCGAGCAGCGCACGTCGTAGCCGTAGCTCGACGTGCCGAAGCTGACGATCCGCTGCCCCGCCCCGTCCTGCTTGACCTGGCCCGGCTCGAAGGGCTCGATCATCCCGTGGTCGGCCGCCATCCGGCGGATCCAGCGGTCGGACTTGATGGTCATGCGGTCGGCCCGTGCGGAGGAACGCGCATTCTACGGGCAGCGCCGCCGTGGAACGCAAAGGCCCGGCGCGTGCGCCGGGCCCCTGCATGGACCGCTCCGGTCAGAAGCTGCTGCAGTTCAGCCGGCCGCCGGTGAGCACCTTGCCGCTCAGCGACGGCGTCGGCACCGCGGCGGACAGGATCGCCGCCTTGATGTCGGTCGCGGACGCGCCCGGGTGCGAGGACGCGTACAGCGCCGCGCAGCCGGTCACGTGGGGCGTCGCCATCGACGTGCCGTTGTAGCTGGCATACCCCGACACCACGCTGCCCTTGGAGCTCTTGGGCACCGTGGACCAGATGCCCGAGCCCGGCGCACCCAGGTCCACGGTCGTGGCGCCCCACTGCGAGAAGCTCGACAGCCCGCCCGTGCTGGTCGTCGAGGCGACGGCGATGACGTTGGCGTTCGGGTAGTTGGACGGGTAGCTGGCCTGCGCGTCGTTGTCGTACGCGCTGTTGCCCGCCGCGGCGATGAAGAGGATGCCCGCGGACTGGGCCCGGCCGATCGCATCCTGCAGGCTCTGCGAGAAGCCGCCGCCGCCCCACGAGTTGTTGGTGGCGACCAGGTTCAGGCCGTGGCGCGTCTTCAGGTCGGTCATGTAGTCAACCGCCTTGATCGCGTTGGCGGTGGTGCCGCCACGACGTCCCAGGAAGCGCGCGTTGATGACCTTGACGCCGCTCCAGCACACGCCGGCCACGCCCTTGCCGTTGCCGCCCACGCCGGCGATCGTGCCGGCCACGTGCGTGCCGTGGTCGTCGTTGGCGCCGCCGGAATTGATGTTGTTCGAGTTGCCGTCGAAGTCCCAGCCGCGGGTGTCGTCGACGTAGCCGTTGCCGTCGTTGTCCACGCCGTCGACCGGGTCGTACGGGTTGGTCCAGATGTTGGCGGCCAGGTCCTCGTGCTGCCAGTAGATGCCCTCGTCGATCACGCCGACGACCACGCCCGTGCAGGCGGTGTGGCCGGACGCCCACGCTTCCGCGGCCTGCGAACCGTAGGCGTTGGCCGGCGACGACGCGTCGCCGTACATGCCCCACAGCTGGCCGCTGGTGGCGTACGTGTCGTTCGAGGTCGCCGCATGCGAGTAGATCCAGTTCGGCTCGACGTAGTCGATCGACGACACCGCCGACAGGCGGCGCACGGCATCGGCCACGCTCTGCCCGGCGGGCACGCGCATGACGGACAGCTCGCCCGCGCCCTTCCCGGCCGGACGGACGCGCTCGACGTCGACGAGGCCGAAGCTCTTGCGGACGCTGGACCGCGCGACGGCATCGGTGCCGGCGCGGAACTGGACGATGACTTCGCCCTGGACGTGGGGCTTGCCGGCCTGCAGGCCGCGCAGGGCCAGGTCGGGACGGCCCGCGGCGTGGGCGGGGCTGGCGAGCGCAAGCGCGGCCAGCACGGCGCCGGAAAGCGCCGAAATGGACAGGTGGTGCTTCACGTAGGTGTTCCCCCGGGTAGGTGTCGCAACGCCGCCGGAAGGGGGCGGCCCGCGCATCGGGAGGCAAGCCGGGGCGGCGCGCACGCCGCACTGCAGCATGGCCGGGCGGAAGACCCGCATGAGCCGCCTGCGGCCCATTTAATGTGATCCACGACACGTTTTCCTGGCGGCGCGGGTCACGCTTCTGCTGCGGTGCAGCAACCCGTCGCGCGGGCCGTCCTCAACCCATCAACGCGGCCGAGATCGCGGTGGGTGCGCGCGGCCGCATCGCCAGGCGGACGGCGACGTGCCGGGCGGTGTCGCGGAAGGCCCGCGCGGCGGCCGATCCGGGCGCGGCCGCCACCACCGGCACGCCGGCGTCGCCCTGCTCGCGGACGGCCCGCTCCAGCGGCAGGCTGCCGAGCAGGGGCGTGCCGTAGGCCGCCGCCATCCGCGCGCCGCCGCCTTCGCCGAACACGTGTTCCACGTGGCCGCAGTGCGTGCACCGGTGCACCGCCATGTTCTCCACCAGGCCGAGCACCGGCACCTCGACCTTCTCGAACATGCGCAGGGCCTTGCGCGCGTCGAGGGTCGCCACGTCCTGCGGCGTGGTCACGACGACCGCGCCGGCGACCGGGATCTTCTGGGCGAGCGTGAGCTGGATGTCGCCGGTGCCGGGCGGCAGGTCGACGACCAGGTAGTCGAGGCCCGCGTCACCGCCCCACAGGGTCTGCTCGAGCAACTGCGTGAGGGCGGACGTCGCCATCGGGCCGCGCCAGATCATGGGCGTGTCCGCCTCGACCAGCAGGCCGATCGACATCGCCTCCACGCCATGCGCGTGCATCGGCTCGATCGCCTGGCCGTCGGGACTGTCCGGACGGCCGGACAGGCCGAGCATGGTCGGAATACTCGGGCCGTAGACGTCCGCGTCGAGCAGGCCGACGCGCGCGCCCTCGGCCGCCAGCGCGAGCGCCAGGTTGGCCGCGACCGTCGACTTGCCGACCCCGCCCTTGCCGGCGCCGACCGCGACGACGTTGCGCACGCGTGCCAGGGGCGCCAGCGTGCCCTGCGGCGCGTGCGCGGCGATCCGGTGCAGCAGCGCGAACCGGGCCAGCCGCTTCCCGGCCGCCTCGACCTGCGCGCGGACCGCCGCCTCGAGCGGCTCGCGCCACGAGGCGCAGGGGAACCCCGCCACGATCTCCACCGCGACGCCCTCGCCCGCGCCGGCCACGCGCACGCGGGCGCCCGTGGCGGCGAGCGTCTGTCCGCTCGCGGGCTCGACGATCGCGCCGATCGCGTCGGCGAGCGCGCCTTCCGATCCGTTCCGTTCATCCATCCGGACATTGTAGGGGCCGCGCGGGCTTCCATGCGCCGGCGGATGCGGTATAAACGCCGCGTTCCGCCGCATTCCGCGGCCCTCGGGGGAGTCGCCCTATGCGCATCCGTTCGATCGCGTCCGTGATCGCCCTTCCGCTGCTCGTCGCGGCCTTCTCGGCGCAGGCCCAGTCGCCCGTCGGCCGCTGGAAGACCATCGACGACGAGACCGGCAAGGTGAAGTCGATCGTCGAGATCAGCCAGGCCGCCGACGGCACCCTCGTCGGTCGCGTCGCCGAGATCCTGCATTCGACCCGCGGCCCGAACCCGGTCTGCGACCAGTGCACCGGCGCCAACAAGGACAAGCCGGTGAAGGGCATGACCATCCTGTGGGGCCTGCGCGACCAGGGCGGCGGCGCGTTCGCCGGCGGCCGCATCCTCGACCCCGCCAAGGGCAAGGACTACAAGGCCAAGCTCGAACTGATGGGCGAGGACCGCCTCGGCGTGTCGGGCTGCATCGCGTTCTTCTGCCGCGAGCAGGTGTGGGTGCGCGAGTAGCACGCGCGCCTTGCATCCCGGTTCGCGAACGGCCCGGCAGTTGCCGGGTCGTTCGCTTTCCGAGGGCCCGCCGCCGCACCGGCCGCGCGCGGGCCGCGTGCGATAATCGCCGGCCGCTCCGCCGCCGCCCGTCCCCATGCCCCGCCAAGCCCTCGTCACCTGCGCCCTGCCGTACGCCAACGGGCCGCTGCATCTCGGGCACCTGGTGGGCTACGTCCAAGGGGACATCTGGGTCCGGGCGCGCAGGATGTCCGGGGACGCGGTGCATTTCGTGTGCGCCGACGACACCCACGGCACGCCGATCATGCTGGGCGCGCAGAAGGCGGGCACCACGCCGGAGGCCTACATCGCAGGCATGCAGGCCGCGCACGAGCGGGACTTCGCGGATTTCGGCGTCGCCTTCGACCACTACGACTCGACCCACTCCGACCGCAACCGCGCGCTGACCGAGGCGGTGTACGCGCGGCTGGACGCGACCGGGCACATCACCCGGCGCGAGGTCGAGCAGTTCTACGACCCGGCGCAGGGCATGTTCCTGCCCGACCGCTTCGTCAAGGGCACCTGCCCGAACTGCGGCACGCCCGACCAGTACGGCGACAACTGCGAGGCCTGCGGCGCGACCTACGACGCCACGGAGCTGGTCGACCCGCGCTCGGTCGTCAGCGGCGCACGCCCCGAGCTGCGCGCCTCCGAGCACTTCTTCTTCGAGGTCGGCCAGTTCAGCGACTTCCTGCGCCAGTGGCTGGCGGGCGACGTGGCCGCGCCGGGCGTCAAGGCCAAGCTGCGCGAATGGCTGGACGCGGAGGGCGGGCTGCGCGCCTGGGACATCTCGCGCGACGCGCCCTACTTCGGCTTCGAGATCCCCGGGCATCCGGGCAAGTACTTCTACGTCTGGCTCGACGCGCCGATCGGCTACCTGTCGAGCTTCCAGGCGCTGTGCGAGCGCGCGGGCCTGGACTTCATGGACGTGATGGCGCGCGACAGCGAGGCCGAACTGCACCATTTCCTGGGCAAGGACATCGTCAACTTCCACGGCCTGTTCTGGCCGGCGGTGCTGCATAGCGCGGGCTTCCGCGCGCCGACGCGCCTGCACGTCAACGGCTACCTGACGGTGGACGGCGCGAAGATGTCGAAGTCGCGCGGCACCTTCGTGCTGGCGCGCACCTACCTGGAATCCGGCCTCGACCCGGAGGCCTTGCGCTACTACTTCGCGACCAAGACGTCGGGCGGCGTGGACGACCTCGACCTCAACTTGGCCGACTTCATCGCCCGGGTGAACGCCGACATCGTCGGCAAGTTCGTCAACCTCGCCAGCCGCTGCGCCGGCTTCATCGCCAAGCGCTTCGACGGCCGGCTGGCCGATGCGCTGCCGGAGCCGGACACCTACGCGCGCTTCGTCGCCGAGCTCGCGCCGATCGCCGCCGCCTACGGCCGCAACGAGGCCGCCACCGCGCTGCGCCTGGCGATGGCGCTCGCCGACGAGGCGAACCGCTGGATCGACGAGCGCAAGCCGTGGGTGGTCGCCAAGGAGGACGGCGCCGACGCCGAACTGCAGGCCATCTGCACCCAGGGCCTGAACCTGTTCCGCGTGCTCGCCGCCGCGCTGAGGCCGGTCCTGCCGCGCGTCGCCGCGGACGCCGAGGCCTTCCTCGACGCGCCCGTGGCCCGCTGGGACGACGTCGCCTCGCCGCTGGTCGGCCGCGCGATCCTGCCCTACGCCCCGCTCTTCACCCGAATCGACCCCGACCGCATCGACGCCATGACCGAAGCCAGCAAGGACACCCTGAAGCCCACCATCGACGCGCCCGCGCCCGCGGCCAAGCCTTCCGCGCCCAAGGCCGATGCGCCGCAGGTCGCCGACGCCGCGGTGATCGGCATCGACGACTTCGCCAAGCTCGACCTGCGCATCGGCCGCGTGCTCGCGTGCGAGTTCGTCGAGGGCTCGGACAAGCTGCTGCGGTTCGAACTCGATGCCGGCGCGCTCGGGCGCCGCCAGATCTTCTCCGGCATCCGCGCCAGCTATGACGCGCCCGGCGACCTGGTCGGCCGCAACGTGGTGTTCATCGCCAACCTCGCGCCGCGCAAGATGCGCTTCGGCCTGAGCGAGGGGATGATCCTGTCGGCCGGCTTCGACGCCGGCGCGCTGGCGCTGCTGGGCGCCGACGCGTCCGCCGAGCCGGGCATGCCGGTGCGCTGAGCACCGCCGCACGGCACGTGCGACCGCCCCTCGTCGAACGACTGGACAGGCTGCTGCCGCAGACGCAGTGCGGGCAATGCGGCTATGGCGGCTGCCGGCCGTACGCGGAGGCGATGGCCCGCGGAGATGCAGGACCCGACCGCTGTCCGCCCGGCGGCGACGCCGGCGCCCGGGCGCTGGCGCATGTCCTCCGGGTGCCCGCCCTGCCCTACGACCGCACGCTCGGCGTGCAAGTACCGCCGCAGGTGGCCGTGGTGGTCGAGGCCGACTGCATCGGCTGCACCAAGTGCATCCAGGCCTGCCCGGTGGACGCGATCATCGGCGCGTCGAAGCTGATGCACGTCGTCGTCGAGCCGCTGTGCACCGGTTGCGCGCTGTGCGTGCCCGCCTGTCCGGTCGACTGCATCGTGCTCGAGCCAGCCGACCCGCCGCAGGGGTGAACCCCGCGCGCGGCACCGCGCGCGCTGGTTCGCTGCAGCCGAAACCAGACCCTTCGTAGGAACGCGCCTACGCGCGCGATGCCTCCGGCGACGATGCGGCGTCGGATGGTGCGCCACCCGGGTCCGATGCCGCGGCTGTCAATCGCGCCTGTAGAGGCGCTCCTACGGGGCGGCGAGGTGAAGCGCTATTCGCAGGCGCTGCAGATGCGCTCGACCTCGTAGCCGGCGTCGCGGAGTTTCTCCACCACCCCATCCTCGCCGAGCAGGTGCAACGCGCCCACGACCACCAGCACGTCCTCGTCGGCCGAGCCGTCCAGCCGCGCGGCGAGCTTCGGCAGCCACGCGTCGTTGCGCTCGACGTTGATGCTCCGGTACAGCGCCGGGTAGTCGCGCTTGAGTTCGGCCGCCATCCCGGTCCACAGGCGATCCACGTCGCCGGCGCGCCAGGCCGCATGCAGCGCCTCGATGCGCTCGCGGCCCTCCCCCGCCTGGTCGAGCGACTCCTCGAGCATCTGCACCTGCTCCCGCTCGCCCATCGCGTCGAACAGCGCGATCTGCTGCGCGCCGGTCTCCAGCCCGGAGCCCGGCTTGCCGGACTCGGTGGCGTGCGCCATGAAATGTCGATCAAGTCCCAGTGCAGGATCCAGGCCCATCTTCTGCATCTCGAGCACGGACACCATCAGGCCGACGAACCACGGCTCGAAGCGCTGCAGCACTTCGCCCGTCAGGCCCATCGCCGACAGGGCGGCGGCGTTGCCGCGCGTCCAGGCGTCCAGCTTGGCGGCGACTTCCGCGCCGACCTGTGCATCGAGCGTCGTGCCGTCCGTGCGCATCGCCGCCTGCGCCATCTGCATTCCCAGCGCGGGCGACCCCATCTCCTCGGGGCTCAGTTCGAACACCAGCACCTCGGCATCGGCCAGGGCCGCGTCCACGTCGCCCGCCAGCGGGTAGTCGCCCGGCTTGAGCATGTGGAACGACCCGAGCAGGTAGAGCGCGTTGTCGGCGTCGGACACCTTCCACAGCAACGGCACCGGGGGCGCGACGGACGTCGCCGCGGTGGCGGGCGCGGATGCGGGTGCCGGCGATTCCGCGCACGCGGGTCCGGAGAGCGCGATGCCCAGCGCGAGCGCGGCGGCGAAGGAGGCGGGTCGTGCGAAGCCCATTCGGAAATCCTGTTTCGGTGGGAGTCGGGGCGTCGGCGCTCAGGCGCCGGGCTTGGCGTAGGCCTTCTCGCCGGCCTCGATCGCGAGGTCCAGCCGGTTCTCCGGCGGCGGCAGCGGGCAGGTCGCGAAGGCGGTGAACGCGCAGGGCGGGTTGTAGGCGCGGTTGAAATCGAGCACCAGGCGTCCCCTGGCATCGGGCTTCGGCGCCTTCAGGTACCGGCCGGCCGGGTAGCTTCCGTGGCCGCTCGTCCGGTCGGCGAAGATCAGGAACAGCGTCCCGTCGCCCTCGTCGAGCGCCTCGATCCGATGGCGCACCCCGTCGCGCTCGAACACCACCGCGCCCGGGTTGGGCATGTCCTCGAGCCCGCCGATGATGTTCGCGACCGGCATCGTGTGGCCGGCCGGGTTCGGGTCGAAGCGCGCCTCGACTTGCCAGTCCCTGCCACCGGGCCAATAGTCCAGGCCCGCGAAACGCGACCGCGTCGGCGCGGCGGCATGTCGCACGCGCAGCGCCAGCCGGCCGCCCCGCTCGATGACGGTCGCCTGGCCCAGGCCCTCGTCGAAGCCGATCCGCGACGGCCCGGCGTCATCGGTATCGGCACGCAGCCGCGCCGGGCCCTCGAGTGGCGCGTCGTCGAGCGTGAGCACCGCGCCGTCGGCCGGCACGAAGCGCACGCCGCCGTCCTCGACGTGCATCACGCCGAGCGACGCGGGACCCGTCGCGAGCCGCACGCCGTTCGCGGGCCCGCTGCCGACGCGGTGCGCCGCGCCCGCCTCGAGCCAGTGCAGGCCCACCAGGCTCGTCCAGCCATCGGGTGCGAGCAATGCGTCGCGGCGTTCCGTGCGCCACTGGTCGCGCTCGCGCTCGAAGCGCGCCTGCGCGGCGGCTTCTGCGCGCGCGGCTTCCGGGTCGGTGGTGCTGTCGGGTTGGCAGGCCATCAGCGAAGCGTACAGGAGCGGCAACGCGAGTCGCAGCGCATTCGCCCGCCAACCGTTCCGTGCCCGTCCGTGTCCTCGCCTGCCGTCCATCTCACCGCCCCCTCAGGAACCATCTGTCGATATCGCCAAGCGTGAACCTGGCCCAGGTCGGCCGGCCATGGTTGCATTGCCCGGACCGCTCGGTCGCCTCCATCTGCCGCAGCAGCGCATCCATCTCCGGCAGCGTCAGCCGGCGGTTGGCGCGCACAGCACCATGGCAAGCCATGGTGGCGAGCAGTTCGTCGCGCGCGGACTCCACGCGCCGCGACACGCCATGCTCGCGCAGGTCGGCGAGCACGTCGCGCAGGAGCGCCTCGACGTCGCCCTGCGCGAGCAGCGCAGGCACCGCGCGCAACAGGACCGCGCGCGGGCCCGCGCGATCGACCTCGAAGCCGAGTTCGGCCAGCGTGCCGGTGGCCCGCTCCGCGGCGTCCGCCTCGGCCTCCGACACGGCGATGGTGCGCGGGACCAGCAGCGGCTGGCGGCGCACGCCTTCGCCGTCGTGCGCGGCCTTCAGGCGCTCGTAGCCGATGCGCTCGTGCGCGGCGTGCATGTCCACCACGACCAGGCCCTCGGCGGACTCGGCGAGGATGTAGATGCCGTGCAGCTGCGCGAGCGCGCGGCCGAGCGGCGGCAACGGACCCGCCTCGGGCAGGGCCGGCCCCGACCCGGGTGCGGCCGCGGCGTCGCCCGGGTCGCCGTACAGCGAAGCGAGGCTCTCGAGCGTCTCCGCCACCGCACGCCCGTCGACCGGCCGTGGCGCGAGCCCGAGGGGCGACTGCATGCGAAGGCCGGGCGGCTCGCCTGCATCGGACGGGCCGCCATCGTGTCCATGTGCGTCGACGCCGTGCGCCTGGCTGCCCGCGCGCGTGTCCGACAGCACCGCCTGCAGCGAGCGGTAGACGAAGTCGTGCACGAGCCGCGCGTCGCGGAACCGCACTTCGTGCTTGGCGGGATGGACGTTGACGTCCACCCGACGCGGATCGAGTTCGAGGAACAGCACGTACGCCGGCTGGCGCCCGTGGAACAGGACGTCGGCGAAGGCCTGCTTCACCGCATGGGCCACGCTGCGGTCGCGCACGGCACGGCCGTTGACGTACAGGTACTGCTGGTCGGTGCTCGCGCGGTTGTACGCGGGACGCGCGATCCAGCCATGCAGGCGCAGGCCCGCACCGTCCGCGTCCACGCGGAGCGCATTGCCCGCGAAACCGTCGCCGAGCGCCTCGCCCAGCCGGACATCCGGCAAGCCGGCCTGCGAGGCGAGGTCGGTGGCGCCCTTCCAGCGACGCGTCGCCTTGCCGTTGTGCGAGACGCGCAGCTCGACCTCCGGCCGGGCCAGCGCGAGCGACCGCAGCCACTCCTCGACGTGCCCGAGCTCCGTGCGCTCCGCGCGCAGGAACTTGCGGCGCGCCGGGACGTTGTGGAACAGGTCGCGGACTTCGACGGTGGTGCCCCGCGGATGCGGGCGTGGCGCGACCCGGCCGACGCGTCCGCCATCCACCTCCAGCGCCGCACCGTGCGTGTCGGCCTCGCGCCGCGACGCGAGCAGGAAGCGGCTCACCGAAGCGATCGACGGCAGCGCCTCCCCGCGGAACCCGAGCGTGCCGACGCCCTCGAGGTCGTCCAGCGAGGCGATCTTGCTGGTCGCGTGCCGCGACACCGCCAGGGGCAGCTCGTCCGCGGCGATGCCCGCGCCGTCGTCGCGCACGCGCACCAGGCGGATGCCGCCTTCCTCCAGGTCGATGTCGATGCGTCGCGCGCCGGCGTCGAGGGCGTTCTCGACCAGTTCCTTGACCACCGACGCGGGCCGTTCGACGACCTCGCCCGCGGCGATCTGGTTGACCAGGATGTCGGGCAGCGGACGGATCGGCACGGCAGCGGGGCGGACGACGACGGCCGCCATCTTAGTGGCAGCCGGTGCCGGGCGTCAGGCGTTGCCCGCGTCGCGGGTCGTTCCCGGGAAAAAAGACTTCGAAGGGTCGCGACCCGTCGGGTCGGAACGGCCTCAGCGACTCCCGCCGCTGGTGGTCGCGGAACCGCCGGCGGCCGCGCGCGCGGCGAACACCGTGCCCGGCGGCGGCTGGCGGGAGAAGTAGCCGGTGACGCCCCGCAGCACGGCGGAGGCGATCGTCCGCTGGAAGGCGGGGTCGCGCAGGCGCTTCTCCTCTTCCGCGTTCGAGATGAAGGCCGTCTCGACCAGCATCGACGGCATGTCCGCGGTGCGCAGCACGGCGAAGTTCGCGCGCTCGACGTTGCGCTTGTGGATGTTGCCCACGCGCTGGAGGCCGCTGAGCACTTCGGCGGCCGCGTCCTCCGACGCCTTCATGTTGCCGCTCTGGGTGAGGTCGAGCAGCACCGACGCCAGCATGTTGTCCCCGCCGGCGACGCGCGCGCCGCCGATCAGGTCCGCCGCGTTCTCCTTGTCCGCCAGCCAGCGCGCGCGTTGCGAGGACGCGCCCTTGAGCGACAGCACGTAGACCGACGACCCGTCGGCGGAACGGTTCTCGGCGGCGTCGGCATGGATCGAGATGAACATGTCCGCACCCGCCCGTCGCGCGAGCTTGGCGCGTTCGTAGAGCGGGATGAAGACGTCGGTGTCGCGCACCAGGTAGGCCTTCAGGCCAGGCGTGGCGTTGACCTGGCGGGCGAGTTCGCGGCTGATCGCGAGGGTGACGTCCTTTTCGCGGCTGCCGGACTGCCCGATCGCGCCGGGGTCCTGGCCGCCGTGGCCCGCGTCGATCGCGATGACCAGCGGGCGCATGGGTCCGCGCAGGTCCTGCAACCTGCGTTCGGCCGGCGCCGCCGTCGGCGCGGCGACCCGCGCGGTCTCGGTTGCATCGGCAATCGCGGTGGTGGCGGTGCTGGCGGGCGGCACGGTCCGTGGCAGGGCCGGCACGTCCGCGGCCCGGGCATCCTGTTGCGAGGCGATCAGGCGCGAGGTCGCGGCCGCACCGGCGGCGGCGACCTGGGCACGCGTCTGGGCCGGCCGGCCCGCCAGGATGGCCGCGGCGAGCCGCGCCTCCGCATCGGCGGCGTTTTCGATGGGCGCGTCGGCAGGCCTCGCCCCGGCGACGTCCGCGCGAACGGGCGTCGTGGCGCCGCCATCGCCGGGCCACTCGAGCACGAGCCGTGCGCCGTCCACGCCGGGCTCGATCCGCGGCGGCGTCGCCGCGACCGCGCCCCCGAGGTCGAAGACGATCCGGGTCACGCCCGGTTCCGGGTGGCCGCTGCGCACGCCCCGGACGACGCCCGAACCGCCCGGCAGCGGCAGATGCTTGGGCAGTTCCACGCCCGGCAGGTCGACGACCAGGCGATCCGGGCCGGCGAGCGAGATCAACCGGTAGTCGGCCGGCGACTCGAGCAGAAGTTCAGCGCGCGTTCCGGTCGCACCGGAGTCCACGCGCAACGCCTTGATTTCATTGGCATTGACGGTCCCGAGCACGCAGCCGAAGGCCACGAGGGCCAAGGCCAGTGCTCGACGCGTCGGGGCGGGACGGGCTCGCATGGGCCGGATTCAAGCACCAACCGGAACCGTCCGCAAGCCCTTTTTTCCTTTCGGGGCAGGTACCTGCAAGAACTTCGTGTCAGGGTGATCGAAGAACAGCCTGCAAGTTCCCTTCCTGAACGGTGCCCAACCGGGCCAGCCAGGCCCCGCCGGCCGGCGAGCCGGCAAGCACTTCCGCCTGCCGCCCCTGCCCCGCCAGTTCGAGGCGGACCTCGAGGTCCGCCGCCGGCAGCGCCCCGGCGCCGCGCGCCGGCCACTCGACGAGCCACAGGGCCACGTCATCGGCATCCAGGGCCAGGAACTCGAGCTCACCCGGATCGCCGATCCGGTACAGGTCCAGGTGCAGCGCCGCGCGCCCGTCGGCCAGCCGGTATCGCTCGACCAGCGTGTAGGTGGGGCTGCGGATGGCGCCCTCGACCCCCAGCGCGCGCAGCCATGCCCGCGCCAGGCTCGACTTGCCCGCGCCGAGGTCGCCGTGCAGCGCGACCACGGCACGCGGCGGCATGGTCGCCGCGAGCGCCGCGGCCAGCGCGTCGGTCGCGTCGGGATCCGGAAGGAACAGCGATGCCGCGTTGCTCATGTCGCGTGGGACACCGGGTTGGAGAGGCGCCGGAGCCAGGGCATCAGGTCACCCGCGAGCAGCCCGCGCATGCCGCCCTCGGCGGCCGCGCGATCGCCCGCGTGCGCGTGCAGCAGCGCCCCGGCCGCGGCCGCGTCGAACGCCGCGAGACCCTGCGCCCGCAGGGCGGCGACCACGCCGGTGAGCACGTCGCCCATGCCACCGGAGGCCATGCCCGGGTTGCCCGCATCGAGGATGCGTGGCCGCGCGTCCGGCGCGGCCACGATCGTGCCCGCGCCCTTGAGCACCACGACCGCGCCCAGGCGCGTGGCGAGCGCATGCGCCGCCGCGCGGCGGTCGCGCTGCACCTCGTTCGCGTCGCACCCCAGCAGCCGCCCCGCCTCGCCCGGATGCGGCGTCACGATGCTGCCCGCGGGAAGCGCGCGCCGCGTGCCACCGAGCAGGTTCAGCGCATCCGCATCGAGCACCAGCGGCACCCCGGCGGACAGCGCGGCCGACAGCAGCACGCGGCCCCACGCGTCCTGGCCGAGGCCGGGACCGATCGCGATCACCTGCGCGCGCCCGAGCGGCGCGGCGATGTCGGCGGCCCGCTCGACCGCGGTGGGCATCGCCTCGGGCCGGCGCGCCAGGAGCATCCCGACGTGCGGTTCCCGCGTCGCCACTTCGACCAGGCCCGCGCCGCAACGCAGCGCGGCCTCGGCGCACAGCGCGATCGCGCCGCCGTGGCCGATGTCGCCGCCGATGCACAGCACGCGTCCGTAACGTCCCTTGTGGGCATTGCGCGCGCGCGGCACGAGCCATCCGCCGAGCGCGCCGGGCGCCAGCAGGTCCGCGACCGGCGCGATGCGGGCCGGGTCGCCGGCGACGTCGAGGTCGGCGAGCTCGAGCGTCCCCGCGAGGTCGAGCGCGGGACCGCTCCGCAGGCCCGCCTTCGCGGCGAGGAACTCGAGGGTGCGCGTGGCGTCCACGCAGGCGCCGTCGGGGCTGCCGCGATCGGCATCTAGCCCGCTGGGCACGTCGAGCGCGAGCACGGGCGCGCCCTGCCCGTTGATGGCCTCGACCAGCGCCGCGGCGTCGCCTTCGGGCGGGCGGTCCAGTCCGATGCCGAACAGGCCATCGACCACCAGGTCCCCGCGCGGCAGGTCACCTGCGAACGGCTCCGGGCGCACGCCCCGCGTCGCGCAGTCCGCCAGCGCACGCAACGGCAACGGGCCCGCCGGCGTGCGGCCCGGCAGGGTGACGATGCGCACCGCGCGCCCGGAATCCAGCGCGTAGCGCGCGAAGACGAGTGCATCGCCGCCGTTGTTGCCGGGGCCGCAGGCGACCACCAGCGACTGCGCCTGCGGCCAGTGCCTCAACGCGCACCGCCACGCGGCCCGCCCGGCGCGACGCATCAGCTCGAACCCGTCGCCCCGGAGCGCGCCGATCGCCTCCGTTTCCAGCCGCCGGACGCCCGCCACGTCGAACAGCGGCGTGACAGGCGGCACCACCGTGAAGGGACCAGGCACGGCGGGCGACGGGAACGCGGTCATCGCGCGATTCTATACTCGCGCCATGAGCGCCCCCGCGCCCCCCGAAGGCGTCCGTGCGCCCCGTCACGGCCACGCCCCCGCCCCGCCCGATCCCGTGCGCGTCGCCGCGCGGATCAAGGCGCTTGCGCGCGATCTGGGGTTCCAGCGCTGCGGCATCGCCGGCATTGCCCTGGGCGAGGACGAGGCCCACCTGCGCGACTGGCTCGCACGCGGCCTGCACGGTTCGATGGAGTGGATGGCCCGCCACGGGGACAAGCGCGCCCGGCCGGCGGACCTGGTCCCGGGCACGGTGCGCGTGGTGTCGGTCGGGCTCGATTACGGCCGGGACGCCGACGCGGCGTGGGTCAACCTGGCCGACGGCGAGCGCGCCTACGTCGCGCGGTACGCACTCGGCCGCGACTACCACAAGCTCATGCGCGCGCGCCTGCAGAAGCTCGCCGATGCAGTCGCGTCCGAGATCGGGCCGTTCGGCCATCGCGTGTTCGTCGATTCGGCACCCGTCCTCGAGCGCGCGCTCGCGAGGAACGCAGGGCTGGGCTGGATCGGCAAGCACACCTGCCTGATCGACCGCGACGGCGGCTCGTGGTTCTTCCTCGGCGAGCTCTACGTCGACCTGCCGCTCCCGGTCGACCCGCCCGCGAGCGCGCACTGCGGCACGTGCACCCGCTGCATCGACATCTGCCCGACCGGCGCAATCGTCGCGCCGAACCGGCTGGACGCGCGGCGCTGCATTTCCTACCTCACCATCGAGCACGACGGTCCCATCCCCGAGCCGCTGCGCGCGCCGATGGGCAACCGGATCTTCGGTTGCGACGACTGCCAGCTCGCCTGCCCCTGGAACAAGTTCGCGCGACGCACAGACGAGGCCGACTTCCGCACGCGCAACGACCTCGACAACGCCACGCTGGCGGACCTGTTCGCCTGGGACGAGGCCGAATTCCTGCAACGGACCGAAGGCTCGGCGATCCGGCGCAGCGGGCACGCCCGATGGCTGCGGAACATCGCGGTGGCGCTCGGGAACGCGCCCACGTCCGCGGCCGTCGTCGCGGCGCTGCGCGCCCGCGATGCGCATCCGGATCCGGTCGTGCGCGAGCACGTCCAGTGGGCGCTCGCTCGGCATGGCGAGCGCCGCGGGGCACCGCCCCAGGCGTCAGGCGCCGCGCAGCCTCGCGACGAGTGAACGCGTCACCGCGTCCTCGACCGGCGCGTCGCCTTCGAGCGCGGGCAACAGGCGCCCCGCCACTTCCTTGCCAAGCTCGACGCCGAACTGGTCGAAGGCGTTGATCCCCCACAGCACGGACTGCAGGTAGACGCTGTGCTCGTACATCGCCAGCAGCGCGCCGAGCGAGGCCGGCGTGAGCGACTCGAGCAGGACGAGCGTGCTGGCCTGGCCGCCCGCGTAGGCGCGGTGCGGATCGTCGCCCGCGCGGCCATTGGCGAGCGCCTCCACCTGCGCGAGCAGGTTCGCGTGCAGCGCGCGATGGCTCTCGCCGTGGGCATGGTCGGCGCGGACCACGCCGATGAAATCGGCAGACAGCGTGTTCGTGCCCTGGTGCAGGGCCTGGAAGAAGCTATGCTGCACGTCGGTTCCCGGGCCACCCCACCAGACCGGCACGGTCTCGATGTCGACCGGACGGCCGTCAATCCGCACGGACTTGCCCAGGCTTTCCATCACCAGCTGCTGCAGGTACGCGGGCAGCAGGCGCAGGCGCTCGTCGTAGGGGAGCACGGCATGGCTGGCGGCGCCGAGGACGTTGCGGTTCCACACCGCCACCAGGGCGTGCCACGCGGCGAGGTTGCGTTCGAGCGGCGCTTCCAGCGCGTGGCGGTCGAATGCGGCCGCGCCCTCGAGCAGGCCTTCGAAGCGGTCCATCCCCAGCGCCAGGCCGATGGGCAGGCCGACCGCGGACCACAGCGAGTAGCGCCCGCCGACCCAGTCCCACATCGGCAGGATGCGGTCCGCCGACACGCCGGCCGCCGCGGCGCGCCCGACGTTCGCGCTCACCGCGTACAGACGGTCGTCCGCCGCCCCGCCGCCCATCCATTCGCGCACGATGGCGCCGTTGAGCAGCGTTTCCTGGGTGCCGAAGCTCTTGGAGACGAGGATCGCCGCGGTGCGGTCGGGCGACAGGCGGGACAGGACGCGACGCGCCGCGTGGCCATCGACGTTCGACAGGAAATGGACGCGCGGGGCGTCGTCGGGGCCGCCGAGCGCATCCACCACGAGCCTCGGCCCCAGGTCGGAGCCGCCGATGCCGATGCTGACCACGTCGGTGACACCCGACCCGCGGATCGCCTCGACCATCGACCGCATGCGCGCGCGGGCCGACCCGGCCTCCGCGTGCGCGGCGCGTGCCACCGGGTCGCGCGATGCATCGCCGCGCAGCGCGGTGTGGAGGGCCGCCCTGCCCTCGGTCGCGTTGACCGCCGCGCCATCCACCAGGCGCTGCAGCGCGCCGCGCAGGTCCGCGCGGCGGGCGAGGTCGAACAGGGCGTCGCGTGCGGCGTCGTCCAGCCATTGCCGGGCGAAGCTCGCGAACAGCGGCCCGGCCTCGACCGCGTAGGCCGCGGGGCGCGCCGCGTCGCCGGCGGCCAGGTCGCGCAGCGGCCGCGCACGGACGCGCGCCGCGTGGGCACGCAGCGCGTCGAGGGTGGCGGTGTCGAGCGCGGGGATGGGCGCGGCGTCCATGCGCGCGGCGGCGGTCAGGCCGCCTGCGCCGGGATCGAGTCGTTCGTGTGCGTCAGCCGGTTCTGCCGGTCCACGTACACCAGCGTCGGCTTGAACTTCGCCGCCTCGGCCTCGTCGCAGGCGCCGTACGCGCAGATGATCACCAGGTCGCCCGGCTGCGCGCAGTGCGCCGCGGCGCCGTTCACCGAGATGATGCCGCTGCCCTCCTCCGCGCGGATCGCGTAGGTCGAGAAGCGGTGGCCGCTGTTGATGTTGTAGATGTGCACCTGCTCGTACTCGCGGATGCCCGAGATGTCGAGCAGGCGGCCGTCGATCGCGCACGAGCCTTCGTAATGCAGCTCGGCGTGGGTCACGGTGGCGCGGTGGATCTTGGCCTTCAGCAGGGTCAGTTGCATGGCGGGCTCCGTCCGCGGCGGGGCGCGGACAGGGTCTGGATGGGGTCGGCCCGTGATTCTAGCAAGCCGTGACGCGCCGCAGCATGGCGGCGCGCGCCGCGCGGGCGTTCATTCAGCCCGTACGTCCGCGGTCCCGAATTCGACGTTGTCGATCAGCCGGGTGCGGCCCAGCCGCGCGGCCACCAGCGCGACGCGCGGGCCGCCGTCGCCGTCCCGGGGCTCGGAGAGGTCCGGCCGGCGCAGGACGACGTAGTCCACATCGAAGCCGGCGGCCGAGAGCCCCTGCGCCGCCTCCGCCTCGATGCGGGTCCGGGGCGTGCCCGCGCGCCAGGCGGCGCCCATCGCCTGCAGCGTGCGGTGCAGCTCCGCCGCCCTGGCGCGCTCCCCGGCCGACAGGTACTGGTTGCGGGAACTCATCGCCAGGCCGTCCGGCTCGCGCACGGTGTCCCCGGCGAGCAGCCGCACCGGGAACGCCAGGTCGGCGACGAGGTGGCGGATCACCGCGAGCTGCTGGTAGTCCTTGCGCCCGAACGCCGCGACGTCCGGCAGTACCTGGTTGAAGAGCCGCGCGACGACCGTCGCCACCCCGTCGAAATGCCCCGGCCGGTGCGCGCCTTCCAGCACGCCGGTCACGCCGGGGACGCGGATGCGCACCGCGGCGTCCAGGCCCAGGGGATACATCGCCTCGACCGTCGGCATCCAGAGCAGGTCGCAGCCGGCCGCCGCCAGGCCCGCCGCGTCGGCGTCGGGGGTGCGCGGGTAGCGGGTGAAGTCCTCGCCGGGACCGAACTGGGTCGGGTTGACGAACACGCTGGCAACGACCCGGTCGGCATGGGCGCGCGCCAGGGCCACCAGCGAATGGTGCCCGGGATGCAGGTTGCCCATCGTCGGCACGAAGCCGACCCGCAGCCCTTCGCGCTTCCACCCGGCCACGCGCGCGCGCAGCGTGGCGAGGTCGGACACCGCGTCCATCCGCGACGCCCGGCTCATTCGTAGGCGTGGCCGGCGTCCGGGAAGGTGCCGCCATGCACCGCCTCCACGAAGGCGCGCACCGCGTCCGCGACCGAACCGCCGCCGGCAAGGAAGTCCTTCACGAACTTCGGCCGCCGGTGCCCGCTGTCCAGGCCCAGCATGTCGTGCAGGACCAGCACCTGGCCGTCGCAGTGCGGGCCGGCGCCGATGCCGATCGTCGGGATGCCGATCGCGTCCGTGATGCGCCGCGCGAGCGCGCTCGGCACGCACTCCAGAACGAGCATCCCGGCACCCGCCGCTTCCACCGCGTGCGCGTCCTCGACCAGCCGGTCGGCCGCCGCCGCCTCGCGCCCCTGTACCCGGAAGCCGCCCAGTTGCAGGATCGACTGGGGCGTCAGGCCCAGGTGCGCGCAGACGGGGATCTGCCGGTCGACCAGGTGGCGGATCACCTCGAGCTTGTGGCCCGCGCCCTCGAGCTTGACCATCGCCGCGCCGGCCTGCAGGAAGCGGGTCGCCGCGTCCAGCGCCCGCGACGGATCCGCGTCGGACTGGAACGGCATGTCGGCCACCAGCAGCGGGCGCGACATGCCGCGCGCGACGCAGGCGGTGTGGTACGCGATGTCGTCCACCGCCACCGGCAGCGTGCTGTCGCGCCCCTGCACGACCATGCCCAGCGAGTCGCCCACCAGCACGAGGTCGACGCCGCCCTGCTCCAGCACGCGCGCGAAGGTCGCGTCGTAACAGGTGAGCATCGCCAGGCGCCGGCCCGCCTGCTTCGCCTCGGCGAGCATCGGGACGGTCCAGGGCTTGTCGGCGGCGTGCGTGGACATGTCGCTAGCTTAGGGCCTCGATGCCGTCTCGGGCCATGCCGGCCAGCGCCTCGCGCGCCGGGCCGACCCCGGGGATGGTCGCGTCCGGCCAGGCCTCGACCAGGGGCACCAGCGCGAAGGCGCGCGCGTGGAGGTGCGGATGGGGCACGTCGAGGCCGGGCGCGTGGACGACGCTGTCGCCATGCAGCAGCAGGTCGAGGTCGAGCACGCGGGGACCCCAGCGCCCGGCCTCGGTGGCGCGATCGCGGCCGAAGGCACGCTCGATCGCCAGCAGCCCGTCCAGCAGGTCGCGCGGCGGGAGAACGGTCCGTAGCACCGCCACCGCGTTGATGAAGTCCGGCTGCGCCTCCAGCCCCCAGGCCGGCGTGCGGTACAGGCGCGAGGTCGCGACCACCCGCGAGCCGGGCAGGCGATCCAGCGCATCGAAGGCCGCGCGCACCGTGGCTACGGCGTCGCCGAGGTTCGCGCCCAGGCCGATGGCCGCGCGCACGCCGGGCGCCGGGATGTCGCGCGGTGCCATGTCGCGCGGACCTGCCGGTGCCTAGTCGGCCGAGGGCGCGGGCTTGCGGCGGCGCCGGCGCGGCTTGCGCCGCCGACGCGGCCCGTCCCCGTCCAGCGCGGGCGGCTCGTCCTCGTCGCCCTGGTCCAACGGCTCCGCGCCGGGCGTGTCCGCGAGGTCCGGGTGGGCCTCGCCGGACTGCACCTCGCGCCAGAAGGCGATGTCGTCCCGGTGCGCTTCGGACGCGGCCAGGCGCAGCACGAGGAAATCGAACGCCGCGCGGAACCGCGGGTGCGCGAGCAGCCGGTGCACGCGCTTGCGCTGGCGCAGTGAGAAGCGCGGCTGCAGCAGCCAGATCTCCTGCATCGGCACCGAGAAGCGGCGCGGCAGCGCGACGGTCGAAAGCTGGTGCACCGTCACCCGGTCCGCGGCGCGCCGCTGTGCCTCGACCGCGTGCATGCCCTCGTTCTGCAGGCGGATCAGCGCACGGCAGTAGGCGGGCCACAACAGCAGCGCGAACAGGAAGGCCGGCGAGACGGGCTCGTCGTTCGCCACCCGCGCGTCGGTGCCGCGAAGCCCCTCGAGCACCATCCGGCGAAGCGCACCGCTGCGGTTCGCGTCCAGCGCGGCCGCGGTCTCCGGGAACAGCGCGGCCAGCAGTCCGTGCCGCTCCAGTCCCTCGAAGCTGGCGACGGCGTGGCCGGACAGGAAGAGCTTCAGGCATTCCTCGAACAGCCGCGCCGGCGCCGCCTCGGCAAGCAGCGGCGCGAGCCGCGGGAGCGGCTCCGCCGTGCCCGGCTCGATGGTGAAGCCGAGCTTGGCGGCCAGCCGGACCGCGCGCAGCATGCGCACCGGATCCTCGCGGTAGCGCGAATCGGGATCGCCGATCAGGCGCATCACCCGCGCCTGCACGTCCGCGAAGCCGCCGACGAAGTCGCGGATCGAGAAATCCTCGATCGCGTAGTACAGCGCGTTCGCGGTGAAGTCGCGGCGGACCGCGTCCTCCTCGATCGTGCCGTACACGTTGTCGCGCAGCAGGCGCCCGCCGTCGTGGACCTCGCGCTCGCCGCTGCCGTCGTCGGCGTTGCTGCGGAAGGTCGCGACCTCGATGATCTCGCGGCCGAACACCACGTGCGCCAGGCGGAAGCGCCGGCCGATCAACCGGCAGTTGCGGAACAGCGCCTTGACCTGCTCCGGCGTGGCGCTGGTGGCGACGTCGAAGTCCTTTGGATGGCCGCCGACGAGGATGTCGCGCACCGCGCCGCCGACCAGGTACGCGCCGTAGCCGGCTTCCCTCAGCCGGTACAGCACGCGCAGCGCGCTCGGGCTGATGTCCTTCCTGGAAACGGGGTGCGCGTCGCGCGCGATGGTCTGCCCGGCGTGGCCGGGGGACGGGCCCGCGTCGTCGGGCGATGGCGTCGGCGTCTGGGATTCGATGGGCATCGGGCGGCCGGGCCGCGGTCGTGATCGGATGGGAGATGGATCGCGACAGGAATCGTTGCCTGCCGCGGGGCAGCCGCCTATACTAGCAGTCTTGCGCGGCCGCCTTGGCGTCCCACGCAGGCCGGACGTCCATCCGGCGGCCCACGGGCCACCCCGCTCCCTTCGTCTAGAGGCCTAGGACGTGGCCCTCTCAAGGCTAAAACAGGGGTTCGAATCCCCTAGGGAGCGCCATCTCCAGGAAGCCCGCGCAGCGATGCGCGGGCTTTCTTCTTTCCGGCAGGCGGGACGGGCGGGGGCCGCGCGCTACAATCCGCCGACTGCCGCGCGAGCCGACCGGACATGCCCTTCGTCGTCACCGAGAACTGCATCAAGTGCAAGTACACCGACTGCGTCGAGGTGTGCCCGGTCGACTGCTTCCACGAGGGCCCGAACTTCCTGGTGATCGATCCGGACGAGTGCATCGACTGCACGCTGTGCGAGCCCGAGTGCCCGATCAACGCGATCTACCCCGAGGAGGACGTGCCCGCCGGCCAGGAAGCGTTCGTGCAGCTCAATGCCGAACTCTCGCGCGCGTGGCCGGTCATCACGACGCGCAAGGACCCGCTGCCCGACGCCAAGGAATGGGAAGGCAAGCCGGGGAAGCTCCCGCTGCTGGAGCGCTGATCGCGCATCGCCGGCCGACCGTGCCGGACGCGAATGGAAACGGGCGCCGCTGGGCGCCCGTTCCGTTTTTCGGACCCGCTCGCCCCTGCCGGGGCGTGGTGGTTACTGCGCCAGCGCCGCCTGCAACGCCGCCATCAGGGCGGCCGCGGCATCGCCCGTGGCCGGGACGCCGCGCGGATCGACCGCAGCGACGCGGCTGGCATCGCCCTCGGCCGTGACGCGCACGAGGAAGTTGCTGCCGGCGTAGTTCACGTCGTAGCTGCCGAGCAGCTGCGCGCGGCTCGCGATGGTCACGCCCTCCATCGACTCGAGCGCCGTGCCCACCCGCGCGAACACGTCGTCGCGCGCGCCCGGCACCGCGAACCCGGATTGCGCCGCGGGCGCCTGGCGCCCCACGTCCGAGCGCATCACCGACGTGGTGCCGGCATCGGCGGCCGCGGTGGCGGCCGAGGTGTCCGGCAGGTCCAGGTCCGGCGGGACCTCGAGTGGCCTGCTCTCCTCGCTCATGCGGTACATCGAGGCGTCCTTGCGGAACCAGCTGCAGGATGCCGTCGCGAGCACGGCCGCGCCGACGACGATCGCGAGCAGGCCGCGGACGGCCGGGGCGTGGCGCGGGGAAGTACGGGAAGGACGCATGGAGGATCTCCGTGGGTGGTGGGGCTCAGGCGTCGGCCCGGGCGGGGAAGCGTGCCTCGATCTCGGCGACGTCAGCCGCGAAGCGGTCCGCGTCGGCGTGGTGCGCGGCCGACAGGGGCAGCAACGGCAGGCGCAGGCCTTGGCCGATGCCCTGGCGCTGCAGGATGGCCTTGACCGGAACGGGATTGGGCTCGACGCCCATGAAGGCGACGACATCGCGCATCGAGGCATCCAGCGCGCCGGCCTCGTCCGACGCGCCGCGGCGCGCGAGGTCGCACAACCGGCGGAACGCGCGCGGCAGGATGTTCGAGGCGACGGACACCACGCCGTCCGCACCGGCGAGCATCGCGCGGCAGGCGGTCGGGTCGTCGCCGCTGAGCACGGTGAAGCCGTCGCCGCGCAGCGCGAGCAGCGCCTGCATGCGCGCCGGATCGTCGACCGCCTCCTTCACCGCGACGATGCGCTCGTGGCGCGCGAGCGTGGCGACGGTCTCGGGCGACATGTCGCAGCCGGTCCGGCCGGGCACGTTGTAGAGGACCACGGGAAGCGCCCCGTCGTCGGCGACGGCGGTGTAGTGGGCGACCAGGCCGGCCTGCGTCGGGCGCACGTACGGTGGCGTGACCACCAGCGCGGCGTCGGCCCCGAGCGCGGCCGCGCGTCGCGTGCGCTCGATCGTCTTCGCGGTGTTCGACAGGCCCGTCCCCGCCAGCACCGGCACGCGCCCGGCGGCGCGTTCCACCGCGCGGCGGAGGACCAGGTCGAACTCGATGTCGAACAGCGCGGCCGCCTCGCCCGTGGAACCGGCGACGACCAGCGCCTGCGTGCCCGCGTCGAGTTGCGCGTCGAGCAGGCGCATCCACGCGCCTTCGTCGAGGCGGCCTTCGCGGTCGAACGGAGTGGCCAGGGCGGTGATGCTCCCCGCCAGCCTCGGGGTCTGCCTGGGCTCGGGCACGGGTGCCTCGTCGTGGGGTCGGGAGCCTCGGGATGGTACGGGAGCGCGCCATGCGCCACCAGCCCGCGGGATCCACCCCGACGCATGCGTGCAGCCGCCCCGGCTTGCTTGCGGCGCGCGCGCGCCGGCCAGTATGCTGGCTGCGCCCCGGCGCCGCCGCGGGTTCCCGCCTGCAGTCCCGCGAAACCACGCCTTGACCGACACCGCGCCCCGGCAACCGCCGACCGAGAACTACCTGCTGATCAACGCCTACACGACGCATCCGCAGTCGCCGCTGCTGTCGGTGAGCCGCCGGATCGCCGACAGCGGGTGCAACCTGGTCGACACCCGGCTGGCCACGGTGGGGCGCGACGTCTCGGTGTCGGCGCTGGCGACCGGGTCGTGGGACGCGGTCGCCAAGCTGGAGGCGATGCTCTCGCGCCTGGAGCGCGAGGAGGGCCTGAAGCTCAACTGGTACCGCACCGGCCCCAAGCCGGTGCAGTCGAACCTGCTGCCCTACATCGTGGAAGTGGTCGCGGCCGACAAGCCGGGGATCCTCTTCCAGCTGGCCGACTTCTTCGACCGCCAGGGCATCACGATCGAGAGCCTGCACTGCTCGCGCTACCGCGCGATGCAGACCGGCGCGGACATGTTCTCCGCGCAGGTGACCGTCGGCATCCCGTCCGACATGCACATCGCCGCGCTGCGCGACGATTTCCTCGAGTTCTGCGACCACCTGAACCTCGACGCGATCATGGATCCGATGAAGTTCTGAGGCGCCCGCCCACGGAGACCCGCCGACCCCGATGCCCACGCCCGGAAAGCCGCTGCCCAAGACGACGCTCAAGCTTCCGCTCGCCCTGTCGGGCGGTGAAACGGCCAGGCTTTCCGATTACACGGGCAAGTGGCTGGTGCTGTACTTCTACCCGAAGGACAACACCCCCGGCTGCACCACCGAGGGCAACGACTTCAACGCGTTGCTGCCGAAGTTCCGGAAGCTCGGCGCCGAAGTGCTCGGCGTGTCGCGGGATTCGCTGAAGACCCACCAGAACTTCTGCGCGAAGCAGGGGTTCAAGTTCGAACTCGTGAGCGACCAGGACGAGGCGCTGTGCCGCGCGTTCGACGTGATCAAGCCGAAGAAGCTCTATGGCCGCGAGTACGTGGGCATCGAGCGCAGCACGTTCCTGCTCGACCCGGAGGGCCGCCTCCGCCAGGAATGGCGTGGCGTGAAGGTCCCCGGACACGCCCAGGCCGTCCTCGACGCGCTGAAGGCCGCGCAGGCCCAGTGACCACCCCGACGAACCACCCTCTCCACCGCCCTGCCCCGCAGGCCGCGGTGGCCCGCCGCTGTCCGACCGGAAGCCAAGCATGACGCGAAGCAAGCGCATCTACGTCCTCGACACCAACGTGCTCATGCACGACCCGACGGCGTTGTTCAAGTTCGAGGAGCACGACGTCTTCCTGCCGATGCAGGTGATCGAGGAACTCGACAACGGCAAGAAGGGCACGTCGGAAGCCGCCCGCAACGCGCGGCAGGTGAGCCGCTTCATCAACGAACTGGTCGAGGCGCAGGGGCCGCAGCGGATCGCGTCCGGCCTGCGGCTGGCGCGGCCCCAGGGGCTGCAGATGCGGGGACCGGAGAGCGCGGGCGTCCTGCGCTTCCAGACCGGCGACTTCGACGCGGGCAAGCGGTTCGGCGCGGTGGTGCCGGACAACGCGATCCTGGGCGCGATCCTGGCGTTGAAGGAAGCCGATCCGGGCGCGCCGGTCGTGTTCGTCTCCAAGGACATCAACCTGCGGATCAAGGCGTCGATCGCGGGCATCGATTCGGAGGACTACGAGAACGACCGGGCGCTGGACGACTTCAGCCTGCTCTACACCGGCGCCACGGCCCTGCCGGAGGACTTCTGGCAGCGCTACGGCAAGGGCCTCAAGTCGTGGACGGAGAAGGGCCGCACCTTCTATTCCATCCAGGCCGACGCCGGTCCGGACGACGACTGGTATCCGAACCAGTTCCTCTACCTGCCGGGCGACGAGGAGTCCGAGCTCCGGGTCGCGCGGGTCGACGGGGACACGGTCACGCTGCAGATCATCGACGACTACCGGACCAGCCAGCACGCGGTCTGGGGCATCACGGCGCGCAACCGGGAGCAGAACTTCGCGCTCAACGCGCTGATGGACCCGGAGGTGGACTTCGTCACGCTGCTCGGCACCGCGGGCACGGGCAAGACGCTGCTGGCGCTGGCCGCGGGGCTGGCGCAGACGATGGACCAGCAGCGCTACCGGGAGATCATCATGACGCGCGCGACGGTGAGCGTCGGCGAGGACATCGGCTTCCTGCCCGGCACGGAGGAGGAGAAGATGACGCCGTGGATGGGCGCGCTCACCGACAACCTGGAGGTGCTGACGCACAACCAGGAGGGCGGGAGCTGGGGCCGGGCGGCAACCAACGACCTGCTGGCGAGCCGGATCAAGATCCGGTCGATGAACTTCATGCGCGGTCGCACGTTCCTCAACCGGTACCTGATCCTGGACGAGGCGCAGAACCTGTCGCCGAAGCAGATGAAGACGCTGGTCACGCGTGCGGGTCCGGGGACGAAGATCGTGTGCCTGGGCAACGTGGAGCAGATCGACACGCCCTACCTGACCGAGACGACCTCGGGCCTGACGTACGCAGTGGACCGGTTCAAGTCGTGGTCGCACAGTGCGCACGTGACGTTGCGGCGGGGCGAGCGGTCGCGGTTGGCGGATTACGCGTCGGAAGTGCTCTGACGGCTCGCTGGGCCGGCAGCACGCGTCAGACAGTTCGCTTGCGCGGGCGAGATGGGCGGGTACCGCATCACGGGACACGCCGTGAATACGTCCATGTAGGCTCGTTGGCGGCATCCTTGCCGCCAACGGTCCCGCGATGCGGTACCCACCCACCCCCTCCAGATGCGCGAGTTCCATGACTGACGACCACCGCCCCCTTTGCGCGCTCACCATCGCCGGGTCCGACTCGGGCGGTGGCGCGGGGATCCAGGCGGACCTGAAGGCGTTCGCGGCGCACGGGGTGCACGGGTTGTCGGCGATCGCGGCGCTGACGGCGCAGCACACGCGCGGGGTCACGGCGGTGCACGTGCCGCCGGTCGAGTTCCTGCGGGCGCAGGTGGATGCGTGCTTCGCGGACTTCCGGGTCGGCGCGGTGAAGCTCGGGATGCTGGCGACGGCGGAGGTGATCGGGGCGGTGGCGGATGCGCTCGAGGCGCATCGGCCGGCGCACGTGGTCCTGGATCCGGTGATGGTGGCGACGTCGGGGGCGAAGTTGCTCGCGGACGATGCGTTGCATGCGTTGCGGTCGCGGTTGCTGCCGCTGGCGACCGTGGCGACGCCGAACGTTCCAGAGGCGGAACTGTTGCTGGGGCGTGCGATCCCGGGCGGTGCCGGGGCCGAGGCCGCGCTGCGTGGGCTGCATGGGCTCGGGGCGGCGGCGGTGCTGCTCAAGGGCGGGCACCTGGACGAGGGGGCGGAGGTCGTCGACCGGTTCGTCGATCGGGACGGGGTGGTGGCCTTCCGCCATCCACGGATGGCGGTCGAGGGGCACGGGACGGGGTGCACGCTGGCGGCGGCGATCGCGGCGAACCTGTGCCTCGGGCGGTCGACGCGGGATGCGGTGGAGGCGGCGACCGGCTTCGTGGCCGAGGCACTGCGGCTCGGGCGGCGGCCGGGGCTCGGGCCGGTCGTGGTGCTGGACGCATTCGGGGCGGCAGGGCGGCGTTGATGCGCGTGGTGGAGCGCGTGCTGGATGTCGCGGGTGGCGACGGGCACCGGTGGCAGGTCGTGGGCCGGGTGCCCGAGTCCGTGGAAGCGTCGCTGTTGTGGTTGCCGGCGCTGGGCGTGGCGGCGCGGCACTACCTGCCGTTCGCGGACGCATTGGCCTCGCATGGGGTGGCGGTCTTCGTGCACGAGTGGCGCGGGCACGGGACGAGCAGCCTGCGCGCCGGACGGACATGCGACTGGGGCTATCGCACGCTGCTGCTGCAGGACCTGCCCGCGAGCGAGGCCGCGTTGCACGACGCGGTGCCCGGGGTGCGCCGCGGGCTCGGCGGGCACAGCCTTGGCGGGCAACTGGCCTGTTGCCGCCTGGGCCTCGCGCCCGGCGCGGCGGACGCGTTGTGGCTCGTGGCCAGCGGAGCGCCGTACTTCCGCGCGTTCCCGAGGCGCAATCGCTGGTGGCTGCCACCCGTCTACCGGTTCCTGCCCTGGCTCGCCGATCGCACGGGTGCCCTGCCCGGCCGGCGGATCGGGTTCGGCGGGCAGGAGGCGCGCGGGGTGATGCGGGACTGGGCGCGCACCGGGCTCGGCGGCCGGTACGCGGTGGACGGCATCGCGCACGACATCGAGGCCGGGATGCGCGATGTGTCGGTCGACGTGCGCGCGGTCCTGTTCGAAGGCGACTGGCTGGCCCCGCGCGGGTCGCTCGATTTCCTGCTGGGCAAGTTGCCGCGCAGTCCGCGCGAGGTGCGCGTGTTCGACCACCGCGAGCTTGGCGCGGCGGCCGACCACTTCGCGTGGATGCGCAACCCGGCGGCCGTCGCAGACTGGCTTGTCGCCGGCGACGACGGCAGGCGCGGCTAGCGGGCGGCGCGCAGCGCTTCGAGGATGCGCAGCCCGCCGCGGCCGTCCGCGGGATCGTGGCCCAGGCGTGCCTGTTCGATCCGGATCGCGGCCCGGCTGCTGCTGCCGATGATGCCGTCGACCTCGCCGATGTCGTGGCCGCGTGCGACCAGCAGCGTCTGCAGTTCGCGCCGTTGCGCGCGCGACAGGCCCGGGTCGTCCGTCGGCCACGCCTGCACGAACGGGCCGCCGCCGCGCAGGCGGTCGGACAGGTGTGCGATCGCCAGCGCGTAGCTTTCAGCGGCGTTGTAGCTGTAGATCGCGTCGAAATTACGGAACACGAGGAACGCCGGGCCGCCCTGCCCCGCGGGACGCAGGACCGCCGCGCGCGTGTCGCCCGGCATGCCGAACGGCTGGCCGTCGATGCGCGCGACGCCGCGCGCCTGCCAGTCGGACAGCGCCCGGCGGTTCGTGCGCCCGGCGAGCGAGGCATCGAAGCCGTCCGGCAGCCTGACCTCGTAGCCCCACGGCTGGCCCGTTCGCCAGCCGGACTTGTCCAGGTAGTTGGCGGTGGACGCGAGCGCGTCCGGGATGCTGCCGACGAGGTCGCGCCGCCCGTCGCCGTCGAAGTCCACCGCGATGCGCCGGTAGGTCGATGGCATGAACTGCGTGTGGCCGAACGCGCCGGCCCACGAGCCGCGCAGGTCGTCGGCGGCCACGTCGTTGCGCTGCAGGATGGCGAGCGTGGCGAGCAGTTCGCCGCGGAAGAAGTCCTGCCGCCGGCCGAAGCACGACAGCGTGGTCAGCGACTGCAACAGCGGTCGCCGGCCCGACACTTCGCCGTAGTCGCTCTCCACGCCCCACACCGCCACGACGGTGGCGGGATCGACGCCGTAGGTCGCCTCGACCCGGCGCAGGGTATCGGCGTGCGCGGCGAGCATCGCCTTGCCGTCGGCGACGCGCTCCTCGTCGACCAGGCCGGCGAGGTAGTCCCAGATCGGCGTGCTGAATTCCGGCTGCCTGTCCAGAAGCGCGAGCACGCCCATGTCCGGGACGACCGGGCCCACGTGCCGGTCGAACAGCGCCGCGTCGATGCCGTCGGCCACGGCGGCGCCACGCAGGCGCTGGCGGCACTGCTCGAACTGTTCGGCCTCGGCCGCGGTGGGGGCCACGGCTTCGGGCGCGGCCGGCGGCGCCGCGGCTGTCGCGGCATCCCCCGCCCCGCTGTCGGCCACCCGTTGCGTGTCGGGCGCCGCGGTCGGCCGTGGCCCGGTCTCGGGCGCCTGCGCGCACGCGGGCAGGGTCACGAGGCCTGCCGCGGCCAGCGTCCACGCCAGGGGACGCGCGGCGCGCCATGCACGCCCGGGTCGATCGATCCGCATCCTGCACTCCCGCGACCACGAGGGCATCGAGGATGCCGCGGCGCGGATGAACGCCGCATGCAAAAAAAAGCCCCGCATGCGCGGGGCTTCGAAAGATCGATCGGCGCTCAGGCGGCGGGCGCGACGCCGGCGGCCTGCGCGCCCTTCGGGCCCTGGACCACCTCGTAGCTGACCCGCTGGCCTTCCTGGAGGCTGCGGAACCCCTGTGCGTTGATCGCGGTGTAGTGCACGAACACGTCCGCGCTGCCGTCTTCCGGCGCGATGAACCCGAAGCCCTTGGCGTCGTTGAACCACTTCACGGTGCCGTACTGCATGACCTTCTGACCTCGTCTGGATACGGATGCCGCGCGCGCCTGGGGCGCGCGCAAGCGCGAGTATGCCGCGCCATTCAGCTTGTGCAAGGGGGTGTCGAGACGCGCGCCCCGCGATCAGGCCGCCGCCACGAGGGCGCGCAACAGGCCCGGAAGGCCGGCGGACGCCGCGCGCACGTTGGCGAGCACGTCGTCGAGGGTGATCACCTCGTCCGGATCCGGGCCCGCCCCCGCCGCCCAGTTGGCCACGATCGCCAGGCACGCGTAGTCCAGGCCGAGCTCCCTGGCCAGCGCCGCCTCGGGCATGCCGGTCATGCCGACCAGGTCGCAGCCGTCGCGGCGCATGCGGGCGATCTCGGCCCGGGTCTCCAGCCGCGGTCCCTGCGTCGCCCCGTAGCAGCCGCCATCGACGACGTCGACGCCCGCACCACGCGCGGCATCGAGGACCGCCCGGCGCAGCGACGGGGTGTACGGCTCGCCGAAGTCGACGTGCAGCACCTCGGTGCCGGGCTCCTCGCACAGCGTCGAGATCCGGCCCCACGTGTAGTCGACGAGCTGGTCCGGGCAGCCCAGCACGCGCGGTGCCCAGGCATCGGTGATGCCGCCGACCGTGTTCAACGCGAGCACGCGCCGCGCGCCGAGGCCGGCCAGTGCCGCGAGGTTCGCCCGGTAGTTGATCCGGTGCGGCGGGATCGCGTGGCCCTCGCCATGGCGGGCGAGGAAGGCCACCCGACGGCCCTCGAGGGTGCCCAGCCGCACCGGGCCCGACGGGACCCCGTAGCGCGTCGGGCCTTCATGCGACGTCGCGCCCTCGAGTTCGGCCAGCGCGTACACGCCGGTGCCGCCGATGACCGCGAGGTCGATGCCACCTGGTTCCGCCATCGGAGCCGCTCCGTTCAGTCGCGCAGGGCGTAGATCCCGGGCAGGTTCCGCCCCTGCTCGTGGAAGTCCATGCCGTAGCCGAAGACGTAGCGGTCGGGCACGTCGAATCCGGCGTAGTCGGCGGCCAGCCCGGGCACGCAGCGGTCATGGCGCTTCACGCACATCGCCGCGATCCGGACATCCGACGCGCCTTCGCCACGGCACCACTCCCGCACACCGAGCAGGGTGTGTCCTTCGTCCACGATGTCGTCCACCAGCAGCACGCGACGCCCCGCCAGCGGCGTGGCCGGCCGGTGGCGCCAGTCGAGCGTGCCGCCCCGTGTCTCACCGCGGTAGCGGGTCGCGTGGAGGTAGTCGAACGCGAGGTCCAGGCCGCGGGCGCCCAGCGCCATCGCCAGCCGCGCGGCGAACGGCAGGCCGCCGTGCATCACGGTCAGGAACACCGGCACGGCGCCGGCATGGTCGCGTGCGATCGGGTCGGCCATCGCGTCGATCGCGGCTTCGACGGCCTCCCGGTCGAGCAGTCGATCGGCGTTCCCGAGCGCATCCTCCAGTCGGGGCGTGGTCGCGCTCATGCGACCTCGCCGCCACCGAGGACGTCGCGCCGTGCGGCGTCGTAGCGCGCGTCGGCCAGCAGGCCGTCCCACGCCATCGGCCCGCGCGCCAGCAGGTTCGCGACCGCCGCGGTCTCGAGGGTGCGCCCCTCGACCGCCGCGAGGGACTCGTCGACCAGTTCCGGATGGCAGACCAGCACGACGTCGCAACCCGCATCAAGATGCGCGTCGATGCGCGACTTGATGCCGCCGGCGGAGAAGGCGGCCGCCATGCCGATGTCGTCGGAGAACACCACGCCACGGAAACCCATCGCGTCGCGCAGGATGTCGCGGATCCAGCGCGGCGAATAGCCGGCCGGTTCCGGCGCCACCTGCGGATAGAGGACGTGCGCCATCATCACCGCGTCGGCACCGGCATCGATGCCGGCTGCGAAGGGCACCAGGTCGTCGGCGCGGATCGCCTCGAGCGGCCGGTCGTCCACCGCGTCGTCGAAATGCGTGTCCTCCAGGACCGACCCGTGCCCGGGGAAGTGCTTGAGCGTGGCCGCCATGCCCGCGGCGTGCATGCCACGGACGTATGCGCGGGTGAACTCGGCGACGACGGCCGGTTCGGCTGAAAAGGCGCGGTCGCCGATCGCGCGGTTGCCCCGGCCGAGGTCGACCACGGGCGCGAAGCTCAGGTCGACGCCGCTCGCGCGCACTTCGCTGGCCATCAGCCAGGCGTGGCGCTCGGCGCGCTCCAGTGCCGAACGCGGATCGTGGGCGTACTCGCGCCCGAACGCCTCCAGCGGCGGAAGGTCGCTGAAACCGTCGCGGAAGCGCTGGACGCGCCCGCCCTCCTGGTCCACGCACACGAGTTGCGGGCGCGGCGCGGCCTCGCGGATCGCCTGCGACAGTTCGGCGACCTGCGCGCGCGAGGCGAAGTTGCGGGTGAACAGGATGACGCCGGCACAGGCGTCGTGCGCGAGCCAGTCGCGCTCCTGCGGGGTCAGTTCGGTGCCGGCGACGCCGATCACGAGCATGGTCCAGGTCCTGCGGTCCGGCGCGGCGCGCCCGGCCGCGCATTGTGCCCCGGACCGCCGGTCCCTGCAGCGGGCCGGGCCGCGCGCGGCGCATCGGCCGCGCGCGCGGTTCAGCGTCGGTCGAACAGCGCGATCGACTCCACGTGCGCCGTGTGCGGGAACATGTCCATCACGCCCGCCGCGGCCAGCGACCAGCCGCGTTCGTGGACGAGGTGGCCGGCGTCGCGCGCCAGCGATCCCGGGTGGCAGCTGACGTAGACGATCCGCTCCACGCCCTCCAACGGCAGCTGCTTCAGCACCTCGATGGCGCCCGAACGCGGCGGGTCGAGCAGCAGCCGGTCGAAGCCGCCCCCGCCCTTGCCCGTCCGCATCCACGGCTCGCCGCGCAGGTCGGTGGCCAAGTCCGCCGCGTGGAAGGCGACGTTGCCCAGCGCATTGCGCGTCGCGTTCTCCCTCGCACGCGCCACCAGGCCCGCGTCGCCCTCGACACCGACCACGTCGCCCGCCACGCGCGCCAATGGGAGGGTGAAGTTGCCCAGCCCGCAGAACAGGTCGAGCACGCGCGACCCCGGCGACGGCGCCAGCAGTTCGAGCGTGCGCTCGATCATCTTCAGGTTCAGGCCCGCGTTGACCTGGATGAAGTCGAGGGGACGGAACCCGAACGTGATGTCCCAAGGCGGCAGCCGGAACGCCAGCGACGGTGCGTCCGGCCACAGCGGGTGCACCGAGTCGAGGCCGCCAGGCTGCAGGAAGATCGCGACCCGCTCCTTCCGCGCGAAGTCCACCAGCGCCGCGCGGTCGCGTTCCGACAACGGCTCGAGGTGCCGGAACGTCAGCGCAATGCCGTCGAAGTCCGGTTGCGGGTCGCCGGCGATGAACTCGATCTGCGGGATCGCGCGGCGCGCGTCCAGCCCGTCGACCAGCGTCGAGAGCGCTTCGATGCGGAACCCGACGCCGGGGATCGCGGTGTGGCATTCGCGCAGGTCCGCGACGAACCGCGGGTCCGCCTCGCGGAAGCCGACCAGGGTGCGGTCCTTCTTCTCCACGCGACGCACCGAGAAGCGGCCCTTGCGCCGGTAGCCCCACGCCGCGTCGACCAGCGGCGGCAGCACGCGCCCCGCGGCCACCTTGCCGATCCGCTCGAGGTTCTCGAGCAGCACGCGTTCCTTCGCGTGGATCTGGCGGTCCTCGGCCAGGTGCTGCAGCGTGCAGCCGCCGCAGGTGCCGAAATGGGGGCAGCGGGGCTGGACGCGGTCCGGGGATGCGCGGAGCACCTCGACGGTGCGCGCCTCGTCGAAGCTGCGCGACCGGGCCGACTGGACCGCTACGACCCGCTCGCCCGGCAGCGCCCCCGCGACGAACACCGTCTTGCCGGGATCCTTGTGCTCGGGCGGGCGGCGCGCCACGCCCCGGCCGTCATGGCTCAGGTCGGCGATGTCGATCTCGAAGGGCGTCTGGTCGATGCGGGCCACGTGGCTGGCGACTCTTCGCTGCGGGCAGCCGCGCATTTTCGCAGAAAGCCCGGAACGGCGACGGCCCGCCGAAGCGGGCCGTCGAAGGCTGCGGGACCAGGCAGGCTATTTCTGTTTCCAGCCGCCGCCCGCGTCCTGGTACCACCAGCCGCTGCGCGCCCGGGCGATCCACTGGGTGGCGAAGACCTCGCGGATCTGCCCTTCCCACTCTGGGTGCCCGTTGGCGACCGCCACCTCGCGGTACACCGCGCGGCGGTCGCGGTTGTCCGCGGCCACCGCCTCGTTCACGGCGACCCGCTGTGCCAGGCCGACCTTGCCGGCGTCACGCACCACCACGAGCCCGTCGCGGGTGAAGCCCAGCGCGCCGGAATCGAAATGCGCGCGCAGCGTCGAATCGAAGCGCGCCGCCATCTTCGACTTGAGCGCCTGGATGCTCGGCGTCTCGATGGTGATGTCGGGTCGCGACTGCGCGTGCGCGGGCGCGATGCCGACCAGCATCAGCGGGTCGATGGCCGGCAGGCGGAAGGCCATGCCGCCGTCGCCCTCGTCGGCCGGGGGCGGCACCTGGCCGTCCTCGCCGATCACGTCGTCGACGAACTGGCGGGCCGCCTCGCGAGCCTCGGCCGCGGGGAAGTAGACGTTGATGGTCACGCACGCGCCCAGCAGCAGCGCGGCGGCGACCGGCATTCCGAACCAGCGTGTCATCTCGAGCCTCCTCGTGGCGGTTGTCCGTCCGTGATGTCGCGCGCGCCGCCGTCAGTCGATGACCGGCCTCACGTCGCCCTTGCCGACCGCGGCGAGCCGCTCCACCAGCACCGGCCAATCGACCAGCCTGTTGTGGCCCACGACGGTCAGGCGGGGCAGCCCGGCGCCCGCGACGATAGTAAAGGTGTCGCCGCCTGAACGCAGGCCGCCCATTTCGCACACCTGGTTGCGCAGCCGGCAGCGGATCCCGATCGCGCTGTAGCCGAAGTCGTCGAAGATCGCGATCAGCCGCCCCTGCAGGCTGGTGGCGAACGACGCGTCGCCGACGCTGGAGATGTTCTGGACGGCGCGCTGGCTGATGCGCTGGCGGACGCCGGGCGTGGGGTCGGTATGCAGGTGCGCATCGAACGCCGTCGCGCGCCAGTCGACCAGGCGCAGGTCGTCGATGCGGCCGTCGAGCCTGCCGCTGATGCTGCCGAAGCCGAACACGCCGGTCAGCGACTGCAGGTCGAGGTCGTCGATCGCCAGGTCCGCGGACAGCGACGGTGCGCTGCCGAACGGGCGTTCCATCGCAAGTTCGGACACCCGCACGCGCCCCCCGAACAGTTCGATGTCGAGGCCGCCGTCGAAGTCGAGCCGGTCGCCGGCGTAGCGCGCGGACGGGATCCGGCCGCTGAGCGTGCCCTGGAAGTCGGGCCAGCCGAGCGCATCGGACAGGCGCCCGATGTCGAGCGCGTCGAGCGCCAGGCCGAACCGCAACGCCAGCGGGGCGCCGCCGCGCGGTGGGCGCAGCTCGAGCGAATCGATCCGCATGGCGCCTTCGAACGCCGGGATCGACGCGGGCGACTGCAGGCCCAGCACGCCGTCGACGCTCCGGAAGGCGAACTCGGACGCGCCGAACGGCAGGCCGTACAGGGCGCCGCCCCCCCATTGCAGGCGGCTGTCGACCGGCGTCGCGCCGCCGGTGAAGCGCAGCGTTCCCTCCAGGTCGGCCAGTGCGACGCGAGGCGCCTCCGCGCCGTCGCGTACGTCGGCGAGGTCGACGCCGTGGAACGCGAGCGTCGCCGACGACAGGACCGTTCCGGACACGACCACCTCGCCGTCCAGCGCACCGGACGCGTCCATCGCGCCGAGCCCGAGGGGTGCCAGCCAGCCGCTCAGGTAGCGGCGCGCCAGGACGCCGGCATCCGGCGAGCGGAAGCGTGCGTGCAGGTCGCGCAGCGTGGCGTCCGGATCGAAGGCGGCGCTGCCCTCGGCGACCAGGCCCTCGTCGTCCCGCCAAGCGAACGCCGGGAGCGTCCATCCCCGGCCGGCATCGCCGACCGCCTGCAGCCGGACGCCTGCGGGTGCATCGAGCGCGACGTACGTGCGACCGGCCAGGAACTCGCCGCCCAGCACGCGGCCGTCGAGCTCGACGTCGGTGCGATCGCCCTGCTTGCGCCAGTCGAGCGCGAACCGCCCCGCCAGGCCCTGCCCCGCGATGGTGGCGTCGGGCGTGTCGAAGGCGAGGTCGCGCACCGCCAGGTCCCCGTCCACGCGCACGGCCTCGCCCGACGCATCGACCTGCAGCCGCGCGTCCAGGCGCCCGTCGCCGATCACCGGGGCCGCCCATGCACGCGTGACGAGTGCCTGCGCCCACGCCGCGGGCACGTCGACCAGGTCGATCGCGGTCAGCGACGGTGCCGCGGTCCGTCGCTGCAACGCGATGCCCGCGCCGCCGCGCGACAGCCGCGCCTGCGTGCGTTCGCGTCCCAGTGCGACGGACAGGCGCATCGGATCGCCCGTCGGCCCGGCGATGTCGCCGTCGCAGGTCCATCCGCCCTCGCCGTCGCGCCGGGCGACGCACTGCCAGGTGACGTCACGGAATGCGTAGCCGAGGCCCTCCGCCTCGAGCCGGGCCGCCTGCAGGCGCAGGCGGCCCTCGCTGGCGCGCGCGGGCCAGTCGAGCCGCACGCGCACGTCCGCCAGCCGCGCCACGGTGGAGTCCACGCGTGCGATCCGCGCCTCGAGCGTGCGCGCGGCCACCGGCCCGGGCGGGCCCGCGAGGGCGCACGCCACCAGCAACGCGGTTAGGATCGGCCGGGCAGGACGCGACATGGGCGGCAGGATAGCGATGGAACGCGAGCACCCGATGAAACCCGGGCTGCTGCTGGTCGAGGACGACCCGACCAGCGCGGCCTTCCTCGCGGCGGCGCTCGAGCCGCTGGGTGTGCCCGTACGGATCGCGGCCAGCGCGGCCGAAGCCCACGACGCGGCGTCACGCGGGACCGACCGCCTCTGGTTGCTCGACGCCCATCTCCCCGACGGTTCCGGCGCGTCGCTGCTGCGCGGGTTGCGCGACGGCCGCCCGGACGTCCCGGCGATCGCGCACACCGCGTCGCCCGACCCGGCGCTGCACATGGAGCTGCGCCGCGCAGGCTTCGCCGACGTCGTGGTGAAGCCCCTCGGCGTCCGCGAATGGCGGGCGGCGGTGTGCAGGCACCTCCCGTCCGCCATCGCCGATCCGTCGCCGCCGTACGAGGCCGACCATCTTGCCCCCTGGTGCGCGCCGGCCTCGGTCGCCGCGCTGGGCGGGGAGCCCACCCGCGTCGCCACGCTGCGCAAGCGTTTCCTCGCCTCGCTTCCGCAGGAGGCCTGCCGGCTCTCGGACGCGTTCCGCGCCGGGGACGCGACGGCACTCGATGCGGAACTGCATCGTCTGGCCGCGAGCTGCGCGTTCGTCGGGGCCACGCACCTGGCGGCGTGCATCGACCGGTTCCGCGTGGCGCGCGACTGCCCGCACGCCTACGACCGCGTCATGCGTGCGATCAGGTCAGTCGTGGACGCGGGCGCCGGGACGTGACAGCGCGTCCAGCAGGTCCCAGGACTTGAGGCCGCGGCCACCGAGGTGGTGCGCGATCACCGGGCGCAGCGCGCGGCGCAGGCCGGCCAGCTCGCCGCCGTCGGGCGGTTCGTCCCGTGCCAGCGCGAGCAGGGCGCTGCCGGTCGCCGCCGATGCCCGGTCCGCGTGGCCGCGGTCGCCCAGCAGCCGGCGGGGGCCATGCTCCGGCTCCAGCCGGTAGCGCGCCGCCGGGTCGATCGCCACGCCGTCGCCGTCGACAGAGAAATCGAAGCCGAAACCGAGCGCGTCGAGCAGGTCGCGCTCGAAGCGGCGCAGCGTCCACGCCAACGGCCCGGCGCCACCGAGACGATCGCGCATCCGACCATAGGCATCGAACAGCTCGGGCTGCGGATCCAGCCTTGGCGCCAGCCGCAGCACGAGTTCGTTGACGTAGAAGGCCGCGAGCATCGCGTCGCCGGCCAGGCGCGGCGCGGCGTCCAGTGCCTCGGCCGCGCGCAGCTGCGCGAGTTCGCCGCGCTGCACGGCATCGATGCGCACGCGCTGCATCGGCTGGAGGGCCGCACGCAACGGTTGCGACTTCGGGCCCCGCACACCGCGCGCGAGCAGCCCGACCCGTCCGTGGGTCGCGGTCAGCGCCTCGACCAGCACGCTGGTCTCGCGCCAGGGCCGCGCATGAAGGACGAATGCCGGCTCCGCCTCCAGGCGCATCGAGCGTGCTCAGTCCTGGTAGCCGAACGCGCGCAGGGCCGCCTCGTCGTCCGACCAGCCCTCGCGCACGCGCACCCAGGTCTCGAGGTGGACCTTCCCGCCGAACAGCCGCTCCATCGACAGGCGCGCCTTGGTCCCGATCTCGCGCAGGCGTTCCCCGCCCTTGCCGATGACGATCGCCTTCTGCCCGTCGCGCTCGACCCAGATGACCGCGCCGATCCGGAGCAGCTGGCCCGACCGCGGCGACGGCTCCTCGACGAAGGATTCGATCTCGACGGTCGTGGCGTACGGCAGCTCCGCGCCGAGCTGGCGCATCAACTGCTCGCGGACGAGTTCGCCGGCGAGGAAGCGCTGGCTCTTGTCGGTGATTTCGTCCTCGCCATGCAGCGGCGGCTGCGCGGGCAGCACGTCGAGGATGCTGCGCACGAGCGGTTCCAGTCCCTTGCGCTTGAGCGCGGACACGGGATGGACGGCGGCGAAATCACGCCCCTCGCTCGCCTTGCCGAGGTACGGCAGCAACGCGCCCTTGTCGGCGATGCGGTCGACCTGGTTGACCACCAGCACGACCGGCACGCCGGCCTCCCGCAGGACGTCATAGGCGAGTCCGTCCTCGTCGTCCCAGCGACCGGCCTCCACCACCAGCAACGCGGCGTCCACGCCCTCGAGCGCCCCGCGCGCGGCGCGGTTCATCATCCGGTGCATCGCGGTCGCCGACCGCTTGCCCTGTTCGCGATGGATGCCCGGGGTGTCGACCAGCAGCAACTGGCCCTCCGGGAACGTGGCGATGCCCAGCAGTCGGTGGCGCGTGGTCTGCGGGCGGTTCGAGACGATGCTGACCTTCGCGCCGACGAGGGCGTTGACGAGGGTCGACTTGCCGACGTTCGGTCGGCCGATGACGGCGACGGTGCCGGCGCGGTGTTCGGGGGTGTGCATCGCCCTATTGTAGGAGCCGCACGCGCGGCCCGCGGGTCACGGCTCGATCTTCGCCAGCACGGCCTCGGCCGCGGCCTGTTCGGCGGCGCGCCGGGATCCGCCCTCCCCGTCCGCCTCGACCGGCGGTGCCTCGAGGCGGCAGCCCGCCCTGAACACGCGTGCGTGGTCCGAGCCCGACTCTTCCAGCAGGACGTAGTCGGGCAAGGGGAGGCCGCGCGCCTGCAGCCACTCCTGGAGTCGGGTCTTCGGGTCCTTGCCCACCCGGTTCGGGGGCGGGAGCGCGGCGATCGCCGGCTCGAACCAGGGCAGCACCACGTCCCGGCAGGCGTCGAACCCGGCATCGAGGTAGATCGCCGCCACCACGGCTTCCAGGGCGTCGGAGAGGATGGAATCGCGCCGGTGCCCGCCCGTCTTGCGCTCGCCCGGCCCGAGTTCCAGCCGGCTGCCCAGGTCCAGGGCGCGCGCGATCGCCGCGAGCGCGGATTCGCGCACCAGTTCGGCGCGGGCGCGCGTCAATGCGCCTTCATCGGCGCTGGGCCAGCGTTCCGAGAGGACTTCGGCGACGACCAGGCCGACGACCGCGTCGCCCAGGAATTCGAGCCGTTCGTTGTGCGGGGCGCCCGCGCTGCGATGGCGCAGCGCGCGTGCCAGCAGCGCGGGGTCCGAGAACCGGTGGCCGATGCCCGCCCCTGCGCCCGGCTCAGTCAACCCCGCCGCCCCGCCTCAGTTCCTGCTCCGCATGGAACCGGCCGACGATGTCGAGGTTGCCGATCAGCGGGCGCCGGACTTCGTAGTCGACCACGACGCGATAGCCGTCGCCGGTGCGCTCGACCTGCACGTCCTGCGGCCTGACGCTCTCGACGTAGCTCACGTACAGGCGGCGGAACAGGAGGTCCTTGATCTTGGGCGGCGGGTTGGTCGCGATCCCCGACTCGTCCGCCATCTGGTCAAGCGCCTGCTTCACCGAGAAGAACTCGGTGTACATCGGGAACACCTTCATGCCGCAGTAGGCGAACACGCCGACCACCGCCAGCACGATGATGAACCCGACCAGGGTCAATCCGCTCTGCTTGCGTTTCATCGCTCCCCTTCCCCTTCGCTGGATGCGTCGCTGGCGCCGCGCGGCGGTCCGCCGCTACGGGATGTTGCTGCCGATCCTGGAGAAGTCGACGCCGCCGGCGCCGCCATCCCAGTGCATCCACACCAGGAAGGCCTTGCCGCGCAGGTTGGACTCCGGCAGGAACCCCCAATATCGGCTGTCCTCGCTATTATCACGATTGTCGCCCATCACGAAATAGTGGCCGGGCGGCACGGTCCATTCACCCTCTCCCTGCGCGAAGAACGGCAAGTCCGGGCGTTCGAGGACGGGATGGGGCCGGCCGGGCATCGCCTCGAGCAGCATCGTGGCCCCGGCCATCTCGGCGCCGGCGCCGCGCCCCACGTACTCGCCGACGCGCTCGTACTCGAGCGGCTCGCCGTTGATCCAGACACGGTCGTCCCGGTACGCGACCTCGTCGCCGGGCAGCCCGACGACCCGCTTGATCCAGTCCTGGTCCGGATGGTGCGGCGGGCGGAAGACCGCGACGTCGCCGCGCTCGGGCGTGCCGATCTCGATGAACCGGCGGTTGGTGACCGGCAGGCGCAGGCCGTAGGCGAACTTGTTGACCAGGATGAAGTCGCCGATCAGCAGCGAGGGCATCATCGAACTGGACGGGATGCGGAAGGGCTCGGCGACGAAGCTCCGCAGCACCAGCACCACCGCCAGCACGGGGAAGAACGCGCGGGAGTAGTCGACGACGACGGGCTCGCGGACCTCGAGCAGGCCCGCGGCGCGTTCGCGGCGCTTCCGGAGGAAGAGCTTGTCGGCCAGGTACACCAGGCCGGTGAAGACGGTCAGGACGACCAGGGTGATCTCGAACCAGCGCATCCGGGCTCCTCGCCTGCGTGCTTTCGACCGCGCCGCGAAGGCGCTACTTGTTGTCCACCTGCAGCACGGCGAGGAAGGCCTCCTGCGGGATCTCCACCCGCCCGACCTGCTTCATCCGCTTCTTGCCTTCCTTCTGCTTCTCCAGCAGCTTCTTCTTGCGCGAGGCGTCGCCACCGTAGCACTTGGCCAGCACGTTCTTGCGGAGCGCCTTGACCGTGCTGCGCGCGATGATCTGCGAGCCGATCGCGGCCTGGATGGCGACGTCGAACATCTGCCGCGGGATCAGCTCGCGCATGCGGTCGGTGAGGTCGCGGCCGCGCCGGTCGGCGTGCTGGCGATGGCAGATGATCGACAGCGCGTCGACCTTCTCGCCGTTGATCAGCGTGTCCACGCGCACGAACGGGCCAGCCTGGAAGCGCAGGAAGTGGTAGTCGAGCGAGGCGTAGCCGCGCGACACGGACTTGAGGCGGTCGAAGAAGTCCAGCACCACCTCGGCCATCGGCAGCTCGTAGGTGATCTGCACCTGGCTGCCCATGTAGGTGATGCCGACCTGCGTGCCGCGCTTCTCCTCGCACAGGGTGATCACGTTGCCGACGTAGTCCGGCGGCGTGAGGATGCTGGCGCGGATGATCGGCTCGCGGACCTCCTCGATCTGGTTCACCGGCGGCAGCTTGGCCGGGTTGTCGAGGGTGACGACGTCGCCGTCGGTGCGCAGCACCTCGTACACCACCGTCGGCGCGGTCGTGACCAGGTTGAGGTCGTACTCGCGCTCCAGGCGCTCCTGCACGATCTCCATGTGCAGCATGCCCAGGAAGCCGCAGCGGAAGCCGAAGCCCATGGCCTCGGAGCTCTCCGGCTCGAAGCGCAGCGCCGCGTCGTTCAGGCGCAGCTTCTCGAGCGCCTCGCGCAGTGCCGGGTAGTCGTCCGCGTCCACCGGGAACAGGCCGGCGAACACGCGCGGCTGCATCTCCTGGAAGCCGGGCAACGGCTTGTCGGCGGGCTCCGAGGCCAGCGTGAGGGTGTCGCCCACGGGTGCGCCGTGCACGTCCTTGATCGAGGCGTTGACCCAACCCACCTCGCCGGCACCGAGCTTCTGCAGCTCCTTGCGCTTGGGGGTGAACACGCCGACGTTGTCGACCTGGTGGCCGCGGCCGGTCGACATCACCAGGAGCTTGTCGCCCGGCTTGATTTCGCCCTGCATCACGCGGACGAGCATCACCACGCCGAGGTAGTTGTCGAACCACGAATCGATGATCAGGGCCTGCAGCCGGTCGGTGTCGCGCGGCTTCGGCGGGGGGATGCGCTGGACGATGGCCTCGAGCACCGCCTCGACGTTGTGCCCGGTCTTGGCGCTGATTGCCACGGCATCGGCGGCGTCGATGCCGATGACGGCCTCGATCTCGCCCTTGACCCGGTCCACGTCGGCCGTGGGCAGGTCGATCTTGTTGAGGACGGGCACCACTTCCAGGCCCTGCTCCACCGCGGTGTAGCAGTTGGCGACCGACTGCGCCTCCACGCCCTGCGCGGCATCGACCACCAGCAGCGCGCCCTCGCACGCGGCGAGCGACCGGCTCACCTCGTAGCTGAAGTCGACGTGGCCCGGCGTGTCGATGAAGTTGAGCTGGTAGGTCGTGCCGTCCCTCGCCGTGTACGGCAGGGACACCGACTGCGACTTGATGGTGATCCCGCGTTCGCGTTCGATCGGGTTGTTGTCCAGGACCTGCGCTTCCATCTCGCGCTCGGTCAGCCCGCCGCACAGGTGGATGATGCGGTCGGCCAGGGTGGACTTGCCGTGGTCGACGTGGGCGATGATCGAGAAGTTGCGGATGTGCTGCATGCGGAAGCGGGGCCGGGGTGGCCGCGGCGTGGCGACGCGGCCTTGCGGCCGCCTGGCCGCGGCCGACGGCGGGTCGAAGCGGAGGGGGGAACGGATCCCGATGAACGCGTGATTATCGCATGCGCCGCCACATGGGCGGCGCGCCCGGGAGGGTCCCGCATGCCGGGTGCGCCCGGTGGACGGGCGGCACGCCCTCGCGCGATCCGCCGGCTTCAGCCGGCGTCATCGTCCCGCGGCGTGACCGCGATGAACTGGGTGGCGCCGCCGCGCTGGACCAGGAGCATTGCCGGGATCCCGGTTTCCAGCCCGGACAGCGCGCGGTCGAGTTCGTCGGCACTCGAGACCGGCGTCTCGGCGACTTCCAGGACGACGTCGCCCGGCCGCAGGCCGGCGCGACGGGCCGCGAGCCCCTCGATCCGCGCGATCGCCACGCCCCTGCCGGGCTCGAGCCCCAGTCGCCGGCGCGCCGCGTCGTCGAGGTCCTCGCCGACGATCCCGAGCCGGTTGCGGTGCGTCGCCGGGGCCGGCGCACGGTCGGGCGCGACCGCCGTCCGCTCGTCGAGTTCGTCCAGTTCCACGCGCACGTCGCGCTCGCGGCCGTCGCGCAGGACCTGCATGGTCACCCGGGTACCGGGCGGCAGCGCGCCGACCATGGGCGGCAGGTCGCTCCAGGTGTCCACGCGCGTGCCGTTGAAGCTGCGGATCACGTCGCCAGGCCGCAGGCCGGCGCGGGCCGCCGGGCCGTCGCGCATCACCTGGTTGACCAGCGCGCCGCGTGCATCGGGCAGGCCCAGTGCCTGGGCCATCTCGCTGTCCATCGGCTGCAGGCTCACGCCGATCTGGCCGCGGCTGACCCGCCCGTCCGTCTTGAGCTGCTCGACGGCGTTCATCGCCACGTCGATCGGGATCGCGAAGCTCACGCCCATGTACCCGCCGGAATTGCTGAAGATCTGCGAGTTGATGCCGACCACCTGGCCGCGGGTATCCAGCAGCGGGCCACCGGAATTGCCCCGGTTGATGGCCACGTCGGTCTGGATGAAGGGCACGTACCGCTGGTTCGCGTAGGGATTGGCACGCCCGACCGCGCTGACGATCCCGGCGGTGACCGAATGGTCGAATCCGAACGGCGACCCGATCGCGACGACCCACTGCCCGGGGCGGATCGCGCCGGACCGGCCGATGCGGAGCGCCGGCAGGCCGCGCGCCTCGACCTTGAGCAGCGCGACGTCGGACTGGGCATCGCTGCCCACGACCTCCGCGGCCAGTTCGCGCCGGTCGGACAGGCGCACCGTCACCTCGTCGGCGCCCTGCACCACGTGGTGGTTGGTCAGCACGTAGCCGTCGGCCGAAATGATGAAGCCCGATCCCATGGACGTGCCCCGCGGGCCACCCGGCCCGCCGGGGCCGTCCGGCGGGCCGGGCATCCGGAAGTCCGGGCCGAAGAACCGCCGGAAGAATTCGGGCATGTCCTCGGGCATGCCGGGCCCCGCCCCCGCGACCTGCTGCCCGCCGGTCGTGGCCTCGATGCTCACCACCCCGTCGCCCACCTCGTCGACCAGGCGCGTGAAGTCGGGAAGGCCCGACACCAGTTGCGGTGGCTGCGCGTCGGGCTGGGCGCGCGACTGCGCGCCGGCGATGCTCCAGGCAATCGTCGCGCTGGCGATGGCGGTCGCCGCGACGAAAGCCACGGCACGGATCGACTTCGGCATGGGCGGACCTCGGCTTGGTAGACGGTCTTGCGGTGTCAATCGGGTTCCAGGGGGGCGTGCCAAGGCGCCCGCCTCGCGGGGTTCCGCGCGGGCACCGTGCGGTGGCGCGCTACGGCGGATCGGCCTCGAGATCGGTAAGGGCGGACTCGTCCGGATACGAAGGCGCGAACGGCCGCGCGGCATCCACGGCCCCATCGGTGGCCGGGTCGTAGCCCGCGGTGAACAGTTCGCCGCCGGACACGCCCGGCAACACGGCGCGTGGCCAGGGGCGCGCCTCCGGGGGCAGCGGGGTACTGAAGGGCGAGGCGACGTCGCCTGCGCCGGGCAGCGGATTGCTGGCGCCGGACTGCACGTCGGCGACACGCAGGTCCGGCGACCCCGGCGACCCCCGCGGCGCGACGGCCCGGGCCGTGCCCGGCGGATCGTCCTCGGCCTGGCGGCCGGACGCCGTGTCCACGTCGGCGACGCGCTCCGGGGCCGGGACCTGCGGCACCGACGCCACGTCGCCGGCGGCGGCGGTTTCGAGCGGCACGTCGATCGATGGCAACACCGCGATCGCCGCGGCGGTGTCCGGCGCGGGCAGGCCGCCCTCGCCCACCGGGCGCGCGACGAACAGCGCGACCGCCGCCACCGACGCGGCGAGCGCCGCCGCCACGCCGTGGCGACCCCATCGGCGCGCCCGCGCGGACGCGGGCCCATCCACGGCGATCGCCTCCGCCACGCGCGAAGGGAAGCCCGCGGGCAGCGCCACCGGGCCGGCGCCACGCAACACGTCCCCTGCCAGTTGCCAGCGCTCCCACCTGCCGGCCAGCGCGGCATCGCGCTCGAGGCGTCGAAGGAGGAACCGCGCCTGGTCCAGCGGCAGCGCGCCGTCGATCAGGGCCGAAAGCTGCTCGCGCAGCCCGTCCGCGTGTTCCCGGGTTGGATCATGCTGGTCGCGTGGCGTCGTCATTCGCGTTCCCGTGGAGCCTGTTCGCGCAGCCCGCCGTCCAGCAGCGGCCGCAGTCGTTCGTCGATCGCTTCGCGTGCGCGGAAGATCCGCGAACGCACCGTGCCGATCGGGCAGTCCATGCGCTCGGCGATGGCCTCGTAGCTCATGCCCTCCGCCTCGCGAAGCGTGATCGCCTCGCGCAATTCGCCGGGCAGCGCCTCCACCGCCTCCATCACCGCGCGCTCGACCTGCAGGCGCATGAGCTCGCGCTCGGGCGTGTCGTGGTCGCGCAACCGCCCGCCGGACTCGAACTGCTCCGCGTCCTCGGCGTCGATGTCGGCCGTTGGCGGCCGGCGTTGGTGCGAGACCAGGTGGTTCTTGGCGGTGTTCACGGCGATACGGTGCAGCCAGGTGGAGAACTGGGCATCGCCCCGGAAGTTCCCGATCGCGCGCCATGCGCGGACGAAAGTCTCCTGGGCGACGTCCTGGACCTCGCTCCAGTCGGCGACGTAGCGCGAGATCAGCCCGGCGATCCGGTGCTGGTGGCGGCGCACCAGCAGGTCGAATGCCGCGGCATCCCCGCGCTGGACGCGCGCGACCAGGTCGCGGTCCAGCTCATGAAGCTCGTCGGCCATGCCGTACCGGCTCTCCTGTCGGCCCGGTCGTGGCCGGGCGGTAAGACCGGGCGGGTCCGGGAAAGTTCACCGGGCTGCTCCCGCCAACTGTTCCCGCCATTTGACGCGGTCGAAACATGCTCGTGATGATAGCCGCTTGTCCCGGACCTGAATGGAAGGTGGCGCATGGGCGAAGTCCCGAGCAAGGACGTCGACGCGCAATCCCGGTTCGCCGGCCTGCGGGTCCGTCACTGGGCGCCGCGGACCCGCGGCGACGGGATCGTCGTGCTCACGCTGGACCGCGCCGACGCCGCCGTGAACACGCTCGCGCAGGACGTGCTGATCGAGCTCGACGCGCTGGTCGAACGCCTCGCCATGGATCCACCCAGGGGGGTGGTCTTCCGCTCAGGCAAGGAACGCGGCTTCATCGCCGGCGCCGACATCGGCGAGTTCCGCGGGTTCCACGCGAAGGGCGGCGTCGATGGCGCGCTCGCGCGCGGACAGCAGGTCTTCCAGCGCATCGCGGAACTGCCCTGCCCCACGGTGGCCGCGATCCACGGATTCTGCATGGGCGGCGGCACGGAACTCGCGCTCGCGTGCCGCTTCCGCGCGGCCAGCGATGACCCGTCCACGCGCATCGGATTGCCCGAGGTGAAGCTGGGCATCTACCCGGGATGGGGCGGCAGTGTCCGCCTGCCCCGGCTCGTCGGGGCGCCGGCCGCCTTCGACATGATGCTGACCGGTCGCGCGTTGTCGGCGAAGGCCGCGCGCGGCATCGGCCTGGTCGACAAGGTGGTGGAGCCGGGGCTGCTGATGGATGCCGCGGTGGCGCTGGTGGCCAAGGGCGCGCAGCGACCGTTCCGCCAGCGCGCGATGGCATGGCTGACGAACACCTGGCCCGCGCGCCAACTGCTCGCGCCCGTGCTCGCGAAGCAGGTCGCGCGCAAGGCGAACCGGAAGCACTACCCCGCGCCGTTCGCGCTGGTCGAGACATGGCGTCGCGCGGGTGGCGGCATCGACTCGCTGCTCAAGGCCGAGCGCCGCGCGGTGGCGAAGCTCGCCGCGACGGACACGGCGCGCAACCTGATCCGGGTGTTCTTCCTGCAGGAGCGGTTGAAGGGCGCGGGCGGCAAGGACCACGGCATCGAGCGCGTGCACGTCGTGGGTGCCGGCGTGATGGGCGGCGACATCGCCGCGTGGGCCGCGTACAAGGGCTTCGAGGTCACGCTCGGCGACCGCGAGCAGCAGTTCGTCGATGCCGCCATCGAGCGCGGCGGCAAGCTCTTCGAGAAGAAGGTGAAGGATCCGGCCAGGCGGCCGGACGTCGCGCGGCGACTCAGGGGCGACGCGGCGGGCGACGGCGTCGCCGGTGCCGACCTCGTCATCGAGGCCATCGTCGAGCGCGCGGACGCGAAGCGCGGCCTGTACGCGGACATCGCGCCGCGGATGAAACCCGATGCGCTGCTCGCGACGAACACCTCGTCCATCCCGCTCGACCAACTGCGCGAAGGCCTCGCCGACGCGTCGCGCTTCGCGGGCCTGCACTACTTCAACCCGGTCGCGCTGATGCCGCTGGTGGAGATCGTCCGCCACGATGCCATGGCCGCGGACACAGAGCGCCGGCTCGCCGCGTTCTGCCGCGCGATCGACAAGCTGCCGGTGCCCGTCGCCGGCAGCCCGGGGTTCCTCGTGAACCGCGTGCTGTTCCCCTACATGCTCGAGGCCGCGACCGCGCACGCGGAGGGCATTCCGGGGCCCGTCATCGACAAGGCCGCGCTGCGCTTCGGCATGCCGATGGGGCCCATCGAACTCCTCGACACGGTCGGCCTGGACGTGGCGGCCGGCGTCGGCGAGGAACTCGCGCCCTTCCTCGGCCTGCCGATTCCCGACGCGCTCGCCGGCCCGCCGGACGCGGGCCGGCGCGGCAAGAAGGACGGCCAGGGCTACTACCGGTGGGAGGACGGCAAGGCCGTGCGGCCCGAGGTGCCGAAGGACTACCGCGCGCCCGACGACCTCGAGGACCGGCTGATCCTGCCGCTGCTCAACGAGTCGGTCGCCTGCCTGCACGACGGCGTGGTCGCGGACGCGGACCTGCTGGACGCGGGCGTCATCTTCGGCACCGGCTTCGCCCCGTTCCGCGGCGGCCCGATCCAGCACATCCGGGACACCGGGGTGGATGCCCTGCTCGAGCGCCTTCGCGCGCTGCAGGCCCGGCACGGCGACCGGTTCGCGCCGCGCCCCGGCTGGGACGCGCCGGCGCTGCGGGGGGAGGCCTCCGCGACCTGAGCGGTCGCCCGCCTACATCGTGTGCGTCGGCTTCTCCGCGCTGAGCGCGCCGGCCAGCAGGGCCTCGATCTTGCCCTTCACCGCCTCGCCTTCGGCCGACTCGCCGAACTGCACGCCGATGCCCGCCGGCCGGCTGCCCTGCGCGCCCGGCGGAGTGACCCATACGACCTTCCCGGCCACGGGCAGGCGCTCGCCGGACTCGGGCAGGGTCAGCAGCAGGAACACTTCGTCGCCGAGGAAATACCGCTTCGGCGTCGGCACGAACACGCCGCCCGACTTCAGGTAGGGCATGTAGGCCGAATAGAGCTGGGCCTTGTCCTTGATGGCCAGCGACAGGATGCCCTGCCGCGCACCTCCCGCCCCCGCGATGCCTGCACTCATCTGGTTCCCCCGGCCCCGCGGCGGACGGGTGCGCCCGCCGCGCGCGGCCATTCAAGCAACAAACCGGCGACCGTGAGGTCCGCACGGACGGTGGTCCGCAGCAGGTCCCTTGCACGGTTCGCCGCGTCGAACCACGTGGCCAGCGTGCGACGCCGGCGTGCGTCGGTCAAGCGCAGCGCAGCGACGTGCGCGAGCGCCGCCGCATGCATCAAACGCGAGTCGGCCTGCGTGTCGGCCACCCAGCGGCGGGCGGTCTCCAGCGCATCGCCGCCGGCGGCGATCGACGCGAGGTCGCGTTCGACTTCCTGGCGCAGGCGCAATCCGCCGTCGCGCAGCCAGGCATCGGCGAGCCCGGGATGCCCGCGCGCGGCGTCGAGTGCGTCCCGCGCGGCGTCCGGTGCATGGCCCCGCGCGCGCAACCAGCCGAGGGCCTCGTCGCCATCCGGCATCCGCAGGTCGAATCGCTGGCAACGGCTGCGGATGGTCGCCGGAAGACGCGCGGGATGCGCCGTCACCAGCCACAGGTAGCGGCCGGGGACGGGCTCCTCGAGCGTCTTGAGCAGCGCGTTCGCGGCCGCGGCGTTGAGCGCGTCCGCCGGCTCGATGATCGCCACCTGCGCCCCGCCGAACTGGCTCGTGCGCGACAGGCGCTCGGACAGTCCGCGCACCTGGTCGACGACGATCTGCGTCTGCTGCTTCGACGGCGACTTCTCGCTCCATGCGTAGCCCACGAACGAGACGTCCGGATGCGACGGATGGCCGTCGGGGTGCGCGGGCGAGCCGTCGGGGCGGGTTTCTTCCGGGTCGCGCTGCGCGCGTGCCGAGAACAGGCGGCAGCTCCGGCACGCGCCGCACGGATCGGGCCTGCCGCCATGGCCGGTGCACAGCACGCGCTGGGCGAGGCGCTCGGCGACCCGCCGCTTGCCCAGGCGGGGCTCGCCGCACAGGAGCATCGCGTGGCCGAGGCGCCCCGCGTCGAGCGCGGCGACGGCCTGGTCGCGGAAGCGGCGCTGCCATGGCGCGAGCGTGTCGGACGCGGTGGTCATCAGAGTCCCGACCGGTAGGCGGCCAGCAGGGTCGTGGCCTCCGCGGCCACCGCGTCGGCGTTCCGCCCGGCATCCAGGACGCGGAACCGCGCCGGAGCCTTCGCCGCGCGCGCGAGGAACGCATCGCGCACCCGCTCGAAGAAGGCGTCCTGTTCGCGCTCGATGCGGTCCGGCGTGCCTTCCCGGCCCAGCGCCCGGGCGCGCCCGCCGGCGACGTCCACGTCCAGCAGCAGCGTGAGCCCGGGCTCGATGCCGACCACGCGGCGCTCGAGTTCGGCGACGAAGGCCGGGTCGAGGCCGCGCCCGCCCCCCTGGTAGGCGAAGCTCGAGTCGGTGAACCGGTCGCACAGCACCCACGCGCCATCGGCGAGCGCCGGCAGGATCGTCTCGCGCACGTGCTGCGCGCGGGCCGCGAACATCAGCAGCAGTTCGGTCTCCGGCGCGGGCGGCTCGTGGCGCGGGTCGAGCAGCAGGTCGCGGATCATCTCCGCGAGCGGCGTGCCGCCGGGCTCGCGCGTGCAGACCACCGGCATGCCGTCGGCGGCGAGCGCCTCGCGCAGCGCGGCGAGCACCGTCGACTTGCCGGCACCCTCGCCACCTTCGACCGTGACCAGTCGCGGCTGCGTCCGCAGGGCCGTCACTGGTTCCGCTGCCGGTAGCGCCGGACGTATTCGCGCACCGCGGCCTGGTGCTCGGCCAGCGTGCGCGTGAACACATGGCGCCCGCTGCCGTCGCCGACCGCGACGAAGTAGAGCTCCTCGCCGGGCGCGGGTGCGACGGCGGCGCGCAGCGCGTCGACGCCGGGCATCGCGATCGGCGTCGGCGGCAGGCCGTCGCGGGTGTAGGTGTTGTAGGGCGTGTCCGTCTCGAGGTGCCGGCGCGTGATGTCGCCGTCGTAGTCCGCGCCGATGCCGTAGATCACCGTGGGGTCGGTCTGCAGCCGCATGCCACGCTGCAGCCGGCGCGAGAACACGCCGGCGATGCGCGGCCGCTCCTCGGCGATGCCGGTCTCCTTCTCGACGATCGAGGCGAGGATCAGCGCCTGCTCCTTGTCGGCCAGCGGCGTGCCCTCCGCGCGCGCGGCCCACGCCTCGTCCAGCGCCCGCGCCATCGCGTCGTGCGCGCGCCGCAGGATGTCGAGGTCCGTGTCGCCCCGCGTGTAGACATAGGTTTCCGGCAGGAAGCGGCCCTCCGGGTGCTGCCCGGGCTGGCCGAGCGCGTCCATCAGGGCCGCGTCGTCCATGCCCCGGCCCGACTGCACCAGCGGCTCGGCGCGCGTCAGCGCCGCGCGCAGTTCGCGGATGTTCCAGCCTTCCACGATCGTGAAGCGGTAGTTGAGCACCTTGCCGTCGCGCATCGCCACCAACAGGTCGCGCGGCGTCGTGCCTTCCGGCAGCGGGTACTCGCCGACCTGGATCCGCCCCGCGGCGCCCATCTGCCGCGCCAGCAACTGCCATTCCAGGTCATGGCCGGCGTGGATGCCTGCCGCGCGCAACTTCCCGAGGACCGTGGCGAACGAATCGCCCTGCGCGACGACGAGGCTCTGTCCGGTCGCGCCCGGCAGCGGCGCGGCGACGAAGCCGTGGTAGCGGTCCCACAGGGAGAAGGCGAGGAAACCCGCGACCAGCGCGGTCAGGGCGAACAGGACGCGGAAGCGGCCCAGTTGGCGTCGGCGGGTCACGGAACCTCCGGGACGGATGGCGCGGAAAACGCGGGATGGGCCTGCGAGAGCGCCCGTTGCAGGGTGGCCACGCCCGGGTGCGTCGCCCGGTCGCGCCCCCCGAGGCGGGCCACCGGGAGGATACCGCGCACCGCATTGCACAGCGCCAGCGCGTCCGCCCCTTCGACCGCTTCGCGCGAGAGGACGCGTTCGGCCACCAGGCCGCGTTCGAGCAGCCAGCCGCGGCACGTGCCGGCGACGCCGCAGCCGTCCACGGACGGCGTCGTCCATGCACCGTCCCGCAGGACCAGCAGGTTGGCACTGGTGGCGGACACGACATGGCCATCGGCGTCCATCACCAGGCCCTCGTCGCAGCCGTCCGCATCGCACTCGGCGCGCGCGAGCACCTGCTCGAGCCGGTTGCAGTGCTTGATGCCTGCCAGCCGCGGCTGCCTCGCCCAGCGCAGGTCGCACCATCGCAATGCCAGCCCCGGGCCGGACGACACGGGGGCCGGATGGTGGGAGAGGATCCACGTGGGCACGGCCGCAGGCGGCGGCTTGTAACCCCGCCCGCCGCCGCCACGGGTCACGACGAGGCGGATCACGCCGTCGCCGCCCCGCGCCGCGAGCAACCCATCGATCCCGTCCTGAACGGCGCCCTCGTCGGGCAGGCGCAGGCCGAGGCGTTCCGCGCCCTCACACAGCCGCCGCCAGTGGCGCGGCCACCAGGGCAGCCCGCCGCCGTGCGCGCGCATCGTCTCGAACAGCCCGTCGCCATAGGCGATCCCGCGATCGTCGCCACGCACGCCGTCGACGAGGGCGTCGCCGGAGTACACGCGGATGGCGGTGTCCGCGGTCACCCCTCGACCCCCAGCGCCCGCAGCATCCCGCGCGCCTTGGCGCGTGTCTCGTCGAGTTCGCGCTCGGGATCGGAGTCGATCACGATGCCGGCACCGGCGCGGAAGCGCAGCGTCGCGCCCGACAGCTCGGCGCTGCGGATCAGGATGTTGAGGTCGAGGTCGCCGTCGCGGTTCAGCCACCCCATCGCACCCGTGTAGGCGCCGCGGCCGACCGTTTCCAGCTCGGCGATGATCTGCATGCACCGGACCTTCGGACAACCGGTGATCGTCCCGCCGGGAAAGGTCGCACGGATGACCTGGCCGGGCGTCGTCCCCGGCTTCAGGCGCCCGCGCACGTTGCTGACGATGTGGTGCACGTGGGCATAGCTTTCGACCGTCATCAGTTCGTCGACCTCGACGCTCCCCGGCACGCACACGCGGCCCAGGTCGTTGCGTTCGAGGTCGATGAGCATCACGTGCTCCGCGCGCTCCTTGGGGTGGCCGACCAGTTCGCCGATGCGCGCGGCCTCGTCGTCGTCGGGCAGCCGGGGGCGCGTGCCCGCGATGGGCCGCGTCTCGACCACGTCGCCACGGACCGACACCAGCCGTTCCGGTGATGCGCTGGCCACCGCCCAGCCATCGCCGGCGAACAGGCCCGCGAACGGCGCCGGGTTGTGCGTGCGCAGGCGATCGAACACGGCCGCCGGTTCGGGCGCGGCGTCGAAACGGGCCTGCCACGCGCGCGACAGGTTCACCTGGAACACGTCTCCCGCGGCGAGGTACTCGCGCACGCGCCGCACGCCCGCGAGGTAGCGGCCGGGTGGATCCTCGTCGATCCCGGCGGGGACCGCCCACGCAGGCAGGGGCGGATGGTCGCGCGCCCCAGCGGCGTCGCGCTCGATCAGGTCGAGCCAGTCGGCATGCGCGGTCTCAGCGACCGCGACGCACTCCCCGGTGGCATGGTCCCGCAACACCGCCGCGGGACACCGCAGGGCGATCGCGACGGGCGCCCTGCCCCCGGCGGACGGCAGGTCGAGCACGCGCTCCACCTGGCCGGCAACCTCATACGCGAGGAACAGGGCCCAACCACCGCGGAACGGCCAACGCGGTTCCTCGCGCGGCAGGCGCGACGCCTGCCACGCGGCGTCGAGCACGTCGAGGAAGTCGGTGCCGGCGCCGTTGCCGTCGAGGTCGCGCACGCGCCCGTCGGCATCGAGCCTGAATCCCTCGCCGTTCGTCCGCATGAGGATGTCCCAGCGTCCCTGCGCCGTGCCGTGCGCCGCCGAGGCGAGCAGCAGCGGCCAGCACGCCGGCGCCCCGCGGTGCAGCGCCAGCAGGTCGACGCCGGGGTCGAGCGGTCGGGTGGCGAGCATGGCGTCGTTCGCGCGGCCGTGCCAGAGCGGGCAGGCCGCGCGCGGGCGTCACATCCGGCGGAACACCAGCGTGCCGTTGGTGCCGCCGAACCCGAACGAGTTGGACAGGACCACGTCGACCTTCTTCTCGCGCGCCGTGTGCGGCACGTAGTCGAGGTCGCAGCCCTCGGACGGGTTGTCGAGGTTGATGGTCGGCGGGATCACGCCGGAATGGATCGCCATCGTGCTGAACACGGCCTCCACGCCGCCGGCCGCGCCGAGCAGGTGGCCGGTCATCGACTTGGTCGAACTGACCATCGTGCGGTACGCGTGCTCGCCGAGCGCGGCCTTCACCGCCATCGTCTCCGCCAGGTCGCCCGCCGGCGTCGAGGTGCCATGCGCGTTGATGTAGCCCACGTCGCCGGCGTTGATCCCGGCGTCGCGGAGCGCGTTCGCCATGCAGCGCGCCGCGCCCTCGCCGCTCTCGCTCGGCGCGGTCATGTGGAAGGCGTCGCCGCTCATGCCGAAGCCGGCGATCTCGGCATAGATCCGCGCGCCGCGCGCCTTGGCGCGCTCGTACTCCTCCAGCACCAGCACGCCGGCGCCGTCGCCCATGACGAAGCCGTCGCGGTCCACGTCCCACGGACGCGACGCCTTCTCCGGCTCGTCGTTGCGCGTGGACAGCGCCTTCATCGCGCAGAAGCCGCCCACCGACGTCGGCGTGGTCGCGAACTCCGCGCCGCCGGCGAGCATCGCGTCGGCGTCGCCGTGCTGGATCATGCGCACCGCCAGGCCGATGTTGTGCGTGGCCGTCGTGCACGCGGTGACCGCGGCGATGTTCGGGCCCTTGGCGCCGGTCATGATCGACACCTGGCCGGCGATCATGTTGATGATGGTGCTCGGCACGTAGAACGGCGAGATCTTGCGCGGGCCGCCGCTGGCGTACTTGAGGGTGGTTTCCTCGATGCCCTTCAGCCCGCCGATGCCGGCGCCCACCGCCACGCCGATGCGCTCGGCGTCGGCGCCGTCGATCTCGCGGCCCAGGCCGGCGTCGTCCATCGCCATCAGCGACGCGGCGACGCCGTAGTGGACGAACGGGTCCATCTTCTTGACGTCCTTGGGCGCGATCCACTGCGTCGGATCGAAGCCCTTGACCTCGCCGGCGATGCGCGTGGCGAAGCCGGACGCGTCGAAGTGCGTGATCGGCCCGATGCCGGACCGGCCGTTGACGATGCCGTCCCAGCTCGAGGCCAGGTCCAGCCCGAGCGGGGACAGGATGCCAAGCCCGGTGACGACGACGCGACGCGGATGACTCATGGAACGCTCCTGGAAGACTGTCGCCGGGCACCGCGCCCGCGGCGGACGCCTGCCCTGCAAACGCGCGAGGCCGCTCTCGCGGCCCCGGCATGGCGTGGCGTGTCCGTGGACGGGGGTCCGCGATCACGCCACCGATGCGACGCGGGCGCGGGCCCGCGGCGCGGTCACTCCTTGACGTGGGCCTTGACGTAGTCGATGGCCTGCTGCACCGAAGTGATCTTCTCCGCTTCCTCGTCGGGGATCTCGCACTCGAACTCTTCCTCGAGGGCCATCACCAGCTCGACGGTGTCCAGCGAGTCGGCGCCCAGATCGTCGACGAACGAGGCGCTGTTGGTCACGTCCTCTTCCTTGACGCCAAGCTGTTCGACGACGATTTTCTTGACGCGCTCTTCGATGCTGCTCATGGGTGTTCGCTCCTCCTGGGAGTCAGTTCAGACGCATAGTGTAAGGGAAAGCCGGGGCCGTCGCGCAGGTGCACAACACCTTCCGGGTCAAGGGGTTGCACGCGCCCGGAGCAGCCGAAGCCGCCCCTTCCGGACGTCGCGCGCGAAGCGTCACGGCATGTACATCCCGCCGTTGACGTGCAGGGTCTCGCCGGTGACGTAGGCGGCCGCGGGTCCCGCCAGGAAGGCGACCGCACGCGCGATGTCCGCCGGTTCGCCGAGGCGGCCCAGCGCGATCTGCTGCAGCATGCCGGCCTTGGCGTCCTCGGGCAGGTCGCGGGTCATGTCGGTGGCGATGAAGCCCGGCGCGACCACGTTCACCGTGACGCCGCGGCTGCCGATCTCCCGCGCCAGCGACTTCGAGAACGCGATGATGCCCGCCTTGGCCGCTGCGTAGTTGGCCTGGCCGGCGTTGCCGGTCACGCCGATCACCGACGCGATGTTGACGATCCGGCCCTTGCGCGCCTTCATCATGCCGCGTATCACCAGCTTCGACATGCGGTAGACGCTGGTCAGGTTGGTGTCGAGGATCGCCTGCCAGTCCTCGTCCTTCATCCGCATCAGCAGGTTGTCGCGGGTGATGCCGGCGTTGTTGACCAGGATGCCGACCGGGCCGACGTCCTTCGCGATCGCGTCGACCAGCGCCTCGCACGCGGCCGCGTCGGTGACGTCCAGCACGCGGCCCTGGCCGCCCTGCGCAGCCAGGCGCGCGCCGATCGCGTCCGCGCCGGACTGGGTGGTGGCCGTGCCGATGACCGTGGCGCCCTGCGCGGCCAGTTCGTCGGCGATCGCCGCGCCGATGCCGCGGCTCGCGCCGGTGACCAGGGCGATCTCGCCGGAAAGGGGAAGCGTGCTCATGCGTGTGTCCTCGTGTGCTGCCGGAAGCGGGGCGCGGTTCAGCGCCAGGCCGCCAATGCGGCGTCGAAGTCGTCGGGTTCGCCGATCGCGCGCGCGTCGAGGCCCTTGTCGATGCGCTTGGCGAGCCCCGCGAGCACCTTGCCCGGGCCGCACTCCGCCATGCGCGTCGCGCCATCGGCGGCGAGCGCCTGCACGCACTGGGTCCAGCGCACCGGCAGGTAGAGCTGGCGCACCAGCGCGTCGCGGATGGCGGCCACGTCGTCGTGCGCCTTGGCGTCGACGTTCTGCACGACCGGCAGCGCGGGCGCGCTCCACTCGACGTCGGCCATCGCGCCGGCGAGCCGGTCGGCGGCCTCGCGCATCAGCGGCGTGTGCGAAGGCACGCTGACCGGAAGCTTGACGGCCTTGCGCACGCCGCGTTCGGCCAGCAAGGCGATCGCGCGGTCGACGGCGACCGAATGCCCGCCGATGACGACCTGCCCCGGCGAATTGAAGTTGGCGGGCACGACCACGCCGTGGTCGGTCGCCGTGTCGCACGCCGCCGCCACGACCGCGTCGTCGGCGCCGAGGACGGCGGCCATCGCGCCCACGCCCGCCGGCACCGCCGCCTGCATGAGGCGGCCGCGCTCGCGCACCAGGCGCGCGCCGTCGGCGAGCGACAGTGCGCCCGCCGCGACCAGCGCGGTGTACTCGCCGAGGCTGTGGCCGGCCAGGCGCGCCGGGCGCGGACCGCCCGCGGCTTGCCAGGCGCGCCACGCCGCGATGCCCGCGGCGAGCAGCGCGGGCTGCGTGTACTCGGTCTGGTTCAGCCGTTCGTCGCCGTCGGCCGACGCGATCGCCCACAGGTCGACGCCGGCGCCTTCGGACGCCTCGTCGAACGCGGCGCGCACGTCGGCGTGCTGCTGCGCGAGCGCGGAGAGCATGCCGGCGGACTGGGAGCCCTGCCCCGGGAACACGAAGGCGAGTTCGGCCTGGTTCAAGCGGCGATCCTGTGTCGGTGCGGAAAGCCGGCCATGATACGCGGACGCGCCGGCCGGGCGTCTGTACCGCGGCGTAGGGTCGCGGGCTGCGCGCGGCCCCGCGTCAGTAGCGCAGCAGCGCGCTGCCCCACGTGAATCCGCCGCCGAACGCCTCGAGCAGCAGCAACTGGCCGCGCTGCACGCGACCGGACCGCACCGCCTCGTCGAGCGCGAGTGGCACCGAGCCCGACGACGTGTTGCCGTGGCGGTCGACCGTGACGACGACGCGCTCCATCGGCATGTCGAGGCGCTTGGCGGTCGCTTCGATGATGCGCAGGTTGGCCTGGTGCGGGATCAGCCAGTCGATGTCGTGCCGGTCCAGGCCGTTGGCCTCGAGGGTCTCCTCGACGACCGAGTCCAGCGCCTTGACCGCGTGCTTGAACACCTCGTTGCCCGTCATGAGCACGCGCACGCCCGCGTTGGGCTCCTCCGGCCTGAATCCGGCGGACACGCCGACCGGGTTCCAGAGCAGCTCCTTCTTGGCGCCGTCGGCATGCATGTGCGTGCTGAGGATGCCGGTCTCCGCGTCCGCCTTCAGGACCACCGCGCCCGCACCGTCGCCGAACAGCACGCAGGTGCTGCGGTCGTTCCAGTCGAGCATCCGGGTGAGCGTCTCCGCGCCGACCACCAGCACCGTGCGCGCGCTGCCGGCGCGGATGAACTTGTCGGCCACGCTCAGCGCGTAGACGAAGCCCGAGCACGCCGCGTTGACGTCGAACGCCGGGCAGCCGTTGGCGCCCAGCCGTGCCTGGAGCAGGCAGGCGGTCGACGGGAAGATCAGGTCCGGGGTGGTGGTGCCGACCACGATCAGGTCGAGCTCGCCGGCGTCGACGCCGGCCGCCTCCATCGCGCGCGTGGCCGCGTGGAAGGCCAGGTCGCAGGTCGTCTCGCCTTCGGCCGCCACGTGCCGCTGGCGGATGCCCGTGCGGGTGGCGATCCATTCGTCGCTCGTGTCGACGCGCTCGGCCAGTTCCTGGTTCGTCACCACGCGGGATGGCAGGTAGCTGCCCGTGCCCGCGATGCGCGCGTAAGTCGGTTCGTTCATCCCGTCCCCGTGGATCCGGTGGCGTCCCGGAGGACACGTGCGCGCCGCCACGGCGGGCGGGGCGCGGGGAGCGCGGCCGACGGCGCGGACCGCGCGATGCGGCGCCATGCAGGCGCCGCCAGGAGGGTCACTCCTCGTCGACGACCTTGCCGCGGACGTCCACGACCTTGCGGCCGCGGTAGTAGCCGTCGGCGGTGACGTGGTGGCGCAGGTGGGTCTCGCCGGTCGTCGGGTCGGTCGCCAGCTGCTTGGCGGTCAGGGCGTCGTGCATGCGGCGCATGCCGCGCTTGGACGGGGTCTTGCGGGACTTCTGGACGGCCATGGTGCTGCTCCGGCGTGTTGCTTTCGTGTGTGGATGTCGATGTCGCGGGTGTCACGCGGCCGCGGCCGCCGGGCTCAGTGCCCGTCTTTCTTGAGCGAGGCCAGCGCCGCGAACGGGCTCGCCTTGCGTTGTTCCTCGTCGTCCGGCGCCCAGTCGCGTTCCATCGCGTCCGTGCCCGGGGCCACCGGCACCACGGGCACCGCGAGGATCAGTTCGTCCTCGACCAGCTCCGCGGGCCGCAAGTGGCCGTCTTCCGGCACCAGCAGCGGCTCGTAGCCCTCCGGCAGCGCCGATTCGCCCGACTCGTCCCGCAGCAGTCCGAGCCGCTGCACGACGCGGACCGGCAGGTCGAAGCGGCGCAGGCTGCGCTGGCATTCCAGCGGCAGCGCCGTCTCGATCCGCAGTTCCACGTACGGCACGCCGAGCGTGTCGCGGTCGAAATCGAGCGTGAACCGCACCTCGCCCCCGCGGCCGTCGGGATGCAGGCTGTCGCGCAGCCGCCCGAAGGCGGACAGCGGCAGTTGCCCCTCGAAGCCGCGCCGTGCCGCGACCATGCGCCAGGCGTCCAGCACCTCGGGGACCGAAGTTCCGGGCAGGTCGGCGGACATAAGACGCGGAATGGTAGGCATGGGGCGGTGGGCTGTCAAACCGGCCCCACGGGCCAACTGCTTGGCCCGGCGGGGAAATCCCCATCCCCGGGCCGCCGATTTGCCCGGCCCGAGCGCCGCGGGGCAGACTGCCTGCCGCTTCCGCCGGATGGTGCCCGTGTCCCTCGTCCTCGCCCTGCTCTCGGCAGCCGCCCTCGTCGCCCTGGGGGCCTGGTACATCCGCCGGCGGGCGGCACGGCACGAGCGTGCCGTCAGCAACGTCCTCGATGCCGCCGATGCGCTGGAGGCCCGCCTGAGGGTGGCCCGGGCCGAGATCGAGGCGGTCGCGGGCGACGGGCGGGAGGACCCGGTGGGCGCCGCCCTGCGCGAAATGCTGCGCCAGCGGCTCTGGTTGCAGGAGCATGGCGCGCGCGCCTCCGTCCGGGAACTGGACACGGTGCGCGCGTCGATCGACACGGCCCGCGACCGCATCGAGCAGCAGCTGGACCGCATCGAGCGCGCCCGCGCGCCCCTCCACTGATGGGCGGCGCGCGCCCCCGGGGCGGCGGCCTGGTGCTGGCGTCCACGTCGCGATACCGCCGGGCACTGCTGGAGCGGCTCGGCCTGCCCTTCGAAGTGGCGCGTCCCGAGGTGGATGAAACGCCCGGGGCCGGCGAATCCCCCGCGGCACTCGCGATGCGCCTGGCCATCGGCAAGGCGCGGGCGGTGGCTGGCACGCATGGCGGGTGCTGGGTCGTCGGCTCCGACCAGGTCGCCGACCTGGCCGGCACGCCCCTGGGAAAGGCCGGCGGCCGGGATGCCGCCATCGGACAGTTGCTGTCGATGTCCGGCCGGACGGTCGACTTCCACACCGCGGTCTGCCTGGCGCATGGCGATGCCCCGCCCCGCACCGCGCACGACGTCACGCGGGTGGTGTTCCGCACGCTGGCGCGCGAGGAGGTCGAGCGCTACGTTGACGCCGAGCAACCCTGGGACTGCGCCGGCAGTTTCAAGTGCGAGGGCCTGGGCATCGCCCTGTTCGAACGGATCGAGTCGCGCGACCCGACCGCGCTCGTCGGCCTGCCGCTGATCGCGACGGCCGGCCTGCTGCGCGACGCGGGGTTCGCGGTGCCCTGACGCCCGCGGTCAGCGCAGGCGCAGGGGACGCGCCGGCCAGTCCTCGACGCTGCCATCGGCGCCGTGCAGGCGCAGCCCAAGCCAGTGCGTGCCCGCGGGCACGTCGTCGGGCACGACGACCTCGGCATGGAAGCCGACGCGTGGATGGTTGGGATCGGTCGATATCCGCCAGTAGGCGGCCACGCCGGGGTTCTCGATCCCGTACGTCGCCTCCGCCACCACGCGCCCGTCGAGCGTGGCCTCCACGCGCTCGATGCCCACGCCGTCCTTGAAGGCCCAGCCCGTGAGCTCGAAGCGCCGGCCGACGGAGGCGCCCGGCGCGGGCGTGTCCAGCCAGGCCATTGCTGGCAGCGTGCAGGCCCCCGCGGTCGCGGACTCCAGCGCGAACAGGAGGAAGCGCTGTCGGCCATGGTCCACGCTCACCACCGTCGGCGGCGGCAGCGGGCCGACGCGTTCGCAGAGCCCGTGCCAGTGCCGCAGCAGGTTCTTGTACTGGAGCTCGCTCGCGCCGACGACGAGGAGCACCGGCGCGTCGCCCCAGTCCTCGCGTCCGCGCGACTCCAGCTTCCAGAGCCGCAACTGAGGCGCGCGGCCGTGGGCGCGGTTCAACGGGTGGTCCAGCACGGCGATGCGCGGGTCGCCCAGCGCGAAGCCGAGTTCGGCGCCGATCTTGAAGTTGTCCGCGACCACCCGCGTGCCCGCGGGCATCTCCGACAGGCGCGCCGCGACAGCCTCCGACAGCGCGTCCCAGCCGGCGAAGTTGGCGGGGTACCACTTCGCGTCGGCCACGCGCGCCCGCAGGCCCGGGTCGGAGACCGCGGCGTAGTAGGCCAGCACCAGCACCAGCCCCGACGCCGCGAGGGTCCACGTGGCGGCACGCAGCCAGCGCGGCCAGGCCGCCAGCACGCCGGGCACCAGCGGCAGCAGGGCGAGGTAGCCGGGCAGCGGCCAGTGGAAGCTGACCCGCTCGACGTCCGCGAAGAAGCCGAGCACGAAGAAGCCGGCGATCACCATCCCGCCGAGCAGCGCGAAGTAGCGCGTGCCCGCGGCAGGGGACCGCCAGCCGCGCCATGTCGAGGCGAGCAGGGCGACGAACAGCAGCGGCGTCACCAGCAGCGACTGGACGAGCAGGAACCAGGCCCCCTCGCCGTGCAGTGCCCACGGGTGTCGCTCGACGAGCTGGAAGCGCAGCCCCGCCTCGGCATTTTCGATGTTCCAGAAGATCAGCGGCGCCCAGGCCGCCGCACCCAGCGCGATCGCGATCCACACGCGCACGTCGCGCAGCACGCGACGGCCTTCCGGCAGCGCGAGCAGGGCGATCGCGCCGACGCCGATCACCGCGATGAAGCGGTAGTGGCTCAGCGCACCGATCGACAGGCCGACCGCGAGCTGCAGCGCACCGGCGGCATCCACGCGTCGCAGCAGGCGCGCGCCGGCGTCGAGGCAGAGCAGCGTGGCGAGCGCCAGGCTCGCATCGGGCAACGCGAGCACGCCCAGGCTCCCCGCCAGCGGCAACACCATCGCCAGCAGGCCGGCCCGCCATGCCGGGCGCGGGCCGAACTCGCGCGCCGTGATCCGCACCACCAGCCACGGGATGGCCGCGGAGATCGCGAGGAACGGCAGTCGGACGCCCAGCGCGTGGCCGCCCAGCAGGGTCGTGCCCAGCCTCGTCAGCCACGCGGTGAGCCCCGGCAGATCGGAATAGGCGGCGGCGAGGTGCCGCCCCTCCTGCCAGTAGAACGCCTCGTCGACGAACAGGGGCAGTCGCGCGGCGACCACCAGCTTCACCGCGATCAGGGCGAGCCAGGCGGCGATGAACACCATCCGCGCATCCGGGCGCGACCGATCCGGGCTCCGCATCCTGTCGGGGACCTCGCTACACTCGACGAAGGGTTCCGCGAGGGCGAACGATGTCCGCACCCCCGGCGACGAAGGCGCCGATGCTATCCGATCGCCTGCGCGACTCGGTGAAAGCCGCGCAGGCGCAGGTCAACACGCTGGTGCTCGGGAAGCGGCGCGAGGTGGGGCTGGCCTTCACCGCGCTGCTGTCCGACGGCCACCTGCTGATCGAGGACCTCCCCGGCCTGGGCAAGACCACGCTCGCTCACGCGCTCGCGGCCACGCTGGGCCTCGGGTTCCAGCGCGTGCAGTTCACCTCGGACCTGCTGCCGTCGGACATCGTCGGCGTGTCGGTGTTCGACGCGCAGACGCGCCGGTTCGAGTTCCATCCGGGGCCGGTGTTCGCGCACGTGCTGCTCGCCGACGAGATCAACCGCGCCCCGCCCCGCACGCAGAGCGCGCTGCTCGAGGCGATGGCCGAGCACCAGGTGACGGTCGACGGCGCCACGCACCGGCTGCCCGACCCCTTCTTCGCCATCGCGACGCAGAACCCGGTCGACCTCGCCGGCACGTATCCCCTGCCCGACTCGCAGCTCGACCGCTTCCTGCTCCGCCTGGCGCTGGGGTACCCGGACGAGGACGCCGAACGGTCCCTGCTCGCCGGCGAGGACCGGCGCGCACTCATCGCGCAGGCCAGCCCGGTGCTCTCCGCGGATGACGTGCGCGCGCTGCGTCGCGTCGTGCTCGACGTGCACGCGAGCGAGGCGCTCGTCACGTACGTGCAGGCCCTGCTCTCGCGCAGCCGGCGCCACCCGGGGGTCCGCGTCGGGCTGTCGCCACGCGCGGGCATCGCGTTGCTCCGGGCGGCACGCGCGCACGCGCTGCTGGCCGGGCGCGACCACGCACTGCCCGAGGACGTGCAGGCGCTGTTCGTCGCGGTCGCCGCGCACCGGATCGTGCCCGAGGCCGACGCCGGTGACGGCCTCGCGCTCGCGAAGTCGATCCTGCATGCCGTCCCGGTGGACTGAGGGCGCGAAGGCCGCCGGCGGCGCGTGGCGCCGGCGGCTGGAACTGCTCGCGCGGCCGCGCGCGCCCGAGGCGCTGCCCGTCCGCCTGGACAGGCGCCGCATCTACGTCCTGCCGACCGGGTTCGGGCTGTTCTTCGCGGTGCTGGTGTCCGCGATGCTCGCCGGCGCGCTCAACTACAACAACAACCCCGCGTTCCTGCTCGCGCTGGCGCTCGCGGGCGCGGCGCTCTCCGGCCTGTTCCAGGCACACCTGCAGCTCAGTGGCCTGCAGGTGGTCGCCGCCAACGCGGACCCCGTGCCGGCGGGCACGCCGATCGGCGTGAAGCTGCACTTCCGCGGGGACGACGGCCGCCATCGCCGCGGCCTGTGCGTGGACGGTGCGCTGGAGCCGGTCGCGCTCTCGCTCCAGGACGGTGCCGGCGAGGCTTTGCTCTCGCTGCCCACGGAGCGGCGCGGCTGGCTGCGGTTGCCCCGACTGCGCATCTCGAGCACGCGCCCCCTGGGCCTTGTGCGTGCGTGGTCCTGGGTCTGGCCGGCCACGCCGGTGCTGGTCTATCCACGGCCGGAAGCCGGCGGCCCGCCACTGCCCGACGAGGGCGGGCAGCCGGTGCGCGCCCGGCTGCATCCGGCCGGCGAGGACGTCCACCACCTGCGCGTCTATCGCCGCGGCGATGCGCGCCGGGCGATCGCCTGGAAGCCGTCCGCCAAGCGCGACCAGCTCCTCGTGCGCGAATACGAGCAACCACTCGGCGCGGATGCCGAGATCGACTGGGCGTTCACCGACGGCCTCGCCTACGAGGACCGGATCGGCCGCCTCGCGCGCTGGGTCGAGGAGGCCGAACGCGACCGCCGGCGTTACCGGTTGCGCGTTCCGGGCCAGGCCGATGTCGGCCCGGGTCGCGGCGCGCCGCACAGGCATGCCTGCCTCCGCACGCTGGCGACGATGCCGCCCGCGCGCCACGGGACGCCGGCGCGATGACCGGGTCGGTGCCGGCCGCGACGATCGCCCGGCATGCGGGCCGGCTGCCGCTGGACGATGCGACGCGCGGGTGGACCTTCGCGGCGACCGCGGCGTGCCTGGCCCCGCTGCTCCTGCAATTGCCATTGCGGTTCGCGCTGCCGATCGCGGTCGTCTGCCTCGCGATGATGGCGGTGGCCTGGCGTCGCACGCTGCCCGGTGCGTTGCGGATGCTGCTCACGCTGCTGCTCGTCGGTGCCGTGCTGGTGCTCGCGGGCTTCTCGGTCGGCCGCGACACCGGCAGTGCGCTGCTGGCCGCGATGCTCGCCGTCAAGCCGCTGGAGACGCTGCGCCTGCGCGACGCGCGAAGCCTGGTCGGTTTCGCGCTGTTCGCACCGTTCGCCACCTTCCTGCTGGACCAGGGTCCGCTGTCGCTGGTCCTCGGGCTGGTTGCGGCGACGCTCGCGCTGGCGGCGATGCACCGGCTCGCCGATCTCGCGTCCGGCGTGGCCGGTCCGCGCCGGTCCGTGGCGCGCCAGGTCGTCCGCGTCCTGCGCCTGGCCGCGATGGGCCTGCCGCTCGCGCTCGCCGTGTTCTGGCTGTTCCCGCGCCTGTCGGCACCGCTGTGGGGCGTCCCCGACCGCGCCCTGTCGCGACCGGGCCTGTCGGGCGAGATGTCGCCCGGCGGCTGGATCGACCTGCTCAACGACGACACCCCCGCCCTGCGCGCCGAGTTCGACGGCGCGGCACCGGATCCCGCCGCGATGTACTGGCGGGGCCCCGTGCTCTGGGACTTCGACGGACGCACCTGGCGGCAGCCGGAATGGCTGCAGGGACGACCCGCGCCCGACGTGGCGTTCGGACGGCCGACCTGGTCCTACCGGCTCGAGCTGGAAGCCACCGAGGGTCACCAGCTCGTCGCCCTGGACGTGCCGCGCGCGGCGCCGGAGGGTGCGCGACTGTCGGCGGACTTCGGCCTCTACGTGCCCCGGCCACTGGTGTCGCTGACGCGCTGGGAGCTGCAGTCCGCGCCGGTCACGTCCCACGCGTCGCCCCTGTCCGCGCTCCAGCGCCGGCGCGCGCTCGCCCTGCCCGACGGCCTGAACCCGAGGGCGGTGGCACTCGGCCGGCAATGGCGCGAGGAGGCGGGCCCGGACGACCGGGCGATCATCGGGCGCGCGCTCGAATGGGTGCGGAACGACTTCGCCTACACGCTCGCCGTCGACCTGCCCGGACGGCATGCGGTGGACGAATTCCTGTTCGAAAGCCGCGAAGGCTATTGCGAACACTTCAGTTCCTCGTTCACGGTGCTGATGCGTGCGGCGGGCATCCCCGCGCGCGTGGTGACCGGGTACGCCGGCGGCTACTACAACCGGATCGGCGGCTACTGGCTGGTGCGGCGTGCGGACGCGCATGCCTGGAGCGAAGTCTGGCTCGACGGCCGGGGCTGGGTCCGCGTCGATCCCACGGCCGCCGTCGCGCCGGAGCGCGTGTTCGACACGATCGCGGACCGCGACCAGGCGGGCGGCCTGGCTGCGCTGGGTGGCGTGGGCGGCAGTCCCGCCCTCGACGTCGCCGACTGGCTGCGGCGCGGCTGGAACAACTACGTGCTCGGCTTCGACGCCGCGCGACAGCGCGACCTCCTGCGCCCGTTGGGCGTCGGCGCGTCGACCACCCAGATCGCGATGCTGTTCGTGCTGGCCGCCGTGCTTGCGCTCGGGGCCATGGCGTGGCTCGTCGCGCGCGAGCGGCGCGAATCCGACCCGGTCCTCCGCGCGTGGCACCGGCTGGGCGGACGGTACGGGGCGCTCGGGCTGGCGCGTCGCCCGGACGAGCCCGCGCTGCAGTGGGCGCGACGCGTCGCCGACGCCCGTCCGGGCCGGGTCAGCGAACTGAACGCGCTCACCCGTCGTTTCGTCGAATGGCGCTACGCTCGCGATGCCGGCGACGCCCGCGCGGCGCGCGACCTGGTCCGCGACCTGCGATCGCACCGCCCACGACGCACCGACTGAAGCCAACGACCACACGAACCCCGCACGGAGCCGAACCATGCGCATCCTCCAGTCCACCGCGATCGTCGCCCTGGCCGTGCTCGCCGGCTGCGCGAGCGTGCCCGCGCCCCTGCAGGGCGAGTACGCCACCGTCAGCCCGCGCGAGGCCATCGACACCGGCCGCACCGGCGTGCCCGTCCGCTGGGGCGGCCGCATCGTCAAGACAGAACCGCTCGCCGACCGCACCTGTTTCGAGATGGTGTCCACCCGGCTCGACCACACCGGCCGGCCCTACTGGGCCGCGGACGACACCGGCGGCCGCTTCATCGCCTGCCGTGCCGGCTTCTACGACCCCGCGATCTTCGCGGCCAACCGCGAAGTGACCTTCACCGGCAACCTGGCCGGCTTCGAGGACCGCCGCATCGGCGAATACTCCTATCGCTTCCCGCGCATGGATGCCAGCGTCGTGTACCTCTGGCCGGTGCGCGAGCGCGTGGACGTGATCACCCGTCCGGCGCCCTGGCCGTGGTGGGGGTACTGGTGAGCGGTCCCGCGTGAAAGCAGGAGCCCGCCGAACGGCGGGCTTCTTCGTTCCGGTTGCGCCGCGACGTCAGGCGGGCTTCGCGCCCTGCGGGGTGCCGAAACGCCCCAGCGGCGCGCCGGCCAGCAGGTGCAGGTGCAACTGGAACACGGTCTGCCCGCCGTGGTCGTTGCAGTTCATCACCAGGCGGTAGCCGTCCTCGGCCAGTCCTTCCGCCCGCGCCCAACGCGTCGCTTCGTGGACCAGCCGTCCCACGATCGCGGCGCGTTCGCCATCCACGTCGTCCAGGGTCGGGATGTCGACCTTGGGCACGAACAGGACGTGCACCGGCGCCTGCGGCGCGATGTCGCGGAACGCGATGACCTCGTCGGTCTCCAGCACGATGTCGGCCGGGATCTCCCGGCGGATGATGCGGTGGAAGATGGTGTCGCCCATCGCGGTGCCTCCGTTCGCGAAGATTGGATGCCGGGGACGCGCGCCGTCAGGCGAGGTCGCCGCGGCTGCCGAACGCATGCGCCAGGGTGCCGCGGTCGACGTACTCGAGTTCGCCACCCAGCGGCAGTCCGTGCGCGAGCCGGCTGGGACGCACGCCATGCCGCCGCGCGAGCTGGCCCAGGTAGTGCGCCGTCGCCTCGCCCTCCACGGTCGGGTTCGTGGCGACGATCAGTTCCTGCACCTCGCCTTCCGCCAGTCGCGCGTCCAGCCGGTCGAGGCCGAGCTCGGCCGGGCCGATCCCGTCGAGCGGCGACAACCGCCCCTGCAGCACGAAGTAGTGCCCGCGGTAGCCCGTGGCCTGCTCGATCGCATGCCGGTCCGCGGGGGTCTCGACCACGCACAGCAGGTGCGCGTCGCGCGCTGCACTGGCGCAGGTCGCGCACACCGGCGTCTCGCTGAAGTCGCGGCAGCGCTCGCAGTGGCCGATGCGCTCGATCGCCTGCGACAGCGCGTCGGCGAGGCGCCGCCCGCCGTCGCGCTGGCGCTCGAGCACGTGGTAGGCCATCCGCTGCGCGGACTTGGGGCCCACGCCCGGCAGGACGCGCAGCGCCTCGACCAGCTGCTCGAGCAGGGCGCTCATCGCGACGGCCCGTGCCCGCGCGGCGCCGGCACGCGGCGCGGCATCAGAACATCCCCGGCAGCTTCATCCCCGGCGGCAGCGGCATGCCCGCGGTGAGCGCGCCCATCTTCTCCTGGGACTGCTGGTCGACCTTGTTGGACGCGTCGTTGAACGCGGCGGCCACCAGGTCCTCGGCCATCTCCGGGTCGGACAGCACGCTCGGGTCGATGCGCACCTTGCGGCACTCCTTCCGGCCGGTGAGCGTGACGCTGACCATGCCACCGCCGGCGGTGCCGGTGACCTCGAGCTTCGCGATCTCCTCCTGCGCGCGCTGCATGCCCTCCTGGAGCTTCTGGGCCTGCTGCATCATCTGCGCGATGTTGCCTCGCATGGGTGGTTCCTCTGTCGTGTCGGGGGGATGCCCGTCGCGCCTGCCTCAGCCGGTCGCGTCGAGCGGACGGATGGATTCGGGGACGATCCGCGCGCCATGCCGGCCGACGAGGGCGCGGACGCCGGGGTCGCGCTCGAACGCCACCTCGGCCTGGGCCTGCCGCGCATCGCGCTCGCGGGACTGGCGCTGGTGCAGCGTCTCGCCCGTCGCGGGCGCGGATTCGAAGCGGATGCACGGCGCGGCACCGAGGCGCGGCGCGAGCGCCCGGGCCAGTTGTTCGACCAGCGACGGCGCCTGCAGGTGGTCGTCGCCCGGTTGCAGCGACAGGCGCAGGACGCCGTCTTCGTGACCGACGAAGACCGCGTGCGCCGCGAGCTCGCGGACCGGCCCGCCCAGGCCCGCGGCCTCGACGGCCTCGAGCCAGGCGTCGGCATTCGCGAGCGTCGCCGTCCGCTGCGGCGCCTCGCGCATCGTGTCGACCGGTCGAGCGTCGGCCTGCCGGTCCTGCGCCGCGACCGGCGGCGCCTCGAGCGAGGGCGCCGCGCGCGCCGCGTCACCGGCCGTCGATTCGACGCGTGCTGCAACGACCTGCCCGGCCGGGGGACGGGCTGGCGACGGCGGCCCGGCGTTCGCCCCCGCGGGCGGCGACGCCTGCAGTGCGGCGCGCGCGGCGGCCGCGGCGTCGCCCGCCGGGCGACGGGGCGCGGGCGTGCCCTTCGGTGCGGCCCCCCTGGCGCCGCCCGCCGGTTCGTCGTCGGCGCCCGGGCGGAACGCCAGCATGCGCAGCACGCCCATCTCGAACCCGGTCCGCGGCGACGGCGCAAAGGCCAGGTCGCGGCGGGCGGCGAGCGCCATCTGGTACCAGAGCTGGACGAGTTCCGGGTGGACGCGCGCGGCGAGCCCGGCGACGTCGATCCGGCCATCGCCTTCGTCGCCGGCGCCGGGGACGAGCTGGCGTACCTGGATGCGATGCAGCGCCGCGGCCATCGCGTCGAGGACGGCGGTCCAGTCGGGCGAGAACCCGGCCAACACCTCGACTTCGCCCAGCAGCGCGTCGCCGTCGCCGTCGGCGAGCGCGTCGAGCAGCGCGCCGACGCGCGTGCGGTCGACCGTGCCGAGCATCGCCTCGACGGCGTCGGCCGGCAGGCGGACGCCGTCCGCGTTCGCGCCGGTGTAGGCGATCGCCTGGTCCAGCAGCGACAGCCCGTCGCGGAGGCTGCCGTCCGCGGCCCGGGCGATGTGCGCGACCGCGGCGTCGTCCGCGTCGATGCCCTCGGCCGACAGGATCTTCCGGACCTGCCCCTCGATCTGCCCCTCGTCAAGCCGCTTGAGGTTGAATTGCAGGCAGCGCGACAGCACGGTGACCAGCAGCTTTTCCGGGTCGGTGGTCGCGAACAGGAACTTGACGTGTTCCGGCGGCTCCTCGAGCGTCTTGAGCAGGGCGTTGAACGCCGCCTTCGACAGCATGTGCACCTCGTCCACCAGGTACACCTTGTAGCGGCCGCGCGAGGGCATGTACTGCGCGTTCTCGATGAGCTCGCGGACGTTGTCCACGCCGGTGTTGGACGCCGCGTCGATCTCGAGCAGGTCGATGTACCGCCCGGCGTCGATCGCCAGGCACGTCTCGCATTCGCCGCAGGGGTCGCTGGACGTCCCGCGCTCGCAGTTCAACGACTTGGCGAAGATCCGCGCGATGGTGGTCTTGCCGACACCGCGGGTGCCCGTGAACAGGAACGCATGGTGGACGCGGCCGCTGTCCAGCGCGTTGGTCAGCGCGCGGACCACGTGCTCCTGCCCCACCAGTTCGGCGAAACGCTTGGGCCGCCACTTGCGGGCGAGGACGAGGTAGGACATGGGCCGGGGAGGTCTCGACGGTCCCGCGGGACCGCGCGTGAACGGACGGACCGCTAGTGTGCCACGCCGCCGGCGCGCGCCCGTGCCGCGCCGGCCTCGCTTGTCCGCCCCACCGCCCCCCGCTAGACTTGCGGCCCCTTGGACCGCGCACGAGCGGGGTCCGGGCCAGGTTCCCGGAGAGGTGTCCGAGTGGTTGAAGGAGCACGCCTGGAAAGTGTGTAAGCGGCTAAACCCCGCTTCGCGGGTTCGAATCCCGCCCTCTCCGCCAGTCAATCGATGGATGCCGGTCCCGCGGCATCCATGTCCATGGTGGCCCCGTTGGCGCCTCCGCGACGATAGATCGAAAACCCCGCCAGGGCCGGAAGGCAGCAACGGTATCGGTCGATTCGGGCGCCGGAGTCACGCTGGCGGGGTCGCCGCCTTTTCGCGACCCGCCTGCCCCTGCACAGCCCGTCCTCAGCCGCCCGGGCCCGGGTGCAGCCAGCGGTCGTCGCCCGCCGCGTAGCGCTCCCGCTTCCAGATCGGCACGCGCGACTTCACCTCGTCGATCACGTACCGGCAGGCGGCGAAGGCCGCGTCGCGGTGTGCCGCGGTCGCGCCGACCCAGACCGCCAGCCCGCCGATCCCGAGCTCGCCGACCCGGTGCACGCAGCGTACGTCGATCACCTCGAAGCGCGCCATGGCCTCGTCGATGATCCGCCCGCCTTCCGCGCGCGCCATCGCCCCGTACGCGTCGTAGGCCAGGCCGGAGACGGGCCGGCCGTCGTTGTGGTCGCGCACCCAGCCCTCGAAGCTCGCATAGGCACCCACGCGTGCATCGAGCATCGCCGCGCGCAGGCTGGCGGTGTCGAACGGCGTGGGCGAAAGGCTGAAGCGGTCCATGCGGGGATTGTCGCACCCGCCGCGCGGACGGCGACCGGTCAGCCGCCGGACACCGGCGGGATGAAGGCGACCTCCGCCCCGTCCGCCGGACGATCTTCCCAGCGCGCGAACGCGCCGTCGACGGCCACCCGCATGCGTTCCTCCGGCAGCGCGAACCCGTGCCGCCGGCGCAGCGCGTCGTACAGCGCGCGCAGGTCCAGGCCATCGGCATCGACCCGTTCGGACGCGATGCCCGCCGCATCGCGAAGGCTCGCGAAATAGAGCACGGTCACCGTCGCGGCGGCGCTCATCCCACGTCCGCCTTGCCGCCGCGCTTGGCCACCAGCCGTGCGGGACCGATCTCGATCGCGTGCGACAGCGCCTTGCACATGTCGTAGACGGTGAGTGCCGCCACGGTCGCGCCGGTCAACGCCTCCATCTCGACGCCCGTGCGGTGCACGGTGCGCACGCGGCATTCGATCCGGAGCGCCTCGTCGCCCGCCCAGTCGATCGTCAGGCTGCAGCCGTCGATCGGCAGGGGGTGGCAGAACGGGATGAGTTCGTGCGTGCGCTTGACCGCCATGGTGCCGGCGATGATCGCGGTGTCGACGATGCCGCCCTTCGCGCTGCGAAGGCCCGCGTCGCGCAACTGCAGCGCGACGCCGGCCGGGAAGCCGACCCGGCATTCGGCCGTCGCCTCGCGCGCGGTCGCGGCCTTGCCGGACACGTCCACCATGGCCGGCCGGCCATCGGCATCGATGTGCGTCAGCCCCTGCGTCTCGGGTCCGCTTGCCATGCCAGGTCCATGTGTCCGGGAGCGTGATCGTAGCGCGGGGCGTGCACCCGCCTCACCCGCCGACGAGGAACATCTCGACGTGGCGGCGCGGCGCCTTCGGCTGCCCGCGCAGCTCGCTGTAGCGATCGCCGCGGCGCGACCAGCGCGCCGCCACGTGGGCCGCCAGCGCGGACTCGCCCGCCTGCAGCACGCCGCGCAACGGCGTGCCGCGCGCCGCGAACAGGCACGTGTACAGCTGCCCGTCGGCCGACACGCGCGCGCGATGGCAGTCGCCGCAGAACGGCGCGCTGACCGAGCTGACGAAACCGACCTCGCCGCCACCGTCCTCGAACGCATGGCGCTCGGCCACTTCGCCGCGGTACGCGGGCGCCAGCGGGCGCATGGGCCAGCGCGCATGGATCCGCGCGTGCAGCTCGTCGGACGTGACGACGTCGTCGCGCCGCCAGCCGTTGCAGGTCCCGACGTCCATGTACTCGATGAAGCGCGGCGACAGCTCGTGCTCACGTGCATACGCGACGAGCGGCAGCACCTGGTCCTCGTTCACCCCGCGCTGGACGACGCAGTTGAGCTTCACCCGGCCGAAGCCGGCGGCTTGTGCGGCGTCGATGCCCGCCAGCACGGCGGGCAGGTCGCCGCGACCGCCGGTGAGCCGGCGGAACAGCCCAGGCTCCAGGGCATCCAGGCTCACCGTCACCCGCCGCAGGCCCGCCTGCTTCAGCGGCGCGGCGAGCGGCGCGAGCAAGGCGCCGTTGGTGGTCAGCGCCAGGTCCTCAATCCCGTCGATCGCGGCCAGCCGCGCGACGAGGTCCGGCAGCCCCTTGCGCAGGAGCGGCTCGCCACCCGTCAGGCGCAGCTTGCGCACGCCCAGCCGGACGAACGCACGCACCAGCACCTCGATCTCGTCGAACGTCAGGCGAGACGCGGCGTCCATGCCGTGGTCGTCCGGGATCCGGTCGGCCGGCATGCAGTACGGGCAGCGGAAGTTGCAGGCCTCGATGACCGACAGGCGCAGGTCGCGCAGCGGGCGCCCCAGCAGGTCGAGTGGCCGGGCATCGTGCGCCGCGCCCGTGTGGCGCACCGCGTTCATACCGTCTCCAGCACCACCGGGCGCGGTTCGCGCAGCGCGACGACGTCGCCCGGGCGGGCGACGCGGTACCCGCGCGCGGCCAGCGTGTCGCCGTCGCGGGCGCTCTCGTAGTGGTACAGCAGGCAGCGCTCGAGCAGCTCCCGGGGGTATTCGCGCTCCAGGTCCTCGATGCCCGAGTGGGAGGGGTTGCCTTCGACCGCGCAATCGTGCGCGACGAGTTCCCCGTCGTCGGCGAAGCGCGCGAGCTGCTCCGGGATCGGGCGCGTGTCGCCCGTCCACACCACGCTGCCGGGCAGTCGCAGGCCGAAGCTGGTGCCGGGCCAGTGGTGGCGCGTCGGGAACACCTCCAGGCGAAGGCCGTCGAGCCAGAAATGGTCCGACACGGGAGTCACGTGGAAGGCGTCCCAGAAGTTGACGCCGCCCTCGGCGAGCGCGTTGGGGTAGCTGGCGACGCGATCATGGAGCAGCGGCAGCAGGGTCACGGGCACGAACAGCCGGGTGCGCCCGCGCCATTCCGGATCGAACCACGACGAGACGAACAGGCGCTCGAAGCCCGCGATGTGGTCCAGGTGCGCGTGCGTCATGAACAGCACGCGCGGCACGCTGCCGTGATGCCGCTGGTAGGCGGTCAGGCCTTCCGCGCCGCAGTCGACCGTGAGCCAGGGCACGCCATCGCGTTCGATCGACGCCATCGCCGAACCGAGTTCCACCGCCGAGGCATTGCCCACGCCGTGCAACCGCAGCGACCAGCCCATACCGTCCTCAGTATCCGCGCGCCCAGTTGCCATCGTACGCGTTCCGCAGGCGCCGGAAGTCCGCCAGCACGTCGGCGGCGGCGCGCGGTCCGCGGAGCTTCAGCAACGACCGGCGCAGCCGGGCCAGGTTGCGCTCGCGCCAGCCCGTGGCCGGGATCCGCCGCCGCCCGCGGTCCAGGTCGATGAGCCACCCGCGGCCGGAAGGGTCGAACAGCACGTTGTGCGCGTTGAGGTCCGCATGGTCCAGGCCCGCGCGGTGGAAACGCGCCACCAGGCGCCCGGTTTCCTCCCAAGGCGCGTCGCGCCCCGCCGTCGCCACACGGTCGGCCAGCGAACGGACGCCGTCGATGCGCTCCACCAGGATCGCCGCGCGATAGGTCGCCCCCTGCCGCTGGTACCAGGCCGCGACGGGACGGGCGACGGGCAGCCCGTCGCCGTGCAGCTCCCGCCCGAGGCGGAACTCCGCCACGCTCCGCACGCGGTCGACGCCCCGCCAGAGGTACGCATCGCGACTGACATGGGCCGCCCAGCCGCCCCGCAGGTAATGACGCAGCACCATCGCGCCCATCGGCGCATCCACGAACCAGGCGCCGCCGCGCCCGCCACTGTCGACCGGTCGCGCGCGCTCGCCCCACCACGCGGGCGAGAACCATTCGGGACGTGCTTGCCCGATATGCGCGACGTCGTGCAGGATCGCCCCGAAGCCGCGGCCGTCGCGGAAGGGCGTCAGGCTCTCGGCGGCGTCGAAGGCGACCATCCCGCCGAGTCTAGCAAGCACCATGCCGCCACTTCCCTCGCCGCCCGGGTCGGTGTGCCTGCTGCGCCTGTCCGCGCTGGGCGACGTGACGCACGTGCTGCCGCTGGTGCATACGCTCCGGTCGGCCTGGCCGTCGGTCGACGTCACCTGGATCATCGGGCGCGGCGAACACCGCCTGCTCGCCGGCCTGCCGGGCGTCCGGTTCGTCGAGTACGACAAGTCGTCCGGCCTCCGGGGCATGGCTGCGGTCCGGCGCCAGCTGCCCGGCCGGCACGACGCGCTGCTGCAACTGCAGGTCGCGCTCCGGGCGAACGTGCTCTCGGCCTTCGTGCCCGCGCGCCGACGGATCGGTTACGACCGGTCGCGATCGCGCGACCTGCACGGGCTGTTCGTAGCCGAGCGCATCCCGGACCGGCCGGGCATCCACGTGCTCGACGCGATCGGCAGCTTCTGCGAACCGCTCGGCCTGCGCCAGGACACGGTGCGCTGGGACCTGCCCGTGCCCGACGCCGACCGGGCCTGGGCCGCGGCGCAGTGGCCGGACGATGGCACCCCGACGATGGTGGTCTCGCCCTGCTCGAGCCACGTGCTGCGGAACTGGCGGCCGGAGCGGCATGCCGCGCTGGCCGACCACGCCGCGTCGCGGGGCTGGCGCGTCGTGCTGTGCGGCGGCCGCAGCGCGCTCGAGCGCAAGACCGCGGATGCGATCACCGCGTCGATGCGCGCGACGCCGCTCGATCTCGTCGGCCGGGACACCCTCAAGCAGTTGCCCGCCCTGCTCGAGCGCGCCGACCTGGTCGTCTCGCCGGACTCGGGCCCGATGCACATCGCCAATGCCATGGGCACGCGGGTGCTCGGGCTGCATGCGGCCAGCAACCCCGCCCGCAGCGGGCCCTATTCGGACCGCCGCTATTGCGTCGACCGTTACGACGACGCGGCGCGGCGTTACCTCGGCCGCCCGGCGGCGGACCTGCGCTGGGGCACGAAGATCGAGCGCGAAGGCGTGATGGACCTGGTGACCGTCGACGATGCGATCGCGGCCTTCGAGCGGTTCACGGCCGACCAGGCGACCGGCGTCGCCACGGGCTGAGCCGGGTCAGCGTCCTTCGCCGGTCCCGTAGTCCTGGTAGGACTTCTCCTCGACGTAGGTCGAACCGAGCGCGAGATTGATGTCCTTCTTGATGCGCGCGCGGGTGTCGTTCTCGAAATAGACGCTGCGGGCGAGACGGATGAACCCCTCGTCGAAGGCCTGCGCCTTCTCCTTCACCCGGATGTCGTCCTCGATCTCCCACAGGCGCTCGTTGACCGCCTTGAGTTCGCTGCGGAGGCGAGAGATGTCGTGGCCCGCCGCCGGGTGGGCCATCCAGGTGGTCTCGAGCGCGGACAGCTCGCGGCGCACGTTGGCGAGCTTGCCGGGGTCGGTCATCCGCTCGGACTTGATCTGCAGGATCGCGATCTTGTCGAGCAGTTCGCCGTAGGAGACGGGCACCAGCAGTTCGGACATGGCGGCAGGCGGGCTGTCGGGGGCCTGCGAGTCTAACCGCTGCCCGCCGACGGGGTCCGCGCGGCTTGTGGCGCCCCGCCCCGGCCCGTATCATTTGCGCCCCCGCGCGGCCCCGCCGCCGTGCGGCCACCTTCCGGAGAGGTGGCAGAGTGGTTGAATGTACCTGACTCGAAATCAGGCAGGCGTTTATAGCGCCTCGGGGGTTCGAATCCCCCCCTCTCCGCCAGACATGCGAAGGCCCCCGGCAACGGGGGCCTTCGCGCATCCGCGGCCCGCCCCCCCGGGTCCGACCGCCCCGGCGGCGTCCTGAACGGAACCCCGTTCACGTTTCTCCCTGCATGGGCCGTCGGCGCCTGACGCGCCACCGCGAACAGGGCATGATCGCCGCATGATCGAATTCGGACACCTGACCCACGTCGGCCTGTGCCGGGAACTCAACGAAGACACGTATTACGGCGACAGCGAACTCGGGCTGTGGCTGGTGGCCGACGGCATGGGCGGCCACGAGTACGGCGAGGTCGCCAGCGCGCTGGCGCGCGACACGATCGTGCGCGAGGTGCGCGCCGGCAGGGCCCTGGCCGATGCCATCCGGATCGCCGACGAGGAGATCATCCGCGTGTCGCGGGGGCGGAACGACGCCTTGCCGATGGGCACGACCGTCGTTGCCGCGCGCGTTTCGGGCAACCGGTTCGAGGTCGCCTGGGTCGGCGACAGCCGTGTCTACCTGTGGCGCGACGGCCAGCTCGCGCAGTTGTCGCAGGACCACAGCTACGTGCAGGAGCTGATCGCCCAGGGCGCGATCACGCATGAGCAGGCCCGCAGCCATCCGCATCGCAACGTGGTGACCCAGGCCCTCGGCGTGACGGAGCCGGCCAACCTCAACGTCGAGACCATGACCGGCGAACTCAGGCCGGGCATGCAGCTGTTGCTGTGCAGCGACGGCCTCACCGAGGAGGTCGAGGACGGTGCGATCGCGCAGGTGCTGGCACACGACGACTGCAGCGCGCAGGAATGCGTGGACACGCTGGTCGCCTCGGCGCTGGACGGCGGCGGCTCGGACAACGTCACGGTCGTCCTCGTCCGCCGCAACTGAGCGCCCACGCCGGGCCCGCGTCAGGCCTCGGCGGTCGTCCCGGCGTCCGCGTCCTCGAGCGCCTCGCCCCAGAGTGCCCGCACCTCCAGGCGCGAAGCGCGCGCGATGGCGTCCAGGCGTTCGAGATGGCGGGCATGCTCCGCGGCCGGGACCACCACGCGCGGGCGCGGCCCCATGGGCGTGGCGGACAGCACGATCGCCGAGGCGGCGCGCGTCGTCCCCGCCGCCTCGGCCGCGAAGCCGATCTCGCATTGCCCCGAGGTGAGCGCGAGCCAGGCCTCGGCGAGCAGTTGCGCATCGAGCAACGCGCCGTGCAACTGGCGATGGGAATTGTCGACGCCCAGCCGCCGGCACAGGGCGTCGAGGGAGTTGCGCTGGCCGGGGAACCGCTGGCGCGCGAGCAGCAGCGAGTCCTCGATCCGGCACCGGTCCGCCAGGCGGCCGCGGTCCGCGCCGAGCCGCGAGAGTTCGTAGTCCAGGAAGCCGACGTCGAACGCGGCGTTGTGGATGATCAGTTCCGCGCCCTCGATGAAGGCGAGGAACTCGTCGACGACCTCTTCGAACCGTGGCTTGTCGGCGAGGAAGTCCAGGGTCAGCCCGGTCACCTCCTGCGCGCCCGGCTCGAACTCGCGGTCGGGATTGAGATAGCGCTGGAAGGTACGGCCGGTCGGCCTGCGCTCGACCAGTTCGACGCAGCCGATCTCCACGACCCGATTGCCCTTCTCCCACGACAAGCCGGTCGTTTCCGTGTCCAGGACGACCTGCCTCATGCCGCGCGCGCCTCCTTCTGCCGGACCGCCTCGTCCCGCGCGAGCTGGTCCACGCGCTCGTTGTCCGGGTCGCCGGAATGGCCCTTCACCCAGTGCCAGGCGATGCGGTGGCGAGCGCACGCGGCCTGCAGGCGTTCCCACAGGTCGCGGTTCTTCACCGCGCCGCCGCCCGCGGTCTTCCACTGGCGCCGTACCCACCCGGGCAGCCATTCGGTGATGCCCTGGCGGACGTACTGCGAATCGGTGGTCAGGTCGACGCGGCACGGCTCGGTGAGCGTCTCCAGCGCGACGATGGCCGCCATCAGTTCCATCCGGTTGTTGGTGGTCGCCGCCTCGCCGCCGGACAGTTCGCGCTCGCGGCTGCCGTAGCGCAGCAGCGCGGCCCAGCCCCCCGGCCCGGGATTGCCCAGGCACGCACCGTCGGTGTGGATCTCGACCCGTTTCATGTCCTCGCCCATCACGGGAAGTATGCCCGCCCGGTCAAGCCGGCAGTCCGGGTTGCCAGCGCAGCGCCGGCAGCGGGTCGGGCATGACCGGCGACGACACGCGCTTGCGCGCGCGGACGACGTAGGCGGCGCGCAGCCCCGCGCCCTCCTGCCGGTCGAGCGAAGTGGCGATCTTCCAGCGCGGCCCCAAGCCGGTGGTGACCGTGTCCGGGTGCAAGCCGGCCGCGCGCAGGCGCCGCCGCCAACCGATCGGCTCGCGCGAACGGATGCCCGTCCCCGACCAGTGCCGTCGATAGGGCGTCAGCGGGTTCAGGCCCAGCAGCCAGAGCGTTCCGCGCGGTTCGAGCACCCGCGCCGCCTCGGCCAGCAGTGCCTGCGGGTCGATGGCGAGGTCGGCGACGTGCTGGAGCACGACCGTGGCGATGCTCGCATCGGCCAGCGGCAGCGCCGAATCGCATCGGAGGGCGCCATCCCAGCCGTTGCCGTCCCCGAGCAGCGCCAGTCCGGCGCCGACGCCCTCGGGCCGGGGGCTCGCCGCGGGTGCGCACCACAACCAGGGCCGCCCCGGCCAGCCATGCAGGGCTTCGGACACCACCGCCGACTCGCTCTCGAGGATCGCGCGTCCGGCGGGTCCGTCGAACCAGCCGGCCGGGGATGCGGGCCGTGGCCCGGGTTGACGATCGGAAAGGGGGCCCGGCATGGTCGCGATTCTGCGGGAGCGCGCCCGCCGCCGCCACCGGACCGATCATGCGCCTGACACCGCTGCCGGCCTTCGAGGACAACTACATCTGGACGCTCGACGACGGGCGTGGCCACGGCATGCTCGTCGTGGACCCCGGGGATGCCGCTCCGGTCCTCGACGCCGTGGGCACGCACGCGCGGCCCGCGGCCGTGCTCCTCACCCACCACCACGGCGACCACGCGGGGGGCATCTGGGCCTTGCGTGAACGCTGGCCCGCCCTGCCGGTCTTCGCGCCGGCGGACGACCGGATCGGCCTGGACTGCACCCGCGTCGGCGCCGGCGACGTCGTGGCGGTGGCCGGCTTCCGGTTCGACGTGCTCGGGATCCCGGGCCATACCGTGAGCCACATCGCATTCCACGGCCACGGCCTCTTGTTTTGCGGCGACACCCTCTTCAGCCTCGGCTGCGGCCGGAGGTTCGAGGGCACGCCACCGCAGATGCTGGCGTCGCTGGACCGCCTGGCCGCCCTGCCCGGCGACCCCCAGGTCTGCTGCGGCCACGAATACACGTTGGCCAACGCCGCGTTCGCGCGCACGGTCGATCCCGCCAACGCCGCCCTGCGGCGCCATACGGAGCACGCTCGCGCCATGCGCCAGTCCGGACGCCCCACCCTGCCGAGCCGCCTGTCCCTCGAGCGCGAGGCCAACCCGTTCCTCCGCTGCGACGCGGAACCCGTGCGTTCGGCCGTGGCCGCGCGCCTTGGCCGCGCGCCCGTGGACCGCGTGGAGGTCTTCGCCGAGCTCCGGCGGTGGAAGGACGGATTCCGCGCATGAAGTGCGTGGCCCGGTCGCGGACGGCGCGACGCATGGCCCTCGTGGCGGCCCTGTTCGCGGTTGTTGCGCCCGCCGGCGCGGAGACCCCGGCCTCGCCGGAAGACCTGCCGGTCGGTGGCACCGTGGCCACGGCCGGCGACGCCGCGCCGGAGCACGCCGATCGGACCGCCGGGGCGACGGAATCGGTCACCTTCGTGGACACGCCGCCTGCGAACGTCCGCAGCGGCACGCAGATCGTGGACGCCTTCCTGGCAGGCCTGTCGGACGATGACTGTTCCGCGGGCGAATCCAGCGCGCGCTGGCGCCGCCACTTCGCGGCCAGTCCGCGCAGGCTGGCCGAGGACGACGACAAGCTGGCCCTGTTCGGCTACGTCGTCGAAGCGCTGGGCGACGCGCACCTGCCCAGCGAATACGCGCTCATCCCGTTCGTCGAGAGCGGCTACGCGCCGGGCGCGCGCAGCAGGGGCGGACCGGCGGGCATGTGGCAGTTCATCGCGCTGACCGCGCGCAACCACCGCATCCCGGTCCGCGCGGGCTACGACGGCCGCCTGTCGCCCGTCGCCTCGACCCGCGCGGCGGTCCGCTACCTGCGGACCCTTCACGGCATGTTCGCCGGGGACTGGCGGCTGGCGTCGATGGCGTACAACGCGGGCGAGTACCGGATCCTCGGCGCGCTGCGACGGGGCGGGATGGCGGCCGCCACGGCCGAGGCGGCGAAGCTGCCCGGCCTGTCCGGGATCACCTACGCCTACCCCCGCAAGATGCACGCACTCTCGTGCCTGCTGCAGGAGGCCGCGCGGGATCCCGCGTGGCGCGCGGCCCTGGACCGGCCGGTGCCGCGACTGGAAGCGGCGGAGCTGCCAGGCGACGTCCGCGACCTCGATGCATGGGCCCGCGAGCGCGGCCTGGACGGGGCACTCGTGCGCCGGCTCAACCCTGCCTGGCGCGGCCGGCACGTCCCACGTCGCGCCGGCGAGACGTTGCGCGTGCTGGTGCCCGCCGGCGTCCCGGTCCTGGCCGCGACGCAGGACACGGTGCCGTTGGCGGATCCGGCCGCCACCGCGGGGGCGGCGACCGTCGCGAACGACGCCGCAACGACGCACGCCGCCACATCGCCCGGCGACGCCACCGCGCGCACGCACGTCGTCCGCCGCGGCGATTCGCTCTGGACGATCGCACGGGCGCATGGCGTCACGCTCGAACAGTTGCGCGCACTGAACACGATCGGCGAACGCGCCATCCTGCAGCCGGGCATGACGCTGCGGATCGACGCCCCGGGCGCCGCGGGCCACTGAACCCGCGGGCCGCGGCCCGCCCGCGCCGCTACACTTGGCGCCCCCCACGGCCGCGGCGACGCGGCCAGGCAACGGCAGACGCACACGGAGGCACCATGGGATTCCTGCAGGGCAAGCGCGCGCTCGTCACCGGCATCGCGAGCGAACGCTCGATCGCCAGCGGCATCGCCGAGGCGATGCATCGCGAGGGCGCGCAGCTCGCCTTCACCTACCAGAACGAGAAGCTCAAGGGGCGCGTCGAGAAGGCCGCCGCGCAGTACGGCAGCGACATCGTGCTGCCGCTTGACGTGGCCGACGACGCGCAGGTCGCCGCGTGCTTCGACGGCCTGGCCGGGCACTGGCCCGACGGCTTCGACATCCTGGTGCACGCGATCGCCTATGCGCCGCGCGAGGCGATCGCCGGCCAGTTCCTGGACGGCCTGACGCGCGAGAACTTCGCGATCGCGCACGACGTGTCCGCCTACTCGCTCGCGGCGATGGCGAAGGCCGCGCGCCCGCACATGAAGGACCGACACGGCAGCATCCTCACGTTGACCTACCTCGGCGCGGAGCGCGCGCTGGCCGGCTACAACGTGATGGGCGTGGCCAAGGCGAGCCTGGAGGCGACGGTGCGCTACCTCGCCTACAACCTCGGGCCGGAAGGCATCCGCGTGAACGCGATCTCCGCCGGCCCGATCAAGACGCTGGCGGCCGCCGGCATCGCTGGCTTCAGGAAGATCCTCGGGCACGTCGAGGAGAACGCGCCGCTGCGGCGCACGGTGACCATCGAGGACGTCGGCAACGCCGCCGCGTTCCTCTGCTCGGACCTGGCCGCGGGCATCACCGGCGAGGTGACGTACGTCGACGCGGGCTACAACATCCTCGGCATGACCGGGATCGGCACCGACGACTGAGCCGTCGTCGCGCCCGTCACCTCGACGGGCGCGGCCTCCGGGGCGGCTAGAGCCGCTCCTCCGCGATCGACACCGACATCCGCTTGCGAAGCGCGTCGGTGAACGCCTGCGCGTCCGCCATGCCGTGGATCTCCGCGAGCTGCGCGCGCAGCCCTTCCCGCTGTTCCGGGGTGGCCGCCGCCGGGTCGCCCGGGGTCACGCCGCGCACGACGAACACCACCACGCTGCCGTCGTCGCGCGCCAGGCTGCCGGCGGCGACTTCGCCGGCGGCCGGCGGCGCGAGCGCGAACATGGCTTCCGACGTCGCCGCATCGGGCACCGGCGCGCCGCGCGGCACGCCCGGGACCTCGGCGACCTCGATGCCCTCGCCCGCCGCTTCGGCCAAGGAACCGCCGGCGCGCACCGCCTCGAGGATCGCGTCCGCCCGGGCCTGGGCGGCCTTCGCGGCGCGATCGGCGCGCACCGCCGCGACGACCTCCGCGCGCACGTCCTCCAGCGGACGTTCGCGCTGCGGCGTGTGCGCGGCCACGCGCAGGAGGACCCGTCGCCCGTCGGGCAGCTCGATCGGGTCGCTCACGGTCCCGTCCTCGATGAGCGCTTCGGAGAACGCGGCGCGCTGCACTTCCGGCAGGGCGGCGATGCCCTCGCCCCCGCCCCGCGCGAACGGGCCCGCCTTGGCCACGGTCTGCCCGGCCACCCGCGCCGCCGGCGCGAGGCTGTTCGGGTTGGCGTAGACCTCGTCGACCACCTTGCCGGCCATCTCGCTGAAGGCCCGGGCGCGGTCCGCCTCGGCCTGCTCGGCCGCGAGGGTCTCCCGCACGTCCTCGAACGACGCGCCGTCGCCGCCACGCACCTGCTCGAGCCTGATCACGTGCCAGCCGAAGTCGGTCCTGACCGGGGCGCTCACCTCGCCGGGCGACAGGGCGAACAGGGCGTCGTCGAAGGCATCGCTGCCCATCGTCCCGCGCTCGACCCACCCCAGTTCGCCACCGCTCGCCCGCGAGCCGGTGTCGTCGGAGTGTTCGCCCGCGATCGCGGCGAAATCGGCGCCCTCGGCGCGTGCCTGCTCCGCCAGTGCCGCGGCCTCGGCGCGCGCGGCTTCGACGGCCGCTTCGTTGTCGCCATCCGGAGTGACCAGGATGTGGCGTGCGAGGCGCTGCTCCGCATCGACGAACCGGCTGCGTTCCTGCTCGTACCGCTCGCGCAGCGCCGCTTCATCGGGCGCGGGCATCGCGGCCATGGCGGCCGGGTCGAGCACCAGGTACTCGATCGCCACGGTTTCCGGCGCGAGGAAGTCGCCCCGGTTCGCGTCGTACCAGGCCTGCAACTGGGCGGCGTCGACCTGCTGCCGCGCGGCATCCAGTTCCGGCGCGGTCACGGTCGCGAACGCGACGTCGCGCTGCTCCCCGAGCAGGGCGAGCAGGCGATCCACCTGCCCATTGGTGACCACGGCCGACTCGGCGATGTCGCTGGCCACCAGCGTCCGGGCCAGGCCGTCGCGGACCATCTGCTCGAACTCGCGCGGCGAGCGCTGCGGCACCTGCGCGGCGAGCGCCAGCCGGTAGCGTTCCGGGTCGAAGCGGCCGTCGACCTGGAAGGCGGGGATCCCCGAGATCGTCTCGCGCACCAGCCTGTCGCCCACGGCGACGCCGGCGACGTCCGACGCCAGCTTCAGGACGCGGTCCTCGATCATCGTGTCGAGCAGGCGGCGACGGTTCTCCGGCGTGTCGAACGCGGTCGGGTCGAACCCCTCGCCCTGCGCCGCCTGTGCCTGCTGGCGCGCCTGCGCCAGCCGTTCGTTGAAGTCGTCGACGTCGATGACCTCCTCGCGCCACAGCATCGACGCCGGCCACCACGACGGCGCGCCCGCCCACCACGACGGCGGCGCCTCGACCTTCGCCACCCAGGTGTCCACGCGCTGGGTCATGTACTGCTCCATCCCGAAGAAGGCGAACGGGACCGCGAGCAGCACCAGGATCACCTTGGCGATCCAGCTGGAGGACTTGTCGCGCAGTTTCTGCAGCATCGTGCGTTCCGTCGGGGCGTGGGCCGGGGATTCTATCGCGGGCGCGGGGCCGTGCCCGGCCGCCACGCGGGCACGGCGCGCGGGCACAAAAAAAGACGCCGTCGCCGGCGTCTTTTCCTGACCACTCGAAGGTGGTTCGCAAATGGCGGAGTGGACGGGACTCGAACCCGCGACCCCCGGCGTGACAGGCCGGTATTCTAACCGACTGAACTACCACTCCGCTGTCGGTTGCGAGCCGCGCATGATACAGGCGGTTTCGCGGTCGTGCAATGCCCGGATCGCTGTCGGATGGTGGGTGCTGAGGGGATCGAACCCCCGACCCTCTCCTTGTAAGGGAGACGCTCTACCGCTGAGCTAAGCACCCGCCGGGCGGCGCAAGGATAACCCGCGCCGGAGACACCATGACCGGCGCCGGCCGCCGCGCGCGACGGCGCCCCTGGAAGCGGAAAGCCCGGCACAAGGCCGGGCTTTCCGTCTCCTGGCGCATGGCGCCGGATGCGCTCAGTTGACCGCGTCCTTCAGCGCCTTGCCGGCCTTGAACGCCGGGTTCTTCGAGGCCTTGATCTTGATCGTCTCGCCGGTCCGCGGGTTGCGGCCGGTGCGGGCGCCGCGCTTGCGCACGTCGAAGGTCCCGAAGCCGACCAGGGTCACGCTGTCGCCCTTCTTCAGCGCCTTGGTGATCACCGCCACCATCGCGTCGACCGCACGGCCGGCGTCGGCCTTGGTCAGTTCCGCGGCGTCGGCCACGGCCTCGACGAATTCGCCTTTGTTCATTCTGGAAACTCCCTGAGCGGACGCGGTCCGCTGGATGCGTGTCGCTGGATGTTTTGACCAGTCGGCCGCGCTGCATGCGCGATGATGCACGCGTCCCCCCGGTCGACCTGGCCGCGTGCACGCACTCGGGTGCCGCGGGCCGGTTCGTTATACCAGCGGCCCCGCCGAAGGCGCAACACGGAAAGCAAGCACCGGCGCGGGTTCCAGCCGCATCGCGCGTCGCGCGCGTTACGTGGAAACCCGCGCGGAGCGGTCAGTGCTTGAGGTCGGTGCGCGCCACCGCCGGATCACCCTCGCGGACCGGCAGTTCCGGCGCGCCGCCCGGCGCGGGTGGCGCGAGCGGGCGTTCCAGCGCCAGGTCGAGCACTTCATCGATCCAGCGCACCGGCACGATCTCCATACCCTGCGTGACGTTGCGCGGGATGTCGGCCAGGTCCTTCCGGTTCTCCTCGGGGATGATCACCGTGCGGATGCCGCCGCGCAGCGCGGCCAGCAGCTTCTCCTTGAGGCCGCCGATCGGGAGCACGCGGCCGCGCAGGGTGATCTCGCCAGTCATCGCCACGTCCGCGCGCACCGGCACCTTGGTCAGCACCGACACGAGCGCGGTCGCCATCGCGATGCCCGCGCTCGGGCCGTCCTTCGGCGTCGCGCCCTCGGGCACGTGCAGGTGGACGTCGAGCTTCTGCAGGAAGTCCAGGTCGATGCCGAGGCGCTCGGTGCGGGCGCGCACCACGCTCAGGGCGGCGCTCGCCGACTCCTTCATGACGTCGCCAAGCTGGCCGGTGAGGATCAGCTGGCCCTTGCCCGGCACGAGCGTCGACTCGATCTGCAGCAGGTCGCCGCCGACCTCCGTCCAGGCCAAGCCCGTGACCAGACCGATCTCGTTGTCGGCCTCGGCGCGGCCGTAGTCGTAGCGGCGCACGCCCAGGTACTTCTCGACGTTCTTCGAGCTCACCGAGGTGGCCTTCGCCTTCTTCGCCTTCGGGCCGGCCAGCGCGATCTCCTTGACCACCTTGCGGCTGATCTTGGCGATCTCGCGCTCGAGGTTGCGCACGCCGGACTCGCGCGTGTAATAGCGCACGATGTCGCGGATCGCGCCCTCGGCGATGCGCAGCTCCCCTTCCTTCAGCCCGTTGGCCTTGAGCTGCTTGGGCACCAGGTAGCGCATGGCGATGTTGATCTTCTCGTCCTCGGTGTACCCCGGGATGCGGATGACCTCCATGCGGTCCAGCAGCGGGCCGGGGATGTTGAGCGAGTTCGAGGTGGCGACGAACATCACCTCCGACAGGTCCAGGTCGACCTCGAGGTAGTGGTCGTTGAACGCGTTGTTCTGCTCGGGGTCGAGGACCTCGAGCAGCGCCGAGGACGGATCGCCACGGAAGTCCATCGACATCTTGTCGATCTCGTCGAGGACGAACAGCGGGTTCTTCGTCCCCGCCTTGTTGAGGTTCTGCACGATCCGCCCGGGCATCGAGCCGACATAGGTCCGGCGGTGGCCGCGGATCTCGGCCTCGTCGCGCACGCCGCCCAGCGACATGCGCACGAACTTGCGGTTGGTCGCCTTGGCGATGGACTGGCCGAGCGAGGTCTTGCCCACGCCGGGCGGGCCGACCAGGCACAGGATCGGCCCCTTCATCTGCTTCACGCGCGTCTGCACCGCGAGGTACTCGAGGATCCGCTCCTTGACCTTCTCGAGGCCGAAGTGGTCGGCGTCGAGCACGTCCTGCGCGGCCTTCAGGTCCTTGCGGACCTTGCTGCGCTTCTTCCAGGGCACGCCCAGCAGCCAGTCCAGGTAGTTCCGCACGACCGCCGCCTCGGCGGACATCGGGGACATCTGCTTGAGCTTGTTGAACTCGCCCTTCGCCTTGGCCTCGACCTCCTTCGGCATGCCGGCCGCGGCGATCTTGCGGGCGAGCTCCTCGAGGTCGTTCGGCGCATCGTCCAGGTCGCCCAGTTCCTTCTGGATCGCCTTCATCTGCTCGTTGAGGTAGTACTCGCGCTGCGACTTCTCCATCTGCGACTTCACGCGGCCGCGGATGCGCTTCTCCATCTGCTGCACGTCGATCTCGCCGTCGACGAAGCCGACCAGCAGCTCGAGCCGGTCGCCGACCTCGAGGGTCTCCAGCAGTTGCTGCTTGTCGGCCAGGCGCACGCCCAGGTGCGCGGCGATGGTGTCGGCGAGTCGGCCCGGCTCCTCGATGCCGGACAGGGTCTGGAGCAGTTCGGGCGGCAGCTTGCGGTTGGTCTTGACGTACTGCTCGAACAGGCCCATCAGGGAGCGGACGATGGCTTCGACCTCGCGGGCCTCGCGGCCCTCCCCCGATTCGACGACCACGCCCGTGCCGGTGAGCGCCCCGTCGACCTCGGCCACGTGGTCCACGCGACCGCGCGCCACGCCCTCGACCAGCACCTTGATGGTCCCGTCCGGCAACTTGAGCAGTTGCAGCACCTGGGCGAGGGTGCCCACGCCATAGAGGTCCTCGGCCGTCGGGTCGTCGGTCTCGGCCGACTTCTGGGCGACCAGCCAGATGCGCTTGTCGCCCTCCATCGCCACGTCCAGCGCGCGGATCGACTTGTCGCGGCCGACGAACAGCGGGATGACCATGTGCGGGAACACGACCACGTCGCGCAACGGCAGGACCGGGAGGTCGAGGCTGTCGTGCACGGTGTGGAGGTGGTCGGTCATGGTGGTCTCCCTGGTTCTGGCTGGGCGGATCGGTCCGTCCGGGCGCCGCGCCCGGGCACCCGGCGGGATGGCCACCCGGCCGCCTGTCCCCGGTACGGGCAGCGACGCCGGATGGATGCCGAGGCACAGGTTATGGGGATCGGGGCCCGGTGTTGCAAGCAATGCGTGACGGGCGCGCGCGCGGGCGGCGGATTCCCTCGGGGAATCAAAAGGTTGCGGCGCGATCGCGCCGTCCGTTCAGGGTGTCGCCAAGGGGGCCGGCGGACGCCGGCCGCGACCCTACTCCGCCGAGGCGACCTTGGCGGCCGGGGGCGGGGTCTGGAAGATCAGGTACGGGTCGGACTTGTGCTCGATGACCGACTCGTCGACCACGACCTTGCTCACGTTCTCCTGCGACGGCAGGTCGTACATGGTGTCCAGCAGCACCGACTCGACGATGGTGCGCAGGCCACGCGCGCCCGTCTTGCGCTTGAGCGCCTTGCGGGCGATCGCGGTGAGCGCGTCGGGGCGGAACTCGAGTTCCACGCCCTCCATGTCGAACAGCTTGCGGAACTGCTTGGTGATCGCGTTCTTCGGTTCGGTGAGGATCTTCACCAGCGCGGCCTCGTCCAGCTCCTCGAGGGTGGCGACGACCGGCAGGCGGCCGACGAACTCGGGGATCAGGCCGAACTTGATCAGGTCCTCCGGCTCGACGTCGGCGAGGATCTTGCCGACCTCGGCCTTGCGCTCGGCGCTCTTGACCTTGGCGCCGAAGCCGATGCCGCCCGCCTCGGTCGAGCGCTGCTGGATGATCTTCTCCAGCCCCGCGAACGCGCCGCCCACGATGAACAGGATGTTGCGCGTGTCCACCTGCAGGAACTCCTGCTGCGGGTGCTTGCGGCCGCCCTGCGGCGGGACCGAGGCGATCGTGCCCTCGATCAGCTTCAGCAGCGCCTGCTGCACGCCCTCGCCCGACACGTCGCGGGTGATGGACGGGTTCTCGCTCTTGCGCGAGATCTTGTCGATCTCGTCGATGTAGACGATGCCCTGCTGCGCCTTGTCGACGTCGTAGTCGCACTTCTGCAGCAGCTTCTGGATGATGTTCTCGACGTCCTCGCCGACATAGCCGGCCTCGGTGAGCGTCGTGGCGTCGGCCATGGTGAACGGCACGTTGAGCATGCGCGCCAGCGTTTCGGCCAGCAGCGTCTTGCCCGAGCCCGTCGGGCCGACCAGCAGGATGTTCGACTTGGCCAGCTCGACCTCGTCGTTCTTCTGGCGGCTCTCGATGCGCTTGTAATGGTTGTAGACGGCGACTGCGAGCGTCTTCTTGGCGCGCGCCTGCCCGATGACGTACTGGTCCAGGACGTCGAGGATCTCGCGCGGCTTGGGCAGCGAGCTGCGCGCGGACTGCGCCTTCTCCTCGAGTTCCTCGCGGATGATGTCGTTGCAGAGCTCGACGCATTCATCGCAGATGAACACGCTGGGGCCCGCGATCAGCTTGCGGACTTCGTGCTGGCTCTTGCCGCAGAACGAGCAGTACAGGATCTTGTTGTTCTCGCCCGAACGGCCCTGGCGGTCGTCGCTCATTCCACGGAATCCCAGTGTGGCTGCGGGCCCTGCGCCCGGAAGGCGGCCGCCATCCGGCCGGTCCGGCCCGAGAATAGCACAGCGCCCGGGGCCGCGAACCCGGCCCAAGGCGGTGCGATTTCGTTATTCAGATCAATCGCTTGCGCGATCCCGGCCAACCCGGTCAAGCGGGCTGGATCGAATCGTCGGGTCGACGCTCGAGGACCTGGTCGACCAGGCCGTACTCGCGCGCGGCCTCGGCGGACTTGAAGTTGTCGCGCTCGGTGTCCCGCGCGATGGTCTCCAGCGCCTGCCCGGTGTGCTTGGCCAGGATCTCGTTGAGGCGCTGGCGCAGCGACAGGATCTCTCGGGCGTGGATGTCGATGTCCGTCGCCTGCCCCTGGAAGCCGCCCAGCGGCTGGTGGATCATCACCCGCGAATTCGGCAGCGCGTAGCGCTTGCCCGCCGCGCCCGCCGCCAGCAGCAGCGCGCCCATCGACGCGGCCTGCCCGACGCAGATCGTGCTCACGTCCGGCTTGATGTACTGCATCGTGTCGTAGATCGCCATGCCCGCGGTGACGATGCCGCCCGGCGAGTTGATGTACAGGCTGATGTCCTTCTCGGGGTTCTCCGCCTCGAGGAACAGCATCTGCGCGACGATCACGTTGGCCACGTGGTCGTCCACCCCGCCCACCAGGAAGATCACCCGCTCCTTGAGCAGGCGCGAGTAGATGTCGTACGCGCGCTCACCCCGGCTGGTCTGTTCGACCACCATCGGGACCAGGTTCAGGGCCTTCTCTCGGTTGTCCATCTGCATTCGGATCCTGCGGTGGTCACTGCTGCCTGCAACTTGCGGCCGCGCGCGGCGGAACGCAAGGGGCGGGTCAGCGGATGGCGTCCTGGAAGCTCAGCGCCTGGTCGGTGTGCGAGGCGCGCTCGGCGATCCAGTCGATGACCTGCTCCTCCATCACGCGGTTCTGCAGGCCCGCCATCAGCTGGCGGTCGTTGCGGTACATCTCGACCACCTGCTCGGGCTCCTCGTAGGTGGAGGCGATCAGGCGCAGCGTCTCCGCGACGCGGGCCTGGTCGAGCTTCAAGTCGTTGCGGCGCGCGACCTCGGTCACCAGCAGGCCGACCAGCGCCCGCTTGCGGGCGGCGTCCATGAACCCCTCGTGGGCGTTCGCGGGCAGTTCGCCCACCGCGCGGCCCAGGCGACGCGCCTGCTGCTCGTGCGCCTGGCGGGCCATCGCCCGGGCCTCGTTCTCGACCAGGCGGGGCGGCATGTCCACGCCGGCGTGCGCGGCCGCGAGCTTCTCGCTCACCTCGCGGCGCAGCTTCGCCATCAGCGCACCCTTGAGTTCGCGCTCCAGGTTGCTGCGGATCTCGGCGCGGAAGTCCGCCATGTCGCCCGACTTCACGCCGAAGCTGCGGATGAAGTCCCCGTCCGCCTCCGGCATCACCGGCTCGCTGACCTTCAGCGCCTTCAGGTGCACCCGGGCGGTCTGGCCGGCGAGCGGCTTGACGCGCCAGTCGGCGGGGAAGGCCACCTCGGCGGCCTTCTCCTCGCCGGGCTTCATGCCCTTGATCTGGGCGTCGATCGCTTCGAGCATCTGCCCGCTGCCCACCACGCTCCGGCCCTTCTCCATGCCCTCCTCGGGCAGGCGGGTGTCGCCGACCTGGCTCCAGGTCTCGATCTCGACCGCGTCGCCGTCCTTCGCGCCGCGTTCCACCGGCTGCCAGGTCCGGCGCTGCAGGCGCAGGTTCTCGATCATGCGGTCGATGTCGTCGTCGCCGACCTCGGCCACCGGGCGGACGACCTCGAGCTTCGAGACGTCGATCTCGCCGAACTCCGGCATCACCTCGAAGGTGGCGACATAGGCGAGTTCGTCGTCGCCGGCCGCGGGGTCGGGCTCGACGCGGGGGCTGCCGGCCAGGCGCAGGTCGTTGTCGCGAACCGCGCTGTCGAGGCGCTCGCGCAGCAGGCCGTCCACCACCTCGGCGCGCACCTGCTGGCCGTACCGCTGCTCGATGACCTTCGCGGGCACCTTGCCGGGACGGAAGCCCTTGATGCGCGCGGTCCGCGCGATCTCGCGCAGGCGGCCGCCGACGGTGGTGTCCACCTGGTCGGCCGGGAGCCTGAGGCTCACGCGGCGTTCGTGCTGTCCGAGGGATTCGACCGAGACCTGGCCTTGCGTCATTGCCCACTCCTGCCGCCGCGGCGCCGGCCGCGGCCTGAAATACCGGAAAGAAAGATGTGAAGTCCGCCCGCGCCCGGCTGGGGCCGAAGCCCGCCCCGCGGCACGACGGAACGCGATAGTTTCGCCGATTCCGGCGCCCGCCGCCAGCGACGTTGCCGGGTCGCCCGCCCCCGTCAGTCCCGGGACTGGAGCTTGGCCAGCAGCCTGAGGATCTCCAGGTACAGCCAGACCAGCGTCACCAGCAGGCTGAACGCGGCGAACCACTCCATGTGCTTCGGCGCGCCCTGCGCGACGCCCTGCTCGATGAAATCGAAGTCCAGCACCAGGTTCAGGGCGGCGACCACGACGACGACCGCCGAGAAGCCGATCCCGAGCCAGCCGCCCTCGTGGATGAAGCCCATGCCGTCGAAGCCCAACAGCCGCATCCCCAGGTTGACCATGTACAGCAGGAAGATCCCGCCGGTCGCGGCGACCACGCCCAGCTTGAAGTTCTCGGTGGCCCGCACAAGGCCGCTGCGGTAGGCGACCAGGAGCGCGGCCATGGTGCCGAAGGTCAGGCCCACGGCCTGCAGGACGATGCCGGGATAGCGGGCCTCGAAGAACGCGGACACCGCGCCGATGAACAGCCCCTCGAGGACCGCGTACGCCGGCGCCGTGTAACGCGCCCATGCCTTCCGGAAGATCGTCACCAGCGCGACCGCGAGGCCGCCCAGCGCACCGCCCCAGATGTAGGGGGCCAGTTCCGACGGCGTGGCGCCGCCGAAGGCCTTCGCCCAGGTGAACATCGCCGCCGCAAGCGTCAGCACCAGCAGGAATCCCGTCTTGTTGACGGTGCCTTCCAGGGTCATCGCCGCATCGCGGCTGCCGACCACCGCGCCGGTGCCGAGGTCGAGGAAGGTCCTGTCGTTCAGGGCTGGATTTCCGCTGCGCATGCTGCTCCCCGGGGCGAGGCCCGATTGTCCGAGTGGTGGCGCCGCCCGTGCCTGCGCGGCGCCGCCCGGAGCATACAGGCAGCCGCGGACCGGCCGCGCCGCGGTGCGCATGCGTTGACACGGTGCGGGGCGCTCCCGACAATACCCGCCCTTTCGCGGCGCTGGCGCGCAACGGAAGCCCGGACAGGCTCCATCGGGTCATGGCTCAATCGGGGCATAGCGCAGCCTGGTAGCGCATCTGCTTTGGGAGCAGAGGGTCGGGGGTTCGAATCCCTCTGCCCCGACCATCCCCGGACAGGCCGCCGGCACGGCATGCGAGAATCGCCGCGCGCCGCGCCCGTAGCTCAACCGGATAGAGCACCGGCCTTCTAAGCCGGTGGTTGCAGGTTCGAGTCCTGCCGGGCGCGCCAGCAACCCGCAAGTGTTCCCGTGGTGGCTGTAGCTCAGTTGGTTAGAGTACTGGATTGTGATTCCAGTGGTCGGGGGTTCGAATCCCCTCAGCCACCCCACCTTTTCCACCCGGCGGCATGCCACGCGGCGCGCGGTTCGGGTACAATGCGCAGTTCGGGCCGTTAGCTCAGTTGGTAGAGCAGCTGACTCTTAATCAGTAGGTCCAAGGTTCGAATCCTTGACGGCCCACCACCTACGCGACGCCCGGCCACGTGCCGGGCGTTTTCTTTTTCCGCGTTCTTTTGCGCGCGTCACGGCGCGCGGCGCGGCAGCGCTAGAATCCGCGTGCGCGGATCCCGGGCGAAAGTGGCGGAACTGGTAGACGCACTGGATTTAGGTTCCAGCGGGTAACCCCCGTGCGGGTTCGAGTCCCGCCTTTCGCACCATCCGGAAAGCAGGAAGGGCGCCTCGCGGCGCCCTTCTTCGTGTCCTGCCGGCCGACCGTCGCGTCACACGCGGCTGGCGATCGCCCTCGCGAAGGACATCGTGTTGCCGTCGCCACCCAGGTCCGGCGTCAGCGAATCCTTCGCCTCGAGCGTGGCGACGATCGCCCCGCGCAGGCGCGTCGCCTTTTCCGGCATGCCCAGGTGGTCGAGCATCTGCGCGGCCGCCAGCAGCAACGCGCACGGGTTCGCCTTGCCCTGCCCCGCGATGTCGGGCGCGGTGCCGTGGACCGCCTCGAAGATCGCCGCGTCCGCGCCGATGTTGGCGCCCGGCGCCAGGCCGAGCCCGCCGACCAGGCCCGCGCACAGGTCCGAGAGGATGTCCCCGAACAGGTTCGTGGTCACGATGACGTCGAACGACTCCGGCTGCATCACCAGCTTCATGCAGCACGCGTCCACGATCATCTCGTCGGAGGCGATGTCCGGGTACTCGGCGGCGACCTCGCGCGCGACCTTCAGGAACAGGCCCGAGGTCGACTTCATGATGTTCGCCTTGTGCACGATCGTGACCTTCCTGCGGCCGGTCCTGCGGGCCAGTTCGAAGGCGTAGCGCACGATCCGCTCGCAGCCCCGGCGCGTGGTGCGGATCAGCGAGGTCGCGGTCTCGCCGTCGGCCGACAGCTCCTGCCCTTCCGCGATGTACGCGCCTTCGGTGTTCTCGCGCACGGTGACCAGGTCCACGCCTTCGCTGAAGCGCGAGCGCGTGTTCGGGTGCGAGATCGCCGGACGCACGTTCGCGTACAGGTCGAAGCGCTTGCGCAGTTCGACGTTGATCGAGGAGAAGCCGCCGCCGACGGGCGTGGTGAGCGGGCTCTTGAGCGCGACGCGGTTGCGCCGGATGGAGTCCATCGTCGCGGCCGGCAGCAGTTCGCCGCTGGCTTCCTGCGCGGCCAGGCCGGCCTCCACGAACTCGTACTGCAGCCCGAGGTCCATCGCCTCTAGCACGTGCAGGGTGGCGTCCATGATTTCCGGGCCGATGCCGTCGCCGCGGATGACCGAGATCGTTTGCGTCATGGGGGATGTGTTCCGGCTGGGGGCGGCGTCGGGCGAGCCCTGGGCTTCCGTACGGCGCCGTGTGTGAGCCGGCCATTATGCCAAAGCCCGTCCCGCGGCCGGGCCGCGGGCGGGCGCCGACCGGCCGGATCAGGCGTGCTCGTGCGCGGCGGGCGCCTCGGCGCCCTGTTCCAGCTGGTCGAGGAAGTCCACCGCGCGCCGCAGGTGGGGGATCACGATGCTGCCGCCGACCACCAGGCCCACGGAGAACGCCTCGAACATCTCGTCGCGCGCCACCCCGGCCTCCCGGCACTGCGCCACGTGGTAGCTGATGCAGTCGTCGCAACGCAGCACCAGCGAAGCCACCAGGCCCAGCAGTTCCTTGGTCCGCAGATCCAGCGCGCCGGGCTGGTACGCCTGCGTGTCGAGCGCGAAGAACCGGCGGACGACCTGGTTCGGCTCGGCCAGGATCCGCTCGTTCATCCGCTTGCGGAACTCGGTGAAGTCCCGGACGCGATCGCTCGGCCCGTCCCCGGCGGTGGCGGTGCTCATGCGACGCCCGCGACGAGGGGCTCGAAGCGACCGTCCCGGTGCATCGCGATCATGTCGTCGTAGCCGCCCACGTGGGTCTCGCCCACGAAGATCTGGGGGACGCTGGTGCGGCGTGCGCGCGACATCATCGTGGCGCGGGCATCCGCGTCGAGGTCGATGCGGACCTCGTTCCAGGACAGGCCGCGACTCTTCAGGAAGTTCTTGGCGGCGACGCAGTACGGGCAGATGGCCGTGGTGTAGAGGGTGATCTCGGGGGACGACTCGGACGCGGACAAGGGGGGCTCCGGAACCTTCAAGGGAAGCGACGGTCGCAATATGCGGTCGCTTGGCGCGCATTTCCACCCGTGGCGCGCCACGCGACCGCCCATCCGGTTAACAGCCTGTTCACGCGCCCCCGGAGGCGCGCGTTCATGCTGCCGGCGTCCTCCGCGACAGACCCGGGAATCCCGTGCGCCTCCTGACCCTTGCCGCCGCCCTGACGCTTGCGATCGCCGCGCCCGCGTCCGTCCGGGACGCCCGTGCCCAGGACCTCCCCGACATCGGTTCCTCGGCCGGCACGCTGATCACGCCCGCCGAGCAGCAGCGCTACGGGCAGATGCTGCTGAGCCAGCTGCGCCACTACGGCTACACCCTGGAGGACCCTCTGCTGGAGGGCTGGCTCAAGCAGGTCGGCGCGCGCCTCGTGGCCTCCGGCGACCGTCCGGGCGACCCCTTCACCTTCTTCCTGCTCGACGACCGCCAGATCAACGCCTTCGCGACGCTCGGCGGCTACATCGGCGTCAACGCGGGCCTCGTCCTGCGTGCCGAACGCGAGGACGAGGTCGCGGGCGTGCTCGCGCACGAGATCGCCCACGTGACCCAGCAGCACGTGCTGCGCGGCGTGGAGCGCGCGCAGAAGGACCAGATCCCGATCCTGCTGGCGATGATCGGCGCGGTCGTGGCGGCGAACGCGGCGGGTGGCCATTCGTCCGACGACGCCGCGCAGGCCGCGATCGCCACCGGCATGGGCCTGATGCAGCAGCGCCAGATCGACTACACGCGGTCGAACGAGTCCGAGGCGGACCGCATCGGCATCCGCACGCTCGACCGGAGCGGCTACGCGCCCGAGGCGATGGCCGGCTTCTTCGAACGTCTGCTCGCCGCCAGCCGCGCGAACAGCGGCGGCTGGCAGGCACCGGACTTCCTGCGGACCCATCCGGTCACGACCACCCGCGTCAGCGAAGCGCGCCAGCGCGCGCGCCAGATCGGGCAGGCGCGGAAGCCCTATGTCCCGCAGGTGGCGCGAAGCGACAACCCCCTGCTCCCCGGCGGACTGTCGTTGCCGTCGGCACTGTCCGCGGCACCGGGCGGCGACCGATTCGAGTTCGCCCGCGAGCGCCTGCGCGTCCTCAGCGCGGAGACGCCGTCGGCCGCGATCCGCGAACTGCGCCAGATCGGCGACGCCGCCGACGGCCTTTCCACGGCGCAGACCTACGGCCTGGCCGTCGCGCACCTGCGCGACGGGGACGGCGAGGCGGCCGCCCGACTGCTTCGCCCATTGCACGAGGCCGACCCGGGCAACGCGTGGATCGAACTCGCGCTGGCCGAGGCGGACGCGCGCGCGGGACGCCGGGCGGCGGCCGACCAGCGGTTCGAGTCGCTCGTGTCGCGCATGCCCCACCATCGCGCGGTCGCGGTGACCTATGCCTCGCTCCTGGGCGAGCGCAACACCCCGGAGGCCGGGCGGCGGGCGCGCGACGTGTTGCGGCCGCTCATCCCGACATCGTCGGACGACCCCACGTTCCAGCGCGCGCTGGCGCGTGCCAGCGAGATCGCCGGGGAGCCGGTGCGCGCCGGCGAGGCGTGGGCCGAGGTGGCCCTGCTCACCGGCCGCCCGGAACAGGCCCTGCTCCAGCTGCAGACGCTCCGGCGGCATCCCGACGTCGACTACTACGCGCGGGCGCGGATCGACGCGCGGATCGCGGCGATCACCCCGGTCGTGCTCGAGCTGCGGCGCCAGGGCGTGCGCGACGAGACGCTGGAACGGGGCTGAGGACCCGCGGGCCGGGGCACGCCGGGCGCGTGTGACGCTGTCACGTCGCCGTCATAGAATCGTCGTCTACTGGCCCGGTCCCAGGGAGCAACGCGCCGGAACGCGCGCGAAGGGCCTGCATGCAGAAGCGCATCCTGATCGTCGACGACGAACCCGCCATCCGCGAGATGGTCGCGTACGCCCTGCGCAAGGGCGAGTTCGAGCCGGTCCACGCGGGGGACGCCCGCGAAGCCCAGACCGCCATCGCCGACCAGGTGCCCGACCTGATCCTGCTCGACTGGATGCTCCCGGGCACCAGCGGCCTGGAACTTGCCAGGCGCTGGCGCCGGGAATCGCTGACCCGGGAGGTCCCCATCATCATGCTCACCGCGCGCGGCGAGGAGAACGACCGGGTGGGCGGCCTCGAAGCCGGCGTCGACGACTACGTGGTCAAGCCGTTCTCGGCGCGCGAGCTGCTCGCCCGCATCCGCGCGGTCATGCGCCGCGCACGGGAGGACGACGAGGACGGCAGCGTGCAGGTGGGCGGCCTGCGCATCGACGGCGCGGCGCACCGGGTCTACGCCACGACCGGCGGCGGCGACGGACAGCCCGTGCAGATCGGACCGACCGAGTACCGCCTGCTGCACTTCTTCATGACCCACCCCGACCGGGTCTACTCGCGCGCCCAGCTGCTCGACCACGTGTGGGGCGGCAGCGTCTACGTCGAGGAGCGCACCATCGACGTCCACATCCGCCGGTTGCGCAAGACGCTCGAACCCCACGGCATGGACGCGATGGTGCAGACGGTCCGCGGCGCCGGCTACCGCTTCTCCGCCTCGTCCTGACGCCCCCGCCCGCCACGACGCGGGCCCCGCTCTGCCACAATCGCCCGATGACCCGCGACATCCGCTCCGCCTGGTCCAGGACGCTCGGCACGCTCGTGCTCGTGCTCGCCGTCGCGGTCGCCGCCGGGCTGTGGGCGGGCATGCTCGCGCCGGCGGTGGCCGTCGCGGCGCTGGCGATCGTGGCATGGCATTACTGGAAGCTGCGCGCGGTCATGGCGAGGCTGGGCGCGCGCAAGCGGCTCCCGCCCCCCTCGGGCAGCGGGATCTGGAACGAACTGGACCGAACCCTGCACGCGCGGCAGGCCGACATGCGCGACCGCAAGCGCCGGCTCGTCGACATGCTCCGCGCGTACCGCGCCGTCGCGGCCGCCCTCCCCGACGCCGTGGTGGTCATCGAGCGCGAAAGCCAGCGCGTGCAGTGGTTCAACGAGGCCGCGACGCGCCTGCTGGGCCTGCGCTATCCCAACGACATCGAAGCGCCGCTCGGCGACAGGCTGCAGCCGCTGGCCGTGGCGCGCTGGCTCGGGGCGGGCCGGCATGCGGAGCCGATCCTGGACGCCCCGTCGCCAGTCGATCCCGCGGTGCGCCTGTCCCTGCGCCTGATCCCCTACTCCGACCAGCACTGGCTGCTGGTCGCGCGGGACGTCACCAAGCTGATGCGGCTCGAGCACGTCCGCCGCGACTTCGTCGCCAACGTCTCGCACGAGCTGCGCACGCCGCTGACCGTCATCCACGGCTACCTGGAGATGCTCGAGCCCGAGGAGCACCCGGAACTGGGCGCGTTGCTGGGCGAGATGCAGCGGCAGTCGCAGCGGATGACCCAGCTCGTCGAGGACCTCCTGACGCTGTCGCGGCTGGAGGCGCAGGAGGGCCTGGACGAGGAGCCCGTCGCCATGGCACCGATGCTGTCCACGCTGCGCCGCGAGGCCGAGGCGCTCAGCCAGGGCCGGCACACCGTGACCGTCGAGGACGAGGCGCGGGTCGACCTGCTCGGCTCGACCCGGGAACTGCACAGCGCGTTCTCCAACCTGGTGAGCAACGCCGTGCGCTACACGCCCGCGGGCGGGCGCATCGCCATCGCCTTCCGGCTCGAAGCCGGGGAACCGGTGCTGAGCGTGCGCGACAGCGGCTACGGCATCCCCGCCGCGCACCTGCCGCGCCTCACCGAGCGCTTCTACCGCGTTTCGACCAGCCGCTCCCGGGAGTCAGGCGGCACCGGCCTGGGCCTGGCGATCGTGAAGCACGTGCTCAACCTCCACCAGGGCCGGCTCTCGATCGAGAGCCACGTCGGCGAGGGCAGCGTGTTCGCCTGCCACTTCGGTCGCGAGCGCGCGGTGGCGCGCGAACCGCACCTGGGCGCCGGCGCGCCGGAGCGCGCGCATGGATGACCGCACCCTCCCGCGCAACGACGACGCATCGCTGGCGGACCCGCTGCGGGACCCGGCGCTGTACCTCAACCGCGAGCTCTCGCACCTCGCGTTCAATTTCCGGGTGCTGGCGCAGGCGCGCGAAGCGCAGGTGCCGCTGCTCGAGCGGCTCCGCTTCCTGTGCATCAGTTGCACCAACCTCGACGAGTTCTTCGAGATCCGCGCCGCCACCGTGCGCCACGCGCACGACTTCGGGATGCCCGCGGCGGCCGACGGGCTCGCCCCGGCCGAGGTGCTGCGGCGGATCCACGACGATGCCGCCGAACTGGTCGCCGCCCAGTACGCCTGCTGGAACGACGAACTGCGCCCGGCGCTCAACGACGCCGGCGTGCGCATCTTCGCGCGCGACACGTGGACGGACGCGCAGTCGGACTGGCTGCGGCAGCACTTCCGCGAGGAGATCCTGCCGGTCCTGTCGCCGCTGGGCCTGGATCCCGCGCACCCGTTCCCGAAGATCCTCAACAAGTCGCTGAACATCGTCGTGGAGGTGCACGGTCGCGACGCCTTCGGGCGCGCCGGGCACCTGGCGATCGTGCGCGCCCCGCGCTCGCTGCCCCGGATCATCCAGCTGCCGCGCGAAGTGTCCGGCGGCCCGCACGACTTCGTGTTCCTGTCGGCGGTGCTCGCCGCGTTCGTGGACGAACTCTTCCCGGGCATGGAGGTCCGCGGGGCGTACCAGTTCCGGGTGACGCGCAACTCCGAACTGGTCGTGGACGAGGACGAGGTGGAGAACCTCGCGCTCGCCCTGCGCGACGAACTGATCGGGCGCGGCTACCTGCGCGCCATGCGCCTGGAGATCGCGGAACAGTGCCCGGACGACATCGTCCAGTTGCTGCTGGCGAACTTCGACCTGCCCGAGCACGCGGTCTACCGGATCAACGGCCCGGTCAACCTCAACCGCGCCATCCAGGTCTACGACCTGGTCCAGCGGCCGGACCTGAAGTACGCGCCGTTCCAGCCGCGCGTGCCGCGAGGCACCGACGCCATGTTCGACCGCCTCGCCGAGGGCGACATGCTGCTGCACCACCCGTTCGACTCGTTCGCGCCGGTGCTGGAGCTGCTGCGGCAGGCCGCCGAGGACCCGGGCGTGCTGGCGATCAAGCAGACGCTCTACCGCGCCGGGCGCGACTCGCCGATCGTCGAACAGCTGGTGCAGGCCGCCCGCAACGGCAAGGACGTGACCGCCGTGGTCGAGCTGCGCGCGCGCTTCGACGAGGAGGCCAACCTCGGCCTCGCCGACCGGTTGCAGGAGGCCGGCGTGCAGGTGGTCTACGGCGTCGTCGGCTACAAGACCCACGCCAAGATGCTGCTGATCGTGCGCCGCGAGGGCGCGCGCCTGCGCCGTTACGTGCACCTGGGCACGGGCAACTACCACGCGGGAACGGCGCGCGCGTACACCGACCTGGGCCTGCTGACGGCGGACCGGGACATCGGCGACGACGTGCACCTGGTGTTCCAGCAGGTCTCCGGCCTGGCCCCCGCGATCCGCACCCGCTGCCTGCTGCAGTCGCCGTTCACCCTGCACGCGGGCGTGCTCGAACGCATCGCCCGCGAGGCCGCGCACGCGCGCAGCGGCCGCGAGGGCCGGATCATCGCGCGCATGAACGCGATCAACGAGCCGCAGGTCGTGCGCGCCCTGTACGCGGCCTCGCAGGCGGGCGTGCAGATCGACCTCGTGGTGCGCGGGGCCTGCACGCTGCGCCCAGGCGTGCCAGGCGTCTCGGACAACATCCGCGTGCGTTCGGTCGTGGGCCGGTTCCTGGAGCACGGGCGCGCCTGGTGGTTCGCGAACGACGGCGACCCCGAACTGTTCTGCGCCAGCGCCGACTGGCTCGAGCGCAACCTGCTGCGGCGCGTCGAGGTGGGGTTCCCGGTGCGCGACCCGGGGCTGGCCGCGCGCGTGCGCGACGAGGCGCTCGACAACTACCTGGCCGACAACACCGATGCATGGCTGCTGCAGCCCGACGGCAGCTACGTGCGCGCCGCGCCCGGTGGCGATCCGCCGCACTCGGCGCAGGGCGCGCTGCTCGAGGCGGTGACCGGATGAACGACGCCGACAGCCCCTCCGTCGCCGCCCACGTCCGCGCAGGCGCGAGCGTGGCGCCGCTCGCGGAGGGCGAGCTGCTGGCCGCCGTGGACCTGGGCTCGAACAGCTTCCACATGGTCGTCGCCCGGCACCTGCTCGGCCAGTTGCGGGTCGTGGACCGGCTGCGCGAAGTCGTGCGCATGGCGGAGGGCCTGGACGGCAAGGGCGGCCTCCGCCCGGACGTGCGCGAACGCGCTCTCGCCTGCCTGGCCCGCTTCGGCCAGCGCCTGCGCGACATCCCGCCCGAGCGCGTCCGGGCGATCGCGACCAACACCGTGCGCCAGCTCGCCGCGCCGCAGGGTTTCCTGGTCCCGGCGGAGACCGCGCTGGGCCACGCGATCGAGGTCGTGTCCGGCCGCGAGGAGGCGCGCCTGATCTACAACGGCGTGGCGCATGCCCAGCCGCCCCGGCCGGGGCAGCGCAGGCTGGTCATCGACATCGGCGGCGGCTCCACCGAGTGCATCATCGGCCGCGGCATGGTGCCGCTCGAACGCGAGAGCCTGCAGGTGGGTTGCGTCGCCACCACGCGACGGTTCTTCCCGGACGGACGACTGACGGCGCGGCGCTGGCGGCAGGCACTGGCGGAGGTGGGCGTGGAATTCCAGCAGTTCGCCGCCGTCTACCGCGCGCTCGGCTGGCAGGAAGCCATCGGGTCCTCGGGCACCAACAAGGCCATCGGCGAGATCTGCGCGGCGATGGACCTCACCAAGGGCGCCGTCACTGCCGAGGCCCTGCCCGTGCTGCGAGACCGGGTGATGGTGGCCGGCCGGGTGGACCGGATCGACCTGCCCGGCCTCGACGACGACCGTCGCCCGGTCATCGCCGGGGGCATCCTCGTGCTGCAGGCGGCGTTCGACGCCCTCGGCCTGCAACGGATGGCGGTCAGCCGCGCGGCGATGCGCGAGGGCGTGCTGCACGACCTGGTCGGCCGCGCCAGCGACAACGACCCGCGCGACGCCTCGGTCGCCGCGCTCATGCAGCGCTACGCGATCGACGCGGCGCAGGCCGCGCGCGTGGAGGCGACCGCGTTGCGCCTGTTCGACCAGGTGGCCACGGGCTGGGGCCTGAACGCGGACGACCGCGCGATGCTCGGCTGGGCCGCGCGCCTGCACGAGATCGGCCTGGTCATCGCGCACAGCCAGCACCAGGTCCATGGCGCCTACCTCCTCGCGCACTCGGACATCGCCGGCTTCTCCCAGCAGGAGCAGCGTTTCCTGGCCGCGCTGGTCCGCGCGCACCGCCGGCGCATCCCGCGCACGGTGTTCGACGCCCTGCCCGACCGCCTGCTCCCGGCCGCCCGCCGCTCGACGGCCCTGCTTCGGCTGGCCGTGCTCCTTCACCGCGCGCACGAAGCCGACCCGGTGCCCCGGCTCGATGCGCGCGCCGCCGGCGACCGCCTGTCGATCGCGCTGGACCGCGCCTGGCTCGACGCGCGGCCCCTGCTCGCCACCGACCTGGAAAGCGAACCCGGCGATGTCGAGAAGCTCGACATCACCCTGGACGTCGCCGCGGACTGACGGCGCCCGCGGCTGTCATGCCGCGGTCACCCCATCGACATCGCGCTGGAACCGGCGCCCGCCACGCTGCGCGCACCGGAGGTCCCGATGCGCTACGCGATCGTCACCGAAACCTGGCCACCCGAGGTCAACGGCGTCGCCCTGACGGTGCGGGGCTTCGCCGACGCGCTCCGCCGGCGTGGCCGTGTCGTCGACGTGGTCAGGCCGCGACAACCGCACGAGCGGCTCGCGCCCCCGGCCGATGGCACGTGCCTCGTGCCGGGTTGCCCGCTTCCCCGCTATCCGGGCCTGCGGTTCGGGCTGCCGGCCACGGGCCACCTGCGGGCGCACTGGCGCGGCGCCGTGCGGCCCGATGCCATCTACGTGGCCACCGAAGGTCCCCTGGGGTGGTCGGCGCTGCGCGCGGCCGCCACCCTCGGCATCCCCGCGGCGACCGGGCTGCACACGCGCTTCGACGCCTACATGGGCGACTACGGGTTGCCATGGCTCGAGGCCCCCGCGCTCGCATGGATGCGTCGCTTCCATGCGAAAGGGAACTGCACGCTCGTTCCGACGGAGGAACTCGCGGCCTGGCTGACGGCACGCGGCTTCCGAAACGTCCGCCGCCTGGCACGCGCGGTCGACACCGCGCGTTTCGATCCCAAGCATCGCGACCCGGCGTTGCGGGCGGCATGGGACGCGCCGCCGGGCGCGCCCGTGGTCCTGCACGTCGGGCGCATCGCGGCGGAGAAGAACCTGGATCTCGTTGTCCGTGCGTTCCGGGCGCTGCAGGCGCGCCGCGCCGGCGCGCGCATGGTGTGGGTGGGCGACGGCCCCCTGCGCGAGGTGCTCGCGCGCGCGCACCCGGATTTCGTCTTCTGCGGCGTCCAGCGCGGGCCCGCCCTGGCGCGGCACCTGGCGAGCGCGGACCTGTTCGCCTTCGCTTCTCGCAGCGAGACCTTCGGCAACGTCACCCTCGAGGCGCTGGCCAGCGGCGTGCCCACGGTCGCCTTCGACCGCGCCGCCGCGCGCGAACACCTTCGCGACGGCATCCATGGCGCGCTGGTCCGCGATGGGGACGCGGACGCCTTCGTCGCCGCGGTCGTCGCCATCGGCACCGACGACCTCCGTCGCGACGCCATGCGCATCGCGGCGCCGCGGGCGGTGTCCCACCTGCAGCCGTCCCGCGTGGGCGCGGCGCTCGACGCGATCCTGTCCACGCTGTCCCGGGAGAAGCGCCATGGCGCGCCCGCTGCCGCGTGACCGCTGGCGCTCCGCGCTGGACCGCTTCGACACGGGCACCTGCCTTCGCGCGAACACGGTCTGCCTCAACCGGCTCGTGCGACGGGGCTTCGCGATCACCAGCCGCCTCGGCGACGGCGCGGCGTGGTACGCGCTGATGGCGGTGATGCTGCTGCAGGGCAGGCCCGGCATGCTGGCCGCCGCGCACCTCGCGGTGACCGGGGCGGTCTCGCTGGCGCTCTACCGGGCGATGAAGTCGCGACTGCGGCGCCCCCGGCCGTTCGCGGCCGACGCCCGCATCCGGCCGTGGGTCGCGCCGCTCGACGAATTCAGCTTTCCATCCGGCCACACCCTGCACGCGGTGGCGTTCACGACCGTGGCGGTTGCCCATGTCCCCGGGCTGGGGTGGGTGCTGGTGCCGTTCACGCTCGCCATCGCCGCGTCGCGCGTCGTGCTCGGGCTGCACTACCCGAGCGACGTCGCCGCCGCGACCGTGATCGGGCTGCTCCTGGGAGGGTTGTCGGTCGCGCTCCAGCGGGCGTTGGGCTGAGGCCGGTCCGCAACGCATACCATGGGCGGCCGCTCCGCCGGGCCCGCCCGCTTGAACTACCGCCACGCCTTCCATGCCGGCAACCATGCCGACGTGCTCAAGCACGTCGTGCTGCTCGCGCTGTGCGACGCCCTCGTGGCGAAGCCCGCGCCCTGCTTCGCGCTGGACACGCACGCGGGCCGCGGGCTCTACGCGCTCGGCGCCGACGAGGCCGCGCGGACCGGCGAGGCCGCCGGCGGCGTGCGGCGCCTCGACCCCCTGCCGCGTGGCGTGCCCGCGGTCGACCGTTACCTCGATGCCATCCAGGCCTGCCGCGTCGCGCACGGGCCGGAGGCCTATCCCGGGTCGCCCTGGCTGCTCGCGCATGCCCTGCGCGCGCAGGACGCGATCGCATGCTGCGAACTGCAGCCAGGCGAAGTCGCGGCCCTGAAGTCGGTGCTCGGGCACGACCCGCGCGTCGGCATCCACGCCCGCGACGGCTACGCCGCGATCCGCGCGCTGCTCCCGCCCGCCGGGGCCGCGGGGCGGATCGGCCGGGGCCTGGTGCTGGTCGACCCGCCGTACGAGGCCCAGCTCGCCGAGTTCGACGTCGCGTTCGATGCGATCCGCGACGGGCTGGCGCGCTGGCCCCAGGGCATCTTCGCGCTCTGGTATCCGATCAAGCAGGCGCGGGCGCTCCGGCCGGCGATGCGTCGCGCCGCGTCGCTGCCGGCGAAGGGCACGCTGTCGATCGAACTGCGGGTGCGGCCGGATGACTCGCCGCTGCGGATGAACGGCAGCGGGCTGTTCGTCTTCAATCCCCCCTGGCGGCTGGACGAGCGCCTCGCGCCCGCCCTGGACGCCCTCGTGCCGGCCCTGGACGAGGGCGGCGGAGGCGGCCAACTCCGCTGGCTGCGCGAATCCGCCTGACGTCCGGCCGATGGTCGTCCATGGCGCGCGGACGTGAAGGCCGTGTGCAACCGGGCTTCACCTCCGACATGGCACGCTCCGCGCCCATGGCTTCCCGCAACCGCCTGCCGCCCTGGCACGAGCGCCTGCGCCTGCGCGACGGTCGCGAGGTGCTGGTCCGCCCGATCCGACCCGAGGATGCCGCCGCGCTGCACGCCGGCTTTCCCCTTCTCCAACCCGAAGAGATCCGCCAGCGCTTCCTGCACTCCGGGCGCATCGAACTGCCCATGCAGGAGGCCGAGCGCCTCGCGCGCCCGGATCCCCGGCGCGAGTTCGCGCTGGTCGCCGCCGAACCCCTGCCGCCCGGCGACGCGCTGGTGGGCGCGGTGGCGCGGACCGCCGTGCTGGAGGGGACCCGCGAGGCGGAATTCGCGATCCTCGTCAGCCGCTTCATCGCAGGGCAGGGCCTCGGACGCCACCTCATGCGCCGCCTGGTGCGCTGGGCGCGTGGAAAGAAGCTCGCCCGGATGCAGGGCCACGTGCTGGCCGACAACACCCCGATGCTGTCACTGGCCGACTCGCTCGGGTTCCGTCGCGAAGCATCGTCCGACCCGGGACTGGTCCACGTCGTCCTCGACCTGCCCCGGGGTTGATCGCCAGGCGCCAGGCGGGCCCGCCCCGCGTCGACCACCCGCGGTCGCATGCGGGCCGCCCGGCCCCTAGAATTGCGCGCCTGATGGCCCCTCCCCCCGCTTCCCTCCCGCCGATGCCCGGCGCCGGGCGCCCGCGCGCCTGGTGGCGTGCGCCCGCCTCGCCGTCCGCGCTCGCCTGGCACGTCGCGCAGGCCGCCGCCGGCCACGACGGCCCGCTGCTGCTGGTCACCCGCGACAACCACGCCGCGCACCAGCTCGAATCTGACCTGCGCACGCTGCTGGGCGCGGACGCGCACGCCGATGGCGCCTGCCCCGTGTTGCCGTTCCCGGACTGGGAAACGCTCCCCTACGACCGCTTCAGCCCGCACCCGGACATCGTGAGCCAGCGGATCAGCGCGCTGCAGCACCTGCCGGCGCTGGCGCGAGGCGTCGTCGTGGTCCCCGCGGCCACGCTGATGCAGCGCCTGCCACCCGCCCGGCACGTCGTGGGCGGCAGCTTCGACCTGGCGACCGGCCAGCGCCTGGACCTCGACGCCGAGAAGCGACGCCTGGAAGCCGCGGGCTACCGCCACGTCCCGCAGGTGCTCGACCCCGGCGACTTCGCCGTGCGCGGCGGCCTGCTGGACGTCTACCCGATGGGCGCGGACCATCCGCTGCGCATCGAACTGCTCGACGACGACATCGACAGCATCCGCGCCTTCGACCCGGAGACGCAGCGTTCGCTCGAGCGCATCGACTCGGTCCGCATGCTGCCCGGCCGCGAGCTGCCGATGGACGAGGCCGCGGTCAAGCGCGCGCTCGACCGGCTGCGCGAACGCTTCGACATCGACATGCGCCGCAGCGCGCTGTTCCAGGACCTGAAGGCGGGCGCGGCACCGGCGGGCATCGAGTACTACCTGCCGCTGTTCCTGGAGCGCGGCGTCGACGACACCGCCACGCTGTTCGACTACCTCGGCGCGCGCGCCCTGCCCGTGCTGGGTCCCGGTGCCTCCGAGGCGATGGATGCGTTCTGGTCGCAGGTCGCGCACCGGTACGAGCAGCGCCGCCACGACATCGAGCACCCGTTGCTGCCGCCCGACGAGGTCTGGCTGCCGCCCGACGCCCTGCGCGAACGCCTGAACCGGGGCGACCGCGTCGAAGTGTGCGCGCCGGACCACCCGCAGCATGAGCGCGCCGCGGCGATGCCGAGCCAGCCCGCGCCATCGCTGCCGCTCGCCGCGCGCGACGCGTCGCCGGGCGCGGCGCTGAAGGACTTCCTGTCCAGCTACCCGGGCCGCGTGCTGGTGGCGGCGGACTCCCCGGGCCGGCGCGAGGCGCTGGCCGAAGTCATGGCCGCTGGCGGCCTCCAGCCGGCCACGCTCGACGGCTTCCCCGCCTTCCAGGCCGGTTCGGCGCGCTTCGCGATCGCCGTGGCGCCGTTCGAGGACGGCTTCGCGCTGGATTCGCCGCAGCTGGCGGTGCTGACCGAGCGGCAGCTCTTCCCCGAGCGCGCCGCGCAACCGCGCCGACGCGCGCGCGCCGGTCGCGAGCCCGAGGCGATCATCCGCGACCTCGGCGAGCTGGCCCAGGGCGCGCCGATCGTGCACGAGGACCACGGCGTCGGCCGCTACCGCGGGCTGGTCGTGCTCGAGGCCGGCGGCACGCCCGCGGAGTACCTCGAGATCGAGTACGCCAAGGGCGACCGCCTGTACGTCCCGGTCGCCCAGCTGCACCTGATCAGCCGCTATTCCGGCGCGTCGCCAGAGGCCGCGCCGTTGCACTCGCTCGGCGGCGAGCAGTGGACGAAGGCCAAGCGCAAGGCCGCGGAGAAGGTCCGCGACGTCGCCGCCGAGCTGCTCGAGATCCAGGCGAAGCGCCAGGCGCGGGCCGGGCTGGCGCTTGACGTCGACCGAGCCCTTTACGAGCCGTTCGCCGCGGCCTTTCCGTTCGAGGAGACGCCCGACCAGCACGCCGCGATCGAGGCGGTGATCCGCGACCTGGCGTCCAGCCAGCCGATGGACCGGGTGGTCTGCGGCGACGTCGGCTTCGGCAAGACCGAGGTCGCGGTGCGCGCCGCGTTCGTGGCGGCGACGGCCGGCAGGCAGGTGGCGGTCCTCGTGCCGACCACGCTGCTGGCCGAACAGCACTACCGCAACTTCCGCGACCGGTTTGCCGACTGGCCGATCCGTGTCGAGGTGCTGTCGCGCTTCAAGTCCGCCAAGGAGATCAAGGCCGAGCTCGAGAGACTCGAGCGCGGCGAGATCGACGTGATCGTCGGCACCCACCGGCTGCTGCAGAAGGACGTGCGCTTCAAGGACCTGGGCCTGGTCATCGTCGACGAGGAGCAGCGCTTCGGCGTGCGCCAGAAGGAGGCGCTCAAGGCGCTGCGCGCCAACGTGCACCTGCTCACCCTCACCGCGACGCCGATCCCGCGCACCCTGAACATGGCGATGAGCGGCCTGCGCGACCTGTCGATCATCGCCACGCCGCCGGCCCACCGGATGGCGGTGCAGACCTTCGTCACGCCCTGGGACGGCAGCCTGCTGCGCGAGGCCTTCCAGCGCGAGCTGGCGCGCGGCGGCCAGGTCTACTTCCTGCACAACGACGTGGAGAGCATCGGCCGGATGCAGCGCGAGCTGGCCGAGCTGGTGCCGGAGGCGCGCATCGGCATCGCCCACGGCCAGATGCCGGAACGCGAACTCGAGCAGGTCATGCTCGACTTCCACAAGCAGCGCTTCAACGTGCTGCTGTGCACGACGATCATCGAGTCGGGCATCGACATCCCGAACGCCAACACCATCGTGATGAACCGCGCCGACCGCTTCGGCCTGGGGCAGCTGCACCAGCTGCGCGGCCGCGTCGGGCGGTCGCACCACCGCGCCTACGCGTACCTGGTCGTGCCGGACCGGCGCTCGATCACTGCAGACGCGCGCAAGCGCCTGGACGCGATCGCGGCGATGGACGAACTCGGTGCCGGGTTCACCCTGGCGACCCACGACCTGGAGATCCGCGGCGCGGGGGAACTGCTCGGCGAGGACCAGAGCGGCCAGATGGCCGAGGTCGGCTTCAGCCTGTACACGGAGCTGCTGGAACGCGCGGTGCATTCGATCCGCCAGGGCAAGCTGCCCGACCTGGATGCCGTCGACCACCACGGCGCCGACGTCGAACTGCACCTGCCGGCGCTGATCCCCGAGGACTACCTGCCCGACGTGCACACGCGCCTGACGCTGTACAAGCGCATCAGCGGCGCACGCGACGCGGCGGCGCTGCGCGAACTGCAGGTCGAGATGATCGACCGCTTCGGGCTGCTGCCCGATCCGGCGAAGCACCTGTTCGCGGTGGCCGGCCTGAAGCAGCAGGCGACCGCGCTGGGCGTGCGCAAGCTGGACGTCGGCCCCGAGGGCGGCCGGCTGCAGTTCGTCGAGAAGCCCGCGGTCGATCCGAGGGCGGTGATCCAGCTGATCCAGGGCCAGCCCAAGCGCTACGCGATGGAGGGCCCGGACCGCCTGCGCCTGAAGCACGACCTGCCCACGCCGGGCGAGCGCCTGGATGCGGCCCGCGGGTTGCTCGCGGTGCTGTCGCCCGGCGAAGGCGTGCGCGCCTGACGACGAAGGAGGAGCCCATGCCCGATTCCGCCATGACCCATCGCGCCGCGGCTGCGCTCCGCCTCGCGACCGTGCTGGCCTTCGCGGTTCTTGCAGGCTGTGCGACCGGGACGACCGGCGCCGACGCGCCCACGATCGTCGTGGTCCGCCATGCAGAGAAGGCCGACGACGGCACGCGCGACCCGCCGCTGTCGCCGGAGGGAGAGGCTCGCGCCGCGGCGATCGCTGGGCGCCTGGCCGATGCACCGCTGTCCCTCGTGCTCGCGACCGAATACCGCCGGACGCGGATGACCGGCACGCCCGCGGCGGTCGCGCACGGCCTCGAGGTGTCGGTCCTGCCGGGCGCGACGCCGGCGTCCGCGGTCGCCGACCGGGCCCGCGCCGCCAGCGGCACCGTGCTGGTCGTCGGCCACAGCAACACCGTTCCCGGGATCGTCGCGGCCCTGTGCGCCTGCGAAGTCGCCCCGCTCGGCGAATCGGACTACGACCGCTGGTTCGAACTGCGGCCCGCCGCTGGCGGCGGATACGCGTTGCGCGATTCGCGCTACTGATGGCTTCGCACGGCTCCGCGGCGGAGGTGGCCGCCTCGGCGCGTGCGCCCTGGGACGGCGACGTGCGCGCGGCGCGCGAGCTGCAGGCGCGGCTGGCGGACGCCGTGGTCCTCAAGGACCGCTTCACCGACCCGCCGCGGACGATCGCCGGCTTCGACGTGGGGTTCGAGGATGGCGGCGCGACGACGCGCGCGGCGGTGGTCCTGCTCGACGCCGGCACGCTGGAGGAGATCGCCGCGGTCGTGGCGCGGCGACCGACCTGCATGCCGTACATCCCCGGCCTGCTCAGCTTCCGCGAACTGCCGGCGTTGCTCGATGCGCTCGAACGGCTGCCTTCGTCGCCCGACCTGTGCTTCCTCGACGGCCAAGGCATCGCGCATCCGCGCCGCCTCGGCATCGCCTCGCACTTCGGCCTGGCGACCGGGCTGCCCAGCATCGGCGTGGCCAAGAAGATCCTGGTCGGCACCGCCCGCAATGCGTTGCACGACACGCGCGGTGCATTCGTTCCCCTGCGCGACGACGGCACCCAGGTCGGCTGGCTGCTGCGCAGCAGGCCCGGCTGCAACCCGCTGGTGGTGTCGCCCGGCCACCGGGTGGCGATGCCCTCCGCGCCGCAGCTCGTGATGCGCTGGTGCGGGCGCTATCGACTGCCCGAGCCGACGCGCCTGGCAGACCGCCTCGCATCCCGGCGCGCCGATTGAACGGGTTTCATCGCCCGGCCACGGGGCCCGGCGCAGCCTCATGCGCCCCAACAGGTCGCCGATGCATGCATCCCCTGGCTGCCCTCCGCATCGCCCTGCCCGCGTGCCTTTCGCTGGCCGTGGTCGCGTGCGCCACCACCGGTGCCGCGCCGAGGCCGGCGCCCGTGGCCCCCGGAACGGCGTTCACGCTGTCGCCGGGCGACGTCGCCGGCCTGCCGGGCGGGGACCGCCTGCGCCACGTCGCGACGACCGCCGATTCACGCTGCCCGCCCGACGTGCAGTGCGTCTGGGCGGGCGAGGCGACGGTCGCGTTCGAATTCCTGCCCGCCGGGGGCCATGCCCGTGGCTTCGAGCTCGTCCTCCCGCGCGCGCCCTCGACCACCATGGCGGGCTGGCGCATCGAACTCGTCGCGCTGTCGCGGGGCGACCGCCCCGACGCGACGGTGCGCGTCGACCGCCACTGACGCAACGCTCCGGTGCACGGGCCGCGACGCCACGTCCGCGCGGACATGGCACGCTTGCGCCACACGGTCCCACGGAGCCCCGCCATGCCCGCGACGATCATCGCGCCCCGCGTCCACGACCTCGGCGGCTTCGAGGTGCGCCGCGCCGTGCCGAGCGTGCAGGCCCGCAGCGTGGGCCCCTTCGTCTTCGTCGACCACATGGGGCCGGCGATCTTCGACCCCGGCCACGGCGTGGACGTCCGCCCGCATCCGCACATCGGCCTGGCCACGGTGACCTACCTGTGGGCCGGGACCATCAACCATCGCGACAGCCTCGGGCACGACCAGGACATCAACCCGGGCGACGTGAACTGGATGACCGCCGGCCGCGGCATCGTGCACTCCGAGCGCACGCCGGGCCCACTGCGCAGCGACGCCCACCCGCTGCACGGCATGCAGACCTGGGTGGCCCTGCCGAAGGGCGACGAGGAGATCGCGCCGGCGTTCCACCACCATCCGGCCACGACCCTCCCGCGGCAGGTCGCCGGCGGCATGCGCCTGCGCGTGCTCGCCGGCCGCTCGCACGGCGAGGAGTCGCCGGTCCGCGTCCACGCCGACACCCTGTGCGTCGCGGTGGACCTGGACGCGGGCGCGGAGGTGGCGATCGACGACCGCCACGTCGAACGCGCCGTGTACGTGCTGGACGGGGACGTCCAGCTGGATGGGCGCGACCTGCCGTCGCGCCATCTCGCCGTGCTCGAGCGTGGCGGCACGCCCAGGCTTCGCGCGAAGACGCCCGCGAAGCTGATGCTGCTGGGCGGCGAGCCGCTGGACGCCCCGCGCACGGTCTGGTGGAACTTCGTGTCGAGTTCGAGGGAGCGCATCGAGCAGGCGAAGCAGGACTGGGTGGCGGGCCGGTTCGGCTCGATCGCCGGGGACGACGAGTTCATCCCGCTGCCCGAGCGCTGACGCATCCCGCCCCGGCCTGAATGCGCCCGATTTGTCAAGCGCCCCGGGCTTGACTATCTTCGGGACGGGCCGCCCGCCGGCCTGCCAGCTAGGGGGAAAACCAGCATGACCGCACGCAACCGGCTCTCGCCGCGGGCGACGGCGCTCGCACTGTCCTGCCTGCTCGTCGCTTCGGGTGCCGCGTCCGCGCAGGCCGCGGGCGGTCCCTGCCCGCGCCTGGAGGCCGACACCGGCCTCGCGTGGGAACACGTGGCCGGGCCGGACTTCGACTTCTGCAAGGCGCTGGATCCCGATGGTGTCCAGGCCCTCGGGGTGTTCATCGGCAAGGAGTCGCCCTTCGAACCGCAACGGCGCAACCGCGCCGAGGACGGCCGGATCGGCACCCGGGCGGTCACCTGGTACCGCGGCGAACTCGCCGGGCAGCCGGACGTCCATGTCCGGGAAACCCTGGTCGAGCTGCCTGACGGCCGCGTGGCCCACGTGTGGCTGCGCGCGGACAGCGCCGAGGAACTGGCGCTCGACCTGGAGATGGCCGCCGGCCTGGGCTTCGAGCCGGTCCGCCTCGGCAGCCAGTGACGCCCGCAGCGGGCGCGGGTCGAACGGGCCGGTTCGCCTAGAACCGGCCCTCCTGGTAGTCCACGAACGCCTGCATGAGCTCCTGCCGGGTGTTCATCACGAACGGCCCGTGGCGCGCCACGGGCTCGCGCAGCGGCCGGCCCGCGACGAGGATGAGCCGCGCGCCGTCGACGCCCGCGGCGACAACGAACCGGGCGCCGCCGCCGAGCACGCCCAGCGTGCGGTGCGCGAGCGGCCGGGCGTCGTCGCCCTCGCCCACCACCACGTCGCCCTCGAACACGTAGGCGAACGCGTTGTGCCCCTCCGGCAAGGCGTGCGACCAGGTGGCGCCCGGCGCGAGCGACACGTCCAGGTACAGCGGGTCGGTCGCCGGCTGCACGATCGGGCCGGCGACGTCGCCGACGCTGCCGGCGATCACCTTGGCCGACACGCCATCCGCGGGCGTCGCCACCGGGATCCGGTCCGGCGCGAACTCCTGGTAACGGGGCGCGGTCATCTTCTCGCGCGCGGGCAGGTTCACCCACAGCTGGAACCCGCGCATCCGCCCTGCCTCCTGCTCGGGCATCTCCGAGTGCACCAGCCCGCGGCCGGCGGTCATCCACTGCACGCTGCCGGGGACCAGCAGGCCCTCGTTGCCGTGGTTGTCGCGGTGGCGCATGCGGCCGTCGAGCATGTAGGTGACGGTCTCGAAGCCGCGGTGCGGATGGTCGGGAAAGCCGGCGAGGTAGTCCTCGGGCCGGTCGGTGCCGAACTCGTCGAGCATCAGGAACGGATCGAGCAGGTCGAGCTCGGGCGTGCCGATCACGCGCGTGAGCTTCACCCCGGCGCCGTCGGACGCGGCGCGGCCGCGCACGGTGCGCACGACGGTGGCGGCGCGGGTCGCTTCGGTGGCCATGGCGTCACTCCGGTGTGGACTGCCGGCAAGGATGGGGGTGCGCCGCGCCGGCGACAGCCCGGCGCGTGCAATCCATCGTTCCACCCGCGCACGTAATGCGGCGCGAAGCCGCCGACGCTCAGTCGGTGCGGGGCCGGAGCCGCCAGCAGCGATGGATCCGCGGATTGCGCTCGAAGTCCGGCGGGATGGTCTCCGGCGTGATCTCCTCGCAGCGCGCGAAGGCCGCGACGGCCGCCTCGTCCATCCGGAAGCGCCGGAAATTGTTCGAAAAGTACAGCACGCCGCCCGGCGCGAGCCGCGCCACCGCAGCACGGAGCAGGCGCAGGTGCAGCGCCTGCACGTCGAAGTCGTCGGCGCGCTTGGAGTTCGAGAACGTCGGCGGGTCGCAGAACACCAGGTCGTACGTGCCGCGATCGGCCTCGAGCCAGGCCAGCGCGTCGGCCTGCACCAGGCGATGGGTCCGGCCACCGAAGCCGTTCTCGCCGAGGTTGTCCGCCAGCCACTGCAGGTACGTCGGCGACAGGTCCACGCTGGTGGTGTCCGCCGCTCCGCCGGCGATCGCCTGCACCGTGGCCGCGCCCGTGTAGCAGAACAGGTTGAGGAAGCGTGCGCCGTCGGCTTCGCGCGCGATCCGGCGCCGCATCGGCCGGTGGTCGAGGAACAGGCCGGTGTCCAGGTAGTCGAACAGGTTCACCTGCAGGCGCGCGTCGCCCTCCCGCACCACGATGCGCGCGCCGGCCTCGCGTCCATCGGCGCGGAAGTGCGCGTACTTGCTGCCGCCCTTGCCCTTCGCGCGGGTCTTGAGCGCGACGCGTTCGCGCGGGACGGCGAAGACCTCGCGCGCCGCGGCCAGCAGGTCGTTGAGGCGACGGCGCGCGACCGCCTCCGGGATGTCCGGCGGCGGCGCGTATTCCTGCACGTGCAGCCAGGTGCCCTCGCCGGCGTCGACGTCGGCTTCGATGTACACGTCGATCGCGGCGGCGTACTCGGGCAGGTCGGCGTCGTAGGCGCGGAAGCAGTCGACGCCCTCGCGCGCACGCCAGGCCTTCAGCTTGCGCAGGTTCTTCCGAAGCCGGTTCGCGACCATCGTCGCGCCGTCCGACAGCTGCACCGGTCCGGCGTCGGCACGCTGCGGCGGCGCGACCGGATCGGCCACCAGCAGCGTGCACTCGAGCGCGCCGTTGAAGACCTGGTACGTCTTGCGTGCGCGCAGGCCCGTCGCCTTTGCCAGTTCGAGGTCGCCGCACAGCAGGCTGGCGCGCCACTCCGGCACGGCGAGGCGCAGGGCATCGCCGAGCGCGCGGTACAGCGCCGGGTCCGCCGCCAGGCGCGCGTCGTAGGGCGGATTGCAGGCCACGACGCCGCGCGCCGCGGCCGGCGCCTCGAGCGCGGCGATGTCCGCCACGCGCCATTCGATCGCATCGGCCACGCCCGCCGCCCCGGCGTTCCGGCGCGCGGCGTCGATCGCGGCCGGATCCCGGTCCGCGCCGATGAACGCCTGGCGCAATGACGCGCGCCCCGCCTCCGCGCGCGACACGGCGTCCTCGCGCAGCGTGGTCCACGCCGCGCGGTCGAAGCCCGCCCAGCGGGTCGGCGGCGCCTCGCCATGGCGCTGCAGCCCCGGCGCGACGTCCGCGGCCATCAGCGCGCCTTCGATCACCAGGGTGCCGCTGCCGCACATCGGGTCCAGCAGGCCGCCGCCGTCGACGTACGCGGCGGGCCAGCCGCCCCGCGCGAGCACCGCGGCCGCCAGCGTTTCCTTCAGGGGCGCCGCGCCCTGCGCGACGCGCCAGCCGCGGCGGTGGAGTGGACCCCCACCGAGGTCGATGGACACGACCGCGCGGTCCTTGCGGACGACCAGGCTGAGCCGTACGTCGGGCGACTCGAGATCGACGTCGGGGCGCGGATGGCCTGCCGCCCGCATCGTGTCGACAACGGCGTCCTTGACCCGTTGCGCGGCGTAGCGCGCGTGCGTGATCGCGCCGCCCGACACGTGCGCGTCCACCGCGATCGTCGCGCCCACCGGCACGTGCGACGCCCAGTCCACCGCCGCCGCACCCGCGTAGAGCGCGTCCTCGTCGGCGCAGGCGAATTCCGCGACCGGCCAGTGCACGCGGCTCGCCAGCCGCGACCACATCACCGCGCGCTGGGCGTCGGCCAGCGTCCCCTCGGCGTTGGCCCCCGCGCGCGCCGCAGTCGCGCGCATACAGCCGAGCGCCTGCAGCTCGTCGGCCAGCAGGTACTCGATCCCCTTGGCGCAGGCGGCGAAGAACCGCATCGTCACAGCGCCGCCAGCAGCGCTTCGAACGCGTCGGCGCTGGCTTCGACGTGGTCGGACAGGCGATGTCCGTCGTCGACCAGCAGCAACCGTGCGCGGCGGGTGCTCGCCCAGGCGACGACATCCTGCGCGGAAATCAGTTCGTCGTCCCAGCCGTGGATCACCGCGGTCGGCACGCGCGCGGCGTCGAGCGGCGGCGCTTCACCCATGCGCACCGGCGGCGCCATCAGGTACAGGCCGGCGACCGGCACTTCGAGCGACGCACGCGCGGAGATCCACGCACCGAGGCTCGACCCGGCCAGCACCAGCGGTCCGCGCGGCGCCGCGTCGCGCGCCAGCCCGAGCAGGCGTGAAAGCCGCGCATGCACGTCGCCGAGCTCGCTGACCGCGCGCATGGCGTCCAGGTCGGTGTAGTCCGGGCGCTCGTGGCTCCAGCCGAGCCGTTCGGCGACCTCGGCGAGCGCGGTCACCTTGGTGGCGTCGGGCCCGCTCTCGAAGCCGTGGGACAGGATGCAGTGGCCTTGCACGCGGAATCCTTCATTCGTGTCCGGCGACCACCGCGTCGCCGATGCGCAGCGTGCCGCCTTCGATGATCCGCGCGCACAGGCCGCCGTGGCCGCGCATCGCGTTGTAACCGCCCTCGCCCAGCGCCGCCTCCATCTTCGAGCACGGGTCGCAGGGCGCGGTGCCCTCCAGCAGCACGTCGCCGATCCGGAAGCGCCGGCCCTTGAGCGCGACGAGCGGGATGCCCGACACGACCAGGTTGCGCCGCAGCAGCGACGGCTCGACGGCGGGATGGCCCGACAGGACGGCGATCACCGGCAGGTGCTCGGCCTGGATGAGGGTCACGCCGCGCTTGCCGCTGCCGCCGGGCCGCGCATCGTACCGGTCGCCGGCCAGGCCGCGACCCGTGTGCGCTTCCACCTCGGCCACCGAGCGCATCGGCTCGTCGCGCGCGGGCCGCAGGCCGATCCAGTCCAGCCGGCCCGCCCGCGGCAGCGTGTCCATCAGGCGTGCCAGCGGCGAGTCGGGGTCGAGCGGCATCGCCGAATGCTAGCATCCGCGCCGATGCCCGCCCCGCCCGTCCAGGTCGACCCGCTGCCCTACGCCGGGCGCCTCCAGCCGCGCGACATCGCCGACATCGACCTGGTGGTCGTCCACTGCACCGAGCTGCCGGACCTGGCCGCTGCGCGCGAATTCGGCGAGCGCATCCACTACACCGGCAGCCACACCGGCAACAGCGGGCACTGGTACGTCGACCGCGACGGCTCGCTGCACCAGTTCGTGCCCCACGACCGCATCGCCCACCACGTGCGCGGCCACAACGCACGCGCCGTCGGCGTGGAGCTGGTCAACACCGGTCGCCACCCGCACTGGCTCGATTCCCGCCACCAGGCGATGACCGAGCCCTACCCCGAGGTCCAGGTCGACGCGTTCCTGCACCTGCTGGCGCGTTTGCGCGAAGAACTCCCCAACCTCCGCTACATCGCCGGCCACGAGGACCTCGACACCGAGGAGGTCGCGTCCACCGACGACCCCACCGTCTTCGTCCGCCGCAAGCTGGACCCCGGCCCGCTGTTCCCCTGGGATCAAGTCCTCGCCAGCTCCGGCCTTACGCGACTCCCCGACTGATCGGAGTTGGGTATGTGGGCTTCGGTACGCCCGGCCCCGCGGCCCGGGGTATCCCGCTTTTCGCGCGGCAGGGCGTCCTGCCGCGCGAAGAGCAGCACCCCCATGGCCCGCGGCCGTCCTTCCGGAGCCAGCCAACCATCAGCTGCCCCTTGCTGCGCACCTATAATCCCGCGATGCAGGACACCACCGCCCCGTCCCCAGTCGCCGAACTCGTGCAGCTGCTCTCGCTCGAGCGGCTCGAAGTGAACCTGTTCCGCGGCCAGAGTCGCGACATCGGCACCAAGTACGTGTTCGGCGGCCAGGTGCTCGGCCAGGCCCTGTCGGCCGCGCAGGCGACGCTCGACAACCTCGACCACCCGCGCACCGCCCACTCCCTGCACGCCTACTTCCTGATGGCCGGCGACATCGAGGCGCCGATCGTCTACCAGGTCGACCGCACCCGCGACGGCGGCAGCTTCTCCGTCCGGCGCGTCACCGCCATCCAGCACGGCCGCCCGATCTTCTTCCTCGCCGCCTCGTTCCAGCGCGAGGAGGACGGCGCCGAGCACCAGATCTCGATGCCCGAGGTGCCGCGCCCGGAGGACCTGGAGTCCGGCAGCGCCGTGCCCGCGGACGTCATGTCGTCGCTGCCGGAGAAGATCCAGCGCTGGCTGTCGCTCGAAGGCCCGTTCGAGTTCCGGCACGTGTATCCGCGCAACGAACTCAAGCCCACCAAGCGCCCGCCGTTCCAGCAGTTCTGGTTCCGCCTGGGCGAGCGCATCGGCGACGCGCCCGAACTGCACCGCGCGATGCTGGCGTACGCCTCCGATTTCCACCTGCTCGGCACCGCGACCTGGCCGCACGGGATCAGCTACTACCAGCCGAACGTGCAGATGGCCTCGCTCGACCACGCCCTGTGGTTCCACCGCGCGTTCCGCGCCGACGACTGGCTGCTGTACGCGATGGACAGCCCGGGCGCGCAGGGCGCACGTGGCCTCGCACGCGGCTCGATCTACAGCCGCGACGGCCGCCTGGTCGCCTCCACGGCCCAGGAAGGCCTGATCCGCGTGGTCGAGGACCCGGACGCCGCCACGCACGTCCCGGCGCGTCCCTGATGCGGCAGGTCTTTTCCAGTCCCCGCCTGCAGAACGTCGAAGGCGTCGCCGACCTGTTGCGCGAGGCCGGGATCGAAGTGCGGATCTCCGACGGGCGTTCGTACAGGAGCGGGTGGAGCGGCCGGCGCAGCTACCGCGAGGACATCGCGACCGCCCCGCAGGCGGCTGTGTGGGTGGTGAAGTCCGAGGACCAGCCGCGCGCCCGCGCGCTGCTGCGCGACGCCGGCCTTCTGCACGACACCACGATGCCGACCGACAGCTACCTCCCGGACGCGGCGCAGGCCAGCGAACGCACCGGATGGGCGGGTGGCGGGCGTGCGACGCGTTACAAGATCCTGCTGCTGGTCGCGATCGCGGTCGTGATCGCGCTGGCGTTCATCCGCGGGCCGGGCCTGCCCACGGGTGCCGAGGTCGCGCCGGCCACCGACGCCGTCGCGCCCGCCCCGCTGCCCGCCGCCCCCGCGCCACCGGCCGAATGGCGCGTGCCGGTGCCGACGGCGCTGGCGGTGGCGATGGCGCGCGGCGCGCTCGACGCATCGGGCGCCGACGCCGGCTGCCTCTCGGTCGACGGCGACGCGCCGGCCGCGCCCGTCCTCGACGCGCTCGCCGGCACGCCGGTCCAGGCCGGCGCGGCGTGCACCGCGGAAGCGGTCCGAGTCGACGTGCTCGACTACCGGACCGACGGGACGGGTCGGGGCACGGTGCGGGTCGCGACCACCCTCCCCGGGTCGGCGCCGGACGAGCGCCGCGTCGTGGTCCGTCGCCAAGGTGCCGACTGGCACGTCGAAGGCGACGCGGACGCGCCCTGACACGCGTCCGCGCCGCGCTATGCTGCGCGCATGGGCAGCCGTCCCGACCCGAACCGCGCCCCCGGCCGCGAGGCCCTGCGCCTGTTCCACAGCGGCGAACACGCCTGCGGCTACTTCGACGACCGCAGCGCCCGCGACCTGGTGCTCGACCCCGGTGACCCGCGCCTGCCGCAGCTCTACCCGCTCGTGCTCGACTGGGGCTTCCGGCGCTCCGGCGACCTCGTCTACCGGCCGCACTGCCGCGGCTGCCGCGCCTGCGTCGCGGTCCGCGTGCCCGTCGCGCGCTTCCGGCCCAACCGCAGCCAGCGCCGGTGCCTGGCGCGGAACCACGACGTGCAGGCCCGCGTGCTGCCCGCCGAACGCACGCGCGAACACCTCGCGCTCTACCGGAAATACCTCTCGACGCGGCATGCAGGTGGCGGCATGGATGCGCACGGCGGCGCGGAGTTCGACCAGTTCCTGCTCGGCCGCTGGTCGAACGGCCGCTTCATGGAACTGCGCCGGCGCGACGACCACGCGCTGCTGGCGGTGGCGGTGACCGACCTGGCCGGGGACGCGCTGTCCGCCGTCTACACCTTTTTCGATCCCGACGAGGCGGGGCGGGGCCTCGGCACGCTGGCGATCCTCGAGCAGATCGCCTGGGCGCGGCGCGAGGCGCGTGCCCACCTCTACCTCGGCTATTGGATCAACGGACACCCGAAGATGGACTACAAGCGACGCTTCCGCCCGCTGGAAGGATTCGACGGACGCCGCTGGGTGCCGTTTCCGGCCGAGGCCGCGCGATGAAGGCGGCCCTCGCCCTCCTGCTGCTGCTTGCCCTGGTCCTGCTGCTGGCGGGCTGCGTGCGCGTGTTCGTCCATGGGAATCCACCCGGGCCGCCGCCCCTGCGCGTCGCGACGTACAACACGTCGCTGTACGACGAGGCGGCCGGGGGCCTGGCGCGGCGGCTCGCGGCGGGCGACGCGGACGCCCGCAAGGTCGCCGCGGTGCTGCAGCGGGTGCGGCCGGACATCGTCCTGCTCAACGAGTTCGATTTCGACGCCTCGGGCCGCGCGGCGGACCTGTTCCAGCGCGATTACCTGGAGGTCCCGCAGCCGGGGGGCGGCCCGGCGATGCGCTATCGCCACCGCTACTTCGCACCGGTCAACACCGGCGTCCCGAGCGGGCTGGACCTGGACCGCGACGGCACCGTGGGCGGCGACGGGCGCGCGCGCGGGAACGATGCGTTCGGGTACGGCCTGCACCCGGGCCAGTACGGGATGCTCGTGCTGTCCCGCCACCCGATCGACGCCGCCGCCGTCCGCACCTTCCAGCGGCTGCCCTGGAGCGCGATGCCCGGCGCGCGCGCGCCGCGCGACCCGGCCACCGGCGGCGTCTGGTATCCCGAGGACACGTGGCGCCGGCTCAGGCTGTCGTCGAAATCGCACTGGGACGTGCCGGTGCGCACGCCGCACGGCACAGTGCACCTGCTCGCGGCGCATCCGACGCCGCCGGTGTTCGACGGGCCCGAGGACCGCAACGGTGCGCGCAACGCCGACGAGATCAGGTTCTGGGCGGACTACCTCACGCCATCGACTTCGGGTTGGATCTGCGATGACGCGGGACGCTGCGGCGGGCTCGATCCCTCGGCGTCGTTCGTCGTGGTCGGCGACTACAACGCCGACCCGGTCGACGGGGATTCGGCGCCGGGCGCGATCGCGCAGTTGCTCGACCATCCCCGCGTGCAGGCCGGCTTCGTGCCCCGCAGCGCCGGCGCCGTCGCGCAGGCACGGGCCCACGGCCTTCCGCGCCGGGGCGATCCGGCGACCCACACGGGCGACTTCGGGCCGAAGGCCGGCACGATGCGGCTGGACTACGTGCTCCCGTCGCGCGACCTGGCGATCGTCGACGGCGGTGTGTTCTGGCCGGCGCCCGGGCAGCCGGGCGAGGGCATCGCAGCAGGCTCGGACCACCGCCTGGTCTGGCTCGACCTGCGACGCGGCGGCACGCGACCGCGCGACTGACGCACGGGCAGGCGCTACGCCTTCTTCGCGCGATGGCCAGACCTGGACCCCGGTTTCGCGGACTTGGGTCCCTTGCCGCCGGCCGCTTTCTTCGTCGCCTTCTTCGCGCCCTTCTTCGCGCCCTTTTCCGCGACCTTCTTCGCGGGCCTGTCGGCCGGCTTCTTCGCCGGATGCGCCGGCCCGGGCGCCTCCTCGATCTCCGGCTCGGCGGCCGTGACTGGCGCCACTGCCGTGCGCGGGCCGAAGCCGAAGGCCTGGTCCCCGCGCGCGGACACGATCATCCGCACCATGTTGGTGGGGAACATCAGCTGCAGGTCGACGTGCTGGCCGCTGGTCGTGTGGCCGTCCATCACCAACTGGATCAACGGGCCGCCCGTGTCGACCTCGCGGCACAGGACGTACTGGCCGCCCTCCTCGCCCTGCAGGTAGGGCGTGATCGCGGCGCCGAGCGCCTCGATCGCCTGGGGGAAGAAGAACACCGCGTAGCCGTTGAAGTCGTTCATTGCCCGGCGCCTCCGCGCGCCCTCATTCGAGTGTGATGCGCAGCGCCGAGGCCGCGCCACGCGCCACCCGGCGCGCTTCCTCCACGTCGCCCGCGCGACCCAGCGCGACGCCGACGCGCCGCTTGCCCTCCACGCGCGGCTTGCCGAACAGCCGCAGGTCCGCGCGCGGATCGGCGAGCGCCGACTCCACGGCGCCGAACACCGGCACGCCGGTGCCTTCCGCCAGCACCGCGCACGAGGCCGCCGGGCCATGCCGCGGCACGAGGCCTTCGGCATCCAGGTGGACCGGCAGGCCCAGGATCGCGCGCGCGTGCAGCGCGAACTCGCTGAGCGGCTGCGATGCGAGGGTGACCAGTCCCGTGTCGTGGGGGCGTGGCGAGACTTCGCTGAACCAGACCTCGTCGCCGCGCACGAAGAATTCCATGCCGAAGACGCCCCAGCCCCCCAGGTCGTCGGCGACCCGGCGCGCGATGTCGCGCGCGCGCTCCAGCGCCAAGGCCGACATCGGTTGCGGCTGCCAGCTCTCGCGATAGTCGCCATCGACCTGGGTGTGGCCGATCGGCGCGCAGAACGCCGTGCCGCCCGCATGGCGCACGGTCAGCAGCGTGATCTCGTACTCGAAGTCGATGAAGCCCTCGACGATGCAGCGGCCCGCACCGGCGCGGCCGCCCGCCTGCGCATACGACCACGCATGCCCGATGTCGGCCTCCGAGCGCACCGTGCTCTGGCCCTTGCCCGAAGAGGACATCACCGGCTTCACGACGCAGGGGATGCCGACCGCGTCGATCGCCTCCCGGTACTCGGCCTCGGTGTCCACGAACCAGTAGGGCGACGTCGGCGCGCCGAGCGTCTCGGCGGCGAGCCGGCGGATGCCCTCGCGGTCCATGGTCAGGCGCGTGGCGCGCGCGGTCGGCACGACGCGCCGGCCGGCCCCCTCGGCCTCGAAGCCGCGCTCGAGGTCGACGAGGGTCGGCGTGTGGATCGCCTCGATCTCCGGCACCACCAGGTGCGGTCGCTCGCGCTCGACGAGCGCGCGCACCGCCGCGCCGTCGAGCATGTCCAGCACGTGGCTGCGATGAGCCACCTGCATCGCCGGCGCATCGGCATAGCGGTCGGCGGCGATGACCTCGGCGCCGAGGCGCTGCAGTTCGATCGCGACCTCCTTGCCGAGCTCGCCGGACCCGAGCAGCAGCACGCGCGTGGCGCGGGTGGACAGTGGCGTGCCGATCGTGACGGCGGCCGGCCTGGCGTGGGCGTCTGGCATGCATGCGGATCGCGTCGGGGGACGCGCAGTCTAGCCCGGCCCCGGGTGACCGCCGCCGCGTGCGCGTGCCATCCTCGCCCCATGCGTACGCCGACGAACCGCTTCGCAACGCCTGCCCGCTCGATGCTCGCCGCCGTCCTGGCCGCGGTCGCCACCGGCTGCGCCTTTTCCGAGGCGCCGCATGCCCAGCTGTCCGGCCTGCTCACCGACGACCGCCTGGACGAGGTGAGCGGACTGGCGGCATCGCGCCGCCACGACGGCACCCTCTGGGTGCACAACGACGGGGGCAACGGCCCGCACCTGTACGCCATCGGCGCGCGTGGCGCGCTGCAGGGCCGGCTCACCCTGGACGGCGCGGACAACACGGACTGGGAGGACATGGCGGCGTTCCGGCTGGACGGCCGGGACTACCTGCTCGTGGCCGACGTCGGCGACAACGGCGGCCTGCGCCACACGCTGCAGTTGCACGTCATCGAGGAGCCGGCCGAGCTTTCCGGCGCGATGCGCGCCGCGCCCGCGTGGTCGATCGCGTTCCGCTGGCCGGACGGCGCGCGCGACTGCGAGGCGGTCGCGGTCGATGCCGCCTCGGGCCGGGTGCTGCTGGTGTCCAAGAAGCGCCAGCCCCCGGAGCTGTTCGCCGTTCCCCTGCGTCCGGCCGGCGACGGCGTGCAGGTCGCCGAGGCGCTCGGCACGCTCGCGCACGTCCCCGCGCCCAGCGACCTGCCGGGCAACGGCACCACGGAAGCGGTGCGGGGCCAGGTCACGGCCGCGGACCTGTCCCCGGACGGCCGCGAACTCGCCGTGCTCACCTACGACGAAGCCCTCGTCTATGCCCGCCGCGACGGCGAGCCGTGGGCCGCGGCCGTCGCGCGCCCGCCCCGCCGCCAGCCGCTCCCGCTGCTGCCGCAGGCCGAGGCCCTCGCCTGGCGGAACGATGGCCGGCGCCTGCATGCGACCGGGGAGTTCCGTCCCGCTCCGCTGTTCCTCGTCGATCCGGCCGACTGAGCCGACGGACGGCATTGCACGACTGATATCAATTTGATATCAATTCCTCCATCGTCGCTCCGCGACCCCTCCGGAGGCCCGCGCCATGAAGGAAAACCCCATCCGCTCGTTCGCGGGCATCCCGGTCCTGCTCCTGCTGGTGGCGCTCATCGCCGCCAGCGCCTGGGGGCTCGTCCTCGCGGTCTCCGGCCAGGCAGGCATCGGCGCGCTCTGGGCGTCCATCCTCGTCGGCGCACTCGCGATCTTCAGCCTCGTCGGCCTGTACATGGTCGAGCCCAACCAGTCCGCCGTGCTCAGCCTGTTCGGCAAGTACGTCGGCACCGTCCACGAGAACGGCCTGCGCTGGAACAACCCGTTCTTCTCCAAGCGCAAGGTCTCGCTCCGGGTTCGGAACTTCGAGAGCGGCCGGCTCAAGGTCAACGAGCTCGACGGCAGTCCGATCGAGATCGCCGCGGTGATCGTCTGGAAGGTGGTCGATTCGGCCGAGGCGGTCTTCAACGTCGACGACTACGAGAGCTTCGTCCACATCCAGTCCGAGGCCGCCTTGCGCGCGATGGCGACGAGCTATCCGTACGACCAGCACGAGGAAGGCCAGGTCTCGTTGCGCAGCCACCCGGTGGAGATCAGCGAGCGCCTGAAGGAGCAGCTCGACGAGCGCCTGACCGAGGCCGGCGTGGACGTGATCGACGCCCGCATCAGCCACCTCGCCTACGCGCCGGAGATCGCCCACGCGATGCTGCAGCGCCAGCAGGCCAACGCGGTGATCGCCGCGCGCACGCGGATCGTCGCCGGTGCCTGCGGCATGGTCGAGATGGCGCTGGCCGAGCTGCAGAAGAGCGGCGTGGTCGAACTCGACGAGGAGCGCAAGGCGGCCATGGTCAGCAACCTGCTGGTGGTGCTGTGCGCCGACCGGAGCACGCAGCCGGTCGTCAACGCCGGCTCCCTGTACTGAGGCCGGGGCCATGCCGACCCACGCCATCGTCGCGCTGGTGTTCGCGGCGAGCAGCCTGCCCGCGTTCCTCGTGGCGCGCCTGCTGGGCGGTGGACGGCTGCCGTTGACGGGCAACCTGTCGGCGCTGCGCGACGACGCCCGGCGGGACCTCGACCGGCGACTGGCGGTGCTGATGCGCGCGGTCGGCTGGGCGATCCTGGTCACCGCCGGCGGCATCTGGTGGGCGGCCGGCGATACCACGCGGACCACAGCGGTGGTGGTGCTGATGGCGGTGGTCGTCAACGCGCTTGCGGTGCTGATGCTGGTGGCCGTCGCGCGCAGCCGCCGGCAGGGGACGCCGCGCCGATGAGCGAGAAGAAGGCCTTCCCGCTGCGCATCAACGCGGAGATCCTCGCCGCGACGCAGCGCTGGGCCGACGACGAACTGCGCAGCGTCAACGCGCAGATCGAATACGTGCTTCGCCACGCGCTGCGCGAAGCCGGGCGCCTTCCCGCGCCCAGGGACGAAAAGGACAGGAAGCAGAAGGGACGATGAGCACGCGCTGGACCTGCAAGGTGGTCGACGTGAAGGCCGGCTTCCTCGAAGTGAAGGCCGCCACGGTGCAGGAGACGCTCAACCCGCTCGGCCTGCAGGGCCGGGCGCTGGTGACCGCGCAGCAGATCGCCACGTGCGTCCGCCTCTACCTCAACAAGGAAATCTGAGATGACGATTCGGACCATCCATTTGATGCTGTCGGCATGCCTCGGCCTGCTGCTGGCCGCGACCACGGCGGTCGCGCAGGAGTCGGCCGCGGCGCCGGCCGACGCGGCCGGCCAGCGCGCGATCGCGACGGCGGCCACCCTGCTCGATCATCTCGACGCCGGGCGCTTCGACGCGGCCGAGGCGATGTTCACGAGGGAGATGGCGCAGGCCGTCCCCGCGGAGAAGCTTGCCCAGGTGTGGCGCGCGCTCCCCGCGCAGGCGGGCGCGCCGGGGCCGCGCGGCGCGGCCGGCGTGGAAGTGGCCGGCGACGGCCGCGCGATGGTCACCATCCCGCTGCCACACGCGAAGCTCGACCTGCTCGCGCGCATCGCGGTCACGGCCGACCAGCGCATCGCCGGCTTCCTGGTGCAGCCCGCGCCCCCGCCGCCCGCCGCGGCGCCTGCGGGGGACGCCGGCTTCACCGAACGCGACTTCGCGTTCGAAGGCCTCCCGGGGACGCTCGCGATGCCGGACGCCGCGGGCAAGGCATCGCCTGTGCCGGCGGTGGTGCTGGTGCATGGCTCCGGGCCGCACGACCGCGACGAGACGATCGGCCCGAACCGCCCGTTCCTCGACATCGCGCGCGGGCTGGCCGCCGAGGGCATCGCCGTGCTGCGCTACGAGAAGCGCACGAAGGCCCACCCCCGGCAGTTCACCGACGGCGACTTCACCATGGACGAGGAGACGACCGACGACGCGGTCGCCGCCGTGGACGCACTGCGCGAGGTGGAGGGCGTCGACCCCGACGCGGTGTTCGTCCTCGGCCACAGCCAGGGCGGGATGCTCGCGCCCCGCATCGCCGCGCGCTCGGGCAAGGTCGCCGGCCTCGTGCTGTTCGCCGCGCCCGCGCGCTCGCTGCTCGACCTGCTACCGGAACAGAACCGCTACCTGGTGTCGCTCGACGGCACGATCGACGCCGCGGAGCAGGCGCACTTGGACGCGCTCGACGCGCAGATCGCCGCGGTGCGAAGCGACCGCGCCGTCACGGCCGCGGACACCCCGCTCGGATTGCCGCCCGGCTACTGGCGCGCGTTCGAGGCGATCGATCCGGTCGCGGACGCGCGCGCGGTCGACGTGCCCATGCTGGTGGTGCACGGCGGCCGCGACATCCAGGTCGTCGAAGCGGACTGGACCCGCTGGCGGGACGCGTTCGCGGACGACGCACGGGTGGTGCTGAAACGCTATCCGTCGCTCAACCACCTCGGCATCGCGGGCGAGGGTCCCGGTTCAGCCGCCGAATACCAGACACCCGGCCACGTCGACCCGACGCTGGTCTCCGACATCGCGGCGTGGGTCCACGCACGCGCCGACTGACGGGAGGGTTCCGATGCTGCATATCGTCCGGATGATCCAGGGTCGCCACGGCGGCCGGCTCGTGCGCCTGCTGGTGGCGCTGAGCATCGCGCTGCTGGCCGCGGGCATCGCGTTGTGGGGACGCGGCTGATGGCCCGGTCCAAGGCGCTCGACAAGGCGGACTGGCAACTCGCGCCGGCGTCCGCGCGCGTCCGGGGCTGGCTCTTCGGTCTGGCGTTCCTGCTCCCGGTGGTGCTCGTCATCGTGGCCTTGGCCGCGACGATGGGCGGCGGGACATCGGGATCGTTGCTGGCCGGGAGCGTCGCGCTCACCTGGCTTGCTTCCGTGGGCGGCGTGGGGCTCGCCACCGGCGTGGTCTGGTTCGTGCTCCACCGGGCCCTCCGGCGCCATCGGATCGAGCTCGACGGCGCCAACCTCGTGGTCAGGACCACGTTCTACACGCGCACCATCCCGATCGCGGACGTGCGCGTCGACCAGGCGCGGAGCGTGGTGCTCGCGGAGCGGCCCGAGTACCGCCCGACGCTGAAGACGAACGGATTCGCCCTGCCCGGCTTCTCCAGCGGCTGGTTCCGCCTGCGCAACGGCGAGCGCGCGCTCGTCGCCACCTCGGGCGGTCCCCGCGCCGTCTGGTTGCCGACGACGCGCGACCATGCCGTGCTGCTGGAGCCCCGGCGTCCGCAGGCGCTGCTCGACCGGCTCGCGGAATTGGCGGCCGACCAGGCGCGCCGCTAACCTGCGGCCATGCGCCCCGCGCCCCGCCACCGCCGGCACCTGCTCAACACGACCGACATCGAGGTCTGGCCCGGCGGACTGCTGCGGGCGCGCAACAGCCACGACGACCGGCTGCTGGCGCGTGCCCGCCATGTCCTGCGGCGCAAGCGCGACGGACGCTACCTGGCGGCGGACACGGACGAGGGCCTGGTCCCGATGGTGCAAGGGCTTGCGGGCGAGCCGGGCCTGGCGCAGGCGCGGCATGCGCTGGCCCACCGCGTCCACCGCCGCGCGGGCGTCGAGCACGTCGGCACCCTGCCCCTCGGGCAGCTCGCATCGCGCCTGGCGTCGCTCGGGCTGGACGCGGACGCCTATGCCGACCGGACCGGACTGCCGCTGGTCCCCGAGCCGGACTGGCTGCAGTCCGCAGGCAGGGACCGCTACGCGCGCCCGCTCTGGCTGCACGTCGACGCTGCCGCCGCCTGGGCGCGCATGCGCGTGCACGCACTGCGCGACGGCGTCGTGCTGGAGGCGATTTCCGGTTACCGCAGCCACGACTACCAGCTCGGCATCTTCGAGCGGAAGCGTGCGCGCGGACTCTCGGTGGACGACATCCTCTCGGTCAACGCGGCGCCCGGCTTCAGCGAGCACCATTCCGGAAGGGCGCTCGACATCGGCACGCCCGGGGAACCGCCCGCCGAGGAAAGCTTCGAGGCGACGCCCGCGTTCGCGTGGCTCTCGCGCCACGCGCGCGGGCACGGCTTCGCGATGAGCTATCCGCGCGACAACCCCCACGGCATCGTCTACGAGCCTTGGCACTGGATGCACGGGGCCGACGCGACGGGTTGAGCGTCGCTCAGCCCTGCGACCGGGGCGTCGGCCTCGCCGCCTGCGCCGCGGTGTCGGCGATCCGCCAGAGATAGAGCGCGGCGAGCGTCCGGTACGGCGCCCAGCGCTCGCCCCGTTCGGCCAGCGAACGCGGGGGCGGCGGCGTGTCGAGGCCGTCGACGACCTGCACGCCCTTGCGGATGCCGAGGTCGTCGACCGGCAGCACGTCCGGCCGCCCGAGCCGGAACATCAGCATCATCTCGACGGTCCAGCGGCCGATGCCGCGGATGGGCACGAGTGCGGCGACGATCTCGTCGGCCGTCATCGTCGACATGCGGCGCGTCGTGGGAATCTCGCCACGCGCTTCGCGCGCCGCCAGGTCGCGCAGGGCGAGCGCCTTGTTGCCCGACACCCCGCAGGCCCGGAGGGCCGCGTCGTCGATGCGGGCCAGCGTGTCGCAGTGGAAGCGGTCGCTTCCGATCGCCGCCTCCACGCGCGCGACGATCGTGGCGGCGGCCTTGCCGGACAGCTGCTGGTACAGGATCGCGCGGGCCAGCGCGTCGACAGGATCGAACGGACGCCGCCAGCGCGGATCCGCCGGCAGCGGGCCCAGGCGCTTCATCCAGCCCGCGAGGCGCCGGTCCCGCCGCGCGAGGTGGGCGTGGGCCGCGTCGATGTCGAAGCCGCGGGCGTGGCGCGGCATGGTCAGCGCCGCGCCAGGTCCACGGCCAGCACGAGCCAGCCGACGATCATCAACATCCCGCCCCAGGGCGCGGCCATCGACGGCACCCCGAACAGGCGCGCGGCGACCAGGCTCCCGGCGAACAGCACGGTGCCCGACAGGAGCAGCAGCAGCGGCACGGCGCCCCCGGGACGGGCTGCGCGCGGTGCGAGCGCGGCGAGCGCGACGCCGTTGCCGAACGCGAACAGCGCGGCCATGTAGAGATGCGCGCGCACCTCGCCGTCCGCGCCGTGCGCCGCGTACGCGGCCAGCGCCGTGCCCGCCGCGGCGAGCATGGCGCCGGCGGCGCCCACGCCGCGGACAGGCCATCGAAGCGCGGAAGGCGGAGCGGTCACTGGAGACGGCATGCGCGGAACGATATCAGCCGGGACACGGAGTCCGGGAACGGAGGCCGGAAACGAACGCGCCGCGGCGAACCGCGGCGCGTCGATGCCTCGTTGGACGGTCGCCTTACTTGACCGGCCAGTACACGTCGAACTGGCCGTCGGCCTCGAAGCCACCGGCGATGCCGGACTTCCAGACTTCGAACGGACGATCCTGCGTCTCCAGGCCCTGGGTCAGCGCCCAGGCGCGCAGGGCGTCACGGACCGCCGGCAGGCCGGCCATGTGGCCGCGATGCGCGGTGACGACGACGCGGCGCGCTTCGACGTGGCGGTACACGGTCGGGTTGCCGTCGCCGGACACCTTGACCTCGATCTGCGCCGCATCCGGGCCACGGATCGCGACGATCGGGGTCGGCGTCTCGTCGGCGGCGTCCTCGTCCTCGCCCCCGGTGGCGTCGGCGTCCGCATCGGCGCCCTCGTCACTGTCGTCTTCCGCCGCGTCCGTGGCGGCCGGGCCCGTGCCCTTGCGGCGCACCGGCTGGGCGACGTCGAAGGTGTAGTTCTCGCTGCCGAACTCGGTGGTGATGATGCGCACCGGGCCGGCGGCCTCGAGGTTGTTGGCGTCCATGGTGCGGCGGATCCACTCCATGTTCGCGTTCATCTGGCGGCGCAGCACGTCGTTGTTGCGCTCGACGGTGGCCTCGACGACCAGCATGTTCTCGGCGGGCAGCTCGACCAGCGCCGGCTCGACCGGCAGGATCGAGTAGTCGAAGTTCGGCACCGTGGCCAGCATGTTGCTCAGGCGCTGCAGGCCGAACTTCATGCTGTCGCCGACGCTGCGCGGCACGTACAGGCCCTGGTAGCGGCCGAGGATGTCCCAGCCGTAGTCGACGTCGTAGGTCTGGGTGATCTTGACGTTGCGGTTGTTGCGGCCGGTGGGCTCCAGCGTGAACGTCATCGTCTTGTCCTGGCCGCGCAGCGGGTTCTCGAGGCGGTAGACGACGCGCTCGCCCGGCACGGCCTCGACGATCTCCCACTTGCCCGTGCCGACCTTCGGCTCGCTGGAGACGTAATTGAAGGTCGCGCCTTCACCCTGCTCCGGACCCGTCGTCTCGGTCCGCATGGCCGGATCCTGCAGCACGACCGGGTTCCAGTCGTCGAAGCGGCGGGTGCCGGAAATCGTGTCGTAGACGATCTGCATCTTGCGGTTGGTCTCGACCTCGGCCTCCAGGTGCCGCGAGGACGGCAGCAGGATGCCGACGACCAGGAACAGCGCGGCCACCATCGCCAGCGCAATCAGGATCTCGATCAGACGGGTCATTCAGGGTTCTCCAGGGGGTTCCGCCGCGTCTCCCCCGGGTCCGGGGCGCGCAGTCCGTCATCGTACCAAGGAACCCCGGCCCCGGTCAGCCCGCGCCGTTCACGGTTTCACGCGGTCCGCGCCGGCCCGCGGGGCCCGTGGGCCGGGGCCTGGTGGTGCCAGGCCAGCGGCCGCTCAGACCAGCTGCAGCTCGAAGGCCTTGAGGACCGCCCGGGTGCGATCGCGCACGCCGAGCTTGCTCAGGGTGAGCGGGCGCCGCTTGCGAGCCATCGGCTCGCGCGCCCGCGAACGCCCGCCGCGACGCGGCGGGCTGGGCATCCTGCCGATCAGACCAGCTGCAGTTCGAAAGCCTTCAGTACCGCCCGGGTGCGATCGCGCACGCCGAGCTTGCTCAGGGTGAGCGGGCGCCGCTTGCGAGCCATCGGCTCGCGCGCCCGCGAACGCCCGCCGCGACGCGGCGGGCCGGGCATCCTGCCGGTCAGACCAGCTGCAGTTCGAAAGCCTTCAGTACCGCCCGGGTGCGATCGCGCACGCCGAGCTTGCTCAGGATGTTGGACACGTGGTTCTTGATCGTGCCCTCCGCCACGCCCAGCGAATTGGCGATCTCCTTGTTGGAGAAGCCGGATGCCATGAGCCTGAGGATCTCGGTTTCCCGGTCGGTCAGCGGGTCCGGGCGGTCGAGGCTGACGAAGTCGTTGCGCATGTGCTCCAGGCCCGACAGCAGGCGCTGGGTCACCGCCGGCTGCACCAGCGAGCCGCCGGCGGCCACGGTCTTGATCGCGCCCACCAGCTGGTCGAGCGACACGTCCTTGAGCAGGTAGCCCTTCGCGCCGGCCTTCAGGCCGGCCAGCACCAGCTGGTCGTCGTCGAAGGTGGTCAGGATGATCGTCGGCGGCAGCTGGCCGATGCGCGACAGGGCCTGCAGCGCCTCGAGCCCGGACATGACCGGCATGCGCATGTCCATCAGCACCACGTCGGGCTTCTCGCGCGGGACGGTCTCCAGCGCCTGCTTGCCGTCGGCCGCTTCCGCGACGACCTCGATCTCCTCCGACAGCGCGAGCAGGGAACGGACGCCCTGGCGTACCAGGGTCTGGTCGTCGACGAGGCATACGCGGATCATCTGTCGCTCCTTGTGACGGCCCGCGCCGCGTCGACGCGGGTCCGTGGCGGTTCGATGGAAACGTGTCGCGGGGCCGGTCCGGACCTCATGCCGCTTCGCCCCGGGCCATGGCCGGCGAGGCCGCGGCGCCGCTGGCCGGCAGCCAAAGGGCCACGCGGAAGCCGCCCTCCGGCACGGTGCCGAAGTCGAGGCCACCGCCGGCCGCCAGCAGCCGCTCGCGCATGCCGCGCAGGCCGTTGCCCGGCGACGCCGCGTCGGCGCCGCGCCCGTCGTCCCTGGCCTCGATCGCGATGCGGCCGTCCTCGCGTCGCACGCGGATCCAGAGGTGGTCGGCCTCGGCGTGGCGCACCGCGTTGGTGATGATCTCCTGCGTGCAGCGCAGCAGGACATGTGCCCGCTCGGGGTCGTCCAGGGTGAGCGGTTCGTCGATGTCCATCGCGATCGACAGCGAGGGCACGTGCTCGGCGAGCGGCCGCAGCGCCGCGCCCAGGTCGATCGCGCCGCTCTCGCGCAGCGCGCTGACCGCCTCGCGCACGTCGGTCAGCAGCAGGCGCGCGAGCGTGTTGGCCTGCGTCACGTGCTCCCGCACCCGCCCCTCGGACAGGTGGCCGGCGACCTCCAGGTTGAGGCTGAGCGCCGTGAGGTGGTGCCCGAGGAGGTCGTGCAGTTCGCGCGAGATGCGGGTGCGTTCGTTGACGCGCGCGCTCTCGGCCAGCAGCGCGCGGGTGGCGCGCAGTTCGGCATTGAGCCGCCGCTGCTCCTCGCGCGCCTGCGCCTGCTGCCGCGCCACGAGGCTGGTGACGTAGATGAAGCCTGAGAAGCCGGCGTACATCAGCGACTGCATCAGCGCCTCGACCAGCGGGAAGCCCAGCGCGCGGACGAACACCGGCACGACGGCCAGCTGGCTCAGCAGCAGCCAGGGCACGCCCACGGACATCGGCAGCAGCCACGGCAGCACGCAGGCCGCGACCATCAGCAGGATGCTGCCCAGTCCACTGGAGCTGTAGTAGCTGACGGCGATCGCGCTCGCGGTCAGCACCACCAGCAACAGGTAGTCCAGCGCGGCCACCCGCCGCGCGCCGAGCCCGCGCGTCAGCCAGGCGTAGCTCAGCCCGAACGCGCCGTACGCCAGCCATCCGTGCCAGTCCCAGCGCGCGACGCTGGCGGCCTCGTCCACGCCGGGCACCGGCACCAGCCACGAATACAGCAGCGGCGCACCGACGACGGCCCAGGTGAACAGGCCGGCGTAGCGCAGCAGGCGGGTATGGGTGAGGCGCGCGAGCATGCCGCATCCTAGCGCCTGGAACGGGCGCGGCAGGCCGGTCGGAAGTCATGCCTCCAACGCCCCGGCGCGGTCTCGGGCGCGGCGCCGGACGCCCCGGACGTGCGATAATCCGCCGGAGCACCGCCGAGGCCGCGCAAGACGGTCCGGCCATCGCCACGGAGAGCCGGGAGCCTGGGAATGTCGATTGCCGTCCGCGACGTGCGCGAGCACGAGCTGGATTCCGTCCTTGCCCTGAACAACGCCGCCGGTCCCGCCATCCTGCCGCTCGACGCGGCCCGCCTGCGTCGCTTCTACGACAGCGCCGAATACTTCCGCGTCGCCGAGCGCGACGGGACGCTGGCCGGCTTCCTGGTCGGCTTCGGCCCGGACGCCGGGCACGACAGCAGCAATTTCCGCTGGTTCCGCGAGCGGCATCCGGACTTCTTCTACATCGACCGCATCGTCGTCGCGAGCCGGCGCCGCGGCGGCGGCGTCGGCCGCGCGCTGTACGCGGACGTGCAGAGCTACGCCGAGCTGCGCCACCCGCAACTGGCCTGCGAGGTCTTCCTGGACGAGGGCAGCGACCCGGCCCTGCTCTTCCACGGCAGCTTCGGCTTCCGCGAGGTCGGCCAGCACGTCATGGAGACCGCCGACGGCCGGCGCATCCGCGCGTCGATGCAGATGAAGGAACTCTGCAGCTTCGCCTGGGTGCGGGACACCTACGGCGGCCGCCTTCCTGACGTGTCCTGGCTGCCCGCGCCGCGCCGCGTGCACGCCGCGGATGCCGCCCCCGGCGCCGACGAGGCGCCGCGCCCGACGGGGACCTGCCGCTGATGTCGGCCCAGGTGGATTACGCCCAGGCCGGCGAACTGAAGATCGGGCAGGTCGGCATCGCCAACCTGCGCGTCACCACGCTCGACATCGACCGGCTCGCCGCGGAGATGCGCGATCGCGTGCAGCGTGCGCCGAAGCTGTTCGCGCGCGCCGCGGTCATCGTCGACTTCAGCCCCCTGCCCGCCCTGCCCGACCACGCGACGGCGCGGGCGCTGCTCGACGCCCTGCGCGACGCCGGGGTCATCCCGGTCGCGCTGGCGTACGGCAGCAGCGACAACGAACGCCTCGCCGAGTCCCTCGGCCTGCCGCTGCTGGCGAAGTTCCGAGCGCAGTACGAGCGCGCGGGCGATGCCGGCACGCCTGCCCCGGCACCCGCGCCGGTCGAGCGGGCACCGGAACCGGCCGCGCCCCGCGGCGCGCCGGCCCCGGCGCCGCAGGCCCCGGCCGGCGACCCCGGGATGATGCACGCCACGCCGGTGCGCTCGGGCCAGCAGGTCTACGCGGACAACCGCGACCTCACGGTCATGGCCACGGTGGGCGCCGGCGCGGAGGTCATCGCCGACGGCTCGATCCACATCTACGGCGCCCTTCGCGGTCGCGCGCTCGCCGGCGCGCAGGGCCACGAGAAGGCGCGGATCTTCTGCCGCGAGTTCCATGCCGAGCTGGTCGCCGTGGCCGGCCACTACAAGGTGCTCGAGGACATCCCGGCCGACCTGCGCGGCAAGGCCGTGCAGGTCTGGCTGGAAGACGGACAACTCAAACTCGCCGCGCTCGACTGAGCCGGCACCAACGGAGGACCACCACTTGGCCGAAATCATCGTCGTCACCTCCGGCAAGGGCGGAGTCGGCAAGACCACCACCAGCGCCAGCCTGGCCTGCGGCCTCGCGCGCCGCGGCAAGAAGGTCGCTGTCATCGACTTCGACGTCGGCCTGCGCAACCTCGACCTGATCATGGGTTGCGAGCGCCGGGTGGTCTACGACTTCGTCAACGTCATCCAGGGCGAGGCGTCGCTGCGCCAGGCGCTGATCAAGGACAAGCGCTTCGAGACGCTGCACGTGCTGGCCGCCTCGCAGACGCGCGACAAGGACGCGCTGACGAAGGAAGGCGTGGAGAAGGTCCTCAAGGACCTGGCCGACGACGGCTTCGACTACATCGTCTGCGACTCGCCCGCCGGCATCGAGAAGGGCGCGTTCCTGGCGATGTACTTCGCCGACCAGGCGGTGGTCGTGGTCAACCCCGAGGTCTCCTCGGTGCGCGACTCCGACCGCATCCTCGGCCTGCTCTCGTCCAAGACCCGCCGCGCCGAGAACGGCGAGCGGGTCAAGGAGCACCTGCTGCTGACCCGGTACAGCCCGCAGCGCGTGGGCACCGGCGAGATGCTGTCGATCGGCGACGTGGAGGAAGTGCTCGGCCTGAAGACGGTCGGCGTGATCCCCGAGTCGCCCGACGTGCTCAACGCCTCCAACAAGGGCGAGCCGGTGATCCTGGACATGGAATCCAACGCCGGTCAGGCCTACGACGACGCGGTCGCCCGCCTGATGGGCGAGGAGCGGCCGATGCGGTTCACCCAGCTGGAGAAGAAGGGGTTCTTCAGCAAGATGTTCGGGGGTTGATGCATGGGCCTGTTCGATTTCCTCAAGACCAAGAAGAACACCGCGTCCATCGCCAAGGACCGCCTGCGCATCATCATCGCGCAGGAGCGGACCACGCATGGGGGCCCGGACTACCTGCCGCTGCTGCGCCGCGAACTGCTGGAGGTGATCCGCAAGTACGTCAGCGTGGACGCCGAGGCGGTCAAGGTCGACCTGGTGAAGGACGGCGAGCACGACGTGCTCGACATCTCCGTCGCCCTGCCCGACTCGGACGAGGGCGAGGCGCGCGCGGCCGCCGCCGGCGGCTGACGGGCGCGCACGGCGCGGTGCGGCACCGGCCGCGCCGTCGCCCGGCGACACGATGCTGACGCTCGCCGACACCGGCTTCGAGGCGCCCGGCGCGCTGCTCGCCCGCTTCGGCGTGACGCTCCAGCGCGTGGCCGCGGGCGGCGACATCCCCGGCAGCTACTGGGGCCCGCCCGAGGCCGGGCTCGTCGGGGCGACCGTGTATGCCCGCGACGACACGCCGGTGCATTCGCTGCTGCACGAGGCGGCCCACCTGATCGTGCTGCCGCCGGCGCGCCGGGCCGCGGTGCACACCGACGCCACCGATTCGATCGAGGAGGAGGACGCGGTCTGCGTGCTCCAGTCGCTGCTGGGCGAGGCCCTGCCGGGCGTCGGTGCCGCGCGCGTTCTGTCCGACATGGATGCCTGGGGTTACACGTTCCGGCTCGGTTCGGCCGCCGCCTACGTCGAACACGACGCGGAATCCGCCTGGGCCTGGCTGCAGTCGCGCGGCCTGGTCGACGATGCGCGCCGCCTGCGCCTGCCCTGACGCCGACGACCGATGGCCACCGCCGAATCCGCCCGCCGCCTCGTCGCCGACCACCCCTGGCTGTCCGCGCGCGTGGCGCTGGGCCATGGCGCCAACCGCGTGGTCGTCGAGGATCCGGACCACGCGGGCTGCTGCCTCAAGGTGCCGCTTCCCCCCGAAGCACGGACGCGTGGCGGCCTGCGTGCGCGACTGCGTCGTCGCCTTGCGGCGCGGTTCCCGGGCCTGTCCGAGAACGCGACCGAGCTGCGCGCGTGGCGCCGCCTGCGCGCACGCATCGACGAGACCCGCCTTGCCGAACGCATCGCACCCGTGCACGGACTCGTGCGGACGCCCGCCGGGACCGCGCTGCGCTGCTCGCTGGTGCGCGACGACCGCGGCGATCCGGCGCCGAGCCTCTATGCCCTGCTGTCGGGCGTGCCGCGCTGGCCGGCCGACGCGCTGTGCGCGGCCGTCGACGACCTGGAGGCCTGGCTGCTCGCGCATCGCGTGCCGTTGTTCGACCTGAATGCGGGGAACTTCGTGGTGGTCGGCGACCGGGGCCGCCCGCGCCTGGTCTGCGTCGACGCGAAATCCACGGTCTCGGGCCGAGCATTGCTGCCGCTCGCACGCTGGTTCCCGGCACTTGGACGACGGAAGCTCGTCCGCCGCGCGGCCCGGCTGCGCGCGCGGATCCGCGCCGCGGGCGCCTGAACCGGCCCGCCGCCGGCTTGCGGCGGTCCCGGCCCGGCACTAGCCTGCCCCTCCACCCCCGACCGCGCCCGACCGGGCGCCTGCCCGAGGATTGCCCGTGAAACCACGCCATGCCCTGCTCGCGCTCGCCGTCGTCTCGGCGCTGAGCCTGTCCGCCTGCACCCGCGAACCGGCCGGTTCCGACGCCGCCTCCACCGGGTCCACCGCGTCGCGCACGCCCCCCGCCGACGAGACCGCCGACCAGTTCATCGCGCGCGTCAACGAGGAGTTCAAGTCGCTCTACGCGGAGCTGAGCGCGGCCCAGTGGATGTCCGCCACGTACATCAACGACGACTCGCAGATGGTCGCGGCCAAGGCCAACGAGCGCTGGTTGTCCCAGCTCAACGCCTGGATCGAGCAGGCCCGCCGTTTCGAGGGCCAGGACATGTCGCCGGAAACGGCGCGCGCCATCAACCTGCTCAAGCTCAGCACCGCGATGCCGGCACCGAAGGATCCGGCCAAGCTCGAGGAACTGACCCAGATCGTCACCCGCATGGAAGGCATGTACGGCTCCGGCGCGTACTGCACGGACAAGGACGACCCGGAGACCTGCCGCCAGCTCGGCGACCTGGAGGACGTGCTCCGCGGCGACCGCGACTACGACGCCCAGCTCGAGGCCTGGCGCGGCTGGCACACGATCGCGCAGCCGATGCGCGAGGACTACGCGCGGTTCGTCGAGCTCGTCAACGAGGGCTCCAAGGAAATGGGCTTCGCCGACGCCGGCGAGATGTGGCGCGCGGGCTACGACATGAGCCCGGCCGAGATCCACGCCGAGAGCGACCGCCTGTGGAACCAGGTCAAGCCGCTGTACGAGCAGCTGCACTGCTATACCCGCGCCAAGCTCGAGGAACAGTACCCGGGCCGCGGCACGGTCGACGGCGGCCTGCTCCCCGCCCACCTGATGGGCAACATGTGGCAGCAGGACTGGGGCAACCTCTGGGACATCCTGCAGCCGTACGAAGGTGCCGGCAGCCTGGACATCACGTCCGCGCTCGAAGCGCAGGCGCAGCGCAACTACACCGCGCAGCTGGCGAAGTTCCCCAACCCGACGCCGCAGCAGATCGTCGAGGCCGAGCGCGCGGCGCAGCTGCAGACCGCGAAGGAGATGACCGAGCGCGCCGAGGAGTTCTACACCGCGCTCGGCATGCAGGAACTGCCGGAGACGTACTGGGAACGCACGCAGTTCATCAAGCCGCGCGACCGCGACGTGGTCTGCCACGCCAGCGCCTGGCCGATGGACACCGAGGGCAAGGACGTCCGCACCAAGATGTGCATCAAGCCCAACGAGGAAGACTTCACCACGATCTACCACGAGCTGGGCCACGTCTATTACTACCTCCAGTACAAGGACCAGCCGCCGATCTTCCAGGCCGGCGCGCACGACGGCTTCCACGAGGCCATCGGCGACACGATCGTGCTGGCGATGACGCCCGACTACCTGCAGTCGATCGGGCTTGCCCAGGGCCAGGCGCAGAGCCAGGAGGCGCTGATCAACGCGCAGATGCGCATGGCGCTGGCGAAGGTGTCGTTCCTGCCCTTCGGCCTGATGATCGACCGCTGGCGCTGGGGCGTTTTCGACGGCTCGATCACGCCCGAGAACTACAACCAGGCCTGGTGGGACCTGAAGGCCCAGTACCAGGGCGTGGCGCCGGTGGAGGCGCGCGGCGAGGAATTCTTCGACCCGGGCGCGAAGTACCACATCCCGGGCAACACCCCGTACCTGCGCTACTTCCTATCGCACGTGCTGCAGTTCCAGATGTACAAGGCGCTGTGCGACGCGGCCGGCCACGACGGCCCGCTGTACGAATGCAGCTTCTACGGCAACGCCGCGGCGGGCGAGAAGTTCAAGGCGATGCTCTCGAAGGGCGCCAGCCAGCCGTGGCAGGACACGCTCAAGGAACTGACCGGCGGCGAGAAGATGGACGCTTCCGCGGTCCTCGAGTACTTCGCGCCGCTGCAGGCTTGGCTGACCGAGCAGAACGCCGGCCGCACCTGCGGCTGGACGGCCGATGCCGCGGGCGCCACGCCCGCGAAGCCGGCCGCCAAGCCGGCCGCCAGGGACGACGCGGCCAAGGCGGCCGGCGACGCCGACAAGGCCACGGGGGAAGAGGTGAAGCCGGACGCGGCCGACTCGGACTGAGTTCGCTTCAATCGCGATGACCTCGGCGGGCCGGCGATGCCGGCCCGCCGCATTTCCGCGTCCACGAACGCCTACCGGCCGCGTCCGCGCCCGCGCTTGAAGCGCTTCTTGAACTTGCCGCGGACGCGTTCCAGCGCACGCCTGACCGGACCGCTGCGCCGGGTCGCCGGCTCCGGGGTGCCCTTTGCCGCCGGTCCGGGATCGCCGAGCGCGAAGGCGGCCACGTCCCGCCACACGTCGGCGGGAAGGCCGCCCCCGGTCACGCCGTCCATCGGCGTGTTGTCGTCGTTGCCGATCCAGACACCGATGGCCAGGTCGCCGGCGAGCCCGACGAACCACGCGTCGCGGTGGTCCTGCGTCGTGCCGGTCTTGCCGAACACCGGCGTGCCCAGCCGCGCGGCGCGCCCGGTGCCCTGGTCCACCGCGCTCCAGAGCATGTCCAGGAGCATCGCGCGATGCGCGGGGTCCAGCGGCTTGCCGGCGTCCGCGTCGCCACGATCGCCTTCCCCGGCCGGGACGCCCCGCGGCCGGACCGGCGCCTGGCCGGCGGGCAAGGCGGCGAACGCGGCCACCAGCTCCATCAGGCCGACCTCCGACGTCCCGAGGGCGAGCGTCGGATCGGCGGAAAGATCGCTCTCGATGCCCAGGTCCCGCGCCGCACGCACGACGGCCCCCGGCCCGACGCGATCGATCAGCCGCACCGCGGCCACGTTGCTGGAGCGGGCGAAGGCGTCGCGGAGCGTCACCGTCCCGGCGTAATCATCCGAGTAGTTGGCGGGCTGCCAGCCGTCGCGCGACGCGAGCCGCGTGTCCTCGACCGTGTCATCGGGCGTCATGCCGTCGCGCAGTGCGGCGAGGTAGACGAACAGCTTGAAGACCGAGCCGGGCTGCCGCCGCGCCTGGGTCGCGCGGTCGAACTGGCTGTCCGCGTAATCGCGTCCCCCCACCAGCGCCAGCACCTCGCCGTGCCTGTCCATCACCACCACCGCGCCCTGGCCCGCGTTGGCCGCCGCGCCCCGCCCGTCCAGTGCCCGCCGCAGCACGGCCTCCGCGTGGCGCTGCAGGCGGCCGTCCAGGGTCGTGCGCACGGCCTGTTCGCCGTGGGCGACGCCCGCGGCCGACTTGGCCTGGCGCGACACCCAGTCCGCGAAGTAGCCGCCCACCGGCAGCTCGTCGCGGCCCGGCCGCACGCGCGCGTCTCCCGCGGCATCGGCCTGTTCGCGCGTGACCATGCCCGCGTCCACCATGCGGTCGAGCACCACGCGGGCACGGGCACGTGCAGCGGCCGGGTCGCGGGTGGGCGCCAGCGCGGACGGCGCCTTGATGAGGCCGGCGAGCATCGCCGATTCCGCCAGGTCGAGGTCCTCGGGCGCCTTGTCGAAGTAATGGCGCGCGGCCGCGCGCAATCCATGCACGCCATCGCCGAAGTAGACGGCGCTCAGGTACCTGGACAGGATCTCGTCCTTGTCGAGCCGCAACTCGAGCCACAGGGCACCGATCGCCTCCTGCACCTTCCGTCGCAGGGTCCGGTCGCTGTCGAGGTAGGCGACCTTCGCCAGCTGCTGCGTGATCGTGCTGCCGCCCTGCTCGATCCCGCCCGCGATTGCGTTCTCGCGTGCGGCGCGGGCGATGCCGATCGGGTCGACCCCGGGGTGCGACCGGAAGCGCCGGTCCTCGATCGCGACCACGGCATCGACCATGTGCCGCGGCAACGTGTCCACGGACACCGGGGTGTCCTTGTAGGCGCCACGGCGGGCGAACGGTTCGCCATGCCGGTCGAGCAGCACGATGGCGGGTTCTGCGAGCGGTTCGAAGGCGCGGTCCACCGGCATGAGCGCGGCGAACAGCACGAAGACGGCGGACAGGATGCCGACCGCCGCGGCGACGCGCCGCCTCCGGCGCGTCCAGCCACGCGGGTGCAGGGTCGCCCCGGGGGCGGGTTCGGATCGCAAAGGGAATTCGGTCGGGGCGTCCATGCGGCCGGCAGCGGGTCTGGACGTGCCGGTGTACCAGCGCGGGCGTGAATCCGGCGCCGATTCGATACACCCGATCGCGGCGAACCGGCGACTGCGCGATACTCGGCGCATGCACGCCACGCCCCTCTTCGACCGTTCCAGCCCCGATCTCCAGCCACAGCCAGCGGCGCGCGCCCGTGCGCTCGCCGCGCGGTTCTACGTCGATCCGGCGATGGTGGCGCTCGACCGCGCCGCGATCTTCGACCGCGGCTGGCAGCTGGTGGCGCACGTGTGCCAGCTGCGCGACGCGGGCGACCACGTGGTCGCGGACCTGGGCGGGTTGCCGGTGATCGCGGTGCGCGGGGCCGACGGCGAGGTGCGCGTGATGCACAACGTCTGCCGGCACCGGGCGGGCCCGATCGCCAGCTGCGACGGGCTGGCCGCGAAGTCGCTGCGCTGCCGCTACCACGGCTGGACCTACACCCTGGACGGCACGCTGCGCTCGGCGCCTGAAATGGGTGACGCCGTCGACTTCGAACCCTCCCAGGTGCGCCTGCCGCAGCTCGCGGTGCGCATCTGGCAGGGCCTCGTGTTCGCGGCCGTCGACGCGGCGAGCGCACCGCCCTTCGAGGCGTTCGTCGCCGGTATCGACGAGCGGCTCGGCGCGGACCGGGGCCTGCCGGAGTTCGGGCACCACCAGCGCGTTGGCTACGACGTGGCCTGCAACTGGAAGGTCTACGTCGACAACTACCTCGAGGGCTACCACGTCCCGCACATCCACCCCGGCCTCAACCGGCTGCTGGACTACCGCAGCTACGTGACCGAGACGGCCGACTGGTACTCGTACCAGTGGAGCCCGCTGGAGAGCGACGATGCGCTGTATGGCGGCGGGGACGCCCTCTACTACTGGCTGTGGCCGAACACCATGCTCAACATCCTGCCCGGCCGGCTGCAGACCAACCGCGTCGTGCCGAAGGGCGTGGACCGGTGCCGCGTGGAATTCGACTTCTACTACACGGTCGACGCGTCCGGCGAGGCGCGCGCGCGGCGCGACGCCGACCGCGCCTTCAGCGACGAGGTGCAGCTGGAGGACCTGACCATCTGCGAGGACGTGCAGCGCGGGCTGGCGTCCGGGTCCTACGTGCCCGGCCGGCTCAACCCGCTGCGCGAGAACGCCGTGCACCACTTCCACGAGCTGCTGCGCCGCACCTACCGCGAACACGCCCAAGGCGACGCCCCACCCCTGTAGGAGCGCCCCTCGGGGCGCAATGCCCGCGAAACCGGGGTTCGCGGGGAAAGCATCGCGGTGCGAGTCGCGCTCCTGCACGCTCGATCATGCCTTGTAGGAGCGGGCCTACGCCCGCGAATGGCGTGCCCACGGGAACGGGCTCTGGCCGGATTCGCGCGCGCAGGCGCGCTCCTACAATCTTTCGGTGGGCTCCAGCCCCGGCGCCTCGTCCGGCGCGCACTCGGGCACGCGCTCGCCGGTGTGCATCTCCCAGCGCCAGAACAGCCAGCCCAGCGTCGTGGAGAGCGCCGCCGCCAGCGCCAGCCAGAGCGGGTCGTGGCTGAGCAGCGGCGACAGCACGCCGGCCACGATCGAATGCAGCACCAGTCCGGTGAAGGCCTGCAGCGAGGACGCGCTCCCGCGCTGCCGCGGATACATGTCCAGGATCGCCAGCGTCAGGATCGGGAACACCAGCGCGATGCCGAAGGCATTGAGCATCATCGGCAACACGGCCCAGGGCAGTTCGGGGACCTCGAAGGCGAGGTTGTAGGCGACGTTGCCCAGCGCCGCGGCGCCGCAGCAGGCGAAACCGATGCGCGCCAGCTGGCGGCCGCTGATCCTGCCCGCCGCGCGCCCGGACATGTACGCGCCCAGCATCATCCCGCCAATCGTCGGCACGAAGAACCAGGCGAAGTCGCCCTCGTCCAACGGCTGGCCGTCGAGGCGCAGCAGGTCGAGCACGAACGCCGGCGCCGAGGCGATGTACAGGAACAGCGCCGCGAAATTGAAGGCGCCCGCCGCCGCCAGGCGCTGGAACCGTGGATTGACGAAGATCGCCGCGTAGTCGCGCAGCAGCCGCCGGGGCCGGAGCGAGATCCGCTGCTCCACCGGGTGCGTCTCGGGCAGGCCCAGCCACACCGCCGCCACAAGCACGATCGAGAACAGCACCAGGAACCAGAAGATCAGCGGCCACGCGCCCCAGCCGAGGATCCAGCCGCCAATCACCGGCGCGATCGCGGGTGCGATGCCGAAGATCATCGAGACCTGGCTCATGAGCCGCTGCGCGTCGTCCCCCGACAGCACGTCGCGGATCACGGCGCGGCCGACGATCAGGCCCACGCCGGCGCTCAATCCCTGCAGGGCCCGGAAGGCGAGCAACGTCGGCAGGTCCTGCGCCAGCGCGCAGCCGACCGAGGCCACCCCGAAGACCACCAGCCCGGGCAGGATCACCCGCCGACGCCCCAGGGCGTCCGACAGCGGCCCGTGGACCACGCTCATCAGGGCATAGGCGACCAGGTAGACGCTGATCGTCTGCTGCATCGCGACCTTGTCCGCGTCCAGCTGCGCGCCCATCGCCGGGAACGCGGGGAACACGGTGTCGATCGAGAACGGGCCGAACATCGCCAACCCGCCCAGCAGCACGGCCAGCCAGCGCAGCGAGGGCATGCGCGGGCCGTTCATTGGGCGGGCCGCCGGTCGGCGGCGTGGCGGGCGGGACGCTGGGGCATGGAACCCGTGGGGGCGCGGCGCGGCCGGCCATGTTAAGGCCCCGGCACCGGGATGCGGCCCGCGTCCGGCAGGCGCTTGCCGGGCGGGCCGCCCGGTATAATCGGCGGCGCACGCGGTGGGAGAAGCGGGGCCCGCCCCGCTGCCGAAGGCGCAAACGCCCGCAATCGCTCAGGCCCCGTACCGCCGCGCGCGACACACACTCTGGAGAGACCGGCCCGCCCCGCGGCGGCCACCGGCGCCGAAGGGGCACGAAGCAGGCGACCCTCCCCCCGCCGCTTCCAAACTCTCAGGCAAAAGGACAGAGGGGCCCTCCGCCGCGCGGCCGCGTGGCGATCCGTGCGCTGCGCGCACACCGCCCCCCATTCCGGATGCCCGCCATGTCCCACGCCGCCCCGCTCCGCGAGCTCGAGCACCACGACGCGTTCCTCGAGCGCCACATCGGCCCCAACGACGCCGAGATCGCCACCATGCTCGAGGTGGTCGGGCACGACTCGCTCGACGCGATGACCGACGCGATCGTCCCCGGCGGCATCAAGTCCCCCGCGCCGCTGGCGCTCGAGGCGCCGATGTCGGAAGTGGAGGCGCTCGCGCGGATCCGCGGCATCGCCGCGCGCAACAAGGTATTCCGCAGCTTCATCGGGCAGGGCTACCACGGCACGCACACCCCCAACGTCATCCTGCGCAACATCCTGGAGAACCCGGCCTGGTACACGGCGTACACGCCCTACCAGGCGGAGATCTCGCAGGGCCGCATGGAGGCGCTGATCAATTTCCAGCAGATGTGCGCCGACCTCACCGGCATGGAGATCGCGAACGCGTCGCTGCTCGACGAGGCCACCGCCGCCGCCGAGGCGATGACGCTGGCCAAGCGCTCCGCCCGCTCGAAGTCGAACGTGTTCTTCGTGTCGTCCGGCGTGCACCCGCAGACGATCGAGGTCGTGCGCACGCGCGCGGAACCGCTCGGCATCGAGGTCGTGGTCGGCGACGACGCCGCGGCGATGGATGCCGACGCGTTCGGCGTCCTGCTCCAGTACCCGGACACCGTGGGCCGCATCGGCGACCACAAGGCGCTGGCCGACGCCGTGCACGCCCGCAACGGCCTGGTCTGCGTCGCCACCGACCTGCTTGCCCTCACCCTCATCCAGGCGCCCGGCGAATGGGGCGCGGACATCGTGGTCGGCAACAGCCAGCGCTTCGGCGTGCCGTTCGGCTTCGGCGGCCCGCACGCCGCGTTCATGGCCTGCCGCGACGCCTACAAGCGCTCCATGCCCGGCCGCCTGATCGGCGTGTCGGTCGATGCCGAGGGCAACCCGGCGTACCGCCTGACGCTTCAGACCCGCGAGCAGCACATCCGCCGCGAGAAGGCGACCTCCAACATCTGCACCGCGCAGGTGCTGCTGGCGGTCATGGCGGCGATGTACGCCGTCTACCACGGCCCCGAGGGCCTGAAGCGCATCGCGCGCCGCACGCACCGCATGGCGACGATCCTGGCGGGGGCGCTGCGCGGCGCCGGCGCCACGGTCGGCACGGGCTTCTTCGACACGCTGCACGTGACCGGCGTCGATGCGCCGGCCATCCACCAGCGCGCGCGCGACGCGGGCATCAACCTGCGCGCGATCGACGACGCGTCGCTCGCGATCGCGTTCGACGAGACCACCACCCGCGAGGACGTGATCCGGGTCGCCGGCCTGTTCGGCGCCGAGATCCGCGACATCGACGCGCTCGACCGCGACGCGGGCGACGCCATCCCGGCCGCGCTGGTGCGCACCAGCGACTACCTGTCGCACCCGGTGTTCAACACCCACCACAGCGAGCACGAGATGCTGCGCTACCTGCGCACGCTCGCCGACCGCGACCTGGCGCTGGACCGCACCATGATCCCGCTGGGCAGCTGCACCATGAAGCTCAACGCCACCGCGGAGATGATCCCGGTGACGTGGCCGGAGTTCGCGAACATCCATCCACTGGCGCCGGCGGACCAGGCCGAGGGCTACCGCCAGCTGATCGACGAGCTCGAGTCGATGCTGGTGGAGATCACCGGCTACGACGCCGTCAGCCTGCAGCCGAACTCCGGCGCGCAGGGCGAGTACGCCGGCCTGCTGGCGATCCGCGCCTACCACCAGGCGCGCGGCGAGCCGCAGCGCGACATCTGCCTGATCCCCGAATCCGCGCACGGCACCAACCCGGCCTCCGCGCAGCTGTGCGGCATGAAGGTCGTGGTGACCCGGTGCGACAAGGACGGCAACGTCGACGTCGACGACATCCGCGCGCAGGCGGAGAAGTATTCCGACCGCCTCGCCGCGATCATGATGACCTACCCCTCCACGCACGGCGTCTTCGAGGAGGACGTGGTCGAGATCTGCGAGATCGTCCACCGCCACGGCGGGCAGGTCTATACCGACGGCGCGAACCTCAACGCGCTCGTCGGCGTCGCCAAGCCGGGCAAGTGGGGCTCGGACGTGAGCCACCTCAACCTGCACAAGACCTTCTGCATTCCGCACGGCGGCGGCGGGCCCGGCGTCGGCCCGTGCGCGGCGAAGGCGCACCTCGCGCCCTACCTTCCCCGGGCCTTCGGCGACGGCTTCCGCACCGGCGGCGTGGGCGACGGCCCGATGGTGTCGGCCGCCAGCTTCGGCAGCGCCAGCATCCTGCCGATCAGCTGGATGTACATCACCCTGATGGGCGCGGCCGGCCTGCGCCGTGCCACGCAGGTGGCGCTGCTCAACGCCAACTACGTCTCGAAGAAGCTCGCGCCGCACTACCCCACGCTGTACACGGGCCGCAACGGCCTGGTCGCGCACGAGTGCATCCTGGACCTGCGCCCTCTCGAGAAGGGCAGCGGCGTGAGCGCCGAGGACGTGGCCAAGCGCCTGATCGACTTCGGCTTCCACGCGCCGACGCTGAGCTTCCCGGTCGCGGGCACGCTCATGGTCGAGCCGACCGAGAGCGAGAGCCTGCACGAGCTGGACCGCTTCGTCGACGCGATGATCCAGATCCGCGACGAGATCCGGGCGATCGAGGACGGCCGCCTGGACCGCGAGGACAACCCGCTCAAGCACGCGCCGCACACCGCGACCCAGGTCGCCGGCGAGCAGTGGTCGCATGCCTATCCGCGCGAACTGGCGGCGTTTCCGCTGCCCGTGCTGCGCCGGCAGAAGTACTGGCCGCCGGTCGCCCGCGTGGACAACGTGCACGGCGACAAGAACGTGTTCTGCGCCTGCATCCCGATCAACGAGTTCAAGGGCGAGATCGAGGCCTTCAGCGAGCCGAACGTCGCCTGAGGTCCGGAGCGCCGCCGGCTTGCCGGCGGTGCCATGAGAAGCAGGTCCCTCGCTGCGCTCGGGACGACAGGATTCCGTGTCGTGCCGATCACAGCGAGGGGCCACCACCCCTGTCGTCCCGAGCGTAGCGAGGGACCTGCTCCTGGTCTGCGGCCCGACTGCAACCGACTGAACACGGCATCCACGCGCCCCGCGCTTCACCGCGGTGAACGGTGTAAAGCGGCCGTAACTTCCTGCTGGCGGCACGCTAACCGGTCGGGGCGGAAGCTTCGCCCGCGGTCGCGGTGTGCGACCGCCGGCCGCCACCGTCACGGCGGGATCCGGGACGATGTTCACGTCCCTCCAGGAGACGCCGCACATGCCGAACCCGCAGAACCCCAACCAGGACCAGAACAAGGCCAGGCAGGCCCCGGGCAACAAGCCGCGCCAGGACACCCAGCAACAGCAGGCGAAGGGCCGTGACCAGGCCACCGGCCGCCAGGACCGCGATCGCGACATCCAGGACAAGCACAGCGGACGTCGCGACCGCTGATCCCACCCTCCCCCCAACGTCGACGGGCCGCGCAAGCGGCCCGTCGCTTGTGCGTGCGCCCGCCACGGGCGGCACGCCTCAGCCGTTTCGCGGCGGCCGCACGCGGAACACGACGCTCATCCGCGGGCCCACCTGTCGCGTGGTCTTCGGGATCCCGTGGTCGTGGGTCTTCTGGCAGGCGTGGCTCATCACCAGCAGGCTGCCGTGCGACAGCGCGACGTCGACGCCGGTGCCGCCGCGCCGCTTCTCGCGCAACTGCATCCGCCGCGTGTCGCCCAGCGACACGATCGCGATCGGGTGCCCGGCGACCAGCGTGTGCAGCTTGTCGTTGTGCATCGCCACCGAGTCGCGGCCGTCGCGGTAGAGGTTCATGCCGACGGCGTTGAAGGGCGCCGGCACGCGCTCGCGCACGCGGTCGAGGATGGCGCGCAGCGGCAGGTGCGGCGGGAACGCGTCGACCCGGTAGCTCGACAGCAGCCGCGGCACGTCCACTTCGCGGTCGTACATCTGCCGACGCATGGTCCCCCAGTCCGCGCCTCCGCGCAGCGCCTCGAACCAGGCGTCCGCGGTGGCCGCGTCGACGAAGCCGGGCCAGCAGCGCACGCCGCCCTCGCGGTCGTCGACCAGCTGCAGGCAGTGCCCGGCCTCCGGCCCGCTGGCGAAGAGATCGCCGTCCAGGTCGAGCCGCCGCGCGATGCCCGTCATGTGCCCGCTCGATGCGTCGATTTCCTGTCGTCCCGAGCGCAGCGAGGGACCTGCTTCCACGCGCCGGCCGGATGCAGGGAAAGCAGGTTCCTCGCTGCGCTCGGAACGACAGTGGGCGTTGGAACGACTGGAGGCGTCGGAACGACGGGGGCGCCCATCAGTGGAAGTCCCGGGAATCCGCGCGCAGGCCGCCGAGCAGCGGGCTGAGATCGCGCATGTCGTTGGCCACCAGGTGCTCGATGCCGTCCACGCGCTCCCAGCGGCCGCCCACCTCCAGCAGCGTGGCGCCGAGCAGCGCGCGCCGGCCGCGGTCGGCCACCCGCGGCCACACGATCACGTTGACCATGCCGTGCTCGTCCTCGAGCGTGACGAAGATCGTGCCGCTGGCGGTCTGCGGCTTCTGGCGCATGGTCACCAGCCCGGCGATGCGCACGCGGCTGCCGTGGCGGCGTTCGCGCAGGTCCTTCGAGCCGAGCAGCCGGCGCGCACGCAACTGCCGCCGCAGCACCGCCAGCGGGTGCCGGCCCAGCGACAGGCCGAGCGCGCGGTAGTCCGACAGCAGGTCCTCGCCCTCGCCCGGCGCGGGCAATGCGACCGCCGCCTCGTCCGGGCTGCCGGGCAGCAGTGGCCGCTGGCGCTCGATGCCCGCCACCTGCCAGCGCGCGTCGTTGCGGTGCCCGGCCAGCCCCTGGAGCGCGCCGGCCTCGGCGAGCACCGCGCGCGCCTTCTCGTCCAGCGCGGCGCGCCGGCACAGGTCGGCGACGTCGCGGAACGGCGCCGCGGCGCGCGCGGCGACGATCGCGTCGGCGGCCTCGCGCGCCAGCCCGCGGACCTCGCGCAGTCCCAGCCGGATGTCCGGCTGCCGGCCCGCGTCGCCACCCGCCAGGGCGTGGTCCCAGGTGCTGTGTCGCACGTCCACCGGCAGGAACGCGACGGCCTTGCGGCGCGCGTCCTGCACGATCTGGCTCGGCGAGTAGAAGCCCATCGGCTGCGCGTTGAGCAGGCCGCAGGCGAACGCGGCCGGCTCGTGGCACTTCAGCCAGCAGCTCACGTACACCAGCTTGGCGAACGAGGCCGCGTGGCTCTGCGGGAAGCCGTACGCGCCGAAGCCGCGGATCTGCTCGAAGATCTGGTCGATGAACCGGGGCTCGTAGCCCTTGGCGGTCATGCGCACGCGGATGCGCTCGCGGTGCGGCTCCATGTCGCCGCCGCTGCGCCAGGCGGCCATCGAACGGCGCAGCTGGTCGGCCTCGCCGGGCGTGTAGTCGGCCGCGACGATCACCAGTTCCATCACCTGTTCCTGGAACAGCGGCACGCCCAGCGTGTCCTTCAGGATCGCCTCGATCTCCGCCGACGGATACGACACCGGCTCCTGTCCCATCCGCCGGCGCAGGTACGGATGGACCATGCCGCCCTGGATCGGGCCGGGGCGAACGATCGCCACCTCGACCACCAGGTCGTGGAAGCACCGCGGCTTGAGCCGCGGCAGCATCGTCATCTGCGCGCGCGACTCGATCTGGAACACCCCGATGGTGTCGGCGCGCTGCACCATCGCATAGGTGTCGGCGTCGCCCACCGGGATCGACGCCAGGTCGAGGTCGCGGCCGCGGTGGTCGCGCACCAGGTCCAGCGCCTTGCGGATGCAGGTCAGCATGCCCAGCGCCAGGCAGTCGACCTTGAGCAGGCCGAGCGTCTCCAGGTCGTCCTTGTCCCACTGGATGATGGTGCGGTCGGCCATCGCCGCGTCCTCCACCGGCACCAGCGACCACAGCGGCGTGTCGGAGATGACGAACCCGCCCACGTGCTGCGACAGGTGCCGCGGATGGCCCTGCAGCGCGCCGGCCAGCGCCAGCACGCGCGCGACCAGCGGGTTCTCCGGATCGAACCCCGCCTCGCGCAGGCGCGCGTCCATCGGCGTGTCGCCCTGCCCCCAGCTGAAGCATGCCGAGAGCATCGCCACCTGGTCCGGCGGCAGGCCAAAGGCGGTGGCCACGTCGCGCACCGCGCTCTTCCCGCGGTAGCGGATGACCGTGGCAGCGAGCGCGGCGCGCTCGCGGCCGTACTTGCCGTAGACGTACTGCAGCACCTCCTCGCGGCGCTCGTGCTCGAAGTCGACGTCGATGTCCGGCGGTTCGCGGCGCTCCTCGGAGATGAAGCGCGCCATCAGCAGGCGGCTCTCCTCCGGGTTCACCGCGGTGATGCCCAGCGCGTAGCACACCGCGGAGTTGGCCGCCGAACCCCGGCCCTGGCAGAGGATCCCGCGGCCGCGCGCGAAGCGCACGATGTCCTCGACGGTGAGGAAGAAGGCCTCGTAGCCGAGCTTTTCGATCAGCGCCAGCTCGCCGTCGATCCGCTCGGCGACCGCGGCCGGCGTGCCACCCGGCCAGCGCACCCGCATGCCGGCTTCCGTGAGCTTGCGCAGGTGGCTGGCCGGCGTCTCGCCATCGGGCACCAGCTCGGCCGGGTAGCGGTACTTGAGTTCCTCCAGCGAGAACGTGCAGCGGTCGGCGATCGCCACCGACTCGGCCAGCAGCGCGGGCGGGAAGATGTTGCCCAGCGCGCGCCGGGTACGCAGGTGGCGCTCGCCGTTGCGGAACAGGTGCGCGCCGGCGTCGGCGAGCGTGCAGCCGTGGCGGATCGCGGTCATCGTGTCCTGCAGCGGGCGCTGGCGGCGCACCGCCATGTGCGCGTCGCCGCTGGCCACCGCCGGCATCCCGAGCATGCGGGCCAACGCCTGCAGCTGCGCCAAGCGCGCGGCGTCGTCGCGCTCGCGGTGCAGTTCGACCGCCAGCCACGCGCGCGCCGGGAAGGTGTCGCGCACCCAGGCGCCCTGCGCGGCGTCGGGCGTGTCGCCCGGCAGCCACAGGGCGAACAGGCCGGCCAGGCCGGCATCGAAGTCCGTGCGCGCGATGCGGTACGTGCCCTTGCGCACGCCGCGGCGCGCACGCGTGATCAGCCGGCACAGGTGGCCGTAGCCGGCGGCCGTCTCCGCCAGCAGCACCAGCCGCAGGCCGCAGTCGAGCGTGAACTCGCTGCCCACGACGAGCTTCATGCCGGTCAGCCGCGAAGCCTCCAGCGCGCGCACGATCCCCGCCAGCGAGCACTCGTCGGTGATCGCCAGCGCCGAATAGCCGCAGCGCGCCGCGCGCGTGAACAGGTCCTCCGCGCTGGCCGCGCCGCGGAGGAACGAGAAGTCCGACAGGCAGTGCAGTTCGGCGTACGCCGGCCAGGGCCCGGCCAGGGTGTCGTCGTTCGCCGCCGCCGGCAGCGCCAGCGGAAGGACGCGCTGGAGCGCCCCCGCCGTCATGGCGCCGAACGCCCCGTAGGAGCGCGCCTACGCGCGCGATCCCCCGCCCCGCTCACGGATCGCGGCGGCATCACGTCCCGAAGACCTATGCCAAGCCAACTCACGCGAACCACCCGTGCAGCATCCAGTGGCCGCGCTCGCCGACCGGCGCGAACGCCCAGGCGCGCTGGCCCTGCCCGGTCTCGACGACGTAGTAGTCGCGGCGCGCGTCCTCGCCGTCCCACCAGCCGCTCTCCAGCCGCTCCGGGCCGGACAGGATGCGCACCGCCCCGCGCAACGGCATCGGCCGCGGCAGCAGCCACGCCGGCCGCGGCGGGCGCGGGCCACGCGGCGTGGCGACCGCATCGCGACCGTCGTCGCGCACCCAGGCGCGCTCGGGCCGCGGGTCGGCGGTGGCGCGCACGCGGTACACGGCGGCGTCGCCCAGCCGCGCGCGCAGGCGCTCGCGCAGGTGCGGCCAGTCCACCGCCTGCGCCGGGCGCGCGTCGAACAGGTCGCGTCCCGCCGGCACGAACGGGGGCAGCTCGCGCGCCAGCAGCCGCACGCCGACCACCGGCGCCGGCAACGCCACCTGCTCGAGCCGGTTGCGCGCCAGGTCGAACAGCAGCGTGGCGTCGCGCTCCGCCGACAGCATCCCGACCACGACCTCGGTGTACCGCGGGGCGGGCACGTGCAGGCGGTCGGCCTCGTGCGAGGGCAGCGCGTGCACCCGCTCGTGCTCGAGCTGCAACGCGAAGCGCTGCACCCCGCCGTCGCGCACCGAAAGGTACGTCGCCAGGTCGCCGACCAGCCGCCGCAGCGGGAACAGCAGCGCCTGGTGGCTGGACACCTCGTGGCCGAGCTCGAGGCGCGCGTCGAAGCGGTCCGGCGGCGCGTGGCAGGCGAGCGGATCGTCGGCCTCGCCGTGCAGCCGGTCGAGGTGTTCGAGCAGGTCGACCCCGAAGCGCCGCCGCAACGCGTCGCGCGGCAACCCGCGCAGCGCGCCGAGCGTGCGGATGCCCATGCGGTGCAGGCGCGTGCCCGCCTCGCCCGGCAGCGCGGCGCGCCGCACCGGCACCCGCGCCAGCGCCTCGCGCATCGCCCCGGCATGGGTCACCGCGAACCCGTCGCGCAGGCCCGCGAACACCAGCGCCGCGCGCGGCGTCGGCGCCAGCGCGATGCGGTGTCGGAAGCCGAGCGCGTCGAGTTCGACGCGCAGCCGCGCCTCGATCCGCGGCCACGGCCCGAACAGCCGGAAGCTCGCGCGCACCTCCAGCAGCACCGCGCCCGGCCACTGCACGCTGACCTGCGAACTGTGCCGGTACGCCCATGCGGCGAGGAACCGCTGCCAGCGCGCCTCGGCCGCCGGGTCGTGCTCGACCAGCGCCACGTCGGCCAGCAGCGCATGCGCCGCCGCCAGCCGCATGCCCGGCCGCAGGCCCGCCTCGCCCGCGGCCGCGTTGACCGCGTGCAGCGTGCGCAGGTGCGCCGGCCCCGACACCAGCGCCAGCGGCCGCGCGGGATCCGGCGTACGGCGGAGGACGGCGTCCAGCGCCAGCCGCGGCAGCGCGATGCAGGCCCACAACATGGCGCGGCCCTCAGTGCGCGTGCGCGGGCGGCGCCGGCACGAACGCCTGCGCCGGCGGCTGCCCGCCCCGGCACTTGCGCACCCGCCAGGCGCCGTCGACGTGCTCGACCCGCAGCGCCGCCGGCGACGGATTCGCCGCGTGCCGCCGGTCGCGCAGCGCGAAGCCCAGGCACTGCCCCTGGTCGGCCGCCACCTGCAACCGCCGCAGCGCCTGCGGGTCCGCGCCCTCGGGCCAGCCGACCACCGCCGCGCACGCCCCGCTGCGCAGGCACTGTTCGAACGCCCACAGCGCATCGCGCGGCGCCGCCTCCACGACCTCCAGCCGCGACAGCGCCACGCCCGCCGCCTGCCACGCGGGCGCGTACGGCACGTACGGCGGCGCGACCACCGCCACCACCCCGCCCGCGGCCGTCAGCCGCGCCAGCGTCGGCAACAGCAGCGACAGCTCGCCCACGCCATCGGCCGGCAGCAGCAGTTCGGTCAACGCCCGCCGCGGCCACCCGCCCTGCGGCAGCAGCGCATCGAACGTCGCATGCCCGGTCGGCTCGCCGCCGGCCGGCGCCCGCGCCGCGCGCCCGGCGCGCCACACCGACTGCGCCGACAGCAACGCATCGAGCCGCGCCATGCCCGACGCATGGCCGGACGCCTCGGCGGGCATCTCGACGGAGATGGCTTCGGCACCCATCAGTCGGCCCTGACCAGCCCGCAGTACAGCCCCTCGATCGCGAAGTCGCTGCCCGGCGCCACCACGATCGGCGCGTAGTCCGGATTGCGCGGCAACAGCCGGATCCGCGTCGCACCCCGCTCGAGGCGCTTGATGGTGATCTCCCCGTCCACCCGCGCCACCACCACCTGCCCGTTGCGCGCATCGCTGGCACGCTTCACCGCCACCAGGTCGCCGTCGAAGATCCCGTCGTCGCGCATCGAATCGCCGCGCACCCGCAGCAGGTAGTCCGGCGCGATCGAGAACAGCGCCCGGTCGAGCAGCACGTGCCGCTCCACCCCCGCATCCGCGCCGATGGGCGCACCCGCCGCCACCCGCCCCAGCACCGGCAGGCTCAACCGCGTCTCGCGCCGCTTCAGCCGCGCCCCCGGCGCATCCAGCCGGATGCCCCGCGCTTCGTGCGGCCGCACCGACAGGTACCCCGCCTCCCGCAACCGCCGCACGTGTTTGTGCGCCGCGCACGCCTGCCGGAACCCGAACGCATCGGCGATCTGCTGCAGCGTCGGCGGCACCCCCTCCGCCGCCGCATGCGCCCGGATGAAGTCCAGCACCGCCTGCTGGCGCGGCGTCAGGCCGGACGAATCGGAGGAATCAGGGGAGGGATCGCGCGGCATCATGGGTAAAAATCTATTTACCTTCGCGGGCGCAGGCAAGCCCGCCCGTCGGCCCGATTCCACGCCCCACCCGTCTCAAAACCCAAGACCCCCGCCCCATCAACCACTTGCCCCACACACCTCAACCGGATCCCGCCAGCGCCTCTCTCACGAGGGAGGCGCCCGTCCACCCGAGGGAGTGGCCGGGAGCCGGGCGGCGCGGGACCGTTGGCGACATGGATGTCGCCACCGAGCCTCCAGGGACGGATTCACGGCGTGTCCCGCGCCGCCCGGCTCCCGGCCGCTCCGCCCGCGACCCAGCCGCCGTGCCGCGTGAGTGAGCCACACCGCCCGGGCCCGCATGCCCCCAAGGGTTGATCGAACGCAACATATTGACGAACATGGGGAATTCCCTCCGGACCCCGGGAGCCGACATGCCCGCATCCACCGGACACCGTGCCGGCCTCCGCGACGAGACCCCCCGCCCCACCCAGGCCCCCGCCCGCCCCCGGCGCACCACCCGCCAGCGCGCGAAGAAGGCCCCCCGGCCCCTGCCGCCCCGCACCTACGCCGACGAACACTCCGGCCTGCAGCACATCACCATCAGCCGCCACCCCGTCTTCGGGCGCCAGCTGTTCCTGGACGGCGACCTGCAGGTGTCGGACTCGGACACCGCCTACGGCGTGGCCATGACCAGCCCCCTGCTGGGCCAGCTTCACCTCGGCCGCGTCGCCATCCTCGGCGGCGGCGACGGTGGCGTGCTGCACCAGCTCATCGGCACCCTCGAACCCCTCGGCGCCCTGCCCGCCGAACTCACGCTGGTCGAGATCGACGACCGCGTGATGGAACTGTCCCGCAAGCACCTGCGCGGCACCTGCGGCGACGCCTTCCGCAGCCCCCACGCCAGGATCGTCGTCGGCGACGCCTTCGCCTGGATCGACCGCGCCCGCAACATCGACGCCGTCATCTACGACCTGACGATGGACCCCGTGCGCGAGGACCAGCCACGCCGCGAATTCATCGCCCGGATCATCGAGCGCATCGCCCGCGCCCTGCGGCCCGGCGGCGTGCTGAGCATGCAGTGCTGCGGCCACGGCCTGCGCGACGAACGCGACCGCGCCGACCGCGACGAGGTCCTGCCGCTGATCCGCGAGGCCGTCGACGCGCATTTCGAATCGCGGACGGAACAGGACGTGCTGGTGCCGTCGTACCGCGATCTCTGGACGTTCCTGTCGGCGCGCAAGGCCGCTTGATCCGCAGCGTTGGCGTGGACGTCCATCCCTGGCAAGGCGCGTTGAGTGCACGGGGAATGCCTTCGCGCGCGTAGGCGCGCTCCTACGAGGACGGGGCGACCCGTTCCCGGTGGGGACGCGCACGGCGCATTCACGCGGCGCGGCTAGGCTGCAGGGCCGACCGCCGCCCCGCCGGAGCCCGCCATGCCCGAGACGATCTACGACGCCCTGCGCGAGTCGCACGAGATCCAGCGCATGCTGATGCGCAAGCTGCTGCGGTCCAAGCCCGGCACGCGCGAGCGGATCGACCTCTTCACCCAGGCACGGATCGAGCTCGAGGCGCACGAGGCCGCCGAGGAACGTTTCCTCTACGCCCCGATGCTGATGGAGGACACGGGCCTGTCCTCCGCGCGCCACGCCCTGCACGAACACCACGAAATCGACGAACTGGTCGAGGACCTGCAGGGCCTGGACCCCGCGGGCGACGCGTGGCACGAGAAGGCGAAGGAACTCTCCCACGAGGTGCACCACCACCTGCGCGAGGAGGAGAAGGCGTTCTTCCAGGTGTCCGGCAAGGTGCTGTCCGCCACGCAGAAGACCGCGCTGGCGAAGAAGTACCGGAAGGACTACGAGCGCATGAAGAAGAAGCTGGCGGCGGAGTAGCACCTGCGCGGTGGGCAACGTCCGCCGTAGGAGCGCCTCTACAGGCGCGAAGGCTTTCGCCGGAATTGTTCCTTCGCGGTCTTCGGATCCGATCGCGCGCGTAGGCGCGCTCCTACGGGTCGAACGCCCCCCGGCTACTCGACGGGGGCCATGAGCTCGAGCTTCTCGACGGGGTAGCCGCGCGCGCGGGCGTCGGCCTTCAGGCGCTCGAACAGCGCGCGCGACATCCGCGGCTCCCGCGACAGGATCCACAGCGCGTCGCGCCCCGGGCCGCCCACGACCGCCCACCGGTATTCCGGGTCGACGTCGAGCACCCAGTAGTCCGCCCACACGAACGGCAGCCACGACAGCCACGCCGGCGCGAAGCGGACCTCCAGCGCGCCCTGCGGGCCACCGGTAGTGCGCGCCTGGCCGCTGGCGGCGTCGAGCACGCCCTCCTTCGTCCGGCAGGCGTTGACCACTTTCAACGAGCCGTCCGCGTTGCGCGAATACTCCGCGGTGATGTCGCTGGCGCACTTGCGCTGGAAGAACTGCGGCAGGTGCGCGATCTCGTGCCAGGTGCCGAGGTAGCGTTGCAGGTCGAGCTGCTCGACCGGCCGGTTGACGGGCGCGGCCGTCGCGGGCGCGGGGGACGGCGCGGCGGCCATGGCCAGCACGAGGAGCAGGGAAGGCGGCATGCAACGGCGTCCGTCATCGGGCGGTGCAGGTTGGCCGGACCGCCGTCGGGGCGGCGTGACTTCCGCGGGTTCAGGCGTCCGCCGGTGGCGCGACCAGGGGCAGGCTGACGATGAATTCGGCCCCCTCGCCGGCCACGCCCGAGCTGAACGCACTGACGTCGCCGCCATGGTCGGTGACCAGGCGGTGGACGAGGCTCAGGCCGACGCCCAGCCCGCCGTGCATGCGCTTGGTGCTGTCGGGCTCGGCCTGCGCGAACAGGCGGAACACGTAGGCGAGGTGCTGCGGATCGATGCCCGGCCCGTTGTCGCGCACGCTGATCTCGGCGCGGTCGTCGTGGCGCGACAGGCGGATGGCGATCCGGCCGCCCGGCGGCGTGAACTTGGCGGCGTTGTGCAGCAGGTTGCTCGCCACCTGCACCAGCCTCGCGTGGTCTCCCATCACCCACAGCGGCGCGTGGGTGACGTCGATCGAGAGCGTGTGTTCGCCCGCCTCGACCTGCGGGGCGCTCGCCTCGACCGCCTGCTCGACTACCGACTGCAGGTGCACGGGCGCCTGCTCCATGTGCACGCGGCCGCTGGCGATGCGGCCGACGTCGAGCAGGTCGTCGACCAGCCGGCGCAACTGCACGACCTGGCGCACGAGGATGTCGCGCGCCGCCACCAGCCGGGGATTGTCGAGCGTCTCCATCCGCATCAGCTGCACGGCGTTGGCGATCGGCGCCAGCGGGTTGCGCAGCTCGTGGCCCAGCACCGCGAGGAACTGGGTCAACTGTTCCTGCTCGGCCTGCAGCGCGTCGATCCGCCGGCTGGAGGTCATGTCGCGCGTCACCTTGGCGAAGCCGATGTGGCGGCCGTTCGCGTCGTGCAGCGCGGTGATCACCACGTTCGCCCAGAAGCGGCTGCCGTCCTTGCGGATCCGCCAGCCCGCGTCCTCGAAGCGGCCGTCGCGCAGGGCGCGCTCGAGTTCCTCCTCCGGCCACTTGGCGTCGCGCTTGTCCTGCGGGTAGAAGACCGAGAAGTGCTTCCCGATGATCTCCTCGGCCAGGTAGCCCTTGTTGAGCTGCGCGCCGAGGTTCCAGCTCGCCACCCGGCCGTCGGGGTCGAGCATGAAGATCGCGTAGTCGCGCACGCCCTCCACCATGAGGCGGAAGCGCTCCTCGCTCTGGCGCAGCAGTTCCTCGTGGTTGCGCCGCTCGGTGAGGTCGCGGGTGACCTTGGCGAAGCCGCGCACCTCGCCGTTGGCATCGCGCAGGCAGGTGATCACGACGTTCGCCCAGAAGCGGCTGCCGTCCTTGCGGATGCGCCAGCCCTCGTCCTCGAACCGCCCGTCGCGGCGCGCGTACGCGAGTTCCTGCTCCGGCCAGCGCTCCGCGCGCTTGTCGTCGGGGTAGAACAGCGAGAAATGCCGGCCGACGACTTCGTCCTCGGCGTAGCCCTTCAGCTTCCGCGCGCCGCGGTTCCAGCTGCGGATGCGGCCGTCCGGGTCGAGCAGGAAGATCGCGTAGTCGGACACCGCCTCGACCAGCAGGCGGAAATCGGCGTCGGGGACGGATGCACCGGACCCGGACGTTGGCGACGGAGCGTGTTCAGGCATGCCGTGTCGGACGCGGTCCCGCGACAGGGGCGCACACGTTAGCGCACGGCCGGTCCGGCGCAAAATGCACCGCATCGCCGATCCCACGACCCACCCCGTGGGAGCGGGCCTGCGCCCGCGAATGGCGATCTCCGCGAACCATCGGTCCGGATTCGCGCCCGTAGGGGCGCTCCTACCGTGGGAGGGCGGTCAGGCCGCCGGGGCTCAGGCGAACGGGTCCCGCAGGACGATGTTGGCGTCGCGGTCGGGGCCCGTGGAGACGATCGCCAGCGGGCAGCCGGACAGCTCCTCCAGTGCGCGCAGGTAGGCGCGGGCCGCGGGCGGCAGCTTCTCCCAGTCGGTGATGCCGTGGGTGGACTCGCTCCAGCCCGGGAACTCCAGGTACACCGGCTCGCACTCGTCCCAGCCCTGCGCGTCGAGCGGCGCGTACTCGGTCTGCTTGCCGCGGTACTGGTAGCCGATGCCCATCTTGAGCGTCTCCATCCCGTCGAGGATGTCGAGCTTGGTGATGCACAGGCCGGTGATGCCGTTGATCGCCACCGCGCGCTTGAGCGCGACCAGGTCGATCCAGCCGCAGCGGCGCGGCCGGCCGGTGGTGGCGCCGTACTCCTGGCCGCGGTCGCGGATGCCCTGCCCCACCTCGTCGTCCAGTTCGGTCGGGAACGGGCCACCGCCCACGCGCGTGGCGTAGGCCTTGCAGATGCCCAGCACGTAGTCGATCGCGTCCGCGCCCACCCCGGTGCCGGCGAGCGCGCCGCCGACCGTCGTGTTGGAGCTGGTGACGTACGGGTAGGTGCCATGGTCGATGTCCAGCAGCGCGCCCTGCGCGCCCTCGAACAGCACCTTCTTCCCCTGCCGGCGCAGGTCGTGGAGGATGCCGGCGACGTCCTGCTTCATCGGCTCGACGTACTCGCCGAAGGCCAGCGCCTCGTCGAGCGTCTGCTGGAAGTCGACCGCCTCCACGCCCAGGTACTTCGTCAGCACGAAGTTGTGGTAGTCGAGCGCGGTGCGCAGCTTCTCCGCCAGTTCCTCGCGGTAGTGCAGGTCGGCCACGCGGATGCCGCGGCGCGCGACCTTGTCCTCGTACGCCGGGCCGATGCCGCGGCCGGTGGTGCCGATCGCCTTGCCGCCGGCGGCCTTCTCGCGCGCCTGGTCCAGGGCGATGTGGTACGGCATGATCAGCGGCGTCGCCGGGCTGATCTTGAGCCGCGAGCGCACCTCCACGCCGTTCCCCTCGAGCTCGGCGATCTCCTTGCGCAGCGCGCCCGGGTGCAGCACCACGCCATTGCCGATCAGGCACAGCGCGTCCTCGCGCAGGATGCCCGACGGGATCAGGTGCAGCACCGTCTTCTTGCCGCCGATGACCAGCGTGTGGCCGGCGTTGTGGCCGCCCTGGAAGCGCACGACCGCGCCGATGTCCCGGGTCAGCAGGTCGACGATCTTGCCCTTGCCCTCGTCGCCCCACTGGGCGCCCAACACCACGACTGACTGGCCCATCTCGGTCTCCTTTCGTCCCGGCGGTCGGCGGCGGCCGAGCATGGCGCGGGTTGTTGCGGGTCTGCGGCCGGCTGGACAGCAGGTCCCTCGCCTGCGGCTCGGGACGACAGGCGTCCATGCACGGAAAAAGCCGGCGGGTCGTTCGCTTGCGCGGGACCCCGTCCGGCTTTTGCGCATTATCCGGGTTTGTCGGCCCCGGGGCCAGCACCGGGGGGGGGGGGGGGGGGGGGGGGGTCTTCGTTCCCGCCGGCGCGGCGGATGCCGGGGGTCAGGCCTGGCGGACGAACCAGAGGGCCAGCAGGCCGGCGCCCAGGACCACCGCGCCGATCCGGCGGACCCGTCCGTCCGGCATCGCCACCATCTGCTCCGCGGCCCGCTTCCAGGCACCCGGGGCGGCGAACAGGAACAGGCCCTCCAGCACCGCGACCAGGCACAGGGCCGCCCACAGGTCGGCCATCGTCAGCGGGCGTCCTTGAAGTACTCGAGGAACGCGTCGTCCTCCTCCAGCACCACGACGCCACGGCCGTCCTCGAACGACTTGCGGTAGGCCTCGAGGCTGCGGTGGAAGGCGTAGAACGCCGGATCGTCGCCATAGGCGCCGGCGTAGATCCGCGTCGCCTGCGCATCGCCCTCGCCGCGCAGGCGCTGGGCGTCGCGCTCGGCCTGGGCCAGCAGCACGGTCTGCTCGCGGTCGGCCTCCGCGCGGATGGTCCGGGCCTGTTCCTCGCCCTCGGCGCGCAGCGCGGCGGCCACCTGCCGGCGCTGGGCGCTCATGCGCTCGTAGACCTGGGTGATGACTTCGCTGTCGGTCGGCAGGTCGATCTGCTTGATCCGCAGGTCGATGATCCGCACGCCCACGGTGGCGGCGCCCTCGTTGATCGAGGCGAGCTGCGCGGAGATCAGTTCGGAACGATCGCCCGACACCGCCTGCGACAGCGTGCGCGCGTTGATCTCGTTGCGCAGCGCGTCCTTGATGATCGGCGCCAGCCGCTGCACGGCGACCTCCTCGCTGCCGCCCGTGGCACGGAAGAACGCCACCGGGTCGCTGATCATGCCCAGGGCGAAGAAGTCCACGCTCACGTCCTTGCGTTCGGACGTCAGGTAGCGCTCGGGCTCGGCCGGCAGCACCTGCAGGCGGCGGTCGAACACCCGCGCGGTCTCGACCAGCGGGATCTTCAGGTGCAGGCCGGGGCCGATCTCGCTGCGCGCGACGCGGCCCAGGTTGAGGACGATCGCGGTCTGGCCTTCGCGGACCACGTAGGTCCCGCCCAGCAGCACGAGCACCAGGGCGACGATCGCGACGATCAGCAGGGTCTTCTTCATCGGGCGTCCTCCCCACGCGGCGGCCGCGGCGGTCGCGGCAGGTTCGAGGCGGCGTCATCGGACGCGGTGCTGTCCACGGTGGGCGACAGCATGTCCGGCGTGAGCAGCGGACGGCCCTGCACCGGCGTGGTCCCGCCCGCCCCGTCCATGGGCACGTAGATCAGCTGGCGCGAATCGCCGCCGACGACCTTGCGCGTGTCGGCCAGCACGTCCTCGATGGTCTCCAGCCACAGGCGGCGGCGGGTGACCTCCGGTGCGGCCCGGTACGCGTCGAGCAGCAGGCTGAAGCGCTGCGCGTCGCCCTCGGCGCGCGCGACGGCGGCTTCCTTGTAGCCTTCGGCGACCGTCCGGGTCCGCGCCGCGGCGCCGCGCGCCTCCGGCACGACCTTGGCCGCGTACGCGCGCGCCTCGGAGATCAGCCGCTCGCGCTCCTGCTGGGCGCTGTTGACGTCGTCGAACGCCGGCTTGACCTGGTCCGGCGGCCGGGCGTTCGGCAGGTTCAGTTCGGTCACGCGCAGCCCGGTGCGGTAGGCGTCGAGCGAGGCCTGCAACTGTTCGCGCGCGGTGACCGACATCGCGCCGCGCGCGCCGAGCACCGTGTCCAGGTCGGAGCGGCCCACCTGCTCGCGCACCGTCGACAGCGCGGCCTGCTGCAGGACCTCGTCCGCGTCGCGCGTGCCGAACAGGTACAGCTCCGGGTCGCCAACCTGGTACTGCACGTTGATCTCCACGCGCACGATGTTCTCGTCGGCCGTCAGCACCGGCACGGTCTCGCTGAAGGTCCGGACCTCGGTCGCGTTGACCTTGATCACGCGCTCCACCGGCCAGGGGAACTTGAAGTTCGGGCCCGGCTGCATCGTGCGGGCGTACTCGCCGAAGCGCAGGACCACGCCGCGCTGCTGCTCGGACACCAGGACGAAGCTGCTGAAGGCCAGCCACAGCGCGACGACGACCCAGATCCAGCGCAGGGGTCCGCCACCGCCGTCGAACAGGCCGCGAAGCGGTTCCAGCACGCGGTCGAAGCCGCCAGCGCCGCCCCGCGGCCTCCACGGGCCGCGGCCATTGCCGCCGCCACTGCCGCCGCTGCTTCCGGGTCGGTTGCTACCGGGCGTGTTCCAGGCCATGCCTGCTCCAGTCGAAGGGGTGTCGCGCCGACGCGGCCTGCGCCGGGCGCGGGGCACGGCGCGCGCGCTGGTCGCGCCCGCGGCCGGAGATTCTAAACGAGGCGGCCGACGCGTTCAGGCGGCGGCATCCGTGGCCGGCAGCAGGGACCGCAACGGGGCGCCGTAGGCCTGCGCCGCGAGCCGCTGCGCCTCCGCCTCGGCGATGTCGAGCTCGATGTGCCATCCATCGTCGTCATGGCGCTCGCTGCGGACCGCACCGAGGTCGTGCAGCCGCGCGCGCAGGCGCCCGGCGTCGTTGCCCAGCCGCAGCGTCCCCGCCACGCGCCGCAGCCCGAGCCGGGTGCCCAGCGCGTCGCGCAACAGGTCCAGGCCCGTCCCGTCCCGCGCGGAGACCCAGACCTGCTCCCGCATCGCCTGCCCGAGCGCATCGGCCAGCACCGCCTCGGCCCCGACGTGGCGCGCCGTCGCGTCGTCGAGCCGGTCGATCTTGTTGAACACCAGCAACTGCGGGATGTCGCCGGCACCCACCTCGGCGAGCACCGCGTCCACCTGCGCGATCCGCTCCTCGCGCAGCGGGTCGGACGCATCGACCACGTGCAGCAGCAGGTCCGCGTCGCGGGCCTCGCTGAGGGTCGACCGGAACGCGGCGACCAGCTCGTGCGGCAGGTCGCGGACGAAGCCCACGGTATCGGCCAGCACCGCCGCGCCCGCCGGCAGCTCGATGCGCCGCACGGTCGGATCCAGCGTCGCGAACAACTGGTCCGCCGCGTACGCCCCCGCGCCGGTCAACGCGTTGAACAGCGTCGACTTGCCCGCGTTGGTGTAGCCGACCAGCGCCACCCGCGGCAGCTCGCTGCGCAGGCGCGCACGCCGCATCTGCCCGCGCTGCACCTCCACCTTCTCCAACCGCCGCTGCAACTGGTCGACGCGCTTGGCCAGCAAGCGTCGATCGGTCTCGAGCTGGGTTTCACCGGGACCGCGCAGGCCGATCGAACCGCCGCGCTGCCGCTCCAGGTGGGTCCACCCCCGCACCAGCCGCGTGGCCATGTGCCTGAGCTGCGCCAGCTCGACCTGCAGCTTGCCCTCGTGGCTGCGCGCCCGCAGCGCGAAGATGTCCAGGATCAACCCCGTCCGGTCGACCACGCGGCGCTCGAGCGCCTTCTCGAGGTTGCGCTCCTGCACCGGCGTCAGCGGATGGTTGACCAGCACCAGGTCGGCCCCGGTCGCATCGCACGCCGCCCGGACCTCCTCCAGCTTGCCGCTGCCGATCAGCGTGGCCGGATTCGGCTTGTCGATCCGCGCGGTCAGCATCGCCGCCACGTTGGCGCCCGCCGACCGCGCGAGGTCGCCGAACTCCTCGACCAGCCCGTCGTCCGGCGGCCCACCGGCGTGGGGCTGGATCAGCAGTGCGTTTTCACCCTTGCGGGACCGTTCGAACATCAAGCGCGCCTGGACCGCCACCCTGGCGGAGAACCCACGGAATGGGGGCGACTGCCCGCCCTATCAAGCGCGGAAGACGGCTTCGACCAACCGGAGCACCGAAAGCCCGGAGCGGGCGGACGGACCGGAGGCTCGCGCCAAGCTGGCCAAGGATGGCCAGCGCCCGAGTCAGGGCAGGGTGAGCACGGACGGATTGCGCGGCACTGCCGCGCGTCCGTGCGAACGCCCGGCGCCATGCGCCGGGCCGGCCTCCCGAAGGGAGCCCTGATCGAGGGAAGAGCGAGCCTCCGGTTCGGCCGGCCGCGTACCCGCGAAACCGACCGAAGCCCGCGCCCAGCCCGGCCGGCCGCATGCTCGCGACACCGACCGTAGCCGTCTTCACCAGAACGACGCCGGACTACTCCGCTTCGTCCACAGCTTCCTCGTGCCCGTTGCCGTTGTCCGGCGCCGGCTGCACGTAGCCACCCCCCGGACCCACGCGCACGTTGCGCGCCGGGACCACTGTGGAGATCGCATGCTTGTAGACCATCTGGCTGACCGTGTTGCGCAGCAGGACCACGAACTGGTCGAACGACTCGATCGTGCCCTGCAGCTTGATGCCGTTGACCAGGTAGATCGAAACCGGGACACGCTCCCGGCGCAACGCGTTCAGGAACGGATCCTGCAAGGACTGCCCCTTGGACATCGGTGTTTCCCCAACTTGTATTTTGTTGTGTCCGGCGCGCCCCATCCAATCCCCTGGCGCGTCCGGGCCACCCGACCCGCTCCCCGCGGCGGCGGCCCGGCGATGGTACACAAATCCGGCCCGCCCGCAGGACCGCCGTCACGACCCGCGCGATCCGCAAGGCCGGCACGCGCGGCCGGACGCTAGCCACGCCCGGGCAGGAACAGATCGATCGCGCGCGCCAGCGGCGCCCCGTCGCGCGCAGGATCGAACCACCGCGCGTCGAGTTCCCCCCGCAGCCACGTCAGCTGCCGCTTGGCCAGCTGCCGCGTCGCCGCGATGGCCCGCTCCCGGAACGCCGCGGCGTCGCACGCGCCGTCCAGGTACTCCCAGGCCTGCCGGTACCCGACCGCCCGGATCGCCGGCAATTGCAACGGTGCCGGATGCCGCGCCAGTTCCGGCAACGCGCGCAGCCGCCGTACCTCGTCGAGGAAACCGTCCTCCAGCATCGCGTCGAAGCGGCGCACGATCCGGTCGTGCAGCACCGCCCGGTCGGCCGGCGCGACCACCAGCTTGAGCACCCGCAACGGCAACCGGTCGTTGGACGGCGCCTTCTGCCAGTCGCTGATCGGCCGCCCCGTGAGCCGGTGCACCTCGATCGCCCGCTGGATCCGCTGCGCATCCGTGGCGTGGATCCGCGCGGCCGCATCCGGGTCGAACCCGGCCAGCTCCGCATGCAACGCCGCCCAGCCGCGCGTGGCGGCGTCCGCCTCGATCCCGGCACGCACGCCCGGATCCGCCTCCGGCATCGGCGCCAGGCCCTCGAGCAGCGCCCGGAAGTACAGCCCGGTGCCACCCGCCAGGATGGGGATGCCGTCCCGCGCGACGATGCCGTCGATCGCGGCGCGCGCCCCGGCCGCGAAGTCCGCGGCCGAGAACGGTTCCCACGGATCCCGCACGTCGATCATGTGGTGCGGGACCCCGCCGCGCTCTGCGGCGTCGGGCTTGGCGGCCCCGATGTCCAGGCCCCGGTAGACCAGCGCCGAATCGACGCTGACCACCTCTCCCCCAAGCCGCTTCGCCCACGCGACCGCCAGCGCGGTCTTGCCCGAAGCGGTCGGGCCCATCAGGGCGATCGCGGGCGGACGCGCGTCGTGCATGGCGGCCCGCCCGCGGGGTCAGCGCATCAGTAGCCGGTCTGGCGCAGCGAGGCGCGGACCTGCTGGTGCAGCGCGCGGATCGACTGCGGCGGCGGCGCGCCGAGCCGGCTGACCAGGACGATCGCGATGGTCGCCGCGATGAAGCCCGGCACCATCTCGTAGAGTTCCGAGCCGAACCGTTCGACCGCGACGAGCTTCCAGGCGATGACCGTCGCCGCGCCGACCACGATGCCGGCCAGCGCGCCGTTGCGCGTCATCCGCTCCCAGAACAGCGACAGCAGCACCACCGGCCCGAAGGCCGCGCCGAAGCCCGCCCATGCGTAGGACACCAGGCCGAGCACGCGGCTGTCCGGGTCACGCGCCAGCCACAGCGCCAGCAGCGCGATCAGGGCCACCGAGACGCGGCCGATCCACACCAGCTCGCGCTGGCTGGCCTTCGGCCGCAGGAAGCCGCGGTAGAAGTCTTCGGTCATCACGCTCGAACACACCAGCAGCTGGCACGACAGCGTGCTCATCACCGCCGCCAGGATCGCCGACAGCAGGATGCCCGCCACCCACGGGTTGAACAGGCCCTTGGCCAGTTCGATGAACACCAGCTCCGCGTTGCCCAGCACGGGCGGTGCCGCCTCCGGATGGTTGGCGAAGTAGGCGATGCCGAAGAAGCCCACGCCCAGCGCACCGGCCAGGCACGCGATCATCCAGGACATGCCGATCCGGCGCGCCGGCTTGATCGTGTGGATCGTGTCGGCCGCCATGAAGCGCGCCAGGATGTGCGGCTGGCCGAAGTAGCCCAGGCCCCAGGCGAGCAGCGACACGATGCCGATGAATCCGAGCGCGCCGCCGTCGAACCAGTCCAGCCGGCTGGCGTCGAACGCGCGCACGACGTCCACGGTCGCCTCGAAGCCGCCGTTGTTCATCACCACGATGCTCGGCGCCAGGAGCAGCGCGAAGAACATCAGCGTGGCCTGCAGGGTGTCGGTCCAGCTCACCGCCAGGAACCCGCCGATCAGCGTGTACAGGATCGTCGCGCCCGCGCCCCAGAACAGCGCCTGGGTGTAGCCGATGCCCGGGAACACGGTTTCGAACAGGCGCGCGCCGGCGACCACGCCCGAGGCGCAGTACACGGCGAAGAACACCAGGATCACGACGGCCGACAGCACCCGCAGCAGCCGGCTCTCGTCGTGGAAGCGGCCGGTGAAGTAGTCGGGGATGGTCAGCGCGTTGTCCGCGCGTTCGGTGTACACACGCAGCGGGCCGGCGACGTAGCGCCAGTTGATCCACGCGCCGGCCACCAGGCCGAAGGCCAGCCAGCCCGAGGACACGCCGCCCTCGAACACCGCGCCGGGCAGCCCCATCAGCAGCCAGCCGGACATGTCCGAGGCGCCGGCCGCCAGCGCGACCACCCAGGGGCCGAGCGAGCGGCCGCCGAGGATGTAGTCGTCGAAGGTCTTGGTCCGCCACCAGGCAATCACGCCCAGGGCGATGACGGCGGTCAGATAGAGGCCGAAGGTGATGTAGAGCGGCGCGTTGATCTGGTCCATGCGCTGTCCCGTGCGGAAAACAGCGCGCAAGGTTAACGCAGCGTGGACGCGAACCCCAGCCGGCGCCCGGGACCCGCGCGGCGCGTCAAGGCCGCCGCCGTTTATTCACAGGCCCTGTGGACAACGCGGCGCACCAACCTGTGGACAACTTCCCGGGAGCCCGGCGGGCACTGGCCCGGCCCCGGGTTGGCGACGGATTCGCCACGCCGGCTCAGTCGTCGTCCGGCCAGGCGACGCGGCCGGTCTGGGTGGCGCGTTGCGTTTTCGGTACGCCTTCCAGGGCGGCGAGCACGCGCAGCGCGTCGACCGTGGCGGCCACGTCGTGCACGCGCAGGATCCGCGCGCCCCGCTCGGCCGCGAGCAGGTGCGCGGCGACCGAACCGTGCAGCCGGTCCCCCGGCGATTCGCGCCCCGTCAGCTCGCCGATCGTCCGCTTGCGCGACAGGCCTGCGAGCACCGGCACGCCCAGGTCGGCGAAGCGGCCCAGGTCCGCCAACAACGCGAGGTTGTGCGCCGTCGTCTTGCCGAAACCGAAGCCGGGATCGACGACGACCCGCTTCTTCGCGATGCCCGCCATCTCCGCCGCGAAGATGCGTTCGGCCAGGAACCGGTGGACCTCGGCGACGACGTCGTCGTAGCGCGGATCGTCCTGCATCGTGCGCGGTTCGCCCAGCATGTGCATGAGAACGACCGGGACGCCGAGCGCGGCGGCGGCCTCCAGCGCGCCGTCGCGGCGCAGGGCGAAGACGTCGTTGACCATGCCCGCGCCGGCCTCGACGGCGGCGCGCATCACCTCGGGCCGGGACGTGTCGACGCTGATGGCGACGCCGGTCTCCTTCGCCAGCCGTTCGATCACCGGCACCACGCGGCGCAGCTCTTCCTCGAGCGCCACGGCCGCCGCGCCCGGCCGCGTCGATTCGCCGCCGATGTCGAGGATGTCGGCGCCCTCATCCGCGAGCCGGAGCGCATGCGCGACGGCGGCCTCCGTGGTGGCGTGCGCGCCGCCGTCGGAGAACGAATCCGGGGTCACGTTGACGATGCCCATCACCCGCGGCCGGTCGAGCACCACGCGCCGGCCGGCGCAATCCAGGCTGGGAACGGTGTCGAACATGGATGGCTCCGCGGCGGGCGAGCCCGGATGATAGCGGCGCCGCCCCGCCGCGCTCGCTAGCCCGTGCGCTCGAGCAGCGCCTGGAAGCGGGGGTCGCCATGGAGGCTCTCGAGCTCCGAGTCGTGCGCGATCCAGTCGCGGAAGCCCAGGCCCGTGTCGACCGCGCGCTCCAGCAGTTCCAGCGCGCGCGCCTTCTCGCCTGCCAGCGCATGGAAGCAGGCCGCGTTGTAGAGCGTGTCGAAGTCCGTCCCGCGCACCGCGAGGGCCGCGTCGATCTCCCTGCGCCCCGCCTCCACCTCGCCCCGCCGGATCAGCAGCCCGGCAGCCAGGTAATGCGCCCGTGCGTTGCCGGGGTCGATCTCCGTGTGGTGCAGCGCGGCGCGCAGGCCCTCTTCGACCAGGCGTTCGGCCCGTTGCGGGTCGCCCGCCGCCTCGGCCGCCCCCACGGCGAGCGCGAGCGACTGGAATTCGCCCGGGTCGGCCGCGTGCGCCGATTCGAAGAGGTCGGCGGCGCGCTCGTACTCGCCGTTGGCGAAACAGTGCCGCGCGAAATAGTAGTGGGCGACGTACAGGGTCGGATCGAGCTCGAGCGCCTTCTCGAAGGACGCGCTCGCCGCCTCCCGACGCCCTTCCAGCGAGAGCACGTGCGCGTAGGCCACGTGCGCCTCGGCGAGCTCCGGCGCCAGTTCCAGCGCGCGCGCGGCCGCCGCCTTCGCCTCCCCGAGCACCTCGCCGGCCGGTTCCAGCCGCCAGAGCAGCAGCTCGACGAGCGCGTCGGCGAGACCGGCGTGGGCATGCGCGTACCCCGGGTCGAACTCGATGGCGCGGCGGAACATCTGTGGCGCCTTGCGCCAGCTCGCGGCGGTCGTGTGCTCCTCCAGCGAGCGCCCGCGCAGGTAGAACTCGTACGCGCGCATGTCGCGGGGCGCATAGCGTTGCAGGTCGAGCTCGACCGGCTCGCGCACGGTCGGGCGCATCCGCTCGACCACGCGGCGCGCGATCTCCTCCTGGATCGCGAAGACGTCCTCCAGCTCGCGGTCGAAGTTCTGCGACCAGAGGTGGTAGCCGCTCTCGGCGTCGATGAGCTGCGCCGTGACGCGCACGCGCTCGCCCGACTTGCGCACGCTGCCTTCCATGATCGCGGCCACGCCGAGCAGCCGGCCGATCTCGCGCGCGTCGCACTGCGCGCCGCGGAAGCGGAAGGAAGACGTCCGGGACGCCACGCGAAGGCCCCGCACCCGCGTGAGCGCGTTGATGATCTCCTCGGCGAGCCCGTCGCAGAAGTAGTCCTGGTCCCGGGTGTCGCTCAGGTCGGCGAACGGGAGGATGGCGACCGAGGCGCCGGGTGCGGCCGGTGCGGCCGGTGGCGCGCCAGCCGCGGACGCGACCGGCGCCGCGTCCGGTGCAGGCGCGGGCGACGCCGACGCGTCGGCCGCCGTCGACGCACCCCGGTCCGGCGCGGTCTTCTCGAGCCCGCCGGGACCGACGTCGTAGATCCACGCAAGCGCGAGCACCGGGAGGACCCCGAGCGCCAGCAGCACGATCAGCAGGCGCGCGGACCCGTCCGGAAGGCCGAGCGGTTCGAACGTCGCGTCCGCCACCTGCACCAGCACCCAGGCGACCAGCACGTAGACGATGAGCGCGCGGAACACGCGCCGGCGCCTGAACTCGCCGAACCCGCGTCGGATGGTCTCCCAGCTGGCCATCGCCGCCCTCGCCTCCGGGCCCGGCGGCCCGTCCTGCCCCGCGCGCCCGTCGCGCACGCGGCTTCCCACGGCGTGGAAACGGAAACGGCGACCCCGGGGGGCCGCCGTGCGTGGTGGTGCGCGCCGCGGCGCGTCAGGTCTGTGCGGCGGGCCCGCCGATCGGGGGCGCGGGCGGCTTGGCATCGCCCGCATCGTCGGCGGACGGCTTGCTCCAGCCGGCCGGCGGCGGCGGTTCGCGGCCGTCCATGATCGCGTCGATCTGCGGCGCGTCGATGGTCTCGTACAGCAGCAGGGCCTTCGCCATCGCGTGCAGCTTGTCCAAGTTCTCGGTGAGGATGCCCGTCGTGCGCTGGTACGCCTTGTCCAGGATGCCGCGCACGACCTCGTCGATCCGGCGCGCGGTGTCGTCGGACACGTTCTTGTGCTGCGTCACCGACCGGCCGAGGAACACCTCGTCTTCCTCCTCGCCGTAGGCGATCGGGCCGAGTTCGTCCGACAGGCCCCACTTGGTGACCATGTTGCGGGCCATCTTGGTCGCGCGCTCGATGTCGTTGGACGCACCGGTGGTGACCTTGTCGGTGCCGAAGATCAGCTCCTCGGCCACGCGCCCGCCGTACAGCGAGGCCAGCTGCGACTCGATCGCGGTCCGGTTGAAGCTGTACTTGTCGCCTTCCGGCAGGTACATCGTCACGCCGAGCGCGCGACCCCGCGGAATGATCGTGACCTTGTAGACCGGGTCGTGCTCGGGGACGAGCCGCCCGACGATGGCGTGGCCCGCCTCGTGGTAGGCGGTCAGCCGCTTCTCGTCCTCGCTCATCGCCATCGAGCGGCGCTCGGCGCCCATCAGGATCTTGTCGCGCGCGCGGTCGAAGTGCTCCATGCGCACGTCGCGGGCGTCCTCGCGCGCGGCGAACAGCGCCGCCTCGTTGACGAGGTTGGCCAGGTCCGCGCCGGAGAAGCCCGGCGTCCCGCGCGCGACCACCATCGCGTCGACGTCGTCGGCCAGCGGCACCTTGCGCATGTGCACCTTGAGGATCTGCTCGCGGCCCTTCACGTCCGGCAGGCCGACCACCACCTGGCGGTCGAAGCGGCCCGGGCGCAGCAGCGCCGGGTCGAGCACGTCCGGCCGGTTGGTCGCGGCGATCACGATCACGCCCTCGCCGCCCTCGAAGCCGTCCATCTCCACCAGCAGCTGGTTGAGGGTCTGCTCGCGCTCGTCGTGGCCGCCGCCCAGGCCCGCGCCGCGGTGGCGGCCGACCGCGTCGATCTCGTCGATGAAGATGATGCAGGGCGCGTGCTTCTTGGCCTGCTCGAACATGTCGCGGACGCGGCTGGCGCCCACGCCGACGAACATCTCGACGAAATCCGAGCCGGAGATCGAGAAGAACGGCACCTTGGCCTCGCCCGCGATCGCCTTGGCGAGCAGGGTCTTGCCGGTGCCCGGCGGGCCCACCATCAGCACGCCGCGCGGGATCTTTCCGCCCAGCTTCTGGAACTTGGACGGGTCGCGCAGGAATTCCACCAGTTCGGCGACCTCCTCCTTGGCCTCGTCGCAGCCGGCGACGTCGGAGAAGGTGACCTTGGTCTGGTCCTCGTTGAGCAGCTTGGCGCGCGAGCGGCCGAACGACATCGCACCCTTGCCGCCGCCCTGCTGCATCTGGCGCATGAAATAGATCCAGATGCCGATGAACAGGATCCACGGCGCGAAGTTGAGCAGGATGTAGAGCAGCGACGGGCCGCTGGAGGGCGGCGCCTGCTTGATCTCGACGCCATGGTTGATCATGTCGTCGATCATCCGGTCGTCGCGCGGCGCGATCGTCGAGCCGGCGCTGCCGTCGCTGCGCTCGAACGCGATGGTCTTGCCGTCCTCGTCGATGTCCACGCGCTCGATGCGGTCGGTCCGCACCTCCTCCATGAACTGCGAGTACAGGACCTCCTGGCTCCCGGCCGGGGTCTGCGGCGCGAAGCTCTGGAAGACGACCATCAGCACGACGGCCACCACCACCCAGAGCATCAGGTTCTTTGCCATGTCGTTCATGGTGCCGGGCCCCTCTTCGAGCCCAAAACTGCCGGTGTTGCGTGGGGAGGAAGCGCTAGCGCTTCGGCTCCGCGAGTTTACCCTGCGCGAGGGCGTAGACCTCCGGCGAACGGCGCCGCGAGGCGGCCGGCTTGCGGATCGACACCTTCGCGTAGCGCCTGCGGAGCTCGCGCACGTAGTCGTCGAAGCCGGTGCCCTGGAACAGCTTGATCAGGAAGACCCCGCCGGTGCGCAGATGGCGATCGGCGAAGTCCATCGCCAGTTCGGCCAGATACATCATCCGCGGCTGGTCGACCGCGTCCATCCCACTCTTGTTGGGGGCCATGTCCGACAACACAAGGTCGACCGGGGAGCCGCCGAGCATCGCCTCGAGCCGCGATAGGACGTCATCCTCCCTGAAATCGCCATGAAGGAACTCCACGCCGGCCAGCGGGGGCATCTCCAGGATGTCGACCGCCAGTACGCGGCTCGGCTCCGCGCGGCCCTTGTCCAGCGCGTCGAGCGCCTGCCGCACCCACTGCGACCAGCCGCCCGGGGCCGCACCCAGGTCCACTACGGTCATCCCGGGCTTGAGGATGCGGTCGCGCTCGACCAGTTCCTCCAGCTTGAACGCCGCGCGCGACCGCAGGCCCTCGGCCTGGGCCTTCTTCACGTACGGGTCGGAGAAATGCTCCTTGAGCCAGCGCTGGCTGGACTTGCTGCGCGAGGCCATCGGGGCGCCGGGCGGTGGGGGGCGCCATGATACCCTGCGCCCCCCGCGCCCCTTTCCGACCGCATGGCCACCCGCGAAGCGCCCCGGCTCACCGCCGCCCAGACCCGGTTCCTGCGCGGCCAGGCCCATGAACTGAAGGCGATGCTGCAGGTCGGCGGGAAGGGCGTCACCGAGGCGCTGGTCGCCGAGGTCGACGGGGCCCTCGAACAGCACGAGCTGATCAAGGTGAAGGTCGCCGGCGCCGAGCGCGGGGAACGCGACGCGATGATCGGCGACCTCGCCGGCCGTACCGGCGCCGCGCTCGTGCAGCGGATCGGCCACACCGCGGTGCTGTTCCGCCCGTCGAGCGACAAGCGCCGGATCGTCCTGCCCCGGCCGTGACGGTTGCCCGGGACGTCGGAGACCCGCCATGCAGCTGAGCTTCGAACGACCGGACTACACCTACTTCCTGCGCGCCGCCGATGGCGCGGGCGCGCTCGTGAACGACCGCCGCCTCGAACGCAGCTTCGTGATCGCCCCCGAGGCGCTGGTCGAGGGCTGGCCGGTGCGCGACGCGGCGACGCTCTCGCCCGACGACCTCGCCCCGCTGCTCGCCCTGGCGCCCGACGTCGTGGTGCTGGGCAGCGGCGCGACGCAGGTGTTCCCGCCGGCGGCCGTCATGGCGGCCTGCCTGTCGCGCGGCATCGGCATCGAGGTGATGGCCAACGCCGCCGCCGCGCGCACGTACCACGTGCTGGCCGGCGAGGGGCGCAAGGTGGCCTGCGGGATGATCCTGGCCGGCGGCGACTAGACCCGCGGGCCGCGCGGCGTCAGCGCGGCGGCAAGTAGCGCATCGGGTCGACCGGCTTGCCGTTGTGGCGCACCTCGAAGTGCAGCATGTCGCGCGACGCGCCGCTGCGACCCATTTCCGCGATCTGGTCGCCGGCCTTCACCAGTTGCCCCTCGTTGACCTTGCGCGCGCGGTTGTGTCCGTAGGCGGACAGCCAGGCGTCGTTGTGCTTCACGATCACCAGTTCGCCGTAGCCGACCAGGCCCGAGCCGGAATACACCACCACGCCGTCGGCCGCCGCGCGCACCGGGTCCCCCGCGCTGCCGGCGATGTCGATGCCCTGCCGGGTCGGCTCGCCGGCCTCGAAGCGCGCGACCAGCTGGCCCTCGGCCGGCCAGCGCCAGGCGATGCCGCTCGACGCGGGCGCCGGGGGCGGCGTCGCGGGCCGGGGGGTCGCGTGTGCCGTCGTGGAGGGCGTCCCGCCAGCAGTGGGGCGCGGCTGGGTCGTGCGCGGCTGGGTGGTCCGCGACGGCGTGGAGGCGACCGTCTCGCGCCGCTGCGCGCCGCCCGCGGGGTACAGGTGCAGCCGCTGGCCCGGGTAGATCGTGTACGGCGGGCGGATGCCGTTCCATGCGGCCACGTCGCGGAAATCCAGTCCGTTGCGGAACGCGATCCCGTACAGCGTGTCGCCACGCTGCACGATCGTCGTCGCGCCGTGCTTCGGCGACGAGGTGCCATGGCGCGCGTAGGTGCCCTCGCGCATCACGCGGGTACTGCCGCACGAAGCGAGCAGGACCAGCGACAGCAGAATCGCCAACGACGCCAGCAGCCTTCGCATCCTCACCTCAGCGCAGTTCCAGCCAGAGCAGCAAGGCTGCCACCAGGGCCACCATGAGCCAACCGAGCCATTCCACGTAGCGCCGCACCACCGCCTCGAGGCGATCGCCGCCCCAGGCCACGAGGCCGGCGACGAGGAAGAAGCGTGCCCCGCGGCCGATGAGCGACCCCAGCAGGAACGCCGGCCAGGCGACGCCCGTGGCGCCCGACGCGATGGTGAACACCTTGTACGGGATCGGCGTGAACGCGGCCAGGAACACGAACCAGAACCCGTAGCGGACGAACAGGTCCTGCACGTGGTGGAAGGTGTCGTCCCAGCCCATGCGCAGCATCCACGGCCAGATCGCCTCGAGCGCGAAATGACCCAGCACGTAGCCCAGCACGCCGCCGGCGACCGACGCGAGCGTGCACAGCAGCGCGAACCGCCACCAGCGCGCCGGCCGCGCGAGCGCCATCGGCGCGAGCATCACGTCCGGCGGGATCGGGAAGATCACCGACTCGGACGCGCTCAGCGCCGCCAGGTACGCCGGCGCGTGCCGGTGGCGCGCCCAGCCGAGTGCGCGCTCGTACAGCGGCCCGAACAGCCGCATTCAGTCGACCATCCCCGACAGCAGCGGGACGAACACCACCGACGCGAGCACCTCGCGCTCGAGCGTGCCGTCTTCGCGACGGGTCAGCCGCAGCAGTTCCTGGCTCCCGGCGCCGCCCACGGGCGCGACCAGCACGCCACCCGGCGCCAGCTGCGCCGACAGCGCATCCACCAGGGCGGGCGCCGCCGCGGTGACGATGATCGCGTCGTATGGCCCTTCCTCCGGCCAGCCGATGCGCCCGTCGTCGTGCTTGCTGCGCACGTGCAGGCCGAGGGAGCGGAACCGCTTTCGCGCGGTGCGCAGCAGTTCGCCGATGCGCTCGACCGTGTGCACCTCGATCCCCAGCGCCGCCAGGATCGCGGCCTGGTAGCCGGAACCGGTGCCGATCTCCAGCACCTTCTTCGGCATGCCGTCCGCGAGCAGCGCCTCGGTCATGCGCGCCACGACCCACGGCTGGGAAATGGTCTGCCCGTGGCCGATCGGCAGGGCATTGTCCTCGTACGCCCGGCCCGCCAGCGCCTCGTCCACGAACAGGTGGCGCGGCACGGTGCGGATCGCGTTGAGCACGCGTTCGTCCGCGATGCCCTTCTCGCGCAGGCGTTCGATCAGGCGGTCGCGCACGCGCTGGCCGGTCATGCCCATGCCGACCGCCTCGGGTTGCAGGCGCAGGCGCGGGGTCATGCCGCGCGCCCCGTGCCGGCGCGGCGCTCGAGCGACGTGCCGAGGCCGCCGACCCAGCTCGCCACCTGCTCGAGCGCCTGGTAGCGCGTCAGGTCGACGAGGATCGGCGTGATCGAGATGTGCCCCGTGCGCAGGGCGTGGAAGTCGGTGCCCGGCCCCGCGTCCTGCTCGGGCCCGGCGGGGCCGATCCAGGACCACTGGCGGCCGCGCGGATCCTCCTGCAGCACGCAGGGCTCAGCGCGGTGCCGGTTGCCCAGCCGCGCGACCTCGAACCCCGCGACCTCGCGCCACGGCAGGTCCGGCACGTTGACGTTGAGGATGGTATCGGCCGGCAACGGATCGGTCGCCAGCCGCGCGACGAGTTCCACCGCGGCGCGCGCGGCCGTGTCGTAGTGGCGCGCGTCGCCTTCGCCGGCCTGCAGCGACACCGCGATCGCCGGCAGGCCGAGGAAGCGCCCCTCCATCGCCGCGGCGACGGTGCCCGAGTAGATCACGTCGTCGCCGAGATTGGCGCAGGTGTTGATGCCCGAGACGACGATGTCCGGTTCGTCCTCGAGCAGCCCGGTCAGTGCCACGTGCACGCAGTCGGTCGGCGTGCCGTGCACGCACCACGTGTCGCCGTCGCGCCGTTCGATGCGCACCGGCGCATGCAGCGTGAGCGAATTGCTGGCACCCGAGTGGTCGCGCTGCGGCGCGACGACGACCACGTCGTGGCCCGCGGCGCGGAGCCCGTCGGCGAGACTGCGGAGGCCGGGGGCGTCGACGCCGTCGTCGTTGCTGACCAGTACGCGCATGGAAAATCCGGAGGGAAGTGCTTGCCGCGCCGGCATCGCCACGGCGTGTTGCCGGGCACGCGTCGCGCGCCCGGCCATGATAGCCGAAGGGGCGCGACGCGGCCCGCCCGTCGCACGCGCGCGCGACGATGCTTGCGCACCATCGCGACGCGGCTAGGCTTGCGCCATGCCTCGCCAGAAGCCGCCAACGCCGGAGGACGGCGACACCGACGACGCGGCGCTGTTCCGTGACGCCGTCGGGCCCGTCCGGGTGATCCCCGCGGCCCCGGCGCCGCCCGAACGCCCGCGCCCGAAACCGCGTGCGCGCATGGCCGAGCGCGACGAGGCCGAAGCGCACGCCGACTTCCGCCGCGCCATGGCCGATCCCCTGCTCGAGGCCGGCGACGCGCTCGCCTGGCGCCAGGCGCACGTGCCCCCGCGCGTGCTGCGACGGCTCGCGCGCGGCGAATACGCCGTGGAGGACGAACTCGACCTGCATGGCGCGGACGCGGCGAACGCCGAGGCGTTGCTGCGCCGCTTCCTGCACGACGCGCGCCACGCGGAACTCGGGTGCGTGCGCGTCATCCACGGAAAGGGACTGCACGCGCGTGAAGGCTTCGACGCTTCGGGGGCGCCCGTGATCAAGAACCTGGTGGACCGGCTGCTCCGGCGCCGCGCCGACGTGCTCGCCTTCCACTCCGCGCCGATGCGCGCGGGGGGCACGGGGGCGGTGCTGGTGTTGCTGGCCCGGCACCGCGAGCGCTGACGCCCCCCCCGGGCGGCGTGCTCCCGATCGAAATCCTCCCCTGCCCGGCCCGCCAGGCGCGGCCGGGTCCCGGTCGACCCGGCCGCCGGCGGGATCGCCGGCGCGCCGGGACGCGCGGTCAGTCGTTGCTGGCGACGATGCGGCGGTCCGGCGGGTTCACCCACTGGACGCGCACGCCGCGGCGCTTGGCGAGTTCCTCGACGACGGCGACGTATTCATCGTTCTGCACGATGCGCACGTTCTCGCCGGCGGCCATCTCGTCGGACGTGGCGCAGGCCGCGAGCAGCGAAACCGCGATCCCGCAGAGCATGATCCTGGCAACTTTCATGGCGTCGTCTCCCGTTGAAGGGCACGCCCCCGGCGTGCCGGGACAGGCCGCATCCGCGGTTCGCGGATGCCGGCATCCCGTTTATACGCCGCTGAATGGCCGCGACCAGTGCTGGCGGGACCAAGCCGACGAACGGGCGGTCAGGGCCGCCCGGCGTCCTCGACGGCGCCCAGCTGGGCCAGGAGCGCCGTCGCATAGCTGCCCGCCGGCAGCGAGAACGCCAGTTCGAGCGCCTCCCCGCCCGGCCAGTGCCAGGCCAGGTCCGCCACCCGGGCGCGCAGGGCGCGGCGCTCCTGCCGCAGGCCCGCGGCCTCGAGTCCCGCCCGGAACCGCTCGGCGTCGTCGCCCGACAGCGCCTGTAGTTCCACGTCCCGTGCCGCGCCCTGGACGCGCGGCGTTCCCCGGCCCCACAGCGGTCCGGTCGGGTGGATGTCCGATGCTGCTGCGCGTGCGGCCAGTTCGGACGACCCGGGCTCCGGGCCGAAGACGCTGTGGCTGCCCTCCAGCATCCAGACCTCGCCTTCCAGCCCGCGATCCCAGCTGCCGTCTTCGACCCGCGCCGCCAGCACCCGGTTGAACAGTTCGCTGCGCGCCGCCGAAAGCAGCAGCCCCCGCTGCTCCCGGCGCACGCGGCGCCCGTCGAACATCGCCAGCGCCGCGGCGAGGTTTCCGCCTCCATGCCCGAAGCGCTGTCCGCCGAACGCGTTGGGACACCCTGCCTCCCGGATGGCGTGCAGGCGCGCGTCGATTACAGCGCGGTCGCCGCGCACCTCGCGCAGCACGAGCACGAACCGGTTCCCCGCCAGCGCGCCGCGAGGCAGCTTGCGCGCGTGCCGAGCGGACGCGAGCACGCGCAGGGACTGGCCGGGGGCATCGCCCGCCATCGCTTCCAGCGCGTCGACCGGTGGCGGTTCCCGTCCGGGGACCTGCACGGTGAACCGCTGCACGGTGACCGCGTGCCGGTCCTTGAGGCCCGCGTAGCCGACCGCCGCGGCCGGCACGCCGGCCCAGCGCGCGAGCAGGTCGGCGACGAAGGCGGTGTTCATCCCGCGCTTCTCGATCGACAGGAGCACGTGCTCGCCGCTGCCCGACGGCTGGAACGCGTCGATTTCCCCGACGCGGAAGTCCTCGTGCGCGCATCGCATGCGCGCGGACAGGACCGGCGCGCCGAACGCGGCCGGCGGCGGCGTGGCGACGACGGTCACCCGCGCACGAGCAGGCAGACCGCGTGCGCGGCGACGCCCTCGCCGCGACCGGTGAAGCCCAGGCGCTCGGTGGTGGTGGCCTTGACCGAGACCGCGCCGGCCTCCACGCCCAGTTCGCCCGCCAGCGCCGCGCGCATCGCGTCGACGTGCGGGCCGACCTTCGGGCGCTCGCAGATGACGGTGACGTCCGCGTTCCCCAGCACCCAGCCGTCGGACGCCGCCAGCGCGCGGCAGTGGCGCAGGAACGCGCGGCTGTCCGCGCCCGCCCAGCGCGGTTCCGCGGGCGGGAAATGCCGGCCGATGTCGCCCTGCGCCAGCGCGCCGAGGATCGCGTCGCACAACGCGTGGATCACGACGTCGCCGTCCGAGTGCGCGACCACGCCGCGCTCGTGCGGCACGCGGACGCCGCCGAGCATGAGGTGGTCGCCCTCGCCGAAGGCGTGCACGTCGAAACCGTGGCCGATGCGGATGCCGGTCACGCCGGCGCCTCCGCTCGCCGCCCGAGCAGGCATTCCGCCATCGCCAGGTCCTCCGGCGTGGTGACCTTGAGGTTGTCGGGCCGCCCCTGCACGAGCAGCGGCCGATGGCCCTGCAGTTCCATGGCCATGGCCTCGTCGGTGGGCTCGCGGCCCGCGTCGCGCGCGGCCTCGAGGGCACGGGTCAGCTGCAGCCTGCGGAACATCTGCGGCGTCAGCGCGCGCCACAGGTGGTCACGCGGTTCGGTGCGGTCGATGCCGCCGTCGTCGCCGGCGCGCTTGAGGGTGTCGGCGACGGGCGCGGCCAGGATCGCGCCCACCGGATCGTTCCGGCCGAGATGCAGCAGCCGGTCGAGGTCCTCGCGACACAGGTTGGGGCGCGCGGCATCGTGCACGAGCACCCAGCCGTCCGGCCGCACGTCGCCGGGGAGCGCCCGGAGTGCCGCCAGCACGGAGCCCGCGCGGACCGCGGCGCCCTCGCAGGCGACCACCGGCTTGCCCTCCAGCGACGACCAGCCCGGCCAGCGCGCGTCGCCGGGCGCGATCGCCACGACCGCGCCCGCGACCGCGGGATGCGACAGCAGCGCGCGCAGGGCGTGTTCCAGCAGCGAGCGGCCGCCGATGTCGAGGTACTGCTTGGGCACGTCGCCGCCCATGCGTGCACCGCGCCCGGCCGCGGGGACGATCGCCCAGATCACTCGTCCGCCTCCGCGTCATCGTCGTCCACGGTCGACGCTTCGGCCGTGGTCGACGTCCCGGGGTCCGGGTCGACGACCCGGTAGAACGTCTCCCCGGGGCGGATCATTCCCAGCTCGCTGCGCGCGCGCTCCTCGACCGCGGCCTCGCCCGACTTCAGGTCCTCGACCTCGGCCGCCAGGGCGTCGTTGCGCTCGCCGAGGCCGACGTTGTCGCGCGCCTGCGCCTCGACCGCCTCGCGCAGGCCGGCAACCTCGCGCTGCCCGCCCGGGCCGAACCAGTAGCGGTACTGCAGCCAGCCCAGCATCAGGACCAGGACCACCAGCACCACGCGGAACGCGCGCATCGGGCGGGTCGCCTGGGCGTCAGCGCTTCAGCGACACGAACGCGTCGCGGCCGGCGTAGCGCGCCTCGCCACCCAGCTGCTCCTCGATGCGCAGCAGCTGGTTGTACTTGGCGACGCGGTCGCTGCGGCACAGCGAGCCGGTCTTGATCTGCGTGGCCGAGGTCGCGACCGAGATATCCGCGATGGTGGTGTCCTCGGTCTCGCCCGAGCGGTGCGACACGACCGCGGCGTAGCGGTTGGCGTCGGCCATCGCGATCGCCTCCAGCGTCTCGCTCAGGGTGCCGATCTGGTTGACCTTGATCAGGATCGCGTTGGCCACGCCTTGGTCGATGCCCTCGCGGAACACCTTCGGGTTGGTGACGAACAGGTCGTCGCCGACCAGCTGCACGCGCTCGCCCAGGCGCGCGGTGAGCTGCTTCCAGCCGGTCCAGTCGTCCTCGGCCATGCCGTCTTCGATCGTCACGATCGGGTACCGGTCGCACCAGCCGGCCAGGAAGTCGACGAACTGCTCGGCGGTCAGGCGCTTGCCCTCCCCGGCGAGGTTGTACTTGCCGTTCTCGAAGAACTCGCTCGAGGCCACGTCCAGGCCGAGCAGCATGTCCTCGCCGGCGGCGTGGCCGGCCTTGCCGATCGCCTCCAGGATCGTCTCGAGCGCTTCCTCGTTGCTGCGCAGGTCCGGCGCGAAGCCGCCCTCGTCGCCGACCGCCGTCGACAGGCCGCGGCCCTTGAGCACCGACTTGAGCGCGTGGAACACCTCGGCCCCCGCGCGCAGTGCCTCGGAGAACGAGGAAAAGCCCACCGGCAGCACCATGAACTCCTGCAGGTCGACGTTGTTGTCGGCGTGGGCGCCGCCGTTGACGATGTTCATCATCGGCACCGGCAGCGACACCTGGCGGCCGCCCGCCAGGTAGCGCCACAGCGGCTCGCGACGCGACGCGGCGACCGCGTGCGCGGCCGCCATCGACACGCCCAGCAACGCGTTGGCGCCGAGACGTCCCTTGTTCTCGGTGCCGTCCAGGTCGACCAGCCGCCGGTCCAGGCCGGCCTGGTCGGCGGCATCGAAGCCGTCGAGCGCCTTCGCGATCGCGCCGTTGACGTTCTCGACGGCCTTGCGCACGCCCTTGCCGAGGTAGCGGGTGCGGTCGCCGTCGCGCAGTTCCACCGCTTCCTTCGCGCCGGTCGAGGCGCCCGAGGGCACGGCCGCGCGGCCGAACGACCCGTCGGCGAGCGTGACTTCGGCTTCGAGCGTGGGATTGCCGCGGCTGTCGAGGATTTCGCGGGCGTGGATCTTCGCAATCTGGGTCATGGCATCCGTTCGTGTCGTTGGATCGTTTCGCGACTCTGGCTGTCGTCCCGAGCGCAGCGAGGGACCTGCTTCACTGCTGCCGGGCACGTTCAAAAGCAGGTCCCTCGCTGCGCTCGGGACGACAGGGTCAGGCGGATTCGAGGAATCCGTTCTTCTTGGTGGTGCGGTCGAGCTCGACCAGCGTCTCAAGCAGCGCGCGCATCTTCGGCAGCGGCCACGCGTTCGGGCCGTCCGACAGCGCCTTGTCCGGATCCGGGTGGGTTTCCATGAACAGACCGGACACGCCCACCGCCACCGCCGCGCGCGACAGCACCGGCACGAACTCGCGCTGGCCACCGCTCTTGCCGCCGGCGCCGCCGGGCAGCTGCACCGAATGGGTCGCGTCGAACACCACCGGGCAGCCGGTGTCGCGCATCACGCTCAGCGAGCGCATGTCGCTGACCAGGTTGTTGTAGCCGAAGCTGGCGCCGCGCTCGCACACCATGATGTCGCGGTTGCCGGTCGCCAGCGCCTTGTCGGCGACGTGCTTCATCTCCCAGGGCGAGAGGAACTGGCCCTTCTTGATGTTCACCGGCTTGCCGGCCCGCGCCACGTTCTGGATGAAGTCGGTCTGCCGGCACAGGAACGCCGGCGTCTGCAGCACGTCGACGACCGAGGCGACCTCGTCCATCGGCGTGTATTCGTGCACGTCGGTCAGCACCGGCAGGCCGAGCTGGCGCTTGACCTCCGACAGCACCTTCAGCCCCGCCTCCATGCCGGGGCCGCGGAAGCCCGACACCGAGGTGCGGTTGGCCTTGTCGAAGCTGGACTTGAAGATGAAGGGGATGCCGAGTTCCGACGTGACCTCCTTCAGCCGCCCCGCGGTCTCCATCTGCAGCTCGAGCGACTCGATCACGCAGGGGCCGGCGATCAGGAAGAACGGCTGGTCGAGGCCGACCTCGAATCCGCACAGCTTCATGCGCTGGCCTCCTTCAGCAGCCGGCCACCGGCCCTGCGCTCGCGCGCGGCGCGCACGAAGCCGATGAACAGCGGATGCCCGTCGCGCGGCGTGGACAGGAACTCCGGGTGCGCCTGGCAGGCCAGGAACCACGGGTGGGTGGCCTGCGGCAGCTCCACCATCTCCACCAGCAGGTCGTCCATGGACTTGGCGGAGATCACCAGGCCCGCGTCCTCCATCTGGCTGCGGTAGCGGTTGTTGAATTCGTAGCGGTGGCGGTGGCGCTCGCCGACCACGTCCGCGCCGTACATCCGGTGCGCCAGCGTGCCGGGCTTGACGCGCTGCTCCTGCAGGCCCAGCCGCATGGTGCCGCCGAGGTCGGATTCCTCGTCGCGGCGCTCCACGTCGCCGGTCGCCGTGCGCCACTCGGTGATCAGGCCGATCACCGGGTGCGCGCAGTGGCGGTCGTTCTCGGTGCTGTTCGCGTCCTCGAGCCCGAGCACGTTGCGGGCGAAGTCGACCACCGCCGCCTGCATGCCGTAGCAGATTCCGAAGTACGGAATGCCCTGCTCGCGCGCGTGCTTCGCGGTCAGCACCTTGCCGTCGAAGCCGCGGTCGCCGAAGCCGCCCGGCACCAGGATGCCGTCCACGCCGGCCAGCGCGACGTCCGCGCCCTGCCGCTCGACGTCCTGCGACTCGATCCACTTCAGGCGCACGCGCGTGCGCTGGCGCAGGCCGCCGTGCTTGAGCGCCTCGCCGACCGACTTGTAGGCATCCTTGTGGTCGACGTACTTGCCCACCACGCCGATCACCACCTCGTCGACCGGGTGCTCGGCCGCGTCCACGACCGCCTGCCACTCGGACAGGTCGGCCTCGTCGGCCGCCTTGCCTTCCAGCCGCAGCCGCTCGACGACCAGCTTGTCCAGGCCCTGGGCGTGCAGCCACATCGGGATCTTGTAGATGTCGTCCAGGTCGACCGCGGAGATGACCGCGCGCTCGGAGACGTTGGTGAACAGCGCGATCTTGCGGCGCTCGCTGTCGGGCAGCGGCTGCTCGCTGCGGCAGACCAGGATGTCGGGCTGGATGCCGATCGAGCGCAGCTCCTTGACCGAATGCTGGGTCGGCTTGGTCTTGAGCTCGCCCGCGGCGGCGATCCACGGCACCAGCGTGAGGTGCATGAACATCGCCTTGTCCGGCCCGCGCTCGGTGCGGATCTGGCGGATCGCCTCCAGGAACGGCAGCGACTCGATGTCGCCCACCGTGCCGCCGATCTCCACCAGCGCGACGTCGTAGCCGGCCGTGGCCGCGTCGACGCAGCGCTTGATCTCGTCGGTGATGTGCGGGATCACCTGCACGGTGGCGCCCAGGTAGTCGCCCCGGCGCTCCTTGCGGATGACGTTCTCGTAGATCCGGCCGGTGGTGACCGAGTGGTCGCGGCTCAGGCGGACCCGGACGAAGCGCTCGTAGTGGCCGAGGTCCAGGTCGGTCTCGGCGCCGTCGTCGGTGACGTACACCTCGCCGTGCTGGAACGGGCTCATCGTGCCCGGATCGACGTTGATGTAGGGGTCGAGCTTCATCATCGTCACGCGCAGGCCGCGCGCTTCGAGGATGGCGGCCAGCGAGCCGGCCGCGATGCCCTTGCCGAGCGAGGACACCACGCCGCCGGTGACGAAGACCAGGGGCGTCTGGGAGCTGGGGGACGTCATGGGGAAGCGGGCTTCCGGAAAGGCACAGTCTACCGGGTGGCGGTGGCAGCCGCGACCGTGCGGCGCCGCCGCACGGGCTCCTCCCTTTGCCTCGCGACGCGGCCGTCGCCCCACCGAGCACCCGCCCCGGACGGTGCCGGGGCGGGTGGCCGGGCCTGGATCACGGCCCGTTGCGGCGCGTTACGGCTCGTCGCGATCGCGCGGTTTCGGCCGAGCGCCGTCGTCGTCGGCGGCTTCGGCATCGTCCGCGTCGGAGGCCGCCGGGTCCGGACCCTCGCCATACCCCGCATCCGTCATCGCTTCCGCGGCGGCGCCGGCCTCGAGGACGACCTCGCCCGCGATGCCCGCCCCGGTTCCACCGTCCATGGCCGGAGGCACGGCCTCGGCGTCGGAAATGGCGTCCGACGCGCCGGCCAGGGTCCCGGACGCCGCCGCGCCGGCGCTTGCGCCGGCCTCGGCAGCACCGGCCAGGGCCGCGTCCGACACCTCGGAGGCGGCGCCGGCCGCGATGTCGGCCGCCCCGACCGCATCGGCCGAGGCCGACGCGCCGGCTTCGCCCGCGGCCTGCTTCGCGGCCTCGGCGCGCGCGCGCAGTTCCTCGGCGCGCAGGCGCGCATCGGCGTCGGCGCGGGCCTGGACGTCGGCACGGACGTCCACGCCGGCGGCGCGGGTCCCGACGTCGACGCGCGCACCGCCGCCGGCACCGATGCCGATCGACTGCGCGCCGACCGCCGGCGCGAACAGGGCCACGGCGAGCGCGGCGAACAGCGTGTGGGTCTTCTTCATTGGAGCTCCTCGTTGGATGGAATCAGCGAGTCGCACCCCCTTGCGACGGGCCGCATCCTCGGGGGCGGGCCATGACGTGGGATGAACGGGGGGACGCGCCTGGGTGGAAACACCGATTGACGCGATCGCGCGCGCCCCGCGCTTGACCACCCCCCGGCCCCGCCCCATCCTCGCCGCCTCGCAACGAGGCACCGCATGAACACGCGCTACAACGCCGCCGACATCGAAGTCCTGTCCGGCCTGGACCCCGTCAAGCGCCGCCCGGGCATGTACACCGACACCGCGCGACCGAACCATCTCGCGCAGGAGGTCATCGACAACTCGGTGGACGAGGCGCTCGCGGGCCACGCGAAGCTGCTCGAGGTCACGCTGCACCCTGACGGCAGCTGCGAGGTGGCCGACGACGGCCGCGGCATGCCGGTCGACATCCACCCCGAGGAAGGCATCCCCGGCGTGGAACTGATCCTCACCCGGCTGCACGCGGGCGGGAAGTTCAGCAACCGCAACTACACCTTCTCCGGCGGCCTGCACGGCGTGGGCGTGAGCGTGGTGAACGCGCTGTCCAAGCGCGTCGAGATCGCGATCAAGCGCGAGGGCAACGAGTACGCGATGGCGTTCGCGGACGGCGACCCGGCCTCCAGGCTCGAGGTGACCGGCAGCGTCGGCAGGCGCAACACCGGCACCCGCCTGCGCTTCTGGCCGGACCCGAAGTACTTCGACTCGCCGAAGTTCAACGTGCGCGCGCTGCGCCACCTGCTGCGGGCCAAGGCCGTGCTGTGCCCGGGCCTGACGGTGCGGCTCGACGACGTGGCCTCGGGCGAGACGCACGAGTGGCGCTACGAGGACGGCCTGCGCGACTACCTCAAGGGCGAGCTGGCCGGGACCGAGGTGCTGCCGCCGGAGCTGTTCGTGGGTGCGCTCGCGCGCGAAACCGAGACCGTGGACTGGGCGGTCGCCTGGGTCCCCGAGGGCGACCTGGTCCAAGAGAGCTACGTCAACCTGATCCCGACCGCGCAGCACGGCACCCACGTCAACGGCCTGCGCACCGGCTTCACCGATGCGCTGCGGGAGTTCTGCGACTTCCGCAACCTGTTGCCGCGCGGCGTGAAGCTGGCGCCGGAGGACGTGTGGGACCGCGTCGCCTTCGTGCTGTCGCTGAAGATGACCGACCCGCAGTTCTCCGGGCAGACCAAGGAACGGCTGTCGTCGCGGCAGGCGGCCGGCTTCGTCGAGGGCGCGGCGCACGACGCGTTCTCGCTGTGGCTCAACCAGCACGTGGAGCTCGGCGGCAGGATCGCCCAGCTGGCGATCGACCGCGCCAGCGCGCGGCTGAAGACCGAGAAGCAGGTCACCCGGAAGAAGGTGACCCAGGGCCCCGCGCTGCCCGGCAAGCTGGCCGACTGCATCAGCCAGGACCTGTCGCGCACCGAACTGTTCCTCGTGGAGGGCGACTCGGCCGGCGGCAGTGCCAAGCAGGCGCGCGACAAGGATTTCCAGGCGATCCTGCCGCTGCGCGGCAAGATCCTGAACACCTGGGAGGTCGGCTCCGGGCAGGTGCTGGCCTCCCAGGAAGTGCACGATCTCGCGGTCGCGATCGGGTGCGACCCGGGCAAGGACGACATCTCCGGCCTGCGCTACGGCAAGGTCGTGGTGCTGGCCGACGCGGACTCGGACGGCCTGCACATCGCCACGCTGCTGTCGGCGCTGTTCCTGCGCCACTTCCCGGCGCTGGTGCGCGCGGGCCACGTGTTCGTGGCGATGCCGCCGCTGTTCCGCGTGGACGTGGGCAAGCAGGTCTTCTACGCGCTGGACGAGGAGGAGAAACGCCTGCTGCTCGAAAAGATCGCGCGGGAAAAGACCAAGGGGCAGGTGCACGTGACCCGCTTCAAGGGGCTGGGCGAGATGAATCCGCAGCAGCTGCGCGAGTCGACCATCCATCCCGACACGCGGCGCCTGGTGCAGCTGACCGTCGACGACGGCGACGGGACAAGCGCGCTGATGGACATGCTGCTCGCCCGCAAGCGCGCGTCCGAGCGCAAGGCGTGGCTGGAGACCAAGGGCGACCTGGCGACGCTGGAGGTCTGATCGGTTCGGGATCTCCATCGCGGGCGGAGGCCCGCTCCTACGGGGGCGTGGAAGATTGGCCCCTCCCGTAGGAGCGCCTCTACAGGCGCGAACCCGTGTCGATGGGCACGCCCATGCCTTCCCGCATCGAGGGCGCCCCACCGAGGCGCCCCGCGTCACCCGCCGCGCTGCAGGAGCGCGCCTACGCGCGCGAAGGCGCCCAAGGCCGATGTGCCGCGGCGCGGCCCGTTCGCGGGCGTAGGCCCGCTCCTACAGGGCTGCGGCGATTTCGAGCGCCTGGACCGTCGTCATCCCAGCGTCGCCTCGAGGAGGCGGAGGATGAGCGGCTGCAGCCGCGCCGCCTTCGCGTCGTCGTACTCGAAGCTGTCCTCGTCCATGTAGGTGCGCTGGCTGGTCTCGAGCTGCACCGCCTGGACGCCCTGCTCGAGGTCGGCGTAGTGGCGCGTGATGTAGCCGCCCTTGAACCGCCCGTTGGCGACGAAGTCGTAGTCGTCCTGGCCCGCCAGCACCGCCTCCAGCCGCGCCTGCAGCGCCGGCGAGCAGCTGCGCCCGCCATCGGTGCCCAGGTTGAGGTCCGGCAGGCGGCCCTCGAAGAGGAACGGCAGGCCGCTGCCGCGGATGGTGTGGCCCTCCCACAGCACGACATGTCCGTGCGCGGCGCGCAGGCGCCCGATCTCGGTCTGCAGGTTGTCGTGGTACGGGCGCCAGTACGTCTCCACGCGGTGGGCCACCTCGTCCGCCGACGGCGCCTGCCCCTCCAGGTACACCGGTCCGCCATCGAAGCGCGTCGTGGGGCACAAGCCTGTGGTGTTCTGGCCCGGATACAGCGACGCGTCGTCCGGCGGCCGGTTGAGGTCCACCACGTAGCGCGAGAACCGCGGCACCAGCATCGACGCGCCGAGCGCGTTGGCCACCGCGTACAGCCGGGAGACGTGCCAGTCGGTGTCGGGCGCGCGTCGCGCCTCCGGCGCCATGCGCGCCGCCAGTTCGCGGGGGATGGCGCTGCCGTCGTGCGGCACGCTCACGAGCAGCGGCGCGTGGCCGCGATGCAGGATGCAGGTTTCCATCGGCGGGAGTCTATCGGCTCGCCGCGCGCGCGACCGTGCGCGGCGCCTCAGCGCATCAACACCACTTCCTCGGCGCTGGTGGGGTGGATCGCCACGGTCCCGTGCAGGTCGTCGAGCGTCGCGCCCAGCTTCATCGCCACGGCGAAACCCTGCAGGATCTCGTCGGCCCCCTCGCCCAGCAGGTGCAGGCCGACCACGCGGCGGTCGGGGCCGGCGCACACCAGCTTGAACAGGCTGCGTTGCGGCGAGTCCGCCAGCGCGTGCAGCATCGGCCGGAACCCGCTGCGCGCGACGTGCACCGCGTCGTCGCCGAACCGCCGGCGCGCCTCGACCTCGCCCAGCCCCACCTTGCCGATGGGCGGGTGCGAGAACACCACGGTCGGGATCCCGTCGCGGTCGAGCGTCCGGTCGACGCCGCCGTACAGGCGGTCCATCAGGCGGCGGGCCGCGGCGATCGCCACGGGCGTCAACGGGGGATCCGTGCCGACGTCGCCAACCGCGTGCACGCGTTCGACGGACGTGTCGTTGCGCGCGTCGATCACGACATGGCCCCGCGCGTCGGTCGCCACGCCGGCCGCGTCCAGGCCGAGGCCCGCGGTGTTCGGCCGGCGCCCGGTGGCGAACAGCACCCGGTCGAAACCATCGCTGGCGACGTCCACGCCGCCGGCGCGCGCGCGGACGCGGAACGTGTCGCCGGTCGCCTCCACCATCCGCACGTCGTGGCCGAAGTGCAGGTGGATGCCCGCCTGCCGGTAGTCCTCCGCGAGCAGGTCCGTCAGTTCCGCGTCGAAGCTGTCCATCAGCCGCGTGCCCCGCACGAACAGGTCCACGCGCACGCCCAGCGCCTGCAGCACGCCGGCGAGTTCGACCGCCACGTAGCCGCCGCCCACGATCGCGACGCGACCGGGGGCCCCGCTCCAGTCGAAGAAGTCGTCGGACGTGCCGGCGAGCGCGGCGCCGGGCAGGTCCGGCACGAACGGGTGGCCGCCCGTCGCGATGAGCACGCGGTCCGCGCGCAGGCGCACGCCCTCGTCGCACGCGATGTCGCGCGGGCCGATGAACCGGCCGCGCACCGGCAGCAGCGCGACGCCGGCCTCGTCGAGCCGCCGGCGGTAGCTGGCGTGGATGTTGCCGATGTAGCCCTCGCGGGCTGCGACCAGTTCCGCCCAGTCCGGGCACGAAGGCGTGACCGGGAAGCCCAGCGAACCGGCCAGGCGGATCCGGCCGGCCAGTTCCGCGGCCAGCCACATCGCCTTCTTGGGCACGCAACCGGCGTTGACGCAGGTGCCGCCGAGCTCGGCCGGCTCCAGCAATGCCACGCGTGCGCCGTGCTCCGCGGCGCGGAACGCGCCGGCCAGGCCGCCGCTGCCGCCGCCGAGCACGATCAGGTCGAAATCCGCCATGCGCCATCCGTGTTCCGGCAGGGCCGCCACGGGAACATGCCACGCGTTCGCGCGGCGTGTGCGGTCAGGCGAAGCGCAGCGGACTGTAGGGCGCGGGATCGATGGCCGGCACCGCGCCCGTCATCAGGTCGGCCAGCAGCTGTCCGGTGGCCGCGCTCATGCCCACGCCCATCATCCCGTGCCCGGTCGCCAGCCAGACGCGCCGGTGACCCGGCAGCCGTCCGAGGATGGGGATGTCGTCGCAGCTCATCGGGCGCCAGCCGTACCAGCGCTCGCGCACCTCCGGACCGACCGGCGTCCTCAGGTATTCGCGCGCGCCGCGCTCGAGCGCCGCGAGGCGGCGCACGTTGAGCCGGGTGTCGTAGCCGGAGAATTCCATCGTGCTGCCGAGCCGGTAGCCGCCGCCCCAGGCGGTCACGCAGACCGCGCGCTCGCGCAGCACGAGGGGGCGCGACGGCACCACCTGGGGACGCGTGTAGGTGATCGAATAGCCCTTGCCCGGCTGCATCGCCCGCGACAGCCAGCCGGCGCCGAGCGTCGCCACGAGGCGCGGCGTCCAGGCGCCGGCCGCGACCACGATCTCGCCCGCGTGGAGCACCCCGTCGGCCGTCTCGACGCGGACGCCATCGCGGTCGACACCGAGCGCCCTGGCCGCGCGCGATTCCTCCACGCGACCGCCGCGGTCGCGCAACGCACGCGCCAGTTCGGCCACGTACCGGTCGGGCCGCAGCGCCGCATCGCCGGCGAAGCGGATCGCACCGGCCACGCCCGGCAGCATCGCCGGCTCCATCGCTTCGTATGCCGGGCCGTCCACCACCTCCGCGCGGATGCCGAGCGATTCGAGCAGCGGCAGTTCCGAAAGCTCATGCTCGAACCGCGCACGGTCGCGGAACACGTAGTCCTCGCCGGACGCGGTGAACTCGCAGTCCAGGCCGAACTCGCGCACCCAGTCGTCGAGCCGTGCGCGCGAGTCGTGCAGCAACGCGGCCTTGGCGCGCGCGCTGGCCGCATGGTCGCCGGCGTTGCAGCGCGCCGCGAAGCGCCAGAGCCAGCGCCAGAGCACCGGGTCGAACCGCGGCCGGATGTACAGCGGCGCGTCCGGGCGCACCATCATGCGCAACGCGGTCGCGACCATCCCGGGCGCGGCCAGCGGGGGTGCGTGGCTGGGCGTGACCGTGCCGCAGTTGCCGTGCGAGCTGCCGGAGCCCACCCCCCCGGCGTCGAGCACGCGCACGCCGCGGCCGGCTTCGGCCAGCGCCAGCCCGCAGGCCAGGCCGACCACGCCGGCACCGACCACGATCACGTCATCGCGTTGCATGCGCGAAGTGTAGGGCGCGCAACCGGTCAGGCGGCGCGCGCCCGGCGCATCGGCTGCACGCGCGCATAGGTCACGCTGCGCCAGAGCCATTCCATCGGACCGAACCGGAACCGTGCGAGCCACCAGTGGCTGGCGGCGACCTGCAGCGCGAACAGGGCCGCCGCGAAGGGAATCTGCCACCCGCGCGGGAGCGCCTCGAATCCGCCCAGGCCGTGGCCGGAGAAGAGCCACGTGCACAGGACCGACTGCAGCAGGTAGTGGGTCAGCGCCATGCGGCCCGCCGGCGCCAGCAGGCGCAGCACGCGCCCGGCGCCACCGGAGGACTCGAGGCCGCGCAGCACCCACGCGAGATAGCCCAGGCACATCAGCAGCCCGGCGACGCCGGCGAGCGCCGCCGCCATGGCGGATACCGCATCCAGGCGGTCGGCCCGGACGGTGGGCACCAGCCCGAACGACAGCAGCATCAGCCCGAGCCCGGCCGGGAACGCGATCCAGCGCAGTCGCGCGTAGAGCCCCGCGAAGTCGCCCGGCCGGGCGATCGCGCCGCTGCGGACGAACCACGTGCCCAGCAGGAACATGCCCAGCACCGACGCGCCGGTCACGGGCAGGTAGCCGAGGACAAGGCGGACGTCCTCGACCCGGCGCGTGACGGCCGCCCAGTAGTCCGTCCCGCCCTGCGCGGCATGCTGCGCGGCGACCGCGTCGTCCATCGACCGCTGCAGCGCCGCCAGCTCGCGCGCCAGGTCGGCGGCCGCGGCCGGATCGCCCTGTGCAGCGGTCCCGGCCAGCCCGCCCGCCAGCGCGGCCGCCGCCGGCAGCAGGGCCACCACCACGCCCCAGCGCGGCAACCGGCGCACCGGCGTGTCCGCGAACACCGGCAGCACCAGCGCGACCAGTGCATAGGTCACGAGGATGTCGCCCGACCAGACCAGCAGCGCATGGGCCAACCCGATCGCCAGCAGCGACAGCGTCCTGCGCAGGTACGGCCCGGCGAACGGCCTGCCGGCGCCGCGGGCGCGTGCCAGCATCACCGCGAACCCCATCCCGAACAGCAGCGAGAACAGGGGGTAGAACTTCCCCTGCACCAGCACGTACGCGAGCGCGTCGGCGACCCGGTCCCAGCCGGTGAGCGCGGGATCCAGCCCCCCATAGGTGCCGAACACGGGGCCGACGAAGGCCTCGATGTTCATCAGCAGGATGCCCAGCAGGGCGAAGCCCCGGAGCACGTCGAGCGCCTCGATGCGCTCGCCGGGCGCGACCGGCGCCAGCCGGGTGGACGTGGACATGCGCCCTCCCCGGCGCGTCGCAGGACGGCGGATGTTGCCATCGCCCGCCGACGCCCACCACGGGCACCGGGACGCACTTCCTTCCGGGAGCCGTGCCGGGGGGAACCGCGGGCCCGTGACGGCTGGCCGCCCCGCCCATCGAGCGGCGTTGGCTGGCAGGACCGGACGCACCGTCGGCCTTGTCCCCTGCGGGACATCCCTGCCGCGGGGCGCCCGGTCGAGACCGCCGGGGGGCGACCACAAGGAACGTCGACGATGAGAACGATCGCAGCAGCCTTCACCCTGGCCGGCCTGGCCACGCTTTCGCTTCCCCTGCCCCTCGCCGGCGCCGATTTCAATGGTGACGGGAGATCGGACATCCTCTGGCGGCAACGCTTCAAGGGTGGCAACACCATCTGGCTGTCCGCGGACGCAACGACGCGCCAGGCCATCGCGGCGCTGTCCACCGACTGGATGGTCCAAGGCACGGGCGACTACGACGGCGATGGTCGGTCGGACGTCTTCTGGCGGAATACGTCCACCGGCGGGAACATCATCTGGCGTTCCGGCAACTCGGCGACGCCCCGGCGCGTCCCGGCGGTGACGAACCTGGAGTGGGCCGTCGTCGGTTCGGGCGACTACAACGGCGATGGAAAGGCGGATCTCCTGTGGCGGAACAACGCGACGGGCGCCAATACGATCTGGCGCTCGGCCGATCCCGCGAACCGCCAGAAGGTCCACGCCATGGTCGGGTGGTCATGGCTCGTGTTCGGGAACAGCGATTTCGACGGCGACGGGAGCGACGATGTCCTGTGGCACAACTACGACACGCGCGAGAACGTGATCTGGCGTTCCGGCGTCGCCGCCAATGCGCAGGACGTGACGAACGTGTCCGGAAACGCCTGGCTCATCTTCGGCACCGGTGATTACAACGGAGATGGCAAGGCGGACGTCCTGTGGCACAACGTCTATACCGGCAGGAACACGATCTGGCTGGCGGCGAATTCGGCCACGCAGCGCGCGGTCGCGACACAGGGTGGAAGCGACTTCCCCTTCTGGGACGTCGTCGGCTCCGGGGACTACGACGGCGACGGGCGTGCCGACATCCTGTGGCGCCGCTGCGACAACGGCGCGAACGTCGTCTGGCGCTCGGGCTACGCCGCGCTGCCCCTGGCGGTCAGCACGGTCCAGGGGCCATGGGACGTCGATGGCGTCCCCGCCGGCTACTTCGGCTGCTGGGGCCAACAGTGGGACTACTAGCCCGTTGACCTGACGCGTGCGCGTGCGCGCCGGCCTGCACCCGGCTCGACTGCCGCGCGGATGCCGACAGGGCACACGCAACACGACCGGGACCGCCGGGCCCCGCCCGCGCGGGTTCGGCCACGAAGCCGATGCGCCCCGCGACCTCGCGGAAGCGGGGCACCTTTCCCGGACGCGCGGATCAGTGCTGGTGGCCGCCCTCGCCGTGGACGTGCTTGTGGTCGATCTCCTCGGCCGTCGCCTCGCGCACCTCGACGATCTCGATGTCGAAATGCAGGTCCTTGCCGGCCATCGGGTGGTTGAGGTCGACGTCGACCACCGTCATGCCCACCTTCTGGATGGTCACCGCGCGCGGGCCGAAGTTGGTGTTCAGCACCACCTGGTCGCCCGGCGACAGCTTCTGCGCGCCGAAGTGCTTCTTGGGCACGCGCTGCGAGAGGCCGTCGCGGCGCTCGCCGTAGGCCTTGCCGGCGGGCACGTCCACGCCGAACTTCTCGCCCGCCTCGCGGCCTTCCATCGCTTCCTCCAGGCCCGGGATGATGTTGCCGTGGCCGACCAGGATCGCGAGCGGGTCGCGGCCCTCGGAGGATTCCATCGCCGGCTGGCCGGACGCGTGGGCGGCCTGCTCGTTGACGGAATAGTGGAAGCGGACGACGCGGTCCTTCTCGATCTTCATGCGGGGGTCTCGTTCGGGGATGGCGGAAGCCGGGCCGGCGACGGTGCTGCCGGGCCACTTGGCGGATCCGCGGGAGATCGGCCACACTCGGCCGCGATGCAGGCGAACCCGAAGGCCACCCGGGCCACGCATTATCCCGGCCCCCCACGCGCCACCGCAACGCGGGCGCGCCGCGCCGTTGTCTCCGTCCGCCCCTGCGCCCCGGCGATGCGCGCTGCCGCGTTCTTGGCGATTGGACTCCTGGCCGGCTGCGGCGGCGGCGAAGTGGTCCGCGCCCCGTCCCCCGCCACGTCGCACGCCGGCGGCGACTGGGCACGCGTCGCGCCGGCCGATCCGGCGGCGGCCAACGCGGTGCTGATCCGCGCCATCGGCCTGGTCGGCACGCCCTACCGCTATGGCGGCAACACGCCGGACGGCGGCTTCGACTGCTCCGGCCTGGTGAACTTCGTCTTCCGCGACATGCTCGACCTCCAGCTGCCCCGCACCTCGCGGGCCCTCGCCGCCTACCAGGGACCGCGGGTCGACGCCCGGCGGCTGGCGCCGGCCGACCTGGTGTTCTTCGGGCGCGGCGGCCAGGTCTTCCACGTGGGCATCTACGTGGGCGAGGGGCGCTTCGTCCATGCGCCCAGCACGGGCGGCACGGTGCGCCTGGACCACCTCGACGGGCCGTACTGGCGGGACCACTACACGGGCGCCCGGCGGGTCCTGGACTGACCCCGGCGATCGAAAAACGTGAACCGGGCCACCCTCGGGTTCACGAATTTTTAACGGAATTTGAACCCACGGGGCCGAAACCTCGGGCACCATCACGCCACTTTCATCAAGTGACCGCCGCGTGACGATCCTTTTCCGCCCCGGCCGCTCCGCCGCCCGCCAGGCCCGCCTGGCCCCGAACCGTCTCCTCCTCGCCGCCGCGCTCGCCGTCTTCGGCGCGCCCGCCGTCGCCGCGCCCGTCGTGCAGATGTCCGCCGACGAGGCCGCCGCGCTCGCCGCGCTGGCACCGGCCTACGGCGCCGACGCGCCCGCCCTGCCCGACCGCACCCCGATGGCCGGCGGCGACGTGACGCACATGCTGCCGTCCCAGACGACGTCGAGCACCGCCAATGCGGCCGGCACCGCCGAAGCGGGCCGCGTGCAGAGCCTGCTGCAGCGCGCCCTCGCCCTGCTGGGCACGCCCTATCGCTGGGGCGGCACGTCGCCGGACCGCGGCTTCGACTGCAGCGGGCTGGTGGGCTACGTCTTCCGCACCACCCTGGGCATCGACCTGCCGCGCGTGTCGCGCGACCAGGCCCGCACCGGCCAGCTGGTCGCCGAGCGCGGTGCGCTGGCCGCCGGCGACCTGGTGTTCTTCGGCCGCCGCGGGAAGGTCGACCACGTCGGCATCTACGTCGGCGAAGGCCAGTTCGTCCACGCGCCCAGCCGCGGCAAGGACGTGATGGTCTCGCGCCTGGACGGTGGCTACTGGGCGGGCCGCTTCATGTCGGGCCGCCGGATCGTCGCGACCGGCAGCTGACCCGCGCCGACGGGAATGCGCGAAGGCCGCCCACCGGGCGGCCTTCTTCGTTCCGGGCCCCCGGGCAGGTGGGGTCACGCCCCCGCCCTGGCCTGTTCGATCGTCTCCTCGATGCCCTTGCCCAGCGCCATGACCTTGCGCGCGTAGTCCGCGAGGCGGCGGTCCGCGTCATTGTCCGGCTGCCAGGACGGCACCTCGACAGGCGCGCCCTCGGCGCCGTCGAGCGCGACGAACACGATCATGCAGTGCGTGCACAGCCGCGCCGCACCAGGTTGCGCTGGGTCACGCGCCGAGACCTCGACCGAGAAGTGCATGCTGCTGCGGCCGGTGAGCACCAGCGTGGCGCGCACCGTCACCAGGTCGCCGATGCGCACGGGGGCCAGGAACCGGATGCCGCCCACCGCCACGGTCACGCAGTAGCGCCCGCTCCACCCGACCGCGGCCGCGTAGCCGGCCTGGTCGATCCACTTCATCACCACCCCTCCATGCACCTTGCCGCCGTAATTCACGTCGGCCGGCTCGGCGAGGAAGCGCATTTCAAGTTCGCGTTGGCCTGGCATCGGCGCCCCCGGCACTCGTGTGGGCGCCGATCGTCGCGTCACGCGCGGGAACGCGGCGTGCATGCCGGAACGGGCGCCGGCGACCGCCGGCATAATGCCCGGCCGCGAAACGACATGGATTTCCAATGCGTCCGACCCGCATCGCCCCGGCCGCGGCCGCTGCCCTGCTCGCCGCCTGCGCCGGCACGTCCACGCCGCGCGATATCGCAGCCGGCCCGCGGCAGGGCGGCGTCGCGCCCGTCGACGTCCCGGCCATCTCACGCCCGGGCGGCGAGAGCGCGGACTGGTGGTATCGCGCCGGCGCCGCACGCGCCGCCGCCAATGGCGCGATGCGCGGCGATGCGCGCAACGTGATCGTGTTCGTCGGCGACGGGATGGGCCTGCCGACCGTGGCGGCCGCGCGGATCCTCGCCGGGCAGCGCGGGGGCGCCCCGGGCGAGGAGCACCAGCTCGCGTTCGAGCGCTTCCCGCACACCGCGCTCTCGCGCACCTACAACACCGACGCGCAGACACCGGACTCGGCCGGCACGATGACCGCGATCGCGACCGGCGCGAAGACCCGCATCGGGCATGTCGGCGTCGGCCAGGGCGTCGCCGAGGGCGATTGCGCGGGCACGCCCGGCAACGAATTGCTGACGATCCTGGAGCTCGCCGAAAGCGCCGGCCTGGCGACGGGCATCGTCACCACGACGCGCCTGACGCACGCGACGCCTGCATCGACCTACGCGCACGTGCCGCACCGCGGCTGGGAGGCCGACAGTGGCATGGCGCCGGAGGCGCGCGCCGCGGGGTGCGCGGACATCGCGGCCCAGTTCGTCGGGACGCCGTTCGGCGATGGCCCGGAGGTCGCGCTGGCCGGGGGATGGGGCCCGTTCCTGCCTGATGGCGAGGTCCTCGTTCCCGCCGACCAGGACGGCTGGCGCCGCGACGGGCGTGACCTCCTCGCGGAATGGCGCGCGCGCCATCCGGGCGGCCGTCTGGTCGCGAACGCGTCGGAACTCGCCACGGCGTCGGGCGCGGACAAGGTGCTGGGCCTGTTCGCGCCGAGCGACCTGCCCTACGAGACCGAGCGGGGCGAGGGCGTCCCCAGCCTGGCGGACATGACGCGCGCGGCGATCGCGCGGCTGCAGCGCGACGGCGACGGTTTCGTCCTGCTGGTCGAGGGTGGACGCATCGACCACGCCAACCACGACGGCAACGCCCACCGGGCACTGCGCGAGACGGTCGCCTTTTCCGACGCGGTGGCCGTGGCGGACGCGATGACGGGCGACGACACGCTGGTGCTGGTCACCGCCGACCATTCGCACGTGATGACGTTCGCGGGCTATCCGGCGCGCGGCAATCCGATCCTCGGCACGGTGCGCGAGGCCGGCGCGGACGCGGCGGCGCTGGCGGACGACGGCAAGCCGTACACGACGCTGGGCTACGCGAACGGGCCGGGGGCGATCGCGGGCGCGCGCTCGGATCCCTCTGACGCGGACACCACGGCGGTCGGCTACCGGCAGCAGGCCACGGTGCCGATGCGCGCGGAGACTCACGGTGGCGAGGACGTCGGCGTCTGGGCGCGCGGGCCGGGCGCGGCGGCCGTGCGCGGGAGCGTGGAGCAGAACGTGCTGTTCCACTTCCTGGTGCAGGCGACGCCGGCCCTGCGCGACCGGCTGTGCGCGGCGGGCACGTGCAACGCGGACGGGGTGCCGGTCGAGTTGCCGCGGCCCGCCGACTTCGAGCGCGCCGCGCGCTGACGCGCGGCCCGGGGGTCAGAAGGGTTTGGAGAGCACGAGGTAGACGACGCCGACCAGCAGCAGCACGGGGATCTCGTTGAACCAGCGCAGGGTGCGCGTCGTGGGCAACGTCCGGCCGGCGGCGGCACCCTTGAGCCAGCGTCCGGCGACGATGAAGTGGGCGAGCAGCAGGGCGACGAGGGCGAGCTTGGCGTGCAGCCAGGCGCCGGTGATGCCGAAATGCAGCCAGAGGACGAGGCCCAGGACGAACGCGAGGCCGAACATGACGTGGCCGAAGCGGTAGAGGCGGCGGCCCATGAGGAGCAGGCGGTCGCGGACCTGGGGGTGATCGCCGGCTTCGACGAGGTTGATGAGGATGCGCGGGAGGTAGAAGCCGCCGGCGATCCAGGCCATGACGAAGACGAGGTGGGCGGTCTTGGTCCAGAAGTAGGCCTGCATGCTGTTGTCCCCGGTTCGTGGCGAGTGCTGCGCAGAGTTTGCACCGAGTCGCGGCACCGGTGACATTCCGGGGGCGAGGCCGTACGAAACCGCCACACGGGACACGCCGTGAATCCATCCATGGAGGCTCGGTCGCGACATCCATGTCGCGAACGGTCCCGCGTGGCGGTATCGCACGTCCTCCCCTGCCCGTTTTCGCGGCACACTCGATCAAGAGCGGCGGAATTTGGGCACGTCTGATGGCGAAGAAAAAGCAGTACGACAAGGCGTATTTCGATCGCTGGTACCGCGGGGGCGGGATCGGCGGGGCGGCGCGGTTGGCGCGGAAGGTGGCGCTGGCGGTGGCGACGGCGGAGTACCACCTGGAGCGGCCGGTGCGGTCGGTGCTCGATGTGGGGTGTGGCGAGGGGGCGTGGCGGGCGCCGTTGCGGAAGCTGCGGCCCGACGTGGCGTACCTGGGGTTCGATTCGAGCGAGTACGCGGTGCGGCGCTTCGCGGCGCGGCGCGGGGTGCATTACGCGCGGTTCGGTGACTTCGCGGAACTGCGGCCGTGCGGGCCGGTGGACCTGCTGGTGTGCAGCGACGTGATGCATTACCTGCCTGCGCGGGAGCTGGACCGTGGGCTGGCGGGTCTGGCCGAGCTGTGCGGGGGCGTGGCGTTCCTGGAGACCTTCGCGCGCGGGGACGGGGCGATCGGGGACGGGCACGGGTTCTTCGCGCGGCCGGCGGCGTTCTACCGGCGGCGGTTCGAGGCCGTCGGGTTCCGGCCCCTGGGATCGCATTGCTGGCTGTCGCCGGCGCTCGCCGGCCGCGTGGCGGCGCTGGAAGTGCCGGGCTGAATCCGCCGCGGCGGGCTTCCGGAACCGGGCACAGGTTCACAACGCGGTCGGCGCGATCGGTTATGTTGCGGCGCAGCACCCGTAGATCGACGGCCGCCGATGTTCCTCTACCAGTTCCACGAGTTCGGGCGCGCGTTCCTCGCGCCCTTCACGTATTGGGCCGACGCCAACGCGCGCGCGTTCTCCGAGGCGGGCAGCTGGATGTCCCGGCTGCCGGGGTCCGAGCGCGTGGCCGCGGCGAACGAGCTGCTGTACCGGATCGGCAAGGACTACGAGAAGCCGGAGTTCGGCATCCATTCGGTGGAGATCGACGGGGTCGCGCACCCGGTGGTCGAGCGCGAGGTGGACGCGACGCCCTTCTGCCGGCTGCTGCGCTTCAAGCGCTACACCGACCGGGACGCGGGCATCGGGCCGTTGCGCGGCCAGCCGAGCGTGCTGCTGGTGGCGCCACTGTCCGGGCACCACGCCACGCTCCTGCGCGACACCGTGAGGACGATGCTGCCGGACCACAAGGTCTACATCACCGACTGGGTCGATGCACGCATGGTGCCGGCGGAGGCCGGTGCGTTCACGCTTGACGACTACGTGGCGACCATCGAGCGCTTCCTGCGCGTGATCGGCGGGGCGGCGGGCATGGACCGCGTGCACGTGGTCAGCGTCTGCCAGCCGACGGTGCCGGTGCTGGCCGCGGTGTCGCTGATGGCCGCGCGCGGCGAGCCGGTGCCGCGTTCGCTGGTGCTGATGGGCGGGCCGATCGACCCGCGCGAGTCGCCCACCGCGGTCAACAACCTCGCCACCCAGAAGCCGATGTGGTGGTTCGAATCCAACCTGATCCACCTGGTGCCGCCGAACTATCCGGGGCGCGGGCGCCGCGTGTACCCGGGCTTCCTGCAGCACGCGGGTTTCATGGCCATGAACCCGGAGCGGCACTTCATGTCGCACTGGGACTTCTACCAGGACCTGGTCAAGGGCGACCTGGACGACGCCGACGCGCACCGCCGCTTCTACGACGAGTACAACGCGGTGCTCGACATGCCGGCCGAGTACTACCTCGACACCGTGCGCACGGTGTTCCAGGAGTTCGCGCTCCCGCGCGGGACGTGGCACGTCAGGGGCGAGCGCGTTCGGCCGGAGGCGATCGGCGACACCGCGCTGATGACGATCGAGGGCGAACTCGACGACATCTCCGGCGAGGGCCAGACACGCGCCGCGCACGCGCTGTGCACGGGCGTCGACGACGGCGCGCGCGACCACTACACCGTTCCGGGCGCCGGCCACTACGGCATCTTCAGCGGCCGACGCTGGCGCACGCAGGTCTACCCGCGGGTGCGGGACTTCATCGCCGCCGCCGACGGCGCCTGAGCCACGCGGCCGGGTCCGCCGGCCCGTCGTGCACAATGCGGCCTCCACGATCCGGAGCGCCGCGATGACCCGTCCCGCCGTCCACGCCCCCCTCGGCCTCGCCCTGGCCACCCTGCTGGGTGCGTGCACGGGCACGCAGGCGGCCACGATCGCGGAGCCCGCTCCGGACGCGACGCCCGCGCGCACGATGGGCGAGATCCTCGAGGCGGCCAGCGACGCGGACTGGCGCACGCCGGATCCGGACGACGTGCTGTACATGGAGCTCGACGCGGGCCGCGTGGTGATCGAACTGGCGCCGCGCTTCGCGCCAGCGCACGTGGCCAACATCCGCGCCCTCGCCCGCGGCGGCTACTGGGACGGGCTGTCGATCAACCGGTCGCAGGACAACTTCGTCGTCCAGTGGGGCGACGCGGCGGAAGCGGACGCCGACCGCAGGCCCCTGGGCGACGCCCGCGGCGCGCTGCCGGCGGAATTCACCACGCCCGCCGAAGGCCTGCCCTTCACGGTGCTGCCCGACCTCGACGGCTGGGCGCCGGAGGTCGGCTTCAGCGCCGGCTTCCCGGCGGCGCGCGATCCCGCCACCGGCCAGGCTTGGCTCGCCCACTGCTACGGAACGCTCGGCGCCGGCCGCGACATGGGCGCCGATTCGAGCAACGGCACGGAGCTGTACGTGGTGATCGGCCAGTCGCCGCGGCAGCTGGACCGCAACATCACCACGGTCGGCCGCGTGCTCCAGGGCATGGAACTGCTCTCGGTGCTGCCGCGCGGCACCGGCGCCCTCGGGTTCTACGAGGACCCCGCGCGCCGGACGCCGATCCGGTCCATCCGGCTGGCATCCGGCGTCCCGGCCGCCGAGCGCACGGACGTGCAGGTCCTGCGCACCGACACCCCGCTGTTCGCGGAACTCGTCGAGGCCCGCCGCAACCGGCGCGACGACTGGTACAAGCGCCCGTCCGGCCACATCGACCTGTGCAACGTGCCCGTCCCGGTGCGCGAGGCGCCCTGACGCGGAGATCGGCGGCACACATTGGCAGCGAAGGCCGGGCACCCGGTGCCGGGATGGCCAAAACTCCGGGGTTCGTCACATCGCATTTGCCCGCCGATCCCTAGCCTTTGATGTTCCACGCCGCGCACGGCGCGGCCCACAGAGGGTAGGACCATGCCGACATTGCGGTTGCGCGTCACGGGCAGCGAGGACCGGGCACGCGCGTTCATGAACCTGCTCCAAAGCCTGGACGGGATCGAGCACGTCGAGGAGGTCGACGACCTGATGCCCCACCTCGACGACGCGGACTCGAGTTCCGCCGGACTGAGCGACGTCGGCGGGCCGGACGTGCACGCGATCGAGATCGAGGCGCCGAATCCATCCACCGCCAGGAAGGCGCGCCAGACGGCCGAGGCGCTCGCCTTCGACATGGACCTGCTGCTGGAATTCGAGGAAGGCGAGGACTGACGTCCCGCCGCCTTCGGGGGGAGGCGCATGCAGACCACGCAGGATCGACGGCCGAATGCCCAACCGGCAACCACCGCGCCCCGGGGCCCGGTGCCCGCCGCCGTGCACGCGCTCGCGCATGAACTGCTGACCGCCACGACGCCCGCGGACGTCGCGCAGGCGGTGCTGCGCCACGCGGGACCCGACGCCCGCGTCCTGTGGGCCACCGACTGGCCCGGCGATCTCGACGCCCTGCCCCCGGGCGATCCCGCCGCGCTCCGCCATGCGGTGGCGGCGGCGCTGGAAGCGCATCGCGCCGGTGACGACGCGGACGCGGAGGCGTCGGTCGGGATGCGCGTGCTGCACGACGACGGCAGGGGCGGGATCGCCGTGCTGCAGGCGCCCCGCGGCGTGGCCTTGCCGCCGGAGGCCCGGGCGCTCGCCGGCGCGCGGCTCGGCGAAGTGCTCGCGGCGCAGGAACGGCAGGCGACCATCGCCCGCCTCGAGCAGGCCGAGCAGCTCCAGCGCGCGCTCTACGCGATCGCGGACCTCGCCGGCTCCGACCTGGACATGGACGAGATGCTGCGGCACCTGCACCGCATCGTCGCCGAGCTCATGTACGCGGAGAACTTCTACATCGCGCTGTACGACAAGGAGCGCGACAGCCTGCGATTCCTCTATTACGTCGACATGGTCGACGAATCCGGGCCCGTGCACGGGCAGGAGTTCCGGCTCGCGGACATCGAGCGCGGGCTGAGCTGGCACCTGGTGCGCGGCCGGCGCCCGCTGATGGGCCGTGCCAGCGAGCTCGCCACGCAGGTCGATGGCCCCCTGCACCTGCACGGCGCCGACAGCTTCGACTGGCTCGGCGTGCCCATGCTGCGCGACGGCGAGGTGCAGGGCATGCTCGTCGTGCAGAGCTACGAGCCGATCAAGCGCTACACGCGGGGCGAGATGTCCCTGCTGTCGTTCGTCGCCGAGCACGTGCTGACCGCACTTGAACGCCGCCGCGGCCGCGACGCGCTCGAACAGCAGGTGCGCGAGCGCACCGCGCGCCTGGCCGACACGAACCAGGAACTGCAGCGGCAGGTCGCCGAGCGCCAGCGCGGGGAACTGCTGCAGGCCGCGCTCTACCGGATCGCGGCGCTCGCGGGCGGCGACGCCGACGGCGAGACCGACAAGGAGGCCTTCTACCGCGAGGTCCATGCCGTCATCGGCGGCCTGATCGACGCCCGGAATTTCTTCGTCGCACTGCTTTCCGACGACGGACGCCTGGTGTCGTTCCCCTACGCGGAGGATGCGTTCGAGCGCGACTGGTCGCCCCGGGCGTCGGGCCGTGGCCTGACCGAATACGTTCTGCGCACGAACGCGCCGCTGCGCATCGGGCCGGCCGAAGGCCAGGCGCTGGTCGAGCGGGGCGAGATCGCCGCGTCGATGGTCGGCACGCCGACCCGCGCCTGGCTGGGCGTCCCGCTGCCGGGCGACAACGGCCCGATGGGCGCGATCGTCGTGCAGAGCTACGAGTCGGAGGACGCCTACGACCAGGGCGACGTCGAGCTGCTCACGTTCGTCGCGTCCCAGGTCGCCAACAGCCTCCAGCGCCGGCGGGCCGCGGAGCTGCTGCGCCGCGCCAATGCCGACCTCGAGCGCCGGGTCGAGGTCCGCACCACGGAGTTGCGCGAGCAGATCGCCGAGCGCGAGCGGATCGAGGCGCAGCTGCAGCACCAGGTCATGCACGACGCGCTCACGGGGTTGCCCAACCGCCGCTACCTGCATGACCGCATCGAACGGGCGCTGGCGCGCGTTCGCCGCGGCGATGCGGCCGGGTTCGGGCTGCTGTACGTGGACGTCGACCGTTTCAAGCTGCTCAACGACAGCCTCGGGCACGGCGCCGGCGACACGGTGCTCGAGGAGGTCGCGCGCCGGCTGGCGTCGTGCGTGCGCGAGCCGGACGTCGTCGCCCGGCTGGCGGGCGACGAGTTCGCGATCCTGCTCGAGCACGTGCAGATGCCCGAGACCGCGACCAAGGTCGCGCAGCGCGTGCTCGCGAGCATGTCCGCGCCGCTCGAGGCGGGCGGCCGGCGGCTGCAGGTGTCGGCCAGCATCGGGATCACGATCGTGGACGCGTCCTACACCGCGAGCGACCAGGTCCTGCACGACGCGGACATCGCCCTGTACCGCGCGAAGGACGCCGGGCGCGGCCGCTTCGAGCTCTACGACGAAGCGATGCAGCATTCGGCGATGGACGCGCTGGAGACCGAGCAGGCGCTGCGCCGCGCGATCGACGCGGACGAGTTCGAACCCTGGCTGCAGCCCGTCGTGCGCCTGTCCGACCGGACGACGATCGGCTACGAGGCGCTGGTGCGATGGCGCGATCCCGCGCGCGGGCTGCTCGCACCGGGCGAGTTCCTGGGCGTCGCCGAGGACAGCGGGCTGATCGAGGCGATCGACTGGAAGATGTACGCGGCGGCGATGCGCGGCGCCGCCGGGCTGGTCACGGGTGATGCGTGCCTGAGCCTCAACGTGTCCCCGCGCATGTTCCGGTACGACGATTTCAGCGACCGCCTGCTCGCGCTGGCGAAGGACACGGACTTCAGCCCGGCGCGGCTGCGCCTGGAGGTGACAGAGGGCACGCTGCTGCGCGAGCCGACGAAGGTCGTGGACACCCTCCACAGGCTGGACGCGGCCGGCGTCGGCGCGGCGCTCGACGATTTCGGCACGGGCTATTCGTCGTTGAGCCACGTCCACCGGTTCCCCCTGCGCGCGATCAAGATCGACCGCAGCTTCACCGCGGCGCTGGACTCCGACCCCAGGCGGGCGACGGCGATGATCGAGGCCATCCTCGCCCTCGGCCGCGCCCTGGACATCGAGATCGTCGCCGAGGGCGTGGAAACCGAAACGCAGCACGACGCCCTCGTGGCCATGGGATGCACCTGCGGGCAGGGCTTCCTCTACGGGCGCCCCCAGCCGGTCGCCCACTGGCAGGCGCTGCGCGACGCCTGAGCCTGTCACTCCGCGTTGCCGGGGCCGCATCCACACTGCGAGCGCCCCAATCCCGCGAGGTGCCCATGGCAGGCAGGTCCAAGCGCGAGCGCCCCGTCCGCAAGGACGCCGCGTCATCCACGGCGAAGCCGGCGCGGCAGCCGGCGCAGACGCAGCGGCGGCAACCCGGGCGCCAGTCCCGCATGCGGCCCGAACCGGTCACGATCCGCGACGGCTACGAGGGAAGCGGCCGCCTCGCGGGGCGGGTGGCCCTCGTCACAGGCGGCGACAGCGGCATCGGCCGCGCGGTGGCGGTGCATTTCGCCCGCGAGGGCGCGGACGTGGCCATCGCATACCTGTCGGAGGATCGTGACGCGCAGGAGACCCGGCGTCTGGTCGAGGCGGAGGGCCAGGCCTGCCTGCTGCTGCGCGGCGACCTGAAGCGGCCGGCGCAGTGCACGCGCGTGGTCGAACGCACGGTCAAGGGCCTGGGGCGCCTGGACGTGCTCGTGAACAACCACGCGATGCAGTTCCCGGTGGACGCCCCGGAGGAACTCACGCCCGCGCAGGTGCGCACGACCTTCGAGACCAACGTCTTCTCGTTCATCCACCTCTGCGGGGCCGCGACGCCCCACCTGGAAGACGGCGGCTGCATCATCAACACCGGCTCGGTGACCGGCACGCGCGGCCACGAAACGCTCATCGACTACGCGGCGACGAAGGGCGCGATCCAGGCCCTGACCTTCTCGCTGGCGCAGCAGCTGGCCGACCGCGGGATCCGGGTGAACGCCGTCGCGCCGGGGCCGATCTGGACACCGCTGATCCCCGCCAGCTTCGACCGCAAGCACGTCGCGCGATTCGGCAAGGACACGCTGATGAAGCGCGCCGGGCAGCCGGCGGAGGTGGCGCCCGCGTACGTGTACCTGGCCTCGGCCGACGCCAGCTACGTCACCGGGCAGATCATCCACGTCAACGGCGGCGGGCACATCTCCGCGTGACCGAATGCCGCCCTAGGCCGACGCGCCGTCGTACTTCCTGACCTCGAGCGCGTCCAGGTCGACGCCGGGCAGGCAGCGCACGTTCACCGCGGCCATCGCCTTGCCGCTGCGCGGGTCGGTGCCTTCGCCGAAGGGCGCGATGCCGCAGGTCGCGCAGAAGTGGTGGCGGATATGGCCCCTGTTGAAGGTGTAGGTCGACAGCGCCGTCTCCGGCGTCTTCAGCACGAGCGCTTCGCGCGGGAAGAAGGCGAGCAGTCCGCCGCGCCGCCGGCACAGCGAGCAGTTGCAGTCGATCACGGTGCCGATCTCGCCCTCGACTTCGAAGGCGATCGCCCCGCAGTGGCAGCTTCCGTCATGCCTGGCCATGGTCCCGTCCCGTCCGGCGTGGGACGCCGATGCTACCGCGCTGCACGATGCGCGGGCGGCACGCCCCGCCTATGCTGCGGGGCCGCCCGACCCGGACCGATGCCATGCACCCCATGCCGAAGCGCCTCACCGTGCTCGCCACCGCCCTGCTCGCCGCCATGACCGCCGGCTGCCAGACCGTGGGCACGCCCGCCGCGACGGGGGGCGACACGGTCGTCGCCGAGCCCGCCGAGTCCGCGGCGGATGCCGCGTTCGCCGCGCTGGCCACCCGCTACCTCGACGAAGGCCTGGCGCTGGCCCCCGTGGCCGCGACCGGGATCGGCGACCACCGCTTCGATTCCGAGCTGGACGACTGGAGCGCGGCCGGCCGGGCGCGCATGGCCGCGCTGGCGCGGTCCCTGCTCGCGGGCCTGGACGCGATCGAGCGCGACGCCCTGTCGCGCGAGAACCAGGTCGACGCCCTGATCATGCGCAACGACCTCGAAGGCCGGCTGTGGGAACTGGAGACCTTCGAGAGCTGGGCCTGGGACCCGCAGATGTACAGCGCGCTGGCGGGCGGTGCGATCTACAGCCTGATGGCGCGCGAGTTCGCGCCCCTGCCCGACCGCATGCGCTCGGCCACCGCGCGCATGGAGAAGCTGCCCGTGCTGCTGGCGCAGGCGCGCGCGAACCTCGATCCGGCGCGCGTCCCGCCGACGCACGCGCAGACGGTGGCGAAACAGAACAAGGGCGTGCTCACGCTGATCGACACGTTCATCGTTCCCAACGCGGACGCGCTGTCCGGCGACGAACGAACCCGGCTCGACGCGGCCATCGCCACCACGCGCGCCGCGGTCGAGGAGCACCAGGCCTGGCTCGACGGCACGCTGGTGCCGCACGCCGGCGGCGACTTCCGCATCGGCGCCGCGCTCTATGACCAGAAGCTGCGCTATTCGCTCAATTCCTCGCTGTCGCGGCAGGAGATCCGCCAGCGGGCGGTCGACGAACTGGCGCGCGTGCGCGCGGAGATGTACGACGTCTCGCGCCAGGTGCTGGCCGGTTCGCCGGATGCGCCCGCGATGCCGGACGCCCCGGACGCCACGCAACAGCAGGCGGTGATCGAGGCCGCCCTGGAACGCGCGTACGCCGACAAGCCCGACCGCGACAAGGTGGTGGAGTTCGCCACGCACACGCTGGACGTGGCCACCGGCTTCGTGCGGGAGAAGGACCTGGTCACCGTGCCCGAGGACCCGGTGCGGATCATCCTGATGCCGGAGTTCCAGCGCGGCTTCGCCGTCGCCTACGCGGACTCGCCCGGCCCGCTCGACAAGGGCCTGGACACCTACTACGCGATCTCGCCGATCCCGGAGGACTGGACGGACGCGCAGGTCGACTCGTTCCTGCGCGAGTACAACAAGCGCCTGATCCACGTGCTCACCATCCACGAGGCGATGCCGGGGCATTACCTGGAGGGCGCGCATTCGGCCGACCACCCGTCCGTCCTGCGCGCAGTGCTCCGCTCCGGACCCTTCGCCGAAGGCTGGGCCGTCTACACCGAGCGGATGATGGCCGACGCGGGATACCTGGACCGCGACCCGCTGTTCCGCCTGATGCAGCTCAAGTTCTACGCCCGGGCGGTGGCCAACGCGATCCTCGACCAGGGCGTGCATGTCGAGAACTGGACCAAGGAACAGGCCATGGACCTGATGGTCCGGCAGACCTTCCAGCAGGAGCGCGAAGCCGAGGGCAAGTGGACGCGCGCGCAGTTGTCGTCGGGCCAGCTGGCGACCTACTTCGTCGGCGCGCAGGAACATTTCGACACGCGCGCGGCCTGGGAGGCGAAGCAGGGCGCGGCCTTCGACCTGAAGGACTACCACGACCGCGTGCTGTCCTACGGCGCGCCACCGGTGCGCTTCGTGCGCCAGCTGATGCTGGGCGAGCCGATCCGCTGAGCGGCCCGCCCCGGCCGCCGGCGCGTCGCGCTCAGCGCGCGGCGCGCTGACTGAAGGCCACGCTGCCCAGGATCAGCGCCCCGGCGATCGCCATGGGCACCGTGAGCGGCTCGTCGAGCAGCCACCAGGCCCAGCCGACCGCGAACAGCGGCACCAGGTAGGTCACGCTCACCGCGCGCGCCGGCCCCACGCGCTGCACCAGGCGGTAGTACAGCGCGTACGCCAGCCCGGTGCAGAGCACGCCGAGCGCGAGCGCGGACAGCCACGAGGGCATGGAGACGGCACGCTCCGGCCATTGCCATGCGGCCATGGGCGCGAGCAGCAGCGCCGAGCAGGACAGCGTCGCCGCGGCCACCGCCGCCGGCGGCAGGCCGGCCAGGTGCCGGCGCAGCAGGTGCACGCCGATGCCGTACATGAAGGCCGCCGCGCATCCGGCGGCCACCGCCCAGCCGAGCGTCGCGCCCGCGGTCTTCCCGCCGGTGAGCACGACCACGCCGGCGAAGCCGACCAGCAGCGCGGCGCCGCGGCGCCAGCCGATCGCCTCCGAAAAGAACATGAAGCCGACGAGCGCGGTGAACAGCACCGCGGTGGCATTGGTGATCGCCACGATGCCGGCCGGGGCATGCTGCGAGGCCCACGCGAACAGCGCGAACGGCACCGCCGAGTTGATCGCGCCGATCAGCGCCAGTTTCGGCCAGAGGCCGGGCGCGATCGCGGCCCGGTCGCGCCACAGGAACGGCAGCAGGACGAGCGCGCCGAACGCCAGGCGCAGCTCGGCAAGGGCCATGGTCCCGAACTCGGGCGCGGCGATGCGCTGGAACATGAAGGACGCGCCCCAGATCGCCGCCAGGACCGCCAGCTCGACGGGCGTGAGCCAGGCCTGCACCGGGGCGACCAGGCCCGCGGCGGCATCGGCGGGCACCGGTGCGTTCGGCGTGGTCGCGGGGGTCGCCGCGCGGGGGTCGGCGCTGGGCATGTCGGACTTCCGGACGCGGGGCGGCGCATTGTCTCCCGGCACCCCGGGCGCGCGGTAGTGCGGCGACCGGTTCCGCGGCGGGAATCACCATTCCACGCATGGACGGGCCGGCGGCCGGGACCGGCGGCCGCGCCTCTGCAACACTATGCCGATGCCCCTGACCGACACCGCCCGCGCCCAGCTGCAGATCCACTTCTGCGTGCTGCTCTGGGGCTTCACCGCCATCCTCGGCAAGCTCATCACCCTGCCCGCCCTGCCGCTGGTGTGGTGGCGCATGCTGCTCGTGGTCGCCGCGCTCGCGCTGGTGCCGCGGGTGTGGCGCGGCCTGCGGGCGATGCCGACGCGGCTGCTGTGGGCGTACGTCGGCATCGGGGTGCTCGTCGGCCTGCACTGGCTGACCTTCTACGGCGCCATCAAGCTGGCGAACGCCTCGGTCGCCGCGACCTGCATCGCGCTGGCGACGGTGTTCACCGCGCTGGTCGAACCCTGGCTGGCGAAGACGCGGTTCCGGCCGCGCGACCTGATGCTGGGCATCGCGGTCATCCCGGGCGTGGCCTTCGTGGTGGGCGGCGTACCGGACGAAATGCGGCTGGGCATCGTGGTCGGTGCGCTGTCGGCGCTGTTCGTCGCCTTCTTCGGATCGCTCAACAAGCGGCTGGTGGACACGGTGGGCGACCAGGGCGATCCGCTGACCATCACCGCGATCGAGCTGGCCGCCGGCACCGCCGCGCTGACCCTGCTCGCGCCGCTGATGCCGGCGATCTTCCCGGCCTTCGCCGGTCCGCTGCTGGTCGTCCCGGCGGGCATGGACGCGGTGTACCTGCTGCTGCTCGCGCTCGCCTGCACGCTGTTCCCGTTCGCGTTGTCCCTGGTCGCGCTGCGGCACATGAGCGCGTTCTCGGCGCAGCTGGCGGTGAACCTGGAGCCGGTGTACGCGATCCTGCTGGCGATCGTGCTGCTGGGCGAGCAGCACGAGCTGGCGAACGTGTTCTACGTGGGCGTGGCGATCATCCTGGCCGCGGTGTTCGTGCATCCGCTGCTGGTGCGGCCCCGGCGGCTGGAGCATCCGGAAACGCTGGCCACCTCCGAGGCGAAGGCGATTGTCGACTGAAGCACCCGCATCACGGATGGCGCCTACGGGGCGATCGTCCAAACGTAGGAGCGGGCCTGCGCCCGCGAACGGGCCCGGCCCGCGACACCAGCCACCTGCGCCAAGCGCGCACGTAGGTGCGCTCCTACGGGGAGGCGGGGCCACGGGGCCCTGCAGGCGATCCGCGGGTGGCGCGGTGCGGCGCGCGATGTGGCAGGCTACCGGCCGGGCCTCCGTCCGCCCGTCCCGCCAGCCTGATGTACCTCGCGCACTACGGCCTCGACGCGCCGCCCTTCTCGATCACGCCCGACCCGCGCTTCGTCTTCCTCGGCGAGCGGCACCGGGACGCGCTGGCGCACCTGACCTTCGGCATCGACAAGGGCGGTGGCGGCGGATTCGTGCAGTTGACCGGCGAAGTCGGCACCGGCAAGACCACGCTGTCCCGCCTGCTGCTCGAGCAGTTGCCGGCGGACACCCGCGTGGCGCTGGTGCTCAATCCGCGCCAGGGCCCGGTCGAACTGCTGGAAACGATCTGCGAGGAGCTCCACCTCGACATCGCGGGCCGGCGCGGCAGCAGCAAGGCGCTCGTCGACGCGCTCAACGCCTACCTGCTCCGCGCCTACGCCGATGGCCAGCGCGTGGTGCTGATCATCGACGAGGCACAGGACCTGTCGGTCGATGCGCTCGAGCAGGTGCGCCTGCTGACCAATCTCGAGACCGACACCCAGAAGCTGTTGCAGGTGGTCCTGCTGGGACAGCCGGAACTGCGCGACCTGCTGGCGCGCCCGGACCTGCGCCAGCTCGCGCAGCGCATCACCGCGCGCTTCCACCTCACGCCGCTGGACGCCGACGAGACCGGCGCATACATGCGCCACCGCTTCCGGGTCGCCGGCGGCCAACGGTTCCCGTTCGACGCCCGGGCGGTCAGGTGCGTGCATGCGCGCGCGGGCGGCGTCCCCCGGCTGGTGAACGTGATCGCCGAACGCGCCCTGCTCGCGGGCTATGCGCGCGACCTGGCCACGATCGACGCGCGCACGGTGGACCGTGCCGCGGACGAGGCGCTGGGCGGGCCCCGCGATGTCCGGCCGCCCTGGCGCCTGCGTTCGGCCCTGGCCCTGGCCGGCGTCGCGCTGGTCGCGGCATCCCTCGTGCTGGCGCTGTCCAGGACACGCGGGAACGACGCGACCGCCGCCCCGGGTGCGGTGGACGTGCCGGGAGCGGCGGCGACGGCGCCCGCGACCGCAGCGGTGGCGCCGCCGCCCGCGATCGCCGCCTGGACCGTCGCGGACTTCGAGGAGGTGCTCGCCGGCGTACCCGCGCCCGAACTGGCGTGGCGCGCGCTGCTTGCCCGGTGGGACGCGGACGACGCCCGCGCGCCGCTGCCGCCCGGGCGCGCCTGCATCCCGGTACTCGCGCCGGGCCTGTACTGCGTCCAGGGCCGGGCCTCCGCCGAACGGATCGCGACGCTCGGGCGGCCCGCGCTGCTGGCGATGGACGACACGGCCGATCGCTGGGTGCTGCTCACGGGACTGGACGCGACCCGGGCGCGGGTGCGGCTCGGGGACGCCGAGGGCGAGGTCGAGCGCAGCGTGCTCGAGCGCGCCGGCGCATTGCGCTTCGTCACCGCCTGGCGAGGTCCGCAGGCGCTGGCGCCATGGGCGGACGGTTCGGCCACCGCGCCCACCGGACCCGCGCGCGACTGGATCCTCGCCCGGCTGGGCATGCCCGGCCGGGCGTTGTCGGACGCCGGACTGCGCCAGGCCATCCTGCGCTTCCAGCAGGCCCGCGGCCTGGCCGCGGACGGCATCGCCGGCCCGGAGACGCTGATGGCGCTCGGCGTGGCGGAAGACGGCCCGCGCCTGGCGCGTGAACTCGGGGATCCGCGCTGATGTCGCTGATCCTGGAAGCGCTGCGCAAGTCGGAAGCCGAGCGGCGTCGCGGCGAAGCGCCGGACCTGCAGACCGAACTGCCGCCGGTCGCCAGCCGCCATGCCATCGCGGCGCCGCGCTGGAACCGCGCATGGACGAGCGCTGCGCTGCTGCTGCTCGCGCTGGCCGTTGCGTGGCTTCTCGTGGCGCGTCCGTGGGGCACCGTGCCGTTGGAATCCGCGTCGCCGCCCGACACGGTCGACGTGTCCCCTGCCGCCGGTGCGACCGACACCGCGCCCGTGGCGGACATCGTCATCGCTCCGGGCGCGGGCGAAGTCCGCAGCGTCGCGACGCCGCCCGTCGCCGCCACCGCCGACACCGACGCGGCCGTCGAGCGCGACGCGGACAGGGACACCCGTGCCTCGCCGACCGTCGCCGACGCCGTTGCGGGGGCGTCCGGCCCGTCCACGGTGCCCGCGGCTTCCAGCGTGCGGCCACTCGCGGAGGCCGCGCCAGTCGCGCCCCCGCCTCCGCCAACCGCGACCGGCGCCCCGCTCACGCTCGCCGAGCTGACGCCGGTGCAGCGTCGCGCGCTGCCGCCGCTGAAGGTCAGCATGCACATGTGGTCGGAGGAACCCGCGCGTCGATTCGTGATCGTCGACGGCCAGCGCCTCGGCGAGGGCGATCGCGCCGGCGAACTGGTGGTCGACGCCATCCGGCGCGACGACGTGCTGCTGGCCTGGAACGGCATCCTGCTGCGCTTGTCGCTGCGCTGAGTCCGGGCGATCATCCGTCGCCAATCCAAGGGGGCCTGCACGACATGAGCAACGCGAGTACCGAACACGACGTGGGGCGGCTGGTGCTCCGCGTGGCACTCGGCATCCTGGTGCTGCTGCATGGCATCGCCAAGTTGCGCGGCGGCGCGGGCGGCATCGAGGACATGCTGGAAGCGCGTGGCCTGCCCGGCATGCTCGCGTGGGGCGTCTACATCGGCGAGGTGGTCGCGCCCTTGATGCTGATCGCCGGCTTCCATGCACGGATCGGCGGGACGCTGGTCGCGGTCAACATGCTGTTCGCGATCTGGCTGGCGCACATGGGCGAGATCGGCCGGCTCACGGGCAGCGGGGGCTGGGCGCTGGAGCTGCAGGGCATGTTCCTGTTCTCGGCCATCGCGGTCACGCTGCTCGGACCGGGACGCTTCTCCGCCAACCAGCGCTGAGCACCAGGCTTCACCGCAAGCGCCGATCGCGGGCGTAGGCCCGCTCCTACGGGATCCAGATACCACCACGCGCCCGCCTCCGCGCCGGCGCGACGGCGCGCCGCGGTCGTTCGCGCGCTTCGCGGGCGTAGGCCCGCTCCTACGGGGATTCGATGACCACCGTAGGAGCGCCTCTACAGGCGCGATCACCCGCGGAACCGTCGGTCGCGACGTCCGTGCTTAGGTCGGCGGCCGCTGCGGCCACGCGTCCCGGTCGTGCACGCCGATCGCGGGCGTAGGCCCGCTCCTGCGGGGATCCGATGACCACCGTAGGAGCGCCTCTACAGGCGCGATCACCCGCGGAACCGTCGGTCGCGACGTCCGTGGTTCCGTCGGCGGCCGCTGCGGCCACGCGTCCTGGTCGTTCGCGCACTTCGCGGGCGTAGGCCCGCTCCTACGGAGGTGCGTGCGCGGGTCGTCCATCGCGCCCCCAACCACCGTAGGAGCGCCTCTACAGGCGCGAACCCGCGACTGGCCGACTCGACCGCCACACGCCCGATGTCAACGGCGCGGCGGCCCCTTGCGATGGGGCCTCGCGGCGCGCGGCGGGCGGTCCGCGCCGCCGCCCGCGCTTGCATCACCCGCCAGCGCGATGCGCAGCGGCTGGCCGGCCACGCGCACCTTCTTCAGGTGCATCAGCAGCTCGCGCGGCATGCCCTCGGGCAGGTCGAGCAGCGAATGGTCGTCGTGGATGTCGATGCGGCCGATGTAGCGGCTTTCCAGGTCCGCCTCGTTCGCGATCGCGCCGACGATGTTGCCCGGCTTCACGCCGTGCCGGTGCCCAACTTCGATGCGGTAGGTTTCCATGCCCGCCTCGGGCGCCGCACGCGGCCCCTTGTCGATGCGGCGCTCGCGCGGCGCGGGGCGCTCGCGCGGCGGCCCGTCACCGCGGGGCGCACGCTCGGCCGGCTCCGGACGCGCCCGCTCCGGCGGCAGCAGCAGCGGCGTGCGGCCCTGCAACAGCTTCGCCAGCGCCGCGGCGATGTCGGCCGCCGGAACGTCGTGCTCGCGCTGGTACGCCATCACCAGGTCGCGGTACTGGGCCAGGTCGTCGGTGTCGCCGGCGCCCTGAAGCGTGTCGGTGATGCGGCCGAGGAACTTCGCCACGCGCCGGTCGTTGACCATGTCCACGCTCGGCAGCGCCATCTCGGTGATCGGCTGCCGCGTCGCGCGCTCGATCGCCCGCAGCATGCCCTTCTCGCGCGGGGTCACGAACAGGATCGCCTCGCCGCTGCGCCCCGCCCGGCCCGTGCGGCCGATGCGGTGGACGTAGCTCTCCGTGTCGTACGGGATGTCGTAGTTGAGGACGTGGCTGATGCGCTCCACGTCCAGTCCGCGCGCGGCCACGTCGGTGGCCACCAGCACGTCGATCTCGCCGTCCTTGAGCTGCTGCACCGTGCGCTCGCGCTGGCGCTGGTCGATGTCGCCGTGGATCGCGGCGGCCGCGATGCCGCGCGCGGCGAGCTTGCCGGCCAGTTCCTCGGCGCCGGACTTGGTGCGCGAGAACACGATCATCGCGTCGAACGGCTCGGCCTCCAGTATCCGCGTCAGCGCATCGAGCTTGTGCAGCCCGCGCACGAACCAGTAGCGCTGGCGGATGTTCGCGCCGGTGGTGGTCTTCGCCGCGATGGTCGCCTCGACGGGATCGCGCAGGTAGGTCTGCGCGATGCGCCGGATCGGCGGCGGCATGGTCGCGGAGAACAGCGCGACCTGGCGCGACTCCGGCGTCTTCTGGATGACGGCCTCGACGTCGTCGATGAAGCCCATCCGCAGCATCTCGTCGGCCTCGTCGAGCACCAGCCAGCGCAGGTTCGACAGGTCGAGCGTGCCCTTCCTCAGGTGGTCCACCACGCGCCCCGGGGTGCCCACGACCACGTGCACGCCGCGGCGCAGCGCCGACAGCTGCGGGCCATAGCCCTGCCCGCCGTAGATCGGCAGCACGTGGAAGCCGGGCATGCGCGCGGCGTAGGTCTGGAAGGCCTCGGCGACCTGGATCGCCAGCTCGCGGGTCGGCGCCAGCACCAGCGCCTGCGGGCCGGCCGCCGTGGCGTCGAGCATCGACAGGACCGGCAGCGCGAACGCCGCGGTCTTGCCGGTGCCGGTCTGGGCCTGGCCCAGCACGTCGCGGCCGCCCAGCAGCGCGGGGATGGTCGCGGCCTGGATCGGCGACGGCGACTCGTAGCCGACCGCGGAGACGGCCTCCATCACGGGGGGCGACAGGCCGAGGTCGGCGAAACGCGGCGACGGGGCCGCCTGGCCGGGGACGTCGGTCATGGGGAATCCAGCACGCGGGGGGCGCGTATTGTGCGCGCTCCGGGGTGAACATGCCGCGCGCTTGTGCCCGGGCGCGCCCGTTGCGACGCTGTACGCCCCGTCCGGAGCCCCAAATGCACGCGATCGACTTCAGCCTCGAGGGCCGCCCCTTCGTCGAGCTCAACCAGCTGCTCAAGCTGGTCGGGCTGGTGGACAGCGGCGGCGCCGGCAAGCACCTGGTCGCCGACGGCGGCGTGCGCGTGGACGGCGCGGTGGAATCGCGCAAGACCGCGAAGATCCGCCCCGGGCAGGTGGTCGAGGCGCTGGGCGCGCGGATCGCGGTGCGCGACTGAGCCACCGGGCCGCGGGCGTTAAGATCGGCCTCGCATCCAAGGGGGGACGCCGGTGATGTGGATCGTGCTGATCGTGGTGGCGGCCGTGCTCGCGTGGGCGGTGGCCGCGTACAACCGGCTGGTGCGCCTGCGCAACCAGGTCCGCACGGCCTGGGCGGACATCGACGTGCAGCTGCAGCGACGCCACGACCTGGTGCCGCAGCTCGTCTCGGCGGTGCGCGGCTACGCCGGGCACGAGCAGGCCACGCTGACGGCGGTGACCGAGCTGCGCTCGCAGGCGCTGTCGCTGCGCGATCCGGCGTCGCTGGGCCGGGTCGAGAAGGACCTGGAACAGGCCCTGGGCCGGCTGGTGGCGCTGGTCGAGGCGTATCCCGACCTCAAGGCCAACGAGAACTTCCTCGCGCTGCAGCGCGACCTGGTCGAGGTCGAGGAACACCTGCAGTACGCACGGCGCTTCTACAACGGCGCGGCGCGCGACCTGAACGACACGATCCAGCGCGTGCCCGACGTCGCCGTGGCGCGCGCCTTCGGGTTCGACGAGGCGGATTTCTTCCAGGCCGGCGACGAGGCCGACGCCGCGCCCGCCGTGGGATTCGATCGATGAGCGCCGCGCGCCGTGGACCCGGCCGCTGGCTCGCGCAGGTCGCCGTCGCCCTCGCGTTCGCCCTCGCCGCGGCATGCGCGGTGCAGGCGCAGGAACGGATCCTGCGCTACGACAGCGAGGTCGACATCCGCGCAGGCGGCGGCCTGGACGTCACCGAACACATCACCGTGCGCGCCGAAGGCAACCAGATCCGGCGCGGCATCTACCGCGACTTCCCCACGCGCTACCGCGACCGATTTGGCAACCGCGTGTCGGCCGGGTTCGAGATGGTCGAGGTGCTGCGCGACGGCCGCCCTGAGCCCTGGTTCACCGAACGACGCGGCAATGGCGTGCGCATCAACACCGGCGACGACGGGTTCCTCGACGTGCCCGCCGAGTACACCTACACGCTCCGCTACCGCACCACGCACCAGCTGGGGTTCTTCGAGGACCACGACGAGCTGTACTGGAACGCGATCGGCACCGGCTGGGCGTTCCCGGTGGAGGCTGGCACGGTGGTCGCGCGGTTGCCGGAACCGGTCCCGGTGGACCGCCTCTCCGCCGAGGGCTACACCGGTAGGCAGGGCGCGCGCGGCCAGGCGTACACGGCGGAATTGCCCGCACCCGGCACCGCGCGTTGGACGCTGACCGGACCGCTCGCACCCGGCGAAGGCTTCACCGTGGTGCTGACGTTCCCGAAGGGCGTCGTGACGGCGCCGACCGCCGTCGAGGAGACCGCTCGGCTGCTGTCGGACAACCTCGGCGTGCTCGTCGCGCTGGGGGCGCTCGCCCTGCTGCTGGCCTATTGCATCCGCACGTGGCGGAAGGTCGGGCGCGACCCGGCACCGGGCACGGTGATCGTCCGCTACGACCCACCCGAGGGCCATTCCCCGGCCGGCCTGCGCTACATGAAGCGCATGGGCCACGACACGCGCGCGGTGTCGGCCGACCTGCTGGCGCTCGCGGTCGCGGGGCACGTGGACATCGACCGCGACAAGGGCCTGTTGAAAGACAGGTGGACGTTGCAGCGGCGTCCGGGGGCGGGTGTCGCGGACGATCCCGCGCAACGGGCCCTGTTCGCAGGCCTGTTCGCCGGCGGAGACACGCTCGAGCTCGACGACGCGAACGCACGCACGCTCCAGGCGACGCGACAGGCGCATGCGTCCGGCCTGGCCCGGCGCTACCAGCCGGAGATGTTCCGGTTGAACGGGGGCAAGGTCGGCATCGCGGTCGCGATCGCAGTGGCCGGCGCGGTCCTGGCGGGCGTGACCAGCGGCGGGCATGGCGTGCCGCTGATCCTCGCGGTCGGCGGGCTGATGCTGCTCACGGTGATCGTGTTCGGCTTCGCGGTGCGCGCGCCGACGCCGGAAGGCCGGCGCCTCCTGGACACCATCGAAGGCTTCCGCCGCTACCTGGGCGTCGCCGAGCGCGACGAACTGGCGCGCATGGCCGGGCCGGATGCCGAACCCGTGCTCGACGCCGCGCGCTACGAAGCGCTGCTGCCGTATGCCGTCGCGCTCGAGGTCGAGGATGCGTGGACCCGGCATTTCACCGAGGCGGTCGGCGTGGAGGCGGCCCAGGCCGCGACGCGCGGCATCGGTTGGTACCACGGCACCCGGTTCGACAGCCTGGGGCAACTGGCCGGCGCGGTCGGCAAGACGATGGACGCGCGGATCGCGTCCGCATCGACGCCGCCCGGCAGTTCGTCGGGCAGCGGCGGCGGTGGCTTCTCCGGCGGCGGCGGTGGCGGCGGCGGAGGCGGCGGCCGCTAGCGCAGCCCGCCCTGCCCCGGGCGGTCCGCGTCCGCGCGCGCGTCGGCGTAGCGCTCTTCCAGGCGCACGAGCGCCGCCGCCTGGCTGGGCACGGGGCCGTCCTCCGGGCAACGGTCGTCGGGAAAGCCGTAGCGGTCGCCCAGGCCCGCGGCGCACGCGTTGACCTCGTCCACGCCGCCCTCGACCGTGTTGCAGCGCGCGCGGAACGCGCGGAAGAACGCATCGCGGCGGCGCACGAAGTCCTCGCCGCAGCGGCGCGCGAGCTCGATGCGCTGCAGGTCCTCTTCCGCCGCGTTGCGGCCGGTCAGGCCGAACGCGTCGAGCTCGGAGCCGGTCAGCAGCTTCAGGCCGTGGTTCGGCACCGTGGTCATCAGGTCCGCGATCGTGGCCGACGCACCGTTGCGCTGCAGGTAGTCGCGCATCTCCTGCAGCGTGTCGCGCAGCTCGCGGTCGAGTTCCGCGCGCGACGTCGCCGACGAACCGATGCGCACCATCCGGTGCACGCCGACTCGGCCGGCGACCAGGCGCATGTCGCCGCCGGCGAGCACGAGCACGCACGAACTGTGGCAGACAGCGCCTTCGCGGACCCGGATCGTCCAGCCGCCTTCGGCGATCGCGTCGCCGGAGCGGATCGCGTCCTCGATGTGGCCGCCGGTGGAATCGATGTCCAGCAGGCGCTGGCGGATGCCGGCCTCGTCGGCGACCTCGGCCACCCGCTGCATCAGCGCGGTGAAGTCGTGCTCGATCTTGCCGCGGTAGTGCAGGCGGATCGCCCCGGCGTCCACGCAGGGCACGAGCGCGGCCTCGATGGACTCGCGGTCGAGCGAGACCAGCGGCGAGAGCATCGCGTCGGGATCGGCCGCCGCGGTCCTCGCGCCCGCCTGCGCGGCATGCTCGCCCTCGCCGTTGCTGCCTTCGACCGCCAGCGGGCCGTCCACCGCGTCGCCGTCGCCGCCGCCGCTTTCGCCTTCGGGCGCCGCATCGGCCACGGCATCGCCGGGCGTCGCCGCGTCGTCCGCGGGCGCGTCGCCGGGCGCCGCGGCGCGCGGATCGTCCAGCGCGACGGTGCAGTCGATGCGCGCGGTGCCCGAGGCCAGCGGCACCTCGGACCAGTCGACCACGCCCGCCGGCAGCGCGATGGTGCCCTCGACGGGCTCGCTCGCCACCGCGCCCTCGTCCATCGGCGCGGCCGTCTGCGTGGCCACGTCCGCCGCGGCGTCGTCGCCGTACTGCGCACCACTTTCGACCTCGCGACCGTCGCCACAGGCGACGAGCAGCAGGGCGAAGGTGGTCACGAGGGGAAACTTCGACATCCGGGGTTCCAGGCACGACGGTCGGGCCGCGGACACGCCACGGCGCACGCCAGTCTATTCACGTTCCCCGGCCGGGGACCAAACCGCCGATGAACCGCGCCCGCGCCGCCCTCAGGTGGCGAACGCGACCGCATGGACCGGTGGCAACCGTTCCGGCAACTGGCGCCAGTGGTCGCCCCCGTCCTCGCTCGTCCAGACGCCGCCGGTGGTGGAGCCGAAGGCGAGCCGGTCGCCCGTGGCGTCGATCGCCAGGCCGTGCCGGTAGACCAGGTCGTAGCTGGCGGCGGCCGGCAGGCCTTCGGACAGCACCTCGAAGCTGGCGCCCCGGTCGCGGGTGCGAGCGACCACCAGGCGCCCGTCGACGGGGTAGCGCTTCTCGTCCTTCACCGCCGGGACGAACCACGCCGTCCGGGGGTCGGCGGGATGCACCGCGACCGCGAACCCGAACACCGAGGGGCGGACGGTGTCGATCTCCTCCCACGCGTCCCCGCCCGTGCTCCGGAACACGCCGTTGTGGTGCTGCACCCAGAACTCCTCCGGCATGTCGCGGCACTGGACCATCCGGTGCACGTCCTGGATGCCGGGCTCGCGGGCGCGCTCGGGCGGCATGTATTCCGCGCGCATGCCGTGCGCGCACTGGATCCATTGGCCGCCGGCATCGTCCGTGCGCCACACGCCGCCGGTCGAGACGGCGACGTGGAGGCGATCCGGATCGCGCGGATCCACGCAGATCGAGTGGATGCCGGGCCAGTCGTAGCCGCCGCCGAACCACTCGCCGGCCTCGGCATGGCGCCAGAGGTCGCGGACCAGTACCCAGCTGTCGCCGTGGTCGTCCGAACGGAACAGGCCACCGGGCAGGGTGCCGGCCCACAGCCGCCCACCCTGCGACGGGCCGCCGGGCTCCAGCGACCAGATCTTCTTCAGCGTGGCGGGTTGCGCCGGCTTGCCGTCCCCCAGGTCGACCACGTCGCCGGCGTCGTAGGCCGGCACGGCGCACTCGGACCAGGTCGCCCCGCGGTCCGCGGACCGGTGCAGCTTGGTCCCGAAGTGCCCGAGGTCGAGCGCCGCGTACCATTGGCCGTCGCGCGGGTCGGCCAGCGCCATCGACACGTTGTCGCCGAGGAAGTGCGTCGAGGCGACGCGCCACGGCCCCGCGCCGCGATCGAGCACGAACAGTCCCTTGCGCGTGGACAGCAGCAACGTATCGGCCATGGCGCGTCCCTCAACCCCCGGACAGGGCCTGCATCACGTGGATCTCGGCATCGGGACCCACCGGTTGCGACAGGTCGTGCTTGTCACGCAATGCCCGCCCGTCGACAAACACCGCCACGTGGTGGCGGACCACGCCCTGTTCGTCCAGCACGTACCCGCGGAGCTCGGGATGGGCCGCGAACGCGGCGGCCAGGGCGTCGGCGACGGTCGCCGCCTCCGCGCCGAGGACACGCTCGCCGGACAGCCCACCCGCGCCCGAGCCCGCCTCCGGCGGCAGCCAGCGCGAGAGCGCGGGCGCGAGCACGATCTTCGCCATCCCCGGACCTCCCGTCCTCCCGACGCCCCGCACCCGGGCCAACGCAGGCCCGCGGCGGGGCAGGCCGCCGGTCGTCAGGCCGGCCGGCCGATCCGCCGATGGAACGCCTTCAGCACCTGGTGGACGCCGTAGGCCAGCAGGCCGAGGCCGACGGCGGCCAGCAGCCATCCGCGCTCGAGCATCCGCAGCACTTCGCCGGTGTCCACCGCCTCGCTCGCGTTGTAGTAGCGCCCGGCCCGGAAGACGAACCAGCCGATCGGCAGCAGCACGAGGCCGCGCGCGCCGGTGCCGATGCGGCCGATGGTCCGGGCCCAGCCGCGCGTCGCCGCGTCCGCGCCCTCCATCCTGCGGTTCACGTCGCCCTTCCACGCCTTCACCAGCTGGTGCACGCCGTAGCCCACCACGCCCAGCCCCGCCAGCATCACCAGCCACGTGCCGAACGGCTGCGCGAGCAGCTTCGCGATCCAGATCTCCTGGCCGTCCCCGTCACCGCCCCCCGCGCCCCGCGAAAGGCGCCACGCGGTCCAGCCGAGCGCGCCGTACACCACGGCGGACACCACGTAGAACAGGCGCATGCCGACACGCTTGCCGTCGGCACGACCGGGATGTTCCGGATCGAGGATCGCCTGCACGAGCCGCCAGACGACGTGACCCAGCAGGCCGAGCGCGATCAGCAGCAGGACCAGCCGGCCACCCGGTTCGTCGGCCAGGGTCGCCAGGGCTTCGGTGCTGCCGCGCGGCCCGCCGCCCGCGGTCGCCGCACGCACGGCGATCACGCCGACGATGCCGTAGACGATGCCCTTCGCCGCGTAGCCGATGCGCGCCAGCGGCGGCACCCAGCCGGCGACTTCGCGTGCAGCCTGGCGGGCCGGGCCGGATCCGGGGATGGTGCTCATGGCGTGCCTCCTCGTCGAGAACAGCACCGCGTTGTCGCAACGCCCGCGTGCGACGGGCGTGAACGGTTGCTGCGAGGGCGGCCATCCGGTCGAGTCGAGATGCCCACCCCCAATCCTCCGCGCACGGTGCCTAGAATGCATCGCATGCGCCAGAGACACCCACGGATGCTGTGGCAACTGGTCGCGCTCCTGCTGCTCTGGTGCCCGGGCGCGGCGGCCGCGGCTGGTCCCGTCGTCGTGGTGCACCCGCTCCGGCAGTCCGCCCGTGACGTCCGCGAGATCTATCCGCTCGCCGTGCTCACGCTCGCGCTCCAGCGCAGCGGCGGCGACTACCGCCTCCGGTCGAGCCCCGCGGCGATGTCGCAGGCCCGCGCGCTGCGCCTGCTGGAGCGCGGCGAGCATCTCGACGTGGTCTGGTCGGTGACGTCGATTGCCCGCGAGGCCCGGCTGCGCGCGATCCGCATCCCGATCGACCGTGGCGTGATGGGCTGGCGCGTGCTGATGGTGCGCAAGGGCGACCAGCGGCTGGCGGCGGTCCGCGACCGCGACGACCTGGCGGCGCTGCTGGGCGTGCAGGGCCACGACTGGCCCGACCTGGACATCCTGCGCCACAACGGCATCCCCGTTGTCGCCAGCGCGACCTACGACGGCCTGTTCCGGATGCTCGACCTCGGCCGCGTCGACTACCTGCCCCGGGCGATCGGCGAACCGCACGCCGAACTGGCCGCGCGCCCGGGCATGGCGCTCCGCGTGCAGCCGGGCGTGCTGCTGACCTACCCCTCCGCGCTCTACTTCTTCGTGGCGCCCGACGACACCGCCCTGGCCGGCGCGATCGAGACGGGGCTGGAACGGGCGATCGAGGACGGCAGTTTCCAGCGGCTGTTCGACCTGACCTACGGCGCGGCGCTCGCCGAACTGGCACGGGAGCGCCCCCGCCGGATCGCACTGGACAACCCCGCCCTGCCCGAGGCGTTCCTGCAGGCAAGACCCGCGCTCTGGGAGCCCTTCCCCGGGGAAGGGCCGTGACCGCGCAACCCGTCCCGCGACGCCGTTCGCTGAGCCCGCGCATCGCGGCGACCATGCTGGTGGCGAGCCTGCTGGTGTCGTTCGTGGCCAGCGCGCTGCTGCTGGTGGATACCTACCGCGACCGGATCGCCGTGGCGCAGGCCCGCGTGGATGAAATGGGATCGGGCGCGGTGCCCAGCATCGCCGCCGACCTGTGGCAGGTCGACATGGGCAGCGTGCGGATGCAGCTCGAAGGCCTGACCCGCATCTCCGACGTGGTCTACGTGCGGCTGGACACCCGCGAGGGCGAACGCCTGGAGGCCGGCGACCCGGCCGCGCCGGCCCTGCGCGTGAGCACCTTCCCGCTCCGGTACGAACAGGGCGAGGTGTTCGAACTGGGCCTGCTTTCGGTCGTGCTCGGCGACGAACGCATCCTCGCGGTCGTGCGCCGGCAGGCGCTGGCGATCGCGCTGGTGATCTCCAGCACCCTGCTGGTCGGGGCCCTGCTGCTGCTCCGGCTGCTGCGGGTGAGCGTGTTCCGCCCGCTCGAATCGCTGGCCCGGCAGGTGCGCGGCGCCCACATCCGGGACGTGCACGTCCCGTTGGCCCTGACGCGACCGTCCCAGGTGCGCGGCGACGAGCTCGACGAGGTCGTCGCCGCACTCAACGCCATGCGCGGCATGGTCGTCCACGAACTGGCCCGCCGTGAAACGGTCGAGCGCGCGCTCCGCCGCCACCAGGAGGAGCTGGAAGTCCTGGTGATCGAACGGACGCGCGAACTCGAGGCCCAGGCGCGCGAGCTGCGACGGCTGGCGAACGTGGACGACCTCACGGGCGTGGCGACGCGCCGCTTCTTCGAGGAGGTGGCCGAACGCGAGCTGGCGCGCGGATACCGCACCGGCCGACCGTCGTCGCTGGTGATGCTGGACATCGACCACTTCAAGTCGGTCAACGACCGGCATGGCCATGCCGCCGGCGACCAGGCCCTGCAGGCACTGGCGATGGCCTGCCGCGAGACGCTGCGCGAGGAGGACCTGGTCGGCCGGATGGGTGGCGAGGAATTCGCGGTGCTGCTGCCCGAGACCGCGGCGGAGCGCGCCGTGCAGATCGCCGAACGCCTCCGCGCCCGCGTGGGTGCGCTGCGGGTCGTGCTGCCGGGAGGCGAGGCGATCGGCTTCACCATCTCGCTCGGCGTCGCCATCGCCGACCTCGCGCGCAGGGAATCGCTTGACCAGTTGCTCGCGCGCGCGGACGAGGCGCTGTACGCGGCCAAGCATGGCGGGCGCGACCAGGTCCGCGTGGCGACGGCCGCCTAGCCGGCCACGCGGCGCAGCGCGAAGAACGGGATCGTGCGCCGCCGCCGGAAACCGACCCGTTCGTAGAGCGCCACCGCCCGCGTGTTGTGCTGCGCGACGTGCAGGAACGGCAGGTGCCTGCGCGCGAGCAGGTCGTTGGCCAGGTGTGCCATCAGGCGCCGCGCCAGGCCGCGGCCGGTGCAGGCGGGATCGGTGCAGATCGCACTGAGTTCCGTCGCCGCGGCGGTGCCGAGCCGCTCGCCGATCATCGCCGACAGCCGCCCGTCCTCGCGGATGCCGAAATAGCGGCCGAGGTCCATCGTGCGTTCGCGGAAATAGTGCGGGTAGACGCGCGCGACGAGGTCGAGCACGTCGTCGCGATCCCGGTCGTCGAGCGGGACGATTTCGGGTCCGGCCGGCATCTCCAGTGGCGCGTCGCGGACCATCTGCGCGAGTTCGCCCTGCGGTTCCAGCACCCAGCCGGCGGGCGGACGGGGCACGACGCCGAGCAGGAGGACCGTTTCGCCGGGCGCCACCAGGGCCTCGAGTCCTTCGCCCGCATCGACGGCCGGGTCGGAGACGCCCAGGAACGGGGCGTACGCCGCCGGGTAGCGCGCGAGGTCGCCATGCCGTTGCGCGAGCGCGCGGTGGCGCGTGGCGAGCGCCGAGAAGAACGGATTGTCGAGGCCGTCATCGTTCAACGCGCGGCGACTCCCGCGCCTGCCAGCGAAGCCACCACGCGACCGACGTCGGCGATCACCGCGTCGCGCTGCTCCGGCGTCGCCGCGCGGCCGTCGTAATACGCGGTCACCAGCAGCGGCCCGCGGCCCGGCGGCCAGGCGATGCCGACGTCGTTGGCGATGCCGTTGCCGCTCGTCCCGGTCTTGTCGCCGACGCGCCATCCGCCTGGCAGGCCCGCGCGCAGGCGCCGGTCGCCGGTCCGGGTGGCGACGAGCCAGTCGACGAGCTGCGTGCGCGATGCGTCCGCCAGCACGTCGCCCAGCAGCACTTCGCGCATCGAGTGCAGCATTGACGCCGGCGTGGTGGTGTCGCGCGGATCGCCCGGCGCGGCCTCGTTGAGTTCGGTTTCCCAGCGGTCCAGGCGCGTGCGCGTGTCACCGATCCCGCGGGCGAACGCGGTGAGACCCGCCGGCCCGCCGGCACTCGCCAGCAGGAGGTTCCCGGCCGTGTTGTCGCTGAGCGTGATCGCAGCGTCGCAGAGTTCGCCCACGGTCATGCCCGTGTCGACGTGGTGCTCGGTCACCGGCGAGTAGCTGACCAGATCGTCCCGGCCGTAGCGGATGCGCCGCTCCAGCGATTCCTCGCCGCGATCCACCCGCGCCAGCACGTGCGCGGCCGCCAGCCACTTGAACGTGCTGCACATCGGGAAGCGTTCCTCGCCGCGGTGGTTGATGCGGCGGCCGCCGACGGTGTCGAGGATCGCCACGCCCAGGCGCCCGCCGTGCCGGCGCTCGAGGGCGGCGAGTGCGTCGAGCGGTCGCGGCCGCGCGGATGGCAGCGGGGGCTCGATCGCCCAGGCATCGGCCATCGGCACGAGCGCGAACGTGGCCAGCGAGGCGGTGACGAGGCGGCGGCGCGCGTGGTCGATCGGCATGGCGGTCCCGGCGAGTCGTGGGCCGCTGAAATTACCACCGACCCGCATGGTCTTGACCGGGTCTTACGGTGGCGATTGCCACGCTGCGCCCGTCCCACGAGGAAATCCGCCGATGCCCGCTGCGCCCGTCGCCGCCACGCTGCTCGCCACGTTCCTTCTCGCCGGCTGCACCGCCGGCGCGCCGACCGATCCGCCCCCGGGGGCACCACCCGGGCCGGATGCCCTCGCCCAGGTCGGGCGCTGGACCCTCCAGGGCGCGACCGGCCCGGACGGATCGCGCATTGATGCCGCGTTCCCGAACGGTCGCGCCGTGCACGCGGCGGTGTTCGCCGACGGCAACCTCGGCCTGCAAGGCGGCTGCAACCACATCGGCGGCGACTACCGCGTCGAAGGCGACGGCACCCTGGTGGTCGGCCCGATGCACTCGACGATGATGGCCTGCCAGGACACCGCGCTGATGGATGCCGACGCCGCGGTCTCGGCGCTGGTCGAAGGCCGCGCGGCCTGGCGCATCGCCGAAAGCTGGCCCGAGCAGCTCCACATGGACCATGACGACGGCAGCCGCAGCCACTGGGTCGCAGACCGTTCGGATTGACCGCGCGCCTCAGACGCTGACGGTCTTCCAGCGCCCGCGCGTGAACAGCCACAGCGTGAACAGGCCGACCGCGGTCTCCGATACGAAGGTGCCCCACCAGACGCCCGAGTGGCCCCAGCCCAGCGCGACCGCCAGCGACCAGCACAGCGGGATCTGGATCAGCCAGAAGAACACCACGTTGATCCAGGTCGGCGTGCGCGTGTCGCCGGCGCCGTTGTAGGCCTGCACCGAGACCATCCACCAGCCGTAGACGAAGTACGAGTACGACAGGATCCGCAGCCATTCGCCGCCGATGGCGATGATCCGCGGGTCGCTGGTGAACAGGCCGATCAGTTCGTCGTGCCAGAGGAAGAAGGCCGCCGACACCAGCACGGTGTAGGACATGTTGTACCAGCCGGTCCGCCACACCGCCGCCTCGGCGCGGTCGGCGTGGCCGGCGCCCAGGTTCTGGCCGACCAGCGTCGCGGCGGCGTTCGACATGCCCCAGGCCGGCATCAGCGTGAACATCATGATCCGGATGGCAATCGTGGCCGCGGCCACGGCCTCGCTTCCGATCGCCGCGAGGATCCGCATCAGGAAGATCCAGGAGGTCATCGCCACGATCATCTGGCCGACGCCGCCCAGCGAGGTGCGCACGATGTTCCAGGCCACCGCGCCATCCCAGCGCAGGTGTTCGCGCAGCACGCGCAGGTGCTTGCCGCCGCGCACCAGGATCCACAGCTGCATCAGCACGCCCGCGCCGCGGCCGAGGTTCGTGGCGATGGCCGCGCCCTCCACGCCCATGCCCGGCACCGGGCCCCAGCCGAAGATCAGCAGCGGGTCGAGCACGATGTTCAGCGCGTTGGCGAACCACAGCACGCGCATCGCCGCGGCGGCGTCGCCCGCGCCGCGGAAGATCGCGTTGATCACGAACAGCAGCATGATCACGGCGTTGCCCCCGAGCATCCACTGCATGTACGGCACGCCGTGCTCGAGTGTCCACGCGTCGGCGCCCATCAGCCGCAGCAGGTCCGGAGCAAACGCGATGCCCGCGATCGAGAACGGCAGCGAGGCGAGCACGCCGATGGCGATCGCCTGCACCGCGGACACGGCCGCCGCATCGGGCCGGTGCTCGCCCACGCGCCGCGCGACCACGGCGGTGACCGCCATCGCAAGGCCGATCGCGATCGCGTACAGCAGGAACAGCAGGGTCTCGGTCAGGCCGACGGTGGCGACGGCCGACGCGCCAAGCTTGGCCACGAACCAGATGTCCACGACCGCGAAAGTGGATTCGAGCACCAGCTCCAGCACCATCGGCACCGCGAGCAGGAACACCGCCCGGCGCAGCGGGATGGTGGTGTAGTCGGCGCCGGTGCCGCGGATCGCGTCGCGCACCTCCGACCACAGCGACGGCTTGGCCGCCATCGCGAGTCTGGCCGGCTGCGTCGCGGCGGCGTCGGTCGCGCCGCCCTCGATCGGGTCCTGCGGTGTGGTCATCCGTGCACGTCTCCAGCGTCGATCGGGCGGCCCGCGGACGCGGGTCGGCCAGCCGGCGCCGCGCAGACTACCGCGACGGCCTTCCCCGCCAATCCAACCGCCGCAGGCATCGCGCCCACAGGGGCCAACGAACGACGCGCGATCCCCGTAGGAGCGGGCCTACGCCCGCGATGGCGTGCGCCGCGAACCGGAATTCCGCGCAATGCCCCAGCCGGAGACCAACGGGTTCCAGGCGGATCGAGGGCGCCGAGAAGCCATGGCGCATGCCAATCGCGCCTGTAGAGGCGCTCCTACAGCGGAGGGTCCGGGGATTACCAGGCGGGGGCGTGCCTGGCGGCGGTGAGCATCCAGATCGCCATGCCGACCATCATCAGGTTCTCGGTGAGCGACACGAAGCCCAGCGGCACGCGGCTGTTGCCGCCGACGCACGCGCACTTGATGTCGCGCTTCTCGACGTACACCGCCTTGAACACCGACACCGCGCCGATGCCACCGATCAGCAGCGCCAGCGGCGCCGAGAACCACGTCAGCACCCCCGCCAGCATCAGCACGCCCGCGGTGCCCTCGGCGAAGGGATAGATGTACGAATACGGCACCCAGCGCTTCGCGAGCAGGTCGTAGCCGAGGAACATGCCGGAGAACGACTCCACGTCCTGCAGCTTCAGCAGCGCGAGCACGCACATGCTCATGGCGATGAACCACTCGATGGCCCGCCCGGTGAACGGGGTACCGAAGACCGCCTGGCTCGTCGCCAGCGCCATCAGCGCGGTCATCGAGAACAGCGCGATCACCGGCACGTAGCTGGTCGCCTTCGGGTCGCGCACCTCGAGCCCCAGGTGGCGGCGCAGGTCCTCGTAGCCGCCGATGCGCTCGCCGCCGATGAACACCTGCGGCGTGGTCCTGACGCCGTGTTCGGCCTTGAACGCCTCCGTCGCCTCGCGCGTGGTGAGGAGGCGGTCGTCGACCTCGAAGCCCTTGCGGCGCAGGAGGTCGACCATCTTCAGGCCCCAGGGGCAGGTGTGTTCGGGCGTGGCCATGCGGTGGACCACGGCGATGTCTCCGTTTGCGGACATTCGCGGACTCCTTGATCGCTTCCCAGACATCCTAAGCCGCACCCCCTGTAGGAGCGGGGCTCGCACCGCGATGGCTCTGCACGCGAATCCGACCGTCGCGCGCTTCGCGCCCCGAGGTGCGCTCCTGCAGGGGCCGGCCCACGGCGCCGGATCGGCGGGCGGCTTGCGGTGGTGGGCGCTCGGCGCGAAGCTGCCGGCCATCCAATCGACGGGGAAAGACCATGGGGCGCACCCTCCTTGCGGTCGTCTGCGGGATCGTGGTGGCGTGGATCACGATCACGCTGGTGCAGATGGCGGGCCACGCGATCTGGCCGCCACCCGCCGACCTCGACCCGATGGATCCGGCGCAGCTGGACGCCCTGGTCTCGACGTTGCCGGTCGGCGCCCTGGCGATGGTCGTGGTGGCGTGGCTGGCCGGCGCCTTCACCGGCGGATTCACGGCGGCGAAGCTCTCGCTGCGGCATCCCCGGGCCGCGGCCGCGATCATCGGCGCGTTCGTGGTCGTCGGCGTCATCGCGATGGTCACGATGATCCCGGCGCACCCCTACTGGGTGTCCATCCCCGGGCTGCTGCTGCCGATCCCCGTCGCACTGCTCGGCGCCCGCGTGGCGCGGCCGCGGCCGGTGACCGCCGCCCGGCCGTACTGAGGCCGACCCGCGGCTCCCCGGATCCACGGCGCGTTCGCCCGTCGTCGGAGCGCGGACGGCGCCTCGCCTCAGCCGGTCGGCTCGCCGCCGCCCGGAATCGGCCCGCTGGCCCACGCGAGCGCGTCGTCGTGCTCGCTGCCCGGGAACACGCGCATGTCGATGCGCGGGAAGAACGCCGAACCGAAGCGCACCAGCCCGGTGAGCCAGTCGCTGTCGGTGACCACGGCGCCGCGCGCGAAGCGATGCCACTCGCCGAGCTTGCGCACCGAGTACGCGACGTCCTTGCCGAAGGCGGCCGGCGTCATGCCGGACATCCCGCGCATGTCCATGAACACCGCGATGCGGTCGTTGGCCGACAGGCGCGACTCGAGCGCCTCGACGAGCTGGTCGTAGCCGTCCTCGGTGAGCTTGCCGTCCACGCGGAACGCGGCCACGTGGGGCGGTGCCGGGAGTTCGGTGATCATCGGTCGGCCTCCTCTTCCTCTTCGAGTGCCTCGTGGATCACCGCGCCGGTGCGCGCGTTGACGCGCACCTCGACCGCCGCGCCGGCCGCGTTGCGCGCATCCGCTTCCCACGTCGCCTCGTCCAGCTCGAGGTCGCGGATGTCGGAATAGCCGGCGGCCTTGAGCGCGGTGGTGACCTGCGCGGAATCCATCAGCACGGTGTCCTCGGCGTCGACCGCGAGCACTTCGCCGGTCGCCGCCACCACATGGACCTCGCCCCACAGGCCGTCGTCGCCCTTGACCTCGGCCTGCCACAACCCGTCCTCGTCGCGGTCGATGTCGCGGATCTCGGTGTAGCCGGCCAGTCGCAGGGCGGTCTCCACGTCCTCGGCGGTGGCCGCGGGCGCCGGCGCCTGGGCCAGGGCGGCGCCCACGATGCCGGCCAGCGTGAGTGCAAGCACGCATCGGGCGGGGGTGGGGAATTCCATGGGAGCCTCCGTCGTGTCCGTTTCGGGACGGCCATTGCACCCGCCCGCCCATTAAACCCGGGTCAACCCGGCCCCTTCGACCGGACCTTGGCCGCTCCGGAAAAGCGGCGGCGTTGCCTTCCCCGCGACCTCAACGATGCGGTACCGCCAAGACCCCTTGGAGACGGGAGGCGGAGGTCGCGCCCCTTGAAGGAGACCCTCCATGAACACCCGTCACCTGCTGCTCGCCGCCTCCGCGGCGCTGGCCCTGGCCACCCTGTCCCCGACCGCGTCCGCCGGCGACGAACACTACGAAACCTGCGACGAAGGCTGCACCCCGGGCTACTGGAAGCAGTCCCAGCACTTCGACAGCTGGCCGGCCCCCTATACGCCCGACAGCCGCCTCCGGGACGTCTTCGTCACCAGCCCGGTCACCCTGGTGCCCGACCACTCGTTCCTGCAGGCGCTCAACTACACGGGCGGCACCGGCATCCCGGGCGCGACGCGGATCCTGCTGCGGGCCGCGGTCGCGGCGTTGCTCAACTCGAGCGCGCCCGACGTCAACTTCGCCGTCAGCACGGGCCACGTGATCGACACCACGATCAACCGGATCGAGACGCAGTGGCGCCCCACCCTGCTCACCCGCGCGGCCTACTTCGACAGCATCAACAACGGACCCGACGGCTGCCCGTTGGATTGATGGGTTCGACCCCGGTTCCGCTCGCGTGCCGGGCGGAGCCATCGGTCGGCCACCCGATGGGTGCTGCGTGGACGGGACGGGCCCCGGCCGGGCGCTAAGCTGTCGCCCCCGAGCTTCGGGCCAGCCCCCATGTGCTACTCCGCCCAGGTCCTGCAGGACTACCGGCGCTACCTGCGCGAGCACGGTGCGAAGGTGGACCTGCCGACGTTCGCGAAGCTGTTCTGGGAACGGCACGCGCAGCCGAAGACGCGGCTCGGCAAGGCGATGGAACTCGCCTTTCTGGATTTTCCGGGCACCAGGGGTGACGACATCCGCGCCGCCATCGCCGCGTGGCAGCGCGACGAGGCCACGCGCCTGGAGCAGGAACTCTTCAAGCAGCGCAAGCGCCTGGCCGATGCCGAACGCAAGCTGGCCACCCGCACGACGAAGGCCGCGACCGAGAGCCGCCGCATCGCGACCGACAAGGTGCAATGGCTGCGCGGACGCCTGGACGACCTGCGACGGACGACACCCGAGCCACGCGATTCACGCATCTACCCGGGCCACTACTGCCCGGTGATGGTGTCCGAGGGCGGCCAGCGCGTGCTGCGCCCCATGCGCTACCAGTGCCGCCCCGAGGGCAAGCCCGCGTTCTACGACCGGAAATACCCGGGCACCTACAACGCGCGCCGCGACAACCTCGAGGGCTTCTGGAAAGGCCAGTTCGGCCACGCGCACGCGGTGGTGTCGATCAGCGCGTTCTACGAGAACGTCAGCCGGCATCGCGCGGAAGGCCGCGAGCTGGCCGAGGGCGAGGCGGAGGAGAACGTGGTGCTCGAGTTCCGGCCGGACCCGCCGCAGGAGATGCTCATCGCCTGCCTGTGGTCGCGCTGGACGGGCCAGGACGGCGAGGAACTGCTGTCGTTCGCGGCGATCACCGACGAGCCGCCGCCGGAGGTCGCCGCGGCGGGCCACGACCGCTGCGTCATTCCGATCAGGCCGGAAAACGTGGACGCGTGGTTGAATCCGGATCCGGCGGACCTGGGCGCGCTGTACGCGATCCTCGACGATCGCGAGCGGCCCTATTACGAGCACCGCATGGCCGCCTGAGGCGCGCGCGGCGGGACGCGCCTCAGCGCCGGTCGATCGGCGCCCGCAGCACGGTCATCGTCGTCACGTCGTCCACGCCCTTGAGCGCCGCGACCCTTTCGCGCAGTTCGGCGAGCGCGCCCGGCGTGTCCACCTGCACCAGCACCATCAGATCGGTCTCGCCGGCCACGCTGTGGCACAGCCGCACTGCCGGAAGCGCCACCAGGTGCGGGACCACGTCGTCGCAACTGAAGCCGTCCGCGTACCTGAGGAACAACCACGCCTGGAACGGGTCGCCGCCCTGCCCCAGACGGACGGTGTAGCGCTCGATCACCCCGCTGCGCTCCAGCCGCGCGAGGCGCTCCTGCACGGCGCTGCGCGACAGGTCGACCGCCTTGGCGAGCGCGACGGTGGACAGCCTCGCGTTGTCCTGCAGCAAGCGGATCAGGGCCTGGTCGATCGGGTCCAGCGACTTCATCGGGGGCGGCACTCCGTCGGCGCGGCCGGCATTTTGCCGGGTTGAGACCGGCGCGGGGGACGCCGCACCGTGTCGCACCTTCCACGCGAGCGCCCACCCCATGCTCCAGATCGACGCCACCGCCACCCTGGTCGCCATCGACGTCCAAGCGGCCTTCGACCTGCCTGCCAGCAGCAATCCCGCCATGGCGGACACCGGCCTGCGCCTCCTGGATGCGTGGCGCGCCGCCGGCCTCCGTGTCATCCACGTGCGCCACGACTCGGTCAAGCCCGGCTCGCCCTTCGCGCCCGGCCTGCCAGGCAACGCGCTGCTCGACGGGTACGCGCCCCGCGGCGACGAACCGCTGGTGGTCAAGTCGGTCAACTCGGCCTTCATCGGCACCGACCTGGACCTGCGCCTGCGCCGGGCGGGCGTGGGCCAGCTCGTCCTGTTCGGCCTGACCACGGACATGTGCGTGTCGACCACCGCGCGCATGGCCGCCAACCTCGGCTACCGCACGGTCGTTGTCGGCGACGCGACGGCCTGCTTCGACCTGGTGGACCCCGCCGGCCGCACGATCCGCGCGGCCGAGATCGAGCGGGCGCACCTGGCGACGCTGCATGCGGAGTTCGCCACCGTGGCCGGGACGGACGCGGTCATCGCCGGCCTCCCGTCCCGTGGACGGCTCCACGCCGCCTGAGGCATCGCTGCGCCGTCGCCCGGGTCGCTTTCACGCCGGGCGAAGCGGGCGGAGGACCACGATGTCGACCCCGGGCGCGCCGTCCGCCGCCCGGGACACCCACCCGACAGGAGCCCCGCCATGGCCTACATCGATGGTTTCGTCATCGCCGTCCCGACCGCCAACAAGGACAAGTTCATCGCCCACGCGCGCGAGTTCGACGCGCTCTTCCTGGAATGGGGCGCCACCCGCATCGTGGAAGGCTGGGGCGACGACGTGCCGGACGGCAAGCAGACCGACTTCAAGCGCGCCGTGCAGGCGAAGGACGACGAGACGGTCGCGTTCTCGTGGGTCGAATGGCCCGACAAGGCCACCCGGGACGCCGCGATGAAGAAGATGATGGACGACCCGCGGATGGACCCGGCGAAGAACCCGATGCCGTTCGACGGGGCGCGGATGATCTATGGCGGCTTCGCGCCGGTCGTCGACATCACGTCGTGACCGGCGGCCGTGCGCGCCTTCAGTCGTCGCGTTGCGCGGTCGCGCGGCTTTGCACGAATTCCGGGAAGGTCTCGGCCAGCGACGCCGTGTCCGGCAGGATGTAGAACACCCCGCCCCGCTCGAACGTCGGCTTGACGACGCCCTCGTAGAACCCGGGTTCGACGTTGATGCAGCCGTGGGTGACGCGGTTGTCCTCCGGCGTCGGCGAGGCGAGTCGCTCGGGACGCCGTTCGGCGGGCACGCCCGTCGCCGTCGGGTGCATGGAGACCGCGGACTCGTAGTCCACCCACAGCACGCGCCCCGCGTCGATCGACGGGCCGTAGCCGCCCACGAAGCGACCGGCAGGCGTGGTGCGGTCGCGGCCCGGGATCTCGCGCAGCGCGAGGCCGGCGACGCCGGGGGCCGAATGATCGCCGACCGCCGAGCCGAAAAGGCCGGGGGCCGCGCCGCGCAGCTTGCCATCGCCGCCGAAGACGAGGATCTGTGCCGCGTCCTTGTCCATGATCGCGAACGGATAGCCTTCGGTGTCCTTGGTGGCGACCACCCAGCCCGCGAGCTCGATCACCGTGGGGGACACTTCCTGGCCAGAGGGGAGCTGGTCGAAACCGGCCGCCGGTTGCGCGACGTCATCGTCGGCAGCAGCCACGCCGAAGCTCGCGAACCCGAGGGCCAGCGCCAACGCGGCCGAAGCGGCCCGGATCGAAGGGTGAATACGCGTATTGATGGGAAGTCTCCTCGAAACGGGCACGCTTGAAGCAAAGAAGACCGGTGGCCAGCGACGGCCACCAGTCCGGTTTCAAACCTCGACTACATGTCGAGCAAGAACAGGTCGAGCAAACAGTCGAGCAAATACAGGTCGAGCAAAACGGATCAGCCGCGCGGCACGCGGGCCGGGCCCGTCTCGAGCGCCTGGACGCGGCTCTCCAGCGAATTCAGCCGCTGGTTGGCCTGCTGCGCGGACTGGTTGGCGGCTTCGGCGCTCTGCGCGGCGCTCTGCACCTGCGCGTCGAGCGTATCGAGGCGCGTATTGATGCGCGCGAAGTCGTCGTCATAGGTCGCGCAGCCGGAAAAGCCGACGGCGGCGACGATCGCGACGCCGAGCGTGCGGGCCACTGTGAAATGCTTCTTGGTCAGGGACATGCGAGTTCTCCTTCGTCCGGGGGGATCGGGAATATAGCGATCTTCGGGCCCACGTCATGGCCCGCGTTCAGCTGACGTTGCCGCACGTAAACTGGCTGTGAAGAGTGGTATTTGATGCCTGTCACAAACGACGTGGTCGCCATTCGTGCCACTGGCGACCGCCCACTCGTTCGCCGCCGGCAGCAACGCTCGCAGATCGCGCGTCAAGATCATGACTAGGGCGGCGAGGGTGTCCGGTGACGGGCCGAACGACGCGCCGCGCATCATGGGCGCCGGCGAGCACCGAACTGGATCTGACCCCTTTTTCTCCTTTTCCTCCCAGGCAGCGCCATCACACTCGAGGAATCGAGGTCCAGCCTCACCCTGCGGGTGGTTCGAGGTACTTCTCCGCCGCCCCGGTATTCACCACCACGACGCGATCGCCGCGCTTGACCAGGCCGCGTTCGACGAGTTGCGCCAGTGCGGCGAGGCATGCCGCGCCCTCCGGGCCGATGCCGTCGTCGGCCGCCTGGTGGCGCGCGAAGGCGGCGGCGATCTCGGCCTCCGGCACCGCGACGGCCGCGCCGCCGCTGGCGCGGATGATCTGCAGCACGCGGAAGTGGCCGATGCCGCCCGGGACGTTGAGGCCGACCGCGACAGTGTGGCCCGCGGCAGCGGGCGTGGTGTCGTCGGCGCCGGCCTCGAACGCGCGCACCAGCGGCATCGTCGCGTCCGACTGCACGCACACCATGCGCGGCCGGCGGCCGTCGAGCAGCCCGAGCGCCTGCAGCTCGTCCCACGCCTTCCACATGCCGAGCACGCCGGTGCCGCCGCCGGTGGGATAGACCACCACGTCGGGCAGCGACCAGCGCGTGCCGCCCGGCGCCGGCTCCGCGAGTTCCAGCCCCAGCGACTTCTTGCCCTCGATGCGCCAGCCCGGCTCCTGGAACGTGGCCACGTTGAACCAGCCGTGCGGGATGTACTTCTCTTTCAGCAGCGCGCCGGCCTCGCGGATGGTCGGCCCGGCGAGCTCGAGGATGACCTGATCAGGGTGCGCGCGCGCAGCGGCAGCCACGTTGTCGCGGATGGGCGCCGGCGTGTCCGGCGGCATCGCCACCACCACCTGCAGCCCGCCCGCCAGCGCGTAGCGCACCAGTGAATCGCCGGCGTTGCCCTGCGTCGGCACGGCGAGCTTCCCGATGCCGAGCCGCCGCGCCTGCGCGACCACCATCGCCATGCCGCGGTCCTTGAAGCTGCGCGTGGGGTTGGCGCCGAAGCCGGGGTGCGGGCGGCCCTCGTCCTTGATCGCGAGAGCGAAGCCGGCGGATTGCGCGAGCGGGTGGTCAGGCTGCGGGAGCAGCGGCGTGGCGCCTTCGCCGAGGGGCACGATGTGCCTGGCGTCCTCGGGGTCGGTGATGTCCAGGGCCAAGAGGGCGCCGAAGCGCCACAGGTCGCGGCGCGTGGCGTCGTACCACGCCGAATCCGGCTTCTCCGCAGCCAGTCGCTCCAGATCGATCAGCATCTCGAGGGGTCGGCCATCCGCCGGATCCAGGTTCATCGGCTGGTCGATCGCGTACTCGACACCGGAGGCCAGGCCGCGCGCGCACCGGACGTATCCCATGCCATCCCCCGCTTGCTGAAAGCAGCCGTCTGCGTGACGCCGGACTGTACCCGACCCCTTTTCCGCCCTTCGCTACGCCCCTTCGATCTGGAGTTCGCCCGATCCCGGCAACTGACTGACCAGATCCTGCCCAAGCAGCGTGGCCGGCGTGTAGGCCCCCGGCCGTGGCGGGTTGGCCAGCACGTGGTCGACCACATGCAGCGCGCCGTCGACCGTCAGGGTGTAGCCGTTGGCCGTGCGGATCCGCGCGGTCCGGCGTTCACCACGCGCGTTGGCCACCTCCCCCCAGACAAAGGTCGGCATGGCGTTGCGCTGGGCTTCGCTGGGACCCTTCACCGATTTCCGGATGCGTGCCTGGACCAGGTTCCGCACCCACTTCATCGCAAGCAGCGGCCGGATCCAGTTTGCGCGCCTGGCGTTCGCGATCATCCGCGGCGAGGCGGGGATGAACACGCGGATGTCGGGGATGCCGGTCGTGTGATACGCGGTGGCCACGTCGCCCCAGGGAATGGTCATCGCCGTCTTCTCGCCATCGCCGAAGTCGATGCGCCGGACCTCCCAGGCCAGCGGCACGGTCACGATCCTTCCGCCGGACCGCACCTTGCCGCCGGCGGCCAGGCCCTCGATCGACGTCTTGGCGGTGCCCGGCGACAAGCCCGAACGGGAGTCGAATCCAAGGGACAGGTGCGTGGCATCCGGCAGCGCGGCCTTGAGCGCCGCGGCCACGCAGTCGGTCGGGATGACGTCGAAGCCCACGCCCGGGCACAGCACGATGCCGGCGGTCTTCGCGCGTGCGTCCAGCGTGTGTGCAAGCTCCAGGACCGCGATTTCCCCGGTGATGTCGAGGTAATGCGCCCCGGCCGCCAGGCAACCCTCCATCATCGGCGCCGCGGTCGCGGAAAACGGCCCGGCGCAGTTCAGCAGCAGCGCCTGGTCCTGCAGCTGCGCAACCAGTGCCTGCGGATCGTCCAGCCCGAACACGCGCGCCTCGAGATCCAGTTCGCGGGCCAGCGATTCGATCGACGCGCTGTTGCGCCCCGCGAGCACCGGCGCGAGGCCACGCCGCACTGCCTCGCGTGCGATCAACTCGCCCGTGTAGCCGTTGGCGCCGTAGATCATCCACTGCGTCTTCATGCCTCGACTCCCGGGCGGCCATCCGCCGGATCCAGGTTCATCGGTCGCTGGACGGCGTACTCGACGCCGAACTGTACCCGCCCCCCTTCCGATGCACCGCCGGGCGCCGGGCACGTGATCGGCTACGCTGGCGTCCCGGATGCCTCGGGAGAGCCCGATGACGATCCGCATGACACGTCGCGCGTCCCGGGCCACCGCGCGGCTGCTGCTGGCGGCCCTCCTGCTCGGCCCTGCCGCCGGCGCGCAGGCCGGTCGCGAGGTCCTCGAATTCGAGATCGAAGGCCAGACGCGCAGCGTGCTGCTGGTCGTGCCCAACACGCCGAGTGACGAACCGCCGCCGCTGGTGGTGGTGTTCCATGGGCGCGGCGACGACAGCGTGGCGTTCGCCAATGCGGTGCAGTTGCACCGGGACTGGCCCGAGGCGATCGTCGCGTATCCGCGCGGGGAGGTGCGGCCGGGCACGTCGATGCGCGGCTGGCAGTACCGCGCCGGCGACCAGGACGACCGCGACTTGAAACTCGTCGACCGGCTGCTGCCGGTGCTCGCCGAACGCTTCGGTACCCGCCCGGAGACCACCCACGCGGCCGGCTTCTCGAACGGCGGCCACTTCGTGTTCCTGCTGATGTCCGAGCGCACGGAGGCGTTCGCGACCTACACCGTCATCGGCTCGGTGCACCCGAAATTCGCAAGCGACGCGCCGCCCAGGCCCGTGCTGTACCTGTTCGGCCGGCACGAAGGCCGGCACTACAAGGACGACTGGGCGAAGACCGTCGAGGCGCTGGTGCGCCACAACCGCACGCGCGGGCCGCTGGCCGAGTGGAAGGGCTGCTGCCACCTGCAGTCGCCCGGGCCCGGAGGCGCGCCGCTGGTATTCGGCCTCTACGGCGCCGGCCACATCTGGCCGCACCAGGGCAACGAATGGCTGCAGGCGTTCATTCGGCGCGAATGGTGAAGCGGCTTTCGAACCGGCGCTCGGTACCGTCGAGCGGATCGATGAAGGCCAGCGACCTGGCCAGCAGCTTCAACGGCCTGTCGCCATCGTCGGGCGCGGCCGCGGCGAGCTCCGGATACCACCGGTCATTGGCGATCGGCGCACCCAGGCCCGCCATGTGCACCCGCAACTGGTGCTTGCGCCCGGTCACCGGTTCCAGCGCATAGCGCCACCACGCCCCCGCGTGCTCGAGCACCTCGATCCGCGTCTCGCTGTTGGGCACGCCCTCGACTTCCTGCATGCGGAAGAACGGCTCGCCCCGCACCAGCCGGCTGGCCCGCACATGCGGGAACGCCACATCGGGCAAGGCCGGCGCGATGGCCTCGTAGTGCTTGCGGATGCGGCGTTCGCGGAACAGCGCCTGGTAGGCCGCGCGGGTCGCGGGGTTGGCGGAGAACAGCACCAGCCCGGCGGTGTCGCGGTCGATCCGGTGCAGCGGGACCAGGTCGGGATTGCCCAGCCGTTCCACCAGCCGCGCCAGGAGGGTCTCGCGCACGAAGCCACCGGCGGGCGTCACCGGCAGGAAGTGCGGCTTGTCGGCGACGACCAGGTCCGAGTCGGCGTGGAGGACCGACTCGGTGTACGGGATGACCGGTTCGTCGGCGACTTCGCGGAAGTAGCTGATCTCGGCGCCCGGGCGGTAGGGCGCGTCGAGCGCCAGGGCCGTGCCGTCCGCGTCCAGCACCCGGCCACGTGCGAAGCGGTCGATCCATGTTTCGCGGGGGATGGCCGGGAAGCGGGCGCACAGGCCGTCGAGCACCGTAGTCCACGGGCCGGGCGGGAGTTGGAGTCGGCTTGCGGTCACTACCGATGACTTGGCGCGCTCAGGCCATCGGCAGCTTCAGTCCTTGCGTCTCCGCACACTGCAAGGCGAGTTCATAGCCGGCATCCGCATGGCGCATGACCCCGGTGCCCGGATCGTTCCAAAGCACCCGCGCAATCCGCTTATCCGCCGCCTCGCTGCCATCACAAACGATCACCACGCCTGAGTGCTGCGAATACCCCATCCCCACACCCCCACCGTGATGCAGCGAAACCCACGTCGCCCCACCGGCCACATTGAGCATCGCATTGAGCAGCGGCCAGTCGCTGACGGCATCACTGCCGTCCTTCATCGCCTCGGTCTCGCGGTTCGGTGACGCCACCGACCCCGAATCCAGGTGGTCACGCCCGATCACCACCGGCGCCTTCAGCTCGCCGTTGCGGACCATCTCGTTGAACGCCAGGCCCAGCTTGTGGCGCTGGCCCAGGCCCACCCAGCAGATGCGCGCGGGCAGGCCCTGGAAGGCGATGCGCTCGCGGGCCATGTCCAGCCAGCGGTGCAGGTGCGGGTCGTCGGGGATCAGTTCCTTGACCTTCGCGTCGGTCCTGTAGATGTCCTCCGGGTCGCCCGACAGCGCCACCCAGCGGAACGGGCCGATGCCCTTGCAGAACAGCGGGCGCACGTACGCGGGCACGAAGCCGGGAAAGTCGAACGCGTTCGTGCAGCCCTCGTCCTTGGCCATCTGGCGAATGTTGTTGCCGTAGTCGAAGGTCGGCACGCCCATCCGTTGGAACGCAAGCATCGCCTCGACGTGCACGCGCATGGACTTCTTGGCCTCGTCGCGCACGCGCTCGGGGTTCGCCTTCTGCTCCGCCTCCCACTGCTCGACCGTCCAGCCGATCGGCAGGTAGCCGTTCACCGGGTCGTGCGCGGAGGTCTGGTCGGTCACCGCGTCCGGGCGCACGCCGCGGCGCACCAGCTCCGGCAGCACCTCGGCGGCGTTGCCCAGCAGCGCGATCGACTTGGCTTCGCCGGCGTCGCAGTACTTCTTCAGGCGCGCCAGCGCGTCGTCGATGTCGGTCGCCTGCTCGTCCACGTAGCGCGTGCGCAGGCGGAAGTCGATGCGCGACTGCTGGCATTCGATGTTGAGCGAGCACGCGCCCGCCAAGGAGGCGGCCAGCGGCTGCGCGCCGCCCATGCCGCCCAGGCCCGCGGTGAGGATCCACTTGCCGGTGAGATCGCCGCCGTAGTGCTGGCGCCCCATCTCCACGAAGGTCTCGTACGTGCCCTGCACGATGCCCTGCGAGCCGATGTAGATCCACGAGCCCGCGGTCATCTGGCCGTACATCATCAGGCCCTTCCGATCGAGCTCGTGGAAGTGCTCCCACGTCGCCCAGGCCGGCACCAGGTTGGAGTTGGCGATCAGCACGCGCGGCGCGTCCGGGTGCGTGGGGAACACGCCCACCGGCTTGCCGGACTGCACCAGCAGAGTCTCGTCGTCCTCGAGCTCCTTGAGCGTGGCGAGGATGGCGTCGTACGACGGCCAGTCGCGCGCGGCGCGGCCGATGCCGCCGTACACCACCAGGTCCTCCGGCCGCTCGGCCACCTCGGCGTCGAGGTTGTTCTGGATCATCCGGAACGGGGCCTCGGTGAGCCACGATTTGCAGGTCAGTTCGCTGCCGCGGGGGGCGCGGATCTTGCGGGACGGGTCGTGGCGGGGGTCGGCGGAAGACATGCGGGGCTCCGGAGGCACAAGGCCGGGATTATCGCACCGGCGTGCGGGCGGACTTTCCGCGTGCTGGGGCCCGGAAATGGAAACGCCCGGCGGGGCCGGGCGTTTCGTGTCGCGATGGATGCCGGGTTCAGAAGACGCGCGGGTCGAGGCGCTCGAGCGCTTCCTTGATCGTGGTGGCGCCGGTGCGGTCCAGATCGTCGCGGTCGTAGGCGGTGCCTGGGGCGTGCGCGCACTGGACGCGGCCGCTGGCGTCGGTGCGGGCGCGCACGACGCGCGAATGGCGGGCCGCGCCGGTGACCCGAGATCCGGTGTGCTGCAGGCAGCGCGCATCGGGCTGGATTTCCGCGCCGGCAAGGGTGACGGTGTCGGCGGGCACGGCTTCGTCGAGGGTGGTTTCGGCGGCGATGTCGGCCTCGGGCGCGGGGTTGGCCACCTGCGCCGCGGCTGGCAGGGCCAGGGCGGCCAGTGCGGCGAACAGCAGCGCCTGGCGACGGGTGGGGATTCGGGTCATGGGGGGCCTCCGGGCGGCCGGGGTTCGGCATCGACAGTACGCCGGCGGGCGTTCAACCGTCGCGAACGGGGTGACACATCCCCTGCAGGAGCGCGCCTACGCGCGCGATGGGTCACGCCGGCATGGCAAAGGCGCAACGCGAAATGGATCCCCGCCTTCGCGGGGATGACGGCGTGGTGGCGGATGGGGGCGCGACATGGACCCCCCGCCTTCGCGGGGATGACGGTGAGGTCGCTGTTGGGGGCGCGATGTGAATCCCGCCTTCGCGGGGATGACGGGGTGGTAGTGGGTGGGAGCGCGACATGGATCCCCGCCTTCGCGGGGATGACGGGGTGGTGGTGGGTGGGGGCGCGGGATGGATGCTCGCGTTCGCGGGGATGACGGTGTGTGGGGGCGGATGGGATGACGGTGTGGTGGGGGGTTGTGGGCGGCGTCGTCCCCTGTTCAGCCCTGGGGGCAGGTGTCACGGCGGGCGGTGCGGAAGGCTTCGGCTTCCGCTTCGGTGACGGGGCGGGGGTGGGTGCCGTCGTCGAACAGGACGCGCCAGGTGCCGTCGGTGTCGCGCATCCACAGGGAGGTGTACTGGCTGCGGGTGTAGCGCGGCTCCGCATCCGGCGCGAGGTTCTCGAACAGTGCCGGACCGGTGGACCAGGCGATGTCGGGGTTGGCCGGGCTGATGGTGGTGCGCTGCGGATACCACAGCAGGCGCGTGCCCTTCCCTTCCACCAGTTCGCGCCAGGCCCCGGCGATCGTCTCGCGCGTGCGCAGCGGCTCGGGCCGGCTCACGCCGAACGCGGCCTGCGGGTGGATGTGCTCGGCGAACGCGGCCTGGTCGTGCGCGGCGAGCGCGTCGGCGAAGGAGAGTTCGCGTGCCCAGACCTCGCATTCGGCGTCGGTGTGGACGGGTGCCGGCGGCGGCGCCGGCGGGGTCTGCGCGGCGGCGGTGGTGGCGACGCAGGCGGCAAGCAGGACGGCGGGCATGGCGACGCGTGGCATGGCGTGGGTCCCCGATCGCGCGGGTGGTGCGCGGCAACGGGAGATTACGCTTCACCCGCGGCCGCGCGCGCGCCGGAAGTCATGTCCCCGCTGCCATCGAAGCGCCATGCCAGGCGGATACCATCCCGGCCCATGACCCCGATCCTCCGGTGCGCCGCCGGCGCCCTCCTCGCCGCGGTGCTGGCGGCCTGCGCGTCGCCGCCGGCGGCCCCGGCTGCGGCGCCACCTGCCAGCGTGCTGCTGGTCTCGATCGACGGCCTGGGCGCCGCCCACTACGAGCCCGCGCAGATGCCCAACCTGGCGCGGCTCGCCCGCGAGGGCGTGCGTGCCGAAGCGATGCGGCCGTCGTATCCCTCATTGACCTTCCCCAACCACTACACGCTGGTGACCGGCCTGCGGCCCGACCGGCACGGGATCGTGCACAACACGATGGCCGATGCCGGCCTCGGGCGGTTCTGGCTCGGCGGCGAGGCGGTCGGCGACGGACGCTGGTGGGGCGGCACGCCGGTCTGGGTGGCGGCCGAACACGTCGACCTGCCCACGGCGGCGTTCTTCTGGCCGGGCACCGAAGCCGACATCGGCGGCGTGCGGCCGACCCGCTGGCACGCGTACGACCACGGCGTGCCGATGGCCACGCGCGTGGACACGGTGCTCGGCTGGCTGTCCGAACCGGCGGCGACGCGGCCGCGGTTCGCGGCACTCTACTTCGAGCATGTCGACCATGCGGCGCACGACCACGGGCCGGATTCGGTCGAAGCCGGTGCGGCACGGCGTGAAGTCGACGCGGCGATCGGGCGGTTGCTGGACGGGCTTGCCGCGCGCGGGATCGACGATGCGGTGAACGTGGTGGTGGTGTCCGACCATGGGATGGCGCCCGTGCCGCCGGACCAGGTGGTCGCGGTCGAGGACATGGTGGATCCTGCCGACGCCGAACTCGTGACCGCCGGGCAGAGCGTGGGGTTCGTGCCGAAGCCGGGGCGCGAGGGCGTGGCGCATGCGCAACTGCTCGGCCGGCATGCGCATTACGAGTGCTGGGAGAAGTCCGCCCTGCCCGATCGCTGGCAGTACGGCGCGCATCCGCGCGTGCCGCCGGTCGTCTGCCAGATGGACGAGGGCTGGGATGCGCTGACGCGTGAGCGGCTAGCACGTCGCGGCGACGCCGGAATGCGGGGTTCGCACGGGTTCGATCCGGCGCTGCCGTCGATGCAGGCGGTGTTCTTCGCGCGTGGGCCGGCGTTCCGTAGGGGGGCGGTGCTGCCAACGTTCGACAACGTGGATGTGTATCCGCTGCTGATGCACCTCATCGGCCTGCCGCCCGCCCCCAATGACGGTGACACGGACGCCCTCCAGGCCTTGGACCCGGCCAATTCCCCGTAGGAGCGGGCCTACGCCCGCGATTTCCTGGCGGGGGCGTCGGCTCCGGACCCATCGCGCGCGTAGGCGCGCTCCTACGGGGGGCGGGGCCTCGGGACGGAAAGGTTTGATTCAACCATCGCGGCTGCGGACGCATCGCGCGCGTAGGCGCGCTCCTACGGCAGGCGCGGGCGACTCGTTGGCGGCGCGGAGCCATCATCGGCGCCTGATACCCCGTAGGAGCGGGCCTACGCCCGCGATGGCGTTCCCCGCGCATCCGGACGACCGCGCGCCCCTGCCTTGCGGCCGAAAACACCCGCGGCAACGATGTCCGGAAATGGCCAGTCCGGCACCCGCCCCGGTGCTAGCCTGCGTCCATGCCGTCCACCTCCGCCCGCGCCGACGCACCCGCTGCTGCCGTCCCCGGCCTGCCGGATCCGCGCACCTGCGAACAGGCCCGCCTGAGCCGTGACGCCCGCTTCGACGGCCTGTTCTTCACGGCGGTCGCGACGACGCGCATCTACTGCCGCCCCGTCTGCCCCGCGCCCGCGCCGAAGGCTTCGAACGTCCGCTACTACCCGACGGCCGCCGCGGCCGAGGCGGCCGGCTTCCGGCCCTGCCTGCGCTGCCGCCCCGAACTTGCGCCCGAGGCCGGCAGCTGGCGCCGCGGCGACGCGGTCGTCGCGCGCGCGCTCAAGCTGATCGACCAGGGCGCGCTGGTCGACGCGCCGCTCTCCGCGCTGGCCGACCGCGTGCACGTGGGCGAGCGCCACCTGCGCCGCCTGTTCGTCGAGCACGTCGGCGCCGCGCCGGTCGGCGTGCATGGCACGCGCCGGCTGCTGTTCGCCAAGCAGTTGCTGACCGAGACCGCGCTGCCCGTCACCGGCGTGGCGATGGCCGCGGGGTTCGGCAGCGTGCGGCGCTTCAACGACGCGCTCCTCGCCGCGTACGGCATGGCACCGCGCGAACTGCGCAAGCGCGAACCGCGCGCCGACGGGGAAGGGCTGTCGCTGCGCCTCGGGTATCGGCCGCCGTTCGATTTCGCGGCGACGCTTGCGTTCCTGCGAGGACGCGCACTGCCCGGTATCGAGTGCGTGGACGACGCGGCGTACGCGCGCGTGTTCGAGACGTCATCCGGGCCAGCCTGGCTGCGCGTTTCCACGTGGCCCCGCCGGGGTACGGAGCCAGCGCATGCTCTGCGCCTGCAGTTGCAGGGCGTGCCGGCGGGCGATTTGCTGGGTGTGGTCGCGCGCGTCCGCCGCATGTTCGACCTCGATGCGGACCCGCGTGCGATCGCCGACGGCCTGCGCGGCGACCCGCGCCTGCGCCCGCTCCTGCGACGTCGGCCCGGGCTGCGCATCCCCGGCGGCTGGGACGGCTTCGAGGTGGCGGTGCGCGCGATCGTCGGACAGCAGGTCAGCGTGGCCGCGGCACGCACGGTGGTCGCGCGGATCGCGGCGAAGTTCGGCACGCCGGTGCCCGCGCCGCTGGCGGCGCACGGGTTCACGCACGTGTTCCCGGCGCCAGACGTGCTCGCGGATGCGGATTTCGCCGGTATCGGCCTGACCGGCGCGCGCGCTTCCACGATCGGCCGCGTCGCGGCCGCCCTCGTCGCGGGCGAGGTCGACTTCTCGCCGGAAACCACGCTGGACGACTTCGTCGCGCGCTGGACGGCGCTGCCCGGCATCGGGCCGTGGACCGCGCAGTACCTGGCGCTGCGGGCCTTCGGACATCCCGACGCCTTCCCCGCGGAGGACCTGGTGCTGCAGCGCGCGGTGCCCGGGGACGGTACGCGCATGACCACGGGCGCGCTCAGGATGCGTGCCGAAGCCTGGCGACCGTGGCGCGGCTACGCGACCTTGCAGCTCTGGCACTCGGCATCGGATGCCGACGCGACGGGCGGCAAGGCCACGCGGTCGCACAAGACGCTTGCGGCTGCACGGCGCGATTCCACCCGCACTCCGGAGACTTCGCCATGACCGTCCACTTCCGCACCATCGACAGCCCGGTCGGCCCGTTGTTCCTGGCCGCGGATGACGGCGGACTGCGTGCGATCGAGTTCGCCAGCAACCGGCACCCCGTCAAGCGCGGCGACGACTGGCGCGAGGGCGACCATCCCCTGCTCGACCGCGCGGAAGCGCAATTGCGCGAGTACTTCGCCGGCAAGCGGACGACGTTCGATCTGCCGCTGGCGCCGCATGGGACCGCATTCCAGAGGGCAGTCTGGGCGGCGCTCGAGTCGATCCCGTACGGCGAGACGTGGAGTTACGCGCAGCTCGCCTCGCGCATCGGCAAGCCGTCCGCCGTGCGTGCGGTGGGCGCGGCGAACGGGCGCAATCCGTTGCCGATCGTGCGCCCGTGCCATCGCGTGATCGGCGCGGACGGCAGCCTCACCGGCTTCGGCGGCGGCCTGCCGACCAAGCAGTTCCTCCTCGACCTGGAAAGCGCCCGCCACCACCCAACCCCGCACCTTCCGTAGGAGCGGACCTACGTCCGCGATTGGCGTGGTCCGCGATTGGCCGGCATCGCGCGCGTAGGCGCGCTCCTACACGGCGTTGTTGCCCTTCCGTAGGAGCGGACCTGCGTCCGCGATTGGCGTGGTCCGCGATTGGCCGGCATCGCGCGCGTAGGCGCGCTCCTACACGGCGTTGCCGCCCTTCCGTAGGAGCGGACCTGCGTCCGCGATTGGCGTGGTCCGCGATCGGCCCGGCATCGCGCGCGTAGGCGCGCTCCTACACGGCGTTGCCGCCCTCTTGTAGGAGCGGGCCTACGCCCGCGATGGTTGGCGGCGCATAGGGGTGTCGGTGCCTGTGGTCAATCCGCGAGCAGTGCCTGCATGGCAGCGCGGAAACGCGCGGCGATTCGTTCGCCGTCACGATGGCGCCCGTCGCTGACGACGGTCTCCCCGGCGACGCTCACTTCCCGCACCAGGGGCCGGTTGCCGTTGAAGATCCAGCGGTCGACGAGGTCCTCAGGCGTCGCGCCCACGAGCTGCGGCGCATCGGCGTCGAGGGCGATCCAGTCGTCGCCCAGGTCCTGCCGCGTCGCATCGGGCGCGCTTTCGACGACGGCGGCCAGCAGCGTCTCGCCCACCGAGGTGCGCGCCTCCGACGACGCGACATTCCGCCGTCCGGTCGCCAACCGCTGCCCGTACTCCAGCCACCGCAGCTCCTCGACCGGCGACACCGACACATGCGAGTCCGACCCGATGCCGATCCGCCCGCCGGCATCCAGGTAGTCGCGCAGCGGGAACAGGCCGTCGCCGAGGTTGCCCTCGGTCGTCGGGCAGATCGCCACGACCGCGCCGCTGCGTGCGACGCCCTGCACTTCCTTCGCCTCCAGGTGGGTGGCGTGCACGAGCGTCCAGTACCGGTCGACGGGGGCGTGGTCCAGCAGCCATTCGACCGGGCGCGCATTGCGCACGGCGAGGCTGTCCTGCACTTCGCCCACCTGCTCGGCGATGTGGATGTGGCGCGGCATGCCTTCGGGCAGCGCGGCCTCCACGGTGGCCAATGCATCCCGCGGCACGGCGCGCAGGCTGTGGAAGGCGCAGCCGAGTCGGAACGTGGCGTCCTGCAGCGGGCGCAGCGCGTCGAGCAGGCGGAGGTAGCCGTCGACATCATGGCCGAAGCGCTTCTGCCGTTCGGACAAGGGGCGGCCGTCGAAGCCGCCGGTCATGTACAGCACCGGCAGCAGGGTCAGTCGGATGCCGGTCTCGCGCGCCGCGTCGACCAGCGCCTTCGACATCGCGGCCGGGTCGTCGTACGGGCGGCCGTCGGGGGCGTGGTGGATGTAGTGGAACTCGCAGACCGTGCCGTAGCCGGCCTCGAGCATCTCGACGTAGAGCTGGGCGGCGACGGCGCGCAGGGTGTCCGGGTCGAAGCGGCCCGCCATGCGGTACATGGTGTCGCGCCAGGTCCAGAAGGAGTCGCCGGCGTCGGCGCCGCGGCGTTCGGCGAGGCCGGCCATGGCGCGCTGGAACGCGTGCGAATGGAGGTTGGCAATCGCGGGGAGGCGGCAGGCGTCCAGTTCGTCGGTGGGCGCGGGGTGCCAGCCGTCCGGGGTCCAGAGGGTGTTGGGGGCGTTCATCGCCGCGATTCTATTCGGTGCATGGAATTGGTTCCGCGGGGCGTTCGAGGGGCCGGCAGTCCGGGCAGGACACGCCGTGAATCCCCGCTACGCGGGTCCGGCCGCCGTCGCAGACGGCGTGCGTTCGGCAGCGCACGAGGCAGTGCCTCGTAAGCGCGCTGCCTCACCCATGTAGGCTCGATGGCGACATCCATGTCGCCAACGGTCCTGCCCGGACCGCCGGCCCCTCGCCCGCGCCCAACGTTCGCGGCACGCGCTGGAAACATGCACGGGTGCGCGCGCACGTAATATTCCCGGATGGACGAGACGATGTGGGACGGGCTGCTGGTCGGGGCGTCGCTGGCGACGCTCGAGGGCGATGGTTACGGCGCGGTCGTGGACGGGGCGCTCGGGTGGAAGGACGGGTGCATCGCGTACGCCGGTCCGCGCGACGGGTTGCCGGGGGTGCCCGAGGCGCTGGCGCGCGAGGTGCTCGCGGTCGACGGCGGGTGGGTGACGCCGGGCCTGGTCGATTGCCATACGCACCTGGTGTTCGCGGGGGATCGCGCCAAGGAGTTCGAGCAGCGGTTGGCGGGCGCGAGCTACGAGGCCATCGCGAAGGCCGGCGGCGGGATCCTGTCGACGGTGAGGGCGGTCCGCGCCGCAAGCGAGGACGAGTTGCTCGCCGAGTCGCTGCCGCGGGCGCGGGCGCTGGTGGCCGACGGGGCGACGACGCTGGAGATCAAGTCGGGCTACGGGCTGGATTTCGAGAACGAGCGGAAGATGCTGCGGGTGGCGCGGCGCGTGGGCGAGGACACGGGCGTGACCGTGCGCACCACGTACCTCGCGGCGCATGCGTTGCCGCCGGAGTTCGCCGATCGCGCCGATGACTACATCGATGCGGTGATCGAGTGGCTGCCCCGGCTGCATGGCGAGGGGCTGGTGGATGCGGTCGACGCGTTCTGCGAGGGCATCGGCTTCAGTCCGGCGCAGACGCGGCGGGTATTCGAGGCGGCGCGGGCGCTCGGCCTGCCGGTGAAGCTGCATGCCGACCAGTTGAGCGACCTCGGCGGCGCGGGGCTGGTGGCGGAGTTCGGCGGCCTGTCCGCCGACCACGTCGAGCACACCGGCGATGATGCGGTGCGGGCGATGGCGGCGAGCGGCGCGGTGGCGGTGCTGCTGCCGGGCGCGTTCCACGTGTTGCGCGAAACCAAGCTGCCGCCGCTCGAGGCATTCCGCGAACACGGCGTGCCGATGGCGGTCGCCACCGACTGCAATCCGGGCACGGCGCCCCTGCTGTCGCTGCGCCAGGCGATGCAGCTGGCCTGCACGCATTTCAGGCTGACGCCGTGCGAAGCGCTGCGCGGTGCGACCGTGCATGCCGCGCGCGCGCTCGGCTTCGACGATCGCGGCCTGCTGCGTGTCGGGCAGCGCGCCGACTTCGTGCACTGGGACGTCCGCGAGCCGGCCGAACTCGGCTACTGGCTCGGCGGGCGGTTCGCCCGGTCCGTGCATGCCGGCGGGCGGCGGATCGCCTGAGCTGGCGCCCTGAACGACGAAGCCCCGCGCATGGCGGGGCTTCGGTCGCGTCACGCCGGTGGCGTGGTCACTCCTTCGCGGCGGCCTTCTTGGCGACCTTCTTGGCCGGCGCCTTCGCGACGGTCTTGGTCGCCTTGGTGGCGGCCTTCTTCACCACCGGCCTGGAGGTGGTGCCGGCGGCCTTGGCCGCGGCCTTCGGACGGGCCTTGCCGTAGCTGCTGTTGTAGCGCTTGCCCTTGGCGGTCTTGCGGTCGCCCTTGCCCATCTGCGTGCTCCTGGATCTGCTGTGCTTGGCCTGCGCGCGGCTGCGCGCGAAGCCGCGCATCCTATCACGACGCGGTCAGCAGGGCGCCCCGTCGCCATCCGCGACGACCGGCGCCGCGGCGTGCGTCAGCCGCAGGTTCACCAGGTGCGCGGCCGCCAGCAGCAGGCCACCGGCCACCATCAGCGCGAGGTGCGCGCCGCCATGGTCGTGCAGGGGCGTGAACGAGCCCAGCCAGACCATCGCCAGCGCGGGCAGCAGCAACGCCCAGGCATGGAAGGCGCGGTGGCGGCGGTAGCCGATCGCCAGCGTGGTCGCGCCCAGCACCGAGGCGAAGACGACGAAGGCCTGGTCGACGTCCATCCAGCCACCCACCTTGAAGCCCAATGCCGGCAGCGCCGCGGCCACGACCGGCAGCAGCGCGCAGTGGATCGCGCAGGCGAACGACGCGGCGAAGCCGACGCGGTCCGCGGTGCGCAAGGCTGAACGTGGGCGGTGCGACATGACCTGTGGGGGTGGACGCCAAACTGAAACATTATAACATTTCGCGCCCGTCCAGCTTAACCGGAGTCGACGTGAACCCACCGTCTGCCGCCCGCGCCCCCCTCGCCCTCGCGCTGGCCCTCGCCCTCGCCGCGCCCCAGGCCTGGTCCGCGCCGCAGGACGAGACCCGGCACGACCAAGCCGTGGATCTCGACCGGGTGGTGGTGACGGCCAATCCCCTGCCCAGCACCGCCGAGGTCCTCGCGCGCCCGGTCGAGGTGCTGGCCGGCGCGCGGCTGGACGAGGCGAAGTCGAACTCGCTGGGCGAGACGGTCGAGGGGCTGCCCGGCGTGCAGTCGTCGTACTTCGGGCCCGGCGTCGGCCGGCCGATCGTGCGCGGCCTGGACGGCGCGCGCGTGCAGGTGCTGAGCGACGGCCTGGCCTCCGGCGACGTGTCGACGGTCAGCGTCGACCACGCGGTGTCGATCGAGCCGTTCCTGGCGGACCAGATCGAAGTGCTGAAGGGCCCGGCCACCCTGCTCTACGGCAGCGGCGCCATCGGCGGCGCGGTGAACGTGGTGGACGGGCGCGTGCCGCAGGTGACCACGGCGGACCCGCTCGAGGGCCGCGCCGAATTGCGTGCGGGCACGGTCAACGACGAGCGCACCGGCATGTTCCGGCTGGACGGCACCGCGGAAGCCGGCGCCGGCAACGTCGTGTTCCACGTCGATGCGCTGCATCGCGGGACCGGGGACTACGCCATCCCGGGCTACGCCGAACTGCACGGGGCCGAGGAAGCCGCTGACCACGCGGCGGATCCCGATGCGCACGAAGGCGAGCGGCAGGGCGTGCTGGAGAACAGCGCTCTGCGGACGGATGCCGCGGCGCTGGGCGTGTCGTGGATCGGCGAGCGCGGGTTCGTCGGCGGCGCGGCCAGCCTGTTCAACACCGGGTACGGCGTCCCGGGACACGCACACGGGGAAGGCGACGAAGGCGCGGAGGAGGAAGGCGACGTCCGCATCCTGATGGACCAGCGTCGCGGTGAACTGCGCGGCGGGCTCGACGACCTCGGCGCGTTCGAATCCCTGCGCGTCAAGCTCGCGCGCACCGAGTACACCCACACCGAGTTCGAAGGCGACGCGGTCGGCACCGTGTTCGAGAACGCCAGCACCGAGGGCCGCGCCGAACTCCGGCACCGCACCTGGGGTGGCTGGGACGGCGCCTTCGGCCTGCAGGTGGCGCGCCGCGACTTCAACGCGATCGGCGACGAGGCCTTCGTGCCCGCCAGCCGCAGCCGCGATGCCGGCCTGTTCTGGATCGGCGAGCGCGACCTGTACGACGGGGCCGCCGGACCGGTGAAGCTGGAGCTGGGTGCGCGGCACGATCGCCTGTCGGTGGACGTGGATCCGGGCGAGGCGATCGGCCCGTCGCGCGACTTCGATACCACCAGCCTGTCGGCGGCCCTGAAGTGGGATGCCAGCGAGGCGTTCCACCTCACCTTCGGCGTGGACCGCGCGCAGCGCGCGCCGGTCGCCGAGGAGCTGTATTCCGCCGGCGAGCACGTCGCCACCCGGAGCTTCGAGTTCGGCGATCCGGACCTTGGCGTCGAGACCGCGAACCGGGCCGAGCTCGGTGCGCACTGGCACGCGGGTCCGGTCGAGGTCGGCGCGAGCATTTATCACGTCGCGTTCGACGACTTCATCTACCTGGCCGACACGGGCGTGCTGGAACACGACCTGCCGATCCGGGCCTGGAACCAGGCGGATGCGCGGTTCACGGGCGCGGAGGTCGAGGTCGACTGGACGATGGCGGACAACGACACCGGCCGCTGGCGGCTGCGTGGATTCGGCGACGTCGTGCGTGCACGCCTGGCCGGCGAAGGCACGCGCGACGTGACCGTGGCCATCGAGCACGAAGGGGAAGCGGAGCTGGTCGACGTGTCGCTCCCGCAGACCGGCGACCTGCCGCGCATCGCGGCACCGCGCGCGGGCCTGGAGCTGCGTTGGGACCGCGGACCGTGGCGCGCGTCGCTCGGCGCCACGCACACCTTCGAGCAGGACCGCACGGGCGCGAACGAGGAAGCGACCGGCGGCTACACGCTGGTCGACGCGAGCCTGGCCTGGCACGTGGACACCGCCGGCGGCAACGCGTGGGAGGTGTTCATGGACGGCACGAACCTGCTCGACGAGGAGGCGCGCCCGCACACCTCGTTCCTCAAGGACCTCGCCCCGCGGCCGGGTCGTGGCGTGGCGTTCGGCGTGCGCGCGTTCTTCTGACGCGTAAGAGTCCGGCCTTCGCCGGCATGCCGATCGCGGGCGCAGGCCCGCTCCTACGGATGCGCCCCCCTCGCGGGCGCATGCCCGCGCCCACGGGATCCCTGCCTGCCCCGTAGGAGCGCCCCTACGGGCGCGATCCCGCGCGGCCCGAATCAATGCGGGAGACCACGTCATGCCGGGCGTGCCCATCGCGGGCGTAGGCCCGCTCCTACGAATGCGCCCCCATCACGGGCGCATGCCCGCGCCCATGGGATGCCTGCCTGCCCCGTAGGAGCGCCCCTACGGGCGCGATCCCCCGCAAGCCGGGCCAAGGCGGGAGACCACGGGATGCGGGGCGTGCCATCGCGGGCGTAGGCCCGCTCCTACAGGGGTATTTTCCGGAGGACGGTCAGTCGCGCGACTCGGTCTGCGCGGGGTCTTCCTCTTCCGGCACGTCGGCGTCCTCGGGGGCGACCTCCGCTTCCTGCACGGCCTCGGCCTCGCTGGTCTGCTCGCCGAGGTGGAACAGCGCGTAGCCGGGCAGCACCTGCCGGTTCTGCGACATGCCGAGCACGCGGCCCTGGAACGGCGAGCGCACCTCGACCTCGCGGTCGGTGATCGGGTCGACCACGCGCCCCAGCCGCTGCCCGGGCGCAACCCGCTGGCCGAGCTCGACCTCGCTCACCAGCAGGCCCGGGCTGTCCGAGCGGATCCAGCGCGATTCGTAGAACACCGGCTGCGGCTCGGCGGCGTTCGCGTCGCCGGCGGCCTCGCGCATGCGCAGGTGCGCCATCAGCCGTTCGATCGCCGCGACCGCGACCTCGATCATCGGCGGCTGCAGCACGCCCGGCGCGCCGACCTCGAACGTCGCCGCCGGCACGCCCGCCTGGCTCGCGGCCAGCCGCAGCATGCCCTTCGCACCGGGACTGTGCAGCACCAGCGTCGCGCCGAAGCCGCGGGCCAGTTCCAGCGATTCGGGCTTGCGCAGGTCGGCGCGCAGCTGGGGCAGGTTGTCGCGGTCGAACGAACCGGTGTGGAAGTCCACCAGCGCGTCGCAGCGCCCGACGATGTCCTCGAACAACGCGTGCGCCAGGCGCGACGCGGCACTGCCACGCGGGCTGCCGGGAAACGCGCGGTTGAGGTCGCGCCGGTCCGGCAGGTAGCGCGATCCGCGCACGTAGCCACCGAGGTTCACCACCGGCACGCCGACCAGCGTCCCCGCGAGCGTCTCGGCCCCGGTCCGCTTCAGCACCTGGCGGACGGCCTCGATGCCGTTGATCTCGTCGCCGTGGATCGCCGCGAACAGGCAGAGCGCGGGGCCGCGTTTGGCGCCATGCACGACGGTGACCGGCAGGCCGCGGCCGTCGCCGTCGCGCGGCGCGCCGGTCCACTCGATGGTCTTGCGCGTGCCCGGTTCGACGGTCTCGCCGGCGATCAGGAACGGATCGGGCGGCGGCGACGGGAGCGGCACGCAGGTCTCGATGCCGGTGGCCTCGTCGATGGCGCAGTCGAGGACGATCTCCGCCTCTTCCGCCGCCTGACCGGCCTCGGTATCCGCGGGCGCGTCACCCGCCGGCTCGCCCTCGACTGGCGCGACCTCTTTGGGCGTGGCCGCCTCCGCTTCCGACTGCGCCAACGCGCCCGGGCTGGCCAGCAGCCAGCCCAGCGCAACCGCCAGCGTCAGCCGCTGCAGCGCGCGCACAGGCCGTGCACCTCGAGCGTCTGCGCCTGCGGTTCGAAGCCGAGCGCGCGCGCGCGTTCGTCCAGCAGCGCGACGACCTTGCGGTCCTCCAGTTCCACCGCCGAATGGCAGCGGTTGCAGATCAGGAACGGCACCGAGTGCTGCGCCTGGCTGGGGTGGTGGCAGGCGACGAAGGCGTTCACCGATTCGAGCTTGTGGATGAAGCCGTTGGCCAGCAGGAAGTCGAGTGCGCGGTAGACCGTCGGCGGCGCCGCCGCGCCCGGGGCGGACGCATCCGCGCGCAGCTGGTCGAGCAGGTCGTAGGCCTTCAGCGGCGTGTCCGCCTTCGCGATCAGCCCCAGCACCTGCGCGCGCACCGGCGTGAGCCGAAGGCCGCGTTCCCGGCAGGCGCGCTCGACCGCCGCGACGAAGCCGCGGGCGTCGTCGACGTGGTGCTCGGGATGGGTGCAGGCGGGGGCGTGGGCCATGTCAGGCGTCGGCGGGGATGCGCCCCAGCGCGGCGTCGATGCGCGCCAGGGCCCGGTCACGCCCCGCAAGATACACGGTGTGCCCGATGTCCGGGCTGACCTGCGTGCCGGTGATCGCCACGCGCAGCGGCTGGGCGATCTTGCCCATGCCCAGGTCCTGCGATTCCGCCACCGCCTGCAGCACCGCGGTGATCGATTCCGGCGTCCACGCCTCGAGCGCGGCCAGCCGCGCGCGGGCGTCGCCGAGCGGCGCGCGGGCCGCGGGCTTCAGGTGCTTGGCGACGGCGGCCTCGTCGTACTCGGTCAGCTCGCCGAAGAACACGGCCGACTTTTCCGCCATCTCGCCCAGCGTCTGCGTGCGCTCGCGCAACGCGACCACCAGGTCGGCCGGCGCGGGGCCGTCGGCGGGGTCCAGGCCCGCGGCGCGCAGGTGCCATTCCAGGTGCCGGCCGACGTCGGCCGGATCGTCCGACTTGAAGTACTGCTGGTTGAGCCAGCCGAGCTTGGCCGCGTCCAGGCGCGCGGCCTTGGCGTTGACGTCCTTCAGGTCGAACAGCTGCTGCAGCTCGGCGATCGAGAAGATCTCCTGGTCGCCGTGGGACCAGCCCAGCCGCGCCAGGTAGTTGAGCAGCGCGTGCGGCAGGTAGCCGGCGTCGCGGTACTGCATCACGTCGGCGGCGCCGGTGCGCTTGGACAGCTTGGCGCCCTGCTCGTCCAGGATCATCGGCAGGTGCGCGAACGCCGGCACGGGCGCGCCGAGCGCTTCATAGATGTTGATCTGGCGCGGGGTGTTGTTGACGTGGTCGTCGCCGCGCACGACATCGGTGATGCCCATGTCCAGGTCGTCGACGACGACCGCGAAGTTGTAGGTCGGGTGGCCGTCCGGGCGCAGGATCACCAGGTCGTCGAGCTCGCTGTTGGCGATCTCGATGCGGCCCTTGACCTTGTCGTCCCAGGCCACCGTGCCGTCGAGCGGGTTCTTCAGGCGCACCACGCGGTTCGGGTCGTCGCGGAACGGCAGGCCGGCGTCGCGCGCGGTGCCTGCGTAGCGCGGCTTCTCCCCCTTCGCCATGGCCGACTCGCGCATGGCGTCGAGTTCCTCGCGGGTTTCGTATGCGTAGTAGGCCTTGCCGGCGTCCAGCAGCTGCTGCGCCACCTCGCGGTACCGGTCGAGGCGGTGCGTCTGGTAGATCGGGCCCTCGTCGTAGTCCAGGCCCAGCCAGTCCATCGCCTCGAGGATCGCGTCGATCGCGGCCTGCGTGCTGCGCTCGCGGTCGGTGTCCTCGATCCGCAGGATGAACTGGCCGCCGCGGCGGCGCGCCTCCAGCCAGCAGTACAGCGCGGTGCGCGCCCCGCCGATGTGCAGGTAACCGGTGGGACTGGGGGCGAAACGGGTACGGCAGGCCATGTGGACGGTGAGGCGCGGGGGAAAGGCGGCGATTTTAGCCGGTCCACCCCGACCGGTCCCCGCCCGCGCACCGCACCCGCCCACCCTGTCGTCCCGAGCGCAGCGAGGGACCTGCTCCTGCCCTTGGCGCCAGAAAGCAAAAAGCAGGTCCCTCGCTGCGCTCGGGACGACAGGGTGCGGTGACGGCGCCGTCCGGCGGACGGCCGGCCTACAATGCCGCGATGGCCACGCTGTTCGTCTCCGACCTGCACCTCGACGCGGCGCGCCCGCACATCACGGAACTGTTCGGCCGGTTCCTCCGCGAGGAGGCGATGCATGCCGACGCGCTGTACATCCTGGGCGACCTGTTCGAGGCGTGGATCGGCGACGACGACCCGTCCGAGCCGGGCGCCTTCGTCGCGGCGCGGCTGCAGGAGGTCGCCGATGCCGGCGTGCCCGTGGCCTTCATCCGCGGGAACCGCGACTTCCTGGTCGGCGACGCGTACGCGCGCCGCGCCGGCATGGCGATCCTGCCCGACCCCGCGGTCGTGGTGCTGCATGGCAGGCCCGTCGTGCTGATGCACGGCGACACGCTGTGCACCGATGACACCGCCTACCAGGCGTTCCGCGCGCAGACGCGCGACCCGAAGTGGCAGGCCGGGTTCCTGGCGCAGCCGCTCCAAGCACGCGAGGCGTTCGCCCGGCAGGCCCGCGAGGCCAGCCGGGTGCACCAGGCCGGGTTGCAGGGGGCGGGCACGATGGAGGCGATCACCGACGTGTCGCCGGGGACCGTCGCGGCGACGTTCTCGCAGTTCGGCATCGACACGCTGGTCCACGGCCACACGCACCGCCCCGCCGTGCACGAAACCGAGGTGGACGGCCGTGCCTGCACGCGCGTGGTCCTGGGGGACTGGTACGAGCAGGGATCGGTGCTACGCGCCGACGCCGGCGGGATGCACCTCGAGACACTCTGACGCCAGCGATGGCGCCGTCCCCCGTAGGAGCGCGCCTACGCGCGCGATCCGGACCCAATCCATGAATCCGCGGCGCAAGCGTTCGCGGGCGTAGGCCCGCTCCTACGGGGGCATGGTTTCGTGCACGACCGAGCACGGCATTGAATCTCGTAGGGGTGCGCCTACGGGTGGGGTGCGTCGTCCAGGCGTTCGAGTGCGTCGAGTTCTTCGATGTCGAAACCCGCGGCCAGGCGCGCCTCGCGGTTGAACGGGCCATGCAGCACGGGTCGGGCGTGCTCGCGAAGGAGCCGGCGGAAGGTGGGGCCCGGCGCGACGCCGGCGCGTTCGCAGTGCCAGCGGTACCACCGGCTGCCGGCGGCGACGTGCGCGACCTCCTCCCGGAGGATCAGTTCCAGGATCTCCGCTGTGCCGTCGTCACCGAGCGCACGCAGCTTCGCGATCATCCCCGGCGTGACGTCCAGGCCGCGCGCCTCGAGCACCCGCGGCACCAGCGCCATGCGTGCCAGTGCGTCGTCCGCGGTTTTCTCCGCCATCTCCCACAGGCCGTTGTGCGCGTCGAAGTCGCCGTAGTCGCGGCCCCATCCGCGCAGGCGATCGCGCAGCAGCACGAAATGGCGCGCCTCGTCGGCCGCCACGCCCACCCAGTCCGCGTAGTAGTCGCGCGGCATCCCGCGGAAGCGGTAGACCGCGTCCCACGCCAGGTCGATCGCGTTGAACTCGATGTGCGCGATCGCGTGCACGAACGCCGCACGCCCCTCGTCGCTGCCCAGCCCGCGCCGCGGCAGCTCCCGCGGATGCACCAGCCGTGGGCGCGCCGGCCGGCCCGGCATGCGGATCGCTTCGGGTGGCGGCGCGTCGTCGGGGATCGCGAGCGCGCCGTCCGAGAACGCCCCGGCCGCGGCCAGGGTCCGCTCGACCTTCTCTTCGAGCGACGCGGCATCGAGGCAGCGGCGCGCCGCCTCGAACAGGCTCGCGCCCGCCACGTCAGGACGCGCGGCGCGCGTGCTTGGCCTGGTCGGAGCGCTGCGTGTCGATCTTCTCGAAGTAGCCGTCCTCGATGCCGGTGATGTACTGCCCGTCGAAGCACGACGCGTCGAACTGCCCGATCCGGTGCTTGGCGCCCGAGACCGCCTCCTTGAGGTCCTCCAGGTCCTGGTACACCAGCCAATCGCAGCCCAGCAGCGCCTCGATCTCCTGCTCGGTGCGGCCGTGCGCGACCAGCTCCGACGGCGACGGCATGTCGATCCCGTACACGTTCGCGTAGCGCACCGGCGGCGCGGCCGAGGCGAAGTACACCTTGCGCGCGCCCGCCTCGCGGGCCATCTGCACGATCTGCTTGGAGGTGGTGCCGCGCACGATCGAGTCGTCGACCAGCAGCACCACGCGGTTGCGGAACTCGAGCGGGATCGGGTTGAGCTTGCGCTTCACCGATTTCACCCGCTCGGTCTGCCCCGGCATGATGAACGTGCGGCCCACGTAGCGGTTCTTGATGAAGCCCTCGCGGTACTTCACGCCGAGCACGTTGGCGAGCTCCATCGCCGAGTCGCGCGAGGTGTCGGGGATCGGGATGACGACGTCGATGTCGTGGTCCGGCCGCTCGCGCAGGATCTTCTCGCCCAGCTTCATGCCCATGCGCATGCGCGCCTTGTGCACCGACACGTCCTCGATCATCGAGTCGGGCCGCGCGAGGTAGACGAACTCGAAGATGCACGGCGCGTGCGTGGCCGGTTCCGCGCACTGGCGGGTGTGCAGCTCCCCGCGCGCGGTGATGACCACGCCCTCGCCCGGGGCCACGTCGCGGATCCGCTCGAAGCCCAGCACGTCGAGCGCGACCGATTCGGACGCGACGATGAACTCGTCGCCCGCGGGCACCGTGCGCTTGCCGATCACGAGGGGTCGGATGCCATGCGGGTCACGGAAGGCGACCACGCCCAGGCCGAGCACCAGCGCGACGCCCGCGTAGCCGCCCACGCAGCGCCGGTGGACGCCCTCGACGGCCCTGAACGCCGCCTCCGGGTCGAGCGTACGCTGCGTGTCGAGCTCGTGCGCGAACACGTTGAGCAGGACTTCCGAGTCGGACTCGGTGTTGATGTTGCGGCGGTCCTGCTCGAACACCTCGCGGCGCAGCGCGTCGGTGTTGATCAGGTTGCCGTTGTGGCCGAGCGCGATGCCGTAGGGCGAATTGACGTAGAACGGCTGCGCCTCGTCGTCGCCCTCGGCGCCGGCGGTCGGGTAGCGGCAGTGGCCGATGCCCACGCGGCCGGTGAGCAGGCGCATCGTGTGCGCGTCGAACACGTCGCGCACCAGGCCGTTGCCCTTCTGCACGCGCAGGTGCGCGCCGTCCGCGGTGGCGATGCCCGCCGCGTCCTGGCCGCGGTGCTGCAGCACGGTGAGCGCGTCGTAGAGCGCGCCCGCGACTTCACTGGTTCCGACGATGCCGACGACGCCACACATCTGTTCCGATCCTGGCGCTCAGGCGCCGGTTGAAGGAGTGGCCGGCGGCGAGATGCCGTCCGGTCCCGAATCGATCCCCGCCGCGGGCGGCGCCGGGATGTCGCCCGCCTCGATGGCCGGGCCGTCGCCGAGGTCGACCTCGGCGGCCGCCCATTCGGGCAGCCAGCCGCGCATCCATTGCGCGCCCGGCAGGAACACCGGGAGGGTCCGCGATTCGCGCCACTGCGGTTCCCGCGGCAGCGCGGTGAAGCCCATCAGCAGCACCAGCGCGCAGGCGACGAACGCGCCGCGCGCCACCCCGAGCACGAAGCCGAGGAAGCGGTCGATCCCGGACAGGCCGATCGACTGCACCAGCTTGCGCACGCCCCAGCCGACCAGCCCGACCACCACCAGCACGACCAGGAAGCTCAGCGCGTAGCCGCCGAACAGGTGCGTGGCGCCCGGTGTATCGCCACCGGAGAACGCCAGCGCGACCTGACCGCCGAACCGCCACGCGGCCCATCCGGCGAGCAGCCACGCGAGCAGCGAGGCCAGCACGCCGATGAAGCCGCGCATCAGCCCGAAGCCGGCCGACACCACGACCACCGCGAGCAGCACCCAGTCGGTCGGGGTCATCGCCCGCTCACGGGTAGCTGCGCACCAGGCCGTCGATGCCCAGCCGCGACTGCGCGCGCGCCTTCAGCGCGTCCGCCGCGGCGCGATCGAACGCCGGCCCGACCAGCACGCGCGTCAGCCGGCCGCCGTCCGTCTCCACCGGCTGGGTCGAAACGTTGAAGCCCGCGGCGCGCGCGCGTGCCACCAGCGCGTCCACGTCGCCCTGCTTGCTGAAGGCGCCGAGCTGGACGACGAAACCGGTGCCGGACGTCGGCGTCTGCGCAGGTGCCGGTGCCGGCGCGGGTTGCTCGTCGTCGGCGGCTGCCGGCGCGGCGGCCACGGGCGCGTCCCGGGCGGCGTCCAGCGCGATGACCCGCGCGCCGACGTCGTCGCGCACGTGGGCCGCGCGCAGCCGCGCCGCCTGGGCCGTGGCCTCGCTGTCGTAGGGGCCGATGCGCACGCGGTGCACCTGGCGACCGTCGACCGTCGCCTGTTCGCGGAACCCGGGCAACTGCGACGCCCGCAGTTGCGCCACGACGCGATCGGCCGCCGCACGGGTGGAGAAGGTGCCGAAGCTCACCGCCCAGTCGCCACCGGCCACAGGCGCGGGCGTCATTTCCGCCGGCGTGGCTTCGGAGACGCGATTGTCGGCGGTGTCGCGAGCCTCAGGGGCCGGCTCTTCCGGTCGCGTCGCGTCGGCGGGATCGGCCAGGTCGGCCGCCAGCGGTCCCTCGAGGATGCCGTCGCCATCGCTGTCCGCGGGGGCGACGTCCGCCGTGTCGACGGTGGGCAGGTCGCCGTCGTCGCGCTCGTCGCGCGCATCGAGTCCGACCACGCCTTCCGACGGCGCGGCGCCGGGGGCCACCAGCGGCAGCTCCCGCGTCTCGAAAACGTCGCCGGGGGCCGCGGGCACGTCGAGGGACACGTCGGCCGCGCCGCTCTCGGGCGCGGGGCCCTCGATCAGCATCGGCAGGAAGATGACCGCGAGCGCGACCAGCACGACCGCGCCGACCAGGCGCTGTTTCAGGGCAGGTTCCATCGGGAGGCGCGGACCGCGGCGGAAGGCGCGCGGATTATACCGCCCGGCCCCGTCCCGCCCCTGAAGCATCGCGCGCGGACGCGACGACGCGCGCCGGCCGCCGGTGTCAGGACGACGGCGTGTCCCCGCCCAGTGCGAGCAGGGCGTCGGCGACCGTGTGGAACGACCCGAAGACGAGGACGCGCCCGCCCGCCCCGGCGGCGTGGAGCGCGGCCTCGAGGGCGGCCGCCACGCTCGCATGGCGCGTTCCATCGGCGGCGGCGGTGCCGTGAAGTCGCGTGGCAAGCGCGTCCGCGGACTGGCCGCGGCCGCCCACGTCCAGCCCGGCCAGGTGCCAGGCGTCGACATGCGGGGCCATCGCGCCCGCCACGCCGGCGACGTCCTTGTCCGCGAGCGCCGCGAAGACCGCCAGCGTCGGGCCGTCGGCGGGCGAAGCGCGGGACCACGCCGCCAGTTCGCGCGCCGCCTGCGGGTTGTGGCCGACATCCAGCACCACGTCCACCCCGCCCCGGGACAGGCGCTGCAGCCGCCCCGCGACGCGCGCCCCGGCCACGCCTGTCGCGAGCGCATCCTTCGGCAGGCGCCGGCCGAGCGCGCGCAGGGCGGCGATGGCGGTGGCCGCGTTGCGGCGCTGCGCGGGCGCGTCGAGCCACGGGCGCGGCAGCACCGCCTGGAAGCCGGGCTCGCGCCATCGCCAGTCGCGCGCGTCGGTGCGGGTACCGGGGGCCAGCGGCTCGAAGAAGAAGTCGCAGTTGGCGCGGATCGCCGGCGCGCCGAGCGCGTAGGCATGCCGCAGCACGCTCGCCGGTGGGTCGTCCTCGCCCATCACCACGGGCCGCTGGGCACGCATGATCCCGGCCTTCTCGCGCCCGATCGCCTCGCGGTCGTCGCCGAGGAAGGCCTGGTGGTCGAGGTCGACGGTGGTGACCACCGCCACGTCAGCGTCGACGAGGTTGGTCGCGTCCAGTCGGCCGCCCAGCCCGACCTCGAGCACCGCCAGGTCCAGGTCGGCGCGCGCGAACAGCCACAGCGCGGCAAGCGTGCCGTATTCGAAATAGGTCAGCGTCGTGTCGCCGCGCGCGGCCTCGACGGCCTCGAAGGCCTCGACCAGCGCATCGTCCGCGGCGTCGCGCCCGTCGATGCGGACGCGCTCGTTGTAGCGCAGCAGGTGGGGGGAGGTGTACGCGCCCACGCGCCAGCCCGCCGCGCGCGCGATGGCCTCGATGAAGGCGACGGTCGACCCCTTCCCGTTCGTGCCGGCGACGGTGATGACCTGGCGGGCCGGGCGCGGCAGGTCCAGGCGGGTCGCGACCGCGCGCACGCGGACCAGGCCCATGTCGATCGAGACGGGGTGCTGGCGCTCGATGTGGGCGAGCCATTCGGGGAGGGTGCGGGGTCTAGGTGTCACTTGGGGGGCCAGGAGCAGGTTCCTCGCTGCGCTCGGAACGACAGTTGGGGGGGTGGAGCGACAGGTGGGGGTGGAGCGACAGGTGGGGGTGGAGCGACAGGTGGGGGTGGAGCGACAGGTGGGGGTGGAACGACAGGTGGGGTGGCGGCCTCAGAGGGCGCGGTGGACGGCTTCGCCGAACAGGGCGGTGTGGTGGCTGCAGTCGTTGAGGCGGACGACCTCGAGGGTGTCCGGGCCGGCGCCCTCGAGCAGGTTCAGCGTGGTGGGTGCCTGGCGGAAGGTCCAGAGGCGGTCGAGCGGGATGCCGAGCACGCGGCAGAGCAGCACGCGGTTCACGGCGTCGTGGGCGACCAGCAGCAGCGTGTCGTCGGCCGCCAGGCCCTCGCAGGCACGCTCGAGCGCGGACCAGGCACGCCCGGCGACGTCGCCGATCGACTCGCCCCCCGGCATCACGACCGACGCCGGCGCGTCGCGCCACGCGCGCAGGCGGTCCGGGTCGCGTTCCCGGATCTCGCTGGCGAGCAGGCCTTCCCACTCGCCGTGCGCGATCTCCATCAGGCCCGCGTCCAGCCGGAGCATGCCGGCGCGCGCCTCGCCCAGCGCGAGCTCGGCGGTGCGACGGGCGCGGGAGAGCGGCGACGCCAGCGCGCGGTCGATCGCCACCTCGCGCAGCCGTTCCCCGAGCGCGCGCGCCTGCGCCTCGCCCACGGGCGACAGCGCGATGTCCTCCTGCCCCTGGTAGCGGCCCTCCGCGTTCCAGGGCGTTTCGCCGTGGCGGGCAAGCAGCACGCGCATCAGATCGCTTCCAGCGACAGCACGCCCGGGATGCCGCGCAGCGCGGCGACCTGCGCCTCCGGCACCGGCCGGTCCACGGTGATCGCCGCGCGCGCCTGCCCGTCCCCGGTGGCACCGAGCGAGAAGTTGACGATGTTCACGCCGGCCGCGCCCAGGTGCGAGCCGACCAGGCCGATGATGCCGGGGCGGTCCTCGTTGCGCATGAGCAGCAGGTCGGCCTGCGGATCGAAGTCGAGCTCCACGCCGTCGAGGCGCACGACGCGCGGACCGCGGTGCAGCGTCGCCTCCATTTCGCGCGCACGCCCCGATTCGTCCTCGACCTTGAGTTTCAGCAGCCGGTCGAACCCGTCGCCGTCGCCGCCGACGGTCTCCGCGACATCCAGGCCACGTGCGTTCGCTTCGGCCAGCGCGTTCACCGGCGTGACGCGCGAGGACGCGCCGCCGATCAACGACGCGACCAGCAGGCGCGTCAGCGGGCGCGGGTCGAGCCCCTCGCTGCGACCGGCGTAGGTGATGTGCAGCCGCACCGGCGCCGGCACCAGTCGCGCCGCCAGCCGCCCGAGCGCGGTCATCAACGGCATCCACGGCCCGACCTCGCGCGCGGCCTCCGCCGACAGCGGCGGCAGGTTGACGCAGCCGGCGACCGCGCCGGTCTCCACGTAGTCGATCACCTGCCGCGCCAGGATCGTGCTGACCGCCTGCTGCGCCTCGCCGGTCGACGCACCCAGGTGCGGCGTCAGCACCAGCTTCGGATGCGCCCGCAACTTCGAATCGGCCTGCAGCGGCTCGGTCGCGAACGTGTCGAGCGCCGCGCCCGCGAGCTGCCCGGAATCGAGCGCCTCGAGCAATGCGTCCTCGTCGACGAGCCCGCCGCGCGCGGCATTGATCAGGTACGCGCCCTTCTTCATGCCGGCCAGGCGCGTGGCGTCGATCAGGTGCGTGGTTTCCTTCGTGCGCGGCACGTGCAGCGTCACCACGTCGGCCCAGGCAAGGAGTTCCTCGAGGGTCTTCAGCGGCACGCTGCCCCGCCCGGCCGCCGCGGCGGGCAGGAACGGATCGAATGCCGCGACGTCCATGCCGAGCGCCCGGGCCTTGCGCGCCACGGTCCCGCCGATGCGGCCCAGCCCGATCACGCCCAGCTTCTTGCCCTCGAGCTCGAAGCCCGTCAGCCCCGCCTTCGGCCACTCGCCCGCCTTCATGCCCGCGTCCGCGCGCGGCACGTGGCGCGCCAGGGCGAACAGCAGGCTCAACGCATGCTCCGCCGCCGCCAGGGTGTTGCCGTCCGGCGCGTTCATCACCGCGATGCCCTTGGCAGTGGCCGCATCGACATCGATGGTGTCGACGCCCGCGCCGGCGCGACCGATGACCTTCAGCGACGCGGCCGACCCGATGACCTCCGCGGGCACCTTGGTCGCCGAGCGGACGAGCAGCGCATCCACGCCCTCGAGCGCGCTGGACAATGCGGCGGAGTCCTTGATCGGCTCGGAGGCGACGACCTCCCATCCCGCGTCGCGGAACAGGTCCAGGCCGTCGTCATGGATGCCGTCGCAGGCGAGCACTTTCATGGGCGTGTCTCCGGTCGCGTGGGTCGGGACCACGGATCACACGCCAGCCGGTGCAACGGCAACGTCACCACCCTGGGGTGGCGGGACCCCGGCTCGGGGCCTGGGTCGGATATCGCTCGGGGAATCGCTCGGAAACGGGGCCGGCTGGCATGGGAATCCGCGATGGGCGGAGCCTAGCACCCAACTGACCAGGACGGAGCGTCACGGGCTATCAGCGCCAGATCGGCACCCTCGTCGCACTCGACCGCCCGCCGCGGGGGTAGCGGGAATTCGCTCTTCCCTCGGTCAGGGCATCCTGCCCTGACTCGGGCGCAGGCCATCCCTGGCCTGCTTGGCGCGAACACCCGCTACCCCCACGTCGGGCTACGTCCCGGGGGCTTCGGGATCACTCGGCCTCGGGAACGCCCATCTCCTCCAGCAGGCGCGGGGCCGGATAGACCTCCTGCATCACCCACCGCATGTAGCGCTGGTCGACCGCGATCACCCGCGTCATGTCCGGGTCGAACACCCAGTTCGAGCTCACGCTCTCCCAGTTCATGTCGAACACCAGCCCGACCAGCTCGCCGCGCGCATCGAGCACCGGCGAACCGGAATTGCCGCCGGTGATGTCCAGGTCCGCCATGAAGTTGACCGGCACCGTCCCGAGCGCCTCGCTCGCCAGGCCCGCGTGGTTCTTCGCGGCGATCGCATCGAGCTGCGCCTGCGGCGCATCGAACGGATCCTCGCCGGTGGCTTTCGCCGCGACCTGCTCCAGCGTCGTGAACGCCGGCTGCCGGCTGCCGTCGGCCTTGGTGTAGCCCTGCACGTTGCCGAAGGTGATGCGCAGCGACCCGTTCGCGTCCGGATAGACGAAACCGCCCTGGCTGGCCTTGTGGTCGGCCACCGCCTGCAGGAAGACCGGGCGCGCCGCGAGCTCGATGCCCCTGCGCGCGTCGGCCTCGTCCTCGAGCGCCAGCAGCGTGGGCATCACCGCGACGGCGAAGCGCACGGCCGGATCCCCGCTGCCCTCGAACGTCGCTCGGTCGGCCTCCAGCAGCGCCATCCGCGCGTCGAGCGTGCCGAGCTGCGTGCCCGCGAGCCGGTCGAGCGCACGCTGCACGGCGGCCTCGTCGTTCCCGCCCAGCCAGCCGTCGATCGCCTCGACGCGCTGCGCCGCCGGGAGCTTGACGTACTGCCGCAGCCAGTATTCCTGCAGCTGGCGGTCCATCGCCGGGTGATAGCGACGCTCCATCTGCTCGATCGAACCCTTGAAGCCCGGCAGGTCGCGGTCCTGGTAGCCCGGCTCGCGCGCCGCATCCGGCTTCGCGCGCTCGAGGGCCAGGCGGTACAGCTCGACGGCGGTGCCGATCGCGCCCGTGCGGCGCAGCTGCGACAGCACCAGGTCGCGCTCGCGCGTCGCCTTCTCCTGCGCGTGCACGTCGAGGAGCTGCGCGTGGGCGGCCAGCGCCGCCTCGCCATCCGCGCCCTGGCCCCGCAGCCACGCGAGGACCGCGGCTTCCCCGGCGCGCTTGGTCGCGGCCGCATCGATGCGCTCGAAGCCCTCGAGCTGGCCGCCGTAGTTCTTCATCGCGTTCTGGTAGCCGCGGATGGTGCTGGCGTACTTGACCTCGATGTCCTTGTCCGCGTCGCCGGCGGCTTCGATCAGCCCCACGACGGCCTCGTAGTGCGCCTTGAGCGTCGGATACGTCCACTGCGCCGTCTGGTCGAACTCGTCCGCCAGCGCGTACCGCGCCGTCCGGCCCGGGTAGCCCGCGACCATGACGAAATCGCCGATGCCGAGCGGGCGGCTCGCGATCTTCAGCCAGTGCGCGGGCCGGTACGGAACATTGTCTTCGTCGTAGGCGGCGGGCTTGCCGTCGGGACCCACGTAGGCACGGTAGAAGGAATAGTCGCCGGTGTGGCGCGGCCACATCCAGTTGTCGACCTCGCCGCCGTAATTGCCGATGCTGCGGGGCGGCGCGTGGACGAGGCGCACGTCCTTGATCTCGAGGTTCCGGAACAGGCGGTAGGCATTGCCACCGGCGAACGAATAGAGCGTGCAGCGGTAGCCTTCGGCTTCGCAGTCGGCGACCAGTGCCTTCTCCAGCGTCTCGACGGCGCGCGTCCGGGCGGCCGGATCCGATTCGCCGGCGATGGCCTCGCGGAAGCGGCCGGTGACATCGTCGATCCGGTCGAGCACGTAGATGCGCGCGTTCGGGCCGGCGCTCACCTCGTCGGCCAGCGTGGCCGCGTTGAAGCCGTCCTCGATCAGGTTGTCCTCGGGCGTCGAGTTCAGCTGGATCGCGCCGTAGGCGCAGTGGTGGTTGGTGACCACCAGGCCCTGCGGCGAGACGAAGCTGGCGGTGCAACCACCCAGCGACACGACCGCGCCCATCGGGTCGCCGGTAAGGTCGGCGAGCTGTTCCGGCGGAAGCTCCAGCCCGGCCTTGCGCAGCGGTCCGGCGATTTCGGGAAGCTGCTGGGGCACCCACATGCCCTCGCCGGCCATGGCGACCGTCGTCGGGCAGGCGAACGACAGGGCGATCGCGGTCATCAAGCGGGTGCGCATCGGCTCGGATCCTCGGGCGGCTGGACGGCCCGGCAGTCTAACCGCAGGCCCCGGGCGGCTCCGCGGCCACGGACGGGCCGTCCACGGCGGCCCCGTATAATTCGCGGCTTCCCCGCGCGTCCCGCGGGACTCCCACGCGAAGGCCCCCATGACGCAGAAGACGATGAAGGCGCTGGTCAAGCGCGAGACCGGGAAAGGCATCTGGATGGACCAGGTCCCGGTCCCGGAACCCGGCCCGAACGAGGTCCTGATCCGGGTCGGGAAGGCCGCGATCTGCGGCACCGACCTGCACATCTACCTCTGGGACGAGTGGAGCCAGCGGACGATCAAGCCGGGCCTGGTGATCGGCCACGAGTTCGTCGGCACGATCGCCGCGCTCGGGCCGGGCGTGGCGGGCTACGAGGTCGGGCAGCGGGTCTCCGCCGAGGGCCACATCGTGTGCGGCCACTGCCGCAACTGCCGCGGCGGGCGCCAGCACCTGTGCCCGAACACGGTGGGCATCGGCGTGAACCGCAACGGCGCGTTCGCCGAGTACGTGGTGATGCCGGCCAGCAACCTGTGGCCGATCCCCGACGGGATCCCGAGCGAACTGGCGGCCTTCTTCGACCCGTACGGCAACGCGGCGCACTGCGCGCTGGAGTTCGACGTGGTCGGCGAGGACGTGCTCATCACCGGCGCCGGCCCGATCGGGATCATCGCCGCCGGCATCTGCAAGCACGTCGGCGCGCGCCACGTCGTGGTGACCGACCTCAACGACTACCGGCTGGGCATGGCGAAGGAGATGGGCGCCACGCGCACCGTCAACGTCGGCAGGGAATCCATCGCGGACGTGATGGCCGAACTCGGCATCGACGGCTTCGACGTCGGCCTGGAGATGAGCGGCGCGCCGCGCGCGTTCAACGACATGCTCGGCGCGATGTACCACGGCGGCAAGGTGGCCCTGCTGGGCATCCTGCCGAAGGGCGCGGGCATCGACTGGGACCGGATCATCTTCAAGGGCCTGACCGTGCAGGGCATCTACGGCCGGCGCATGTACGAGACCTGGTACAAGATGACGCAACTGGTGGTCGGCGGGTTCCCGCTGCACAAGGTGCTGACGCACCAGTTGCCCGCGGACGAGTTCCAGAAGGGCTTCGACCTGATGGAATCGGGCGAGTCCGGGAAGGTCGTGCTCGACTGGACCGCGTGAGTGTCTTGAGCAGGCACCTGACCGGCATGGGACCGGTGCGGGTCCGCCGCGACACGCCGTGAATACATCCATGTAGGCTCGGCGGCGACATCCATGTCGCCGACGGTCGCGCCGGACCCGCACCGGCCCCATGCCTGCATCACCCTGACGGAGAGCTGCGATGTCGCTGACCGAGCGTTATTCGGACACCCTCGACGAGATTCGCGACGCCGGGCTGTTCAAGTCCGAGCGGATCATCACCAGCCCGCAGGCGGCCGAGATCACCCTGGCCGATGGCCGCCGGGTGCTGAACTTCTGCGCCAACAACTACCTGGGCCTGGCCGACCACCCGGAGATGATCCGGGCGGCGAAGGACGCCCTCGACACCCACGGCTTCGGCATGGCCAGCGTGCGCTTCATCTGCGGCACGCAGGACCTGCACAAGCAGCTCGAAAGGACCATCGCGGACTTCTTCGGCACCGAGGACACGATCCTCTATGCCGCCTGCTTCGACGCCAACGGCGGGCTGTTCGAGCCGCTGCTCGGGGAGGAGGACGCGATCATCTCCGACGCGCTCAACCACGCCTCGATCATCGACGGCGTGCGTCTGTGCAAGGCGAAGCGCTACCGCTACGCCAACTGCGACATGGCGGACCTGGAGAAGCAGCTCAAGCAGGCGCGCGCCGACGGCGCGCGAACGATCATGGTCACCAGCGACGGCGTGTTCTCGATGGACGGGTTCATCGCGCCGCTGGACGAGATCACGGCGCTGGCACGCAAGTACGACGCGCTGGTGCACATCGACGAGTGCCACGCGACCGGGTTCCTGGGCGCCACCGGCCGTGGCTCGGCCGAGGTGAAGGGCGTGATGGACCGGATCGACATCTTCACCGGCACGCTCGGCAAGGCGATGGGCGGCGCGCTGGGCGGGTTCACCACGGCCAAGGCCGAGGTCATCGAGCTGCTGCGCCAGCGGTCGCGTCCCTACCTGTTCTCGAACTCGCTGCCGCCGCACGTGGTGGCCGCGGGGACGAAGGCGTTCGAGATGCTGGACGCCGCCGGCGAGCTGCGGGAGCAGCTGGCGGACAACACGCGCCACTTCCGCGAGCGCATGACCGCCGCGGGCTTCGACATCAAGCCCGGGGTCCATCCGATCTGCCCGGTCATGCTGTACGACGCCCCGCTCGCGCAGCGCTTCGCCGAGCGCCTGCTCGAGGAAGGCATCTACGCGATCGGCTTCTTCTTCCCGGTGGTGCCGAAGGGCCAGGCGCGCATCCGCACGCAGATGAGCGCGGCGCACACGCGCGAGCACCTGGACCGCGCGATCGACGCCTTCGTCCGGATCGGACGGGAACTGGGCGTCATCAAGGGCTGAGGGGCCGGCGAGCGCCGGCCGGCCGACCGCCCGCGCATGAAGCGCGGGAGGATCGACGCGAAATGCCGATCAGCGGGGCGGCGTGTCCGTGCCTTCCTCCGACGCGTCCTGCGCCTCCGCGTCGTCGGCGTCCGGCGCGACGTCCGTGGTCGGCACCGGCGTGGCCGGGACGGCAACCGACTCGGTCGCCGCGGCGGTCGATGCCGCGGTCGTCGCGGCCTGGGCCTCCGCCTGGGTCGCGGGCGTGGTCACGATGGTGGTCGATGCGCCAGCCTCACCCACCTGCCCCGCGGTCGCGGACGACCAGTTCGGCGGACGCCCGTCTCCGGTCGGGTTCTGGGCCGCGACCGGGCGCGCGGCGCCACGCGCGACGCGCACGCCCCGGGCCTCCATCCACGCGGTGAACTCGTCGGCCGTCATGCGCTTGCCGTCCTGCTCCATGTTGAAGCGCCACGGCGTGTTGTCGAATTCGGTCTTCGGCTGGTAGCTGGCCGGGTCCACCACGGCCTGGCCGGGCGGCGTGGTCGTCGCCATCGTTCCGGGTGCGGCCGGGACGATTGCCGACGCGGTCGCGTTCGCCGCCGCAGCCGCACCGGCGCCCGTCTCCACGGTGGCAGCGGGCATGGCCGGCGCGGCGACCGGGGTGCTGACCGTCGCCGCGGGCGCCACCGGCGCCACCGGCATCGCCGCGGCCGCGGGCGCCTGGACCGTGGTCGCCACCGTCGCGGACGCTGCCCCGCCCATCGCGACGCATTTCGACGCGGCCATCGCCTGGTCGAAATCCGGCTTCGTCGCTTCGGCCGCCGCCAGTTCAGGCGTGATCGGCGCCAGCGCGCCCTGCCCCGCGCCGGTCGTCGCGACGACGCCCTCGCAGGCGGCGTCGGGATTGGCGAACGCCGGCGCGCCCGCCAAGGCAAGCGAAACAGCGGCGGCTGAGATCAGTGGGCGCATCGGAACGTCTCCAGAAGTCTGGCCCGCAGTGTAGGTGCGCACCGGGTGGCCGACAACGGCCGGCACGCACACTTCGCGCGATGCGTGGACAGGGAGATGAATCCGTGCGGCACATGCCCGGATGCACGGACGTGCAATACGAAAAAACGAAGCCCGGCTTTCGCCGGGCTTCGCCTGTCACTCCGCGGGGATCCGTCGGGATCCCGCATCGAACGAACGTCAGTTCTGGACGTTCAGCTCGGTGCGGCGGTTGGTCTCGCTGCGGCACTCCGGATGGGTATCCGGGGTCATCTCGAGCGGACGGCTCTCGCCGTAGCCGTTCGGGCCGACCATGCGCGACGCGTCGATGCCGTTGCTGGTCAGGTAGTCGTACACCGCGACCGCACGACGCTCCGACAGGCCCTGGTTGTAGGCGTCGGTGCCGCACTTGTCGGTGTGGCCGGCCACCTCGACCCGCAGGTCGGGGTAACGCTGCAGGATCTGGACCGCCTCGTTCAGGATGGCGATCGCGTCCGGACGCAGCTCGTCGCGGTCGAAGTCGAAGTTCACGCCACGCAGGTCGATCGACACCGGCACCGGGCAGCCGTCCGGACCGATGGTCTGGCCAGCCTCGGAACCCGGGCAGCGGTCGTCGCAGTTGTTGACGCCGTCACCGTCGTCGTCCAGGTCCGCGCAGCTCGGCGCGACCGGGGCCGGGGCGACCGGGGCGACCGGCTCCGGACCCAGCGGGATGACCACGCCGATCGAGGCCAGCAGGTCGGCGAAGCTGTCGGCATCGTCGATCGAGCCGTCATAGGACGGGCTGACGGCGTTGTCGTCGAAGCTCACGCGGTAGGCCAGCTCGGTGCGGACGCCGACGCGACCCACGTCCGCCTGCAGGCCGACGCCGGCCTTGGCGGACAGGAAGCCGTCTTCACGACGCCCCGGGGAATTCGGGCTCGGGAAGTTGTCGAACTCCTCCTCGGCACGCTGGAAGCCGGCGCCGAAGACGATGTACGGCCACCAGTTGCGATCCACGCCGCGGAAATGGCGACGCGCGTCGAACGAGATGCCGTACTGCGACCAGGTCAGGTCGTTGTCGGCCGTCGGGTGGGTGTTGGTGTAGTTCAGCTCGCCGTCGATCGACCAGTACGGGTTGATGAACTTGCCGACGCCGACGTAACCGAACAGGTCATCCTCGGTGTTGCGGTCGTTGTCCTGGACGTTCCAGCCGCCGCCGCCGGTGATGTACCAGCGATCGTCGAACTCTTGCGCGGAGGCCGCCTGCGCAACGCACAGGCCGCTGACCAGCGCGGCGCAGAGGAGTTTCTTGTTCATGTATCAGCTCCTTGATCAGGGAAGAAACAGGTGTTGCGTGGTTGGGACGGCCGTTCCACACGCCATCTCGTCCAGAGTATGGGTCCCGGTGTGAAAGCCGTGTTAACGCTAGCATAACGATTTTGCCCCCGCCACAACGCGGGGGCACGCCTTTTTCGGGGCGGCCGGATGTTACACCCGGTACAGGTCGATGAAATCTGAAATCGACATGGCGTCCATCTCCTCCGGGGACGCTGCCAGGGCGACCAGGCGGTCCGCCTGGGCCGCGGGGAGGTGGGCGCGCAGGGCCTTTTCGGACTTCGCGAGCAGGACCGGAATCCCCTCGTCGCGGCGCTTGCGGTGGCCGATCGGATAGTCGATCGACACCAGGTCGGTCGAGGACCCGTCCTTGAAGAACACCTGCACCGCGTTGCCGATGTAGCGCTTCTCCGGATCGAAGTAGTCCTTCGTGAATGCGGGGTTTTCCCTGACGACCATCCGGTCGCGCAGGGCGTCGATCCGGGGGTCCGCGGCGACGTCGTCGTTATAGTCGTCGGCCGTGAGGCGGCCGAAGATCAGCGGCACCGCGACCATGTACTGGAGGCAGTGGTCGCGGTCGGCGTAATTCGCCAGCGGGCCGGTCTTGTCGATGATCCGCACCCCGGCTTCCTGGGTCTGGATCTCGATCCGCTCGATCTCGTCGATCCGGTCCTTCACCTGGTCGTGCAGGCGCAGGGCGGCCTCGACGGCGGTCTGGGCATGGAACTCCGCCGGGAAGCTGATCTTGAACAGGACGTTCTCCATCACGTAGCTGCCGAACGGGCGTTCGAACTCAAACGACTTGCCCTTGAAGGCGACGTCGTAGAAGCCCCAGGTCTTCGCGGACAGGGCGCTGGGATAGCCCACCACCTTCTTCCGGACCGCATTCAGGGCATGCGTGACCGCCCGGCGGCAGGCGTCGCCGGCGGCCCAGCTCTTGCGCGGGCCGGTGTTGGGCGCGTGGCGGTAGGTGCGCAGGACGCCGTTGTCGATCCAGCTGTGCGACACGGCGTTGACCACCTCCTCCTTGCTGCCGCCCAGCATGGCGGCGGCGACGGCGGTCGAGGCGAGGCGGACCAGGATCACGTGGTCGAGGCCGACCCGGTTGAACGAGTTCTGCAGCGCATAGACGCCCTGGATCTCGTGGGCCTTGATCGCCCAGCCGAGCACGTCACGCACCGTGATGGCCTGGCCTTCCTTGCGGCAGAGCCAGTCGGCCACCGCGAGGATCGCGCCCAGGTTGTCGGACGGGTGGCCCCATTCGGCGGCCAGCCAGGTGTCGTTGAAGTCCAGCCAGCGCACCAGCGTGCCGATGTTGAAGGCGGCCTGGACGGGATCGAGCTCGAACCCCGTGCCGGGGACCCGCGCGCCGCCGGGGATGTCGCCGCCATCGACCAGCGGGCCGAGGTGCTTCACGCACCCCTCGAACTTCATCGCGAGCATCGCGCAGGCCAGCGAGTCGACCAGCATGTACCGGGCGGTGTCGTAGGCCTCCTTGGAATCGATGGTGGCGTCGACGACGTAGTCGGCGATGTCGACCATCGGCTGGTCGGGGTCGGGACGGACGGCGGAACGGATGTCGGCGTGGCTCATCGGCGCGGGATCTCGTGGGGAAAAGGAAGCCGGCTATTTTGCCAGAGCGGACCGGCCGGGCATGGACCGGCTGGCGGTCGCGGCCCGGGCACGCGGGGCCTTTCCTGCCGATGGGATCAAAGCGGGGGCATGCGGCTGTTGCCCGCGCACACCGCCAACGTCCTTCCCTCCGGTTCGTCGCGGCCGCTGCCGGGCGTCCGTCGGCCGTCCTGCCCGGGACGAACAAGCTGGCGACCGTCGAGCCCGGCACGGTCGAGGCGACGGAGATCGGCATGCCCCGCGGGGACGCGCGCGCGCGGACAGCCCGCGGTTCGGCACCGACAGCAACACGCTGCCAAAAGGCAACCGTCCCAAGTGACATCACGGGCGTGAGAGCGCCGGCAATCCCGCGCCAGGGGTTCACGCTTCGTTTAGGTCCGTGTGGTACCGTGCGCGCCGATTTCCCGACGCCCCTTTGCGCGGGAACGGCCTTGGCCGCCGGTGGCAGCGCCCACCGACAGGTTTCGAGGCCCGGGCATCCAAGCGTGCCGTAGAGCCGCTGCCCTTCTTGCTGCAGACCACCGCAGCGCCCGGCCCCGCCGGTCGACGCCACCCGAGCAGTCAGTCGATCGCGATCCGCCGGACGACCCGCCATGCCGTTCGTTCCACGCCGTCCACCCGGGCGACGCGGGGACGCGCGGCGCAACGAGCAAGGAGCCGACCCGCATGAAACTGGCCTGGATCCTCTGGCTGTCGCAGGTGCTGCCGCAGCCGGCCGCAGACTCCCTGTGCCTGAGCACCACCCTGTACCTGGAGGCGCGGGACCAGTCCCTCGCGGGCCAGCAGGCGGTGGCCGAAGTGGCCCTGCGCCGCCGCGACAGCGGCCTGTGGGGCGACAACCTGTGCGACGTGGTCACCGCGCGCAGCCAGTTCGCGCCGGCGATCGTGTCCCCCAACACCCGGCTGCACAACACCGAGGCCTGGGCCGAGGCGGTCACCGTCGCGATGGAGGCCGGCCACAACTGGTCGCTTCCGGCCGGCGAACGCCGCGAGGTCGTGCCGGAGGCGAGCCACTTCTTCGCCCACAACCTGGTCAGCCCCACCTGGCGCAACGCGTACCGCGTCGCCGTGATCGGGGGCCACAGCTTCTATCGCGTGCAGAGCCTCGCGCCGCGCGGTTGACGCGACGCGCGCCGTGACGCCGCGTTGCGGCCACGGCGGCGACCATCCGGACGGGCCGGCGGGAAGACCGCCGGCCCGTCGTCGTTTCCACGCAAGCCCGACGGCTTCACCTTCTCCCGGCATCGAGGACCCTGCATGAAGCTCTATACGAAACCCGGCGCCTGCTCGACGGCGGACCACATCGCGCTCGAATGGACCGGCGCGCCGTACGACGTGGAGGTCCTGGACGCGGCCGCGATGAGAGCCGACGCGTACCGCGCCATCAATCCGGCCGGCGCCGTGCCCGCGATCGTCGACGAGGCCGCGGACGGTGGCCGCTTCGTGCTGACGCAGAACGCGGCGATCCTCGGCTACATCGCGGACCTGCATCCCGGGGCGCGCCTGGCCGGCGACGGGAGTCCGCGCCAGCGCGCCGAGGCCAACCGCTGGCTGGCCTTCGTCAATTCCGACGTGCACCCGGCGTTCAAGCCGATCTTCGGCCCGTCGGCGTTCCACCCCGACGAGGCCGAGCGCGACGCGGTCAAGGACGCGGCGCGCAAGCGCCTGCGCGGGCTGTTCGAGACGGCCGATCGCCAGCTGGCCGGCCGCGAGTGGATCGCGGGCTTCCGCAGCTATGCCGATCCCTACCTGTACGTGGTCACGCGCTGGGCGAAGAAGGCGGGCGTCGACCTCTCGGGGCTGGACAACCTCGAGGCGTTCTTCCAGCGCATGCAGGCGGACGCGGGCGTGCTCTCGGCGCTCGAGACCGAAGGCCTGCAGACGCTCTAGGCAGATGACCCCAGGGCTTGCGGATCGCCGCCGCACGCCGATGCCGGGGCATCGCTCTTCCCTCGGTCAGGGCATCCTGCCCTGACTCGGGCGCTGGCCATCCCTGGCCAGCTTGACGCGACGCCCCGGCATCGACGCACGGCTCCCGGGCATTTCGGCGACACGTCTTGGTCATTGACCGACAGCGTCGCCGTCGTCGCCTCTGGGGAAGCCGTGCCCGCGCGTCAGCGCTTGTCGATCGACACGTAGTCGCGATCTTCGGGGCCGGTGTAGTTCGCGCTCGGGCGGATGATCTTGCCGTCCTCGCGCTGCTCGATGACGTGCGCGGCCCAGCCGGTGGTGCGGGCGATCACGAACAGCGGCGTGAACATCGGCGTCGGGATCCCCATCATGTGGTACGCGCTGGCGCTGTACCAGTCGAGGTTGGGGAACATCTTCTTGGTGTCCATCATCAGCGTCTCGATGCGCTCGGACACGTCGAACAGCACCTTGTTGCCGCCGTCGTCGCACAGCTTGCGGCTGATCTCCTTGATGATCGGGTTGCGCGGGTCGCCGATCGTGTAGACCGGGTGGCCGAAGCCGATGATGATCTCCTTGCGCCCCATCCGCTCGCGGATGTCCGCCTCGGCGGCGTCGGCGGTGTCGTAGCGGCTGATGATGTCCATCGCCACCTCGTTCGCGCCGCCGTGCTTCGGGCCGCGCAGCGCGCCGATCGCGCCGGTCAGGCACGAGAACATGTCCGAACCGGTGCCCGCGATGACGCGCGCGGTGAACGTCGAGGCGTTGAACTCGTGCTCGGCGTACAGGATCAGCGAGCGGTCCAGCGAATCGGCATGCAGGTCGCTCGGCGGCTCGCCGTGCAGCAGGTGCAGGAAGTGGGCGGCGACCGAATCGTCGTCCGTCTCCGTGTCGATGCGGCGGCCGTTGCGGGTGAAGTGCCACCAGTACAGGAGCATCGAACCGAAGCTGGCGACCAGGCGGTCGGCGATGTCGCGGGCCTCGGAGGCCGGATGGCCCTCGCGCTCCGGCAGCACCGTGCCCAGCACCGAGCAGCCCGTGCGCATCACGTCCATCGGGTGCGCGTTGGCCGGCACCAACTCCAGCGCCTCCTGGACGATCGCCGGCAGGCCGCGCAGGCGGCGCAGCTTGGCCTTGTAGGCCTTGAGCTGCGAGGCGGTCGGCAGCGCGCCGTGCACCAGCAGGTGCGCGACCTCCTCGAAGGTCGACTTCGTGGCCAGGTCCTTGATGTCGTAGCCGCGGTAGTGCAGGTCGTTGCCGCTGCGGCCGACGGTGCACAGGGCGGTGTTGCCGGCGGCGGTGCCCGACAGGGCGACCGATTTCTTGGGCTTGGGCAGGGTGCTGGTCTCGCTCATCGTCTTACTCCTTGTCGTTGCCTTGCGCGAACAGGGCGTCGAGCTTGTCCTCGTAGGCGTGGTAGCCGAGGACGTCGTACAGCTCGGCGCGCGTCTGCAGCGCGTCGATGATGTGTTTCTGCGTGCCGTCGCGGCGCACCGTCTCGTAGAAGTGCATCGCGGCCTTGTTCATGGCGCGGTAGGCGCCGCAGCAGTACAGGGCGATGTCGACGTCGGCCGAACGCAGTTCGTCGACGGTGAAGAACGGGGTCGAGCCGAACTCGGTGAGGTTGGCGAGGATCGGCACCTTCACGGCCGCCTTGAAGCGCCGGTAGTCGTCCAGCGTCTTCATGGCCTCGGGGAAGATCATGTCCGCGCCGGCCTCGACGTAGGCCACCGCGCGCTCGATCGCCGCGTCGATGCCCTCGACCGCCGCGGCATCGGTGCGCGCCATGACCACGAACCCGTCGTCGGTGCGGGCGTCGACGGCCGCCTTGACCCGATCGACCATCTCGCCCGTCGGCACGACCTCCTTGCCCGGGCGGTGGCCGCAGCGCTTCTGGCCGACCTGGTCCTCCATGTGCACCGCCGCCACGCCCACGCGCTCGAAGGAACGGATGGTGCGCGCGATGTTGAACGCCCCGCCCCAGCCGGTGTCGATGTCGACCAGCAGCGGCATGCCGGTGGCGTCGACGATCCGGCGCGCGTCGGTGAGCACGTCCTCCATCGTGCTGATGCCGAGGTCCGGCATGCCCAGCGAATTCGCGGCGACACCGCCGCCGGACAGGTACAGCGCGCGGTAGCCGGCGCGGCGGGCCATCAGGCCGGCGTAGGCGGTGATCGCACCCATGACCTGCAGGGGCGACTCTTCCTGGATCGCGGCGCGGAACCGGGCGCCGGCGGCGTGGTGTGTCATGCGGATCCTCGGGAGCGGCCTCGGGGGCCGTCAGGCGGCGAAGGCGGCCGGAGCCGCCTTCGCACGTGTCAGAGCAGGTGGGCGACGCCGGCGCGCTCTTCCTCGAGTTCGGCCAGGGTCTTGTCCATGCGCTCGCGGCTGAAGTCGTCGATCGGCAGGTCGCGGACGATCTCGTAGCGGCCGTCCTTGGTGGTCACCGGAAAGCCGTAGATCACGCCCTCCGGGATGCCGTAGCTGCCGTCGGACGGCACGCCCATGGTCACCCATTCGCCGCCGCTGCCCAGCAGCCAGTCGCGCACGTGGTCGATCGCCGCGTTCGCCGCGGAGGCCGCCGACGACAGGCCGCGCGCCTCGATGATCGCCGCGCCGCGCTTGCCGACCTTCGGGATGAAGTCGTTCGCGTTCCAGTCGGTGTCGCCCACCTTGTCCGACAGCGAGGCGCCGCCGGCGGTGGCGAAGCGGTAGTCCGGGTACATGGTCGGGCTGTGGTTGCCCCACACGACCAGCTTGCGGATGTCGCCGACGGGCACGCCGGCCTTGTTCGCCAGCTGGCTGAGCGCGCGGTTGTGGTCCAGGCGCAGCATGGCGGTGAAGTTCTCCGCCTTCAGGTCCGGCGCCGACTTCATCGCGATGTAGGCGTTGGTGTTGGCCGGATTGCCGACGACCAGCACCTTGACGTCGCGGCTGGCGACGGCGTTCAGGGCCTTGCCCTGCTCGGTGAAGATCTTCGCGTTCTCGAGCAGCAGGTCCTTGCGCTCCATGCCGGGGCCGCGCGGCCTGGCGCCGACCAGCAGGGCGACGTCGGCGTCCTTGAAGGCGACCATCGGGTCGTCCGTGCCGACCATGCCGGCGAGCAGCGGGAACGCGCAGTCCTCCAGCTCCATCATCACGCCGCGCAGCGCGGCCTGCGCCTTGTCCATCGGCAGCTCGAGCATCTGCAGGATGACCGGCTGGTCCTTGCCGAGCATCTCGCCCGAGGCGATGCGGAACAGCAGGGCGTAGCCGATCTGGCCGGCGGCGCCGGTGACGGCGACTCGGATGGGGGATTTCATGGAACGACTCCTTGCGATGGATGGCCGGGCCGGGGGTTCGCCGGCACGCGGGAGAAGCAGGTCCCTCGCTGCGCTCGGGACGACAGGGGGTCAGGCGAGTTCGGAGAAGAACTCCTTGATGCGCTGCATGCCGGGGACCAGCTGCGGCGTCGGGCAGGTGTAGCTGATGCGCATCGCGCGCGGCTCGCCGAAGGCCGAGCCCGGCACGCAGGCGACGCCCTTGGCTTCGAGCAGCGCCGCGCAGAACGACACGTCGTCCTCGACCCTCAGGCCCGTCGGCCCGTGGGTGCGGCCGAACGCGCAGCTCACGTCCGGGAACACGTAGAACGCGCCCTGCGGCCGCGGGCACACCACGCCCGGGATCGACCGCAACACCTCCAGCACCTGGTCGCGCTTGGACTCGAACTCCGCGCACTTGGCCTCGGGCACGTCCTGCGGCCCGGACAGCGCCGCCACCGCGGCCGCCTGGGTGATCTCGGGGATGTTCGTGATGTGGTTCGAGTTGAGCGTCACCACCGCCTGGGCGACCGCCTCGGGACCGGCCATCAGGCCGACGCGCCAGCCCGGCATGCCGTAGGTCTTGGACAGCGAGTCGACGAAGATCACGCGCTCCTTGAGTTCGGGGCGCGCGTGCACGAAGTTGTGGTACCCGACGCCGTCGAACACCATCCGGTTGTAGATGTCGTCGGTGATGATCCAGGTGTCCGGGTGCTTCACCAGCACGTCCGCGAGCGCCGAGATCTCCTCGCGCGAATAGACCATGCCCGTCGGGTTGGACGGGTTGTTGAACAGGAACACGCGCGGCTTCTTCGCCAGCGCCGCGTCGAGCTGCGCGGGCGTGAGCTTGTAGTCCTGCTCGGGCGGGCACGGCAGCAGCTCGACCTTCGCGTCGACGATCTCGGCGATGTCGAGGTAGCTGGTCCAGTACGGCGTCGGGAAGGCGATCGCGTCGCCCTCGTCCAGCAGCGCCTCTGCGAGGTTGTAAAGCACGTGCTTGGCGCCGATGCCGGTGGCCAGGTTGGCGCGGGTGTAGCCCTCGAGCCCGATCTCGGCGATGTGCGCCAGGAACGCGTCGAGCAGCGCGTCGCTGCCGCGGTTGCTGCCGTACTGGCCGGAGTCGTGCTGCAGCGCCTCGCGCGCGGCGGCGTACACGTGGTCGCCCGGCAGGAAGTTCGGCACGCCGATCGAGAAGCTGATGATGTCGCGGCCTTCGGCCTTCAGGCGCTTGGCCTTCTCGGCGATCTGCATGATCGCGCTGGGCTTGGCGCGACCGATGCGCCGGGCGAGCTGGGACATGCTTGACCTCTCGGAAATGGAGCTGGACGGGACGTGCTGTGCCGGGGCGCGCCGGCCGCGCGAATCCGCTCGGCCGGCGGCCGTTCGCGATGCCCATCGGGCCGCGGTCAGCCGCGAAATTCTAGCATGCGGGCCCCGCGCGACCCGGACCCGGAAACGACGACGCCCGCGGCTGCGGGCGTCGTGGCGGCGCGTCGGGCGGCGGCCCTCAGGCGTTGGCGTCGAGCGTCCGGTTCCAGTCGGCCACGCGGTCGGCCTTCGCGGCGAGCGCGGCGTCCACGTCGCCCTCGATGGTGACCGAGCGGATCGTGTCGCCCTGCTCCACCTTGTCGACGACTTCCTGGCCCTCGAGCACCTTGCCGAATACGGTGTGCTTGCCGTCCAGCCACGGGCAGGCCACGTGGGTGATGAAGAACTGGCTGCCGTTGGTCGCCGGTCCGGCGTTGGCCATCGACAGGACCCCGCGCTCGTGCGAGAGGCCGTTGCCGGTCTCGTCCTCGAAGCGGTAGCCCGGGCCGCCGGTGCCGGTGCCCAGCGGGCAGCCGCCCTGGATCATGAAGTCGCTGATGACGCGGTGGAAGGTCAGGCCGTCGTAGAAGCCCCGGCGCGCGAGGTTGACGAAGTTGGCGACGGTCAGCGGCGCCTTGTCGGCGGCCAGTTCGATCCGGATGGGGCCGCGATCGGTCTGGAAGTTGGCGGTGAGGCTCATGGGGTCGTTCCTGAAGCGTGGGGGATCGCCCGTGCCCGGCGCCGCCCCGGGCGGCTTCCTGAACGGGGCCGCCAAGGATACCGCATGGACGGGGGCGGGCCGGCACCCGCGTCCGCGGACCGCTATAATGCGCGGCTTCCCTTCACTGCCTTCGCGCCCGCCGCGGCGCGCCGTCCGCATGTCCGCATCCCCGTCCGTCGAACGCCTCCGCAACATCGCCATCGTCGCCCACGTCGACCATGGCAAGACCACCCTCGTGGACCAGCTGCTCAAGCAGTCGGGCACGCTGAACGAGCGCGCGGTCGTCCCGGACCGCGTCATGGACAGCAACGACCTGGAGAAGGAGCGCGGCATCACGATCCTGTCCAAGAACACCGCGATCCGGTGGAAGGACAAGGACGGGGAGACCTGGCGCATCAACATCGTCGACACCCCGGGCCACGCCGACTTCGGCGGCGAGGTCGAGCGCGTGCTGTCGATGGTCGACTCGGTGCTGATCCTGGTCGACGCGATGGACGGCCCCATGCCGCAGACGCGCTTCGTGACCCAGAAGGCCTTCGCGATGGGCTTCAAGCCGATCGTGGTGATCAACAAGGTCGACCGCCCGGGCGCGCGCCCGAGCTGGGTGCTCGACCAGACCTTCGACCTGTTCGACCGCCTCGGCGCGACCGACGAGCAGCTCGACTTCCCGGTCGTGTACGCCTCCGGCCTGCAGGGTTTCGCCGGCCTGTCCGAGGACGTGCGCGACGGCGACATGACCGCGCTGTTCGAGGCGATCTGCGAGCACGTGCCCGCGCCGCCGGTCGATCCGGAGGGCCCGTTCCAGATGCGCGTCACGAGCCTGGACTACAACAACTACGTCGGCATCATCGGCGTGGGCCGCATCCAGCGCGGCAAGGTGCGCACCAACATGCCGGTGACGGTGGTCGACCGCGAGGGCGCCACCCGCCAGGGCAAGGTGCTGCAGGTGCTCGGCTTCATGGGCCTGGAGCGCGTCGAGGTGCCGCAGGCGCAGGCCGGCGACATCATCGCGTTCTCCGGCATCGAAGGCATCGGCATCTCCGACACGCTGTGCGACCCGTCCGCGGTCGAGCAGTTGCCGGTGCTGGCCGTCGACGAGCCCACGATCTCGATGACCTTCCAGGTCAACGACTCGCCCTTCGCCGGCGTCAAGGACCGCAGCGGCGGCAAGTTCCTCACCTCGCGCCAGCTGCGCGACCGCCTGACGCGCGAGACGCAGCACAACGTCGCGCTGAAGGTCGAGGACACGGGCGACGCCGACAAGTTCAAGGTCTCCGGCCGCGGCGAGCTGCACCTCTCGATCCTGATCGAGACGATGCGCCGCGAGGGCTACGAGCTGGCCGTCTCGCGCCCCGAGGTCATCATCCGCGAGATCGACGGCGTGATGCAGGAGCCGTACGAGCAGCTGGTCGTGGACCTGGAGGAACAGTTCCAGGGCGCGGTGATGGGCCGCCTGGGCGAGCGCAAGGCGCTGCTGCAGAACATGGAGCCCGACGGCAAGGGCCGCGTGCGCCTGGAGTTCATCATCCCGGCGCGCGGCCTGATCGGCTTCCAGACCGAGTTCCGCACACTGACGGCAGGCACCGGCCTGCTGTTCCACGTGTTCGACCACTACGGCCCGAAGGCCGAGGGCGACATCGGCCAGCGCATCAACGGCGTGCTGATCTCCAACGGCACCGGCCCGTCGCCGGCCTACGCGCAGATCGCCATGCAGGAGCGCGGCCGCCTGTTCATCGAGCCCGGCGAGGAGATCTACGAGGGCCAGGTGGTCGGCATCCACGCCAAGGACAACGACCTGACCGTCAACGCCCTGCGTGGCAAGCAGCTGACGAACTTCCGCGCCGCGGGCACCGACAAGGACGAGGGCCTGACCCCGCCGATCAAGCTGTCTCTGGAGCAGGCGCTGGAGTTCATCGACGACGACGAGCTGGTCGAGGTCACCCCGAAGCAGATCCGCCTGCGCAAGAAGCTGCGGACCGAGGTCGACCGCAAGCGCGCCAGCCGCGCCGCCTGACGCGGTGGCCGGCTCGCTGTTCGCGGGCTGGCGACCGGGGGCGGATGGCCGCGGCGTGCTCGCGGCCGTGTCCCAGGCCCTGGCGGCGGCCCGTCCCGCCGACGCGCCGCGCATGCGGTGGCGGCGGCCGGACCAGTGGCACGTGACCCTGTGCTTCATCCGCCGCGACGGCGACGCCGGCACGGCCGCCGACGCCGCGCGTGCGCTCGCACCGGTGGCGGGCATCCTCCCTGCGCACTCGATCGACTTCGAACGCGTGGCCTACTGGCCGCGGTCCGGCGCGGTCGTCGCCCTGCCCCGTCGCGACGCGCGCCTGCAGGTGCTGTGCGACGCGACCGCCGATGCCCTCCGGGCGGCCGGCATCACGCCCGAGGGCGCCACCACCGAGCCGCACGCCACCCTCGCCTTCCTGCCGCGCGGGTTGCCGCCGCAGGCCTGGCTGGAGGGCATCACGGTGGACGCTCGGCCCGTCCGCGTGGACGGGTTCGAACTTCTGTCGAACGTGGGCGGGCGCTATGCGCCGGTCGATGCGTGGCGGCTCGCGGACGAGGGCCCCGCCGGCGACGCGTGACGCCGCCGCGCCCGGCGCTTCAGCCGCCCAGCCGCGCGGCCGCCAGCTGACCCTGCTTGCGCACGATCAGCATCGCGGTTTCCAGCGCCTGCTCGTAGTTGAGCCGCGGGTCGACCGTGGAACGGTAGGCGCGCGACAGGTCGCGCTCGGTGAGCTCGCGCGCGCCGCCGAGGCACTCGGTGACGTCCTCGCCGGTCAGTTCCAGGTGCACGCCGCCCAGGCGCGTGCCGGCGGCGGCATGCAGGTCGAACGCCTGCTCCAGCTCGCGACGGATGTTGGCGAAGCGCCGCGTCTTGTAGCCGCTTGCCGTGCCCTCGGTGTTGCCATGCATCGGATCGCAGATCCACAGCACGCGCCGCCCTTCGCGCCGCACCGCTTCGAGCAGCGGCGGCAGCGTGTCGGCGACCCGGTCCGCGCCCATGCGGTGGATCAGCGCGAGCCGCCCGGGTTCGTCGTCGGGGTTGAGCACGTCGACGAGCCGCAGCAGCTGGTCCGGCGACACCGAGGGACCGATCTTGACCGCCACCGGGTTGCGGATGCCCCGGAAGTACTCCACGTGCGCGCCCTCGAGCGCGGCCGTGCGCATGCCGATCCACGGGAAGTGGGTGCTGAGGTTGAACCACCCCCACTGGCGCGGCACCTGCCGCGTGAGCGCCTCCTCGTACGGCAGCAGCAGCGCCTCGTGCGAGGTATGGAAGTCGACGCGGTTGAGGTTGTGCACCTCGCTGCCCGACAGCGTCTCCATGAAGCGCACGGCGTCGCCGATGCCGGCCACCATGCGGTGGTATTCGTCGGCGAGCGGCGAGTGCCCGACCCAGCCCAGGTCCCAGTACTCCGGGTGGTGCAGGTCGGCGAAGCCGCCGTCGATCAGCGCGCGGACGAAGTTCATGGTCATCGCCGAGCGCGCGTGCGCCTTGACCATGCGGCGCGGATCGGGCGTCCGGGCCGCCGCGTCGAACTCGGGCGCGTTGACCATGTCGCCGCGGTAGCTCGGCAACGTGACGCCGTCGCGGGTCTCGGTGTCCGCGCTGCGCGGCTTGGCGTACTGGCCGGCGAAGCGCCCCACGCGCACGACCGGCATGCGCAGCCCGTGCACCAGCACCAGGCTCATCTGCAGCAGCACCTTCAGCCGGTTGGAGACGACGGCCGAACTGCAGTCCGCGAAGCTTTCCGCGCAGTCCCCGCCCTGGAGCAGGAAGCGCTTGCCCTCCTGCGCCTCGGCGAGGTGGCGCTTGAGCGACAGGATCTCCCAGGAGGTCACCAGCGGCGGCAGGCCGCGCAGCTCGACGAGCGCCGACTCGAGCGCGGCCGGATCCGGATAGGCGGGCAGTTGCAGCGCCGGCCGCGCGCGCCAGCTGTCCGGGGCCCAGCCCTGTGGCAGGTGGACCGGTCGCGGACGGGCGTCTTGGCTTGCCATTGCGGGAGGCTCGGTGCGTGTCTGGCCCGCGCCGGGCGCGGGCCGGTCATCTTGGCGTGGCGCCGGCGGGGTCGCAACCGGCGCGGACGGCGCGTTCAGGCCCGCCGGAACGCGGCGACCAGGGCCCAGCCACCGAGCAGGACGAACCAGGCCAGGCTCCAGGCGGGCATCGACAGGCCCAGGAACGTCCAGTCGACCTCCGCGCACTCGCCCGAACCCGTGAGCACCTCGCGGACGACGCCGAACAGCGGCGTGGTCTCGAGCATCCATTCCAGGCCGGGACCGCAGGCGGGCACCTCGTCGGCCGGTAGCCCCTGCAGCCAGACATGGCGCCCCGCGATCGCCGCACCCACCAGCGCCGCCAGGCCGGCGAGCACGCCCCAGGCCCGGCGGCCGGCGGCGCCGCGCGGCGAATGCAGGCCGCCCAGCAGGAACACGATGCCCAGCGCGGCGAACGCCACCCGCTGGAAGATGCACAGCGGGCAAGGCAGCAGGCCGCCGTTGAACTGGGTGTGCAACGCGTACGCGATGAGCGCGGCACAGGCGAGCGCACCGGCGATGAAACGGGCGCGGAAGGAGGTCGGCATCGGGCGTCGGGTCATGCCGGCATTATCACCGGACGTCGCCGCGCTCGGGAATGGCCGGGCACGGGCGCCGGCAACGAAAAGGCCCCGCGTCGCGGGGCCTCTCCATCCGGTGCGACGGGAACGCGCGGGTCAGTCCGCGGCGTCCTCGGAGACCTCCGGGCGGTCGACCAGCTCGACGTACGCCATCGGGGCGTTGTCGCCGGCGCGGAAGCCGCACTTGAGGATGCGCAGGTAGCCGCCCGGGCGCTCGCGGTAGCGCGGGCCCAGCTCGACGAACAGCTTGCCGACCGCTTCCTTGTCGCGCAGGCGCGAGAAGGCCAGGCGGCGGTTGGCGACGCCGTCGGTCTTGGCCATCGTGATCATCGGCTCGGCGACGCGGCGGAGCTCCTTGGCCTTCGGCAGCGTGGTGCGGATCAGCTCGTGCTTGAACAGCGAGGCGGCCATGTTCGAGAACATCGCGTCGCGGTGCGCGCTGGTCCGGTTGAACTTGCGGCCGGATTTCTGGTGGCGCATGGCAGTGGTTCCTTATCGAAGAATGGTGGTGCTGTTGGACATCGTTGTCGCCATCCTGGCGCTGGAGCTTCGGACTGCGGATGGTCCTCGCCGGCCTGTGCTCCCTGGCCGGGCGGGCCGCGGACATCGGGGTCCGTCGGCGGGTGGGTGCTGCACAAGGCCGAAGCCGCGCGCGACACCACTCGATGGATCATGGCTGCCATCCATGGCGGTGCAACACGGGCTCCGGAGAGCCCTGCCCGGCCAATCCGTGGCCGGGCGTTCGCCGACGCGCGAACTGCCGATAGGGCAGTTCGCAAGCGCGTCGGCTTACCCCATCATCCCGTGCGAGGCGACGCCGGCCGGCGGCCAGTTCTCGAGCTTCATGCCGAGCGACAGGCCACGCTGGGCGAGCACTTCCTTGATCTCGGTGAGCGACTTCTTGCCCAGGTTCGGGGTCTTGAGCAGCTCGACCTCGGTCTTCTGGATCAGGTCGCCGACGTAGTAGATGCTCTCGGCCTTCAGGCAGTTGGCCGAACGCACGGTCAGCTCGAGGTCGTCGATCGGACGCAGCAGCACCGGGTCCACGCCCGCCGTCGCCGGCTTGGCGGCGCCGCGGTCGCGCTGGGTGAAGTCGCCGAAGACGCTCAGCTGGTCGGTGAGGATGTCGGCGGCGGTGCGCACGGCTTCCTCGGCGTCGATCGTGCCGTTGGTCTCGATGTCCAGGACCAGCTTGTCCAGGTCGGTGCGCTGCTCGACGCGCGCGGCCTCGACCGCGTAGGCGACGCGGCGGACCGGCGAGAACGAGGCGTCCAGCATCAGGCGGCCGATCGCACGGGTCTCCTCGTCCGGACGGCGGCGGGCGGCGGCCGGCTGGTAGCCGTAGCCGCGCTCGATCTTCAGCCGCATGTTCAGCGCCATGTCCTTGGTCAGGTGGGCGATGACGTGCTCGGTGTTGAGGATCTCGACGTTGTGGTCGGTCTTGATGTCGCCGGCGGTCACGACGCCCGGGCCGGTCTTCTTCAGCTCGAGCGTGGCGGCGTCGCCGGTGCCCATGCGGATGGCGACGTCCTTGAGGTTGAGCAGCACCTCGAGCACGTCTTCCTGCAGGCCCTCGACCGTGGTGTACTCGTGCAGCACGCCGTCGATCTCGACCTCGGTGATCGCGAAGCCCGGGATCGAGGACAGCAGCACGCGGCGCAGCGCGTTGCCGAGGGTGTGGCCGTAGCCGCGCTCGAGCGGCTCGATGACGACCTTGGCGCGGTTGCCGGCGAGGCGCTCGATCTGGGGGCCGCGGGGGCGCAGAACCTGGTTGGCGGTAACCGTCATGTTTGTCGCTTCTCCTGCGATGGCCCGCCCGGCGTGGCGCGAGGGCGGGTGGCGTATTCGCTGCTGGAACCCCTTGCGGGGCGTCCGGTCCGCGCGACGGACCGGCCAGTGGGGGATGGACGGGGGCGCGGCACCCGGTCGGGCGCCGCGGCCACCACGGCCATTACTTGCTGTACAGCTCGACGATCAGCGCTTCGTTGATGTCGGCCGGCAGTTCGCCGCGGTCCGGGACCGCCTTGAACACGCCGGCGAACTTCTTGGCGTCGACCTCGACCCAGGACGGCGACAGGTCCATCTGCTGGGCGACGTTGAGCGACTCCTGCACGCGCAGCTGCTTGGCGGCGCGCTCGGACAGCGCGATCGCGTCGCCCGCCTTGACCTGGTAGGACGGCAGGTTGACCGGCTTGCCGTTCACGGTGACGCCGCGGTGGCTGACCAGCTGGCGCGCGGCCGGGCGGGTCACCGCGAAGCCCATGCGGTAGATGACGTTGTCCAGCCGCGTCTCGAGGAGCTGCAGCAGGTTCTCGCCGGTGTTGCCCTTCCGGTTCGACGCCTTCTTGTAGTAGTTGCGGAACTGCCGCTCGAGCAGGCCGTAGATGCGCTTGACCTTCTGCTTCTCGCGCAGCTGGGTGGCGTAGTCGGACAGCTTGCCGCGACGCGCGGTCGGGCCGTGCTGGCCGGGCTTCTGCTCCAGCTTGCACTTCGAGTCGAGCGCACGGGCGGCCGACTTCAGGCCGAGGTCGGCGCCCTCGCGACGGGCGAGCTTGCAGGTGGGACCAATGTAACGTGCCATGTTCTGCTCCTCAGACCCGGCGCTTCTTCGGCGGACGGCAGCCGTTGTGCGGGATCGGCGTGACGTCGATGATGTTCACGATCTTGTAGCCGACGTTGTTGAGCGAACGCACGGCAGATTCGCGGCCCGGGCCCGGGCCCTTGATGCGAACTTCCAGCGACTTGACGCCGTAGTCGAGCGCGGCCTTGCCGGCCTTCTCGGCGGCGACCTGCGCGGCGAACGGGGTCGACTTGCGCGAGCCGCGGAAGCCCGCGCCGCCCGACGTCGCCCAGCTCAGGGCGTTGCCCTGGCGGTCGGTGATCGTGATGATGGTGTTGTTGAACGAAGCGTGGACATGCGCGATGCCGTCGGTGACGACGCGCTTGATCTTCTTCTTCGTCTTGGCTTGTGCCGGCTTGGCCATGGTCGGGGTTCCTTACTTCTTGATGGCCTTGCGCGGGCCCTTGCGGGTGCGCGCGTTGGTCCGGGTGCGCTGGCCGCGCAGGGGCAGGCCGCGACGGTGGCGCAGGCCGCGGTAGCAGCCCAGGTCCATCAGGCGCTTGATCGACATGCCGATCTCGCGGCGCAGGTCGCCCTCGACGACGTACTTGCCGATCTCGGCGCGGAGCGCCTCGACCTCGGGCTCGGACAGGTCGCGGATCTTGGTCGTCGGGGTGACCCCGGCGGCCTCGCAGACCTGCTGCGAACGGGTACGGCCGATGCCGTAGATGCTTTGCAGGCCGACCCAGACGTGCTTCTGGGCAGGCAGGTTGACGCCGGCAATACGCGCCATGACGCGGTCTCCAAACTGGTAGGCGGCCGGGGCCCGAAGGCGACCGGCGGAGTGAATCGGAAATTTTAACAGGGTCTCGGGTCGTCAGGAAGCCCCGGGCGCTAGCGCCCGTGGCCACGGCATGGGGAGCGTGCCCATGCTCCGGCGAAGGCCCCGGCCTGCCGGCCCGGCGGTTGCCCGCCGGCCCCGGCGCCCGCGCTCCTCAGGCGCGGGCATGGGTCCGGTGCCACCCGCGCGCGAGACCGCCGCCCGGGTCGCCCATTTGCCGTCCCGGAGCATGGCCGGGACTGGCGGTATCACCGCCCTCCCCTTCGGGAGGGCCCGCCCGGGCCTCGCCCGGACGGTCGGCGGGGTCAGCGCGTGCGCGCCCCGCCTTTCAGGTTGGCCTTCTTCAGCAGGCTCTCGTACTGGTGCGACATCAGGTGGGCCTGGATCTGGGCGATGAAGTCCATCACCACGACCACCACGATCAGCAGCGAGGTGCCGCCGAAGTAGAACGAGGTGCCCAGCTCCGCGCGCATGAACTCCGGCAGCAGGCAGACCAGCACCAGGTACACCGCGCCGGCCGCGGTCAGCCGCGTCAGCACGCCGTCGATGTAGTCGGCGGTCGCCCGGCCCGGACGGATGCCCGGGATCAGCGCGCCCGACTTCTTCAGGTTGTCCGCGGTCTCCTGGGCGTTGAACACCAGCGCCGTGTAGAAGAACGCGAAACCGGCGATCAGCGCGGCGAACAGCACCAGGTGCAGGGGCTCGCCCGGCGCCAGCGCCTGCGCCGCGCGCTGCATGAAGGTCGCCGAGCCGCCGCTGGCGGCCTGGCCGAACCAGGTCGACGCGGTGGCCGGGAACATGATGATCGACGACGCGAAGATCGCCGGGATCACGCCCGCCATGTTGAGCTTGAGCGGCAGGAACGAGGTCTGGTTCATGTACGCGTTGCGACCACCCTGGCGCCGCGCGTAGTTCACCGTGATGCGCCGCTGCCCGCGCTCGACGAACACCACGAAGTAGGTGAAGGCCAGCACGATCACCGTGATCAGGATCACCGCGAGCGGCGTGATGTCGCCGTTGCGCGCCTGCTCCAGCGTGCCCATCACCGCGCCGGGCAGCCCGGCGACGATGCCCGCGAAGATGATCAGCGACACGCCGTTGCCGATGCCGCGCTCGGTCACCTGCTCGCCGAGCCACATCAGGAACATCGTGCCGGCGGTCAGCGAGACGATGGCCGTCATGATGAAGCCCGGGCCCGGGTTGTAGACCACCGGCAGGCCGCTGCCCGCCGCCTGGCCCTGCAGGGCGGCCGCGATGCCCGCAGCCTGGAAGATCGCCAGGAACACCGCGCCGATGCGCGAGTACTGGGTGATCTTGCGCCGACCGGACTCGCCTTCCTTCTGCATCGCCTTGAGCGACGGGAAGATCTGCGCGCACAGCTGCATGATGATCGACGCGGAGATGTACGGGATGACGTTCAGCGCGAACAGGCTGAAGCGCTCCAGCGCACCGCCGGAGAACATGTTGAACATGTCCACGATGGTGCCTTCCTGGGCCTCCATCAGCTGCAGCATCGCCGCCGGGTTCACGCCCGGCACGGGGATGTAGCAGCCGATCCGGTACACCAGCAGCGCACCGAGCACGAACAGCAGGCGCTGCCGCAGCTCGGTGAACTTGCCGAGGCCGCCACCCAGGCCGGCCATCGTGCTCGCGCTCCGCGCCATCGAGCCCTTACTCCTCGACCGAGCCGCCGGCGGCCTCGATCGCGGCGCGGGCGCCGGCCGTCGCGGCCACGCCCTTCACCACGACCTTGCGGCCGATCTCGCCCTTGTTGACGAGCTTGGCGCGCTTGGCCGTCGACGGGACCAGCTTGGCCTTGCGCAGCGCGGCGAAGTCGATCGTGTCGCCCTCGACCAGCGCCAGCTTGTACAGCATGACCTCGGCGCAGTCCTTGGCGGTCTTCGAGCGGAAGCCGATCTTCGGCAGGCGCATGTGCATGGGCATCTGGCCGCCTTCGAAGCCGGGCTTGATCTTGCCCTTGCCCGAACGCGCGAAGCTGCCCTTGTGGCCGCGGCCGGCGGTCTTGCCGAGGCCGGAACCGATGCCGCGGCCGACGCGGGTGCGCTCCTTGCGGGCGCCGTCGGCGGGCTTGAGGGAATTGAGTCGCATGATGGTCACTCCTCCACGCGGACGAGGTAGTGGAGCTGGTTGATCAGGCCGCGAACCTGCGGGCTGTCCTTGAGCTCCCGGACGTCGTTGAGCTTGTTCAGGCCGAGCGCGCGGACCGACAGGCGGTGGCGCGCCTGGGTGCCGCGCAGGCCGCGCACCAGGCGCACCTTCACGGTCCCGGACTGGGCGGCTTCGTTCTTCTTAGCCATTGACCAGGTCCTCCACCTTCTTGCCGCGCTTGGCCGCGATGGACCGCGGCGAATGCATGCCGGCGAGGCCCTTGACCGTGGCGCGCACCAGGTTGATCGGGTTGCGCGAACCGACGGCCTTGGCCAGCACGTTCTTGACGCCGACCGCCTCGAGCACGGCGCGCATCGCGCCGCCGGCGATCACGCCGGTACCCTCGGACGCCGGCTGCATGTACACGCGCGCCGCGCCATGGCCGGCCTTGACCGGGTGCCACAGCGTGCCCTGGTTGAGGTCCACGCGGCTCATGTTCTTGCGGGCGTACTCCATCGACTTCTGGATGGCGACCGGCACCTCGCGGGCCTTGCCGTAGCCGAAGCCGACCTTGCCGTCGCCGTCGCCCACCACCGTCAGCGCGGTGAAGGTGAACTGGCGACCGCCCTTGACGGTCTTGCTGACGCGGTTGACGGCGATCAGCTTCTCGATCATGCCGTCGTCGATTTCCTCGCGGTTGCGGTTGCGATCCCGGTCGCGACCCCGCGGCGAACGATCCTCTGCCATTTCGATGTGTCCTGTAACGAAGGGAATTTGCGGCTTGGCCGCTTATGGTTGTGGTCTGTCGCGGGTGTTCCGCGCCACCGGGAACCCGGTGGGGCGTCCGGCACGGGCCGTGCCGGCGGCTGGCAAGGCGTGGGGCCTGCGCCCCGCGCCTTCAAGGCTCAGAACTGCAGGCCGCCTTCGCGGGCCGCGTCGGCGAGCGCCTTGATGCGGCCGTGGTAGCGGTAGCCCGAGCGGTCGAACGCGACCTTCTCGATCCCCGCGGCCCTGGCCTTCTCGGCGATCGCGCGGCCGACCTTGGCGGCGGCCTCGAGGTTCTTGCCGCTCTTCAGGCCGTCCTTGACGCCGGACTGCACGGTCGAGGCGGAAGCCAGGACCGTCGCGCCGTCCGGCGTGAAGACCTGGGCGTAGAGGTGCTGGCCGGTGCGAAGCACGGACAGGCGCGGCACGCCGAGCTCGCGGATGTGCGAGCGGGTGGACTTGGCGCGGCGCAGGCGGGCGGTGTTCTTGTTCATGGTCTGCTCTCCGGAAGCTGAAGCGCCCTCAGGCCTTCTTGGCTTCCTTGCGGATGATGGTCTCGCCGGCGTACTTGACGCCCTTGCCCTTGTAAGGCTCCGGCGGACGGAAGGCGCGGATCTTCGCCGCGACCTCGCCCACGCGCTGCTTGTCGGCGCCCGACACCAGCACTTCGGTCTGGGTCGGCGTGGAGATCGTGATCCCCTCGGGCGCCGGGAACACCACCGGGTGCGAGAAGCCCAGCGCCAGGCTGAGGTCCTTGCCCTGCATGGTGGCGCGGTAGCCGACGCCGACCAGCTCGAGCTTGCGCTCGAAGCCCTCGGTGACGCCCTTCACCATGTTGGCGGTGATGGCGCGCAGGGTGCCGGTCAGCGCGACCAGCTCCTCGTTGGCGGCGGACAGCACGGCGTGGCCGTCCTCGACCTTCAGGTCGATGCCGGCCGGCTTCGGCACGCTCAGCGTGCCCTTCGGGCCCTTGACGGAGATGGAGTCCGCCTGGACGTTGATCTCGACACCCTTCGGCAGGGCGATCGGCTTCTTGGCGACGCGGGACATGGTCGTTTACTCCCTTAGGCCACGAAGCACAGGACCTCGCCGCCGACGCCCTGCTGGCGCGCCTGCGCATCGGTCATGATGCCCTTCGAGGTGGAGATGATCGCGATGCCCAGGCCGTTGAGGACCTTGGGCAGCGCGTCCTTGCCGCGGTACTGGCGCAGGCCCGAGCGCGAGACGCGCTGCATCTTCTCGATGACGGGCTTGCCCTCGTAGTACTTCAGCTCGATCTCGAGCTCGGCCTTGGCGCCGTTCTCGGTGACGCGGGAACCGAGGATGTAGCCCTCGTCCTTCAGCACCTTGGCGATGGCCACCTTGGTCTTGGACGACGGCATCTTCACCGTCGGCTTGCCGACCGCGGCCGCATTGCGCATGCGGACCAGCATGTCGGCGATGGGATCAGTCATGCTCATTCGAATTCACCTTATGAGTCGCACCGATATCCGCTTTCGCGAAAATCCGTAGGGAGGCGTGCCGCGGACGGCCCGCCGGGGAAATCACCAGGACGCCTTGCGCAGGCCCGGCACGTCGCCGCGCATCGTCGCCTCGCGCAGCTTGTTGCGGCCCAGGCCGAACTTGCGGTACACGCCGCGCGGGCGGCCGGTCAGTTCGCAGCGCAGCGTCAGGCGCGCCGGCGACGAGTCGCGCGGCAGCTTCTGCAGCTTCACCACGGCCTCCATCTTCTCCTCGTAGGAGGCGGTGGGGCTCGAGATGATCGCCTTGAGCGCCTCGCGCTTGGCGGCGTGGCGCTTGATCAGCTTCTCGCGCTTCTTCTCGCGGTTGACCATCGAGGTCTTGGCCATGATGTGTTGTCCTGTCAGTTCCGGAACGGGAAGCGGAAGGCTTCCAGCAGCGCCTTGGCTTCGGCGTCGGTCTTGGCGGTGGTCGTGATGGCGATGTCCATGCCGCGGATCGCGTCGACCTGGTCGAAGTCGATCTCCGGGAAGATGATCTGCTCCTTCACGCCCATGTTGTAGTTGCCGCGGCCGTCGAAGGAACGGCCCGACACGCCGCGGAAGTCGCGCACGCGCGGCAGCGAGATGTTCACCAGGCGGTCCAGGAACTCGTACATGCGGTTCCGGCGCAGGGTGACCTTGCAGCCGATCGGCCAGCCGTCGCGGATCTTGAACGAGGCCACGGACACGCGCGACTTGGTGACCTGCGGCTTCTGGCCGGAGATCTTCGCCATGTCGGCGACCGCGTTCTCGAGGATCTTCTTGTTGGTGGCCGCCTCGCCCACGCCCATGTTGAGCGTGATCTTGGTCAGGCGCGGGACTTCCATCGGGTTCGAGTAGCCGAACTGCTTGGTCAGCTTCGGAACCACTTCGTCCTTGTAGAACTTTTCAAGCCGGGTCATATGGGCATTCCTCAGGCGTCGACCGCCTCGCCACTGGAGCGGAACACGCGGATCTTGCGTCCATCCTCCAGGATCTTCGTGCCGATGCGCTCGCCCTTGCCGGAGGCCTGGTTGAACAGCATCACGTTGGAAATGTGGATCGGCGCCTCGCGCTCGACCACGCCGCCGGGCTGGCCGGCCTGCGGGTTGGGCTTGGTGTGCCGCTTGACGATGTTGACGTTGGACACGACGACCTTGTCGCCGATGACGCGCACGACGTCGCCGCGCTTGCCCTTGTCCTTGCCGGTGGTCACGACGACCTGGTCGCCCTTGCGAATACGGTTCATATTCTGTTCCTCCGCTCAGAGCACTTCAGGCGCGAGCGAGACGATCTTCATGAACTTCTCGGAGCGCAGCTCGCGGGTCACTGGCCCGAAGATGCGGGTGCCGATCGGCTCCTGCTTGTTGTTCAGCAGCACGGCCGCGTTGCCGTCGAATCGGATCAGCGAGCCGTCCGGGCGGCGGACGCCCTTGCGGGTGCGGACCACGACGGCGTCGTAGACCTCGCCCTTCTTGACCTTGCCGCGCGGGATCGCGTCCTTGACGGTCACCTTGATGATGTCGCCGATGCCCGCGTAGCGGCGCTTGGAGCCGCCGAGCACCTTGATGCACATCAGCTCCTTCGCACCGGAGTTGTCGGCCGCCTGCAGGTAGGACTGCATCTGGATCATGGTCTGTCCTCCTTACTCGGCCGCGCGCGAAACGATTTCGACGACGCGCCAGTTCTTGGTCTTGGACACCGGCGCGGTCTCGGCCAGGCGCACGGTGTCGCCCTCGTTGCACGCGTTCTCCGCGTCGTGGGCGTGCAGCTTGGTCGAGCGGCGGATGTACTTGCCGTACAGCGCGTGCTTGACCTGGCGCTCGACCAGGACGGTGACGGTCTTGTCCATCTTGTTGCTGACGACCCGGCCCTCGACCGTGCGCAGCACCTTCTCGATCTTCTTCTCGGTCATGGCTGCCGATTACTCCTTCGACGCCGACTGGGACTGGCCCAGGAGCGTGTTGACGCGGGCGATCTCGCGGCGCACGCGGCGGGCCTCGTGCGTCTTGGCCAGCTGGCCGGTGGCCGCCTGCATGCGAAGCGCGAAGCGCTCCTTGTGCAGCTCGGTCAGGTGGGCCTTCAGCTCGTCGGCCGACTTCTTGCGCAGTTCGTTCGCGTTCATCAGCGCACCGTCCGGGTCACGAATTGGGTGGTGACCGAGAGCTTGGCGGCGGCCAGGCGGAACGCCTCGCGCGCGACTTCCTCGCTGACGCCCTCGATCTCGTAGATCATGCGGCCGGGCTGGATCTGGGCGACCCAGTACTCCACGTTGCCCTTGCCCGAGCCCATGCGGACCTCGATCGGCTTCTTGGTGATCGGCTTGTCCGGGAACACGCGGATCCACATCTTGCCGCCGCGCTTCACGTAGCGGCTGATGGACCGGCGCGCGGCCTCGATCTGGCGGGCGGTGAGCTGCCCGAACGCGGTCGCCTTCAGGCCGTACTCGCCGAAGCTGACGGCATTGCCGCTCCAGCTCAGGCCCTCGTTGCGGCCCTTGTGCATCTTGCGGTACTTCGTACGCTTGGGTTGCAGCATGGCTGGTTACTCCCTCGCCTCGCGCTCGCGGCGCGGGCCACGCGGACGGTCGCTGCGGTCACGGTCGCCGCGCGGGCCGTCGTCCTGCTTCTCCTGGCCGACCTGGCTGAAGTCGAAGACCTCGCCCTTGTAGACCCAGACCTTGATGCCGATGATCCCGTAGGTCGTCTTGGCCTCGGCGAAGCCGTAGTCGATGTCGGCGCGGAGGGTGTGCAGGGGCACGCGGCCCTCGCGGTACCACTCCGAACGCGCGATCTCGGCGCCGTTCAGGCGGCCGGCGACGTTGACCTTGATACCCAGCGCGCCCAGGCGCATCGCGTTGCCGACGGCGCGCTTCATCGCGCGGCGGAACATGATGCGGCGCTCGAGCTGCTGCGCGATCGACTCGGCGACCAGCTGCGCGTCGAGCTCGGGCTTGCGGACCTCGGTGACGTTGATGTGCGCCGGGACGCCCATCATGTCGCTGACTTCCTTGCGCAGCTTCTCGATGTCCTCGCCGCGCTTGCCGATCACCACGCCCGGGCGGGCGGTGTGGATCGTGACGCGCGCGTTGTTGGCCGGGCGCTCGATGACGATCTTCGAGATGCCGGCCTGCGACAGCTTCTTGCGGAGCATGTCGCGGACCTTGAGGTCGGCGGTCAGGTACTCGGCGTACTGCTTCTTGCCGGCGTACCACTTGGACGTCCAGTCCTTCGAGATGCCGAGGCGGATGCCGGTGGGATGAACTTTGTGACCCATGATTACTTGCCCTCGCCGACGACGACGGTGATGTGGCTGGTGCGCTTGAGGATGCGCGTGCCACGGCCCTTTGCGCGCGCCATGAAGCGCTTCAGCGTCGGACCCTCGTCGACCATGATGGTGCGGACCTTGAGCTCGTCCACGTCCGCGCCCTGGTTGTTCTCCGCGTTGGCGATCGCCGACTCGACGACCTTGCGGATCATGTGGGCGGCCTTCTTGTCCGAGAACTTGAGCAGGTTCACGGCGCGCTCGGCCGAAAGCCCACGCACCTGGTCGGCGACCAGGCGGGCCTTCTGGGGCGAGATGCGCGCGGTGCGCAGGATTGCCTTGGCTTCCATGGTCATCTCCTTACCTGCTCTTCTTGTCGCCGCCGTGACCCTTGAAGGTCCGGGTGAGGGCGAACTCGCCGAGCTTGTGGCCGACCATGTTCTCGTTGATCAGCACCGGGATGTGGTTCTTCCCGTTGTGCACGGCGATGGTGTAGCCGACCATCTCCGGCAGGATCATCGAGCGACGCGACCAGGTCTTGATCGGCTTCTTGTTGCTGGCCGCCGTCTCCACCTTCTTCTGCAGGTGGTGGTCGACGAACGGGCCCTTCTTGAGTGAACGTGCCATGGCCTATCAGCTCCTGCGGTCGCGCACGATGAACTTCTGGGTGCGCTTGTTCTTGCGGGTCTTGTAGCCCTTGGTCGGGACGCCCCACGGGGTGACCGGATGCGGGTTGCCCTGGCCGGCCTTGGCCTCGCCACCGCCGTGCGGATGGTCGACCGGGTTCATGGCCGCGCCGCGGACGGTCGGCTTGACGCCGCGCCAGCGCTTGGCGCCCGCCTTGCCCAGCTTCTCCAGGTTGTGCTCGTCGTTGCCGACCTCGCCGATCGTGGCGCGGCACTCCGACGGCACCCGGCGCATCTCGCCCGAACGCAGGCGGAGCGTAGCGTACACGCCTTCGCGCGCCACCAACTGGACGCCGGCGCCGGCCGCGCGGGCCAGCTGCGCGCCCTTGCCCGGCTTCATTTCGATGCAGTGCACCGTCGAGCCCACCGGGATGTTGCGCAGCGGCAGCGTGTTGCCGGTCTTGATCGGCGCGTCGCGACCCGCGATCACCTGGTCCCCGGCCTTCAGGCCCTTGGGCGCGATGATGTAGCGGCGCTCGCCGTCGACGTAGCACAGCAGCGCGATGTGCGCGGTGCGGTTCGGGTCGTACTCGATCCGCTCCACGCGCGCCGGGATGCCTTCCTTGTCGCGCTTGAAGTCGATGATGCGGTAATGCTGCTTGTGGCCACCGCCGATGTGGCGGGTGGTGATGCGGCCGTGGTGGTTGCGGCCGCCGGTCTTGCCCTGCTTCTCGACGAGGGCCGCGTGCGGCGCACCCTTGTGGAGGTCGGGCGTCACCACGCGGACCGCGCTGCGGCGGCCGGGCGAGGTGGGCTTGAAGGTCATCAGTGCCATGGGTCCGGATCCTCTCGTCAGGCCGTGGCCATCACGTCGATCGACTGGCCGTCGGCCAGCGTCACGTATGCCTTGCGCCAGTCGCCGCGACGGCCCTGGCGGAAACGGAAGGCCTTGTTCTTGCCCTTCACGTTCACCACGTTGACCGCCTCGACCTTGACGTCGAACAGCTTCTCGACCGCCACCTTGATGTCGGCCTTGGTCGCGTCCGTCGCCACTTCGAAGACGTACTGGTTGGAAACTTCCTGCAGCCGGGCGGTCTTCTCGGACACGCGCGGCGCACGGATCACGCTGTAGAGCTTGGCGTCGTTCATGCCAGCCACTCCTCGATCTTCTTCACCGCGTCGGCCGTGACCAGGACGGTGTCGGCGCCCACCAGGGCGACCGGGTCCAGGCCCTGCACGTCGCGGACCTCCACGTAGGGCAGGTTGCGCGCGGACAGGTACAGGTTCTCGCTCGCCTCCTCGGTGACCAGCAGCGGACGCTTGCCGGCCTCGAGCTCCTTGAGCTTGCCGATCATCGCCTTCGTCTTCGGGGCGTCGATCTCGAACGACTCGACGACCTTCAGGCGGCCCTGGCGGTTGAGCTCCGACAGGATCGCGGCGATCGCGGCGCGGTACATCTTGCGGTTGACCTTCTGCGCGAAGCTGCGCGGCTTGGCCGCGAAGGTCACGCCGCCGCCGACGAAGATCGGGGCCGTCAGGGCGCCGTGACGCGCGCCGCCGCCCTTCTGCTTCTTCGACTTCTTGGTGGTGCCGGCCACTTCCGAGCGCGTCTTCTGCGCCTTGGTGCCGGCGCGGCCCGCGTTGCGGTACGCGACCACGACCTGGTGCACCAGGTCCTCGCTGAAGTCGCGACCGAACACGGCGTCGGAGACCGTCAGCTTGTTCTTGCTATTGGTGATGGCGAGTTCCATCGTCATCTCCTCCTCAGGCCTTGCTCGACGGGCGCACGACGACGTCGCCGCCGGGCGCGCCCGGGACGGCGCCGCGCACGGCGATCAGGCCACGCTCGGCGTCGACCTTGACCACGCGCAGGCGCTGCGTGGTCTGGGTCTCGGCGCCCATGTGGCCGGACATCTTCTTGCCCGGGAACACGCGGCCCGGGGTCTGGCGCTGGCCGATCGAGCCGGGCGAGCGGTGCGAGAGCGAGTTGCCGTGGGTGGCGTCGCCCATGCGGAAGTTCCAGCGCTTGATCGTGCCCTGGAAGCCCTTGCCCTTCGTCACGCCCTGGACGTCGACGATCTGGCCTTCCTCGAAGATGTCGGCCTTGATCTCGCCGCCCACTTCGAAGTCGCCGATCCTGTCGTCCGCCACGCGGAGCTCCCACAGGCCGCGACCGGCTTCCACCTTGGCCTTGGCCAGGTGGCCCGACTCGGCCTTGCTCAGCAGCGAGGCGCGCTTGACGCCGGCGGTGACCTGCACGGCGCTGTAGCCGTCGGTCTCGACGGTCTTGATCTGGGTGATGCGGTTGGGCGTGGCCTCGATCAGGGTCACCGGGATGGACTTGCCGTCCTCGGTGAAGATCCGGCTCATCCCGGCCTTGCGGCCGACGATGCCCAACGAATGCTTCTTCGCGGTCATGGGGCCGTCCTCAGGTCAGCTTGATCTGGACGTCGACGCCGGCCGCGAGCTCGAGCTTCATCAGCGCGTCCACGGTCTTGTCGTTGGGGTCGACGATGTCGAGCACGCGCTTGTGCGTGCGGGTCTCGTACTGGTCGCGCGCGTCCTTGTCGACGTGCGGCGACACCAGCACGGTGTAGCGTTCGATCTTGGTCGGCAGCGGGATCGGGCCGCGCACCTGCGCGCCGGTCCGCTTGGCCGTTTCGACGATCTCGCTGGCCGAACGGTCGATCAGGCGATGATCGAACGCCTTCAGCCGAATCCGGATCTTCTGGTCCGCCATGACGGAATTCCTCGTAGAAAGAGCGACGGGCCGGACGGCTTGGGTGCGCCCGGCCCCGGTTTGGCCTGTTGCCTGGAATGGAGCCCCGCCAGGCGGCGGATCCGGCGGTCCAACGCCCCGCCGCGCGGGACCCTGAAAAACCGAAGGCAGGCCGGAGACCGGCCCGCCCAGAAAGGGAAATCGCGAACGCGCCGAAAGGCCCCGCCAGATGTGTCCCGGGAATTCCCGGAACGGACGAGGCCCTGCCGCGCGACATCTCCCTGTCTGGCGAAGACGAGGCGCATCCTGCACCTCATTTCGCTGGACCGCGGCCCCTGGAAGCCAGGAAGCCGCGGTGGTCGTGCATTCTAGCCGGGTTCGGAGCCCTTTCGCAACCCCTTCACCCAACGAATAACGGGGCGAGCCCCGTTATTCCTCCCCGGGGTTATCCGGCGCCGGGCGCCGGATCAACCGCGGGCTGCTTCCTGGCGCCGCCGGAGGTGGATCCCCGCCTTCGCGGGGATGACCTCCCGGCCGCGCCGGGAGGTCACTTGAGGATCTTCGCCACCACGCCGGCGCCGACCGTGCGGCCACCCTCGCGGATCGCGAAGCGCAGGCCCTCTTCCATCGCGATCGGGTTGATCAGCTCGACCTTCATCTTCACGTTGTCGCCCGGCATCACCATCTCGGTGCCCTCCGGCAGCGTCACCGCGCCGGTGATGTCCGTCGTGCGGAAGTAGAACTGCGGGCGGTAACCCTTGAAGAACGGCGTGTGGCGGCCACCCTCGTCCTTCGACAGCACGTACACCTCGCCCTCGAACTCCGTGTGCGGGGTGATCGAACCCGGCTTGCACAGCACCTGGCCGCGCTCCACGTCGTCACGCTTGGTGCCGCGCAGCAGCAGGCCCGCGTTGTCGCCCGCCTGGCCCTGGTCCAGCAGCTTGCGGAACATCTCGACGCCGGTGACCGTCGTCTTGGTCGTCGGGCGGATGCCCACGATCTCGATCTCGTCGCCCACCTTGATCACGCCGCGCTCGATGCGGCCCGTCACCACCGTGCCGCGGCCAGAGATCGAGAACACGTCCTCGACCGGCATCAGGAACGCCTTGTCGATGTCGCGCTCCGGCTCCGGGATCCAGCTGTCCAGCGCCTCCACCAGCGCGATGATCGACGGCACGCCGATCTCCGACTGGTCGCCTTCCAGCGCCTTCAGCGCCGAACCCTTCACGATCGGGGTGTCGTCGCCCGGGAACTCGTACTTGCTCAGCAGCTCGCGGACTTCCATCTCCACCAGCTCCAGCAGTTCGGCGTCGTCCACCATGTCCGCCTTGTTCAGGTAGACCACGATGTACGGCACGCCCACCTGGCGGGCCAGCAGGATGTGCTCGCGCGTCTGCGGCATCGGACCGTCAGCGGCCGAGCACACCAGGATCGCGCCGTCCATCTGCGCCGCACCCGTGATCATGTTCTTCACGTAGTCGGCGTGGCCCGGGCAGTCCACGTGCGCGTAGTGGCGCGACGGGCTCTCGTACTCCACGTGCGCCGTCGAGATCGTGATCCCGCGCGCCTTCTCCTCCGGCGCCGCGTCGATCGCCGAGTAGTCCTTGAACTCGCCGCCGAAACGCTCCGCGCCCACCTTCGTCAGCGCCGCCGTCAGCGTCGTCTTGCCGTGGTCAACGTGACCGATCGTGCCCACGTTCACGTGGGGCTTGGTGCGCTCGAACTTGCCCTTGGCCATTGTCAGTAACTCCGTGGTGCGTGATTGATGTTTCTTGTGTCTTCGAGGACGGGCCCGGGGCCCGTCAGTTCTTCTTGACCACGGCCTCGGCGACGTTGGTCGGCGCCTCGGCGTAGTGGTCGAATTCCATCGTGAAGGTCGCGCGGCCCTGCGACATCGAGCGCAGCGCGGTCGCGTAGCCGAACATCTCGCCCAGCGGGATCATCGCGTTGATGATCTTGCCCGACGGGCTGTCGTCCTGGCCCTGCAGGATGCCGCGGCGGCGGGACACGTCGCCCATCACGTCGCCCAGGTAGTCCTCCGGGGTGACGATCTCGACCTTCATCATCGGCTCGAGCAGCACCGGGCTGGCCTTGTTGAAGCCTTCCTTGAAGCCCATCGAACCGGCGATCTTGAACGCCATTTCGGACGAGTCGACCTCGTGGTACGAACCGTCGACCAGGCGCACCTTGACGTCCACGATCGGGTAGCCGGCCATGATGCCGTTGGCCACCGCTTCCTGGATGCCCTTGTCGACCGCCGGGATGTACTCCTTCGGCACCACGCCGCCGACGATGGCGTTCTCGAACTCGTAGCCCTTGCCCTGCTCGTTCGGCGAGATCTCGAGCCACACGTGGCCGAACTGGCCCTTGCCGCCCGACTGGCGGACGAACTTGCCTTCGGCCTTGACCGGCTTGCGGATGGTCTCGCGGTACGCGACCTGCGGCTTGCCGACGTTCGCCTCGACGTTGAACTCGCGCTTCATGCGGTCGACGAGGATGTCCAGGTGCAGCTCGCCCATGCCGGAGATGATCGTCTGGCCCGATTCCTCGTCGGTGCGCACGCGGAAGGACGGGTCCTCCTGCGCCAGGCGGCCGAGGGCCATGCCCATCTTCTCCTGGTCGGACTTGGTCTTCGGCTCGACGGCCATCGAGATGACCGGCTCCGGGAACACCATGCGCTCCAGGGTGATGACGTGGTCCTGCGCGCACAGCGTGTCGCCGGTGGTCACGTCCTTCAGGCCGACCGCGGCGGCGATGTCGCCCGCGCGCACTTCCTTGATCTCCTCGCGGTTGTTGGAGTGCATCTGCAGGATGCGGCCCACGCGCTCCTTCTTCGACTTGACCGGGTTGTAGACCTGGTCGCCGGAGTTGAGCGTGCCGGAGTAGACGCGGAAGAAGGTCAGCGAACCGACGAACGGGTCGGTCATGATCTTGAAGGCCAGCGCGGAGAACGGCTCGGTGTCGAGCGCCTTGCGCGAGTCGGCCTGCTCGTCCTCGTCCACGCCCTGCACGGGCGGACGGTCGGCCGGCGACGGCAGCAGCTGGACGACGCCGTCGAGCATCGCCTGCACGCCCTTGTTCTTGAACGCGCTGCCGCAGAACACCGGGATGACCTCGGTCTTCAGGGTGCGCTCGCGCAGGCCGCCCAGGACGTCGTCCTCGGACAGGTCGCCCTCCTCGAGGTACTTCTCCATGAGCTCCTCGGACGCCTCGGCGGCGGCCTCGACCATGAAGCTGCGCGCCTCGGCGGCGGCGTCGGCCATCTCGGCCGGGATGTCGCGGTACTCGAAGATCGTGCCCTGCGAGGCGACGTCCCAGTGGACGTACTTCATCTTGACGAGGTCGATCACGCCCTCGAACTGGTCCTCGGCGCCGACCGGCAGCTGCATCGGCACCGGGTACGCACCCAGGCGCGACTTGAGCTGCTCGACGACCTTGCCGAAATTCGCGCCGGTGCGGTCCATCTTGTTGACGAACGCCAGGCGGGGCACCGAGTACTTGTTGGCCTGGCGCCACACGGTCTCGGACTGCGGCTGGACGCCGCCGACCGCGCACAGCACGAACACCGCGCCGTCGAGCACACGCAGCGAGCGCTCCACCTCGATGGTGAAGTCGACGTGGCCCGGGGTGTCGATGATGTTGAGGCGGTGTTCCGGCATGGACTGGTCCATACCCTTCCAGAACGCCGTGGTCGCGGCGGACGTGATGGTGATGCCGCGCTCCTGCTCCTGCTCCATCCAGTCCATGACCGCGGCGCCGTCGTGCACCTCGCCGATCTTGTGGCTGACGCCCGTGTAGAACAGGATGCGCTCGGACGTGGTGGTCTTGCCGGCATCGATGTGGGCCATGATGCCGAAGTTGCGGTAACGCTCGATGGGAGTGGTGCGCGCCACGGTGCTGTCTCTCTGTTGAGTCCACGCGACGCCAGGGCGTTGCGCGCGGAGTGTCTGGATGGCCCGATGCCGCCTTGCGGCGGCATCGTGCTTCGGCCGGGGCCGGCCCGGCGTGCGTGGCGCCTGGCGCCACCCGGCCCGGTCAGGGGCCGGTGGACATCGCCGGGATTACCAGCGGTAGTGGGCGAAGGCCTTGTTGGCCTCGGCCATGCGGTGCGTCTCTTCGCGCTTCTTGATGGCGCCGCCGCGGTTCTCCGAGGCGTCGATCAGCTCGCCGGCGAGCTTGCTCGGCATGCTGTTCTCGCCGCGCTTGCGGGCGGACTCGATCAGCCAGCGCATCGCCAGCGCCATGCGGCGGGAGGCGCGGACCTCGACCGGGACCTGGTAGGTCGCGCCGCCGACGCGGCGGGACTTGACCTCGACGGTCGGCGACACGTTGTCGAGCGCCTTCTCGACCAGCTCCAGGGCGTTGCCGCCCTTCTTGTCCATGACCTCCATGGCGCCATAGACGATGCGCTCGGCGACGGACTTCTTGCCGCTCTTCATGATCATGTTGATGAAGCGCGCGATGGTCTCGCTGCCGTGCTTCGGATCGGGCAGGACGGCGCGCTGCGGGGCGGAACCCTTGCGTGACATGTTCGATTACCCCTGGATCAGGACTTCGGGCGCTTGGCGCCGTACTTGGAACGGGCCTGGCGGCGCTTGGTGACGCCGGCGGCGTCGAGCGAGCCGCGCACGGTGTGGTAGCGCACGCCCGGCAGGTCCTTGACGCGGCCGCCGCGGATCAGGACCACCGAGTGCTCCTGCAGGTTGTGGCCTTCGCCGCCGATGTACGAGATGACCTCGTAGCCGTTGGTCAGGCGCACCTTGGCCACCTTGCGGAGCGCCGAGTTCGGCTTCTTCGGGGTGGTGGTGTAGACGCGCGTGCAGACGCCACGGCGCTGCGGGCAATCCTGCAGCGCGGGCGACGTGCTCTTGTAGGTTTCCGGGCGCCGGGGCTTGCGCACCAGCTGGTTGATGGTTGCCATCGGATCGGGACTCTGGTTCGCGGGAGGGACGCGTGCCCCTCGTGAAAACGACGGCAGGCCGATGCTTCCGGCCTGCCGAGACGGAAAAGTATAGCCCGCGCCTCGACGTAGCGTCAACGCGCGGCACCCTTGTCATCCCGCCCTTCCGTGGGCCGAACACGAGGCGGATCCGTCCGCCTCATTTCGGGGTCTGTGGGCGGCCCGGGGGCCGCCCGTGGCGCGGATCACTCCGCCGCCTGGTCCTCGCCGTCCTGGGCGGCATCGCCGGCCTCGACCATGGCCGCCTCGGCGGTCAGGCCACCGGTCAGCGCGGCCATCTCGGACTCCGTGAGACCGGAGGCCGTCCGGCGGCGCTGCTCGTGGTACGCGAGGCCCGTGCCGGCCGGGATCAGCCGGCCGACGATCACGTTCTCCTTGAGGCCGCGCAGCGTGTCGCGGGTGCCGCGGACGGCCGCCTCGGTCAGCACGCGGGTGGTCTCCTGGAAGGAGGCCGCCGAGATGAACGACTCGGTCGCCAGCGAGGCCTTGGTGATGCCCAGCAGCACCGGGTCGAAGCGGGCCACGATCTCGCCCTTGCTCTCGTGGCGGGCGTTGTCCTCGATGACGCGCTGGCGCTCGGCCTGCTCGCCCGCGAGGAAGCGGCTGTCGCCGGCGTCGGTGATCTCGACCTTGCGCAGCATCTGGCGAATGATCACCTCGATGTGCTTGTCGTTGATCTTCACGCCCTGCAGGCGGTAGACGTCCTGGATCTCCTTGACCAGGTACGCGGCCAGCTCCTCGACGCCCTTCAGGCGCAGGATGTCCTGCGGACTCGGCTCGCCGTCCACCACGGTCTCGCCCTTCTCCACGTGCTCGCCCTCGAACACGATGATCTGGCGGTACTTCGGGATCAGCTCCTCGTGGTCCTCGCCGTCCGCGCCCTTGATGATCAGGCGCTGCTTGCCCTTTGTGTCCTTGCCGAAGCTGACGACGCCGGACTTCTCGGCCAGGATCGCCGGGTCCTTGGGCTTGCGGGCCTCGAACAGGTCCGCGACGCGCGGCAGGCCGCCGGTGATGTCGCGGGTCTTCGAGGCTTCCTGCGGGATCTTCGCGACCACGTCGCCGACGCCGACCGCGGCGCCGTCCTGCAGGTTGACGATCGACTTGGGCGGCAGCATGTACTGCGCCGGAAGGTCGGTGCCCGGGATGTTGAGGTCGTTGCCCTTCTTGTCGACGATGCGGACGATCGGGCGCAGGTCCTTGCCCGCCGAGCCGCGGCGCTTCGGGTCGGTGATCTCGCGCGAGGCCAGGCCGGTCAGCTCGTCGGTCTTCTCGATCACCGTGACGCCGTCGATGAAATCGACGAAGCGCACGAAACCGGCGACTTCCGAGACGATCGGGTGGTTGTGCGGATCCCAGGTCGCGACCGTCTGGCCGGCCTTGACGGCCGCGCCGTCCTTGACCTGCACGGTGGCGCCGTAGGGCAGCTTGTAGCGCTCGCGCTCGCGGCCGTGCCCGTCGAGGACCGACAGCTCGCCCGACCGCGACACCGCGACCAGGTGGCCGCCGGCGTGCTGCACGTGCTTGAGGTTGTTGAACTTCACCGAGCCGGTCGTCTTGACGGTGACGTTGTCGACCGCCGCCGCGCGCGACGCCGCGCCGCCGATGTGGAAGGTCCGCATCGTCAGCTGGGTGCCGGGCTCGCCGATCGACTGCGCCGCCACCACGCCCACGGCCTCGCCGTGGTTGACGATGTGTCCCCGGGCCAGGTCGCGGCCGTAGCAGTGCGCGCACACGCCGAAGGCGCTTTCGCAGGTGATGGTCGAGCGGACCTTGATCGCCTGCACGCCCGCGTCCTCGAGCTTCTGCACCCACTGCTCGTCGAGCAGCTGGTTGCGCGTGACGATCGGATCCTCGTCCTCGCCCGGCAGGTAGACGTCCTCGGCCACGATGCGGCCGAGCACGCGCTCGCGCAGCGGCTCGACGACGTCGCCGCCCTCGACGATGGGGGTCATCGTCAGGCCGTTGGCCGTGCCGCAGTCGTCCTCGGTGATGACCACGTCCTGCGCCACGTCGACCAGGCGGCGGGTCAGGTAACCGGAGTTCGCGGTCTTCAGCGCGGTGTCCGCCAGGCCCTTTCGGGCGCCGTGGGTCGAGATGAAGTACTGCAGGACGTTCAGGCCCTCGCGGAAGTTCGCGGTGATCGGCGTCTCGATGATCGAGCCGTCCGGCTTGGCCATCAGGCCGCGCATGCCCGCCAGCTGGCGGATCTGCGCCTGCGAACCACGCGCGCCGGAGTCGGCCATGATGTAGACCGAGTTCATCGACTTCTGGTCGACCATCTCGCCCTTGGCGTTCTCGACCCGGTCGGTGCCGATCACGTCCATCATCGCCTTGGCCACGCGCTCGTTGCAGCGCGACCAGATGTCGACGACCTTGTTGTAGCGCTCGCCGGCGGTGACCAGGCCCGACTGGTACTGCTCCTGGATCTCGTTCACCTCCGCCTCGGCCTCGTCGAGGATGCCCTTCTTCTCCGACGGGATGGTCATGTCGTCAATGCCGATCGAGACGCCGGCGCGGGTCGCGAACGAGAAGCCGGTGTACATCAGCTTGTCGGCGAACACGACCGTGTCCTTCAGGCCCAGGCCGCGGTAGGACGCGTTGATCAGCCGGCCGATGTTCTTCTTGGTCAGCTCGAGGTTGACCAGCTCGAACGGCAGGCCTTCCGGCAGGATCTCGGCCAGCAGCGCGCGACCGACCGTCGTGTCGACGATCGAGGTCTTCTTCTCGCGGGTGCCGTCCTCGTGGATCACCGTCTCGGTCACGCGGACCTTGCAGCGCGCGTGCAGCTCGACCGCGCGGTTGTCGTAGGCGCGCTTGACCTCGGCGACGTTCGCGAACGCCATGCCCTCGCCCTTCTTGTTCTCAAGGGCGCGGGTCATGTAGTACAGGCCGAGCACGACGTCCTGCGACGGCACGATGATCGGCTCGCCGTTGGCGGGCGACAGGATGTTGTTGGACGACATCATCAGCGCGCGCGCCTCCAGCTGGGCCTCGAGGCTCAGCGGGACGTGCACGGCCATCTGGTCGCCGTCGAAGTCGGCGTTGAACGCGGTGCAGACCAGCGGGTGCAGCTGGATGGCCTTGCCCTCGATCAGCACCGGCTCGAACGCCTGGATGCCCAGGCGGTGCAGGGTCGGCGCGCGGTTCAGCAGGACCGGGTGCTCGCGGATGACCTCCTCGAGGATGTCCCAGACCTCCGCCTCTTCACGCTCGACCAGCTTCTTGGCGGCCTTGATCGTGGTGGCCAGGCCGCGGCGCTGCAGCTTGGCGAAGATGAACGGCTTGAACAGCTCGAGCGCCATCTTCTTCGGCAGGCCGCACTGGTGCAGCTTGAGGTACGGGCCGACCACGATGACCGAGCGGCCCGAGTAGTCGACGCGCTTGCCGAGCAGGTTCTGGCGGAAGCGGCCCTGCTTGCCCTTGATCATGTCGGCCAGCGACTTGAGCGGGCGCTTGTTGGTGCCGGTGATGGCGCGGCCGCGGCGGCCGTTGTCCATCAGCGCGTCCACCGACTCCTGCAGCATGCGCTTCTCGTTGCGCACGATGATGTCGGGCGCGTTGAGCTCCAGCAGGCGGCGCAGGCGGTTGTTGCGGTTGATGACGCGGCGGTACAGGTCGTTGAGGTCGGAGGTCGCGAAGCGGCCGCCGTCCAGCGGGACCAGCGGGCGCAGGTCGGGCGGCAGCACCGGCAGGACGGTCATGACCATCCACTCCGGGCGGTTGCCCGACTCCAGGAACGCCTCGACCAGCTTGATGCGCTTGGTCAGCCGCTTGAGCTTGGTCTCCGAACCGGTGGCGGCGATCTCCTCCTTCAGGCGGAGCATCTCCGACTGCAGGTCGATCGTGCGCAGCAGGTCGAACACCGCCTCGGCGCCCATCGCGGCGTCGAAGTCGTCGCCGTGCTCCTGGCGCGCCTGCATGAACTGCTCCTCGTTGAGCAGCTGGCCGCGCTCGAGCGGGGTCAGGCCCGGCTCGGTCACGCAGTAGGCCTCGAAGTACAGGATCCGCTCGATGTCGCGCAGGGTCATGTCGAGCATCAGGCCGATGCGCGACGGCAGCGACTTCAGGAACCAGATGTGCGCGACCGGGCTGGCCAGGTCGATGTGGCCCATGCGCTCGCGGCGCACCTTGGCCAGCGTCACCTCGGTGCCGCACTTCTCGCACACCACGCCGCGGTGCTTCATGCGCTTGTACTTGCCGCACAGGCACTCGTAGTCCTTCACCGGCCCGAAGATGGCGGCGCAGAACAGGCCGTCGCGCTCGGGCTTGAAGGTGCGGTAGTTGATCGTCTCGGGCTTCTTGACCTCGCCGAACGACCACGAACGGACCATGTCCGGCGACGCCAGCGCGATCTTGATCGCGTCGAAGTCGAGGACGGGCCGCTGCTGGTTGAAGAGGTTGAGCAGGTCTTTCATGGGATTCTCCGGGAAGAGGAAGGTCTGGTTCGGGTGGTGCTACCGGCGGGCGGCGGCCAGGCCGCGCCCGCGTTCCCGCCTCAGTGCTCCTCCAGTTCCATGTTGATGCCGAGCGAGCGGATTTCCTTCACCAGCACGTTGAAGGACTCCGGCATGCCGGCCACCATCTCGTACTCGCCGTCGACGATGTTCTTGTACATCTGGTTGCGGCCCTGCACGTCGTCCGACTTGACGGTCAGCATTTCCTGCAGGGTGTACGCCGCGCCGTAGGCCTCCAGCGCCCAGACTTCCATCTCGCCGAAGCGCTGGCCGCCGAACTGCGCCTTGCCGCCCAGCGGCTGCTGGGTGACCAGCGAGTACGGGCCGGTGGAACGCGCGTGCATCTTGTCGTCGACCAGGTGGTTGAGCTTCAGCATGTGCATGTAGCCCACGGTCACCGGGCGCTCGAACGCCTCGCCGGTGCGGCCGTCGAACAGCCGTGCCTGGCCGCCCTCGGGCAGGTCCGCCAGCTTCAGCATCGCCTTGATCTCGGACTCCGCGGCGCCGTCGAACACCGGCGTGGCCATCGGCACGCCGTCGGTCAGGTTGCGCGCCAGCGCCAGCAGCTCCTCGTCGCTGAACTGCTTGAGGTCCACGCGCTGGCCGGCCATCGACGCATCGTGGTTGTAGATGTCGTCGAGCAGCTTGCGCAGCTCGGTGACCTTCGCCTGCGCCTCGAGCATCCGCTGGATCTTCCGGCCCAGGCCCTTGGCGGCCCAGCCCAGGTGCGTCTCGAGGATCTGGCCGATGTTCATTCGGCTCGGCACGCCCAGCGGGTTGAGGACGATGTCCACGGTCTCGCCGTCGGCCATGTAGGGCATGTCCTCGACCGGCACGATCGTGGAGATGACGCCCTTGTTGCCGTGGCGGCCGGCCATCTTGTCGCCCGGCTGGATGCGGCGCTTCACGGCCAGGAACACCTTGACCATCTTCAGCACGCCCGGGGCGAGGTCGTCGCCCGCGGTGATCTTGCCGCGCTTGTCGGCGAAGCGGCGCTCGAACTCGGCCTTGTGGACCTCGATCTGCTTCTGCGCGCGCTCCAGCGCCTCGGCCGCGTCCTCGTCCTTCATGCGCAGCGAGAACCAGTCCTTCCGGGCCAGGCCGTCGAGGACCAGGCTGGTGACGGTCTCGCCCTTCTTCACGCCCGGGCCGCCGCTGGCGACCTTGCCGAGCAGCTGGCCGCGCAGGCGGTCGTAGATCGCCGCCTCGAGGATCCGGAACTGGTCGTCGAAGTCCTTCTTGACGTCGCGGATCTCGGACTCCTCGATCTGCCGCGCGCGCTTGTCCTTCTCGATGCCGTCGCGGGTGAAGACCTGCACGTCGATGACGGTGCCGTCCATGCCCGGCGGCACGCGCAGCGAGCTGTCCTTCACGTCGGACGCCTTCTCGCCGAAGATCGCGCGCAGCAGCTTCTCCTCCGGGGTCAGCTGCGACTCGCCCTTCGGCGTGACCTTGCCGACCAGGATGTCGCCGGCGCGCACCTCGGCGCCGATGAACACCACGCCCGACTCGTCCAGGCGGCCCAGGGCCTGTTCGGACACGTTCGGGATGTCGGCGGAGATCTCCTCCGGGCCGAGCTTGGTGTCGCGCGCGACCGCGGTCAGTTCCTCGATGTGGATCGTCGTGTAGCGATCCTCCTCGACCACCCGCTCGGAGAGCAGGATCGAGTCCTCGAAGTTGTAGCCGTTCCACGGCATGAACGCGACCAGCATGTTCTGGCCGAGCGCGAGCTCGCCGATGTCCGTCGACGGACCGTCGGCCAGCACGTCGCCGCGCGCCACCACGTCGCCCACCCTCACCAGCGGACGCTGGTTGATGCAGGTGTTCTGGTTGGAACGCGTGTACTTGATCAGGTTGTAGATGTCGACGCCGGCGTCGGTGTCGCCGGAGATCTCGTCGTCGTTGGCCTTGACCACGATGCGGGCCGCGTCGATCTGCTCGATCACGCCGCCGCGCCGCGCGTTCACGGTCACGCCCGAGTCGCGCGCCACGGCGCGCTCGATGCCGGTGCCGACCAGCGGCTTCTGGGCACGCAGCGTCGGCACGGCCTGGCGCTGCATGTTCGCGCCCATCAGCGCGCGGTTGGCGTCGTCGTGCTCGAGGAACGGCACCAGCGCCGCGGCGACCGACACGGTCTGCATCGGCGAGACGTCCATGAAGTCGACTTCGCTCGGCGGCTTGAGCAGCGACTCGCCCTGGAAGCGGCAGGCGACGAACTGGGCGGTCAGGCGGCCCTTGTCGTCCTGCGTGGCGTTCGCCTGGGCGATGACGTACTCGTTCTCCTCGATCGCCGACAGGTACTCGACGTCGTCGGTGACCTTGCCGTCCACGACCTTGCGGTACGGCGTCTCCAGGAAACCGTACTGGTTGGTGCGCGCGAACACGGCCAGCGAGTTGATCAGGCCGATGTTCGGGCCTTCAGGCGTCTCGATGGTGCAGACGCGGCCGTAGTGGGTCGGGTGGACGTCGCGGACCTCGAAGCCCGCGCGCTCGCGGGTCAGGCCGCCCGGGCCGAGCGCCGAGACGCGGCGCTTGTGGGTGACCTCCGACAGCGGGTTGTTCTGGTCCATGAACTGCGACAGCTGCGAGGAGCCGAAGAACTCCTTGATCGCGGCGGCCACGGGCTTGGCGTTGATGAGGTCCTGCGGGGTGAGGCCGTCGGCCTCGGCCATCGACAGGCGCTCCTTGACCGCGCGCTCGACGCGGACCAGGCCCACGCGGAACACGTTCTCGGCCATCTCGCCGACGCTGCGCACGCGGCGGTTGCCCAGGTGGTCGATGTCGTCCACGGTGCCGCGGCCGTTGCGGATCTCGGTCAGCACCTTGATCACGTCGAGGATGTCGGAGCCCTCGCCGTACTGCTCGCGCAGGGCGACCGACTCCTCGTCCTTGCGCTCGGCGAAGTAGCGCTGGTCGTACAGCACCGAGGCGCCCACGGTTTCCTTGCGGCCGATGCGGCGGTTGAACTTCATCCGGCCGACCGACGACAGGTCGTAGCGGTCGAAGGTGAAGAACAGGTTGTGGAACAGGTTCTGCGCGGCGTCCTTGGTGGGCGGCTCGCCCGGGCGCATCATCCGGTAGATCTCGACCAGGGCCTCGAGCTGGGTCTTGGTCGCGTCGATGCGCAGGGTGTTGGACAGGTACGCGCCGCGGTCCAGGTCGTTCACCCACAGGGTGCCGACCGCGTCGATGCCGGCCTTGCGGAAGGCCTCGAGGTGGTCCTCGGTGATCTCGTCGTTGGCCGAGGCGACCAGCTCGCCGGTGTTCGCGTCGACCACGTCGTGCGACAGGATGCGGCCGACCAGGTACGCGTCGGGCACCGCCAGCGCCTCGATGCCGGAGGCCTCGAGCTGCTTCACGTGGCGCGCGGTGATGCGCTTGCCGGCCTCGACGATGACGTTGTCGCCGTCGGCCAGGTCGAAGTCCAGCGTCTCGCCGCGCAGGCGCTCGGGCACCAGCTCGAGCTGCACGCCCTCGGTCGGGTCGACGTGGAAGGTGTTGATCTCGAAGAACTCGTTGAGCATCTCCTCGTTGGAGTAGCCCAGCGCGCGCAGCAGCACGCTGACCGGCAGCTTGCGGCGGCGGTCGATGCGGGTGAACAGCGCGTCCTTCGGATCGAACTCGAAGTCCAGCCACGAGCCGCGGTAGGGGATGATGCGGGCGCTGTACAGCAGCTTGCCCGAGCTGTGCGTCTTGCCGCGGTCGTGGTCGAAGAACACGCCCGGGCTGCGGTGCAGCTGGCTGACGATGACGCGCTCGGTGCCGTTGACGATGAAGGTGCCGTTGTCGGTCATGAGCGGGATCTCGCCCATGTAGACCTCCTGCTCCTTCACGTACTTGATGGCCTTGCTCGACGACTCGCGGTCGTAGATCACCAGGCGCACGGTCACGCGCAGCGGCGCGCCGTAGCTCATGCCGCGCTGGCGGCACTCGCGCTCGTCGAAGGCCGGCTCGCCCAGCTTGTAGCTCACGTACTCCAGCGCCGCGTTGCCGCTGTAGCTGGAGATCGGGAAGACCGACTTCAGCGCGGCGTGCAGGCCACGGTCCTCGCGCTTGTTCGGCGCGGCGTGCTCCTGCAGGAACTCACGGTAGGAATCGACCTGGATCGCGAGCAGGAAGGGCACCTCGAGGATGGACCGGCGCTTGCCGAAGTCCTTGCGGATGCGCTTCTTCTCGGTGAGGGAATAGGTCGTGGACGCTTTGCTCATGGGGCTGCCGCCTCTCTAGTGCGGGGTACGCGCGTCCCTGGCGGACGGCCGGCGGTGGCCGGCGTGGACGAGCCGGCCGGTGGCCGGTCCTGGTGCCTGGTGTCGCGCATCCCCCGGAAGGGGAACTGTCAGTTGGAAGCCGCGGGTATTGCCGGCACCCGCACGCCCTCTGCCTCTGCTTCCAACTACCAACTCGGTTGGGTTTTCGTGACGCTCTGCAACGACCGAAGGCCGGGGGCATTCGCCCCCGACCCCGGTGGGCGCCGCCGGCGGATGCCGGCGGCGCGGGGACCGCTTACTTCAGCTCGGCGGTGGCGCCGGCGGCCTCGAGATCCTTCTTGATCTTCTCGGCGTCGGCCTTCGGCAGGCCTTCCTTGACGTCCTTCGGGGCGCCTTCGACCAGGTCCTTGGCCTCCTTCAGGCCCAGGCCGGTGACGGCGCGGACGACCTTGATGACCTCGACCTTCTTCTCGCCGGCGGCCTTCAGGACGACGGTGAACTCGGTCTGCTCCTCGGCGGCGGCGGCGGCGCCGGCAGCCGGGGCGGCGGCGACGGCGACCGGGGCGGCCGCGGAGACGCCGAACTTCTCTTCCATCGCCTTCACCAGCTCCATGACCTCGACGAGGGTCTTGCCGGCGATCGCTTCGATGATCTGCTCGTTGGAAAGGGACATCGTGATTTACCTCGGTTATCTGGATTGGATACGAATGATTCGGAAACGGTTGACCGAACTGGTGTCAGGCCGCCTTCGCCTGGCCCGCCGCGTTGATGACGCGGGTGACCTGCGAGGCCGGTTCGCTGAGCAGGCGCACGAGCTGCGTGGCCGGCTGCACCATGACGCTGAGCAGCATCGACAGCGCTTCGTCACGGGTGGGCAGCGACGCCAGGAAGTCCACGTGGGACCCCGGGTACATCTGCCCGCCCAGCGACACCAGGCGCGGCTTCAGCTTGTCGTTCGACTTGGCGAACTCCTTGATCAGGCGTCCGGCGGCGCCGGGGTCCTCCTGCGAGAAGGCGTAGAGCAGCGGACCGGTCAGCGCGTCCTTCACGACCGCGTAATCGGTGTTCTCCACTGCGCGCGAGACCAGCGTGTTCTTCGCAACCTTCAGGAACACGCCCGACTCGCGGGCCTTCTTGCGCATGTCGGTCAGCTGACCGACCGACAGACCCGCGTACTCCGCGGCGACCAGCGAGTGCGCCTTGCCGGCGACCTCGGCCAGTTCGGCAACGACTTCCTGCTTCTGGGTCAGATTGAGAGCCATTGCATTCCTCTATCGGATCCCGCCATCGGCACGCCGGCGGCGGGGCTTCCTTCGACGCCATCCCGGCTCCAGCCGGGATGGACCATGGGCGACGCCGTTCCTTCGGCGCCGGGATGCCCGGGGGCATCCCTTGCGGTGGCCGTTCCCGGATCCTTCGATCCCGGAGGGTGGGCACCATCTACGCAGGTCGTCCTCGCGGAGCGATTAAGCGACCCGGCTGGGCGGCGACGGCGGTTCCATGCCATTCCGAGCTTCCGTGCCCGTCGTCGTCGCGTCCGGACCGCACCTGCGGTCTTTGACGGCGATCGCGTCGGCGCGAGCCTCGGCGATGCCCTCAAAATTTTCCGTCCCGGTCATGGCGGCTGGCCGCCGGTGCCGGAACCCATCGAATGTCGTTCCGAGTGGAACGAAGAACCTGCTGTCGCGCTTGCCTGCGTTGGCCTAGCGCTGAAGCGGATCCCTCGCTTCGCCCGGGATGACCTCGCGTCGTCGCGAGGTCACTTGTTCAGCGAAAGGCTCGACTGGTCGATCGTCACGCCCGGGCCCATCGTCGAGCTCAGCGCGATCTTCTGCAGGTACTGGCCCTTCGCGGTCGCCGGCTTGGCCTTGACCAGGTCCGCCAGCAGCGCGTGCAGGTTCGACTTCAGCTTCTCGGCGTCGAAGTCGGCCTTGCCGATCGTGCAGTGGATGATGCCGGCCTTGTCGGTGCGGTAGCGCACCTGGCCGCCCTTGGCGTTCTTCACCGCCTCGCCCGGGTTCGGGGACACGGTGCCGACCTTCGGGTTCGGCATCAGGCCGCGCGGGCCGAGCACCTGGCCGAGCTTGCCGACCACGCGCATGGCGTCCGGGGTGGCGATCACGACGTCGTAGTTCAGGTCGCCGGCCTGCATCTTCTCGGCCAGGTCGTCCATGCCCACGATGTCCGCGCCGGCGGCCAGGGCCTCGTCGGCCTTGGCGCCCGCCGGGCAGAACACCGCCACGCGGACGGTCTTTCCGGTGCCTTCCGGCAGCACGGTCGAGCCGCGGACCTGCTGGTCCGACTTGCGCGCGTCCACGCCCAGGCGCACCGCGACGTCGACCGCCTCGGTGAACTTCGCCTTGCTGTTGTCCTTGATGATCTTCAGGGCCTCGTCGATGGCGTAGGCCTTGCCCGGCTCGACGGCCGCCTTGATCGACTTCTGTCGCTTGGTCATCGCCATCGTCTTAACCCTCCACCACCAGGCCCATGGAACGGGCCGAGCCCGCGATCGTGCGCACCGCTGCGTCCAGGTCGGCCGCGGTCAGGTCGGGTTCCTTCGCCTTGGCGATGTCCTCGAGCTGCTTGCGGGTGACCTTGCCCACCTTCTCGGTGTTCGGGCGCTTGGAACCGGACTGGATGCCCACCGCCTTCTTCAGCAGGATCGACGCCGGCGGCGTCTTGGTGACGAAGGTGAAGGTGCGGTCCGAGTACGCGGTGATGACCACCGGGATCGGCAGGCCGGGCTCGAGCTTCTGCGTGGCGGCGTTGAACGCCTTGCAGAACTCCATGATGTTCAGGCCGCGCTGGCCGAGGGCGGGGCCCACGGGCGGCGACGGGTTGGCCTGGCCGGCCTTGACCTGCAGCTTGATGTAACCGACGACTTTCTTAGCCATGTGATTGCTCCTGCGAGTGCTTGCGCCTGCACGCCATCGGCTGCGGGGCTCCTCGCGTCAGTGCCGTGGCGGGCGCTCCGCCCCGGCGGGTGTGCGGTCAGGCCTGCCCTTATCAGGCTTTTTCGACCTGGCCGAATTCCAGCTCGACCGGCGTGGACCGGCCGAAGATCAGCACCGCCACGCGCAGGCGGCTCTTCTCGTAGTTGACTTCCTCGACCACGCCGTTGAAGTCGTTGAACGGGCCATCGGTGACGCGGACCATCTCGCCCGGCTCGAACAGCACCTTCGGGCGCGGCTTGGTGACGCCTTCCTGCACGCGGTTGAGGATCGCGTCGGCCTCGTGGTCGGCGATCGGCAGCGGCCGGTCGGCGGTGCCGCCGATGAAGCCCATCACCTTCGGCGTTTCCTTGATCAGGTGCCAGCACTCGCTGTCGATGCGCGGGATGGCGCCTTCGTCATGCGTGGCGATCTGCACCAGCACGTAGCCGGGGAAGAACTTGCGCTCGGAACGGCGCTTCTGGCCGGAGCGCATCTCCACCACTTCCTCGGTCGGCACCAGCACGTCGCCGAAGCGGTCCTGCATGCCCTCGCGCGCGATGCGGTCGCGCAGCGCCTGCGCCACCGACTTCTCGAAGCCCGAGTACGCGTGCACCACGAACCAGCGCTTGCCGGCACCGGCGTTCGCGTCCTGCGGCATGTTGTCCTGTTGCGTTTCCATCGAACCCGCGTACTCCGTCAGCTGCCGAGCAGGGCCGACACGCCCAGCTTGATGAACCAGTCGAACACGCCCAGCAGCAGCGCGATCACCACCACCGCGATGATCACGACCCACGTCGTGCGCATCGCCTCCTGCCGGGTCGGCCAGACCACCTTGCGCAGCTCGAAGCGCGACTCGGACAGGAACTCGCGCGTCTGCGCGCCCTTGAAGCTGGTCAGGAAGACCGCCGCGCCGGCCACCAGGCCCGCGACCACGGCCACGACCCGCAGCGCCGTCGGCCACTGCTGGAACCAGTAGAACGCGAACAGGCCGCCGATCACGCACAGCAGCGCGACCGCGTACTTGACCGCGTCGCCACCGGGGGCGGCGCCGCCGGGCTGTTCGACCTTGCTGTTCATCCGTTCTCGCATTCCGGTGTGGCACGCCAGGAGGGACTCGAACCCCCAACCTGCGGTTTTGGAGACCGCTGCTCTGCCAATTGAGCTACTGGCGTACGTGTTCGGTTTTTCGTTTTCCCCGAAACGGCGACGGCGGCCTCCGCCGCCCTCGCCTGTTCCGGCACTCCCCCGGGGTTATCCTGCGCTCGCGCCGGATCAACCGCGGGCTGCTTCCTGGCGCCGCCGGAGGTGGATCCCCGCCTTCGCGGGGATGACCTCCCGGCCGCGCCGGGAGGTCACTTGAGGATCTTCGCCACCACGCCGGCGCCGACCGTGCGGCCACCCTCGCGGATCGCGAAGCGCAGGCCCTCTTCCATCGCGATCGGGTTGATCAGCTCGACCTTCATCTTCACGTTGTCGCCCGGCATCACCATCTCGGTGCCCTCCGGCAGCGTCACCGCGCCGGTGATGTCCGTCGTGCGGAAGTAGAACTGCGGGCGGTAACCCTTGAAGAACGGCGTGTGGCGGCCACCCTCGTCCTTCGACAGCACGTACACCTCGCCCTCGAACTCCGTGTGCGGGGTGATCGAACCCGGCTTGCACAGCACCTGGCCGCGCTCCACGTCGTCACGCTTGGTGCCGCGCAGCAGCAGGCCCGCGTTGTCGCCCGCCTGGCCCTGGTCCAGCAGCTTGCGGAACATCTCGACGCCGGTGACCGTCGTCTTGGTCGTCGGGCGGATGCCCACGATCTCGATCTCGTCGCCCACCTTGATCACGCCGCGCTCGATGCGGCCCGTCACCACCGTGCCGCGGCCAGAGATCGAGAACACGTCCTCGACCGGCATCAGGAACGCCTTGTCGATGTCGCGCTCCGGCTCCGGGATCCAGCTGTCCAGCGCCTCCACCAGCGCGATGATCGACGGCACGCCGATCTCCGACTGGTCGCCTTCCAGCGCCTTCAGCGCCGAACCCTTCACGATCGGGGTGTCGTCGCCCGGGAACTCGTACTTGCTCAGCAGCTCGCGGACTTCCATCTCCACCAGCTCCAGCAGCTCGGCGTCGTCCACCATGTCCGCCTTGTTCAGGTAGACCACGATGTACGGCACGCCCACCTGGCGGGCCAGCAGGATGTGCTCGCGCGTCTGCGGCATCGGACCGTCAGCGGCCGAGCACACCAGGATCGCGCCGTCCATCTGCGCCGCACCCGTGATCATGTTCTTCACGTAGTCGGCGTGGCCCGGGCAGTCCACGTGCGCGTAGTGGCGCGACGGGCTCTCGTACTCCACGTGCGCCGTCGAGATCGTGATCCCGCGCGCCTTCTCCTCCGGCGCCGCGTCGATCGCCGAGTAGTCCTTGAACTCGCCGCCGAAACGCTCCGCGCCCACCTTCGTCAGCGCCGCCGTCAGCGTCGTCTTGCCGTGGTCAACGTGACCGATCGTGCCCACGTTCACGTGGGGCTTGGTGCGCTCGAACTTACCCTTTGCCATGGCTGCGTCTCGATGTCGTTTGGGGCGGTGCCGCGGCGTGTGGCGATGCCGCGGCGGGAATGGTGCTCACGAATGGAATCGAACCATCGACCTCTTCCTTACCAAGGAAGTGCTCTACCGACTGAGCTACGTGAGCGTGTGTTGTGCCTGGCGGCGTCCGCGTCGCGGGATCAATGGAGCGGGAGACGGGAATCGAACCCGCACCATCAGCTTGGAAGGCTGAGGTTCTACCATTGAACTACTCCCGCGCCGCCCGGCTTGCGCCGGCGTGACCGCCTGGGTGTCGCGCCGTCCGGTTGGTGGGCCGGACGGTGTTGGAACTGGTGGAGGGAGGTGGATTCGAACCACCGAAGGCGTAAGCCAGCAGATTTACAGTCTGCCCCCGTTGGCCGCTTGGGTATCCCTCCGGATCGTCCTTCCCCGCCCTGCCTGGCCCGGATCGACCGGGGCATGGCTGCCGGAGAGAAACAGCCCGCGATTTTGGCGTGCCCCGCGATCCCTGTCAACGGCGCGCGACGGCCGGGGCACCGCGAGCGGCGTGCCCCGCCCCCTGTTCAGACGTTGAAGCGGAAGTGGAGGACGTCGCCCTCGCGGACGCGGTACTCCTTGCCCTCCAGGCGGAGCTTGCCGGCGTCCCGGGCACCCGCCTCGCCGCGGTAGCGGACGTAGTCCTCGAACGCGATCGTCTCGGCGCGGATGAAGCCCTTCTCGAAATCGGTGTGGATGACCGCCGCGGCCTGCGGCGCGGTCGAGCCGGCCTTCACGGTCCAGGCGCGGACCTCCTTCGGGCCGGCCGTGAAGTAGGTCTGCAGGCCGAGCAGCCGGTAGGCGGCGCGGATGACCCGGTTCAGCCCGGGCTCGTCCAGGCCCAGGTCGGCGAGGAACGCGTCCCGGTCGGCGTCTTCCAGCTCCGACAGCTCCTCCTCGATGGCGGCCGACACCGGCACCACCTCGGCGCCTTCGGCCTTCGCGCGCTCCCGCACCGCCTCCAGGTGCGGGTTGCCCTCGAAACCGTCCTCCAGGACGTTGGCCACGTACATGACCGGCTTGAGGGTCAGCAGGAAGAGGTCGCGCAGCTCCGCGCGGTCCTCGTCGGACAGCTCGAGCGCGCGCGCCGGGCGGCCGGCGTCCAGGCCCTCGCGGACCCGGCCGAGCACCTCGGCCCGGACCTTCGCGTCCTTGTCGCCGCTCTTGGCCGAGCGCTCGGCGCGGGCGAGCGCCTTCTCCACCGACTCCAGGTCCGCCAGCGCCAGTTCGGTGTCGATGGTGTCGATGTCCGACAGGGGATCGACCTTGCCCGAGACGTGGACGATGTCCCCGTGCTCGAAGCAGCGCACCACGTGGGCGATCGCGTCGACCTCGCGGATGTGCGCCAGGAACTTGTTGCCCAGCCCCTCGCCGCTGGCCGCGCCCGCGACCAGGCCGGCGATGTCGACGAACTCCATCGCCGTCGGGATGAGTTTCTGAGGCTTCGCGATGTCGGCCAGCTCGGCGAGCCGCGGGTCCGGCACGGGCACCACGCCCACGTTCGGCTCGATCGTGCAGAACGGGAAGTTCGCCGCGGCGATGCCCGCCTTGGTCAGCGCGTTGAACAGGGTCGACTTGCCGACGTTGGGCAGGCCGACGATGCCGCATTTGATGCCCATGGGGCCTTGCTCCATCGGGCGGGTCGGCCGGGGCCGCCCCGCGTGTGTGTCAGGCGCGCGGCGTGTGCAGCCGCTTCATCGCCTCGTTGAAATCGCCGGCCACCGCCAGCGGCAGCACCGCGAGCGCGTCGTCGACGGCGCGCAGGATCGCGGCCTCGTCGTCGCGCCCCGGGCGCCCGAGCACCCACGGGGTGACCCGGTCCTTGTGGCCCGGATGGCCGATGCCGATGCGCAGCCGGTGGAAGCGGCCGTGGCCCAGCAGGCGCATCGTGTCGCGCAGGCCGTTCTGGCCGCCGTGGCCGCCGTCGAACTTGAGCCGCGCCGCGCCGGGCGGCAGGTCCAGGTCGTCGTGCGCCAGCAGCGCCTGTTCCGGCTCGATCTTGAAATAGCGCAGCGCCGCGCAGACCGACTTGCCGGAGAGGTTCATGAAGGTCGCCGGCTTGAGCAGCCAGACCGGCCGCCCGCCGACGTCGACCTTGCAGGTCTCGCCGAACAGCTTCGAATCCAGCCCGAAGCGGCCGCCCTGCGCCTCGGCGAGGGCGTCCACAAGCCAGAACCCGGCGTTGTGCCGGGTCCTGGCATGCTCGGGGCCGGGATTGCCCAGCCCGACGACGAGTCGGAGTCCTTCCATCGCGGTGGGCCGGGCGGTGCGAGGGGTGTCCGTCGTGCCGCCGCGGGGGCCTGGGGGCCGTGCGGCGGCTGGAGCGGATCCCTCGCTTCGCTCGGGATGATCGTCCGCTAGCGGACGATCACTTCTCCTCGGCGTCCGACGCCGCGTCGCCCTCGCCCGCCTCGTCGGCGTCGACCTTGGCGGCCGGCACCTCGGCGGACGCGGCCTCGGCGGCCGGGGCCTCCTCGTCGGCCTCGACGCGGCCGGCCTTGGCCACGACCACGGCGACGTCGTGCTCCTTGCCCAGCTTCAACTCGGGGATCTCGACGCCCTTCGGCAGCTTCAGCTCCGACAGGTGGACGATGTCGCCCAGCTTGAAGTCGGCCAGGTCGATCTCGATGAACTCCGGCAGGTCCTTCGGCAGGCAGCTGACGTGGACCTCGTTGAGCTCGTGGGTGATGACCACGTCCGCGGCCTTGCCGGCCGGCGACTTGTCCTCGTTGAGGAAGTGCAGCGGGACCGAGGTGCGGATCGCCTGGTTGGCGTCCACGCGCTGGAAGTCCAGGTGCATGATCAGCTGCTTGTACGGGTGGCGCTGCATGTCGCGCAGGAGCACCTGCTCGGACTTGCCCTCGACGTCGAGCGTCAGGATCGACGAGTAGAACCACTCGTTCTGGCTGGCCAGCCAGGTCTTCTCGTGGTCGAGCTGGATGCTGCGCGGGTCGCCCTTTCCGCCGTAGACGACGGCCGGGATCTGGCCGGCGCGACGCAGGCGGCGGCTCGCACCCTTCCCCTCGTCGCTGCGGCCGGTGGCCTGGATGGTGTGTTCGGTTGCCATTGCTTGTTACTCGCTGTTGCTTGCTTGGGCCGCCTCGCGGCGGCATCGGTGACTCACCCGCGACCAGGTGAGCCGGTGGTCGCGCCGCGGGCCTGGGCCCTGCGGCGCGGATTCGGGGTCAGTCGACGTAGAGCGAGCTGACCGATTCGCCGAACGCGATCCGGCGGATCGTCTCGGCGAGCAGTTCGGCCACGCTCAGCTGGCGGATGCGGCCGCTGGCGCGCGCCGCGTCCGACAGCGGGATGGTGTCGGTGACCACCAGTTCGTCCAGCGACGAACCGGAGATGTTCTCGATCGCCTTGCCCGACAGCACCGGGTGGGTGCAGTAGGCGACGACCTTGGTGGCGCCGTGCGCCTTGAGCGCGCCCGCCGCGGCGCACAGGGTGCCGGCGGTGTCGACGATGTCGTCGACCAGCACGCAGGTCTTGCCGGCGACGTCGCCGATGATGTTCATGACCGTGGCCACGTTCGCCTTCGGGCGGCGCTTGTCGATGATCGCCAGGTCCGCGTCGTCCAGGCGCTTGGCGATCGCGCGGGCGCGCACCACGCCGCCCACGTCCGGGCTGACCACGATCAGGTTGTCGGTGCCGTGCGCGCGCCAGATGTCGGCGAGCAGCAGCGGCGAGGCGTACACGTTGTCGACCGGCAGGTCGAAGAAGCCCTGGATCTGGTCCGCGTGCAGGTCCACCGTGAGCACGCGATCGGTGTCCACCGCGGTGAACATGCTCGCCGCGACCTTGGCGGTGATCGGCACGCGTGCAGACCTCGGGCGGCGGTCCTGCCGGGCGTAGCCGAAGTACGGCACCACCGCGGTCACGCTGGCGGCCGAGGCGCGCTTGAGCGCGTCGATCAGCACCAGCAGCTCGACCAGGTTCTCGGCGCTGGGCGCACAGGTCGGCTGCAGGACGAACACTTCCTGCCGGCGGACGTTCTCCTCGATCTCGACCTGCACCTCGCCATCGGAGAAGCGGCCGACCAGCGCCTTGCCCAGTCGCGTGCCAAGCTGCTTGCACACGGCCTCGGCGAGCGGGCGGTTCGCGTTGCCGGTGAATACCAGCAGGTTTCGATCTTCGGGGATGCTCATGACCGCTGCGCTCTGACCGTGGCGGGGGGATGCTGCTGGGGTGGCAGGGGCGGCAGGATTCGAACCTGCGAATGCCGGGATCAAAACCCGGTGCCTTGGACCTCTTGGCGACGCCCCTCCGGTGCGGGCGCCCTCAACCGGGGAGCCGGTTCCCGCCGCCGGCACCCGCATCGAACGACGCGAGGGCGTCGAGCAATGGCGAGCGCGTGGCGCCGGCCGCAATCCATGCGTCGACGCCGCGCGGCAGGGCCGCGAGCGCCGATTCCGCCGCGTCGCGCGAATCGAACGCGACGAAGCATCCGCTGCCGGTGCCGGTCAGCTGCGGCGTGCCGACGCGCGCCAGGGCCTCGAAGGCGGCCTCGACGGCCGGTTCGCGGCGGCGCAGCAACGGCTCGAACGCATTGTCCGAGACGGCACCGGAAACGAAGTCCGCTATTGTCGCGGGGGCTGCATCCCGCGTCAATTCAGGGGTTTGGAACAGCGCACCGGTCGCGCTGTGCACGCCGGGATCGACCAGCAGGTACCAGGCCGGCGGCAGCGCGACGGGCCGAAGCACCTCCCCCACGCCCTCGGCCCAGGCGTTCCCGCCCCGGACGAAGACCGGCACGTCGGCGCCCAGCGCCAAGCCCAGGCCCGCGAGCCGGTCGACGCCGAGGCGGCAGCCCCAGAGCCGGTCCAGCGCGCGGAGCACGGTGGCCGCGTCGGAGGAGCCGCCACCGAAGCCCCGCCCGGCCGGAATCATTTTTTCGACGACGATATCCACGCCTTGGGGGCATTTCGCTTCCGATCGAAGCAATTCTGCGGCGCGCACGGCGAGGTCGTCCGCGGCCGCCACGCCGGGCGCGCCCGCGCCCACGCGCACGATCCGGCCGTCCCTGCGCACCCGCAGGCGAACCGTGTCGCCCCATTCGAGCAGGCGGAAGACGGTCTGCAGCCGGTGGTAGCCATCGGCCCGGCGGCCGACGATCCGCAGGAAGAGGTTGAGCTTGGCCGGGGCCGGCCACGTGCTCCAGCCGGCGCCGTCCCCCGCCGCGCTCATCGCGCCGCGCCGTCGCCCCAGGCGTCGACCAGCAGGCGCACGCGCGCCGCGCCCCGGGTGGCCTCGATCCGGTGGGGCATCGCCGGCCCGTCCGTTCCGCCGGGTGCGCCCTCCGGCAGGCCCCAGCGGTCGAACGTGATCCGCCAGCCCGCCTGTTCGAGCACCGCCAGCCGGCCGTCGGCGCCGAATTCCATCCGCGCCGGCTCGCCTTCGGCACGCACGCCGCGCAGCCACGACGGCAGGGCCTCGACCGGGATGTCCCAGCCGGTCGACTCCAGCAGCAGGCGCCCCGCGTCCGGCCCCTGGCGCGGCCCGCCTTCCAGCCCTTCGATCACGGCGCCCGACGGCCCGTCGCGCAGGCGCCAGCTCTGCCGGGTCACCGGCGCCGACAGCGCCACTTCGGCCGTGTCGCCGGCCTGCCGCCAGTCCAGCCGCCCGCTGCCGCCCCGCTCGCCATTGGTGAGCGCGACCCGCCCGGCCAGCGACCAGTCGCCGTCGGCGCGCAGGCCGGCCTCGCGGGCTGCCTGCCGTGCCTCGGCCTCGCCTGGGGCGACGGGCGGCGCCTCGCGAACCGGTCGTCCGGCGCAGGCCGACAGCAGCAGGACGAGGGCCACCGCGGCGGCCTTGGAAAGTTGCCATCGGGTCATGTCACGCTCCGGTCTGTTCGAGCGCGCGGCGCAGCGCGCGGTTCTCGGGATCGATGCCACGGGCGCGATCGAACCACTCCCGCGCCTCGTCGCGGCGCCCCAGGACCCAGAGCACTTCCGCCACGTGCGCGGCGATCTCGGCGTCCTTCTGCAGCGCGAACGCACGCCGCAGCTCGACCAGCGCGTCCTCGTGCCGCCCCAGCCGGTAGAGCACCCACCCGTAGCTGTCGATGATCGCGGCGTTGCCCGGTTCGGCGACGCGCGCGCGGTCGATCAGCTCGAGCGCTTCCTCGTGGCGGTCGGTGCGGTCGGTGAGCGTGTAGCCCAGCGCGTTGAGCGCGGCGACGTTGTCGGGTTCGGCCACCAGGATCCTGCGCAGGTCCGCCTCGGCGCGCGCGATGTCGTCTCGCCGTTCCCACGCCAGGGCGCGGCCGTACAGCAGCGCGCTGTCGTCGGGATAGGCGGCCAGGCCGCGCGCGTACGTCGCGATTTCCGCCTCGGCGTCCCCCGCGTCGCGATGCAGCTCGGCCTCGAGCAGGTAGGCGTCGCGGCGCGCTCCCTCGTGCGCCTCGGCATCCGCCTGCAGCGCGTGGAGCGTGTCCATGGCCTCGTCGGCACGGTCGAGTTCGTTCAGGACGTTCGCCGTCCGCAGCCGCGCCTGCAGGCGCTGGGGACCGCCCGCGACGCTGTCGTACCACCGCAGCGCCTCCCCGAGGCGCTCGAGGAATTCGGCGACCTGCCCGAGCAGCAGCCGGCGCTGCGGATCCGGGTCCGTCGATCCTTCCTGCAGCGTCGCGTAGAGATCGGCGAGACCGTCGCGATCCTCCGCCTGCGCCAGCAGCGCGGCGCGCAGGCCCAGCGTCGACTCGTCCTGCGGTCCGCGCGCCAGCACGGCCGCCGCCCTGCCGGGCTCGCCCAGGCCCTCGTATTCGGCCGCGAGCGACATCCGCAGAGACTCGGTGCCGCCGGCCGACGACTCCAGGGCCGCGAGCGTCGCCAGCGCGTCGTCCCGGCGACCGGCCTCGCGCAACTGGCTGGCACGCAGGAGCGCCACGCGCGGTTCGTCCGGGAAGCGCTCGACCACGATCGCCACGATCCGCTCGGCGAGCGCCGGCTGGTCGAGCTGCTGCGCCAGGCCGCCGTAGGCCAGCCAGGCCTGGAGCTGGTCCGGGACCGCGCGCGCCTCGACGATCGCGGACAGCACGCGCCCGGCGAGCGCCATGTCGCGGCTGCCGCTGCTCAAGGCCACCAGTGCGTGCCGCCAGCCGTCGTCCGGGCGGCGGACGAGCGCGAGCAACGCCCGCCGCGCGGTGGCCTCCTGCCCGCGCCGCAGCGCGAGGATCGCTTCGGCCGCCTGCAGGTGGATCGAATCCGGGGCGCGCGCCTTCCATAGCGCGACGGCGTCGGCCGCGAGCGCATCGTCGTCGGCGAGCAGCGCGATCCGGCTCGCGCGCGCGGCGAGTGCCGCGTCGCCTTCCGCGCCGCGCGCGGCGGCCAGGTACCAGCGCGCGGCATCGTCCAGCTTGCCCGCCTGGAGGGCGAATTCGCCGGCGAGGCCGGCCTCGATCACCGCCTTCGGGGCCGGCGCGGGCACGGGGTCGTCGGCGGCGCCGGCGAGGCCCGGCACGACCATGCACGCGGACATGAGCACGGCGGCCAGCGGCCAACCCGTCCGCGGGCGTGGCACCCGTGCGGGGCCGGTAGAATGGCGGTCCTTCGACATCCGGCCAGCTTAGCGCACGCCCCTGAACTGATGAGTGGCGCCCCCGCCAGCCTGGAGCCGTCCGGCTCCGACGCCCGCCGCGCCCGCCTGCACGTCCTCGGCATCAACCACCAGACCGCGCCTGTCGACCTGCGCGAACAGGTGGCGATCGCCGGGGAAGCCGTGCCGGTGGCGCTGGCGTCGCTGCGCGCGCTCGAGGGCGTGCGCGAGGTCGCGTTGCTGTCCACCTGCAACCGGACCGAGCTCTACGCGCTGGCCGACGCCGGCGACGTCGCGCTCGCCCGTTGGCTCGGCAACGCGGGCCGCCCCGGCGGCGACGCGTCCGCGCCCCTCGACGCGTATCTCTACCGGCACAGCGACGAGGACGCGGTCCGCCACCTGTTCCGCGTCGCCACCGGGCTGGATTCGCTGGTGCTGGGCGAGCCGCAGATCCTCGGGCAGGTCAAGGACGCCTGGCTCGCCGCGCGCGGCGCCGGCACGCTGGGCGGGCACCTCGACAGGCTGTTCCAGCACGCGTTCGCCACAGCCAAGCGCGCGCGCACGGCCACGCGGATCGGCGCCAACCCGGTGTCGGTCGCGTCGGCCGCCGTGCGACTGGCGCGCGAGTCGTTCGCGCCGCTGCCCGAGTCCACCGCCCTGCTCGTCGGCGCGGGCGAAACCATCGAACTCGCCGCGCGCCACCTGCGCGAGGGCGGCATCCGCCGGTTGCTGGTGGCGAATCGCACGCTCGCCCATGCGCAGGAACTCGCGTCCCGCCACGGCGGCGTGGCGCTGCCGCTCGACGCACTGCCCCGCCACCTGGAAGAGGCGGACGTGGTCCTTTCGGCCACCGCCAGCCGCGAACCGGTGATCGCCGCCGCCCACGTGGCCGAGGCCCTCGCCCGCCGCCGCCACCGCCCGATGCTGCTGCTCGACCTGGCCGTGCCGCGCGACGTCGAACCGGCGGTCGCCGGGTTGCGCGACGCCTTCCTCTACACGGTCGACGACCTCGAGCGCGCGGTCGAGGACAACCGCCGCGGCCGCCGCGAGGCCGCCGCGGAAGCCGAATCGATCATCGACCTGCAGGCGGGGCGGTTCATGGAATCGCTCAACGCCGGCCAGCGGCTCGCACCCCTGCGCCAGCTCCGTGCGCACGGCGAGCGCACGCGCGACGCCGTGCTCGCGCGTGCCCGCCAGCAGCTCGCGGCCGGTCGCGACCCCGCCGAGGTCCTCGACCAGTTCGCGCGCCTGCTGACCAACCGCCTGCTGCACGCGCCGACCACCGCGCTGCGCGACGCCGCGCTGCGCGGCGACGGCGAACTGGCCCGCGCCGCCGAACGCCTGTTCCCCGCCGATGCGGAGCAGCTCGACGTGCATCCGGCCGACGGCGCGCCGGATCCGGCCGCGGACGCGACCTTGGACGCCGACCGCCGGGATCCCCCGGCGTGACGCCCGGGCTTCGTCGCAAGCTCGAGGCGCTGGCGGAGCGCCGCGAGGAGCTCGAGCGCCTGCTCGCCGAGCCGGCCGTCGCCGCGGACGCCGAGCGGTTCCGCGCCCTCTCGCGCGAGTTCGCGCGCCTCGGCCCGGTGGCCGACGCAATCGCCGAGGAGACGCGCGTGCGCCGCGACCTCGCCGCCGCCGAGGCGATGCGCGACGACCCGGAACTGCGCGCGCTCGCCGAGGAGGAGATCGCGGCCGCGCGCACCCGGCTCGAGTCCCTGGACGCCGAGCTCATGGCGCACCTGGTGCCGCGCGACCCGCGCGACGACGGCAACCTGTACCTCGAGGTGCGCGCCGGCGCGGGCGGGGACGAGGCGGCCATCTTTGCCGGCGACCTGTTCCGGATGTATTCGCGGTTCGCCGAGCGCAACGGCTGGAAGGTCGAGGTCGAGTCCGCGAACCCCGGAGAGCACGGCGGGTACAAGGAGATCGTCGCCCGCGTGGTCGGCGACGGCGCCTACTCGCGGCTGAAGTACGAATCGGGCACCCACCGCGTGCAGCGCGTGCCCGCGACCGAATCGCAGGGTCGCATCCACACCTCGGCCGCGACGGTCGCGATCATCGCCGAGGACCCGAGCGAGGTCGCCGTCGACCTCAATCCCGCGGACCTGCGCGTGGACACGTTCCGCTCGTCGGGCGCGGGTGGCCAGCACGTCAACAAGACCGACTCGGCGATCCGCATCACCCACCTGCCCTCCGGACTGGTCGTCGAGTCGCAGACCGAGCGCAGCCAGCACGCGAACCGCGACAAGGCGATGAAGCGCCTGCAGGCGATGCTCGTCGATGCCGAGATCGCGCGGCGCGACGCGGCGCAGGCGGCGGAGCGCAAGCTGCAGGTCGGCAGCGGCGACCGCAGCCAGCGGATCCGCACCTACAACTTCCCGCAGGGGCGCATCACCGACCACCGCGTCGAGGGCCTCACCCTCTACGACCTGCCAGACGTCCTCGAGGGTGCGCTGGAGCCGCTGGTGGACCGGCTCGCGCGCGAGGACCAGGCCGACGCGCTGGCGCGCCTGTCCGCCGGGCAGTGAGCCGGCGGCGCGCCTACACTGCGGCGATGGGACCCGCGCCATGACCAACGACGCCGACACGGCCTTCCTCCCGCTCTCGCTGTGCGTGCTGACGGTGTCGGACACGCGCACCGTCGCGCAGGACACCTCGGGCGACTTCCTCGCCAACGCCCTGGTCGAGGCGGGCCACCACCTGCACGCACGCGCGCTGCTGCCGGACGACCGCTACCGCCTGCGCGCGGAAGTGTCCGCGTGGATCGCCGACCCGGCGGTGGACGGCATCCTGGTGACCGGCGGCACGGGCTTCACGGGGCGCGATTCCACCCCCGAGGCGCTGGTCCCGCTGCTCGACAAGCAGATGCCCGGATTCGGCGAGCTGTTCCGTGCGCTGAGCTTCGAGGAGATCGGCACGAGCACGCTGCAGTCGCGCGCGTTCGCCGGCCTGGCGAACGGGACGTTCCTGTTCGCGCTGCCCGGCTCCACCGGCGCGTGCCGCACCGCGTGGGAGCGGATCATCCGCGCGCAACTGGACGCGCGGACCCGGCCCTGCAACCTCGCGCAGCTCCGCCCGCGCCTGAAGGAATAGCGCCGGCGTCAGCCGGTCGAGAACCCCGCCGCGACGTCGGCCGGTTCGATGGCCTCGCGCGTCACGCTGTCCACCCGCGCACTCGGCGGCCCCTCGGCGAGCCAGGCCGCGAGCGCGTCGAGGGCGGCCGCGTCGCCGGCGGCGACCACCTCCACCCGGCCGTCCGGCAGGTTCAGCGCCCGGCCGCGCAGGCCGAGGGCCTGCGCCCGCTCGCGGGTCGAGGCGCGGAAGAACACGCCCTGCACGCGACCGGACACGAGGAAGCGCGCGCCCGCGTCCATCAGCCAGCCGCGGCTTCGCCCTGTCCGGCGGGAACCGCGGGCCCACCGGCCGCCGCGATCGCCGCCTCGACCTCGGCCGCCGTCACCGGACCCAGGAACCGCTTCGCCACCGTGCCGTCCGGCGCGAGGAGGTAGGTCATCGGCAGGCCGCGGGGCGTCTCGAAGTCGGCCGGCGGGTCGTACACGTCGACGATGGCGACGGGATAGACGACCGGTCGCGCCTCGAGGAACGCGCGCATCGCGGCGACGTCGATCTCCTCGTAGGCCAGCCCCACCACCACGACGTGCTCGCGCATCGCGTCGAGCGCCGAGAGTTCGGGCATCTCCTTCAGGCAGGGCGCGCACCACGTGGCCCAGAAGTTCACCACGACCCAGCGCCCGGCCTGGTCGCGCAGGTCGAACACGCCGTGGTCGAGCGTCTCCACGCGCAGCGCCGGCGGTGACGCGTCGGCCGCCGGCGCGTCCGCGGACGGCGCGGGCACGGTGGTGTCGGCAGGCGCGGCGGCGCCGGAGGCGGCCGCCCCGGCGGCGTCCTCCGTCGCGGCCGGGCGGTCGCCGCCGCATGCGGAAAGGACCAGCATGAGCAGCAGGAGTGGCGCCGGCATCCAGGGCTTCCGATCGGTCATGGCGTGGTTCCAAGGTCCTCGTAGATGCCGCCGACGCGGCGCTTGAGCAGTGTGCGCAGCGGCACGCGCAGTTCGTCCAGCGCCTCGACGGCGGCATGGCCGAGCGGATCGTTCCGGCACGGCAGGTGCGCCTCGGCGATCGGGATCCGCAGCCCGCACGTCTCGTACAGTTCCGCGAGGCTCAGGTCGTCCAGGTCGCGCGACAGGATCCACTCGCCCGACTCGGCGCGGCTGAGCAGCCGGATGTCCTCCAGCTGCGCCAGCAGCTGCTGGATCAGCGCGTCGGTGAGCATCGGCTCCATGCGCTGGATGTCGTCGCTGTGCAGGCCCTCGCCGCGCGCGCGCGCCTGGGAGAACCGGCCGAGCATGCGCAGGATGCCGTAGAGCTCGTAGCCCTCGGGCAGGCGCATGGTCGCCGGCTGGTAGCGGAAGGCCGACAGCGACGACGCCAGCGAGGCACCCAGCAGGATGACCACCCAGCCCAGGAAGATCCACAGCAGGAAGATGGGGATCGCGGCCAGCGTCCCGTACACCCTGTAGGCCGGGAAGTTGCCCACGAACAGCCCCAGGCTGCCCTTCACCACCTCGAACAGCACCACGGCCAGCAGCGCGCCCGCGAACGCGTGGCGCCAGTGCACCGTCCGGTGCGGCACGGTGCGGTAGATGGCGGTGAATGCGAGCAGTTCGATCGCGACCGGGGCGAACCGCAGCATCAGCGACTCGATGGCCTGACCCGGCTGGGTCGAGAACACTTCCAGCGCGAACAGCTGCGTGGACAGCGCGAGCGACGAGGCGGCGACCAGCGCGCCCAGGGTGAGCACCGTCCAGTACACGAGGAACCGGCCGAAGCTCGGCCGGGGCGCCCGCACGCGCCAGATGCGGTTGAACGCCGCCTCGACGCTGCCCAGCGTGATCAGCACGGACACCACCAGCGCGATCACGCCCGCGGCGGTCAGTTGCCCCCGCTTGCCGGGATCGATGATCGCGAAGATGTACTGCTCGACCTGGCTGGCCGAACTCGGCACGAAGTTGGAGAAGACGTAGGCGCTCAGCTGCGCGGCGAGCGCATCGAACGCGGGGAAGGCCGACAGCACGGCGAACACGACCATCGCCAGCGGCACCAGCGCGAACACCGTCGTGTAGGCGAGCGCACCGGCCGCCTCGAACAGGCGGTCGTCGAGGAAACGCGTCCAGAGGAAGCGGAAGAACGAGCCCGTCCGCGCGCGGTCGCGCGCGAGTTCGCTCCACCGTTCGATGAAGGGCTGGGGACGCATCGGGCGGAGGGTAACCGATGGTGCGGGCGCCGGGCGCAACGGTGCGCCGGCCACGCGGGCGTCGGCTATCCTGCCGCGATGCGCGAGATCCTCGTCCTGTACTACAGCCGCGGCGGTTCGGTGGCCAACCTGGCGCGCCACGTCGCGCGCGGCGTGGGCGAGGTCGAGGGGATGGCCGCGCGCGTGCGCACCGTCCCGCCGGTCGCCCCCGCCACCGAGGTCGCGGCGCCGCCGGAGCCGGAATCGGGCGCGCCCTACGTCCTGCGCGAGGACCTGGCCGAGTGCGCGGGCCTGTTGCTCGGCAGCCCGACGCGGTTCGGCAACATGGCCGCGCCGCTCAAGCACTTCATCGACGGCCTCGGCGGCGAATGGGCCAGCGGCACCCTGGTCGGCAAGCCGGCCGGCGTCTTCACCTCGACCGCGACCATGCATGGCGGCCAGGAGGCGACCCTGCTGTCGATGATGGTGCCGCTGCTTCACCACGGCTGCGTCATCGCCGGGATTCCCTACACCGAACCGGCGCTGCACCGCACCCAGGGCGGTGGCACGCCCTACGGTGCGAGCCACTTCGCGGGCGCGCGCGACGATCCGGAGCCCTCGCCCGACGAGGCCGTGCTGGCGCGCGCGCTCGGCCGGCGCGTGGCGATGCTGGCGGCGCGGCTGGCATGAGCGCACGCCCCGACGGCGAGCCGCCGCGCGGTCGCCGCGTGGCCGCCGCACTGGCGGCGCTGGCGGCCCTCTACGTCGCCTGGTTCGGGATGCGGTCGGACGTGGTGGCGATCGTCGTGTTCGCCCTGCCGCCACTGCTGCTCGCGGCGCGGACGGTCGCGCGGCGCGGCGCGGGCCGCGCGCCCTTCTGGGCGGCGGTGCTGTCGCTGGGCTGGTTCAGCCACGGTGTCATGGTCGCCTGGAGCCGCCCCGCCGAAGCACTTTTCGCGCTGGGCGCGGTCGCGCTGTCGCTCGCGGTGCTGTTCGCCGTGACCCTACCGGCGTTGCGTGCCCGCTCGCGGTCACGGGACGCGGGGCGGCGCGGCCTATAATCGCGCGCTCCCGCACACCCCGCGCACGCCATGGACCATCTCTGCGTCGTCACCACCGGCGGCACGATCGACAAGGTCTACTTCGACGACAAGTCCGACTTCCAGGTCGGCGAGCCGCAGATCGGCCGGATCCTCGAGGAACTCGGCGTCGCGTTCCGGTTCACGGTCGTCCCGATCCTGCGCAAGGATTCGCTGCACCTGGACGATGCGGACCGCGAGCTGGTCCGCGCGACGGTCGAGGCACAGGCGGCGCGCCACGTGCTGGTCACCCATGGCACCGACAGCATGGTCGACACCGCGCGCGTGCTGGCGACCATTCCCGGCAAGACCATCGTGCTGACGGGTGCGCTCAACCCGGCGCGCTTCCGCGGTTCGGACGCGGAATTCAACATCGGTACCGCGGTCGGCGCCGTGCAGACGCTCCCGCCCGGCGTCTACATCGCCATGAACGGCCGGATCTGGGATCCCGCCCGCGTGCGCAAGAACGTGGCGGCGAACCGGTTCGAGGCCACCGGCTGAGCCTGCCCGGGCACGACGCGGGCCGTCCCGCCGTCGTCACGCAGGAAAGAAAAAAGCGTGGCCCCCGGAGGGGCCACGCTGCCTGCTGCACATTGCACGTCCCTGTGGCAGGCGTCCTTACGGGCGGGTCAGCCAGAAGCTGTAGTTCCCGCTGCCCGAGTACGACTCCACGCGCCAGTAGTAGTAGCCGGCGCTGCCGTTGTAGCTGATCGACTCGCTCGATCCCGACGACAGCGAGCTGGCGACCTGGCTCCAGGCGGACCCGTTCCAGCGGTACAGCCGCAGGTCGAAGTCGGTGCCGGAGGCCCCCTCGAGCCAGCCCTGGTGCGTGCCGGACGCGCTGTAGTAGTAGTTCCCTTCGGGCTGGACGTCGTAGTCGCCGTTGCCCGTGAGCGAACCCGTGTACAGCGTGCAACCGGTGCACGGCGCGCCGCCGCCGCCACCACCGCCGCCGGCGGTGAAGCTGGCGGTCAGCGTCATGCCGGAGTAGCTGCTGTAGCCGCGCAGCATCACGTACCAGTCGCCGGACTGCGGCGTGGCGAACGTGCAGGTCTCGTTGTTGCCGCTCTTGTACGGGCGGCAGTCATAGGCGCTGGTGGTCGGCTGCGAGCCCTGGCGCACGTACAGGTCGGCGTCGCCGCTGCCGCCGCTGGTCACGATCGACAGGTTGGTGGCGCCGGAAGGCACGGCGATCTTGTAGAAGACCTCCGAACCCGATGCCCCGGACAGGCCGGAGACCGGTACGCCGTTCTGCAGGTCGGTGACGCCGCCACCACCGCCGCCGCCACCGCCACCGCCGTTGAACAGCGAGTTGAGCAGCAGGTTGGGCGAGCCGGAACCGGGGTTGGTCACCTTGTTCGGGGTCGCGCCGCCGAGGATGGCGGAGGTGACCTGCGTCGGGGTGGCCGACGGATTCGCGGCCAGGTACAGCGCGGCGACGCCCGCCACGTGCGGGGACGCCATCGACGTGCCGCTGATCGTGTTGGTCGCCGAGTTGCTGGTGTACCAGGCCGAGGTGATCGACGAACCCGGGCCGAAGATGTCCAGGCAGCTGCCGTAGTTCGAGAACGACGAGCGCGCGTCGGTGTTCGTCGTCGAACCGACGGTGATCGCCACCGCGGCGCGGGCCGGCGAGTAGCTGCACGCGTTGCCGCTGTCGTTGCCCGCGGCCACGACCACGGTGACGCCGGCGTTGTGCATGCGCGCGACCGCGTCGTCGGTCGCCTGCGAGGCACCGCCGCCCAGGCTCATGTTGGCCACGGCCGGCTTGACGTGGTTGCTGGCGACCCAGTCCATGCCGGCGATCACGCCGGAGTTCGAGCCCGAACCGGAGCAGCCGAGCACGCGGACCGGGTGCAGGGTGACGCCCTTGGCGACGCCCCACGTCGCGCCACCGACGGTGCCCGCCACGTGCGTGCCGTGGCCGTTGCAGTCGCTGGTGCCGTTGCCGTCGCTGATCGCGGTGTAGCCGTTGCCGACGCGGCCGCCGAAATCGTTGTGGCTGGCGAGCACGCCCGTGTCGACGATGTAGGCATGCACGCCCGAGGCCGTCGTGTTGTAGGTGTACGTCCCGCTGAGCGGCAGGTTCGCCTGGTCGATGCGGTCCAGGCCCCAGGTCGCGTTGCTCTGGGTCGCGTCGATGCTGACGAGGCCGTCCTCTTCGACGTAGGCCACGCGCGGATCGGCGAGCAGGCGCTCCAGGGCCCGGCCGTTGGCGCGTACCGAGAAGCCGCGCAGGGCGTTGCGGTACGCATGCACGACGGTGGCGCCGTGCGCGCGCGCCATGTTCCGGGCGACGTCCGGGACCTGCGCGCGGCTCACGCCGGCGTGGATCCCGTATTCATTGGCGAGTGCCGCGGCGTCCTCCTTCAGGACCACGATGTACTGGCCCTGGATCGGCGCGCCGCGCGCGCGCAGCAGTTCGGCCGCTTCCGCGGCGCTGGCGCCGAAGGTGGAAACAGCGACGACGCAGGCGGTGGCGGCGGCGAGCGGATGGCGCCGCAGCCACGACTGGCTGGCAGATGACATTGAGAAACCCCCACGAGTAGGTAAACGTCCAGTTGATGTGTCCCCGCCCCCCTGAGGGACCGCCTGCCGGCGGGTGCCGCATCCCCTCTCCTGGATGCCGGCCCCGGTCCCCGGCCGCGGACCTGGCGGAGCCGGACCGGCCGCACGGGGCGGCCCGGTCCTGCGTGCACGGTCCTTCCTGCGACCGTGTCCCCCCGGTGTAGGCGACAGTTCCACCGCGATGCTTCTCCGGGTGCCTCAAAAAAATCTCAAATGCGGCTCTTTTCGTGACGCATGTCACATTTCGAACGTCTGGCGCGTGCCCGCTCCGCGGCATCCTCACCGTTCCTGCATGCCGAGTCGGCCGTCCCCGGCCAACCGCGCTAGCATCCGGGCGGAGACTGAGGGGACTGCCGTTGAGCACGCCAACCCGACCCCGGTCCACGCCCCCCGGGGTGGACGCATCGCGCCTGCAGGTGGGCGACCTGGTGGTCGACCTGCGCTATCGGCGCGTGATCCGTCCGGACGGCCAGTCCGAACTCCCGCAGCGGATGTTCGACCTGCTGCAGCTGTTCCTCGAGGAACCACACGTGCTGCACGGCCGCGCCGACCTGTTCCGGCGCCTGTGGCCCGGCGTGGTGGTCGAGGACGCGAACCTCTCGCAGAGCGTGTGGATGCTGCGCAAGGCGCTTGGCCCGCAGCGACGCCACTGGATCCGCACCGTCTCGAAGTCCGGCTACGTCTTCGAGCCCCCGACCGCCATCGTCCCGCTCGCCGCGACGGGCGCCGGCAACGCGCCTGAAGGGCGCGTCGCAACGGCCACGCCCCGGACACCGGTCGACCGCGCTGCGGCCGACGGCGACGCGCCTGGCGCCACCCGCCCGGCCGAAGTTTCCCGACGTCGCGGGCAAGCCGCTCCTCGCATCCCGCGGATGGCCGCGGGCCTCGTCCTCGCGGGGGCGCTCTGCGCCGGCCTGGTCGGCCTCGCCTGGCGCGGCGGGCCGGAGGGCGGCACCGCCGCGGTCGCCGCGACCGCCCCCGCGGAAGTCGCGCTCATCGGCGTGGGGGACGATGCCGCCCCCGCCGACGACACCTGGCCCGCGCGCCTGCTCCATGCCTGGCTGGCCTGGAAGCTGGACCTCTCGCCCGGCGTGGTGCGGCTGAGCGAAGCGCACCTGGCCTCGGGCACGGTCGCGGGCACGCCCCACCTTGTGCTGGTGTCCTCCGGCACGGTCGCAGGCACGGGCGACATGTTCATCCGCGCGCGCGTCGGCCACGGCGCGCAGAGCCGCCAGTTCGAGCGCCGCGGCCCTCCGGGCGAGATGCCCGCGCTGGTCGACGCCCTCTCGCAGGCGGTCGTCGACGCGGTGGCGCCCGCCAGCGCCGCGGGGGCATGGGGGCCGCTGGACATCTCCCCCGATGCCGCGCGCACCTATGCGGACGCCTACGACGCCTACGAGGCGCGTGCCTGGCCGGCGGCGGCCGACCAGCTGGCCAGCGTCGTGCGGCACGCACCCGGTTTCCCGCCCGCCCGCCTGCAACTGGCCGACGCCCGGATGCGCATGGGCCAGAGCCTGGCGGCCCGCGACCAGGTCGACGCGATGGAGGCCGTGCCAGGGCAGGTCCCGGAGGCGGCCCGGCCCGTGCTCGCCGCCCAGCTGCTCGCGCTGGACCCGCGGCGCACGCTGTCGGCCGCCGAGGCCTTCGGCACGCTGTCGGCGGACTACCCGCACCGGCATGACTTCGCCCTGCGCATGGCCGCGCTGTTGGCCGACGCAGGCCGGTCGCAGGAGGCGCTCGACGTCCTCGCCCGCCCGGTCTGGCGTCGCCAGCCTTCGGCGGTGCGCATCGAGCACTACCTGGCGACCGCGCAGGGCCACTTCGGGCTGGGCGACCTCGAGCGCGCCCGGGAAGCGGCGGTGGGCGCGCTGCGACTGGCCAGGGAGGCGGGCCCGGGCTGGGCGCGCGAGCACGGCCAGGTCTTGCTGGCCCTGGCGCAGGTGGACCAGGCCCTGCGCGGCGAGCAGGCCGACGCGAGCCTGTTCGAACAGGCCGCGCGCCAGTTCGAACTCGCCGGCAGCCCGGTCAACGCGATGTTCGCCCGCTACGTCGGCGGGACCTACGTCGACCCCGCCGAGGCGGATGGCGACGTGCTGGAGACGCTGCTGGCCGAAGCCCGCGCGGGCGGCTACCTCGGGATCGAGATCGACCTGCTGCGCAACGCGGCCCTCGCCCACTACATGGCCGGCCGCCACGACCGCTACCGCGCGCGGCTGGAGGAGGCGGTGACCGTCGCCACCAAGGCCGAGAACCCGCTGTGGCTGGAGCAGCTCGGCCTGGACCTGCTCGCCGACGACGTGCTGGCCGCCGACCTGCGCAGCGCGGACGAGCGCATCCGCCAGCTGCGCGACGGCGCGCTACAGGGCGAGGGCGCGGTGCAGGTCGAGGAGTACGCCGCGTTCCTCGCCGCCACGCGCGGGGAGTTCGGGCGCGCCATGGCCCTGCTCGACGGCGCCGCGCGTGGGCCGGACGTGCCCCGCCTGACGGTCGCGCGCCTGGCGTGCGCGCGGGCCGACCTGCACGCGCAGCAGGGGCGGCTCGCGAAGGCACGCGAATCGCTTCGCACGTGCGGCGCGCCCGACCTGCCCGAGCACCGCGACATGGTGGCGCTCGGGACCGCCTGGATCGACCTGCTGGCCGGCGATCGCGCCGCGGCCCTCGCGCACCTGGAGCCGCTGGGGGAACGGACGGACGTGGCGGACGGACCGGACGCCTGGTGGACGACGCTGCAGCTGGGTTACCTGTGGTCGCGCGCGGGCGCGCCCGCGCGCGCCGAACCGCTCTTCCGCGCCGCGCGCGAACCCGCGCGGGCCGCCGGCTACCGGTGGATGGTCGCGCTGGCCGACGTCGGCCTGGCCGAGACCCGCACCGCGCGTGGCGACTGGGACGCCGCGCAGGCGCACCTCGACGCGGCCCGAGCACACACGCCGGAAGACGCGTGGCTGCTGACCAGTCGCATCGAACAGGCCGCCGCCGCCGTCGAGTTGGGGCGCGGGGACGCCGACGCCGCCCATGCGCGCTTGCGCGCGGTGCACGCGGCCGCGCATGCGCGCGGCGACGTGGTGGCGCAGGTGGAGACCCATGCCCTGCTGCCGCGCGAGGGCGATGACCGGCCATGCGCGCGCGACGGCCTGCTGGCGTCCCGCGGCCTCCGGGGCGCCAGCCTCGACTGGCTGTTCGATGCCGCATCGCGCGTGCGCGCGCCCCTGGCGCAGGCCGAGGTCGCATTGCCGGACTGACGCAGGCCGCGCCGCCTCGGCGGTCAGAGCATCCCGGTCTCGAGCCGCGCGGCCTCGGACATCATCGAGCGGTTCCACGGCGGATCGAAGACGAGTTCGACATCCGCCTCCGCCACGGTCGGGATCAGCTCCAGCTTGCTGCGGACGTCGTCGACCAGGATCTCGCCCATGCCGCAGCCGGGCGCGGTGAGCGTCATCCGGACTTCCACCATCCGCGCACCGTCGCGCGCCGCGTCCGGCTTCACCGTCGCCTCGTAGACGAGCCCCAGGTCGACGATGTTGATCGGGATCTCCGGGTCGAAGCAGGTGCGCAACTGCGACCAGACCAGTCGCTCGATCTCCGCGTCGCCCGCGCCCTCCGGCAGTTCGATCGGGGCCGGCGGCTCCTTGCCGATCGCGTCCCCGTCGCGGCCGGCCACGCGGAACAGGTTGCCCTCCACGAACACCGTCCAGCTGCCGCCCAGCGCCTGGGTGATGTAGCCGATGCTGCCCGCGGGCAGGGTCACGGCGTCGCCCTGCGGCACCAGGACGACGTCGCAATCGCGCTCGAAGCGCACCGGTTCGCTGCTGCGGGAATACATGGGGGACGTGCGCGTTTCGACGGGAGCGGGACGCATTGTAACGGGGCGTCCGTCCCCGCCCCGCGAGCCGGCGGCGGCGACGCACTATGCTGTGCGGCCCTTCGAGCCCACCCCCCCGGATGACCACTCCGCTCCCCCATCGCCCCCAGGGCCGGTTCGCCCTGCCGCTGCTGGCCCTGGGCGTGGCCGGCTTCGCGGCCGGATGGATCGCACTCGGCGCGCTCACGGGCCGGATGTGCGGCTGGATGGCGGTCCTGGCCGCGCTCGACGCGGCGCTGCTGCTGCGCCTGGGCGGGATGGCGCCCGGCTGGCGCCGGGCCGCCTGGGGCACGGGCGCGACCGTGCTGATGATCCTGCTGGCGAACTGGGGCATCGTCGCCACGCAGGTCGGCGTGCCGCTGGGCCTCGATCCGATCACCTCCGCGGCCAAGCTCGGCCCCTCGCTGGCCTGGCTGATGGCGCGGCTGGGCAACAGCGCGCTGGACGCGGGGTGGCTCCTGGCGGGCGTGGCGATCGCGGCGATCGCGTCGCGCTGACGGACATGCCGCCGCGGCTCAGTGGCCGCCGTCGAGCGCCTTGAGCTCCGACACCAGCGCCCCGGCCATCTCCGCGCCGTCGCCGTAGAGCATGCGGGTGTTGTCGGCGTAGAACAGCGCGTTCTCGATGCCGGCGAAACCGGTGCCCCGGCCGCGCTTGATCACCACCACGTTGCGCGCGTCCACCACGTCCAGGATCGGCATCCCATGGATGGGCGAGGACGGATCGGTCTTCGCCACCGGGTTCACGACGTCGTTGGCGCCGATCACCAGCGCCACGTCGGTGGTGGCGAACTCGGGGTTGATGTCGTCCATGTCCGCGATGAGGTCGTAGGGCACGCCGGCCTCGGCGAGCAGCACGTTCATGTGCCCGGGCATGCGCCCGGCGACGGGATGGATCGCGAACTTCACCTTGACCCCGCGCTCGGCCAGCTTCTGCGCGAGCTCCCAGATCTTGTGCTGCGCCTGGGCGACGGCCATGCCGTAGCCGGGCACGACGACCACGCGTTCGGCATAGGCCATCATCGCCGCGACGTCGCCGGCCTCGATCGGCTTCTGGCTGCCCTCGATGGCCTGCCCCTGCCCGCCCCCGCCGAAACTGCCGAACAGCACGTTGCGGATCGGCCGGTTCATCGCCCGCGCCATCAGCCGCGTCAGCAGCAGGCCGGCCGCGCCGACCATGGTGCCGGCGATCACCAGCGCCTCGTTGCCGAGCACGTAGCCCTCGAACGCGACGGCCAGGCCGGTCATCGCGTTGTAGAGCGAGATCACCACCGGCATGTCCGCGCCGCCGATGGGCAGCGTCATCAGCACCCCCAGCGCGAGCGCGGCGACCAGGAACCCGACGATCCACGGCATGCCGAGCGACTGCAGCGCGAACGCGCCGAGGGCGAGCGTGGCGAGGAACACCAGCGCGTTGAACACCTGCTGCCCGGGGAACGCGTAACGCTTGTCCATGCGCCCGTCGAGCTTCGCCCACGCGATGACCGAGCCGGAGAGGGAGACGGCACCGATCAGCGCGCCGAGCGCCGCCAGCACCAGCACCACGCGCGACGGCGCGGCCCCGGCGGCGGAGAAGCGCAGCAGTTCGACCGCACCGATCGCTGCCGCGGAACCACCGCCCATGCCGTTGTACAGCGCGACCATCTGCGGCATGTCGGTGATCGGCACGCGCTTGCCGGACACCCACGCGAGGACCGTGCCGGTCACCAGCGCGATCGCGATCAGGCCGAGATTGTGCAGCCCAGGCAGCGCGAACGTCGCGGCGGTGGCCAGCAGCATGCCCAGGCCGGCCCACTGGATGCCGCTGCGCGCCGTGCGCGGCGAGGCCATGCGCTGCAGGCCGAGCAGGAACAGCGTGGCGGCGACGAAATAGGCGGTGGCGACGAGCCAGGGCAGCCAGCCCCACGCCCCGCCGCTCATCGCGTCGCCCCCGGCCTGTTGGACTTGAACATCTCCAGCATCCGCTCGGTGACGACGTAGCCGCCCGCGGCGTTGCCCGCGCCCAGCAGCACCGCCACGAATCCGATCGCCTTCTCCAGCGTGGTGTCCGCGTGGCCGAGCACGACCATCGCGCCGACAAGCACGATGCCGTGGATGAAGTTGCTGCCCGACATCAATGGCGTGTGCAGGATCACCGGCACGCGCGAGATGATCACGTGGCCCGCGATCGCGGCCAGCATGAAGATGTAGAGCATCAGCAGCGTTCCGTCGGTCATGCGCCACCTCCTTCCGCGTCGCGCGGGGGCCAGGCCGTCGCGGCGACCAGGTCGTCGTTCCAGTCCACGTCGAGTCCGTCCGCGCCGAGCATCGGCAGGACGAAGTTCATCAGGTTGCGCGCGAACATCTCGCTGGCGTGCACCGCGCCCATCGACGCGAGGTCGCGCGGGCCGGCGACGGTGACGCCGTGCACCACGACCGTCTCGCCCGCGCGCGTGCTCTCGCAGTTGCCGCCGGATTCCGCAGCCAGGTCGACGACCACGCTGCCGGACCGCATGCCCGCCACCATCGCGTCGCTCACGATGCGGGGCGCCGGCCGGCCGGGCACGGCGGCGGTGGTGACCACCACGTCGACCGACTTCAGGTGCTCGGCGAGCGCGCGCTGCTGCGCGGCGCGCTCATCGTCGGTGAGCTGCCGCGCGTAGCCGCCCTCGCCCGCCGCGCTGACGCCCAGGTCGAGGAAGCGCGCGCCGAGCGACTCGATCTGCTCGCGCGTCTCCGGGCGCACGTCGAAGCCCTCGACCTGCGCGCCCAGGCGCCGCGCGGTCGCGATCGCCTGCAGGCCCGCCACGCCCGCGCCGACGACCAGGACCTTCGACGGGCGGATCGTGCCGGCGGCGGTCGTCAGCATGGGGAAGAAGCGCGGCGCCAGCGTGGCCGCGAGCAGCATCGCCTTGTAGCCGGCCATGCCCGCCTGCGAGCTCAGCACGTCCATCGCCTGCGCGCGCGTGGTGCGCGGCAGGCGCTGCAGCGGGAACACGGTCATCCCGCGCGCGCGGACCACCCCGGCGACATCGTGCGAGTCCCCGGGGTCGAACTGCCCGACGACGAGCGCGCCTTCGGCGGCACGCGCAAGGGCGTCGGCCGGCGGTGCATGGATGCAGAGCACGAGGCCCGCGCCTTCGAACGCGGTGGCGGCGTCCGGCACCAGTTCCGCGCCGGCCGCGGCGAGCGCGTCGTCGTCGATCGCCGCGCCTCGGCCCGCGCCTTCTTCGATGGCGATCCGCGCGCCTGCGGCGACCAGCTTCCGGCAGGTTTCCGGGGTGATGGGAATGCGGCGCTCGCCCGGCCGGCGCTCGCGCGCCACGCCGATCCGGACACCACCGGTGTTCGCTTCGTCCGCCATGCCGTTCCCCTCGCCGCCCGCCGCATCCTAGCCGAACGCGCGCGGGGGATGGGACGCGGGGTCAGTCCTGGCCCACCGCCCGGTCGAGGCGCGCGTGCACCGCCCGCATGGCCTCGTCGAACGGCGCGGCTTCCGCGTCGACGACGAGGCGGCCGGCCGCGGACAGCTCCGCGAGCTGCTCGGCCGATGCCACCAGCACGCGCACGCCCCGGCGGTTGACCAGCAGGAAGCGCGCGGTGAGCGGACTGATCCAGGCGATCTTGGCCGAGCTGGCTTCGCCCTGGGCATCGTGCAGCCGCACCCAGTCGCCGGGCACGAGCCGGCGCATGCGCTCGGCCACCGCGGGATCGTAATCCAGCGTGTCGGTGCCACCGGCGAGCGCCAGGTGGCCGGCATCCGGCTCGTCCTCGGCGATCTGCGGCCGCGGATTGTCGTGCCGGATGCGTTCCGCGTCCGGGTCGGCGAGCACGCGCACCAGGCCGGCGAACAGGTCGTGCGCGGCCTGTTCGTCCAGGCCCGAGCTGGCCAGGCAGTCCGCGAACGCGGGCTGCAATGCGATCAGGTGGTCAGCGACCGCGGCGCCGGGCGCCTGCGCCGCCGCGCGGTCGACGTCGACCAGCGCGTCTCCCAGTGCGAGTGCCTCGCCGTGGCGTTCGGAACCCAGGCCGTCGCGCAGCAGCACCTGCACCACGTGGTGCTGCCAGTGCTGCACGAGGAACTCGCCGACCGCGGCGGTCAGTGGCGCCGCACCCAGGCGGCGTCCCAGCGCCGTGGCCGCCTGCAGGCGCGCCTGCAGCAGTCGCTCGCGGCCGTGCACGGCCTCCGACGCACGGCGCTCCACGGCCTGCGCGCGGGCGCGGTGCTGGTCCAGCAGCGCATCGAGCTCGGCGTGCGCCAGCTGGAAGATCTCGAGGTCTTCCTGGTAGTCGGCGACGATCCGCTGCGAGGCCGCCGCCGCGCGCTCGAGCAGCTCGCGGTCGAGCGCGTTGATGCCGTCGTTCCCTTCGCAGGCCTCGGTGATCGCGTCCAGCAGCTGCCGCGCGGGGTGGTTCCGGCGCAGGAAGAGATCGTCGTCCTTCAGCGCGACCTTCAGGTAGGGCATGACCAGCCGCGCGTACAGCCGTCGCGACCGGTCGAGCAGCGCATGCGTCCTGAACAGCGACTCGAAGAGCATCGCGACCAGGTCGATCGCGTCTTCTTCGTTCTCGTCCAGCCGGGTGTGGTCCGGATCGATGCCGAGCCGGCGCGCGCCATCGGACAGCTGGTCGCGGATGACCTGCGCGAGCTGCCCGCCGCCCGCCAGGGCGCGCACGTAGGGCTCGGGTGGATCCGCCTGCAGCAGCGAGGCGACGCTCGCGACCTCGGCGGCGCCCAGCGCGCGGCGCTCGGGCATGCGCCGCGCCGGCGCGGCGTCGGCATCGGTCTGGCAGCCATCGAGCACGCCGTTGCGCCACGCGTGGAGCCGCTCGCGCAGTTCGCCGAGCGACCTTCGCGCGCCGGCATCGGGGGTGCCGTCGGCCACCATGCGCGAAGGGCCGGGCAGCACGGTGCGTTCGGCGGGCTGCTCGGTCCCGGTCGCGCGGGTGCCCGCGGCATAGCCGGCGGACGACAGCAGCGTGTTGACGCGCCCGTACAGGTCGCCGAGCACCACCGACAGCGCGTGCTCGTACTGGCGGAACAGCAGCGGGCGCAGAGACTCGGGCAGCTCGGCGTCGCGGAACGTGTTGATGAACACGCCCGCCAGGCGTGCGGCGCCGATCGGGTTCGAGGACGGCGGCTGGTCGAGCGCGCGCGACAGGCATTCCATGCGCGCGTCGAGCATCTTCAACGGCTGCTCGTAGCGCTTGCCGATCGATTCGGCGAGGCGCTGGCCGGCGAGGTGGTAGTCGAGCTGCCTGTCCTCGACCAGGCCGAGGGGCAGGCCGTCGGCGCGCGCGGACAGGGGCAGCGCGCGGAACTGGTCGAAGCCCTGCGCGACCAGCTGGCGGTAGCGCATGACGTACGCCGAGCCGCGCTGGCGCAGTTGGAGCAGTGCGGCGAGTTCGAGTTGCCGGCCACCGGCCTGGTCGTTGCGCGCCATCGCGTGCAACGCTTCCTCGATCGGCTGGAACAGCGCGCCGGGCACGGAGCCGAGCTGCTCGACCGCGAGCCGCTTGAGCTCGCCGAGCACCTGCACGGGATCCTGTTGCTTCACATGGAGTGTGTCGAGCACGTGGCCTGGCATGGGCGACCTCGATCGCGGCGCGTCCTGGCGACCATCCGCGGCGGGAACTGACAGGACTTGGAGGATAGTGGCAACTTTGGTCATGCAATGGGCGGTTATGCTCTTTTGTGACCGGATTCGCAGTCCGGGCGCGCAGGGGCGGCAGGATCGACCGCCCCCCACCCTCCACCGGAAGCCCCGCCTTGCCGCACCCCGACCCCGCCGCCAGCCTCCGGGCCCGACGTTCCACCCCAGCGCGCCAGCTGGGCGAGCCGGGACCCGACCATGCCACCCTCCTCTCGATGCTCGCCGCGGCGGTCCGGGTACCCGACCACGGCAGGCGCGTGCCCTTCCGTTTCATCCGCATCGCGGGCGATGCGCGGCATGCGCTCGGCGCGCGTGTCGCGGCGCGCAGCCTGGCGCGTGATCCCGCGGCCTCTGATGCGGTGCTGGAGAAGGCCCGTTCGCGGTTCTCCCATGCACCGCTCGTGCTGGTGGTGGTCGCCGCGACGGGGCCCGACGAGAAGATCCCGTGGACCGAGCGCTTCTCCACCGCGTCGTGCGTGTGCTTCGCCCTGCTCCAGGCCGCGCAGTCGTTCGGCTTCGGCGCGCAGTGGCTGACCGGCTGGGCGGCGTACGACGACGACATCCGCGCCACCCTGGGGATCGGGCCCGCCGAGCGGATCACCGGGTTCATCCATCTCGGCACCCCGTGCGTGGACGCGCCCGAGCGCGACCGGCCGGACCCGGCCACGCTGCTGTCCGACTGGACGGGGGCACGGGAATGAGCGCGGCGATGGCGCCCCCCGTCTACCTCGTCGACGCGAGCCTCTACGTCTTCCGGGCCTGGCACTCGCTGCCGGCCGACCGCTTCGTGGACGCGGACGGATGGCCGGCCAACGCGGTGCACGGCTTCGCCCGTTTCCTGCTCGAACTCATCGAGCAGGCGCGCCCCCGGCACGTGGCCATCGCATTCGACGAGGCCCTCGATTCGTGTTTCCGCAACAGGCTGTATCCGGCCTACAAGGCCAACCGGGAGAGTGCGCCCGAGGAACTGCGCCGCCAGTTCGCGCAGTGCCGGGCGCTGTGCAGGGCGCTGGGGCTGGCCGTGCTCGCCGATCGCGAGTACGAGGCGGACGACCTGATCGGCAGCGCGGTGCTGGCCGCGCGCCGCGCCGGGCGAAGCGCGGTCATCGTGTCGGCCGACAAGGACCTGTCCCAGTTGCTGGCCACGGGCGACGTCCAGTGGGATTTCGCGCGCGGGCAGAGATGGGACGCGGACGGCGTCCGGGGGCGGATGGGCGTGCGCGCCGACCAGGTCGCCGACTACCTCGCCCTGACGGGCGACGCGATCGACAACATCCCCGGCGTGCCGGGCATCGGCCCGAAGACGGCGGCCACGCTGCTGGCGCATTTCGGCACGCTCGACGCGCTGCTCGCGCGCATCGAGGAGGTGCCGTTCCTCCGGTTCCGCGGCGCTGCCCAGGCGGCGGCGCGACTGCGCATGCACGCCGAACAGGCGCGCCTGTGCCGCCGCCTGACCACCATCGCCTGCGATGCGCCGCTGGGCCCGTGGTCGGACGGCGCCTTCGCGCGCGGCGAATGCACCCACCCGCCGATGGCCGCGGTCTGCGACCACCTCCGCTTCGGGCCGATGACGCGCCGTCGCCTGCACGAGGCCGCGGGGCTGGCGTTCCAGCCCGCGTGACGCCGCGCGCGCCGCATCGACGCGGCGCGCGCTAGCATCGCGGCATGCACGACGACGCCCGCGACGACGGCCCGGCCGAGACCCTGTACGAAGGCAAGTGGCTGCGGCTGCGCCGCCGCGGCCGATGGGAGTACGCCGAGCGCACGCATGCGGACGGCATGGCGGTGATCATCCTGGCGATGACCCCGGCCGGCGAAGTCCTGTTCGTGGAGCAGGAACGCGTGCCCGTCGGCGCGCGCACCATCGAGATGCCCGCGGGCCTGGTCGGCGACCAGCCCGGCGAGGACAGCCTCGAGGCCGCCGCGCGCCGCGAGCTCGAGGAGGAAACGGGCTGGCGCCCGCGCGAGGTCGACGTCCTGCTGGTTGGCCCGACGTCCTCGGGCATGAGCAACGAGCGCGTCGCCTTCGTCCGCGCGCGCCACCTCGAGAAGGTCGGACCGGGCGGCGGCGATGCCTCCGAGGACATCACCGTGCACGCGGTGCCGCTCGCCCGCGCCCCGGCCTGGCTGATGGCGCGCCATGCCGAGGGCTATGCGCTGGACCTGAAGCTCTGGGCAGGCCTGTGGATGCTCGAGCGCGCGCCCGACGGCACGCCCCTGGCCGACTGATCAGCCGGCGAACGCGTCCGTCGCCCGGACCAGCGCGTCGACGTTCTCCGCCTCGAACGCGGAATGCCCCGAGGTCGGCGTGATGAGCAACTGCGCCTTGGGCCAGGCCTTGTGCAGGTCCCAGGCGTTGCGCAGCGGGCAGACCACGTCGTAGCGCCCATGCACGATCACGCCCGGGATGTCGGCGATCCGGTCCGCGTCGCGCAACAGCTGGTCCTCGACCTCGAAGAAGCCGCCGTTGACGAAGTAGTGGTTCTCGATGCGCGCGAAGGCCAGCGCGAAGCGCGCGTCGGCATGGCTGGTCGCGAAATCGTCGTCGATGCGCAGGAAGCTGGTCGCGCCCTCCCAGACGCTCCAGGCGCGCGCCGCGTCGAGCTGCGCGGCCTCGTCCCCGCCGGTGAGGCGGCGGTGGAAGGCGGAGATCAGGTCATGACGCTCGACTTCCGGGATGGGCGCGACGTAGCGCTCCCAGGCGTCCGGGAACAGGTTCGACGCGCCTTCCTGGTAGAACCATTCCAGCTCCCACCGGCGAAGCATGAAGATGCCGCGCAGGACGAGTTCGGTCACCCGCTTCGGGTGGGACTGCGCATAGGCCAGCGCGAGCGTCGACCCCCAACTGCCGCCGAATACCTGCCAGCGCTCGATGCCGAGGTGCACCCGCAGCTTCTCGATGTCCTCGACCAGATGCCAGGTCGTGTTGTCGACGAGGTCCGCGTGCGGCGTCGAGCGCCCCGCCCCGCGCTGGTCGAACAAGATGATCCGGTAGCGCTCGGGGTCGTGGAACCGGCGCATCTTGTCGCTGCAGCCGCCGCCCGGTCCGCCGTGCAGCAGCACGACCGGCTTGCCCTCGTGGTTGCCGCACTGCTCGTAATGGAGCTTGTGCCGCGAATCGACCTCGAGGACGCCGCTGTCGTACGGCTCGATCTCCGGGTAGAGCTTGCGCATGGGCGGTCCTTCGTTCGGAGCGGCCGCCCAGTCTAGCGGCCGTCAGCCCGGCATGCGGCCGAGCGTCACGCGGTCGCGCCCTTCCAGATCGCGGGCCGTGTCGACCTCGACGATGCCGCGCGCTTCCATCAACCGGCGGACCGCACCGCCCTGGTCGAAGCCGTGCTCGAGCAGGAGCCAGCCGCCTGCGACGAGGTGCGCGGGGGCGCCGTCGACGATCTCGCGGATGGCGTCGAGCCCATCCGCGCCCGACGCCAGTGCATCGCGTGGCTCGAACCGCAGGTCGCCGCGGTCGAGGTGGGGGTCGCCCTCGGGGATGTACGGCGGATTGCTCGCCACCAGCTCGAACCGGCGCGCGCCCAGCGGCCGCCACCAGTCGCCCTGCAGGAACGCGACGCGCGATGCGTCGAGCCCGAGCGCGGTGGCATTGCGCGCCGCGACCGCCAGCGCCGCCGCGCTCGCGTCGGTCGCGACCACGCGCGCCCGCGGCCGCTCGTGCGCGATGGCCAACGCGATCGCGCCGCTGCCGGTCCCCAGGTCGGCGACGTCGACCAGCCGGTCGGCGGGCAGCCGTTCGAGCGCCAGTTCGACGAGCCGTTCGGTCTCCGGCCGTGGCACGAGCGTCGCCGGCCCGACCGCCAGGTCCATCGACCAGAACCCGCGCCGGCCGGTCAGGTATGCGACCGGCTCGCCCGCGCGGCGGCGGCCCGCCAGCGCCTCGATGCGCGCCAGTTCACCGGACTCCAGGACCGCGTCGCCATGCGCGAACAGCCAGCCACGGTCGCGCCCGAGGGCATGCGCGAGCAGGCACTCGGCGTCCCCGGATTCGGGCAGTTCGGCGCGGAGGCGCCGCAGGACGTCGTCGAGACAGGGGTTCATCACTCGGGGGCGGGCAAGTCAGTCGGCGGCAGCAACGGATTTGAAGCAGGTCGATAGATGCCATCTATTCAATTAATGGAACCTATCGATTTGATCCAATCGATTCGTTTCCCTACCCTATGCGGACTTTCTTGGCCCGCCGGCGACGGCGGGCTTTCTTCACGCAACCCCACAGGAGTGCGCACCCCCATGATCAATTCCAGGATCAAGCCCTTCAAGGCCCAGGCGTTCCAGGCCGGCAAGTTCCGCGAGGTGTCCGAGGCCGACCTGCTCGGCAAGTGGTCCGTCGTCTTCTTCTACCCGGCCGACTTCACCTTCGTCTGCCCGACCGAGCTCGAGGACCTGGCCGACAAGCAGGACGAACTGCAGAAGATGGGCGTGGAGATCTACAGCGTCTCGACCGACACCCACTTCTCGCACAAGGCGTGGCACGACAGCTCGGAGTCGATCGGCAAGATCCGCTACACGATGATCGGCGACCCGACGGGCCTGGTGACCAACAACTTCGGCGTGATGCGCGAAGGCCAGGGCCTGGCCGACCGCGCCACCTTCGTGATCGATCCCGAGGGCGTGATCCAGGCGGTGGAGATCACCGCCGAGGGCATCGGCCGCGACGCCGACGACCTCGTCCGCAAGATCAAGGCCGCCCAGCACGTCGCCGCGAACCCGGGCGAGGTCTGCCCGGCGAAGTGGAAGGAAGGCGAGAAGACGCTGAAGCCGTCGCTCGACCTGGTCGGCAAGATCTGACCCCGACGCCGCGCGCGGAGCGATCCGCGCGCGGCACGGCGGTCTCCCCGGAGGCCGCTTGCACCAGCGGCCCGGGCCGCGTGCCGGCTTCCCGTCCCCCCACGGGCTCCACCGGCTCCCTCCCCCCGGTCCGGGCCGCTCCTGCAAGCGACTTCATCCCGCGATCCCCGCCCTTTCCCCCCGGAGGCATCGATGCCAGAGACGGAAATCCTCGACACGGAAACCAGGGCGCAGCTGCAGGCGTACCTGGAGAAGGTCGTCCAGCCGATCGAACTGGTCGCCTCGCTCGACGACGGCGACAAGTCGCGCGAACTCGACGCGCTGCTGCAGGCGATCGCCGGCATGTCCGCGCACATCGCGTACCGCCGGGACGACGACGCGGACGCGCGCAAGCCGTCGTTCGCCATCGTGCGCGAGGGCACCGACATCGACGTGCGGTTCGCCGGCATTCCCCTCGGCCACGAGTTCACCTCGCTGGTGCTGGCGCTGCTGTGGGTCGGCGGCCATCCCCCGAAGATCGACGACGCGCTGGCCGCGCAGGTGCGCGCCATCGAGGGCACGTTCCGTTTCGAGACCTTCATGTCGCTGTCGTGCCAGAGCTGCCCGGACACCATCCAGGCGCTCAACCTGATGGGCGTGCTGAACCCGAACATCCGCCACGTGGCCATCGACGGCGCGCTGTTCCGCGACGAGGTCGAGGCGCGCGAGGTGATGTCGGTGCCCACCGTGCTGCTGGACGGCAAGGCGTTCGGCACGGGGCGCATGACCGTCGAGGAGATCCTGTCGCGGATCGACACCGGGGCCGCGACGCGCCAGGCCGAGGCACTCGCCGGCAAGGCGCCGTTCGACGTGCTCGTCGTCGGCGGCGGGCCGGCCGGCGCATCGGCGGCCATCTACGCGGCGCGCAAGGGCATCCGCACGGGCGTGGTCGCCGAACGCTTCGGCGGGCAGGTGCTGGACACCATGGGCATCGAGAACTTCGCCTCGGTGCCGTACACCGAGGGCCCGAAGCTCGCCGCGCAGCTCGAAAGCCACGTGCGTGACCACGACGTGGACGTGATGCAACTGCAGCGCGCGTCGAAGCTCCTGCCCGCCGGGCGCGACGGCTTCGTGTCGATCGAGCTCGAGGGTGGCGCGACGCTGAGGGCGCGCTCGATCGTGCTCGCGACCGGCGCCCGCTGGCGCGAACTGGGCGTGCCCGGCGAGGCCGATTACCGGAATCGCGGCGTGGCCTATTGCCCGCACTGCGACGGCCCGCTCTTCAAGGGCAAGCGCGTGGCGGTGATCGGCGGCGGCAACTCCGGCGTCGAGGCGGCGATCGACCTGGCCGGCATCGTCGCGCACGTGACCCTGGTCGAATTCGACGACGCGCTGCGCGCGGACGAGGTCCTGCAGCGGAAGTTGCGCAGCCTGCCGAACGTGGAGGTGGTCACCGGCGGCCAGACCACGGAAGTCCTCGGCAACGGGCAGAAGGTGGAAGGCATCCGCGTCCGCGACCGCAAGGGCGGCGGCGAGCGGACGATCGCGCTGGAAGGCGTGTTCGTGCAGATCGGCCTGCTGCCGAACACGGAGTGGCTGCGCGGCGCGATCGACCTCTCGCCGCGCGGCGAGATCGTCATCGACGACCGCGGCGCGACCTCGATGCCGGGCGTGTTCGCCGCCGGCGATGCGACCACGGTGCCGTACAAGCAGATCGTGATCGCGATGGGCGCCGGCTCGACCGCGGCCCTGTCGGCCTTCGACCACCTCATCCGGACATCGGCACCCGCCGAGGCCGCGGTCGCCGAGGCCGCCTGACACCCCGCCACGCGAGGGCAACCACATGAACCTGCGCGACCTCCGCTACCTCGTCGCCCTGGCGGACCACCGTCACTTCGGTCGCGCGGCGGAGGCGTGCTTCGTCAGCCAGCCGACGCTCTCCACCCAGATCCGCAAGCTGGAGGAGGAGCTGGGCGTGACGCTGGTGGAACGCGCGCCGCGCAAGGTCATGCTCACGCCCGCCGGCCGCGACATCGCCGAACGCGCGCGGCGGATCGTCGCCGACGTCGAGCAGATGAAGGAGGCCGCGCGCCGCAGCCAGGACCCCGAGGCCGGCACCGTGCGCCTCGGCATCTTCCCCACGCTCGGGCCCTACCTGCTGCCGCACGTGGTCCAGCGCATCCGAGCGCGTTTCCCGCGCCTGGAACTGCTGCTCGTCGAGGAGAAGAGCCCGGAGATCCTCGCGCGCCTGCGCTCGGGCAGGCTCGACGCCGGCCTGCTCGCGCTGCCGCTGCACGACGACCAGCTGCACGCCGAGTTCCTGTTCGAGGAGCCGTTCATGCTCGCGGTGCCGCGCGGCCATGCGCTCGCCGACCGCGCGCACCTGCGGATGCAGGACCTGCGCGACGAGCGCCTGCTGCTGCTCGAGGACGGGCACTGCCTGCGCGACCAGGCCCTCGACGTGTGCGAACTCGCCGGCGCCACCGAGAACGCCGGCTTCCAGGCGACCAGCCTGGAGACCCTCCGCCAGATGGTCGCCGCCGACGTGGGCGTCACCCTGCTGCCCGCGCTCGCGGTGCGGCCGCCGGTGCCGACCTCCCCGGCCATCCGCCTGCTCGAATTCGAGGGGCGCACGCCCAGCCGGCGCATCGCCATGGTCTGGCGCCGCAGTTCCGCGATGGCGGGTTTCCTGGAGCAGCTCGCGGGCGTCTTCCGCGAACTGCCGCCCGAGCTGCTCGCCGTGCCCGGCCATCCGGTTGGCGCCGCGGCGTCGGATCGCGCCGCCGGCTAGGCGCCCGTGCCCACGGGGCACGACACCCCGGTGCCGCCCAGTCCGCAGTACCCGCCCGGGTGCTTCGCCAGGTACTGCTGGTGTGCGTCCTCCGCGTAGAAGAAGGGCGGCGCGGGATGGACGATCTCCGTGGTGATCGCGCCGAGCCCCGCGGCCGACAGGCGCGCGGCATAGCGGTCGCGGCTGGCGGACGCCCCCGCCTGATGGGCCGGCGTCGCGCAATGGATCACCGAGCGGTACTGCGTGCCGACGTCGTTCCCCTGCCGCATGCCCTGGGTCGGGTCGTGCCCCTCCCAGAACCGCGCCAGCAGGGTCTCGTAGCCGACGGCGCCGGGATCGAACACGACCAGCACGACCTCGGCATGTCCGGTCAAGCCCGAGCACACCTCGTGGTACGTCGGGTTCGGCGTCGCGCCGCCTGCATAGCCCACCGCCGTCGTGTGCACGCCGGGAATCGACCAGAACAGGCGCTCGGCGCCCCAGAAGCATCCCATCCCGAACACGGCGCGCGCCAGTCCCTCGAAGTCGCCCCGCAACGGCCGGCCGTGCACGAAATGCCGGTTCTCCAGCGGCACGGCATCGTGACGCCCGGGGAGCGCGTCGCCGGCGCGCGGCATGCGCTGCCCGTGCGCGCCGATGGACAGCAGTCGGTCCAGCATCGAGGCCATGGGGTCCACCCGTCGGGATTGCGCCGCCCGGCGCGGCGGCTCAATAGAACACGGCGGGCGCGACGCTGACGCGATTGCGACCGGCGCGCTTGGCCGCGTACAGGGCCTTGTCGGCGCGCTGCACCGTCGCGGCGGGCGCGTCCTCCCGGTCCAGGCGGGTCGCCACGCCGATGCTGGCCGTGAGCGGGATCCGGCGGCCCTCGCATTCGACCTCCTCGCGCTCGACCGCGCCGCGGATGCGCTCCCCCAGCTGCCTGGCCGCGTCGCCGCTGCGACCCGGCAGCACGACGATGAACTCCTCGCCGCCATAGCGGCCCAGGAGGTCACCGGGCTCGAGCTCGCGGCGCAGCGCTTCGGCCACGTGCCGCAGGCAGGTGTCCCCGCAGGCGTGGCCGAACGTGTCGTTGACCGACTTGAAGTGGTCGATGTCGACGAACAGCACCGCCAGCGCCTGGCCGTGGCGGTGCGCCTCGGTGAAGCTGCGCGCCAGCCACAGGTCGATCGTCCGGCGGTTGAGCGCGCCCGTGAGCGCGTCGAGTTCGGCCGAGCGCCGCAGGTTGAGCGCGGTGGCGGCTTCGTCCGCGTGCTGGATGGTCAGTCGGCCCAGTTCGCTGGCCAGCAGCAGTTCGTCGTGCGTGAACGGGTCGTCGCCGCGCCGTTCCAGCAGCAGCACGCCCCAGCCCGGCGCGCGGATCGGCAACGGGACCACCGCGTGGACGTGGCGTGGCGCCGCGCCCGCCCCGCCGCCCGGGGCGCCCTCGCCCGCCGCGGCCGGCCAGGTCCCCGCGGCCGGGTCAGCGTCGTCGAGCGGCAACTGCAGCGGCGCCCGGGTACGCGCCAGGCCCTTCATCATCCCGATCCGGTTCGACAGCAGCGCCGCGAACCGGTCCTTGCTCTTGAGCGGCTCGGCCAGCAGCAGGTCGAAACCGTGGTAGCCGTAGGCGATCAGCGACCCGGCCTCGAGCCGCAGCGTCGGGAGCAACTGGTCGAACAACGCGCGGAACGCCGCCCATTCCATGTCGCCCGGCGGGAGCTCGCGGAGCTTGTCGCGCAGCGTCTGGATGAGGTCCGCCCGCGCCGACTCGCGCTCCAGGCGGCGCTCGGTGTCGTCGCGCGCAAGGCGGTCGCGTTCGCCCGCGGCGCGGAACTCGGTGATCCGCCCGATGAGGCCGATGGCCAGGGTCACCGCGGTGGCGACGAACCCGACCTGGTAGGCATGCCGCACCCAGAACCCGCCGGGCAGCCAGCCGCGCAGCATCGCCTCGTGAGCCAGGCCCGCGCCCGTCAGCAGCAGGAGCACGACGAACAGCGGCAAGGCCATCCACGTGCCGCGCCGCACCGCGACGCCCACCGCGCCCAGGCAGGCCAACGCCGCAGCGATCCAGCCGATCCCCGCCAACGCCTTCGCCGCGTCGCCCCATCCGGGCGGCCGCAGCAGGCACAGCGCGGCGAACCCGAGCAGCACGGGGGCGAGGAAGAACAGGACGCGATCGAGCCGCGGCGCGTGGCGGGCGGATTGGGTGTACAGCTGGACCAGCCAGACGCCCGCCGCGGCCGTGGCGAGGATCAGTGCCCAGATCCCGAACGCATCCCAGAACGCGTAGCCGCGCAGCCACGGGATCGCGTAGAGATGGCCGTTCACCGCGGACAGCAGCAGCATGCCGCCAAGCAGGAACACGACAAGCGCGAGATAGGCCCGGTCGCCCGTCGCCATCGACAGCGACGCGGCGATGAGCACCAGCAGGCCGAGGCAGGCATACATCGCCCCGTAGACCGCGATCGCCCGGTGCTCGAGCATCATCGCGGCCTCGGCCGTCACCAGCACCGGACGGATCACGTAGGGCCCGATCGACTCGACCTCGAGCTGCACGCTGCGCTCGCCCTGCCAGTCGTGCGGCAGGGGGAAGTCGAAACTGCTCGGCAATGCCCCCTCCGCCTCGCCGGGTGCGAAGAACCGCAGCGTTCCCCCCGGCCATCCGGCCGACCAGGCCTGGATGCGCGTCAGGCTGTCGCGGTCGATCCGGAGGACCCACTGTTCGCCCGGACCCGCGGCCGCGGGCACGGTGAAGCCGAGCGTGGCGCGCGAAACGCCCTGGCCTTCGATCCGGAGCGCGCCACTGGAGGGGTCCGCCTCGACGTGCGTCGAACCGGCCGCGGCCTCGACGTGCACCGCGCGGTCGTCCGCCATGGGGAGGTCCCACGCGCGCGCCGGCAGCGCCTGCAGCGCGACCACGGCGACCGCGAGGAAGGCGGCGAGCCCCGGGCGCCGGCGCCGGATCGCCGCCTCAGGCGGGGACGGGCGCACCGTCGCTCCCCTGCAGGGGATCCCGTCCGGCCGACGCGCCGAGGTCGAGCGCCTCCACGACGGCGCGCGCCTCCGGCCAGGCCGCCGCCGGCACGAGCACGGCGACCAGGCCGCCCGCCGGCAGCTCGCCGATCCCGCCGACCAGCGCTTCCCCGCGCACGTGGGCCGGGATGCCGGCCGCCTCCAGCGCGTGCCTCACCAGGTGCGCATCGACCAGATGCGCGGCCTCGTACACCACCTGCATGCAACCCCCTGTCGTTGCGTGCGGTTCCGCCGGCAGCATACGACACGGTCGGTGCGTCTCGTCGGGCGGAACCTGCCGTCCAGCGGCTAAACTGCGATCCACGCCGCCTTTACCGCGCCCCGCATGCCCCCCGCCCACGAAATGCCGGCCGACGACGCCACGGTCGACGGTCGCCACCGCAACGACTTCATCCGCCAGATCGTCCGCGACGACCTCGCCTCGGGCCGCCACGGGGCGGTGAAGACGCGCTTCCCGCCCGAGCCCAACGGCTACCTGCACATTGGCCACGCCAAGGCCATCTGCCTGGACTTCGGCATCGCCCGCGAGTTCGGCGGGGTGTGCAACCTGCGCCTGGACGACACCAACCCGGCGAAGGAGGACCCCGAGTACGTGCGCGCGATCCTGGAGGACGTGCGCTGGCTCGGGTTCGAGTGGCACGACCTCCGCCACGCATCGGATTATTTCGAGGTGTTCTACCTGGCAGCGGAAAAGCTCGTCCGCCAGGGCGACGCGTTCGTCTGCGACCTGACCGCCGACCAGGTGCGCGAATACCGCGGCACGCTGACCGAGCCGGGCCGCCCCTCGCCCTGGCGCGACCGCGGGGTGGAGGAGAACCTCGACCTGCTGCGCCGCATGCGCGCGGGCGAGTTCGCCGACGGCAGCCGCACGCTGCGGGCGAAGATCGACATGGCCAGCGGCAACATCAACCTGCGCGACCCGGCCCTGTACCGGGTCAAGAAGGTGCCGCACCAGAACACCGGCGACGCCTGGCCGATCTATCCGATGTACGACTTCGCGCATTCGCTGTCCGACGCGATCGAGGGCATCACGCACTCGCTGTGCACGCTGGAGTTCGAGGACCACCGGCCGCTGTACGACTGGTGCGTGGACCGCGTCGACCTCGCCGGCACGCCGGACCTGCTGGCGCCACTGGCCGCCCGGGGCCTTCCGTTCGAAGCCGCGAAGCCGCGCCAGATCGAGTTCTCGCGCGCGAACCTCACCTACACGGTGATGAGCAAGCGCAAGCTCATGCAGCTCGTGCAGGCCGGCCTGGTCGAGGGCTGGGACGATCCGCGCATGCCGACCCTGCAGGGCATCCGCCGCCGCGGCTACACGCCCGCGGCGCTGCGCCTGTTCGCCGAGCGCCTCGGCGTCAGCAAGCAGAACTCGCTCATCGACTTCGCCGTGCTCGAGGGCTGCCTGCGCGAGACGCTGGACGACGCCGCGCCCCGGCGCATGGCGGTGCTCGAGCCGCTGCGCGTGGTGATCACCAACCTGCCTGACGACCATGCCGAGACGCTCGCCTTCCCGAACCACCCCAAGGTCGAGGCGATGGGCACGCGCGGGGTGTCGTTCTCGAACGCGCTGTGGATCGAGCGCGGCGACTTCGCCGAGGATCCCCCGAAGGGCTGGAAGCGGCTGGTGCCCGGCGGCGAGGTCCGCCTGCGTGGCGCCGGCATCTTCCGTTGCGACGAGGTGGTGAGGGATGCCGACGGCCGCCCGGTCGAGCTGCGCGGCACGCTGGACCCGGAATCCCGCCCCGGGATGGAGGGCGCGAACCGGAAGGTCAAGGGCACGATCCACTGGGTCGACGCCCGCACGGCGGTGCCCGCGGAAGTGCGCCTGTACGACCGGCTGTTCTCGGTGCCCGACCCGGACGACGCGCCCGCCGGCGGCAGCTTCGTCGACAACCTCAACCCGGACTCGCGCCAGGTCGTGCGCGCCTACGTCGAAGCCGCGGCCGCCGACGCGGCGCCCGAGGCGTCGTTCCAGTTCGAACGCACCGGCTATTTCGTCGCCGACCGGAAAGAACACGCGCCGGATGCCCCTGTCTTCAACCGCAGCGTCGGGCTGCGGGATACCTGGACGACGCGCTGAGACCGGTGAGGAGGGACACATGATGTTCAAGCGGACCCGAGCCGGGCGCACAGGCGCCCTCTTGTTCCTGGCGGCCGCGCTCGCGGCCGGCGCGGTGGGCTGTGCGGAGGGCGGTCCGGGTCCGGACGACCGCGCGACCGTCGCAACACAGGACGCCCCGCCCCCCGCCACCGCGGGCGACGCCTCCCCGGCGCCGGACACACCGCCCCCGTCGGACGCCCCTGCGCGCCCGCCCGCGGACCTCGTGCCGCCACGGATGTCCGATCCGCTGCCGCCCAGGCGCGTGCCCGGGCCGGTGGCGCTCGACCGCAGTTGCCGCACGGACGCCGATTGCACGATCAAGGACGTCGGCAACTGCTGCGGTGCCTATCCGTCGTGCGTGAACGTCGACAGCCCCACCGACCCCGACGCGGTCCAGGCCCAGTGCGCGGCCGAGGGCATGGCGTCGGTCTGCGGCTTCCCCGCGGTCACCGGCTGCAGTTGCGTCGAAGGCCAGTGCCGGGACATCACCGCGTCGGTGCCCGCGGCCGAATGACGCGCGCCCCCGCCCAGGTCCTGCTGTCGCTGCCGGCGTGGAGCCTCGAGGTCGCCCGGCCCGGCACCCGCATCCCCGGCGACGCGGCCAAGGTCGCCTTCGCGATCGAACTCTCGCGCCGCAACATCGAGGCCCGGACGGGCGGTCCCTTCGGCGCCGCCGTGTTCGGGCCGGACGACGGGCTCGTCGCGGTGGGCGTCAACCGCGTGCTGCCGGCGTCGTGCTCGGTCGCGCACGCGGAGACGATGGCCTTCATGCTCGCCCAGCAGGCCACCGGGCGCTCGCGCCTGAACCGCGACGACGCGACCGGCGCCCACCTCGGCGCGTATGTGCTCGCGACCTCGGCCCAGCCCTGCTGCCAGTGCTACGGGGCCTGCTTCTGGGCGGGCATCGACCGGCTGCTGGTGGGCGCGCGCAGCGAGGACGTCATGGCGCTGACCGAATTCGACGAGGGCCCCCTGCCCGCGGACTGGGCGGGCGAACTCGAGCGCCGGGGCATCGCGCTGGTGCGCGACCTCCACCGCGGACAGGCCCGCGAGGTCCTGCAGGCGTACGGCCGGGCCGGCGGCACCTTCTACTGACGTGGCGCCGGCACTGCTCTTCTATTGCCGCGCCGGGTTCGAGCCGGACCTGGCCGCCGAGCTGGTGGAGCGTTCGGCCGCCGCCGGCGAGCCGGGCCATGCACGGGCCGAACGCGGCAGCGGCCACGTGCTGTTCTCGCCTGCGGATCCGTCGCGGACCGATGCGCTCGACCGCGCCCTGCCCTTCGCCTCGCTCGTGTTCGCGCGGCAGAAGTTGCGCGTCGTCGCCGAGCTGCGCGAGCTGCCGCCACGCGACCGGATCTCCCCGCTGCTGGCCGCCCTCGAGGCCGCGCCAGGACTGCCGGACCGCTTCGGCCAGCTCTGGACCGAACACCCGGACGCCGACCAGGCGCGACCGCTCGCCGGACTGGCGCGGAGCTTCGGGAACGCGTTCCGCCCGGCGCTCCGCCGCGCCGGCCACCTTGCCGCCCGGGACGAGCCGCGGGCCCCGCGCCTGCATGCCTGCTTCCTGGCCGGGGACCACGTCCTGCTCGCGACGTCCCGGCCCGACGACGGCGCACCGTGGTTGATGGGGATCCCGCGCCTGCGACTGCATGCCGACGCGCCGTCGCGCTCGGCGCTCAAGCTGGAAGAGGCGCTGCTCGTGCTGCTGGACGACCGCGCGCGGGCCAGCCTCGCGCCGGGCATGCATGCCGCCGACCTGGGCGCGGCCCCCGGCGGCTGGACGTGGGTGCTCGTGCGCCACCACCTCCGCGTCGCCGCGATCGACAACGGGCCCATGCAGCCGGCCCTGATGGACTCGGGGCTGGTCGAGCACCTGCGCGCGGACGGCTTCACCTGGCAGCCTCCGCGGCCGCTCGACTGGATGGTCTGCGACATGGTCGAGCAGCCCCGCCGCGTGGCCGCGCGCATGGCGGACTGGCTGCGGAACGGGTGGTGCCGGCGCACGGTGTTCAACCTGAAACTGCCCATGCGCAAGCGCTGGCAGGAGACCCGGGACTGCCTGGCGGCATTCCGGGACGCCGCCGGCGGGCCCGTGGACGTGCGCGCCCGGCAGCTCTATCACGACCGGGAAGAGGTCACGGTCTTCGCGCGGCCCGCCGGATGACCGTTCAGCCGGCGTTGGCCCGGTTGACAAGCGCTTTACCTGCCGCGCACTAGCGTCGTCGACCTTCCCCACGGAGGTCCCCGCATGAGCACCACCCCGCGCACCACGCTCGCGATCGCCCTGCTCGCCGCCCTCGGCATGTCGGGCGTTGCTTTCGCCCAGGTCGAGGCCCCGCGCCCGCCGGCCGAGGAGTCGGCCGAGGAAAGCCGCGACGACGCCGTCGAGGCCGCCGTCGAAGCCGAGGCCGAAGCCGAGGCCGCCGCCTCCGCCGCCAACGTCGCCGAGGCCGTCGCCGAGGGCATTCCCGCCCCGACGGTGGAAGGCGAGGTCGCCGCCGAGGCGAACGCCGACGTCGCCGCGCAGGCGTCCGTCGACGCCGTGCAGGCCGCCCAGGAGGCCCAGGACGCGTCCGATGCCGCCCGCTCCGCGCGCGCCGCCGCCGAGAGCGGTTCGGATCCGACCAAGGCCGCGCTGGAGGCCGAGCAGGCCGAACGCATGGCCGAGCAGGCCAGCGCCGAAGCGGCGTCCGCCGCGATGACCGCGGAGGCGGCCGCCGGCGCGGCGCTCGACGCCGTCTCCCCGCCGCCGGTGCCCGCGCCGGCACCCGCCGCCCCTGCCGCTGCCGTGGCCACGACCCAGGTCGTGACGGTCAATTCGATGCCCAACGACCCGATCAAGGCGCACTTCGGCAAGACCGACGCGGACGGGGACGGCATGGTCACGACCGCCGAGGCGGCCGCGGAAGCCGAGCTGACCACGCACTTCGCGCGCTTCGACGCCGACGCCAGCGGCTCGCTGACGATGGCGGAGTACAAGGAATACCGGGACTGGAAGTGACGCGCTGACGTCAGCCCGCACGGGGTCCGGACCTCGTCCGGCCCCGCCATGGATGGCACGGTCCAACGACCACGACGCCCGCCTTGCGCGGGCGTCGTGCCGTTCGCGCATCACGCCATGCGGGAGGGATCGCCCGCGGCCTCGCGCAGCAGCAGACGCGCGAGCGGTGGCACGCGCCCGGCCAGGCCGAGGATCGGGCCGCGCAAGGCGGTCGCGACCGGATGGGTGTTTCCGAAAGTCCGTTCGACCAGGTCGAAGGCGTGGGCGGCCGTCGCATTGGCACTGCGCCGCGCACGTGCCCACCGCGCCAGGTGCACCGGCCCGTCCCACGCCCGCCCGGCGGCTGCGGACGCGCGCATCGCGGCGACCAGCGACGACACGTCCCGCAGCCCGAGGTTCACGCCCTGCCCCGCGAGCGGATGCACGACGTGTGCCGCGTCGCCGACGACGAGCACCCGCCCGCGCGCCTGCGTCTCCGCCAACTGCCGGCGCAGCGGGAAGGCGACGCGGCGCGACACCGGGACCAGCGCATCGAGCGTCCGGTCGAACGCCCGCGAGACCGCGTCGCCGAACGCCGCGTCCTCGAGCGCGAGGACCCGCGTGGCCTCGGCATCGGGCAGCGTCCACACGATCGAGGCGGCATGGCCCGGCGCGACCCCGGGCAGGTCGCCGCAAGGCAGCAGGGCGAGCGGACCTGTGGGAAGGAAGCGCTGCCAGGCGGTCGCGGCCATCGGCGCACCCGTCGCGACGTACGCCACGACGCCGCGCTGCCCGTAATCCCGGCCCGACGTCGCGATGCCCGCCGACGCGCGCAGCGGGGACGCGGCGCCGTCGGCGGCGATCGCGATGCGCGCGGCGATCGTGGATCCGTCCTCGAGCGCGACGCGCACCCTCTCCGCCTCCTCGACGACGCCAGTCACCCGGGCGGGACAGCGCACCTGGACCCCCGCGGCATCCAGCGCCTGCCAGAGGCGGTCGACGAGCAGGCCGTGTTCGACGATCCAGCCCAGTTCCGGTCGCGCCAGGGCGTCGGACTCGAAGACCAGTGGGTGGCCGCCGGCCGCATCCCAGACGCGCATGGTGCGATACGGTCGGGCGCGCGCCGCACGCACAGGCCACCAGGCGCCCACCCGGTCGAACAGCGCGGCGCTGTCCGGGGCGATCGCGTAGACCCGCAGGTCCGGCCGGTCCGGGGACCAGGCGTCGGGTCGCGCGGCCTCGACCAGCGCGACCTCGCGCCCCTCGCGCGCGAGCGCGAGCGCGCACGCCGCGCCGACCACCCCGCCCCCGGCCACGACCACGTCGATCGCGTCGCGGGAACGCGTGCGCGGGCGTCCGGTCACGTGGCCTCCGGGCGGCACAGCGCGGGCACGTCGGCGCGATAGCCCATCGCCCCGCCGACCAGCCAGCCCTGCAGCGTCGGGGCGCGATCGGCCGCGACCAGGCCGGCGGACCGCAATGCGGAAGCCATCGGCACGGGGTTGGCCGTCAGCGTCGCCAGTCCGTGCGAAAACGCGATCGTGCGCGCGCGGTCCTCCGCGCGGCGGGCCGCATGCGCGGCGAGCAGATCCCGGCCCCCCGGATCCGCCGAGGCGTCCTCCTTCCTCGCCTGCCCGATCAGTTCGGCGAGGGTGAGCGCGTCGCGCAGGCCGAGGTTGAATCCCTGCGCGCCGATCGGATGCAGCGACTGGGCGGCGTTTCCCACCAGCACGGCGCGCTCGGCGGTCAGGCCGGCGGCCACCTGCCGCGTCGCGGGATACGCGCTGCGCGGGCCGCTTTCCAGGAATCGCCCCGCGCGCCAGCCGAACACCGACTGCAGTCGCGCCAGCCAGTCGACGTCGTCCATCGCCTGCACCCGCGGCGCGTCGTCGCGCGCGACCGAGTGGATCGCGCCGAAGTGGCCGTCGGCGCGGGGCAGCAGCGCGTGCGGCCCATGGGCGTCGAACCGCTCCCACGCCGTGCCGTCCGGCGGCCTGGCGCAGCGCACGCGCGAGACGAACAGCGTCTGTCCGTAGTCGTGCGCCACGGTCCGGATCCCGAGCGCGTCCCGCACGCTGCTGGCCGCGCCATCGGCGGCGACCACCAGCCGCGCGCCGAGCACGAGGTCCCCGCCGTCCGCCGACAGCCGGACGCGTCGCAGGCCGTCGTCCACGGCGTCCAGTCCCAGGAACCGGGCGGGGCGATAGCGCACGAGGCGCGTGCACGCCCGCAGCCGGGCCTCGAGCGCGTCGCCGAAGTCCCGGGCCACGACCACCTGCCCGAAGGCCTCGCGACCGTACGCGCGCGCATCCAGGCGCACGCGCCCGAAGTCGCCCCGGCGGCTGACATGGATCCGCCGGATCGGCGCGCCGGGCGTGCGCAGCCGCGCGAGCACGCCCAACGCACCCAGCGCGTGGACCGTCGCCTCCGCGAAGCTGAGGTTGCGCTGGTCGAAGACCGCCGGGAGCGTGCCGTCGGGCGTCGCTTCCACCAGCGCCGCGTCGATGCCGGCGCGATCCAGCGCGATCGCCAGGCTCGACCCGACCAGGCCGCCGCCGACGACCAGCACGTCGTGTATCCGCTGCATGCCGGGATGATACGCGGCGCGCCGTCCACCCGGCCCCGCGCGGGCGCCATCCGTTAGACTCTGCGATCCGTTCCACCGACCTGCCGCGATGACCCCGAACCACGACGACTCCCGCTTCGCCCCCGGCCCCTGGGTCCTCGCCGGCATGATCGTGCTCGCGGCGCTGACGCGCGTGCTGCCGCATCCGCCGAACTTCTCGCCGGTCGAGGCGATGGCCCTGTTCGGCGGCGCCTACTTCGCCGCGCGCCATTGGGCGGTGCTGGTGCCCCTCGCGGGCATGCTCGTGTCCGACCTCGCGCTCGCCCTCCTGCACGGCGGGCTGTACATGGAGTATTTCCTCGGCGTCGGCTTCTGGCTGGTCTACGGCTGCATCGCGCTGACCGCGGTGATGGGCTTCGGCCTGCGCGGCCGCGTGGGCGGCGGCCGGGTGCTGGCGTATTCGCTGGCCGCATCCGTGCTGTTCTTCCTGGTCACCAACCTCGGCGTCTGGGCGGGCGGCACGATGTACCCGAAGTCGCCGGCGGGGCTGGGCATGGCCTACGTCGCCGGCATCCCGTTCTTCCAGTGGACGGTGCTGGGCACGCTCGCCTACGCCGCGCTGCTGTTCGGCGGCTTCTCGCTGCTGCGCCGCCGTTTGCCGGCACTGCGGCCGCAGACGGTCTGACGCAGGCGTCGACGGCCAGCGCCTGCGCATGGGCAACCGCCTGTCGAAGATCTACACCCGCACCGGTGACGACGGCACGACCGGCCTGGGCGACGGCAGCCGTGTCGGGAAGGACGCGGCGCGGGTGGTCGCCTACGGCACGGTCGACGAGGCGAACAGCGCGATCGGCCTGCTGCTCGCCAGCGAGCTGCCGGAGGGAATCCGCGCCCTGCTGACCTCGGTGCAGCACCAGCTGTTCGACCTGGGGGGCGAGCTGTGCATCCCCGGGCACGCGGCCATCGAGGACGCGGACGTGGACGCGCTCGAACGCGTGCTCGACGCGCACAACGCGGACCTGCCGCCGCTGAAGGATTTCATCCTCCCCGGCGGCGGCGAGGCGGCCGCGCGCTGCCACCTGGCCCGCACGATCGTCCGCCGGGCCGAGCGCGAGACGGTCGCGCTCGCGCGGCTCGAGCCCGTCCGCGCCCAGCCGATCCGCTACCTCAACCGGCTTTCCGACCTGCTGTTCGTGCTCGCGCGCGTGCTCGCGCGCGCCAGCGGACACGGCGAGGTGCTCTGGAACCACGAGCGGCGCAAGCCGCCCGGCTGAGCGGCACGTGGCGACGGTCCGCCTTCTCACGCACCCCGCGTGCCTGTCGCACGACACGGGCGCGGGCCATCCGGAACGCGCGGCCCGGCTGGACGCCGTGCTCGACGCCCTGGCCGTTGCGTTCCCGGACCTGGAACGCACCGAGGCGCCGAGGGCCACCCGTGCGCAGCTCGTGCGCGTGCACGCACCGGCCCTGGTGGACGGGATCCTCGACGCGCGGCCGGATGGGCTGCTCGCCCTCGACCCGGACACGATGCTTTCGCCCGGCTCCGCCGAGGCCGCGCTGCGCGCCGCCGGCGCCGGGATCGCGGCGGTGGACGCTGTCATGGCCGGCGACGCGCGACGCGTGTTCTGCGCGGTGAGGCCGCCGGGGCACCACGCGGTCGCCGACACGGCCATGGGGTTCTGCCTGTTCAACAACGTCGCCGTGGCCGCCGCGCATGCACTGGAGGCCCATGGGCTGGATTGCGTCGCGATCGCCGACTTCGACGTGCACCATGGCAACGGCACGCAGGCCATCTACCTGCGCGAGCCCCGGGTCTGCTTCGCCAGTTCCCAGCAGCTGCCCCTGTATCCGGGCAGCGGCCACGCGGACGAGCGCGGCGCGGGCAACATCTTCAATGCGCCCCTGCCGCCGGGCGCCGACGGCGCGGCCTTCCGTGCCGCCTGGCGGGAGGTGCTGCTCCCGGCAATCGACCGGTTCGCGCCGCAATTGCTGTTCGTGTCCGCGGGCTTCGACGGGCATCGCGACGACCCGCTCGCCGGCCTCGCGCTCGGCGAGGCGGACTTCGGTTGGGTCACCGGCGAACTGGTGCGGCTGGCCGGGCGGCACGCGGAGGGGCGGCTGGTGTCCCTGCTCGAGGGGGGCTACGACCTCGGCGCGCTTCGCGCCTGCAGCGTCGCGCATGTCGCGGCGCTGCTCGATTGACCCGGTCCCTCAATCCGCCGCGGGTTGGAAATCCAACGCGGCCGAGTTGATGCAGTAGCGCAGGCCGGTGGGCGCTGGACCGTCGGGGAACACGTGGCCGAGGTGGGATTCGCACCGGGCGCAGCGCACTTCCGTCCGCCGCATGCCGTGGCTTTCGTCCACGACCTCCTCCACGGCGGCCGGCTCGGCGGGCCGGGTGAAGCTGGGCCACCCACTGCCCGAGTCGTATTTGTCCCCCGAGTCGAACAGGCGTGCGCCGCAGGCGACGCACGCGTAGGTTCCCTCGGCCGCGTGGTCCCACCATCGCCCGGTGAAGGGCGGCTCGGTCGCCGAACACCTGCAGACGGCGTACTGGGCCGGCGTCAGGCGCGCGCGCCACTGCGCGTCGGTCTGCTCGATCCGGTCGGGTCGCGCCCCGGGGCCGGGGCCATGCTCGCGCTCGCTCATGGTTGCCTCCATCCCGGCCGGCGATCGGTCAGGTGCCGGATCCCGCGCCGGTCCGCGCGGAGTGTGGTCGCCTCCTGTTGCCGGCCGCGTGAAGCCGCCGTTCGCATTGCCGCCCCCGGGTACATGGGGCAAGCTAGCCGGCGTTTTCGCCCACGGACTCCGACGCGTGCGACCAGCCGTCCGCCTGCTCCCGCTTCCGATGTGCATCGCGCTTGCACTGACCGCCCACGCACAGGACGCGCCGCCGGACTACGCGCTGTGCCCGGTCGAGGACGCGATCCCCGCGTTCGGCGAGGCGCCCACCGCGCTGCCCGGGCCCGTCGATCGCGAGGACCTGCCCACCGACATCGAGGGCGACCGCTTCGCCGGCACGCGCGACGAGCACACCGTCTTCCAGGGCAACGTCCACCTCCAGCGGGGCGACCAGTTCCTCGGCACCGACGAACTGACCTACGACACGGAAACCGGGCGCTACGTCGCCGAGGGCAACATCCGGTACCAGGACGCGGGACTGCGCCTGGTCGCCGATCGCGCGGACGGCGACCAGCAGGCCGACAGCCACCGGCTCCAGGACGTGGAGTACCAGCTGGTGTCGCGCCGCGGCAACGGCCAGGCCGACGAGATCGCGCTGCAGGGCACGACCGGCCTGCTGCGCGGATCCACGTACTCGACGTGCACGCCGTCCGACCGCCAGTGGGAACTGCGTGCGCAGGAGATCGAGGTCGACCTCGAGGACGGCATGGGCACCGCGCGCAACGCGACCCTGCGCATCGGCAACGTCCCCGTGCTGTACGTGCCGTGGCTGATGTTCCCGGTCGACGACCGCCGCCGCACGGGCCTGCTGTATCCGTCGATCAGCAATTCCAGCCGCAATGGTTTCGACTGGAAGCAGCCGATCTACTTCAACCTGGCGCCCAACTACGACGCGACCCTCACGCCCCGCCTGATGACCGAACGCGGCCTGATGCTGGGCGGCCAGTTCCGTTGGCTGGTGCCGGGGGGGCGCGGCACCGTCGAGGGCGCGTTCCTGCCCGGCGACGACCTGGCCGCGCGCGAGCGCGACGAGGAGATCGCCGCGGGCATCCCCGAAGAGAACCGGCGGCGCGACGACCGCGGCCAGTTCCGGCTCAACGCGGTGCAGGCCCTGCATCCGAACTGGCAGGCGCGCGCCAACCTCAACTGGATCAGCGATCCGCGTTACGTCGAGGACTTCAGCAGCACGCTGGACAACCTCTCGCCGGTGTACCTGGCCAGCTCCCTCGGCGTGTTCGGGCAGGGCCCCACCTGGACGGGCGGCATTGCGGGCAACTACTACCTGCTGTCGGACTACACCCTGACCGAGGGCTTCCTGCCCCACCATCGCCTGCCACGTGCGTGGTTCTCCTGGGAGAAACCGCTGCAGGAATGGCTCGTCGCCGGCCTGGACGCCGAAGCGGTGCATTTCGAGCACGACACGCGTCCCGGCGGCACGCGGGTCGACCTCAAGCCGTGGATCAGCATGCCGCTGGAAGGCGCCAGCTGGTTCGTCAGGCCGACGCTGGCCTGGCGCCACACGACCTATCGCCTCGACGAGGGCTTCGGCCCCGGGGTCACCGACGACGCGCCCACCCGCTCGCTGCCCATCGCGTCGCTCGACGCGGGCCTGTTCTTCGACCGCGAGACCCGCCTGCGCGGGGAGCGCTACCTCCACACCCTCGAACCGCGCCTGTTCTACCTGAACGTGCCGTACGAGGACCAGTCCGGCCTGCCGCTGTTCGACACCCGGCCGATGACCTTCAGCTGGGGCCAGCTGTTCCGCGACAACCGCTATTCCGGCGCCGACCGCCAGGCGGATGCCAACCAGCTCACGGTCGCGCTCACGACCCGCCTGATCCGCGAATCCGACGGGCGCGAGAAGCTCTCGGCGAGCGTGGGCCAGATCCGCTATTTCGAGGACTCGCTGGTGACCGCGCCGGGCGAGGTCCCGGTGGAGAAGGGCGAATCGTCCTGGGTCGCCGACGCCAACTGGGCGGTGAACGACCGCTGGAGCCTGGGCGCCTCCTACCAGTGGGATCCGAAGTTCCGCCGTGAGGACCTGGTCTCGGTGCGCTCGCAGTACCTGTTCGGCGACGACGGCGTGGTCAACCTCGGCTACCGCTACCGCCGCGAGCTGCTCGAGCAGGCCGACGTGTCCTTCCTGTACCCGCTGTCGCCGACCTGGAGCGTGGTCGGGCGGTACTACTATTCGCTCGAGGACGACAAGCTGCTGGAGGCCATCGGCGGCGTGCAGTGGGACAGCTGCTGCATGGCGGTGCGCCTGGTGGGCCGCCGGTACGTCCGGAACCGCGATGGCGAGCTGGACAACGCGATCCTCCTGGAGATCGAACTGAAGGGCCTGGGATCGGCCGGCCGCGACGCAAGGGGCATCCTGCGGCGTGCTATCCTCGGCTACTACCGCGACGACCTCTACCTCGTGCCGCCGCCCGAAGTCGACGGCGGCGACGACAGCGCCCCGGACCCCTTCGAATGACCCCTCGCCTCCCCGCATTCCTCGCGGCCGCCCTCGCGCTGGCCGCCCTCCTGCCGGCCGCGCCGGCGCCTGCCCAGCAGTTGCAGCCCGTCGACGGGATCGTCGCGGTCGTGGACGAGGACGTCGTCCTGCGCAGCGAACTCGATCGGGCGATGCGGAACGTGCTGTCCCAGTACGCCGGGCGCGAGGCGCAACTTCCGCCCCGCGACGTGCTCGAGCGCCAGGTGCTCGAACGCCTGGTGCTGGTCAAGCTGCAGGTGGCGCGTGCGCGCCAGACCGGCGTGCAGGTCGGCGACGCCGACGTCGACCAGGCCACCGCGGCGATCGCGGCCCAGAACGGCCTGTCGCCCGAGCAACTGGCCGCCCAGCTGCAGGCCGACGGCGGCACCATGGCCGGCTTCCGCGAGACCCTGCGCGACGAGATCATGATCCAGCGCCTGCGCCAGCGGTTCGCGCAGAGCCAGGTCCGCGTCAGCGACGCGGAGGTCGACGCCGCGCTCGCGGCCGATGCCGCCGGCGGCAGCCAGTACCGCCTGGCGCACATCCTGGTCGCCCTCCCCGAGGGCGCGACCCCCGAACAGATCGCGCTGGGCGAGCAGAAGATCGCCGGCGTGAAGGCACTCATCGACCGCGGCGAGATGGACTTCGCGGCCGCGGCGGTCCGCTACTCCGACAGCCCCAACGCCCTCGAGGGCGGCGACCTGGGCTGGCGCAGCCTGGACGAGATCCCGGCAGCGTTCGCGCAGGCCGTGCGCCAGATGCAGCCGGGCGGGATGATCGGCCCGGTCCGCGGGCCGACCGGCTTCCAGCTGCTGCAGCTCCGCGAGGTCCGCGACGCCGCGCAGTCGTCCGCGCAGCCGGTGACGGAGTACCAGGCGCGCCACATCCTCATCCGCGTGCCCCAGGGGGCCGATCCGTCCGAGGCCAAGGCGCGGATCGACACCCTGCACGCCCGCCTGGCCGGCGGCGCCGATTTCGAGGCCCTGGCACGCGAACACTCCGAGGACGCCAATACCGCCAACCAGGGCGGCGACCTGGGCTGGTTCCCGGGCGGTGCGTTCGGTCCCGAGTTCGGCGCACAGTTGCCGGCACTGGCCGACGGCCAGTTCTCCGCGCCGTTCCAGTCCAGCGCCGGCTGGCACATCGTCCAGCGCCTGGGCACGCGCCAGGCCGACGCGGCCGACCTCAACCGGCGCGCCGCCGCCCGCGAGCGCATCGGCCAGCGCAAGCTCGAGGAAGAGTGGAACCGCTTCCTGCGCGAACTGCGCGGGCAGGCCTACGTCGATTCGCGCCTCGAAGGCGCCGACGAACCGGACGCCGGCGGCTGACGATGGCGTGTCCACGGCTGGCGCTGGTGCCGGGCGAGCCGGCCGGCGTCGGTCCGGAACTGTGCGTCCGCATCGCACAGGCCAACCCCCGCGACGATGCCCGGCTGGTCGCGTTCGGCGACCCCGGCTCGCTGCGTCGGGCGGCGACGGCCCTGTCCCTGCCGCTGCGCCTCCTGCCTGCGGAGTCCGCGCCCGAACGCGCGGGCGACCTGCCGCTCGTCGAGATCCCCCATCCTGCATCGACGGCGTTCGGCCAACCCGATCCCCGCAATGCCGCCTCCGTGATCGGCGCGCTCGAAGCCGCGGCGGATGCCTGCCTGCGGGGCCGGTTCGATGGCCTGGTGACGGGCCCGGTGCACAAGGCGACGATCAACGCCGGGGGCATCGCCTACACGGGGACCACGGAACTGCTCGCCCGGCAGGCGGGCACGCCGGTGGTGATGATGCTGGCCAACGACACCCTGCGCGTCGCCCTCGCCACCACGCACCTGCCGTTGCGCGACGTGCCCGCGGCAATCACCGACGCCGGACTCGAGCGGACGCTCGGGATCCTCCACGAGGCGCTGCGTGGCGACTTCGGGATCGACGCGCCCCGCGTCCTGGTCCTCGGGCTCAACCCCCATGCCGGCGAGGACGGCCACCTCGGCCGGGAGGAACTGGACGTGGTCATCCCGGTGCTCGAGCGACTCCGCGCGCGCGGCATGGACCTGCAGGGCCCGCTGCCCGCGGACACCGGGTTCCTGCCCGCCCGCCTGCGCACGGCGGACGCGGTGCTCGCCATGTACCACGACCAGGGCCTGCCGGTACTCAAGTTCAGCGGGTTCGAGCAGGCGGTGAACCTGACGCTCGGCCTGCCCTACCCGCGCGTGGCGGTCGACCACGGCACTGCGCTCGACATCGCGGGCACCGGGCGCGCCGACCCGTCAAGCCTGTCGGCGGCGGTCGCGACCTGCGCCAGGATGGCGAGCCGCCGCAGGGGAAGCGCGTCGTGAGCGGCGCCGCGTTCGACCCGCGCGCGAAGAAGCACCTCGGGCAGCACTTCCTGCACGAGCGCGGCATCGTCCAGAAGCTCGTGCTGGCGATCGACCCGCGCCCGGGCGATGCGATCGTCGAGATCGGCCCCGGGCAGGGCGCGCTGACCTTCCCGCTGCTGGAGGCGCACGGCGCGCTCACCGCGATCGAGTTCGACCGGGACCTGCTGGCGCCGCTCGCGGAGGCGGCGCGCGACATCGGCACGCTGGAGATCGTTCCCGGCGACGTCCTCGACGTCGACCTCGGTGCCCTGGCGCGCCGCGTGTCGCCCGACGGCCGGATCCGCCTCGTCGGCAACCTGCCGTACAACCTCTCCTCGCCGATCCTCTTCCACGCGCTCGCGCATGCGGACGCGATCGTCGACATGCACTTCATGCTGCAGAAGGAGGTGGTCGACCGGATGGCCGCCGGGCCGGGTAGCAAGACCTACGGACGGCTGGGCGTGATGCTGCAGGCGTACTGCCGCGTCACCCCCCTGTTCCGCGTGCCACCCGGGGCGTTCCGGCCGCCGCCGAAGGTGGATTCCGCCGTCGTGCGGCTGGTGCCGCGCGGCGCGGACGAGATCGGCGTCCGGGACCACCGGCGCTTCGCCGACGTCGTGCGCGCCGCGTTCGGCCAGCGGCGCAAGACGCTGCGCAACGCCTTGTCGGGCGTCGCCGGTCCTTCGCTCATCGAGGCCGCGGGACTGCGTCCCGACGCGCGTGCCGAACAGCTGTCGGTGGACGACTTCGTCCGCCTCGCGAACCTGCCCGCCGACGACGCATCCTGATCGTTCGCGCGCGCGTCGCGCCGTGTCCCCGGATTCACGCGCGCACCGTACACTCCACGCATGGACGATGCGCCCAGTTACGCCCTGTCGATCGACGTGGCGACCCGCTTCCTCGATGACCAGTCCGCGCCCGACGAGGACCGCTACGTCTTCGCCTACACGATCCGGATCCGGAACGACGGGAGCGTCCCGGCGCAGCTGCTCGCGCGCCACTGGGTGATCACCGACGGCAACGGCAAGGTCGAGGAAGTCGCGGGCGAGGGCGTGGTCGGCGAACAGCCCTGGCTCCGGCCCGGCGAGGCGTTCCAGTACACCTCCGGCGCGGTGCTGGAAACCGACATCGGGACAATGGAGGGCCGCTACGAGATGCTGGCCGACGACGGCACGCGCTTCGATGCCCCGGTGCCCGCGTTCACCCTGTCCATCCCGCGCACGCTCCACTAGCGACGTGGACCCGGCCACTTCCCGCGTCGAGACCGCCGCCGTCGCCTGCCCGGGGGCGTCGCCATGAGCGTCTGGGCGATCGGCGACCTGCAGGGCTGCCTGGATCCGCTGCAGCGCCTGCTAGAACGCATCCGCTTCGACCCCGCGGTCGACCGGTTGTGGTTCTGCGGCGACCTGGTGAACCGCGGCGGCGAGTCGCTCGAGACGCTGCGGCTCGTGCACTCGCTCCGGGAACAGTCCCACGTCGTGCTCGGCAACCACGACCTGTCGCTGCTCGCGATCGCGCAGCGCACCGAGGAGGAGCAGCAGCGCGTCAACCCGGACCTGCGGCGCGTCCTGTTCGCCGAGGACCGCGACGTGCTGGTGGACTGGCTCAGGCACCGCGAGCTGGTGCACGTCGACCGCGACCTCGGCTGGCTCATGGTGCACGCCGGCCTCGCGCCGAAATGGACCACGCGCATGGCCGAAGGGCATGCGCGCGAGGTCGAGGCGAAGCTGGCCGGCGACGGCCACGCGAAGCTGCTGAGGAACATGTACGGCGACCAGCCGGCGTGGTCGCCGCGGCTCGGCGGCACGGACCGGCTGCGGGCGATCATCAACGTCTTCACCCGCCTGCGCTACTGCTCGCCGAAGGGGCGGATCGCGTTCGAGGAAAAGGGCGTGCCGGGCACGCAGCAGGCCGGTCTGTATCCCTGGTACGCGGTCCCGGGCCGGGCCGAGCGCGACCTGAAGATCGTCTGCGGTCACTGGTCGGCGCTGGGGCTGTTCATCGGCCACGGCGTGCACGCGATCGACACCGGTGCCGTGTGGGGCGGCAAGCTCACCGCGCTCCAGCTGGACACCGACGAACTGCGGATCGTGCAGGTGCCGGGCCGCGACGTCCCCGCGCAGCCGCCCGGTCCGCGCCCGGGCCGTCGCCGCCGCCGGCCGCGTCGCCCGGCGGGAACGGCCTAGGCGCCGCCGTCGGGCCTGCGCACGTAGTCGACGAAGTCGAACGCGTGCGCGTGGCGCGTGTCGGCACGATGGTGCTCGCGCGCCACGACGCTCCAGTCGCGGGGGTCGAACCGCGGGAACCAGGCGTCGGCACCCTCCACCACCGTGTCGACCAGCGTCAGGTGCATCGCGCGTGCGCGTGGAAGGCAGAGCGCGTAGACCTCGCCGCCGCCGATCACCCAGAGCGTCCCTTCGCCGGACGCGATGTCGCGTGCGTGGTCGAGGCTCGGAACCGCCTCCATGCCGTCGAAGGGCACATGCCCGTGCCGCGTCAGCACGAGGTTGCGCCGCCCGGGCAACGCCCGTCCCAGCGACTCGGCCGTGCGCCGGCCCATCAGCACGGTGCCGCCCAGGGTGAGCGCCTTGAACCGCTTCAGGTCGTCGGGAAGCCGGAACGGCAGCGCGTTGCCCTTGCCGATCGCGAAACCGCGATCGATCGCGGCGATCAACGCGAGGTCGGGCATGCGCCCGCTCAGACCGCCACCGGCGCCTTGATCGCCGGGTGCGGGTCGTAGCCCTCGATCGCGATGTCCTCGAAGCGGAACGCGAACAGGTCGTCGACGTCGGGGTTCAGGCGCAGCGTCGGCAGGGGACGCGGCGTGCGCGCCAGCTGCTCGCGGGCCTGCGCCTCATGGTTGGAATACAGGTGCGCGTCGCCCAGCGTGTGGACGAAGTCGCCCACCCCCAGGCCCGTCACCTGCGCCACCATGTGCGTGAGCAGCGCGTAGCTCGCGATGTTGAACGGCACGCCGAGGAAGATGTCCCCGCTGCGCTGGTAGAGCTGGCAGCTCAGGCGGCCATCCGCGACGTAGAACTGGAACATCGTGTGGCAGGGCATCAGCGCCATGTCCGGCAGGTCGGCCACGTTCCATGCGCTGACGATGAGGCGCCGCGAATCGGGATTGCGCCGGATCTCGTCGACCACCCAGCGGATCTGGTCGACCTCGCGGCCGTCGGGCCCGGCCCAGCGCCGCCACTGCTTGCCGTACACCGGGCCGAGTTCGCCATCGGCGTCCGCCCACTCGTCCCAGATGCTCACCTTGTTGTCGCGCAGGTACGCGACGTTCGTCTCCCCGCGCAGGAACCACAGCAGCTCGTGGACGATCGAGCGCAGGTGCAGCTTCTTGGTCGTCACCAGCGGGAAGCCGTCGGCGAGCGGGAAGCGCATCTGCCAGCCGAACACGCTGCGCGTCCCGGTCCCCGTGCGGTCGTCCTTGCGCGTGCCCTGCTCGAGCACATGTCGCAGGAGGTCGAGGTACGCCTTCACGACGCGCCCCGGTCCGCGTGGCCGGCGGGGGCCGGCGCGAGCGTCGGCGCGCGGTGCGAGCGCCACAGCAGGAACAGGCCCAGTGCGACCAGCGGCAGGCTGAGCACCTGGCCCATCGTCAGCCACCCGAAGGCGAGGTAGCCGAGGTGCGCGTCGGGCTCGCGCACGAACTCGACCGCGAAGCGGAACAGCCCGTAAAGCAGCGCGAAGACACCGGACACCGCGTAGCGCGGGCGCGGCCGACTCGAGAACCACCACACGACGGCGAACAGGACGATGCCCTCGAGCACCACCTGGTAGAGCTGCGACGGATGCCGCGCGTAGGCGGCGAGCGCGCCGGCCTCGAACTGCGCGCGCAGGGCCGAGGGATCCATGCCGGCGAACTCGGCCGGCAGCGCGCGCGGGAACACGACGCCCCATTCGCCGCCTGTGGGCTTGCCCCAGAGTTCGCCGCCGATCCAGTTGCCCAGCCGGCCAAGGCCCAGGCCCGTCGGCACCAGCGGCGCGACGAAATCGACGGTGTCGAAGAAATGCAGCCCCTGGCGGCGCGACCACCACCAGCCCGCGGCGAGCACGCCCAGCAGCCCGCCATGGAAGCTCATCCCGCCTTCCCAGACGCGGAAGAGCATCAGCGGATCGCGCAGGAAGTCCCCGAACCCGTAGAACAGCACGTACCCGATGCGACCGCCGAGCACCACGCCCAGCATCCCGTAGAAGGCCAGGTCGCCGAACGCGGCCTCGTCCGTCCCGGGCAACCGTCCCGCGCGGATCCGGTGGCGGCCGAGGAACCACGCCGCCGCGAAGGCCAGCGCGTACATGATCCCGTACCAGTGGACCTGGACGGGACCGAGCGGGAGCGCGACCGGATCGATCTGGTGCAGGTACATGCGCGGGTCCGTGCGGGGCGACGCCCGGCATTGTGCCCGACCCGCGCCGCAGTGCGAGCTACTCCGGCTGGCGGTGCAGGCGCGCGCGGCGCTTGGCGAGCAGGTTCAGCACCTCCACCAGTGCGGAGAAGCCCATCGCCCCGTAGATGTAGCCCTTCGGGATGTGCAGGTCGAAGCCCTCGACCACCAGGTACAGGCCGATGAGCACGATGAAGGCCAGCGCCAGCATCTTGATGGTCGGGTTGCGGTCGATGAACTGGCCCAGCGGGCGCGCGGCCAGCAGCATGACACCCACCGCCATCAGGATGGCGACGACCATGACGGGCACGTAGTCGCCCGCCATGCCGACCGCGGCGATGACCGAGTCGAGCGAGAACACGATGTCGATCACCGCGATCTGCGCGATCACCATGCCGAAGGACGCCATGGGCTTGGTGTCGATGTCCTCCGCTTCCTCCTCGCCGGCGATCAGGTCGCGGATCTCCATCGCGCCCTTCACCACGAGGAACACGCCGCCGAGGATGAGCACCAGGTCGCGGACGGAGATGCCCTGGCCGAACAGCGAGAACAGGTCCGCCGTCAGTCCCGCCAGCCAGGCCAGCGTCAGCAGCAGGGCGATGCGCGTGATGCACGCCACCGCGATGCCGAACTTCCGCGCCTTCTCGCGCTGCGCGTGCGGCAGCTTGCTGACGGCGATCGAGATGAACACCAGGTTGTCGATGCCGAGGACGATCTCGATCGAACTCAGCGTGACCAGCAGGATCCACACCTGCGGGTCGGTCAGCATCTCCATTCCCATCGAATCGTCCGTCCCCCGCCGTCGCCGGCGCTGTTACAGGTAGCGGGGGCCGAGCACCAGCCCCCAGGTCAGCAGCACGTTGAGCATCGCCACGAACACCGCGGCCGATCCCATGTCCTTGGCGCGCCCCGAGAGCTCGTGGAACTCGGCGCCGTAACGCTCGATCACCGCCTCGATCGACGAGTTCAGCAGTTCCACGGCGAGGACGCCGAGGCAACTGCCCAGCAGCAGCGCGCGCTCCACGCCGTCGGCGCCGAGCCACACCGCGAGCGGGCCCATGACCGCGAGCAGGTACACCTCCAGCCGGAAGGAGGATTCGTGCAGCCAAGCCGCACGCAGGCCCTGGAGCGACCAGCGCGTCGCCTTCAGGATCCGCGCCGGCCGGCGCGGCAGGTGCCCGGTCTCGTCCGCCATCCGGGCCTCAACACACCGACGGCGGGACGATGACGGCGGCCACTCGGGCGGGCGTCTGGACGGGACGGGGCGGCGCGTGCATGCGGCGGGAGGCTCGGACTCGGATGGCCGGAAGGGTGGCGCGCGCCGGGCCGCCGAAGCGGCCCGGAAAGCGCGCCATTTTGCCACAGACCGGCGGCCCGGCCGTGCCTGGCCGGTCGTCGACCGTACGTGGGCGGATGGTCGGTTCAGGTCCCGTCGTCCCGGAAGATCGCGGTGCCGCGCCGGCCGTCCGGCCCGATCCACGCGCGGTACATCCCGGGCGTGTTGAAGGGCATGGCGATGTTGCCGTCGGCATCGAGCGCGATCGCGCCGCCGTCGCCGCCGAGCGACGGGACCACGCCGTTCACGACCGCCTCGGCTGCCGCCTGCAGGGTGTCGCCACGGTAGGCGACCCGGGCGCAGATGTCGTGCGCCACCGCGGCCCGGATGTAGTACTCGCCCCAGCCGGTGCCGGACACGCCGCAGCGCGCGTCCGCCCAGGTGCCCGCGCCGATGACCGGCGAGTCGCCGATGCGGTTCCACTTCTTGTTGGTCATGCCACCGGTGGACGTCGCCGCGGCGATGTGGCCGTGCGAATCGAGCGCGACGGCGCCGACCGTGCCGTAGTACGCGGCACCACCGGTCGGCGCGCCCGCCGTGCCCTGTTCCCGCGCCTGTGCCTGTCGCAGTTGCTCGAGGCGGCGCGGCGTGTCGAACCAGTCGTTGGGGACCCGCTCGATGTCCTGGCGCGTATCGGCGAACGCCTCGGCGCCGGCGCCGGCGAGCATCACGTGCGGGCTGTGGGCCATCACCGCGCGCGCCAGGCGCACCGGATGGCGGATGGTGGTGACGCCGGCGACGGCGCCCGCGCGCTGCGTGTGTCCCTCCATGACCGAGGCGTCGAGCTGGTGGCCGCCGTCGGCGGCGTACACCGCGCCGCGCCCGGCGTTGAAGCGCGGCGAATCCTCCAGCACGACGATCGCGGCCTCGACGGCGTCCATCGCGGTGCCACCCGACGCCAGCACCGCATGCCCCGCGTCCAGGGCCCGTGCCAGGTCCGCGCGCACCGCCCGCTCCTCGTCCGCGCCGAGCGCCTCGCGCTCGATGACGCCGGCGCCGCCGTGGATCACCAGCGCGGTACGGGGCGTGGCTCCAGCGGGCGCAGTGGCGGCAGGCGTGGCGGCGGCGGACATGGCGGCAGGCATGACGGCGGACAGGACGAGCAGGCAGGCGGCGAGTCGGCGCATCGTGGCATCCAATCGACGGGTGGCCTCGAAGCTTAGTCAGGGCCGGCATCGCACGCGACCCGCCCGCCGGTCAGGCGAGGCGGATGGTCGCGACGGTGCCTTGCCCGGGGGTGCTCTCGATCGACACCGGCCAGCCGAAGCGCTCCCCGAGCCGCCGCACGATCGACAGGCCCATGCCCTTGCCGCCGGCATCCGGGTCGACCCGGTAGAAGGGATCGAAGATGCGCTCGATCTTGTCGGCGGCCATGCCGATGCCCGAATCGCGCACCTCGATGCGGTCGCGTCCGACAGCGACCTCGACCCGCCCCTCGTCGGTGAAGCTCCACGCGTTCGCGAGCAGGTTGCCGAGCATCACCCCCAGCACGCGCGGCGGGGCATGGAGCGTCGGTCCCGCGTCGCCCGTGACGTCCAGGGCGACGCGATCGGACTTGGCGCGGAATTCTCCCGAGGCCCGGAGCTTCTCGACCTCCTCCATCACGACGTCCCGCGCGCGGAAGTCCTCCGCCTGCTGGCCGATGTCCGCCTCGCGCGCCAGGATCAGGAACGCGTCGATCACCTGCTCCATGTCATGTCCCGCACGCTGGATCCGCTGCAGCGAGCGCTGCGCGCGCTCCGGCAGGTCGGGATCGCCGATCAGCAGGTCGCTGGCGACGCGGATGACGGTCAGTGGGGTACGGAGTTCGTGGCTCGCATCCCGGGTGAAGTCGCGCTCGCGCGCCACGAAGGCCCGGACGCGCTCGCCCATCGCGTGGAGCGCGCCGGCGAGGTGCCGTGTCTCGATGTCCGCATCCTCGGGCAACCGGTCCGCGGCGAGGCTCGCCAGGTCGGGGTTCCGGGGGTCCCAGTGGCGCACCTCGCCGGCGAGCCAGCCGACCGGCGCCAGCAGCCGCTTGGCCATCCGGTACGTGAGCCATGCGCTCAGCACCACCGCGAGCAGCGCGAGCAGCATGGGCCCGAGCAGCAGCATCGCGGCCATCCACTGGATGCGGTTGCGCGGGTAGGACAGGTAGAAGCGTCCTTCGCGGCGTTCGTCCACGAAGACGTACTGGTCCTGCGGTTCGAGCAGGTGCAGGCCCGGGCCGAGCGTCCGGTACACGGCCGGCAGCATGGCCGCCGAGCCCCCCGGCGCCACGAAGTAGCCGCGGAACGCGAGCGAGCGCGGGGGCGGATGGGCCGGATCCGCGGCGCGCTGGTCCCAGAAATACGCCGCCTCGTCCTCCAGGGCCTGGAGGACGAGGCGTTCGGTCACCACCGAGCCGAGCATCAGCGCACCGGCGACGATCACGATGCTCGCGATCGCCACCTGCAGCAGGAACGCGACCTTGATCCGTCGCGGGAGTGCCTCGGTCATGGATCAGCCGGCCGGGGGCTGTTCGATGTCCGCGATGCGGTAGCCGGCACTCTGCACCGTGTGCAGCAGCGGCTTGTCGAATGGCTTGTCGATGGTCTTGCGCAGGTTGTACAGATGGCTGCGCAGGGTGTCCGAGTCCGGCAGGCTGTTGCCCCAGATCTCGCGCTCGATCTCCTGCCGGCTGACCACGCGCGGCGATTCGCGCATCAGGATCGTCAGCAGCTTCAGGCCGATCGGCGACAGCTGGAGTTCGGTCCCGCCACGGGTGACGCGCAGCGAGGCCGGGTCGAGCACCAGGTCGGCGACCTTCAGCACCTCCGCCCCCACCTGGCGGCGCTCGCGGCGGATCAGCGCGCGCAGGCGCGCCTCCAGCTCCTGGATGGCGAAGGGCTTGGTGAGGTAGTCGTCGGCGCCGGCCGACAGGCCGGTGAGCTTCTCGTCGAGGGTGTCGCGGGCGGTCAGCATCAGCACCGGGGTCGACTTGCGGGCCTCCTCGCGGAGGCGCTTGCAGACCTCGATGCCGTCCAGCCGGGGCAGCATCAGGTCCAGGACGATGACGTCATAGCTGTTTTCGGCCGCCAGCCGGTAGCCGTCCAGGCCGTCCGAGGCGAAATCGACCTCGAATCCCCGGCCTTCCAGGTACTCGCCGACCATCTCCGAGATGTTGCGGTTGTCTTCCACGATGAGCACCAGCCCCGCCGGTTCCTGTGCGCTGCGCATGTTGGCTCCTGCTTCCGATGTGAATGCGAGGAAGGCCGGCTTCACGACGCTGTCCGGACCTTCAGCTTTGTGAAAGGCTGCAGGGGCCGGGGTGCAGGGGCCGTGAAGGGGGTCGCGCGCGGGGCGAAGGGGTCAGGCGCGATTCAGCGTGTCGCGCGCCGGGACGTCAGGAGGGGACGCAGTGCGGGCCACACGTTGCGCAGCAGGCGGGGCTGGGCCTTCGCCGTGGGATGCACGCCGTCGGGCTGCATCAGCCCGGGTTCCAGGGCCACGCCGTCCAGCAGGAACGGGACGAGCGCCACGGACTCCGTGTCCGCCAGGTCGCGGTAGACGGCGGTGAACCGCCGGCGGTAGGCGCCGCCGTAGTTGGGCGGCAGGTCGATGCCCAGCAGCAGGACCCTGGCGCCGGCGTCCTCGGACAGGGCGATGATCCGGGCCAGGTTCCCGCGCAACTGCGCCGGCGGCAGGCCGCGGAGGCCATCGTTGCCGCCGAGTTCGACGATCACCACCGACGGCGCGTGCGCCGCGAGCAGCGACGGCAGCCGGCGCAGCGCCCCGGCGCTGGTCTCGCCGCTGATGCTGGCATTCACGACTTCCGGCGGTTGGTCGAGCTCGCCACGCAGGCGATCCTCGAGCAGGGCCACCCAGCCCGACCCGCGCGGCAGGTTATGTTCGGCGCTCAGGCTGTCGCCGAGCACGAGCAGCGGTCCTGCAGCCGCGGGAAACGACAGCAGCAGCCAGACGACGAGGACCTGGATGGACGAGGCGAGCGTGGCGCGGGGCGCGGCGGGCATGGGCATCGACGGGTCGGTGGTGGAACCGGCCATCCAATGCACCGGCGTGGGCAAGTCCGTGGCGGGGCCGGACGGGACGATCACGATACTGGACGGCGTCGAACTGGCGGTGAACCCGGGCGAGTCGGTCGCGATCGTGGGCGCTTCGGGATCCGGGAAGACGACCCTCCTCGGCCTGCTCGCCGGCCTGGACCTGCCGACCCGCGGCGAGGTGTCGCTGGCGGGCCACCGCCTGTCCACGCTCGACGAGGAAGCGCGCGCGGCGCTGCGCGCCGGCCAGGTCGGCTTCGTGTTCCAGAGCTTCCACCTGTTGCCCGCGTTGACCGCCGAGGAGAACGTCGCGCTGCCGCTCGAGCTCGCGGGCGGGGGCGGCGGGGCCGAGGACCGGGCCCGGGTCGACGCGGTGCTCGCGCTGGTCGGCCTGTCGGCACGCCGGCACCACGCACCGCGGCAGATGTCGGGCGGCGAGCAGCAGCGCGTGGCGATCGCGCGCGCGTTCGTCACCCGGCCGGCGATCCTGTTCGCGGACGAGCCCACGGGCAACCTCGACCAGGCCACGGGGCGCCAGGTCGGCGACCTGCTCTTCCAGCTCAACCGCGAGCACGGAACGACGCTGGTGCTGGTCACGCACGACCTCGGGCTGGCGCGCCGTTGCGCACGGGTCCTGCGGCTGGACGGTGGCCGCCTGGTCGAGGACGACCGCGCGGACGTCCCCGCATGAGGCTGCTGCCGTTCGCGTGGCGCGCGCTGCGCCGCGAGCTGCGCGGCGGCGACCTGCTGACCGTGGCGGCGGCGCTGGTGCTCGGCGTCGCGGTGATGACCGCGGTGGGCACGCTGGTCAACCGGGTGAACCTCGCGCTGGCGCGCAACGGCGCGGAACTCATCGGCGGCGACCTCGGGGTGGCGGGGCGCCAGGCGCCCCCCGACGCCTTCGCCGCGGAGGCGGCCCTTCGCGGCCTGGCCACCGCGCGGATCGTCTCGTTCCCGAGCGTGCTGTTCGCCGGCGAGCGCAGCGAACTGGCCGAGATCAAGGCGGTCGACGGCGGCTATCCCCTGCGTGGCGTGCTCGAGACCACGCGGGACCTCGCCGGGCTCGCGCCCGAAGCGTCCAGCGCGCCCGCGCCGGGCGAGGCTTACGCGGATGCGCGGTTGCTCGACGCGCTCGGACTGCGCCCGGGCGACGCGGTCGAATTCGGCGACGGCATGCTGCGGATCGCGCGCCGCCTGCATGCCGAGCCGGACGCCGGCGGCGGCCTCGTGCAACTCGCGCCCCGCCTGTTGGTGAACCTCGCGGACGTGGAGGCCGCCGGCCTCCTCGCCCCCGGCAGCCGCGTGTCGTACCGGCTGATGTTCGCCGGCCCGCCCGGCGAGGTCGCCGCGATGCGCGACTGGCTGCAGCCACGACTGGACGGATTCCGCCTGGTGTCGATCGAGGATGCGGAACAGCAGCTCCGCCGCGCCTTCGACCGGGCCGAGCGGTTCCTCGCGCTCGCCGCGTTGCTGGCGGTGCTGCTGGCGGGCGTGGCGACGGCGCTGGCGGCGAACCGGTTCGCGCTGACCCGCGTGGACACCGTCGCGATCCTGCGTTGCCTCGGCGCGCGACAGTCGCGCGTCCTGGGGGCACTGGCCGTGCAGCTCGTGCTGCTGGCCATTCCCGCCGCGGTGATGGGCCTGGCCCTGGGGCTCGTCGCGCAGGAAGCCCTGGTCGCCGCGCTCGGCACGCTGCTGCCCGAGCGCCTGCCCCTGCCGCAGGCGACGCCGGCACTCGCGGGCGTCGGCATCGGGGCCCTGCTGCTGTTCGGCTTCGGGCTCCCGCCACTGTTGCGCCTGCGCGGCGTGCCCCCGGTGCGGGTGCTCAACCGCAACCTCGGCCGCCAGCCCGCGCTACCCCTGCTCGTCTACGGCGTCGCCCTGGCCGCCGCGATCGCGCTGGTAGTGGTGGCCACCCGCGACCTGCGGCTCGCCGGCTACGTGCTCGGCGGCCTTGCTGCGCTCGCGCTGGTCGCTGCCGCGGCGGGCCACGCCCTGCTCGCGGGACTGCGGCGTCTGCAACGCCGGCTCCGCGGGGCGTGGCGCCTCGGCCTGGCCTCGCTGGCGCGGCGCCGCGGGCTGAGCGTCGTCCAGCTCGTCGGCCTGTCGCTCTCGCTGTGCGCGCTGCTGCTGCTCGCCGCGGTCGGACCCGCGCTGCTGCAGCAGTGGCGGGCGCAACTGCCACCTGACACGCCGAACTACTTCCTGCTCAACATCCAGCCGGACCAGCGCGAACCGGTCACGCGGATGCTGCGTGACATCGGTGTCCGGGACGTGACCCTCGAACCCTTCGCGAGCGGTCGCCTGGTGGCCATCAACGGCCGCGACCCGGAACGCATCGAGTTCGACGACCCCGACCGCGCCGACCGCCTGCAGCGGCCGATCAACTTCACCTGGCGCGAGGACTTCCCGGCCGCCAACCGCCTGGTCGAAGGCACGTTCTGGACACCCGGCGACACGCGCCCGCAGGTGTCGCTGGAGCGGGAGTGGGCCGAACGCTACGGCGTGGGCCTCGGCGACACGATCACGCTCGAAGTCGGCGCCGAACGCTACACCGCGGAAGTCACCAGCCTGCGCGAAGCGGACTGGGACAGCTTCCGCGTCAACTTCTTCGTGCTGCTCAATCCCGCCGCCCTCGCCGGCAACGCCGAGGCCTACAGCCTGGTCACCAGCTTCCACCTGCCGAAGGCGCGCGCGAGCGCCCTGGCCGCGATCACCCGCGCCCACCCGAACGCCTCCCTGCTGGACATCGACGCCGTGCTGGAACGCGTGCGCGAAGTCATCGCCCGCGTCGCCGAGGCCGTCCAGCTCGTCCTCGGATTCAGCCTCGCCGCCGGCGTCCTCGTCCTGCTCGCCGCGCTGCAGGCCACCGCCGGCGAGCGTCGCCACGAAGCCGCGGTCCTGCGCACCCTCGGCGCCCGCCGCGCCCAGCTGCGCGCCGCGGTGCTGGTCGAATTCACCGCGCTCGGCGGCGTCGCGGCACTGCTCGCCCTCGCCGGCGCCGCGGGCACGGGCTGGCTCGTCGCCACCCGCGTCTTCGAACTCCCACCCGCCCTGCCCTGGCCAGGCCTGCTCGCCGGCGCTGCCGGCGGCATCCTCGTCGCGCTGGTCGGCGGCTGGTGGGGCACCCGCCGCATCGTCCGCGTCCCGCCGGCGCACGCGCTGCGCGCCAGCTGAAGTCGTCAGCGGATGGAACCAAAGCCCTGAGGGAGCGCGATGCTCCTACGGTGGGGGTTGGCGACGCCTTTCCCGTCGCAGCGCGTGCGCCCGCGATCGACTGCGGCAGGCTCCAGAAGGTGCACCCCCATCCGCGGTCTCCGGCGATCGAGCCTGTAGAGGCGCTCCTACGGTGGGGTTCTCGACAACGCTGTTCCCGCCTTCACGGGACCGCGTTCGTGGCCGATCCCGGCAGCGCGCCCAGAGGATTCCAGGCATGTCGGGTGGCGTTTCCCGGTGCGGGACCGTTGGCGACATGGATGTCGCCATCGAGCCTACATGGACGTATTCACGGCGTGTCCCGCGCTGGGATGGGCCACCCGGCATGACAGCCTGCGAATCAACCCGCAGGTCAGTCCTGCCTGGGGGTGGCAGTGCAGCGCATGCGCTCAGAACCGCATACGACCGGTCAGGATGTCCCGGAACATCGCCCAGTCGCCCGCGAACGAATAGAACGGATGGCTGAAGGTCGCCGGCCGGTTCTTCTCGAAGAAGACATGCCCGACCCACGCGAACGCATAGCCCGACAGCAGCGCCGCCAGCACCCACCACCCGTTGCGGTCGACCACCGCCAGCGCGAGGAACGCGAGCGCCACGCAACTGCCGACGAAATGCAGCCGCCGGCACGTCCGGTTGCGATGCTCCCCGAGGTAGTACGGATAGAACTCGCGGAAACTGCGGAACGGCCCGGCCATCGCGTGTCTCCCGTCGAACCGGTCAAGCGGTCGCGCCACCATCACCGGGCGCCCCGCGCTCGGCGGCCTTGGCCCGGTCCCAGTAGCGATCCTGCGCGTCCAGCGGCAGGTCGGCAAGCGGCTCGCCGGCGGCGGCGGCCAGCGCTTCCATCGAACGGAAGCGACGCTCGAACTTGAGGTTCGCCCGGCGCAGCGCCGTGCCCACGTCGACCTTCGCGTGCCGGGCCAGGTTCGCGCACACGAACAGCAGGTCGCCGATCTCCGCCTCCAGCGCATCGCGCGCGGCCGCGTCGCCCGGCGCGGCCGCGACCGCATCGAACTCGGCCATGACCTCCCCGATCTCCTCGTGCAGCTTGGCCACGACCGGCGCGGGGCCCGGCCAGTCGAAACCGACGCGCGCCGCCTTCTTCTGCAGTTTCACCGCCCGCTGCCATTCGGGCAGTCCGCGCGGGATGCCCGCCAGGGCCGACGCGTCGGTGTCACCGGCGGCCTCGCGCTCGGCGCGCTTGTGCGCCTCCCACTCGCGCGTCTGCGCCTCAGCGTCCTCGACGCTCGCGCCCGCGAACACGTGCGGATGCCGCCGCACCATCTTGTCGCAGATCGACGCGACCACGTCGCCGAAGTCGAACGCGCCCGCCTCCTCCGCCATGCGTGCGTGGAACACGACCTGCAGCAGCAGGTCGCCGAGTTCGTCCCGCAGGTCGCCCAGGTCGTTGCGGTCGATGGCGTCGGCGACCTCGTAGGCCTCCTCCACCGTGTACGGCGCGATCGTCGCGAACGTCTGCCCGACGTCCCAAGGGCACCCGCGTTGCGGGTCGCGCAGCCGCGCCATGATCCGCAGCAGCGCCCCGATATCGCGATCCTGGCCGGCGTCGCGGTTCACGCGGGATCGCCGGCCCCGGCGGCGGCCGCGTCGCCCACCCACGCGCGCCACGGCAGGGCGGCGTCGCCCAGGGCGACGAATTCGCCGTTGAGCAGCGTGTCGCGCTGGTTGTAGCGGAACGGTCGCCCGGACAGGTCGACCACGATGCCGCCCGCGCCCTCGACCACGGCCTGCGCCGCCGCGGTGTCCCACTCGCTGGTGGGTCCGAAGCGCGGGTAGACGTCGATGCGCCCGTCTGCCAGCGCGCAGAACTTCAGCGACGAACCGACCGCGAACGGCTCGACCGGCCCCATGCGCCCGATGAAGTCGTTGGTGCGCGCGTCCCGGTGCGAGCGGCTCGCCGCCACCCGCAGCGGCGCCTCCGCCGGCTGCCTCACGCGGATCGGCCGCTCGTCGCCGTCGGCCTCGCGCAGGAACGCGCCCAGCGTCGCGCCGCCGTGCCAGGTCTTCCCGGTCACCGGTGCGCGCACGACGCCGAACGTGGCGACGCCGCCTTCCACGAGCGCGATGTTGACCGTGAACTCGCCGTTGCGCTTGACGAACTCCCGCGTACCGTCGAGCGGATCGACCAGCCAGTAGGTGTCCCAGCCGCGGCGCGCGTCGAACGCGGAATCGGACGATTCCTCCGACAGCACCGGGATGTCCGGGCTGAGCGCATGCAGCCCCTCGACGATGCAGCGATGCGAGGCGAGGTCGGCTTCCGTCAGCGGCGACGCATCGTCCTTGTGCTCGACGTCGAACTCGCGGTCGTACACCGCGAGGATGCGCGCGGCCGCATCGGCGGCGATGGCGATCGCCCCCTCCCGCAGTTCGCGCGACGACGCGCGCAGTCCATCCGGTCCGTTCATCGCTTGCGTAGCCACTCCCGTGTGACGAAGAGCGCCGCCAGGCTGCGGCCCTCGGAAAAATCCTCGCGCAGGGCGAGCGCGTGCAGGTCGTCCAGCTTCCAGGGCACGACCTCGAGTTCCTCCGGCTCGTCGCCGGGCAGGCGCTCGGGGTAGAGGTCCCGCGCGACGACCAGCGCCGTCTCGTGGCTCATGTAGCTGGGGTTGAGCGTGATCCGGCGCACGACCTCGAGCGATCGCGCGCCGTACCCGGCCTCTTCCTTCAGTTCGCGGTCGGCGGCCTGCTCCGGTGTCTCGCCGGCATCGATGCGCCCCTTCACCAGGCCCAGTTCGTAGCGGTGCACGCCCGCGGCGTACTCGCGCACGAGCAGGACCGTGTCGTCGTCCACCAGCGGCACCACGACCACCGCGCCGTGCCCGCGGCTGTGCAGGCGCTCGAAGCGGCGGCGCTCGCCATTCCCGAACTCCAGGTCCACGCGCTCGAGCCGGTACGGACCCGCCTCGTGTTCGGTCACCCCGTGCACCACGGGAAGCCGGCGGCTCACGCCGGGCCCCGGACGGCGCGCACGGCGCGACGCGCGATAATCGCGGAATGGAAGGACATGCTCACGATGACGCCATGATAGCGGAGGCCGAACGCTGGCTGCGGCGCGACCTCGCCGTGCTCTGGCATCCCTGCACGCAGATGCGGGAACACCCCGACACCCTGCCCCTCGTCCCGGTCTCGCACGGGGAGGGCGCCTGGCTCGTCGCCCAGGACGGCCGCCGGCTGCTGGACGCCGGGTCGAGCTGGTGGACGAACCTGCACGGCCACGCGGAGCCGAGGATCGCCGGCGCGATCGCCCGCCAGGCGCAGGCGCTCGAACAGGTGATCCTGGCCGGCTTCTCGCACCCCCCCGCGGTCGAGCTCGCCGAATCGCTGCTCGACATCGCACCCCGCGAGCCGGGCCGGGCGCCGCTGGCGAAGGTGTTCTACGCCGACAACGGGTCCGCCGGCGTGGAAGTCGCGCTGAAGATGGCGTTCCACTGGTTCCGCAACCGTGGCGAGGACCGTCGCACGCGGTTCGTGTCTCTCGCCAACGGCTACCACGGCGAGACGCTGGGCGCGCTCGCGGTCGGCGACGTGCCGCTGTACCGGCGGGTGTACGCGCCGCTGCTGCTCGAATCATTGTTCGCACCCACGCCCGATGCGTACCTGGCGGGCCCGGGCGAGAGCGCCGAGGACTGCGCGGTGCGCGCGGCCGACGCGCTCGAGGCCCTGCTCGAGCGCCACGCGGGCGAGGTCTGCGCGATGATCCTGGAGCCGCGGATCCAGTGCGCCGGCGGCATGCGCATGCACCATCCGCTATACCTGCGGCGCGCGCGCGACCTGTGCGACCGGCACGGCGTGTTCCTGATCGCCGACGAGATCGCGGTCGGCTTCGGCAGGACCGGGACGATGTTCGCCTGCGAGCAGGCGCCGCCGGCCCGGGCGGGCGACGCGCCGGGCATCCAGCCGGACCTGCTGTGCCTGTCGAAGGGCCTGACCGGCGGCTTCCTGCCGCTGGCGGCCGTGCTCGCGACGCAGCGGCTGTACGACGGTTTCCTGGACGACTCGCGCGAGCGCGCGTTCCTGCACTCGCACAGCTACACGGGCAATCCGCTGGCCTGCGCGGCGGCCCTGGCGTCGTTGCGGGTGTTCGAGGCCGACGACGTGCTGGCGCGCAATCACGCGACGGCGGCACGCATGGCGGAGTTGGCAGCGCCGTTCAATGCACTCTCCCACGTCGCCGACGTCCGCCAGGCGGGCATGGTGCTAGCGATCGAACTCGCCCGCGACGGCAACCGGGACACACCGCTGGATCCGTCGCTCCGCGCCGGCCTGCGCGCCTACCGCGCGGCCCTCACGCGGGGCGTGGTACTCCGGCCGCTCGGCGACATCCTGTACTGGATGCCGCCGTACTGCATCGACGACGCCCAGCTCGACCTGCTGGCCGACACCACCCGCGCGGCGATCCTCGAGGCCACCGCATGCGCCTGACCCGCATCCACGTCGACACCCCGCTCGCCGGCGGGCTGCGCGTGCCACTCCCGGACGCGGCCGCCGGCCACCTCGTGCGCGTGCTCCGGCTGAAGGAAGGCGACGCCTGCGTGCTCTTCAACGGCGACGGGCAGGACTATCCGGGCCGCGTGGCCAGCATCGGCAGGAAGGAAGTGCTGGTGGACGTGGAGGACGGGACGCAAGCGGGCCGGGAGTCGCCGCTGCGCGTGACCCTGCTGCAGGGCGTGGCGCGCGGGGAGAAGATGGACTGGATCCTGCAGAAGGCCGCGGAACTGGGGGTCGCCGCCGTCCTTCCGGTGGAGAGCGAGCGCAGCGAGGTGAAGCTGGAAGGCTCGCGGCGCCAGCGTCGCGTGGCGCACTGGCAGGGCGTGCTGGCCTCGGCCTGCGAACAGTGCGGACGGGCGCGGGTGCCGGAGGTCGCGCCGCTCAGGCCGCTGGCCGAGGCCCTGTCGGGACTTTCGGCCTCCGACGGCCGGCGGCTGTTCCTCGACCCCGATGCCCGGCTTGCGCTGCCCGACCTGCGCCTGGAGGACGAGCTGCCGCTCGCGGCGGTCCTGGCGGTCGGTCCCGAAGGCGGCTGGTCGCCGGGTGACCGGAACGCCCTTGCCGCGGCCGGATTCGAAGGCCTGAGACTCGGACCGCGGATCCTGCGGACGGAGACCGCCGGGATCGCCGCGCTCGCGGCGCTCCAGGCGCGCTGGGGGGACCTCGGCTGACCGGTCGCGCGGCGCTCAGGCCGCGTTCGCGAGCGCGTCCGCCAGGAGGGCCTCGACCCGGTCGATGTCGGGCAGGAGCGCCTCGTCCTCGTTGAGCCGCACCGCGGCATGCACCCCGTCGGGCAGTTCGCCCCCGTCGACTTCCACCAAGCCCTCGCGCGACACGGTGACCAGGCGGGGGAACCCCTGCGTGAGCAGGGCGAAGAACGGAAGCTTCGCGTTCCCGCCGAACGCCTTGACCACCAGGACCTTGCTGCCCAGGCCGCCCTGTTCGTCCGACGCGGTGCCGGTCAGGCGCGAGAAGGCGACCAATGGCAACTGCCAGCCACGCCAGCGGATGCGGCCGAGCAGCCAGTCCGGCGCGTCGGCGACCGGCTCCGGGTCCGCATAGGAGAGCACTTCGGCGATCGTCGCGTTCGGAAGCAGGAGCCGCCCGCCCGCGACCTGGATCAGGACGCCGCGGATGTCGGCGTCGACGGCCCGCGCCTCGGGTGCGGCGGTCCGGCGGATCTCGACGGCTGGACCGGCGTCCGCTGCCTCCCGCGCTTCCGCCGACGCGTCATCGTCCGGCCCGCCGGCGGCGGCGGATGCCACGGCGTCGGCCACGTCCGCTTCGACCGCCGTGTCCATGGACGCGTCGTCGGTCGAGGGACCCGCCTTCGCCGCTGGAGCCCCCTCCGGCTTCGCCTGCTGGGGCGCGTTCCGCCCACCCCGACGCTGCTTGTTGCGCTTGCCCATTGCCTGTCCGTTCCTAAGCGTTCCAGCGCGCAACGAGTTGCTGCGCGAGTTCTGCCGGCCGGCCCGACGGCCCGCCGCCGGCCACCACCGCCTCCGGCGCGGCGGCGTCGTAGCACTCCCCGGGTGTCTGGCCGGCGACGTACGCACCGTCGCCCGCCAGCCGCATCGCCGCCTCGACCAGCCCCGCGTCGCTGCCGCTGAAGACCAGCACCGCGCTGTCCGCCGCCGGCAGGGCGTCGATCGCGGTGCCGGCGTCCCCGGCCGCGAAGGCGATCCCGGCGCCGCCCGGCGCGATCGTCACGTCCGGCGGCAGGATGTAGACCGTGCCCGGTCGGGCATCGCGTCCCGCTTCCGCGAGTTCGACCGGGAGGCTCGTGGCCCGCGACATCTGCTGCACGAGGCGGTCGTGGCGCGCACCGTCGAGCCGCTGCTGCACCAGCACCGGCCTGGGGAAGCCGGCGGGCAGCCCGCCGATGAACTGCCGGACGGCGTCCGGGCCGCCGATGCCGGCGAGCACCAGCACCGCACCGGACGCATGGACGGCGCCCCCGTCCGAGGGGGTCGTACCGGCGTCCGGACCATCTTCCAGCGCGAAGGCGGCGATCCGCCGCTCGATGTCCGCGAGGTCCCGGGCCCTGGGCTGGCGATCCGCCGTCGGGGCGTGCGTCGCCGGTGACGCGGGCGCGTCGTGCTCGGCGAGCGAGAGGGTCAGCCCGGCGGAAGCCGGCGCCGCGGGTGTGCCCGCGTCGACTTCGGCGTCCGCCCGGTCGGAGGCGTCGACCCGCTCGGCCATCGCGTCTTCCGCGACGTCGTCGACGGCCGCGTCCCGGGCCCAGGCCGCACGGGTGTCCTCGAATTCGAATCCGGAGGCGTCGGCCGGACCGGCATCGTCGGCCGCGTCGTACTCCGCGGCCACCGGATCGAAGCGCGTCGCCTCGGGGATGCCGGTGGCCAGGTCGGTCGCGCCGGCCAGGTCGAACGCCTCCAGCCCGGGCTCGGACAGCTCGGCCGGGCTGGGCGGACGGCCCGGGCCGGGCAGGGAGTCGTCGTCGTCGCCGGGACCCGGCTCGGTGCCCGGGGGCAGCACGTCCCCGTGCCTGAGCAGCTTCGCCGACAGGTGCCGGGCCCAGCGCGCGGCATCCCAGCCTTCGCGCGCCACCGCCAGGTCCGCTTCCTCGAACAGCACGTCGATGCCGGGATCGGCGAGGACCGCGTCGAACCGCTCGAGGGCGTCCTCGACCACGGGGTCGAGGACGACGACGAGCACGTCGGGCGCGGCGTCGGCCAGCGCGCCGGGCTCGGTGGCCAGCGGATCGGCAGACAGGACCGGCGTGACGCCGATCCCGCCGAGGGCGTCCCGCAGGCGATCGGCGGCCGCGCCCGGCCGCGCGAGCAGCGCGACGCGACGGACGGCGGCGCCGGCGTCAGTCACCGGCGGCCACCCGTGCCGTCGCCGTGCCGGGCGCGTGCTCGGACAGCAGTTCGAACACGTTCCTGAGCAGTTCGTGCTCCTGGTACGGCTTGCCGAGGTAGCGTTCGACGCCGAGCGCGAAGGCGCGCTCGCGGTGCTTCTCGCCGGTGCGCGAGGTGATCATCATGATCGGGATCTCGCGCAGGCGGGGGTCGGCCTTCATCTCGGTCGCCAGTTCGTAGCCGTCCATGCGCGGCATCTCGATGTCGAGCAGCATCAGGTCCGGCACACGCTCGGCCAGGCGCTCCAACGCGTCCACGCCGTCCTTCGCGGTCATCACCTCGAAGTTGTGGCGTTCGAGCACGCGCCCGGTGACCTTGCGCATGGTGATCGAGTCGTCGACCACCATCACCAGCGGCACGCGCCGGGCCGGCTCGGCGGGTTCGACCGGTTCGGCGTCGCGCGGCAGCGCGGCCTGGCGGCGGACCAGCGGCGCCACGTCGAGGATCACGACGACCGAGCCGTCACCCATGATGGTCGCGCCGAAGATGCCGGGCAGCGACGCCACCTGCGGACCGACGGGCTTGACCACGATTTCGCGGTTGCCCAGCACCTGGTCCACGCTGACCGCGGCCCGCAGGTCGCCCGAGCGCACCAGCAGCAGCGGCATCTGCAGTTGCCCCTCGGCCTTGGCCGGGGCGTGGCCCACCAGCCGGCCCAGGTCGTGCAGCGCGTAGTCCTCGCCACCGTAGCGGTAGATCCCGCCCTCCGCCTCGAGCGCGTCGCGCTCGACGCGGCCCACGCCGCGGACCGAGGCGATCGGCACGGCGAAGGTCGTCTCGCCGATGCGGACGAACGCCGCCTGGGTGACCGCCAGCGTCTGCGGCAGGCGCAGGACGAAGTGCACGCCCCGCCCGGGCATCGAGCGGATGTCGAGCGAACCGCCCAGCTGGCGGACCTCGCTGGCGACCACGTCCATGCCGACGCCGCGGCCCGCGAGCCGGCTGACGTTCTCGGCCGTGGAGAACCCCGGCTCGAGGATCAGCGCGTCCAGGTCGCTGTCGGCGAGGACCGCGTCCTCGCGGATCAGGCCACGTTCGACGGCCCGCCGGCGGATGCCGTCGCGGTTCAGGCCGGCGCCGTCGTCGGCCACTTCGATGACCACTTCCGAGCCTTCGCGCCGGAGCGCCAGGCGCACGGTGCCCTCTTCCGGCTTGCCGGCCTTGCGGCGCGCGTCCGGCGCCTCGATGCCGTGGGCGATCGAGTTGCGCAGCATGTGCTCCAGGGGCGCGGTCATGCGCTCCAGCACGTTGCGGTCGAGTTCGCCCGCCGCGCCGTCCAGCTTCAGCTGGACCTGCTTGCCCGTCTCGCCGGCGGCCTGCCGGAGCACGCGCCGCAGCCGGGGCACGAGTGCCTCGAACGGCACCATGCGCGTGCGCATGAGGCCTTCCTGCAGTTCGGAACTCACGCGCGACTGCTGCAGCAGCAGCGTCTCGTACTGGCGCGTGAGGTCCTCCATGGATCCCTGGAGGCTGGTCAGGTCGTTCGCCGACTCGGCCAGGCCGCGCGAGAGCTGCTGGAGGTTGGAGAAGCGGTCGAGCTCGAGCGGATCGAACGTCCGGTCGGAGGCTTCTTCGCGCTGGTAGCGCGCGATGATCTGCGCCTCGGTCTCGATGTCGAGGCGGCGGAGCTGGTCCCGCAGGCGGGTGTTGGTCTGCTCCATCTCCGACATGGCGCCGCGGAACGCACCCAGCTGCTGCTCGAGGCGGGCGCGATAGATGGCGACCTCGCCCGCGTAGTTCACCAGGCGGTCCAGCAGGTCGGCGCGGATGCGGACCTGTTCCTGGGGCGCGCGGACGCCGATTTCTTCCTCGTCCATGTCGTCGGCGCCCATCGGCGCCGACAGCGGCTTGAGCGCAGGCATCGGCTTGCGCAGCGCGGGCGCCGCGTCGCCGGCGGGCAGCGCGACGCCGCGTGCCCGCGCGTCGAACTCCGCGATCAGGGCGTCCGGCATGGCGATCGCGCGACGCTCGCCGACGCGGGTCACCATGGCGTGCAGGCGGTCGAAGCCGCGCTCGAGCGCGTCGATGCCGTCGACGCCCAGGTCACGCTTGCCGTCGGCGACCGCCTCGAGCAGCGATTCCATCGTGTGGCCCAGCTCGCCGACGGCCATGATGCCGGCCATTCGCGCGCCACCCTTGAGGGTATGCAGGTCGCGCTGGAGGCCGACGACCGCTTCGCGCTCGTTGGCGTCCTCGCGCAGGCGCGCGAGCAGGCCGTCGGAATGGTCGAGGAGGTCGACGCCCTCCTCCACGAAGATGTCCACCAGCTCGGGGTCGAGGTCGCTCAGGTCGAAGGGCTCGTCCGGATCCTCGACCGACGCGGCGGCCTCGACCTTCGGCATGGCGGCGGCACGGGCGCGCGCCTCGGCCCTCGCCTGCTCGATGCGCGCCTGCTCGAGGCGCTCCTGCTCGAGGCGTTCCTGCTCGGCACGTTCCTGCTCGGCACGTTCCTGCTCGGCACGTTCCTGCTCGGCACGTTCCTGCTCGGCGCGTTCCTGCTCGAGGCGTTCCTGCTCGAGGCGTTCCTGCTCGAGGCGTTCCTGCTCGAGGCGTTCCTGCTCGAGGCGTTCCTGCTCGAGGCGTTCCTGCTCGAGGCGTTCCTGCTCGAGGCGTTCCTGCTCGAGGCGCTCCTGCTCGAGGCGCTCCTGCTCGGCACGCTCCTGCTCGGCACGCTCCTGCTCGAGGCGCTCCTGTTCCGCGCGCTCCTGTTCCGCGCGTTCCTGCTCGGCACGTTCCTGCTCGGCACGCTCCTGCTCGGCACGCTTCTGCTCGAGGCGCTCCTGTTCCGCGCGCTCCTGTTCCGCGCGCTCCTGCTCGGCACGTTCCTGCTCGGCACGCTCCTGCTCGGCGCGCGCCTGTGCGACGCGTTCCGCGGCCTCGGCTTCAGCCAGCGCGGCGGCCTGGGCCTCCGCGGCAAGCGCTTCCGCGCGGATCCGCTCGGCTTCCAGCAATCCGGCTTCGCGTTCGCGGGCGCCGGCTTCGTCCACGGCCTGCACGTCGACCAGGTCGGTGAACGCCCGCATGTCGACCGCCGCCAGGTCCTCGTCGGTGACGTCCACGGCCTCCGGGACGTCGGTGGGCAGCACCGGCTGGCGGACCTCGGGCAGCGTGTCGCGCAGGGCGACCATGCGCGCGGCGAGTTCCGCGAACACCGGCACGCGCGGGCGCTCCTGCTGCAGCGCGTCCAGCGTCCTGCGGATCGCTCCGGCCACGTCCTCGAGGGCCGAGACACCGGCGTCGTCGGAGGGAACGCCCGCGACCAGCAGGCGCTTCACCCAGGCTTCCGTCGGCGTGATCACCTCGGTGATCGACGGGACTTCGGTCATCGCGAAGGCGCCGTTCATCGTGTGCACGGCGCGGAGCAGCCCGTCGTCGGCCTGGCGGGGCGCGGCGCGGGCGGCGTCCAGCCAGGCTTCGATCGTCAACAGGTGGCCCGCCGCCTCGGCGGCGAGGATTTCCAGCAGGACCGGGTCGACGCTCGCCTCGACGGTCTCGACGGCGTCGACGTCGACGCCGACGTCCGCGGCGGTCCCGTCCTCCATCGCTCCGGTCGATCCGGCGGCGTCCCCGTCCATCCGACCGGCGGCCACCTCGGCCTCGGCCTGCCCGGCATCGGCGAGCGGTTCCGGGTCGGGCCGCGGCGCGGCATGGAAGGCTTCCTCGCCGGCGGCCACGCGGTCGGCGAGTGCCTCCAGTCCGGCCAGGTCGGCGGTGAGGGTGCCCTCGCCCTTCAGCGCGGCGTGCAGCTGCGGCAGGGTGAGGAAGGCCTGGTCGACGAGCGCAATCACCGCCGGACTGGCGGGGCGGGTGCCGTCAAGCACCCGGTTGAGCATGTTCTCCACCTTCCAGCTGAACTCGCCGAGGATCTTCGCGCCCACCAGCCGGCCGCTGCCCTTGAGCGTATGGAACACGCGGCGGATCGGCCGCAGGCGCTCCATGTCGTCCGGCGCCGCCTTCCAGCCGGGCAGCATGGCGTCGAGGTTTCCGATCTCCTCCTCGAATTCCTCGAGGAAGACCTCCCGGATCTCGTCGTCGATGTCTTCGTTCGATTCGAAGCCGCCCGCCAGCCCGGTGCCCACGGGCGCCGGCACCGGCGTGGCGTCCTCCGGCGATTCGACGGGGGCCGGGGCGGCGTCGCCCGCCGGCGCGGCGGCCTCGGTCGCCTCCGGGGCCGGGACATGCGCGTCCTCGCCATGCGCCACGCCCGTGTCCTCCTGCCGCTCGGGCGAGGCGGGTTCGGACGGGACGGCCGGCTCGGATCGCGGTGCTTCCATCGCGTCGGCGCCGGCCTCGATCGCCTCGTCCGATCCGGTCTCCGCATCGGCTTCCGGCAGCGGCCAGTAGCGCAGGCCTTCCAGGCTCTGCCGGGCGATGTCGAGGATGTCGCCCCGGTTGGGCCGCTGGTCGCGGAGCGCTTCGAGGTAGTACTCGAGGCTGGCGAGCGCATCGGCCAGGGTGTCCAGCTGCTGGCCGTTCGGCACCCGCTTGCGGCCGATCAGCTCGACCTCGGTGTAGCGGCGCACGCCGGCCAGGTACCCGGCCGGCTGCGGCAGTTCGAGGATCCGCAGGGCGCCGGCGACTTCCTCCAGCAGGCGCGGGACCTCGGCCAGTTCGGCGTGGTCCCAGCTCGTCTCGACGAACGCGACGAACGCCTGGCGCGCGTCGCTGAAGTTCGAGATCGCCTCGCGCACGAGGATGTCCAGGACCTTGCGCGCCTCGCCGGCGGCCATGTCCTCGCCAGGGGCGTCGGGCAGGCCGAGGCGTGCGACCTGGTCGTCGAGCGACGCATCCACGTAGAGCAGCGCACCCGCCACGTCCAGCAGCGCGCCCTCGTCCGCCGTGCGGCTGCCGAAGACGATGTCGTGCATCGCGTCGCGCTGCTGCAGGACGACGTTGCGCGCAACGCCCAGGCCCATCATGCCCAGCGTGTCCGCCACGCGGCCCAGCGCGTCGACCTGCGGCTGCAGTTCGGAGACGCCGGCCTGTCCCGAGCGGAGGTGGAGGTCGAGCGCGTCCTTGACGCGCAGCAGGTCCTCCTTGATCGCCGCCGCCACGGTGTCCAGCAGTGCGCGGTTGTGCCCGCTCATGCTGCCGCGCGCGTGCGCCAGTTCCGATTCGCTCGGCGCCTGGCGGTTGAGCGCGAAGGTGTCGCGCAGCCGGTCCAGCGACGGGTGGGCCGCGTCCCCGTGGGCGACGTGGTAGAGCAGCTGGCGGGTCGGCTCGAAGGTCGGTTCGGCGCGCGGCGCGCTGAAGCCGTTGTCGTCCGACATCCGGCGCGCCTCGCGCTCGACGGCCGCGAACGCCTGGCGCAGCGACGCGGAGGAGGCGAGCGCGCCGTCGCGGATCGCCTCGGCCACGCCTTCGGCGACCCACAGCATGCGGCGTTCGGCTTCGTGGCCCGCGCTCGCGAGCAGCCCGTCGATGGCGGCCGCGAGCGCGGCGGCATCGGCGGGCGCGCCATCCTCGGGCCACTGCGCCAGCGCGTCGCGCAGCGCATCCAGATGGCCCGACTGTTCGGCCTGGCGGGCCTGCCGCGGTTGCGGCGTGGGCGCGGCGAGCGTCTCGGGGAGCGGCCGGTCAAGGTCGGGCGAGAACAGCACGCTTTCCGACAGGCCGCCTTCGCCACGCGCGGCGCGCAATTCGTTGAGCAGCGGCAGCAGCACCACGGGGATGTCGCGGTGGCCGCCCTGCAGGCGCTCCAGGTAGTCCGGCAGCTGGACCACGCCGCGCATCAGCGCCGCGCAGGCGTCCTCGTGGTCCGGCACGCCCGGCCCGGCCAGCGACTGCGCGAGCCGCTCCATCTCCTCGGCCACCATGGCCGGGGCGTACAGCTCGACCATCCGCAGCGTGCCGTGCACCTGGTGCAGGAACCCGGCGCAGAAGCGCATGCGGCTGGTGTCGCTGGGCTCGTCCGCGAAGGCCTCGATCTCGTGCCGGGCCTGGCGCAGGGTCTCGTCCAGCTCCGGCTTGATCCAGCCGAGCGTGGTCGTGTCGATGGCGTCGCTGATCGCGCTCATCGCCCGCCTCCCTTGCGGTCGGTCGGGGCGTCGCGCGTCGCGCTGCGTCCGGGTGCGGTACGGCTCATCCTGGCGAACGTCCCCGCGGTCAGGCCGGCAGCTTGAAGTCGGCGACCGAGCGACGCAGGTCCGCGGCGAGCTGGGCCAGGTTGCCGATCGACTCGGCGGTCTGGCTGGCGCCCTGCGAGGTCTGCGTCGTGATCTGCTGGATGGTGTTCATCGCCTGGGTGATGTTGGCCGCCGCGCCGGACTGCTGCTGCGCCGCGGTCGAGATGCCCTGGATGAGGTTCGACAGGTCGGACGACACCTTTTCGATCTCGCCCAGCGCGGTACCGGCGTCCTCGGCCAGCCGGGCGCCCGCGACCACCTCGGAAGTCGTCTGCTCCATCGAGCTGACGGCTTCGTTGGTGTCGGCCTGAATCGTCTGCACCAGCGTCTCGATGCGCTTGGTCGCGTTGGAGGCGCGCTCGGCGAGTCGCTGCACTTCGTCGGCGACGACCGCGAAGCCGCGGCCCGCCTCGCCCGCGGACGCCGCCTGGATGGCCGCGTTCAGCGCGAGGATGTTCGTCTGCTCGGAGATGTCGTTGATCAGTTCGACGATCGAGCCGATTTCCTGGGAGCTTTCACCGAGTCGCTTGATCCGCTTCGACGTCTCCTGGATCTGGTCGCGGATCGAGTCCATGCCCGCGATCGTCTGGCGCACGACACCGGCGCCGTTGGTCGCGATCCGCACCGAGCGCTGCGCCACCTCGGCCGATTCGGCGGAGTTCTTCGAGACCTGGTCGATGCTGGCCGCGATCTCGGTGATCCGGTTGGACGCGGAGTTGATCTCCTGCGCCTGGTGCTCGGCGGCCTCGGCCAGGTGCATGGCGGTGGCCTGCGTCTCCTGCGCGCTGGACGCCACCTGCACCGAGGTGTCGGTGATCGTCTGCACCAGGCTGCGCAGCTGCTCGACGGCGAAGTTGATCGAGTCCGCGATCGCGCCGGTCATGTCCTCGGTGACCGTGGCCTTGACGGTCAGGTCGCCTTCCGCGAGCGAGCCCATCTCGTCCAGCAGGCGCATGATCGCCTCCTGGTTGCGGTCATTGAGCTCCTTGGTGGTCTGGTAGCGCTTCTGCTGCTGGCGGTACAGCGCGAACAGCAGGCCGGCGATGGACACCAGCAGCGCGATGCCGGCCGCGACGCCGATCCAGAAATTCGGGAACGGCCGGGTGTCGCGCACCGAACCGAAGGCGGTGAACGCGTCGAAGAGGTTGCGCGCGTCCGCGAGCAGCTGGTCCGAGCGCGCGGTCAGCGACTCGGCGGCCGCCTGCGCCGCGAACAGGTTCTGCGAGGCGGCGAGGATGGCGTCCAGCGCCTCCTTCATCTCCGTCCACACGGTGTTCGCCTGGTTGAGCGAGGCGACGGCGCCGCCCGCGGTGACGCGGTTGTCGCCCTCGCGCAGCGCCGCCATGTTCCGGTCGAACAGCGCGGCGTCGCGCGCCAGCGCATCGCCCGCGAGCGGCGCGCCGGCGCCGCCGGCCTGGATCTCCGCGATGCGGCGGGCCATCGCCGCCGACGTCACGACCATCTGCAGCGCGTTGTAGACCTGCGCCGGCGGGGCGCCGCCGGCCGACAGGCCGCGGACCGCCTCGTTGAGCTGCGCCTGCAGGTCGGGGACGCGGGCGTTGAACGTCTGCGCGTTGCCGGCAAGGCCGAGCACCGCCTCCTGCGAGGCGAGCAGCTGTTCAGCGCTCTCGGCCATCGGCGCCCAGGTCTGCGCCGTCTCGGCGATCTCGCCACCGACGCCGGGCTCGTTGCCGTAGCGATCCTGGAGCGTCTTCACGTCCTGGTCGATGGCCTGCTTGGTCTCGCGGAAATCGGCGAACGCCTCGGCGTCGCCGGCGACCGATTCCTGGCCCTGGATCGCGAGCTGCTGCGAAAGCACCTGCAGGTCGGCGGCGGACGTGCTCGCGCCCGCCAGGCGACCGCCCTGCCAGGTCGCGACGCCGGTATTGGCGGCCAGCACCACGACGGAGATCGCCAGCACGATCAGCCAGAAGTTGACCCCGAGGTTGCGGGCCTTGCCGGTAACGTTGTCCATCGTGGTGCTCATGGGTCTGACCTCGTTGCTGCGTCTTGTCGGCGGCTCAGGCCGCGGCTTGTCTGAACTCGGGCGTGCGGGCCAGCCGTTCCAGGCTGAACACCCCCCAGGGGTGGTCTCCGAGCCGGTAGGCACGGTCGACGAAATGGGCGTAGCGGCCGGTGGCGACCTCGGCGGCGTCGATCATCTGCGGCTCGTTGAAGCTGCGCTGGCCGTACAGCTCGTCGATCAGCACCGCCACGTCGCCGCCGGGCTGGCGCACGACGAGCATCCGCTGCCCCTCGTGCACGACGGTCCGCTCGCCTTCCAGGAACTGCTTGAGGTCGACGACCGGCAGCAGGTTGCCGCGGACGTTGGCGACGCCGAGCATCCACGGCTGCGAGCCGGGCACGGGCGTGACCACGGGCAGGGTCAGGATCTCCACCACTTCGCCGAAGCCCGACGCCAGGCGCTGGCGGCCGATGCGGTAGCCCACGCCGCGCCACAGGCCGGGCGCGTCGAGCTGCTCCGGCAGGCCGGCGACATGCGCCAGGCTCTTGCGCTCGTAGTCGGCGACGATCTCGAACGGCGTGGCGCCGCCGCGGGGAGTCCGGTCGGCCATGTCAGCCGCCGAGGAGCTCGTTGATCCGGGCGATCAGCGCGTCCTCGCGCGGCGGCTTGACGATGTAGTCCTTCGCGCCCTGGCGCAGGCCCCAGGCCTTGTCGGTCTCCATCCCCTTGGTGCTGACGATCAGCACCGGGATGGCGCTGGTCGCCGCGTCGCGCGACAGCGCGCGGGTGGCCTGGAAGCCGTTCATGCCCGGCAGCACCACGTCCATGAGGACAAGGTCCGGCAGCTCGCGCTTGCACATCGGGATGCCGTCCTCGGCGCTCCCGGAGGTCAGCACCTGGTGGCCGTTGCGCTCGAGCAGCTGGGTGAGCACCGCCGTGTCGGTCGGCGAGTCCTCGATCAGGAGAATGCGTGCCATGCGATTGCCTGCCCCCCGGTCAGGCGTTGACGTGCTTGCGGATCGCGTCGAGGAGCTCCTCGCGCGTGAACGGCTTGGTGAGGTACTGCTCGGAGCCGACGATGCGGCCGCGCGCCTTGTCGAACAGGCCGTCCTTGGAGGACAGCATGATGACCGGCGTCTGCTTGAACAACTGGTTGTTCTTGATCAGCGCGCAGGTCTGGTAGCCGTCCAGGCGCGGCATCATGATGTCCACGAAGATCAGCTGCGGCTGCTGGTCGGCGATCTTGGCCAGGGCCTCGAAGCCGTCGGTGGCGGTCACCACCTCGCAGCCCTCCCGCTTGAGCAGCGTCTCGGCCGTGCGCCGGATCGTCTTCGAATCGTCGATCACCATGACCCGCAAGCCTTCGAGGCTGCTGGGCCGACCCTCGTCCTGCATCGTGTTTTTCCCCTGGAACGCGACCCGGTCGGCGTGCGCCGGCATCGCGAGAACGACCGTCTATATCCCAGTCCGAAGGCGACGTGTCAAGCCGCGCCCCGCTCGCGCGGGAACCTGAACGCGGCGATGCGACCCGGCTCACGCCACGGGCCCGGTGGGCGCCGCGCGGGCCTTGCTACGATCGCGCCTCCCGCGATTCCGGACCGGACCGCATGGCCAGCGCAGCGCCGCCCGACGTGGTCGTGGTGATGGACCCGATCGGGTCGATCAACACCGCCAAGGACTCCACCTTCGCCATGCTGCTGGAGGCGCAGCGCCGCGGCTGGCCCGTGCATTACGTGCTGCCCGGCGGCCTCTCGCTGGCCGGCGGCGAGGCGCGCGCGCGCGTGGCGCCGCTGGCGGTCCGCGACGATCCGGCGGACTGGTACACGCTGGGCGACGCGTCGACCCGCGCCTTCGGCGCGAACGACCTGGTGCTGATGCGCAAGGACCCCCCGGTGGACGCCGACTACCTGCACGACAGCCTCGTCCTGGGGATCGCGCAGTCGCAGGGGGCGCGCGTGGTCAACGACCCGCAGGGGCTGCGCGACTACAACGAGAAGCTCGCCGCGCTGCTGTTCCCGCAGTGCTGCCCGCCGACCCTGGTCAGCCGCCATGCCAGCGACCTCAAGGCGTTCGTCCACGCCCACCGGGACGCCGTGCTCAAGCCGCTGGACGGCATGGGCGGGCGCTCGATCTTCCGTGCCAGCCACGGGGACGCCAACCTCAACGTCATCCTCGAGACGCTCACCGCGGGCGGCCGGCACTTCGCCATGGCCCAACGGTGGATCCCGGAGATCAGCCAGGGCGACAAGCGGATCCTGCTGGTCGACGGCGAGCCGGTCGACCACTGCCTGGCGCGCATCCCGCAGGGCGACGAGTTCAGGGGCAACCTCGCCGTGGGCGGACGGGGCGTGGCGCGGCCGCTCAGCGAGCGCGACCGCTGGATCGCGGCGCAGGTGGGGCCCGAGATGCGCCGGCGCGGGATGCGGTTCGTGGGCCTGGACGTCATCGGCGACTTCCTGACCGAGGTCAACGTCACCAGCCCCACCTGCATCCGCGAGATCGACGCGGCGACCGGGTCGAACATCGCCGGCATGCTGTTCGATGCCATCGAGGCGGCTCACCGCACCCCGTGACCTCGGCCCACGCCCCGCCCCTGCCCGCGCCCGTGCCGCTCGGCGATGGCCAGCGCCTGGGCGCGACCACCGTGCTGTCGCTGCTGCTGCACGCGATGGTGGTGCTGGGGGTGGGCTTCGCCCTCGAGGACGCCGCCCCCGTGGTGCCGACGCTCGACGTGATCCTGACCGGCACGCGCAGCGCGCTGACGCCCGAGCAGGCCGACTTCCTCGCCCAGGCCAGCAACGTCGGCGGCGGCGAGCACGAGACCCCGCGCCGGCCGCGCGACCCGCAGGCCGGACAGGTGCCCCGCGAGACCCCCGGCGACGCGCCCCTGCAGCAGCGCGCGCAGTCGCCTGCCCCGCAACCGCCGCCGCGCGACCGGCTGCTTGCCAGCACGCGCGGCGCCGAGGCGATGCCGACGCCCCGCCAGACGCCGCCCGAGACGGACGTGCGTCCGCTGCCCGAGGGACGCGAGAAGATCGAACGCGACCAGGCCATGGCGCGGCTGGCGGCCGAGATCCACATGCGGACCGAACGCTACGCCAAGCGCCCGAAACGCAAGTTCGTGTCCGCCAGCACGAAGGAATACGCCTGGGCGGGCTACCTGCGCGAATGGGTGGACCGCGTCGAGCGGATCGGCAACCTCAACTACCCGGACGAGGCCCGGCGCCGGCGGCTGGCCGGCCAGCTGGTGATCAGCGTGGCGATCCGGCGCGACGGCTCGGTCGAGCGCGCGGACGTGATCCAGTCGAGCGGCCACCGCCTGCTCGACGACGCCGCATTGCGCATCGCCCGCCTCGCCGAGCCCTACCCGCCGCTGCCGGCGACGGTCGAGGACATCGACGTGCTGCACGTCACCCGGACCTGGCAGTTCCTGCCGGGGGGCGGGCTGGTCGACCGGTGAGCCCGGGCGGGCCGCGCCGCTCAGCGGCCTTCGCGCGCCCGTGCCTGTTCGACGAGCGTGAGCGCGACGCGGTTGCGCAGGTAGGCCGGCTCGACGCGTTCGGGCGCGAGCAGTTCGCCGCGCGCGGCCGCATGGGCCCCGAGGCGCGCGACATCCGCGGCCCGCGGCAGCGACTTCGCGTCGACCGCCGCCAGGCGCGCCTCCAGATGCTCGCGGAGCGCGCCATCGACGGCGTCGAAACCCGTGCCGACCCCGTGCCACCCGCCTGCATCGCCGGGCGGTTCGACCGCGCCGGGCGGATCCACCCGTTCGCCGGCGAGCGACCGGGGCTCGCCGCCCACGCATTCGTACGCATCCCAGTAGACCTCGCCCATGCGCGCGTCGATGGCCGCCAGCACGCGCGCGCCCCGACCCTGCATCGCGAGCGCCGCGAGCGTGGACACCGGCACCACCGGCCGGTCGAGCGCGAGCGCGATGCCCTGCGCCATCGAGATCCCGAGGCGCACGCCGGTGAACGCACCGGGACCCCGGCCGACCGCGATCGCGTCCAGCTGGCTGCGCGCCAGGCCCGCCTCGTCGAGCAACGCCTGGGCCCAGGGCAGCGAGAGTTCGGCATGCCGGCGCGGCGCGACCTCGAACCGCTCGCGCACCTCGCCGTCGAGCCACAGCGCGACGGAACAAGCTTCGGTCGAGGTCTCGAAGGCGAGGAGTCTCATTCGCGGGAACCGGGCGTGCGGCCGGTCACGGGCCGGCCGGAGAGGATACGCCGCCCGCCGCGCGCGGGCGCGCGTCGTCGCGGTGGAAGAACGCCGCCACGTCGTCCACAGAACGCGTCCTGGGCAGCGGCGGCAGCGAATCGAGGAACACGCGCCCGTAGGACTTGCCGACGAGGCGGGGATCGCAGAGCACGAGGATGCCGCGGTCGGTCTCGGTGCGGATCAGCCGGCCGACGCCCTGCTTGAGCGCGATGACCGCCTGGGGCAACTGCTCGTCGCGGAACGGGTTGCCGCCCGCGCGGCGGATCGCCTCCAGCCGCGCCTCGAACACCGGATCGTCCGGCGCCGCGAACGGCAGCTTGTCGACCACCACGACCGACAACGCGTCGCCCGCCACGTCGACGCCCTCGCGGAAGCTCGCCGCGCCCAGCAGCACGCCGTTGCCCGAGCCGCGGAACTGCTGCAGCAGGAGGTGGCGGGGCCCCTCGCCCTGCACGAACAGGGGCCAGGGAGCCTTCGCCTCGCGCAGCGCCGCGGCCGCCTCGCGCAGCGCACGGTGCGACGCGAACAGCAGGAACGCGCGTCCGGCCGATGCCTCCAGCACCGGCCAGACCGCGTCGACCACGGCGGACGTGTAGCCGCGGTCCATCGGCGGCGGCATGCGGGTGGGCAGGTAGCACAGCGCCTGCCGTGCCCAGTCGAAGGGGCTTGGCTCGAGCAGCGTCGCGGGCGACGACAGGCCCAGGCGCGCGGCGATGTGGTCGAAGCCGCCGGCCACCGACAGGGTCGCGGAGGTGAACACCCAGGCCGCGCGCGATTGCGCGCGGTGCGCGGCCAGCGGGGCGGAGACGTCGAGCGGCGTGCGGCTGAGCCTGAAACCGCGTGGCGTCAGCTCGAACCAGTGCACGGAAATGGGGTCAGGTTCGTTTTCCTGTGATGGCGTGTCTGCTGCGACGCTGTCGGACGAAGGTGAACCTGACTCCCTTTCCCCCATTTCCTCCTCCCCTCGCCAGCGGGCCAGGCGGGTGGCGAACTCGCGCGCGCGGGCGTGGCAACCCTCCATGCCCGGGGAGGCATCGCGGAGCGGCCCCAGTGATTCGGCAAGACCGGCGAGCGCCTCGCCCAGCGTGTCCAGTGCCGCGACGACGTCGCCGGCCGACAGGGCCTGCGACCGCGTGCCACGCTGCGGCAGCGGTTCCATCGCCGCGCGCAGCGCGCGCACCGACTGCTCCAGTCGCATCGCCGGCGCCTGCAGCACGGCCAGCGCGCCGGGGACGTCGCGGCATTCCCCGAGCGCGTCGCGCGCGAGCTCCACCAGCGGCCGCGCGCTCAGCGCCTCGCCGAAGAACTGCGCCGCCAGGTCCGGCAACTGGTGGGCCTCGTCGACCACGAACGCCTCCGCCCCGGGCAGGATCTCGCCGAAGCCCTCCTGCCTGAGCGCGAGGTCCGCCAGCAGCAGGTGGTGGTTCACCACCACGAGGTCGGCGGCCTGCGCGCGCTGGCGGGCCTGGACGACGAAGCACTCGTCCCAGAAGGGGCATTCGGACCCGAGGCAGTTGTCCGCCGTGCTGGTGACCAGCGGCCAGAGGGGCGAATCCTCGGGAAGCGACTCGAGTTCGGCCAGGTCGCCGGCGCGCGTGCGGCCCGACCACGCGACGATGCGCTGGAACTGGGCCACCTGCTCGCGCGAGGCGAGCTTCGGCTCGCCCTTGGCCTGTTCCAGCCGGTAGCGGCACAGGTAGTTGGCACGCCCCTTGAGCAGTGCCGTCTTCAGCCCCGTTCCGAGCGCGTCGCGCACGCGCGGCAGGTCGCGGTGGTAGAGCTGGTCCTGCAGCGCACGCGTGCCGGTCGACACGATCGTGCGCAGCCCCGAAAGCAGCGCCGGTACGAGGTAGGCGAACGTCTTGCCCGTTCCGGTGCCCGCCTCGGCGAGGAGTTCCCCGCGCGACTCGAACGCGGACGCGACGGATCCGGCCAGTCGCTGCTGCGCCGGCCGCGGCACGAAGCCCGGCAGGTCGCCCGCGAGCGCACCCCCCTCGGAGAGGGCGGCGCGCGTGGCTTCGGTCAGTTGGGACATCTGGAGTGCACGGGCGCGCATGGCGCGCCGTTCATCACGGGCAGGACGGGCATGCCGCGCTCAATAGCGGGGCGGGCGTCCGAGCGTGCACGCACCGATCGCGGCCTTCGCTTCCGCCGCGCCGTCCGCGTCCCCGGCGACCAGCCGCGCCTGCTCGACCGTCGCCCAGTGCCGGCGGCACAGGGGGCCGACCTTCGACCCCAGGCCCCACGCCTGGCGCGCGAGCCGTTCGGCATCCGCCGGCTGCCCCAGCAACAGGGCGACTTCGGCGCGCTCCTGCAGCAATTCGGGGTCACCCGGTGCGATGGCGAGCGCCTCGTCGATGGCCGCGGCGGCGTCCGCGGGCTGGCCGGCGCGCTCGGCCGCGGATGCGCGGGCACGCAGGTCGCCGATGCGCGGGTCACGCAGGGGCGCGACCGCCAGCTCGGTGTCCTCGACCCCCGCGACGGCACGGACGGCCGCCACCTGCTGCGCGGGCGTCGCCGTCGTCAGCACCGGCGCCTCGACCGGCGGGGGTGCCGATGCGCATGCTCCCAGCAGGAAAGCGAATCCAATGACTGGCAGCCAAGCACGCATCACGGCACGAACTCCTCTTCCGGCGCCGGTGCCGGCGCGGGCTCGGGCGGCGCGGCCTCGGCCTCGCGTGCCGGATCACGCCGGTCGCCCCAGCCGAACCAGTCGCGCCAGCTCCGGCCTTCCTCCGACTCGCCGTCGTAGTAGGGATCGGGCTGCGGCACGTAGCACGGCTGGTACGGCGGCACGAAGCCCTCGACGAACGCGAAGCGGCGGGCCTGCGGGCAGTCGGCGTCGGTGGCGTTGGACTGGACCACCCAGGCCCATTCCAGGCCGTCGTCGCCGACGTCGAGGGTCCGGCTCGGCAGCCGCGCGAACAGCGCCGACCAGACGCGCATCGCGCCGGTCGCGCCGTACAGGCCCGTGGCCTCGTTCTTGTCGTTGCCGACCCACGCGACCGCGAGGTGGTCGCCGGTGTAGCCGGCGAACCAGCTGTCGCGGCCGTCGTTGCTGGTGCCGGTCTTGCCGGCCGCCTTGAGGTGGCCGAGGCCGTCGCTGACCAGTTGCCGGCCGGTACCCGAGGTGACCGCATGCTGCAGCGCCAGTGTCACCAGGCGCGCGGCGATCGCGTCGCCCTCCTGCGCCGGCGCCGGATCGGTGTCGTAGCGGTTGAGGGCGCGGCCTTCGGCGTCCAGCACGCCGCGCACCGCGCGCAGCGGCTGGATCTCGCCGCCGGACGCGAGGAACTGGTACAGCTGCGCCATCGCGTACGGGCTCTGGTCGGTCGAGCCGAGGATCAGCGACGGGTTCGGCTCGGCTTCGACGCCCGCGAGCGTGCGCACCAGGTCCGCCAGCCGCTCCGGGTGCACCTGCATGCCGACGCGCACGGTGGCCTGGTTGTACGACCGGGCGAGCGCGTCGATCAGGCGGACGGTGCCGTGGCTGCGGCCATCGGAATTGTCGGGCGACCAGCGCCGGCCGTTGCCGAGGGTGACGGTGACGTCCGAATCATCGACCCAGCTCGCCAGCGACCACTGGCCCGGCTGCGCGAGCGCGAGCAGGTAGACGAACGGCTTGAGCAGCGAGCCGACCGGCCGCTGCGCCTCGACCGCGCGGTTGAAGCCGGGCTTGTCGAAGGTCCGGCTCCCCACCACCGCGACCACCTGGCCGCCGTGCACGTCGGTGACCACCACGCCTGTTTCCAGCGGCGGCCGGTTCTGCTTGTCGAGCGCCTCGAGCGTGCGCCGCACGGCACCCTCGGCATACGCCTGGGCCGACGGGGACATCGCGGTCATCACCCGCAGGTTGGCGCCGGCCAGCGCGTCGGCCGGGAACTCGCGCGCGAGCTGCCGGCGGACCAGGTCGACGTACGCGGGGAAGCGGTTGGCGACGCTGCCCGGCTGCTCGGTGACCCCGAGATCGTCGTCGATCGCGTCGGCGTGCGCCTCGGCGTCGATCAGCCCGGTCTCCAGCATCTTGTCGAGCACGAAATCGCGGCGTTCCTTCGCGCGCTCGGGGTTGCGGCGCGGGTCGTAGTACGAGGGCCCGCGGATGATGCCGATCAGCAGCGCCACCTGGCTCGTGGTGAGGTTCGACAGGTCGCGGCCGAACCAGAACTCCGATGCCGCAGCGACGCCATGGATCGCCTGCGCGCCCCGCTGCCCCAGGTACACCTGGTTGAGGTAGGTCTCGAGGATCGTGCGCTTGTCGTAGCGCGCCTCGATCAGCATCGCGTACAGGATCTCGTTGAACTTGCGCGTGTAGGTCACCTCGCGCCCGATGCCCAGCAAGCCGCTGCGCGCGAGCTGCTGCGTGAGCGTGCTTGCGCCCTGCACCGTCTCGCCCGCGCGCAGGTTCGCCCACAGCGCGCGCGCGATGCCGCGCAGGTCGATGCCGTTGTGGTCCTTGAAGTCGCGGTCCTCGACGGCCTGCAGGCCGGTCACCAGCAGCTCCGGGACCTCGTCGAGCGCGACGAGGCGGCGCTCCTCCTGCTTCTGCCCGTACAGCGTCGCGATGCGTGCCGGGTCCAGGCGCGCGGCCTCGAGCGCCTGGTCGCGCGCGGCATCGGCCACGGAGGCGACGCGTCCGCGCGACAGCCGGACGGCGATGCGGCGCGGCGCGACGGCGCCGTCGACGTCGTGGTAACCCCGGCTGGCGATCAGCCAGCGGCCTTCGTTGCGCGCGTAGCTCCCGGGCCGCACGCCCGCGCCGTCCTCGAAGTAGCCGGCCGCGTCGAGCTCGGTCTTGAGGGTCGCCGCGTCCATCGCCAGCCCGTTGCGCAGTTCGAGCGGACGCGCGAACACGCGGGTGGGCAACTGCCACTGCAACTGGCCGAACCGCTCCCCGACCTGGTGGTTGAGGTAGAGCATGTACGGCACGAGGAAGCCGAGCCCGAGCCCCGCGGCCGCGAGGGCCCAGGTCAGCAGCCTGCGGCGCCAGTCCGGCGCGCCGGCGCCGTCGTCGTCGTCGAAGTCGTCCGGATCGTTGCGGGCCACGGAAATGCGACAATGGCAGGACGGGCCTGCGGAAGCGCGAGTCTAGCGCAGGGGCGGCGGACACACGGAACGCCGGGGCGGCGGCGCGGTGTCCATCCATTCACCAGGCACGGACGACGTGTACCCCGAGATCCTGTTCCACGAACTCCTGTTCCAGGTCCGGCGCGCGCGCGCGACCTTCCACCGGTTCGCCGGCAGCGTGCACGCGCGTGGCTGGCGCGCCACGATCGCGCGCGCCCGGCACGGCACCCCGCTTCCCGGCCATGCCGCCGCCCGCGGCACCCCCCGCCACGACCCGCGCCGGCCGCTCCTCGTCGTCGTGGAATCCGAACTGCCGCGCGAGGACCGCGACTCCGGTTCCGTCCGCCTCGTCCACCTGCTCCGCCTGCTGGTCGCGGATGGCTGGCAGGTCGTCATGGTCGCGGATGCCGGCGGCGATGCGGACGCGGAGCGGATCCTTGCCGGGATCGGCGTCGGCGTGGTGTCCCATGCGCCCCGTCGCTGGCTCGCACGCCACGCGCGCGACATCCGGGCGGCGATCGTCGCCCGGCATGGCGTCGCCGGCCATTGGCTCCCGTACCTGCGCGCGATCGCCCCCGGGGCGCGCCTGGTGTTCGACACCGTCGACCTGCACCACGTCCGCGAAGGACGCGAGGCGGCGCTCAACGGCCTCGGTGGCCTCGGGCGGCACGCGCGGCGCACGCAACAACGCGAGCTGGCGCTGGTCCGGATGGCGGATGCGACCTGGGTCGTGAGCGACCACGAGCGCGAGGCCCTGCGTGCCGCGTGCCCCGGCGCCCGCGTGGGGATCCTTTCGAACATCGTCGCCCGCACGACACCGGGGCGCCCGTACGACGAACGCGAAGGCATCGTGTTCGTCGGCGGGCACCGGCACCCGCCCAACACCGACGCCTGCCGGTGGCTGGTGCGTGAGCTCTTCCCGCGCGTGCGCGAGGCGCTTCCCGGCGTCGAACTCCACCTCATCGGCGCCGGCATGCCCGCCGACCTCGCCGCGGCGGCACGCGGGGTCGCCGGGATCCGCGTCCATGGCCACGTCCCGGACGTCACGCCGTGGCTGGAGGGCTGCCGGGTGGCGCTCGTGCCGCTCCGCTTCGGCGCCGGCGTGAAGGGCAAGGTCAACGCGAGCATGGCGCACGGGCAGCCGGTGGTGACCACGCCCTGCGGCGCGGAAGGCATGGGGCTGGCGGACGGCCACGACGTGCTGGTCGCGTCCGACGCGGACGGACTGGTGGACGCGGTCGTGCGCGTGTATCGCGACCGCGCGCTGTGGGATTCGATTTCGCGCAACGCGTTGCAGGCCGTCGCCGGGCGGTTCTCCGCCGAGTCCGCGCGTGACGTCGCGCGGCGCGACCTCGGCCGCCCGGAGGCCTGACGCGATGCGCATCCTCCTGGTCGCCTACGAGTTCCCGCCCAGTCCGTCGCCGCAGTCGCTGCGCTGGGCCTACCTGTCGAGGGAGCTGGCGCTGCGCGGACATGAAGTGCACGTGCTGACGATCGACCTCGGGGGCGCGTCGGTGGGGCTGCCCGACCTGCCCGGCGGCGTGCGGGTGCACCGCACCCACGCGGGACTGTTCCGTGGCCTCGTCGCGTGGCGGAGGAACCGGCGCATGCGCGCCCGGGCGTCGAGGTTGCCGGCGGCGCCGACGGCACCGCCGGCCCGAGCGTCGCGTGGCGGGCTCAAGCACCGGGTATCGCGGATCCTGCAGGCGCTCGCCGAGCGCCTCTGGTATCCCGACCTGCGGGGCGAGTGGCGCGCCATCGCGTTGCGCGCGCTGCCCGACGTGCTCCGGCACTTCCGCCCCGACGTCGTCATCGCCTCCCACGAGCCGGCGACGAGCCTCGAAGTCGGACTGGCGGCGCGCGCCGCGGGCCATCCGCTGGTCGCCGACCTCGGCGACCCGGTGCTGGCGCCCTACACGCCGCGCCATTGGCGCCGGCGCGCGCACGCGCTCGAATCGTCCGTCTGCGCCGGAGCCGACCATGTGCTGGTGACGACCCCGGATGCCGCCGCCCTGCTGGCCACGCGCCATGGCCGCCACGCGGGCGTCACGGTCCTGACGCAGGGCTATGACGCCGCCCCCGCACCCGCCGACGAGGGCATCGTGGACTTCGATCCCGGGACGCTTGAACTGCTCTACACCGGCAGTTTCTATGCGTTCCGCACCGCCGGCGCCCTCGTGGCGGCGGTGGAGGCGGTCGACGGCGTCCGCCTGAACGTGGCGTCGATCGCCTTGCCCGACGTCCTGCGCGACGCGTGCCGCCGGGATCCGTCGCGCTTCCGCGCCCTCGGTTTCCTGCCGCACCGCGAGGCACTGGCGGCGCAGCGGCGCGCGGACGTGCTCGTGAGCATCGCGAACGACGACGCCGCCCAGGTCCCCGGCAAGTTCTACGAGTACCTCGGGGCGAACCGTCCCGTCCTGCACCTGGCGCCGCACGTCGACAACGATGCCGCGGCGGCGCGGCTGGCGGCGCTGGGCCGGGGCGTCACCTGCGCGCAGACACCGTCGGCCATCGTCCCCCGCCTGCAGTCGCTTCTCTCGGCCAAGCGCTCCGGCACGCTGGATCACGGATTCGCGCTCGGCGCCGATGACGTCGCCGCGCACGCGTGGCAATCGATCGCCGCACGCCTCGAAACGGTGCTGCGCGAGGTCGCGTCGCACGAATCGCGCGGCTGAGGCCGTCGCTCAGCGCCCCGCCTGCGCGCGGTCCACGCGCGCGGCGAATTCCCGCAGCCCGGGGGCATCCGCGTCGAGCGCGCGGGCGCGTGCGAGGGCGCGCCGCGCGTTGTCCAGTTCGCCGGCACCCAGCCGCTCGTCGCCATGGGCGATCCAGCGCGAAGCGAGGACGCCCCGGTCGGCGGCCAGCCGGGCGGGATCGTCGCCGAGTTCGCCGCGCAGCGACAGGCACTCGCCCGCGCGCGCCAGCCGGTTCGTCCGAAGGCCGTCGGCGAAGCATGCCGTCGCGCCCGCGCGCAACCGTTCGCCTGCGCGTGCGACGCGCGGATCGTCCGGCGCGAGGGTCCGCGCGACGCGCAGCCGGTCGTATGCGCTGTCGCCCGGCGGCGCGAGCCATTCGTTCCGCGCGGCCGCCCGATCGATGCCGTCCAACGCGTCCTCGAGGCGCACGGCGGCCCGTGCCGTGGGCCGTTCGCCGACCGGCCGAAGCCGCGCATGCGCCGCCCGTGCCTGGCGGAGGTCGTCGGCGGCGCGCGCGACCTCCGGCGCCTCGGCATGCACCTCGCGCGCCTTGTCCAGCGCTTCGACCGCGGGTGCGAACCTGAAATCCGCCGCCAGCCGCGAGGCGCGCCCCGCCCACGCCGCCGCCACGCGCGCCAGCCCCGTGACCGCACGGCCGTCGTCCGGGTCGGCGAACAGCACTTCGCGGTAGGCGTGCACCGCCGCGTCCAGGCGCCCCGCCTCCAGCGCCGCATCGGCCGCGTCCCGCCGTCGTTCCACGGCGGCGGCCAGCGTGGCCTGGCTGTCCGGCAGGTCCGGGTGCGCCGCATCGAAGCCGCGCGCGCGACGCAGGTGGTCCACCGCCTCGGCGACGCGCCCCAGGCCCGCGGCGTCGCGGGACCGCTCCAGCAGGTCGGCGACCGCATCCTCGCGACCCGCGAGCGCGGTGGCATGCCCGGGATGCAACGCCAGGACGCGCGCGTACAGCGGCAACGCGGAGCCTGCGCGTCCCTCCAGGTCGCCGGCGGCCCGTGCCCGCGCGGCGCGTTCGAGCAGCGCTTCGGTGTCCGCCCCCTGGGCTTCCCGCAGGCGCAAGGCCTCCGCGACCGGCGCCACGGCATCGCGCGGCGCGTCGAGCCCGCGCGCGAGCGCGAGCGCCCGGTGCGCGGCGCCGTGGTCGCCGCGCTCGACCGCCTCGCGGGCCTGCGCGACGGCGGCGTGCGCGACCCGGGCCAGCCCGGCCCGCGGTTCGACGTCGTCCGGATCCAGCGCCTGCGCGGCTTCGAAGAGCTCGCGGGCACCGGTGCCATCCGCGGCGGTGAGCCGGCCATGCGCCAGCGCCTCCCCGGCCGCGACCAGCAGCGTGTCCGCACGCGACCGTGGCCACAGCCGCTCGGCCAGCGGCACGCGCACCGCGAGCAGCAGCACGGCCGCGAGCACGAGCAGCGGCACGATCCATGCCCACGGCCATTCGCGCACGGCACCCCATGCCACCGGCACCGGACGCGGCGATCCGCGCCCGTGCCACGCACGCCTGCGAGGCGGGACCGTCAAGCGACACCTCCCGCGCGCGGCACCCGACTCACGCCCGGTGCGCCTCCTCGACGCCGGGCAACGCGGCCAGCTTGCCGAGCACGCCGGAGAGCTGGCTGAAGTCGCCGACCCGCAGGCGCATGTTCAGGCGGACGCGCCCGCCGCCGCGCAGCGGTTCGCCCCGGATCGTGCCGACGTGCACGTCCGCCTGGGCGATCGCGTTGCTCACGTCCTTGAGCAACCCCTTGCGGTCGACCGCGACGACCTGCACGTCCACCTCGTGTCCACCGTCGCGCGCGCCCCATTCGACCGAAAGGACGCGCTGCGGCTGCCGCGCGGCCAGCCGGGCCAGCGCGGCGCAGTCGGCGCGGTGCACGGTCACGCCGCGTCCGACGGTGAGGTAGCCCGCGATCGCCTCGCCCGGCAGCGGCTGGCAACAGCGGGCCACCTGGACGAGCAGGTTGCCCACGCCCTGCACGTCGAAGTCCGTGGCGCGTCGCGCGGGCCGCGCGGGACGCGCCGGCCGCGCCTCGCGTTCCGGGGTGGCGCCTTCGCGCCCGCGTTCGTGTTCGGAGAGCGCGCGCGCCACCGCGTGGGGCCCCACGTCGCCGAGCGCGAGCAGGACCAGCAGGTCGTCCTCGGTCGAGACGTTGAAGCGCGCCAGCACCGGGCCGGTGTCCGCGCCGAGCAGGCCCATCCGGCGGAATTCGCGCTCCAGGATCTCCCGGCCGTCGTGCACGTTGCGGGCGCGGTCGAGCTTGTGGAACCAGCTGCGCACCTTCTCGCGCGAACGCGCGCTGGCCAGGAAGCCGTTCGACTCGACGAGCCAGTCGCGTCGCGGCTCGGCCACCTTGCCGGTCAGGATCTCGACGCGGTCGCCGCTGCGCAGGTGGTGGTCGAGCGGCACGATCCGCCCGTCGACCTTCGCGCCGCGGCAGCGGTGCCCGACCTCGGTGTGCACGTGGTAGGCGAAATCGAGCGGCGTGGCGCCGGCCGGCAGGTCGATCACCTCGCCGCGGGGCGTGAGCACGTAGACGCGGTCCTCGGCGAGCTCGCTGCGGATCTCGCCCATGAGGTCGGCCGCGTCGCCCTCGGCCGGCGCCTCCAGCAGGCGGCGCATCCAGGCGATGCGCTTCTCCATCGCCGCGTCCCCATGCCGGCTCGACCGGCCGCCCTCCTTGTACTTCCAGTGCGCGGCCACGCCCAGTTCGGCCTGCTGGTGCATCGCGTGGGTGCGGATCTGGACTTCGAGCGTCCGGCCCTCCGGCCCCACCACCGCGGTGTGCAGCGAACGGTAGTCGTTGCGCTTGGGCCGCGCGATGTAGTCGTCGAACTCGCTCGGGACCGGCGTCCACAGCGCATGCACCACGCCGAGCGCGGCGTAGCAGGCCTGCACGTCGTCGACCAGCACGCGCACCGCGCGCAGGTCGTAGAGCTCGCCGATCGGCACGCCCTTGCGCTGCATCTTCTTCCAGATGCTGTAGATGTGCTTCGGCCGGCCGGCGACGTCGCCGCGGATGCCGTGCGCCGCCAGCGACGCCTCCAGCGCCGCGCGGGCCTGCGCGATGTGCCGCTCGCGGTCGGCGCGCTTCTCGTCGAGCAACCGGGCGATGCGCTGGTAGGTCTCCGGCTCCAGGTGGCGGAAGGCCAGGTCCTCGAGCTCCCACTTCAGCTGCCAGATACCCAGCCGGTTCGCGAGCGGCGCATGGATGTCGCGCGTCAGCGCCGCCAACGCGCGGCGGTCGGCTCCGGGCAGCGCCGGCGCCTCGCGCAGCCGCGCCAGCTGGCGCGCGAGCAGGATCGGCACCACGCGCAGGTCGCGGACGATGGCGAGCAGCAGCCGGCGCAGGCCCTCGGCACTGCCCGCGCCGCGCTGTTCGGCATGCAGCGACCAGACCCGGGCGGCGGCCTGCTGCCCCTCGACCAGCGCGACGATCGCCGGATGATCGCGGTCGAAGGCGTCGCCGAGCCGTCGGTGCAGGTCGGGCAGCGCGCGCAGGATGGCGGCGGCGACCACCTCCTCGTCGGCATCGAGCCGGGCCAGGGCTTCCAGCGTGCCCGCCAGCACCGCGGGCGGATCGGAGACCGGGATGGGCGCGTCCGCGGCCGACAGCAACGCGTCCCGCAACGGGCCGCGCAGCGCCGCGGCGTCCGGCGCGTCGAGCAACGCGCGGAAGCCGGCCGGGTCCAGGGGCGGCAGCGGGGAGGCGTTCACCTCGACTGCGTCCGGTGTGGGGAACTCCGTACACTAGCCGCCGACCGTCCCGAGGAACAGGCCATGCCGATCCGCAGTCTCGCCGTCTTCGCCCTTGCCCTTGCCTTCGCCCTGCCCGCCCTGGCGCAGCAGCCGGCGCCCGCCTCCGATGCGCGCCCGATCGAGCAGCGGATGTCGCCCGAGGAATTCCGCGCCGCCGGCCTGGACAAGCTGAGCCCCGAGGAGCTCGCCAACCTCAACGCCTGGATGCGCGGCACGCTGCAGGTGGAGACCACGCGCGCTGCCCAGGCGGCCGAGCAGCAGGTGAAGGACACGCACCGCGGCTTCCTCTCGTTCGGTTCGAGCGATCCGATCGTCGCGCGCGTGGTCGGGGAGTTCACCGGCTTCGGCCGCGGCAAGCGCTACACGCTGGACAACGGCCAGGTGTGGGAGCAGGTCGACAGCGCGCGGATCCCCGGTGCGCGCAAGGCCAACCCCGAAGTCACCATCAAGCCCGCCGTGCTCGGCGAGGCCTGGTACATGCGGGTCGAGGGCTACAACACCAATGCGAAGGTGAAGCGCGTCAAGTAGCCTCCCCGTCGTCCCGAGCGCCGCGAGGGACCTGCTTCCCGCTTTTTGCCGGGAGTAGCAGGTCCCTCGCTTCGCTCGCGACGACAGCCTGTGCCGACGTTCAGCCTGTGCGTGGCCGGCCTTCCGGTGGTTGCAGGGCCCCCAGGCGCGCGGCGAGCTTCTTCGGCGATACCCCGCCACGTGTACCGAGTTCCTGCGCGAACAGCTGCACGCGCAGTTCCTCCAGGTCCCAGCGCAGTGCCTGCCAGCCGGGCGCGTCCGCGACGCCCGCGCCACGCGCGGCCGCCAGCGCGTCGGCGAACGGCTTGAGTTCCAGCATTCGGGTCTGGTCGCGTGCCGGATCGCGCATCGCGCGCTCGGCACGCAACGCGATGGCCTTGAGCCAGCGGGGGTAGTTGGCGAGCGCGTCGGACGGGACGTCGCGAAGGAATCCGGGACCGACCAGCGCGCCCAGCTGCGCGCGCATGTCGTCCAGGTTGCCGCCGGCCCAGCCCATCGGCCCGCCGTCGAGCGCCCCCCGCGCCTCCGCGAGCGCATCGAGGATCGCCTCCGCCTGCGCCAGCCGCGCGACCGCTTCGGGGAACAGGGCCCTGGCGACCGCGTCCCGCGCCGCGTCGAAGGCCTCCGGCGTGCGCACGCCGGCAAGGGTCGCGTCATCGGTGATCGCGAGGAACGCGCCCTCGACCAGGTCCTCGCGCAACGCGTCGCCTTCGCGACGGTCCGCGGAGGCTGCCGTGGCCTCGATCGCCGCGTACACGAGGCCCGCCTTCGGCTTGACCGGAAGCTGCCGCCGCGCCTGCCGCAGGCGATCGGCCAGCGCGATGCGCAGCAGGCGGCGCACGCCGGCCGGATGCGCGGCCTCGGCCTTCGCGCGGTCGGCGTGCACGCGCAGCGAGACGCCGTCGCCGGTGTCGTGCAGCGCGGGGAATGCCGGCACGCCGCCCGCACCGGGCACCGACGCGGGGATGGGCTCGTCCGGGAACGCGTCCAGGCGCGCGCGTGGCAGGCCTTGGGCCGCATGCGCCGCGAACGCCTTCGCCGCACGCTCGGCGAAGCGGCGGCGCAGGTCGCCGAGCTCGCGCGACTCGGCGAGGACCGTGCGGCCGTCCGCGTCCAGCAGCCGCAGGTTCGCGCGCAGGTGCGGTTCGAGCGCCGGCTCGTCGAAGTCGTGGGGGCCGACCTCGGCACCGGTGGCCTTGCGCAGGAACGCGGCGAGCACCTCGACCAGGGGGTCGTCCGAGCCGACCGCGTGCGCCTCGGCGAATGCGCGCGCGAAGTCCGGCGCGGGCACGAAGTTGCGTCGCAGCGCCTTCGGCAGGCCGCGGATCAGCGCCGTCGCCTTGTCCGCGACGAACCCGGGCGCGAGCCAGGACAGGCGCGCGGGTTCGAGGGCGCCGAGCAGGTGCAGCGGTACCGTGAGCGTCATGCCGTCGTCGGGCGCGCCGGGTTCGAAGCGGTAGGTCACCGGGAGGCGCGCGTCTCCCAGCGCGATGTGCGTCGGGAAGCGCGCGGCGTCGCTCTCCTCGCCGACCAGCAGGTCGTCCCGCGTCCACTCCAGCAACGCCTTCGCGTCCTTCGACAGCCCGCGGAACCAGGCGTCGAGCGCCTGCGCGTTGTGCACGTGCGCCGGCAACCGGTCCAGGTACCACTGCACCATCCAGTCCTCGTCCACGACCAGGCCGGTCCGGCGCTGTCGGGCCTCCTCCTCCTTCGCGGCGGCGAGCGTGGCGAGGTTGCGCGCGAGGAACGCCGACCGGGTGTTGATCTCGCCGGTCACCAGCGCGTCGCGCGCGAAGATCCCGCGCGATTCCTCCGGGAACAGGGCGCCGTAGTGCACGGGCTTCTTCGGCGCCAGCACCAGGCCGAACAGGCTGACCTGTTCGCTGCCGACCACGCGTCCCTGGGAGCGCGCCCAGCGCGGGTCGTGCTGCCGGCGCGCCAGCAGGTGGGGCAGTTCGTCGATCGCCCACTCGGGCTCGATCGCCGCGTTGGTCATCGCCCACACCCTCTCGGTGTCGAGCAGCGTGGCCGACAGGACCCAGGGCGGCGGCTTCGACGCCAGCGTCGACCCCGGGAACAACTGGAAGCGGCGGCCGCGCGGTCCTTCGTAGCGGTTGCGCTCGATGCGGTGGCCGATGTGCGTGGGCAGGCCGGCGATCAGGGCGCGGTGCAGCGCCGCGTACGACGCGCGGTCGACGCCGTCGCCGGTGTCGCCGGGCTTCGCGGCATGCGCCGTGTCCCAGCCGAGCGACTCGCACAGGAGCTTCAGCTGGCGGTGCAGTTCGCGCCACTCGCGCAGGCGCAGGAAGCCGAGGAAGTGGCGGTCGGCCCACTTGCGCAGGCGGGACTGGGTCAGGTCCTCGTGCGCGGCGCGGAACGCATCCCAGAGTTTCAGGATGCCGACGAACTCGGACTTCGGGTCGGCGAAGGCGGCGTGCGCGGTGTCCGCCGCGGCGCGTGCGTCGGCCGGCCGCTCGCGCGGGTCCTGGATGCCGAGGAACGCGGCGATCGCCAGCATCTCCGGCAGGCAGGCATGCTTGCGCGCCGCCACGAGCATGCGCGCGAGCTTCACGTCGACGGGCAGCTTCGCCATCGTCCGGCCGGTGTCGGTGAGGCGGCGCTCGCCATCAGTCGCCCCGAGCTCGGACAGTTGCTGCCAGCCGTCGGCGATCGCGCGCGGGTCGGGCGGGTCGATGAAGGGGAAGCGCTCGACCAGCGCGGGATCCGCGTCCCGCGCGCGGCCGCGACGCTTCCTTCCCCCACCGCCGATGCGGTCCAGGCCCAGCGTGAGCATGCGCAGGATCACGCCGGCCAAGGCCGCGCGGCGGATCTCCGGGTCGGTGAACTCGGGGCGCGAGAGGTAGTCGGCCTCCGAATACAGGCGGATGCATGTGCCGGGCGCGACGCGGCCACAGCGGCCCTTGCGCTGGTCGGCGCTCGCGCGGCTGACCGGTTCGACGTGCAGGCGGTCGAGCTTCAGCCGGGGGCTGTAGCGCTTCACACGTGCCAGGCCCGGGTCGACGACGTAGTGGATGCGCGGGACCGTCAGCGAGGTTTCCGCGACGTTGGTGGCCAGCACGATGCGCCGCCGCGGACCCGGGTTGAACACGCGGTCCTGGTCGCGCGCGGACAGGCGCGCATAGAGCGGGAGGACGTCGACGTGCGGGTAGCGGCGGCCCTCGAGCGCGCGGTGCACCTCGCGGATCTCGCGCTCGCCGGGGAGGAAGACCAGGACGTCGCCGGGGCCGTCGGCGCGGCGCTCGGCCATGATTTCGTCGCAGGCGGCGACGATGCTGGAAACGGGGTCGGGTTCGTTCCTTCCGGACGAGCCACGTGCCGATCGGACGTCGGGAGGAAATGAACCCGACCCCTTTTCGATCTCTTCCGGCGGGCGCCAGCGGACCTCGACGGGGAAGCCGCGCCCCTCGACCTGCACGACGGGTGCGCCACCGAAGTGCTCCGAGAACCGGGCGGTGTCGATGGTGGCCGACGTCACCACGACCTTCAGGTCCGGCCGCCGCGGCAGCAGCAGCTTGAGGTAGCCGAGCAGGAAGTCGATGTTGAGGCTGCGCTCGTGCGCCTCGTCGATGATCAGCGTGTCGTAGCGCGACAGCCAGGGATCGGACGCGATCTCCGCCAGCAGGATGCCGTCGGTCATGAACTTCACCGCCGTGCGCTCGCCGACCTGCTCGCTGAAGCGGACCTGGTAGCCGACAGCGCCGCCCAGCGGCACCTGCAGTTCCTCCGCCACGCGGCGCGCGACGGCGCGCGCTGCGATGCGCCGCGGCTGCGTGCAGCCGATCATGCCGGCCGCGCCGCGTCCCGCCGCCAGGCACAACTTCGGCAGTTGGGTCGTCTTCCCCGAGCCGGTTTCACCGGCCACCACGACAACGGGATGTTCACGGATCAACGCCACAATGCGGTCGGCTTCGCGGGCGATGGGGAGCGACGGATCCACCGGCGCGGACGGCAGTGCGGCGGCGGCCGATTCACGCGCCTCGATCGACGACTGCAGGGCCTCCTCGAAGCGGCGGGCCGCTTCGCCGTCCGAAGGCCGCTCCCGCCACCGCGACCACAGGCCGAGCAGCCGACCACGGTCGCTCGTCCGCGCGCGGTCGACATCCGCGCGACGTGCCTGCAAACGGTCGCTTCCCGAGGCGATAGCTTTCATCGATTGCCGCGAACCAGACAATTCATTTCACAAACCAATCGGCGCCGCCTATTGTCGTCGATGGATTCCATCGAAGGAGAACAGTCCATGTCCAAGCAGAAGGCCGCCAAGACGAAACCGACCGCGCAGCCTGCCGCCTCGCCCGCCCCGGGCTCGAGCGCGCCCGCCATCGACATCGGCATCTCCGCCGGCGACCGCAGGAAGATCGCCGAGGGCCTGTCGCGCTTCCTCGCCGACAGCTACACGCTGTACCTGAAGACGCACAACTTCCACTGGAACGTGACCGGGCCGATGTTCAACGCCCTGCACGTGATGTTCGAGACCCAGTACACCGAGCAGTGGGGCGCGCTGGACGAGATCGCCGAGCGCATCCGCGCCCTGGGCTTCAACGCCCCGGGCTCCTACGCCGAGTTCACGCGATTGTCGTCGATCCCGGAGGAGCCGGGGCTGAGCGACGCCGCCGACTGGCGCGAAATGGTCCGCCAGCTGGTGGTCGGCAACGAGGCGGTCTGCCGCACCGCGCGCAAGGTGCTGGAAACCGGCGAGAAGGGCGGCGACGACCCGACCGTCGACCTGCTCACCCAGCGGCTTCAGACCCACGAGAAGTACGCCTGGATGCTGCGTTCGCTGCTGCAGTGACCGTCCTCCTCGCGCCGGCCACCGGGGCCGGCGCGGCACGCCCCTGCGCGGCGATTTCCTACCCGCCCGGGTGACCGTGGCGCCGGGGCGGGGCCCCGCCCGCTGGTACCCTGTCGCGGCATGACCGCCGCGCCCCTCGACACCCTCCGCCACGTCTTCGGCTACGACAGCTTCCGCGGCGACCAGGCCGCGATCGTCGACCACGTGGTCGGCGGCGGCGACGCGCTGGTGCTGATGCCCACCGGCGGCGGCAAGTCCCTCTGCTACCAGTTGCCCGCGCTGCTGCGCGAGGGCACCGCGATCGTGGTCTCGCCGCTGATCGCGCTGATGCAGGACCAGGTCGAGGCGCTGCGCCAGCTGGGCGTGCGCGCGGCGTTCCTGAATTCCTCGCTGGACGCGCGCGCGGCGGGCGAGGTCGAGCGCGACTGGCAGGCGGGTGACCTGGACCTGCTGTACGTGGCGCCCGAGCGCCTGCTGACGCCGCGCTTCCTGTCCCGGCTCGAGCAGGTGCGGCCCGCCCTGTTCGCGATCGACGAGGCCCACTGCGTGTCGCAGTGGGGCCACGACTTCCGCCCGGAGTACCGCGAACTCGCGCTGCTCCACGAACGCTGGCCGGAGGTGCCGCGCATCGCGCTGACAGCCACGGCGGACGCGCCCACGCGCGCGGAGATCGTGGAGCGGCTCGCACTGCAGGAGGCGCGACAGTTCACCGGCTCCTTCGACCGCCCCAACATCCGCTACGACGTGGTGCCGCGCGACGACGGGCGCCGGCAGCTGCTCGCCTTCCTGCGTGACCACGCGGGCGACAGCGGCATCGTGTACTGCCTGTCGCGGCGCAAGGTCGAGGAGACCGCGGCCTGGCTCGAGGACCAGGGCATCACCGCCCTGCCCTACCACGCGGGCCTGGACGCCGCGACGCGCGCCGCGCACCAGCGCCGCTTCCTGCGCGAGGACGGCGTGGTCATGGTCGCGACGATCGCCTTCGGCATGGGCATCGACAAGCCGGACGTGCGCTTCGTGGCGCACCTGGACCTGCCGAAATCGATGGAGGGGTACTACCAGGAGACCGGCCGCGCCGGACGCGACGGCGCGCCGGCGACCGCCTGGCTCTGCTACGGGCTGGGCGACGCGGTGCTGCTGCGCAGGATGATCGATTCCGGCGACGCCAGCGAAGACCGCAGGCGGCTGGAACACCGGAAGCTGGACGCGCTGCTCGGCTACTGCGAATCGACGACGTGCCGGCGCCAGTCGCTGCTGGGCTACTTCGGCGAGGCGCATCCCGGCGACTGCGGGCGCTGCGACAACTGCATCGCCCCGCCGCGCAGCCGCGACGGCACGGTCGATGCGCAGAAGGCGCTGTCGTGCGTGGTCCGTACCGGACAGCGCTTCGGCGCCGCGCACCTGGTCGACGTCCTGCGGGGCGCGGACACCGCGAAGATCCGGCAGTTCGGGCACGACGCGCTGCCGACCCACGGCGTGGGCACCCACCTGGACGCCAGGCAGTGGCGCAGCGTGTTCCGGCAACTCGTGGCGGGCGGCCTGCTGGAGGCGGACGTCGCGGGCCACGGGGCGCTGCGGCTCACGGAGGACGGCGCGGACCTGCTGCGGGGCCGCCGCGGGATGACCCTGCGCGAGGACCCGCCTTCGCGCTCGCGTCGCCGGGACCGGAGCGGCGGTGCGTCGGCCGATGCCGTGGCCGACCTGCCGCCGGACGCCGTGGCACGTTTCGACGCATTGCGCGCGTGGCGCGCGGACACGGCACGGACCCAGGGCGTGCCGGCCTACGTGATCTTCCACGACGCCACGCTGCGCGCGATCGCCGTGGCGGCCCCTTGGGACCTGGATGACCTGGCGGGGATCAGCGGCGTCGGCGACCGCAAGCTCGAGCGTTACGGCGAGGACGTGCTGCGGGCGATGGCGGACGTCGACGTCCGCGCGGCGTAGCCGGCGAGGTGAACCATGCGGCGCGCGCCGCTGATGCAATCGAACCGCCCGCGCTCTTTGAATGGTGGGCCGTGATGGATTCGAACCATCGACCAGCGGATTAAAAGTCCGATGCTCTACCGACTGAGCTAACGGCCCACGGAACACCCGGCCTTGCACCGGGTCGCGCATTCTAGCGCACGCCCTCAGGCGTAACGCGTCGGATCGGGCACGCCGGCCGCGTCGAATCCCTCCGCGCGGAGGCGGCAGGCGTCGCAGTGGCCGCATGCCTGTCCGGCGGCATCGGCCTGGTAGCACGACACGGTCATCGCGAAGTCCACGCCGAGCCGCGCGCCCTCGCGCACGATGTGGGCCTTCGACAGGTGCTGCAGCGGTGCGTGCACGCGCAGCCCCGCGCCCTCGACGCCTGCTTTGGTCGCCAGGTTCGCGAGCCGCTCGAACGCCGCGACGAACTCGGGGCGGCAGTCCGGATAGCCGGAATAGTCGACGGCGTTGACCCCGCAGAACAGGTCCGCCGCGCCCAGCACCTCCGCCCAGCCCAGCGCCATCGACAGCATGATCGTGTTGCGCGCGGGCACGTATGTCGACGGGATCCCTTCGCCGATGGCGTGGCCGTCGTCGTCGGTCGGCACGCCGATGGCATCGTCCGTCAGCGCGGAACCACCGATGCTGCGCAGGTCGACGTGAACGGTCTTGTGCTCGACCGCACCGAGCGCCCCGGCCACGCGCGCCGCCGCCGCCAGCTCGGACGTATGCCGTTGTCCGTACGCGACGCTCAGCGCGTGGCAGTCGAAGCCCTGGGCCCGGGCGATGGCGAGCACGACGGCCGAATCCATCCCGCCCGACACCAGCACGACCGCGCGCCGCCGCGTCCCGACCATCTCAGCGTCCCGGCTCGTCGTTCCACAGCAGCTTGTGCAGCTGCACCTGGAAGCGCACCGGCAGACGGTCCGCGACGATCCAGTCGGCCAGCGTGCGCGCGTCGAGCTGGTCCTTGCTGGGCGAGAACAAGACATCGCAGCGCGCGGACAGGTCGAACTCGACCAGCTTCGCCACGGCCCAGTCGTAGTCGGCGCGGTCGCACAGGACGAACTTGACCTGGTCGTGCGGCGTCAGCAGGTGGACGTTCGACCACAGGTTGCGGTCGACCTCGCCGGACCCGGGGGTCTTGAGGTCCAGCACCCGCGACACGCGCGTGTCGACCGGCGCGATGTCGATCGCGCCCGACGTTTCCAGCGACACCGCATGGCCCGCGTCGCACAGGCGCTCGAGCAGGCCGATGCACCGCTTCTGCGCCAACGGCTCGCCGCCGGTCACGCAGACGTGCCGGACGCCAAGGCGCGCGACCTCGGCGAGGATGTCGTCCACCGTCCACCACGCGCCGCCATGGAAGGCGTAGGCCGTGTCGCAGTACCCGCAGCGCAGCGGGCAGCCGGTCAGCCGCACGAACACGGTCGGCCGGCCGCTGTCCCGGGCCTCGCCCTGGAGCGACAGGAAGATCTCGGTGATGCGCAGGCGGTCGGCGGCCCCGGGGCCGGCGACGCCGGGCTCGGGCGCGACGGAATCCATCGCGCCATTGTACGCCGCGGGTGCGGGCCGCCTGCCCGGGGATGGGCGACGGCGGCCCTTCGGCGGTTACCGTCCGGTGGTGAGCCCGATCGCCCGCAGGCGCTCGTCGGCGATCCGTGCCGCGTCCGTGCCGGGATAGCGCGCGACCACGTCGGCCAGCGTGCCGGCCGCCGCGTCCATCCGCTGCTGGCCGTACTGGGCAAGGCCCACCTTCAGCAGCGCACCGGGCGCCTTGTCATGGGTCGGGTAGCGGTCGAGCAGTGCCTGGAACTGATCCTCGGCCAGCGGATAGTTCTGCGTCACGTAGTAGCTTTCGCCGAGCCAGTACAGCGCGTTCGGTGCGTAGCTGCCCGACGGCCAGGTGGCGAGGAAGTCCTGGAACGCGCTGGCGGACGCCACGTAGTCGCCGGACTTGAGCTTGTCGAAGGCGGCCAGGTATTCGCGCTGCTCGTCCTCGCCGCGCGCAAGCACGCCCGGATCGCCATGGATCGCGGGCGGCGGATCTTCGGCGGCGTCCGCGGGCGGCGGTACGGCCGGCGACGGCGACTCCGTGGCCGGCACGTCGATCGGCGGCGACGCGCCGGCCGCCGGCGCCTGCCCGGACAGGCGGGCGATCCGGCTGTCGAGGTCCACGTACTGGGCGCGGGCCCGCTGCGCCTGCTGCTCCTGCGCCTGCTGCAGCTCCTCGAGCTGGGCGCGCAGCGCACGCAGTTCGTCGCGCAGCTGGGTGATCTGGTTGAGAAGTTCCACGTTGCCCTGCTGCCCCGCGGCCTGCTGTTCGAGCGCGGCGACCCGCTCGCCGAGGCTGGCGCGTTGGGCGGCGGCGGGCGTCGCGACCAGCATCGCCGCGAGTGCGAGCGGCGCGAGCCGGGCGGAGCGGAGGAAGGGCGCGGCGTGTCGGTGGGCGGTCATGGCGCGATCCTGCGGAACGGAATTCGAGGCGGGCAGCCTAACGCGTCCGGGCTGTCCGGAAGATGGCCGGGGCCATCAAGACGACGGCCCCGCGGCGCACGAGCGTCGCGGGGCCGTCGATGGTGCACGTGGTTCGTGGAAGTGGGCCGGGTCCCTTGTCCCGGCCCGCCGCCATCAACGCACGGTGTAGACGACCTCGACCCGGCGGTTGCGGGCCCAGCACTCCTCGTTGGAGGACGTGCAGACCGGGCGCTCCTCGCCGTAGCTGGTCACGGTGATCTGGCTGCCCGAGCCACCGTTGGCCTGCAGCGCCGAGGACACCGCGTTGCCGCGGCGCTCGCCGAGGCCCAGGTTGTACTCCCGGCTGCCGCGCTCGTCGGCGTTGCCCTCGAGGGTCATGCGCGCGGACGGACGGTCACGCAGGTACTTCGCGTGGCACGCCATCGCGGCCTGGAATTCGGGGCGCAGCACGTCCTGGTCGAAATCGAAGTAGATCGTGCGGGTCTGCAGGCACGGATCGGTGTCCAGGTCGGCCGGGGTGTAGGCGCCCGGGACGCCGGTCGTGTCGGTCACCGGCGGCGGCGTGGTGTCGGCCGGCGGCGGGGTTTCCTCGCGGACGCGCTTGGAGCAGGCCATGGCGGTCACGCAGAGCGTGGCGATCGCCAGGACGCGCAGGGTCGGAGCAGTGGTCTTCATCGTCGATCCTCGGGGTTGAGGGGTTGTTCAGGGTGACCGCGGATGCGTGGACGTCACGTCAGCGCTGCGGGCGCTGTCGGTACGGGCCCCACGCCGGCTCGCGGACGTCGCCGTCGGCCAGTACCAATCGTTGCCGGACCCGGCCATCGGCCGAGACCGCGTACAGCACGCCGCGCGCACCTTCCCTCGCGGCGTACAACAGCATCCCCGCATTCGGCGCGAAGCTCGGCGACTCGTCCAGCGAGCCGGGCGAGAGCGTGCTCCAGCGGGGTGACCCGGTGCCGCGGTCGAGCAGCGCCACCCGGTAGTTGTTGCCATTGCCCTGGGCGACCGCGACCTGCTTGCCGTCGTAGGAGACGTCGGCGGTCGCGTTGTAGCTGCCCTGGAACGTGATGCGCTCGGCACCGCCGCCGGACGCGGACACGCGGTAGATCTGCGGCCGGCCGCCGCGGTCGGAGGTGAAGTAGAGGCTCGCGCCGTCCGCGCTCCAGACCGGCTCGGTGTCGATGCCGTAGTGGTCGGTCACCTGGCGCAGCGCGCGGCTGCCCAGGTCCATCACGTAGATGTCGGGGTTGCCGCCCTTCGACAGCGTGAGCGCGAGGCGGCGCCCGTCGGGCGAGAACGCCGGCGCGCCGTTGATGCCGCGGAAGCTCGCCACCGCTTCGCGCGAGCCCGAGCCGATGTCCTGGATGAAGATCTCGGAGTTGCCCCGCTCGAAGCTGACGTAGGCGACGCGATTGCCGTCCGGGCTCCACGACGGGGACAGCAGCGGCTCGGCGGACCGCACCACCGTCTGCGGATTCCAGCCGTCCGAGTCGGCGACCACCAGCGCGTAGCGGGTGTCGCGGCCGACGCCGCTCGCCGTCACGTACGCGATGCGCGTCCAGAACGCGCCCGGCACGCCGAGGATCTTCTCGTAGATGGCATCCGCGATCTGGTGCGAGACGTCGCGCATCGCCGAACCGGGCGCGGTCATCGCCAGCCCGATCAGTCGCGTCTGCCGCGCCACGTCGAACAGTTCGTACTCCACGCGGTAGCTGCCGCCGCCGGCGTCCAGCACGCGCCCCACGACCAGGTAATCCTGGCCCGCGGCGCGCCACAGCGGATAGGCGACGTCCGCGCCGCGGCTCGGGGGCGGGTTCGGCGCGGCGATCTGGCGCACCCGCTCGGCCGGCATCACGTTGAACTTGCCCGAGCGGTTGAGGTCGGCCGACACCACGGCCGAGACGTCGGTTTCCGGTGCGCCGGCGCTGCCCTGGTAGGGCATCGGCGCCACGGTGATGGGCAGCGCGGAGGCATGGCCGCCCACGATGTCGATCTCCAGACCCTGCTGCTGGGCGCTGGCGGCCAGCGGGAGCCACAGGAAGGCCAGGACGAGGGCGAACAGCGCAGCGAGGTGCGCGGGCCGGCGGACCAGCCGCGAGGGTCGGTTCATGGTGCTCCTTGCGGGTGCGTTCAGCAGGATGAAAGCGTGTAACAGCTTGAGCGTTAACACCGTCTCAAAGATGAACGGGTGCTGTCGGGTTTTCCGGGAGCATGCCCCGGACCGGCGCCGGCTTCAGCGGTCCTGCGCCTGGAAATTGATGATCAGCGTGCGCTCGAAGACGGATTCGAATCCCGCGTAGGGCAGCGGCTGCGCCTTCAGCACGGCGGCCTCGACCGAACGCCGCCCCTGCGCGTCGTACGGACAGCTCGGGTCGACCTCGGCATCGATGACCTCGCCACCCGGGATCTGCCGGATCACGATGCGGCAGCGCTGCCCGATCGGCACGGTGTCCGGCCGCGTCCACTGGCGGAGGATCGCCTGCTGGATCGCCGCCGCGTAGCGCGCGCGCAGGTCGTTGTCGGTGCCCTCGTTGCCCGACGGCTGGCTGGCCTGCGCGTCGGCGCGGGCCGCCTCCTGCGCGGCAGCGAGCTGGCGGAGCTTGCGCTCGGCCTCCTTCGCCTCCTGCTCCAGCTCCGCACGGCGACGGCGGATCTCGGCCAGCTGCGCCTGCCGCTGCCGCTCCATCTCGGTGCGCCGCTCGCGGCGTTCGGCTTCCTCCTGCCGCTCGCGTTCCTCGGTGAGGTCGATCTGCTCCTGCCGGCGACGCGCCTCCTGCTCGCGTTCGGCGGCCTCGCGCTGCGCGATGGCCTCGCGAGAGACGCGTTCCTGCTCGCGGGTGTCCGGCTCCGGGACGCGCTCCTGCGGGCGCGGCTGCGGCGGCACCGGGGATTCCTGCGGCGACGGCTCCGGCTCGGGTTGCGGCGGCGGCGTGGTGTCCTGCTCGACCGGCTCGGGTTCGGGCGGCGGCGGCACGGGGTCCTCGAGCGGCTCGGGCCGGTCGCGGAGCACGCGCCGCATCTCGGCGGACAACGCGTTCGCGTCGACCAGTTCCGCCTCGATGACCGGGCCGGCGGCGGACGTCGGCGCGTCGGTCCGCGTCCACCAGATCCCGAGGAAGGCGATCGCGAACAGCAGGGCGTGCAGGCCGATCGCGAACAGCGTCGCCTGCACCGTGTCGGCGCGGCGCTCCCTCATCCCACGCCCCCGCGCGATCCGGCGGGCGCCCGGCCGTGTGGCGTGGCGCGCATGCTCAGCCGCCGTCGCCCGCGGGCTGGCTCATCAGGCCGGCGCGTTCCACGCCCGCCTGCGTCTGCAGCGCCGTCAGGACCTCGTACACGACCTGGTAGGGCGTGTCGCGGTCGCCGGCGACGTAGACCGCGACCTCCGGGTTCTGCGCGACGAACGCGCCGACCTTCGCGGCCATCTCTTCCGCGCTCACGGCTTCCTGTTCGCCACCCGCGACGGTGACGAACAGGTTGCCGTCGCGGTCCACGCTGACGATCACCGGGTCCTGCTTCTGCTCCAGCGGCCGTGCGTCGGACTGCGGCAGTTCGATGTCCACGCCCAGGTTCAGCAGCGGCGCGGTGACCATGAAGATGATCAGCAGCACGAGCATCACGTCGATGTACGGCACGACGTTGATCTCGTTCTTCAGCTTGCGCCGGCGGTGGCGGCGCGCGGAGAGGACGGACATGGCGGGACTCGGCGGTTCGAGGGGGCTTCGTGCGCGCGCCGCTTCAACGGCGCGCCGCGGCGGCCGGGGTCAGTCGTCGAGGTGGGCCTGGCGTTCCAGGATCGAGGAGAACTCGTCGCCGAAGGCCTCGTAGCGGCCGGCGATGCGCTCGACCTTGGTCGCGTAGCGGTTGTACGCCCAGACCGCCGGGATCGCGGCGAACAGGCCCATGGCCGTCGCGATCAGCGCCTCGGAGATGCCCGGCGCGACCGTCGCGATGGTCGCCTCCTTGACGTTCGCCAGGCCCTGGAACGAGATCATGATGCCCCAGACCGTGCCGAACAGGCCGACGTAGGGCGCGATCGAACCGACGTTGGCCAGGAACTCGAGGTTGTGTTCCAGCCCGTCGAGCTCGCGCGAGGTCGCCACGCGCATGCCGCGCTGCGCGCCTTCCAGGTGGCTGCGCGCGTCGGCGCCGCGGCGCTGGCGCTGGCGGGAGAACTCGCGGAAGCCGGCCTCGAAGATCGCCTCCAGGCCCTCGACCTCGCGGTTGCGCTCGGTCGCGGCCGCGTAGAGCTTGTTCATGTCGGAGCCGGACCAGAAGCGCTCCTCGAACCGGTCGGCTTCCTTCTCCGCGCGGTCGAGCATGCGCTTCTTGCGGAAGATGATCACCCACGACGCGATCGATGCGAACAGCAGCAGCAGCATCACCAGCTGCACCGGCAGCGAGGCGTGCAGGATCAGCTGCAGCATGTCCAGCTCGTTGCCGGCGGTGCCGGGCACGGACTGCGCCGCGGCAAGCACCTCGGCGGTGGTCGCCTCCTCCGGCAGGGCTTCGACGGTGGCCTGCAGGGCCATGGCGGTTCGACTCATTCCAGGTGTCTCCGTGGTCATGCTGCCCGGCGCCGTGCGCGGGCGGTGTGTCGTGTGTCGCGGCCGGCCATCGACGCGACGGCCGCCTGCGTGTCCCGGGGGTTGTCCTGCGTGCTATCCGGTCGCCAGTCGCTTCAGTTCGTCGTGCAGCGCGCGGGGGATGGGCCGCGGGCGGAAATCCGCCGCGCCCAGCGCGGCCAGCCGGACCTCGGCGTCCAGCAGGACCTCGCCGTCCCTCCGGATCGACTGGCCGACCACGAGGCTCGCGCCGCGGCAGGCCGCCAGCGACACGGTGACCTCCAGCAGGTCGTCCAGCCGCGCCGGCGCGCGGAAGTCGATCCGCATCGCCCGCACCGCGAACACCAGGTCGTGCTCCGCCCGCAGCAGTTCCTGGCCCCGGCCGAGCGCGCGCATCCATTCGCTGCGCGCCCGTTCCAGGAAGGCCAGGTATTGCGCGTGGTAGACCACGCCACCGGCGTCGGTATCTTCCCAGTAAACGCGGACCGGATGGCTGAACATTCGTTAAGACTTCCCTCGCGAGGCGGGCTGGCAGCGGCCTGGCGCCGCGCTCAGCCGGCCGGATCGGCGAACAGGTCCACGTCCCCGGCCCGCGGCTTCAGGCCGAGGTGGCGGTAGGCCTTCGGCGTGGCCATGCGGCCGCGCGCGGTGCGCACGAGGTAGCCCTGCTGGATCAGGTAAGGCTCGATGACGTCCTCGAGCGTGCCCCGCTCCTCGCTCAGCGCCGCGGCCAGCGACTCCACGCCGACCGGGCCGCCGTCGAAGCTGTCGACGATCGTGCGCAGCAGCCGGCGGTCGAGCTCGTCGAAGCCCTGCGGGTCGACCTTGAGCATCTTCATGGCCGCGTCGGCGATGTCGCGGTGGATGATGCCGTCGCCCTTCACCTGCGCGTAGTCGCGCACGCGTCGCAACAGGCGGTTGGCGATGCGCGGCGTGCCGCGGGACCGGCGCGCGATCTCCCCGGCGCCCTCGGCGTCGCAGGCGATCCTCAGGATCTGCGAGGAACGCTCCACGATCCGGGTGAGTTCGCCCGCGCTGTAGAACTCGAGCCGCTGGACGATGCCGAAGCGGTCGCGCAGCGGCGCGGTCAGCAGGCCCGCGCGCGTGGTCGCGCCGATCAGGGTGAAGGGCGGCAGGTCGAGCTTGATCGAGCGCGCCGCCGGGCCCTCGCCGATCATGATGTCGATCTGGAAGTCCTCCATCGCCGGATAGAGGATCTCCTCGACGACCGGCGACAGCCGGTGGATCTCGTCCACGAACAGGACGTCGTGCGGCTGCAGGTTGGTCAGCAGCGCGGCGAGGTCGCCGGCCTTCTCGATCACCGGCCCGGAAGTCACCCGGAGGTTGACCCCGAGCTCGTTGGCGATGACATGGCTGAGCGTGGTCTTGCCCAGCCCGGGCGGACCGAAGATCAGCACGTGGTCGAGCGCCTCGCCCCGGCCCTTCGCGGCGTCGATGTAGATCCGCATCTGTTCGCGGACCGGCTGCTGGCCCAGGTAATCGTCCAGCCGCTTGGGGCGGATCGAGGCCTCGACGGCGTCGTCCTCGCGGGTGGCGTCGGCGTCGATCAGGCGGGCGTCGTCCATCCGGCTATGGTCGCACGCGCGCCCGGCACCGGCACCATCCCGGCACCCCGCGCGGCAGGCCCGGGCTCAGATCTCCACCTGCGCGCCCAGCTCGACCAGCCGGTTGCCCGGGATGCGGAAGAAGTTGCTGGCCGGCGCGGCATTCCGGTGCATGATCGAGAAGAGCTTGTCGCGCCACATCGGCATGCCCCGGCGGCGGCGCGCCGCGCCGGCCACGATGGTCTCGCGGCTGGCGAAGTACGTCGTGTCCATGGGGTCGAAATGGATCCCGCCGGCGTCGCAACTGCGCATCAGCGCCAAGGGCACGTCCGGGGCCTCCATGAACCCGAAGCGCACGATCACGCGGTAGAAGTCCTCGCCGGCGATCGAGTCGATCCGCAGTCGGTCGCCGATGGCCGCGTAGGGCTTCTCCAGCGTCTCGACGGTCAGGAACACGTTCCGCTCGTGCAGCACCTTGTTGTGCTTGAGGTTGTGCATCAGCGCATGCGGGACCACGTCCCGGTCGGCCGTCAGGAAGATCGCGGTGCCCGGGACGCGCGTGGGCGGGGCGAGCATCAGGCCGGGCAGGAAGGTATCCATGCCGATGCCTTCCTGGCGCACTTCCTCGTGCAGGATCTGCCGCCCGTGGCGCCAGGTGCGCAACAGGGTGAACAGCGCGATGCCCAGCACCACCGGGAACCAGCCGCCGAGCAGGATCTTGGCCAGGTTGGCGGTCACGAAGCCCAGGTCGATGACGAAGAACAGCACGCACAGCGGCAGCACCCACAGCCGCCACCGCGGCCAGAGCGCGTAGGCGACCAGCGCGAGCAGGCCGGTGTCGATCAGCATCGTCAGCGACACCGAGATGCCGTAGGCGGTCGCCAGCGCGGACGAGCTGCCGAAGCCGACGACCAGCCCCACCACGATCACGAGCATCGACCAGTTGATCGCCGGGATGTAGATCTGGCCGATCGTCTCGCGCGAGGTATGCAGGATCTGCATCCGCGGGATGTAGCCGAGCTGCATCGCCTGCCGCGCCACCGAGAAGCCGCCGGTGATCACCGCCTGCGACGCGATCACCGTGGCCGCCGTGGCGAGGGCGACCATCGGCATCCGGCCCCATTCGGGGACGCCGAGGTAGAACGGGTTGCGCACCGCCGCCGGGTCCTCGAGCACCAGCGCCCCCTGGCCGAGGTAGTTGAGCATCAGCGACGGCAGGACGAAGAAGTACCAGGCGTAGCGGATGGGCCTGGCGCCGAAGTGGCCCATGTCCGTGTAGATCGCCTCGCCGCCGGTGACCGCCAGCACCACCGCGCCGAGGATGAAGATGCCGCCCCAGTGGTGGTCCGCGAAGAAGCCCAGCGCCCAGGCAGGGTTGATCGCCTGCAGGACCTCCGGTTCGTGGGTGATGTTGACCACGCCGAGCACCGCGAGGACGGCGAACCACACCACCGTCACCGGGCCGAAGACGCGGCCGACCTTCTCGGTGCCGTAGCGCTGCGTCGCGAACAGCGCGACCAGCACGATGAGCGAGATGGGGATGACCCAGTCGCTGAGCTGCGGCGCGGCCACCTCCAGCCCCTCGACCGCGGACATCACCGAGATCGCCGGCGTGATCACCCCGTCGCCGAAGAACAGCGAGGCGCCGAAGACGCCGAGGATGCCGACCACGTACGCCGCGCGCCCGCCGCGCGGCAGGCTGCGCTGGGCCAGCGCCATCAGCGCCATGATGCCGCCCTCGCCGTCGTTGTCGGCGCGCATCACGATGGTCACGTACTTGAGCGTGACCACCAGCATCAGCGCCCAGAAGATCATCGACAGCACGCCGAGCACCGTGTCGTGGTCGGCGACCAGCCCGTAGTGCGGGCTGAAGGCCTCGCGGATCGTGTACAGCGGGCTGGTGCCGATGTCGCCGAACACGACGCCGATCGCGCCGACCACCAGGCCGAACAGCCCGATCCTCGCGTGCGCACCGTGCCCGGCGTGGGTGGTGTTGGATGCCATCTCGCGTCCCCTGTCAGCGTGCGATGGATCGTGCTCGCCGCGCGTCAGCGCAGCGCGGCCTGGAGGGCCTTCCGGATGATGGTGGCGGCGTCGTCTCCCGCGGCCGTGGCGTCGCGCGCCATGCGGGCGGCCTCGGCGGGCTTGTAGCCGAGCTGCTGCAGCGCGACGACGGCTTCGCCCTGCGGATCCTGCGGCACGCCGCCCGCCCCGCCGGTGATGGCGCCCGCGCCGGCGAAATCCGCCGCCCGGTCGCGCAGCTCGACGACCATGCGCTCGGCGGTCTTCTTGCCGATGCCCGGGATGCGCGTCAGGGCCGTGACGTCGCCGGCCTGCACCAGCCGCGCGAATTCCTCGACCGGCACGCCCGACAGCACCGCCAGCGCGATCTTCGCGCCGATGCCCGACACCTTCTGCACGTCGCGGAACAGGCGCCGCTCGGCCTCGCGCAGGAAGCCGTACAGCGACACGCTGTCCTCCTTCTGCGCGTAGTGGGTGAACAGCGCGACCTCCCGGCCGACGTCCGGCAGGTCGTAGAACGTGCTCATCGGCGCCTCGAGCTCGTAGCCCACGCCGCCCACGTCCACCACCAGCCACGGCGGCTGCTTGTGCACGACGATGCCCTTCAACCGTCCGATCACATCGATCCTCCCGCGAATGACCCCTCCCCCTGCAACCGCAGGGGGAGGTTGGGAGGGGGTGCCCCTGGCCGCGTGGGCGAAGAGCACCCCTCCCCGGCCCTCCCCTGCATTCGTAGGGGAGGGCATCGCTGTCCGGCCATCATCGCCGCCTCAGCATGGCCACGCTGATGCCGGCGCGGCCGGCGGTCGCGCTCATGTGCGCATGGGTAAGCGCGACCGCGAGCGCATCGGCGGCGTCCGCCTGCAGCTTCGAATCGCCCAGGTCCAGCAGCAGCCGCACCATGTGCTGCACCTGCGTCTTGTCCGCGGCCCCCCGGCCCACCAGCGACTGCTTGACCACGCGCGGCGGATATTCGCTGACGCCCAGGCGCCTGCGCACGACCGTGGCGATCGCCGCGCCGCGCGCGTGGCCGAGCTTGAGCGCGGAGGTCGCGGACTTGTCCATGAACACGGTTTCGATCGCGACGTGGTCGGGCGACCAGGCGTCCAGCACGCGCTCCAGCCCCTCGCACAGCAGGCCAAGGCGTTGCGGGAAGTCCTCGGCGTCGAGCAGGCGCAGCGCCTCGCAATGGACGAAGCGGGACTTGCCGGTGGCGTCGACGTCGATCACGCCGACGCCGGTGCGTTGCGACCCCGGATCGATCCCCAGGATCCTCACGCGCGGGCTCCGCGCACGCGGCGGGCGGCGCCATCGCGCCACCGGGCGGCGGCTCGCGCGCCGGGGGGCGTCATTCGCCGGGAGGACATTCGCTTGGGAAGGTGGAGCACGTCGACAGGCTACGCCCTTCAGGCGTAGGCGTCCTCGCCCAGGTCGGCATTGGAGTAGACGTTCTGCACGTCGTCGAGGTCCTCGAGCCAGTCGAGCAGCCTGGCGACCTGCTGCGCGGTCTCGCCCGCCACCGCCACGTCGTTGTCCGCGCGCCAGGTGACTTCCGCCTGCGCCGGCGCCAGGCCGGCGGCCTGCATCGCGTCGCGCACCGCGGCGAAGTCGTCCGGCGTGGCCAGCACGTCGATCGAGCCGTCCTCCGGATAGGGCACCACGTCCTCGGCGCCGGCTTCGATGGCGGCCTCGGTCACCGCCGCCTCGTCGCTGCCGGGCGCGAAGCTGATCACGCCGACCTTGTTGAACATGAAGGCCACCGAGCCGTCGGTGCCGAGGTTGCCGCCGAACTTGCCGAACGCATGGCGGACGTCGGCCACGGTCCGCACCTTGTTGTCGGTCAGGCAGTCGACGATCACGGCGACCCCGCCCGGGGCGTAGCCTTCGTAGCGGATCTCCTCGTAGCTGACGCCCTCGAGCTCGCCGGTCGCCTTCCTGATGGCGCGCTCGACCACGTCCTTGGACATGTTGTTCGACAGCGCCTTGTCGATCGCCGCGCGCAGGCGCGGGTTGTTCGACGGGTCACCGCCGCCGGCGCGCGCCGCCACGGAGATCTCGCGGATGATCTTGGTGAACATCTTGCCGCGCTTGGCGTCCTGCGCGCCCTTGCGGTGCTGGATGTTCGCCCACTTGGAATGGCCGGCCATGGGGGGTCTGGCTGCTCGGGCAAGCGCGGGATTATAGGGATCGGGGCCGCGCGGTTGAACCGCCGCCGCCCCGTCAGCGACGGAAGCGCCCGGTGCGCAGGAAGGCCTCCACCTGCGCGGCGACTTCCGCCGAGAGCAGCATCGTGCTGTGGCTGGCGGCCACGACCACGTGGTCGGCGAGGCCCTCCAGCCGCGTCTCGTCGACCCCCACCGTGCCGTCGCTGTCGCCCGCGAAGCCGGCGAACACGCGCCCCAGGCCCAGTGGCATGCGCCCGGCGACCATGCCCACCTCCGCCGCGCCGCGCCACGGACCGCAGCCCCGGCCGAGGAGCGCGGCGCTGCGGCCGAGCGCCCGGCCGAGCACGAAATGCCGCGCCAGGCCGCTCGCCGCGGCGCTCCCGCACAGGGGCGAGCCCAGGCACACGACCCGGCGCACCGGCAGTCCCGGCTCGCATTCCAGTGCCCGCAGCGTGACCAGCCCGCCGAGGCTGTGCGCCACGATGTCGCGCATGGGCCCGCCCCGCAGGCGGTCGGCGAGGCGCCCGATGGCCGCCTCGGGACCCCGGAGCACCGCGTCGTAGCCGAACAGGGACGTCTCGAAGCCCGCCTTCGACAGGCGGCGCGCCAGCGGCTGCATCGCTAGCGCGGGCATCCACAGGCCGTGGACCAGGAGGACCCCGGGGGGCGCGTCGGCGGAATCGTGCGCGATCGGCATGCGCGGCCGATTGTGCCGCAGGCGCCCGGGTCAGGCGTCGGCGGGGCGCCGCAGGATGAACTCGCGGTCCCGCACGCGGCCGACGGGGAATTCGTACTCGCCGACGTGTTCGAACCCGTGGCGGGCGTACAGCCGCTGCGCGCCGAGGTTCTCCGACCACACGCCGATCCAGAGCGTGCGCGCACCGTCGGCCAGGAGCCAGTCGAGGGCCACGCGGCACAGGCGCGTGCCGCGGCCGCCGCCCTGGTGCGTGCGCAGCACGTACAGGCGCTTCAGTTCGCCGTCGCCGTGCGCGACGTCCGGATGCGGGAGCGTGCACGGGCCGGCGGCGGCATGGCCCACCGCCTCGCCATCGCGCTCGAGCAGCCAGGCGGCCTGCGCGGGGTCGGCCAGCAGCGTCGCCTGCCGGGACTCCGGATAGGCGAGCGCGAGGAACGCATCGAGGTCCTCGCGCGGATACAGGTGGCCGAAGGTCTCGGTGAAGGTCGCGGCCGCGAGCCGGGCGAGGACGCCGGCGTCGGCGGGCGTGGCCCGCCGGATCGCGTAGCCGTCCCCGGCGCCGGTCACGCCGGCCCGCCGGCCTTGGGGCGCACCTGCACGTGCACCTCGGCCAGCTGCGCGTCGTCGATCGGCGACGGCGCGCCGGTCATCGGGCACTGCGCGGTGGTGGTCTTCGGGAAGGCGATGACGTCGCGGATCGACTCGGTGCCGGCCATCAGCGCGGCGATGCGGTCGATGCCGAACGCGATGCCGCCGTGCGGCGGCGCGCCGTACTTCAGCGCGTCGAGCAGGAAGCCGAACTTGGCCCGCTGCTCGTCGGCGCCGATGCCGAGCAGTTCGAACACCGCCGCCTGCATCTCCGGCCGGTGGATGCGGATCGACCCGCCGCCGATCTCGTTGCCGTTGAGCACCAGGTCGTAGCCGCGGCTCACCGCGGTGCGGGCGTTGGCGCGCAGGTCGGCGATGTCGTCGACCGCCGGCGCGGTGAACGGATGGTGCAACGCCACGTACCGCTGCGCCTGGTCGTCCCACTCGAACATCGGGAAGTCGGTGACCCACAGCGGTTTCCAGCCGTCGCCGACCAGGCCCAGGTCCCTGCCGAGCTTCAGGCGCACGGCGCCCATGAAGTCGGAGGCGGTCGCGGCGGGACCGGCGCCGAACAGCAGCAGGTCGCCGGCCCGTGCGCCGGCCGCGGACACGATCGCGTCCACCGTCGCGTCGTCGAGGAACTTGGCGATCGGCGAGTTGACCCCGCCCGTGCCCTGCCCCGCGGCCTCGACCTTCATCCACGCCAGGCCCTTGGCACCGTACTTGGCGGCGTGCGCGCCCAGCTCGTCGATCTGCTTGCGCGACAGCGACGCGCCACCCGGCGCGCGCAGCGCGACGACGCGGCCGCCGGCGTCGTTCGCCCAGTCGGCGAACACCTTGAATTCGCAGCCCTTGACCACCCCGGCGATGTCGACCAGCTCCAGGTCGATGCGCAGGTCCGGCTTGTCCGATCCGTAGCGGCGCATGGCTTCGGCGTAGGTCATGCGCGGGAACGCGCCGAGGTCGACGTCGACGACCTCCTTGAACACGTCGCGAACCATGGCCTCGACCGTGTCCTGCACGTCGCGTTCGCCGACCCACGCGAACTCCATGTCCAGCTGGGTGAACTCGAGCTGGCGGTCGGCGCGCAGCGCCTCGTCGCGGAAGCAGCGCGCGATCTGGTAGTAGCGGTCGAAGCCCGCGACCATCAGGATCTGCTTGAACAGCTGCGGGCTCTGCGGCAGCGCGTAGAACTCGCCCGGGTGCATGCGCGCCGGCACCAGGAAGTCGCGCGCGCCCTCGGGCGTCGCCTTGGTGAGGATCGGGGTCTCGATGTCCTGGAAGCCCCGCGCGTCCAGCCAGCGGCGCAGTGCCTGCACGAGCCTGGTGCGCGTGCGCATCTTGCGCTGCATGTCCGGGGTGCGCAGGTCGAGGTAGCGGTACTGCAGGCGGATGTCCTCGCCCGGGTTCTCGTGGGCGTGGAACGGCAGCGGCGCGGCCTTGTTGAGTACCTCGATGCGGCGCGCGACGACCTCGACCTGGCCGGTGGGGATCTTCGGGTTCGGCGACTCGCGGGGGCGCACGACGCCGGTGATGCGAAGGCAGTCCTCGTAGCCGACGTCCGCCGCGGCGGCACGCGCCTCGGCGTTGCCCTCGACGCCCGCCTCGGGCTCGGCCACGACCTGGACGATGCCTTCGTGGTCGCGCAGGTCGATGAAGACCAGGTGGCCGAGGTCGCGGGCGACGTCGGCCCAGCCGCACAGGGTGACGGTCTGGCCGACCATGGCCTCGTCGATCCGGCCGCAGAAATGGGTACGCATGCAGGCTCCAGGGGTGCGCCCGGCGGCAACGCGCCGCGGGCCCGGCGGGACGCGCCGGAAAGCCGCCTAGTCTAGCGTGGCGCCGCGCGCGGACCGAGCGGCGGGGCCGTGGCCGCTCAGGCCGGCTTGGCGCCCGCGTCGGCCTTGGCGGGGGCGGCGGCCTTCGCGGCGGGAGCCGCCTCCTTCTTGCCGCCCGCGTCGGGCTTCGCGGCGGCGTCGCCCGTGGAACCGGCCGCCTTGGCCCCCTCCCCGCCCTCGCTGCCGGCGAGGTTGCGCTTGCGGTCGCCGTCCTTCTTGAAGTCGGTCTCGTACCAGCCGCTGCCGGCCAGGCGGAAGGCGGGCGCGGTCAGCTGCCGGCGCACCGCGGCCTGGCCGCAGGCGGGGCATTCGGCCGGGTCGGGGTCGGACAGCTTCTGGAGGCGGTCGAAGTCGTGCCCGCAGGCGGCGCAGGCGAAGGCGTAGATCGGCATGGTCGGTCGTTCTGTCGGCGGGGTCGACCCGCGCTCAGTCGCGCATGGTGGGGGCGCCGCCCGGGGCTTCAACCCCTTCGGGCGGCGCGGGCCTGGGCGCCTCGGCCGCGGCCGGCAGGGCGTCCTCGGGGTGCCGCAGGTCGCGGTCGTCCAGCGGGTCGATGTCGAACGGCGCCCGCAGCAGCAGCGAGGGCAGCATCGTGTTGATCACCGTGTAGAGGATCAGCGCGCCGATCAGCGCGTCGTCGACGGCGAAGCGCGTCTGCAGGATGTGCGCCAGCACCAGCGTGAACACCAGCGTCGGCGCCAGCGCCACGGCGACCCGCAGGTTGCTGCGGCCCCGCTTGCCGAACACCAGCCGGCGCTGGACCCAGACGATGCCGACCCGCAGCGGCACCACCACCGCGGTCAGCGCCACGCCCATGCCCAGCGCCTCCCACGACAGCGCCGCGCGCGACACCTCGGTGCCGGCATGGAAGAAGTAGAACGGAACGAAAAACGTCGCGAACAGCCGGAGCGCGTGCAGGTTGTCGTCGGAGGCCAGCTTCGGGATCCGCGTGTGCAGCAGCCGCGCGGCCAGGCCCGCCACGAACGCACCGGTCAGGTAGTACACGCCGAGCTTGTAGGTAACGTAGGCGGCCACGAGCCCGACCATGACCAGCAGCGAGAACTCCGAGCCCGGCGCATGCGGCATCACCCAGCGTCCGAGCGCGATGAACAGGAACGGCAGGCCCACGACCAGGCCGACCATCGCCGCGGACGAGATGCCGAGCTGCACCGGGTCGTCGGCCAGCAGCACGAAGAACAGCGCGCCCAGCGCCAGCAGTTCGCCGGCGATCGCCTTGCTGGTCACCCAGAAGCGCTCTTCCTTGTCCAGGCCCAGCCGCTCGAGCGTGTCGAGGATGAAGCCCGTCGAGGGCGTCAGCAGCGCCAGCGCCACCAGCGCGGCCGCCTGCCAGCCCAGCCCGAGGTACGCCCAGCCCAGCCACGCCACGCCGGCCAGCGTCGCCAGGCGGATGGCCAGGTGCATCAGCAGTGGTCCGATGCCCTGCCGCAGCTGCCGCGTGTCGACCTCCAGGCCCGCGAACAGGAACAGCGACGAGATGCCGAGCGTCGACAGCAGGACGACCACCGGGTCCTGCGTCTCCTCGCCGAAGGCCAGCATCGCGCCCACGCCCAGCAGCAGGGCCGTGATCGGCGCGGGGATCTTGAACCGCTGCAGGATGCGCGGGATGACCAGCAGGGCGAAGATCAGCAGCAGGTAGATCAGTTCGCGGCTCATCGGTCCCGGCATCCCCACGCGCGGCGCGGCGCGCGCCCGGCCCGGGCATGGTCGCGGCCACCGCGGGCGGTGGCAACCCGCGGCGCCACCCGGGTCACCAGCCCCATGGTGCCGCCGGCGGCGCGATCGGCGCCGACAGGTCGAACCCGACCTGGAACAGCCGGCCACCGGGTCGCGAGAGTTCGTAGACGAAGCGCTCGCCCGGTTCAATCTCCATTGCCCAGGTGTTCGTCACCGACGCCGACAGGCCTTCCCGCCGGAACATCGCGATGGACTCGGCATCGACCAGGAACGCCTGCCGCACTTCGGTCCCGGGTCCGGCCGTGTCGCCGCCGTACATCGTCACCGCATCGTCGGTGCCGTCGGCGTGGCGGTGGTCGTGCTTCAGCCGCAAGCCGTCGGCGGTGCGCGTGAGGATCCACGTCCGGGAGCGGTCGTCGCCGACGTGGAACGGGATCTCGATCCGCCGCGCCGGGTCGTCGCAGCCGCGCACGTGCATCACCAGCGGCTTGCCGGCGAACGGATCGTCGCCGGTCGGCGCGGGCCGGTCGGCGATGACACGGCCGGCGAACGCCTGGCCGCAGTGGCGGGCGATCCGAGCCAGGAACGCATCGGCCGGGTGGACCGCCGGACGCGTGGCGTCGACGCCACGCGGCGCATGCGCGCAGGCGGCGGCCGCGGTGGCCAGGGCGAGGACGCAGGCGCGCGCGACGGGTGCCATCACGCCGCCTCGTACAGCGACAGGAGTTCGGATTCCGCGGCGTCGAGTTCGCCGCGCAGCTTCGCCTGCTCGCGCGTCAGGTCCGCGGCACGCGTCCCTCCCCCGGCGTAGGCCCCTGGATCGGCGAGCGCCTGCTCGACGTCCGACAGCCGCGCCTCGAGGCCGGCGACCCGCGCCTCGGCCTCGCGCAGCTTCTGCGGATTAATCTTGACGGCCCTGCCCGCGGAAGCGGCGGGTGCGGCCGGCGCGGCCGGCGCGGGCGCCGGCGCGGATGGCGCGACCGGGCCGGTGCGCTCGGCATCGCCGGCCCCCGACCGCAGCCACGCCGTGTATTCGTCCAGGTCGCCGTCGAACGGCGCGACGTGGCCGCGCGCGACCCGCTCGTATCGGTCGCTGACCAGACCGATCAGGTGGCGGTCGTGCGAGACCAGCACGATCGCGCCCTCGAAGTCCGCCAGCGCCTCGGCCAGCGCCTCGCGCATGTCCAGGTCCAGGTGGTTGGTCGGCTCGTCGAGCAGCAGCAGGTTCGGCTGCCGCCAGGCGAGCAGCGCGAGCGCCAGCCGCGCGCGCTCGCCGCCGGAGAAGCCGTCGATCGACTCGAACGCGCGGTCGCCGGCGAAGTTCCACTTGCCGAGGAAGTCGCGGAAGGCCTGCGTCGCGGTGTCGGGCGACAGGTCGCGCAGGTGGTCGATCGGCGACTGCCCGGCGTGCAGCGACTCGACCGTGTGCTGGGCGAAGTAGCCGATCCGCAGTTCCGGGTGGGCCAGGCGCTCGCCCGACAGCAACGGCAATTCGCCCACGAGCGACTTCACCAGCGTCGACTTGCCCGCGCCGTTGGCGCCGAGCAGGCCGATGCGGTCGCCCGCCTCCAGGGTGAAGCCCACGTTGCGCAGGATGGTGGTTGCCGCGCCGGTCGCCGCGTCGCGGTAACCGCAGTCCGCCTCGCGCAGCTGAAGCAGGGTGTGCGGCACCTTCGCCGGCTCCGGGAACGTGATCCGCAGCGAGCGCTCCGCGCGGACCGCCTCGGTGCCGGCGAGCTTGGCCAGCCGCTTCATCCGCGACTGGGCCTGGCGCGCCTTGCTGGCCTTGGCCTTGAACCGGTCGATGAACTTCTGCAGGTGCGCGCGCTCGGCCTGCTCCTTCTCGAAGGCGATCTGCTGCTGGCGGAGCTGTTCGGCGCGCTGGCGCTCGAAGGCCGTGTAGTCGCCCACGTAGAGCTTCGCCCGGCCGTCGTGCAGGTGCAGGGTGTGGGTGGTGACGTTGTCGAGGAACTCGCGGTCGTGGCTGATGACCAGCAGCGTGCCGTCGTATCGGCGCAGCCAGTCCTCCAGCCAGACGACGGCGTCGAGGTCGAGGTGGTTGGTGGGCTCGTCGAGCAGCAGCAGGTCGCTGGGCGTCATCAGCGCGCGCGCGACGTTCAGGCGCACGCGCCAGCCGCCCGAGAAGTCGGAGACCGGGGTCTCGTGGGTGTCGGCGGGGAAGCCGAGACCGTGCAGCAGCTTGCCGGCGCGTGCCGTGGCGTCGTAGCCGCCGACCTCCTCGAGCCGGTGGTGCGCCTCGGCGACGGCCTCCCAATCCTCCGCCTCGACCGCCGCGGCCTCGGCGCGCACCGCGTCATGGACGACCCTGTCGCCGGACAGCACGAAATCGAGCGCCGAGTCGGGCAGCGACGGGGTCTCCTGCGCAACCCAGGCGATGCGGGCCTTGCCGGGCAGGTCGATGTCGCCGCGGTCGGGCTCCAGTTCGCCCATCAGGGCCGCGAACAGGCTCGACTTGCCGGTGCCGTTGCGGCCGACCACGCCCACCCGGTAGCCCGCGTGCATCGCGAGGTCGACGTCGGACAGCAGCAGGCGTTCACCCCGGCGCAGGGCGAAGTTGCGGAAAGCGATCATCGGCGCATTCTACCGGCCGGCGACCGGGGCGCCCGGCGGGCGGGAGGGCGCGCGGGCGGAGCGCCCCCTCCCCAGCCCTCCCCCGCAAGCGGGGGAGGGAGCCCGGGGTCCCTTCGGCCGCGAGCGGGGGAGAGAGCCCCGGGTCCCTTCGGCCGCGAGGGGGAAAGGAGCCCCCGAGTCCCTTCGGCTGCACGCGGGGAGGGCGCCCTGTCTTCCTCCCCCCGCTTGTGGGGAGGGGGAGGGCCGCGGTTCCTTTCCCCGCCTGCGGGGGACGTGCCCGGAGGGCGATGGGGGCAATTCGCCCGCGCCGGCTCAGGCCTTCGCGAACACCAGCTGGCCACCCTCCGCGGCGACCCGGATGGTGTCCCCGCTGCCGAACTCGCCGGCCAGGATCTTCTGCGCCAGCGGGTTCTCCAGTTGCTGCTGGATCGCCCGCTTGAGCGGCCGCGCGCCATAGACCGGGTCGAAGCCGACGTTGCCGAGCAGCTGCAGCGCCGAGTGCTCCAGCTCGATGCGGATGCCCCGCTCCGCCAGCCGCCGGCCGAGGTACTGGGTCTGGATCCGGGCGATCTCGCGGATCTGCGCCTTGTCGAGCGGGTGGAACACCACGATCTCGTCCAGCCGGTTGATGAACTCCGGCCGGAAGTGCGCCTGCACCGCCCCCATCACCGCCGCCTTCATCTGCGTGTACGACTCGGCCGAGTCGTCGCCGGAGAGTTCCTGGATCATCTGGCTGCCCAGGTTCGAGGTCATCACGATCACGGTGTTGCGGAAGTCCACCGTGCGCCCCTGCCCGTCGGTCAGCCGCCCGTCGTCGAGCACCTGCAGCAGCACGTTGAACACGTCCGCGTGCGCCTTCTCGACCTCGTCGAGCAGGATCACGCTGTACGGCCGGCGCCGCACCGCCTCGGTCAGGTAGCCGCCCTCCTCGTAGCCCACGTAGCCCGGGGGCGCGCCGATGAGTCGCGCGACCGAGTGCTTCTCCATGAACTCCGACATGTCGATGCGCACCATCGCGTCGGACGAATCGAACAGGAACTCCGCCAGCGCCTTGGTCAATTCGGTCTTGCCCACGCCTGTCGGACCGAGGAACAGGAACGAGCCGCTGGGCCGGTTCGGATCCGACAGGCCCGCGCGCGAGCGGCGCACCGCGTCGGACACGGCCTTGACCGCCTCGGCCTGGCCGACCACGCGCCGCTGCAGCTGTTCCTCCATCTTCAGCAGCTTCTCGCGTTCGCCCTCGAGCATCTTGGAGACGGGGATGCCGGTCCAGCGCGACACGACCTCGGCGATCTCCTCGGCGGTCACGCGGTCCTGCAGCAGCGTGAAGCCCTGCTGTTCGGCCTCCTGCGCGGACTTGAGCTCGGCCTCCAGCTGCGGCAGCTGGCCGTACTGGATCTCGCTCATGCGCGCGTAGTCCTGGCGGCGCTGCGCGGCCTCCAGTTCCAGGCGGGCCTGCTCGATCCGCTCCTTGATCTTCGTGGCGCCCTGCAGGGTCGCCTTCTCGGCCTTCCAGACCTCCTCGAGGTCGTTGTACTCGCGCTCGAGGGTGGCGATCTCCGCCTCCAGGTCCGCGAGCCGCTGCTTCGACTCGGCGTCCTTCTCCTTCTTCAGCGCCTCGCGCTGGATCTTGAGCTGGATCAGCCGGCGTTCCTTGCGGTCGAGCTCCTCTGGCTTGGAATCGATCTCCATGCGGATGCGGGAGGCCGCCTCGTCCATCAGGTCGATGGCCTTGTCCGGCAGCTGGCGGTCGGCGATGTAGCGGTGGGAGAGCGTGGCCGCGGCGACGATGGCCGGGTCGGTGATCTCCACGCCGTGGTGCACGGCGTACTTCTCCTTGAGCCCGCGCAGGATGGCGATCGTGTCCTCCACGCTCGGCTCGCCCACCAGCACCTTCTGGAAGCGGCGCTCGAGGGCCGCGTCCTTCTCCACGTACTTGCGGTACTCGTCGAGCGTGGTCGCGCCGATGCAGTGCAGCTCGCCGCGCGCGAGCGCCGGCTTGAGCATGTTGCCGGCGTCCATCGACCCTTCGGCCTTGCCCGCGCCGACCATCGTGTGCAGCTCGTCGATGAACAGGATGATCTGGCCCTCGTTCTTCGACAGGTCGTTGAGCACGCCCTTCAGCCGCTCCTCGAACTCGCCGCGGAACTTGGCGCCGGCGATCAGCGCGCCCATGTCCAGCGACAGCAGGCGCTTGCCGCGCAGGCCCTCGGGCACCTCGTTGTTGATGATGCGCTGGGCCAGGCCCTCGACGATCGCGGTCTTGCCGACGCCGGGCTCGCCGATCAGCACCGGGTTGTTCTTGGTGCGCCGCTGCAGCACCTGCACCGTGCGGCGGATCTCCTCGTCGCGGCCGATGACCGGGTCGAGCTTCCCGGATTCCGCGCGCGCGGTGAGGTCGATGGTGTACTTCTCCAGCGCCTGGCGCTGGTCCTCCGCGTTCTCGCTCTGCACCTTCTCGCCTCCGCGCATGGCGTCGATGGCCGCCTCGATCTTCTGCTTCGTCGCGCCCGCGGCCTTGAACGCGCGGCCGGCCTCCCCGCCATCGTCCAGCGCGGCCAGCAGGAACAGTTCGGACGCGATGAAGGCGTCGCCGCGCTGCTGCGCCAGCTTGTCGGTCACGTTCAACAGGCGGGCCAGGTCGTTGCCGAGGCTGACCTGCCCGGCCTGCCCGGACACGGCGGGCAGCTTCTCGAGGATCTCGCCCACGCGTTCGCGCAGCAGCGGCACGTTGACGCCGGCCTGCGACAGGAGCGGCCGGGTGCCGCCGCCGGACTGGTCCAGCAGTGCGGCCAGCAGGTGCGCGGGTTCGATCAGGTTGTGGTCGCGGCCGACGGCGAGCGACTGCGCGTCGGCGAGCGCGTGCTGGAAGCGCGACGTCAGCTTGTCCATGCGCATGGAGGGTCCTCGGATGGGGGCCGGCCCGGCCGGCGACAGCCTCAAGGTGCGGGCGTGAAGCGCGGATGCAAGTGACCGAACCGCGGCGCGGGCCGCGTTTTCGCCGCTGAGACCGGCCTGCGCCGGTGGGAAGCGGCGCATGCGACTGATCCGCGAACTGGCCCGCCGCAAGGTCCTGAAGGTGGGCGCGGTCTACCTGGGCATGGCGTGGGTCCTCCTGCAGCTGGCCGACATCCTGGCGCCGGCGCTCGCCCTGCCCGACTGGACGCTGCGGCTGGTCCTGTTGCTGCTGGCGCTCGGCCTGCCGCTGGCACTGCTGCTCGCGTGGCAGTTCAACCTCACGCCGGAGGGGCTTGCACCGGAAGGCCGCGCTTCCGATGCGCCCGCGGCACCCGCGACCGCGCGCAAGCGCGACTGGGCCCTGCTGGTGGCGATCGCCGTGCTGGGTCTGGGCGCGGGCATGGCGGCGCAGCGGCTCATGGTGCCCGGGACCGGTGCCACGGCAGGCGCGGCGGCCGACGCGGGGCCGGCGTCGCCCCAGCCGAGCATCGCCGTGCTCCCCTTCGTCAGCATGAGCGAGGTCCCGCAGGACGGCCATTTCGCCGACGGCCTGTCGGAGGAGATCCTCAACTCCCTTGCGAATGTGCCCGGCCTCAAGGTGGCCGGGCGCACGTCGTCGTTCTCCTACCGGGGCGAGGAGCGCGACCTGCGCCAGATCGCGCGTGAACTCGGGGTGGCCCACGTCATCGAGGGAAGCGTCCGTCGCCAGGGGGACACGCTGCGCGTCACCGCGCAGCTGATCGAGGCCGAGGGCGGCTTCCACCTGTGGTCGCAGACGTTCGACCGCACGCTGGACGACGCGCTGGCGATCCAGAGCGAGATCGCGACCACGGTGGCGCAGAAGCTGCGGCTCAGCATCCTGCCCGCGCCCGCCGCGGCGGCGACGCTCGGCGCGGCGTCGCAGCACGCGTACCTCGAGGCGCTCGGACTCATCGGTGAAGGCGGTGACGACTCGATGCAGCGTGCGGTCGCGCTCCTGCGGCCCGTCGTCGAACGCCACCCGGAGTTCATCCCCGCCTACCTGCCGCTCGCCGACACCGTGCAGCGGCTGGGCTGGTACGGGCGGATCCGCTGGCAGGACGCCGTGGAGGAGATGGCGGCGCTTTCCCGAGAGGCCAGCAGCCGCGCACCCGACCACATCGATGCCCGCGTGCTCGCGGCGCTCGTGCCGTTCGCGCGCAACGACCTGCGGCCGACGCATGCAGGCTACGAGGCCGTGCTGGCGGCCCACCAGGCCCTGGCCGAGGAGGCGCCGAACCACGCGCTGCTGCAGCTCAACACGGCGGACGCCGCCCGCATCCTCGACCGCGGCGAGTTGGCCCTGCGGTTCGCCGAACGCTACATCGCCCTGGAGCCGCTCGACCCGAAGGGGTACGCCACGCTCGCCGACATCCACCACGACTTGGGCGATGAGCCGGCGACGATCCGCGTGCTCGAGCGCGCCATCGACATCGCGCCGCGCCACTACCCGCCGTACTTCGACCTCGCGCGCCTGCACGTGCGCGCCGGCCGCTACCCGCAGGCGCTGGACGTGGTCGAGCGGTGCCTGCGCGCCGGGGCATACGGCTGCACCGGCCCGCTGTACGACATGTACAACCTGCTGCGGCAGGACGCGCTCATGGAAGCGGTCGCGCGCGGTTCCGACCACCCGCTGATGCGCGACTACCTCACCATGCTGGAAGCGCGACGCCGCGAGGGCTACGTCGGCGCGGCACGGTTCCTCGCCACGCGGCCGGGCCTGGAACAGCAGTTCGCCGACGACTTGGCGTCCGCCGCGCTGGAATCGGGCGAGCACCAGGCCCTGCTCGACCTGCGCGCACGGCTCACGCCGGACCTCGTCGACCCGGAGGCCCGCCTCCTCGCCTGGCAGGCCGATGGCGCGAACGAGGTCTGCATCGCGCTCCACCGGCTGGAGCGGGCGGACGAGGCACGCCGCTGCTTCGTCCGGGTCGAGGAGGCCGCCCGGCAGGGTGCACGCGCTCTGGGCCGGCCCGCCCAGTTGCCCCGCGTGGCCGCGCTCGCATGGCTCGGGCAGGGCGATGCAGCGGTGGCACTGCTCCGCGAGGAAATCGCCCGGGGCTGGCGCAGCGAGCGCTACCTGCAGGAAACGTTCGCCGGCCAACCCGATCCGCTCGTCGAGCCGCTGCGCGGCCGTGCGGACTTCGCCGCCCTGATGGCGGAGGTGCGCGCGGGCAACGCGCGGGACTTCGCCGCCCTGCGCGACAGCGGGCGCACGCTGGTGCCCCCGGTGCCGACGCGCCAGGCCGGCGGACCGTAGGCCGCGCCGTGTCCTTCATCGCCGAACTGCGCCAGCGCAAGGTCGCCCGCGTGGCGACGGCCTACCTCGTGGTCGCCTGGGTCGCGATCGAGGCGGCCTCCATCGCGCTGCCCGCGTTCGAGGCCCCGCCGTGGGCGCTGCGCGTGCTGATCCTGCTGTTCGCGCTGGGCTTCCCGCTGGTGCTGGCGCTCACCTGGGCGCTCGAACTCACGCCCGATGGCGTGCGGGTCACCCGCGGGCGGGTGGGCAACAAGCGGATGGCGTCGGCGGTCGCGGCGCTCGTCGCGCTGGCGATCGGCTGGTACCTGTTCGGCCAGCCCGCCTACCGCGGGGGCGCCTCCGCGCCGGATCGATCGATCGCGGTGCTTCCGTTCGTGAACATGAGCGGCGACCCGGCGAACGAGTACTTCTCCGACGGCCTGGCCGAGACCACGCTGGACATGCTCGCCCAGGTGCAGGACCTGAAGGTGGTCGCGCGCACGTCCTCGTTCGCGTTCAAGGGCACGAACACCGACGTGCGCGAGATCGGGCGCCGCCTCGATGTCGCGCACCTGCTCGAGGGCAGCGTGCAGCAGGCCGGCGACACGGTGCGGATCACCGCGCAGCTGGTGCGCACCAGCGATGGCAGCCACGTCTGGTCGCGCCGCTTCGACCGCCGGCTGGCGGACGTGTTCGCGATCCAGGACGAGATCGCGACCGAGGTGGTGGCCGCCCTGCGCCTGGCCCTGCCCGAGGAGGAACAGGCCCACCTGCTGCGCCGTCCAACCACGGACGTGGCCGCCTACCAGGCCTACATGCAGGGCCTGGCCCTGCTGCAGGGGCGCCGCGTCGCGGACATGCGCACGGCGGTCACCCATTTCGAGAAGGCGCTCGGCATCGATCCCGGATTCGCCCGCGCGCACGCGGCCGCCGCGACCGCGCTCAGCCTCATCGACACCTACGCGACGCTTGACGAGGCGGGCCGCCAGCGCCGGTCCTTCCACGTGGAGCGGGCCCTCGAGCTGGCGCCCGACCTCGGGGAGGCGCATGTCGTGCGCGCCGCGGAATTCGAGCGCCGGCGCGAACTCGACGCGGCCGAGCAGGCGTTCCGCAGGGGCATCGCCCTCGCGCCGGGGTACGCCACGGGACAGCAGTGGTTCGCCGAGTTCCTGCTCTACGAGCGCGGCGACGTGCAGGGCGCGCTCGATGCCTTCTCGCGTGCCCGCGCACTCGATCCCCTGTCGCCGGTGATCCGCAACGAGCACGCATACGCGATCGCCGTCTCGGGGCGGTTCGACCAGGCGCTGCGCGAGAATGCGGCGCTGATCGCGGATCGCCCCGATTTCGCCGCGGCCCACGGCGTGCGCGCGGAACTGCTCGAAGTGCAGGGCGATCTCGTTGGCGCGTTGCGCGCCATGCAGGCACAGGAAGCACTCGACCCAGACGCGTTCGCGAAGCGCCTGCAACGCTGCCGCACCCTGCAACGGTTCGGTGCGCTCGAGGAATCCCGGGCCTGCGCCGAGCGCGTCCTTGCGCTCGCGCCCGGGCACCGGTTCGCAGCCGACGCCCGGTCCGACATCCTGGTGCTGTCGGGCGACTTCGCGGGCGCGCTCGCGATCGTCGAGCAGGGCGACCCGGCCGACGAATGGGCGCGCGCCGAGCTCCTGCTCGCCAACGACCGGGGCGACGAGGCGCGCGCGATCCTCGAGGGCCTCGTGCCCGAGCTGTTCCGGACGCCGTTGCCCGACCTCGCCGGACGGCCGGCGGTCGACAGCCTGCTGGTCGCCGGCGCACTGCTCCAGGGCGACGACGAGCGCGACCACACGCATGCGCGCCGCCTGCTCGCACGGCAGCTCGAGGCCAACGTGGGCCGGCCCCATGCGCAACTGACCTTCCACGGCCGGGGATGGAGCGACGCGCTCGCCCACGCGCTGTTCGGGGATGTCGGGGCGAGCTGCGACGCGCTGCGGGAGGCGGTGGCCGCCGGCTGGATCCTGGACATCCCGTGGCTCGACGTCGCGCCGCCGATGGCGCTCGTGCGCGCCGATTCCTGCTACGCCGCGGCCCTCGCGCCCGGCCGGGCGCGGACCCGGGCGCAGGTCGAGGCGGCGCGCAACGCGGGCCTGCTCTGACGGGACGCCGCGCCGGGTGACGGCGGCATGGACCCGCTGCTAACACGCGACTTCCCACAATGCGCGGCATGCCGGGTTCCTCCCCTGCCATCCGGCCGCGCCCGCCGGCGCCGGCCGACGACTGGGCGCTGTTCCTCGACGTGGATGGCTGCCTGCTGGACTTCGCGGCGACGCCGGAGGGCGTCGTCGTCCCGCCTGCGCTGCTCGAAGCACTCGACCGGTTGCGCGCGCGCCTGGACGGGGCGCTGGCGCTGGTGAGCGGACGTGGCCTGGACACGGTGGACGCGCTGTTCGCGCCGCTCCGTCTGCCCACCGCCGGCCTGCACGGACTGGAGCGCCGCGACGCCGCCGGCCACGTGAGACGGTCCGACGCACCGCCTTTGCGCGACGACGTCGCGCGCGCGCTTGGCGCCGCCGTGTCGCAGCATCCCGGCGCGTCGATCGAGCGCAAGGGCGCGGCGATCGCGCTGCATTGGCGCGGAGCTCCCGCCGCCGCCGATGCGTTGTCGGCGGCCGCACGCATGGCCCTCGACGCGTTGCCCGGCTACCGGCTGCAACCCGGCGACCACGTCGTCGAACTCCGTCCCGCGGGTGCGGACAAGGGCGACGCGATCGCCGCGTTCCTCGAGACATCCCCGTTCCGAGGCCGCCATCCCGTGTTCGCAGGCGACGACCTGACCGACGAGCATGGCTTCGACGTCGTCAACGCGCGCGGCGGCACCAGCGTGCTCGTCGGCCGCCGCGTGCGTAGCGCGGCGCGCCATCACCTCGAAGGCCCCGGCGCCGTGCGCGCCTGGCTCGCTGCAGGGAGCGCCCCATGATCCCCGACACCCGGTCGAACCTCGACCTCGGCCTGGTCGGCAATGGCAGCTTCGGCGCCCTGGTCGACGCGCGGGCGCGCATCGTCTGGAGCTGCCTGCCGGCCTTCGACGGCGACCCCGCCTTCTGCGCCCTGCTTGAACCGGCTCGCGGGGGCGGCGACTGGGCCATCGAGCTGGAGGACTTCGCCGGCAGCGAACAGCGCTACCTGCACAACACGGCGGTGTTGCGGACGGTGCTGCGCGACCGCCATGGCGGCGCGGTGGAAATCACCGACCTGGCCCCGCGCTGGCGGCAGTACGGCCGCTACTACCGGCCGGTGATGCTCTCGCGCAGGATCCGGCCGCTGGCGGGCAGCCCCCGTATCCGCGTCCTGCTGCGGCCACTGGCCGAGTGGGGCGCGCGCGAACCCGACAGGACCTGGGGCAGCAACCACATCCGTTACCTCTTGCCCGGGGTCACCATGCGGCTCACCACGGACGCGCCGCTGCGCCTGCTTCGCGACGGGCTGCCGTTCGTGCTCGACCGCGAAGTGCACTGCGTTCTGGGTCCGGACGAGACGCTGCTCTCGCCCATCGACCAGTTCGTGCGCGATGCCGAGCGCCAGACGATCGGCTACTGGCGTGACTGGGTGCGCTACCTCTCGATCCCGCTGGAGTGGCAGGACGCCGTGATCCGCAGCGCGATCACCCTCAAGCTCTGCCAGTACGAAGACACGGGCGCGATCATCGCCGCGCTCACGACCTCGATCCCGGAGGCACCGCACACGCCGCGCAACTGGGACTACCGCTACTGCTGGCTGCGCGACGCCGCGTTCGTCGTGCGTGCGCTCAACCGCCTGGGCGCCACGCGCACGATGGAGGAGTACATCCGCTACATCCTCAACCTCGCCACCGGCGAGGACGGCGCGCTGCAGCCCGTATACGGCATCGGCTTCGAACATGCGCTGGAGGAGTTCGAGGTCGAGGGCCTCGCCGGCTACCGCGGCATGGGCCCGGTGCGGCGCGGCAACCTCGCGTGGGTGCAGAAGCAGCACGACGTATACGGTTCGGTGATGCTCGCCGCCGCGCAGCTGTTCCACGACCGCAGGCTGGACCGGCCCGGCGACCGTGCGCTGTTCGAGCGCCTCGAACCGCTGGGCGAGCGCGCGTTCGCCCTGCACGATCGGCCCGACGCGGGCCTGTGGGAGTTCCGCGGGCGCGAGGAGGTGCACACCTATTCGTCGGTGATGTGCTGGGCCGCCTGCGACAGGCTGTCCAGGATCGGCCGCACGCTGGGGCTGGATGCGCGCGCCGTGCTGTGGCGCGGGCGCGCGGACGCGATCCGCGCGCGGATCCTCGATGCCGCATGGGACGCCGGGCGCGGCCATTTCGTCGATGCATTCGGCGGCCATCGGCTCGACGCGTCGCTGTTGCTGCTGGCCGATGTGGGGTTCGTCGCGCCGGACGACCCGAGGTTCGTGGCGACGGTCGAGGCGATCGGGCGCGCACTGCGCCACGGCGACGGCCTGTACCGCTACGTGGCACCGGACGACTTCGGCACGCCAGAGACCAGCTTCACGATCTGCACCTTCTGGTACGTGGACGCGCTGGCGGCCATCGGGCGCGTGGAGGAGGCGCGCGCGCTGTTCGAACGCGTGCTCGCGCGGCGCAACCCGCTGGGCCTGCTCTCGGAGGACCTGGCGTTCGAGGACGGTGAGGCCTGGGGCAACTTCCCGCAGACGTACTCGCACGTGGGGCTGATCATCGCCGCCATGCGCCTGTCGAGGCCATGGACGGACGCGACATGAGCCGCCTGGTGGTCGTGTCCAATCGCGTGGCGCTGCCCGGCAAGGCCAGCGCGGGCGGCCTGGCCGTGGCCCTGCGCGCCGCGCTGCAGGAGGAAGGCGGCCTGTGGTTCGGCTGGAGCGGCCGCAAGCGCCGACATGCGGACGGCAGGGTGCACACGGTGCGCGAGGGCGCGATCGAATACGCCACGCTCGACCTCACCCCGGCGGACCACGCCGCCTACTACAACGGCTTCGCCAACCGCACGTTGTGGCCGCTGCTGCATTTCCGGATGGACCTGGTCGACTTCGACCGGGACACCTGGGCGGGCTACCGGCGGGTCAACGCGATGTTCGCCGACGCCCTCGCGCCGCTGCTGCGCGCGGACGACGTGGTGTGGGTACACGACTACCACCTGATCCCGCTGGCGCAGCGCCTGCGCGAGCGCGGCATCGGCAACCGGATCGGGTTCTTCCTGCACGTCCCGATGCCTTCGTCGGACCTGCTGGCCGCGCTCCCCGACCATGCGCGCCTGCTCGACGCGCTGTCGGCCTACGACCTCGTCGGCTTCCAGACCGAGCGCGACCTGGCGCGATTCCAGGACTACGTGCGGCTGTTCGGGCATGGCCGGGTCGTGAGCGACGGCGACCTGCGGTCGCCGGAGGGACGGGCCTTCCGCGGGGCGGCCTTCCCGATCAGCATCGACACCGATTCGATTGCGCGACAGGCGGCCGAGGCCGCGCAGCGCGGCCCCGTGAAGTCGCTGCGCACGAGTCTGGAGGGCCGCGCGCTGGCGATCGGCGTGGACCGGCTGGACTACTCCAAGGGATTGCCCGAACGGTTCCGCGCGTTCGAGCGCCACCTGGAGCGCCATCCGGACCAGCGTGGCGCGCTCACCTACCTGCAGATCGCCCCGCCCTCGCGCAGCGACGTGCCCGAGTACCGCGCGCTGCGCCGCGAGCTCGAGGGCCTGGCCGGCCACATCAATGGAGCGCACGCGGACCCGGAATGGACGCCGATCCGCTACGTCAACCGGAACTACGACCACGCCGTGCTCTCGGGCTTCTACCGACTCGCGCGCGTTGGCCTGGTCACGCCGCTGCGCGACGGGATGAACCTGGTGGCCAAGGAATTCGTGGCTGCGCAGGATCCGGAGGATCCGGGGATGCTGGTCCTGTCGCGCTTCGCCGGCGCGTCGTTCGAGCTGCCCGAGGCGCTGCTGGTCAATCCCTACGACCTGGACGGCGTGGCCGACGCCATCGCCCGCGCGTGCACGATGCCACGCGGCGAGCGCATCGAACGCTGGCGCGCGATGATGGACACGCTGTCCACGCACGACATCACCGCATGGCGCCGCGGCTACCTCGCGGCGCTCGCGGACTGCTGACGCAAGGGGCCGCGCGGCGTCGCGCGCGTCACGTGCGCCAGGCGAGCGTCGCCATCCGCCCGGTGCGCGCGTCCCTGCGGTGCGAGAAGAAGCGCGCGGGGTCGGAGATCGTGCACCACGCGCCGCCGTGCGCGGCGTCCACGCCGGCGGCCGCGAGGCGCCGCCTGGCGAGCGCATGCAGGTCCACGTGCCAGTGCCCGGGCCGCGTGGGCGCGAATGCGGTGCGCGCCCCCGGATCGCGGTCGACGAAGGCGTCGTACACCTCCCGCCCCACCTCGTAGGCGGACGGACCCGCCGCCGGTCCGAGCCAGGCGACGATGTCGCCGGCCGGCGCCTGCATTGCCGAGAGCGTGGCCTCGAGGACCCCCGCCGCCAGGCCACGCCAGCCGGCGTGGGCGGCGGCGACTTCGCCCCCGTCACGCGAAGCCAGCACCACGGGCAGGCAGTCGGCGGTGAGGATCGCGAGCACGACGCCCGCCGACGACGTCACGGCGGCATCGGCCTCGGGATCCTCCGCGTCGCCGGGGGGTCCATCGAACCTGGCGACCCGCGTGCCATGCACCTGCCGGAGCCAGCGCGGTGCGGAAGGCAGCCCCGCAAGGTCGTGCAGCACGGCGCGATTGCGCGCCACCACGCCCGGGTCGTCGCCGCTGCGCAGCCCCAGGTTGAACGCATCGAACGGCGGTTCGGACATCCCCGCGCCATGGCGGAGCGTGGTGAAGGCGACCACGCCGGGGGGCGCCGGCCAGTCGGCCTGCAGCAGCGCGGGCCCGCCGCGGGTCACCGGCCTGCCGCCACCGCCGCGCGCTGGTCCGCCTCGAGCAGGCGCAGCAGTTCGCGCATGTCCTCCGGCAGCGGCGCCTCGCTACGGACCGGCATGCCCTCGACCGGATGCGCGAACTCCAGGACCTCCGCGTGCAGGGCCTGCCGGCGGAATCCACGCAGGGCGTCGACAAGTTCAGGCGTCGCGCCTTTCGGCAGCTTCAGCGGACCGCCGTAGAGCGGATCCCCCACGATCGGATGCTTGAGGTGCGCCATGTGGACGCGGATCTGGTGGGTGCGCCCGGTTTCCAGCCGGCATTCGAGCGCGGTGTGCGCGCGGAAGCGGCGGCGCAGGCGGAAATGGGTCACCGCTTCACGCCCGTCGTCGCGCACCGCCATGCGGATCCGGTCGCGCGGGTGGCGGTCGATCGGCGCGTCCGCGGTGCCACCCGACACCAGCGCACCGACGACCACCGCCAGGTACTGGCGGTGGACCTCGCGCGCGGAGAGCTGCGCGACCAGCGCCGTGTGCGCCTGCAACGTGCGGGCCACGACCATCGCGCCCGAGGTGTCCTTGTCCAGCCGGTGCACGATGCCGGCGCGCGGCAGTTTCGCGAGTGCGGGGTCGTGGTGCAGCAGGGCGTTGACCAGCGTCCCGGCCGGGTTGCCGGCGCCGGGATGCACCACCAGGCCCGCGGGCTTGTCGATGACCAGGACCGCCTCGTCCTCGTACAGGATCCGCAGCGCGATCGGTTCAGGCGCCGCGTGGGTGGCGGTTTCCTCGACGATCCGCAGGGTGACCGACTCGCCACCGCGCACCGCGTCGCGCGGGCGGGCTTCCGCCCCATCCACGCGGACGTCGCCGGACTTGATCCAGGCCGAGAGCCGCGAACGCGAGAATTCGGGGAACAGTTCCGCGAGCACGGCGTCCAGGCGCCGGCCGGCGGCGCCATGCGGGATCGTGGCTTCGCGCAGGGCGGCGTCGGCGTGGGCGTCGCGTCCGGGGGGGACTGGGGGGGTCTCGGGCATGGCGGGCATCGCATGGTCCGGCCGGGCAGCGCGGGAGGCGGCACGGGCCGGGCGGACGGGTCGGGGCGGACTGCTATTATCGGCGCTTCATGCCCCCGGCGTCCGTCGAAGTGCCCATGCCCACCGGAACCCCCGCTCGAACCGTCCCGACCCTGCTCCTTCGCGGGACCGCGCTGCTGCTCGCCGTCCTGGTCGCGACCGGCTGCGCCAGCATCAGGAACATGTTCGGCGGCGACGACGACGAGGCGGAGGGCGTGCCCGTGGAGACGCTCTACGCGCGCGGACACGACTCGATGCGCGGCGGCAACTGGGACACCGCGGAGCGCAACTTCGACCGCCTCGTCGCCCAGTACCCCTACGGCCCCTACACCGAGCAGGCGCTGATGGAGACGGCTTACGCGCAGTACAAGGCCGGCAAGCACGAGGAGGCGATCTCCACGATCGACCGCTTCATCCGCACCTACCCGACCCACCGCAACATCCCCTATTTCTACTACCTGCGCGGCCTGTCGAACTCCAACCGCGACGCGATCTTCCTCCAGCGGGTGTGGACCCTGGACGCCAGCCGGCGCGACCTGGCCGCGCCGACGCAGGCGTTCAACGACTTCAAGATCGTCACCGAGCGGTATCCGAACAGCCGCTACGCGGAGGATGCGCGGGCCCGGATGGCCGCGCTGACGAACCTGTTCGCGCGCCACGAACTGGAAACCGCCATCTACTACATGCGCCGGGAGGCGTGGGTCGCCGCGGCGGGCCGTGCGGAGTACCTGCTCGAGACCTACCCGCAGAGCATGTACCGCAACGACGCGGTGGCCGTGCTGGCGGAGGCCTACACGCAGCTGGGCAACGAGACGCTGGCCGCCGATGCGCGCCGCGTGCTGCAGGAGAACGAGCCGGACCATCCGTGGTTCAGCGGCGACTGGCCCGACCACCCCTGGGCGATCCGCAAGCTGAACCCCTTCGCCGGCGAGAAGTCCGCGCTCGACAACGACTGAGCGCGCGGGGCGCGGGCGCTCAGCCCGCGTAGCCGTTGGTGATCGGGTAGCGGCGTTCGCGCCCGAACGCGCGGCGCGAGACCTTCGGGCCCGGCGCGGCCTGGTGGCGCTTCCACTCGCTGATCCGCACCAGTCGCAGCACCCGCGCGACGGTGTCGCGGTCGTAGCCGGCCGCGACGATCTCCTCGCCCGACTGCTCCTGGTCGACGTACCGCAGCAGGATCCCGTCGAGCACGTCGTAGGGCGGCAGCGAATCCTGGTCCTTCTGGTCGTGGCGCAGCTCGGCCGACGGCGGGCGCTCGATCACGCCCTGCGGCACCACCGGGTCGCCCACCGTGTTTCGCCAGCGGGCCAACTCGTACACCTCGGTCTTGTACAGGTCCTTGAGCGGCGCGTAGCCGCCGCACATGTCGCCGTAGATCGTGGCGTAGCCGACCGCGTACTCGCTCTTGTTGCCGGTTGTCAGCAGGAGGCCGCCGAACTTGTTCGACAGCGCCATCAGCATCGCACCCCGGATGCGCGACTGCAGGTTCTCCTCGGTGGTGTCCGCGGCGCGGCCGTCGAAGGTGTCGGCCAGCGTCGCGAGGTAGGCCTCGAACGGCTGTTCGATCGGCAGGGCCAGGAGCCGCACGCCCTGCGCCGCGCACTGCTCGGCGGCGAGGTCGTTCGACATGCCGGCGGTGTAGCGCGAGGGCATCCGCACCGCGGTGACGTTGTCGGCCCCCAGGGCATCGACCGCGATCGCCAGCGTCACCGACGAATCCAGCCCTCCGGACAGGCCGACCCACGCCTTCCGGAAGCCGTTCTTGGTGCAGTAGTCGCGCGTGCCGCGGACCACGGCGCGCCAGGCGAGCGCGTCGCGGCTTTCGTCCCCGTCGTCGATCCACTGCACGGGCGCGAAGCGGCGTGACGGCGGGTCGTAGTCGACCACCAGCCACTGGTCCATGAAGGCCGCGGCGGACGGATGCACGGTGCCGCCCGCGTCGGCGACCAGCGACCCGCCATCGAACACCACCGCGTCCTGGCCGCCGGTGCAGTTCACGTACGCGACGGCCACGCCAAGCTCGCGCGTGGCCTGTTCGAGCAGCCGGTCGCGGCGCCCGCGCTTGTCGCGCTCGAAGGGCGAGGCGTTGATGGAGAGGATGAGCTCGGCGCCGGCCGCTGCGGTCGAGTGCAGGGGCTCGGCGAACCACATGTCCTCGCACACCAGCAGGCCCAGCCTGACACCCTCGAGCTCGAACACGCAGTCGCCGCCGTCGGGGTCCACGACGAAGTAGCGACGCTCGTCGAAGACCGCGTAGTTGGGCAGCTCGCGCTTGCGGTAGGTGCGCTCGATGACGCCGCACCGCAGGATGCTGGCGGCGTTGTAGACCACCGACCCGGCCGGCTCCGGCCAGCCGACGACGGCGGTGATGCCGGTCGCCGCGGCGGCGATGCGGTGCATCGCGGCCTCGCAGTCGCGCAGGAAGCCCGGTCGCAGCAGCAGGTCCTCGGGCGGGTAGCCCGACAGCGCGAGCTCCGGGAACAGGACCAGGTCCGCGCCGTGCGCGTCGCGCGCCTCGGCGATCATCGCCATGATCCGTTCGGCGTTGTCGTGGACCGCGCCGACCGGGAAGTCGAACTGGGCCAGTGCGATGCGCAGGGGTCGGGTCATGGCGGCGTCTGTCGGGCGCGGACCGGCATTATCGCCGACGCACCGTCGCGCCCGGAAAAACAAAGGGCCACCCGGAGGTGGCCCTTCGCGTGGCGCATCCGGCGTGTGTCAGGCCAGCTTCTTCGCGAGCGCGGCGCCCAGGTCGCCCGGCGACTTCACCGTGGTCACGCCCGCCTTCTCCAGCGCGGCGAACTTGCCCTCGGCCGTGCCCTTGCCACCCGAGGCGATCGCACCGGCGTGGCCCATGCGCTTGCCCGGGGGCGCCGAGGCGCCGGCGATGAACGCCACCACCGGCTTGGTCACGTGCTCGGCGATGAACTCGGCCGCTTCTTCCTCGGCGGTGCCGCCGATCTCGCCGACCAGGATGATGCCCTCGGTCTGCGGGTCGTCCTGGAACAGCGACAGGCAGTCGATGAAGTTCATGCCCTGGATCGGGTCGCCGCCGATGCCAATGCAGGTCGACTGGCCGAGGCCGGCGTCGGTGGTCTGCTTCACGGCCTCGTAGGTCAGCGTGCCGGAACGCGACACGATGCCGACCTTGCCCGGCCTGTGGATGTGGCCCGGCATGATCCCGATCTTGCACTCGCCCGGGGTGATGATGCCGGGGCAGTTGGGGCCGATCAGGGTCACGTCGTCGTACGCGGCCAGCGCGTGCTTGACGCGCAGCATGTCCAGCACCGGGATGCCCTCGGTGATGCACACGATCACCCGGATGCCGGCGTCGGCGGCCTCGAGGATCGCATCGGCCGCGAACGGCGGCGGCACGTAGATGACCGAGGCGTCGGCGCCGGTCTCCTCGACCGCGTCGGCGACGGTGTTGAACACCGGCAGCCCGAGGTGCTCGGTGCCGCCCTTGCCGGGCGTGACGCCGCCGACGACCTTGGTGCCGTACTCGAGCATCTGCTCGGCGTGGAAGGTGCCCTGCGTGCCCGTGAAGCCCTGCACGATGACGCGGGTGCTCTTGTTGACCAGAACGCTCATTTCGATTCGATTCCCTTGGATGTCGTCCCGGGCGCAGCGAGGGACCTGCTTTTCATCGCCCCCAGGGGCGCGCGTCGTGAAGCAGGTTCGTCGCCTCGCTCGGCACGACAGGATTGTCAGGCGGCCTTGACGGCCTCGACGGCCTTCTTCGCGCCGTCGTTGATGTCGTCGGCGGCGATGATCTTCAGGCCGGAATTGCGCAGCAGTTCCTTGCCGGCCTCCACGTTCGTGCCCTCGAGGCGGACGATGACCGGCACCTCGACGCCGACCTCCTTGACCGCCGCGATGATGCCCTCGGCGATCATGTCGCAGCGGACGATGCCGCCGAAGATGTTGACGAAGATCGCCTTCACCCGGTCGCTGGACAGGATGAGCTTGAACGCCTCGGTCACGCGCTCCTTGGTCGCGCCGCCGCCCACGTCGAGGAAGTTCGCGGGGGAACCGCCCTCGAGCTGGATGACGTCCATGGTCGCCATCGCCAGGCCCGCGCCATTGACCATGCAGCCGATGTCGCCGTCCATGGTCACGTAGTTGAGGTCGTGCTGGCTGGCCTGGACCTCGGTCGGGTCCTCCTGGCGGATGTCGCGCATCGCGACCAGTTCCGGGTGGCGGAACGCGGCGTTGTCGTCGGAGTTGACCTTGCCGTCGAGCACCGCGAGGTCGCCGCTCTTGAGGATCGCCAGCGGGTTGAGCTCGACCAGCGCCAGGTCCTTCTCGTTGAACAGGCGGAACAGGCCCAGCATCAGCTTGGTGAGCTGGTTGACCTGCTTGGCGGTCAGGCCCATCGCGAAGCCGAGCTCGCGGCACTGGTAGGGCTGCAGGCCGGCCACGTAGTCCACGTGCAGGGTCTTGATCGCGTCCGGGTTCTCCTCGGCGACCGTCTCGATCTCCACCCCGCCCTCTGCCGACGCGATGAAGGTCACCGCGCGCGCGGAGCGGTCGACCAGCATCGACAGGTACAGCTCCTTGGCGATATCGGTGGCCTGCGTGACCAGCACGCTGTCGACCGGGAGCGCGACGCCGGCGGTCTGGTAGGTGGACATCTTCGAACCGAGCATCGCGTCCGCGTGCTGGCGCACCTCGTCCAGGCTGCGGCAGAGCTTCACGCCGCCGGCCTTGCCGCGCCCGCCGGCGTGGATCTGGGCCTTCACGACCCAGAAGTCGCCGCCGATGGCCTTGGCGGCGTCGACGGCCTCCTCGGCGGTGCGGGCGACGCGCCCGGGCGGAACGGGGATGCCGAAATCGGCGAGCAGCTGCTTGGCCTGGTACTCGTGGAAGTTCATGGGTCACCGGTGGGAGGGGGGAGCGGCCGGCCGCGGCGCACGGGCCGCGGCGGCGATCCGCGCCTGCGCCTGGCGGCGTGCGCGGTGGCCGGCCATTGTCGCCGATGGGCGCCCCCCGGGCAAAACCGCCGGCCCGCCGCCCTATACTCCGGGCACCTTGCAGGGGACCGGGCTTGCCGCGCAGCCACGCCGACGCCGTCGATCTGGACGCCGCGCTGCAACGCGAGCTCCACTCCTTCGCGCTCTACCGCGTGCTGGAGGCGGCGCTGCTCGCGCTGGTGGTGTTCAGCCCCGCGGGTGCCCTGATCGACACGCCGGCGCACCTCGGCCTCGGGCGCGCGGTCGCCGTCGCCTACCTCACGGCCGGCCTGCTCTTCCTGCTGACCACGCGCGGCGGCTTCCGGCTGCGGACTCAGGCGCTGCTGGGCATCGCGGTCGACATCGTCGTGGCGGTGCTGGCGACGCATGCGCTCCCGGAGTCCGGCTCCGGGATCGCGCTGATGCTCCTGTTCAACGTCGGCGCCGCGGCACTGCTCCTCCCGCTGTCCCTGGGCATGGGCGCCGCGGTCCTGGCGGCCGCGGGGCTGGTCGCCCAGCAGGTCTTCGCGACCATCACGGGCATGAGCCCGCAGCGCCCGCTGGCCGAACTGCTCATGTTCGCGGTGAGCTTCCTGGCCATCGCCACGCTCACCCACCTGTTCGCGCGGCAGATGCGCGCCAGCCACGTGCTGGCCGAGCAGCGCGGCCTGCGGGCCAGCAGCATGGCGGAGATCAACGAACTGATCATCCGCCGCATGCGCACCGGCGTGCTGCTGGTGGACGGCGACGACCACCTCCGGCTCGCCAACGAGGCCGCGCTCGCCCAGCTGGGCGGGCCCGCCGAGGCGCAACCGGCGCTGGCGACCGCGGCCCCGGAATTGGCGCGCCGCCTGCGGCGCTGGCGGGCCGAGGGCAACACCGACGACGCGCCGATCCGCTTCGCGTCCGACCAGACCGAGGTCATCCCCCGCTTCACCCGGCTGCTGGCCGACCAGGAGCACGTGCTGGTGTTCCTGGACGACGCGTCGATGCTGTCGCGGCGCGCCGAGTCGATGACGCTGGCGACGCTCGGCCGGTTCTCCGCGAGCCTGGCGCACGAGATCCGCAACCCGCTCGCGGCGATCAACTACGCAGCGCAGCTGCTGGAGGAATCGCCCGACATCCCGACGTCCGACCGCCGGATGCTGGAGATCATCCACCAGCAGTGCATGCGGATGAACGCGATCGTCGAGAACGTCCTCGGGTTGGCGCGGCGCGAGCGTGCGCAACCCGAGCACGTCGACCTGGTCGCGATCGGCCGCCGGTTCGTCGAGGAGTACCTGGCCAGCCATCCGATCGAGGGCGACATCCTGCAGCTCCGCCACGACCAGGGCTCGGTGCCCGCGCTCGCGGATCCGCGCCAGCTCCACCAAGTCCTGACGGCGCTGGTGTCCAACGCGCTCGCCTACGGCCGCGTACCGGGGGAGCCGGCGCGGGTCACGGTCCACGTGCGTGGCGGCGCCGGGGCGCCGACGGTCGACGTGCTGGACCGCGGACCGGGCATGCCCGAGTCCGTCGCGGCCCAGCTGTTCAGGCCCTTCTTCACCACCTCCGAGCACGGGACGGGCCTGGGCCTGTACATCGCGCGGGAGCTCTGCCGGGCGAACCAGGCCAGCCTGGAGCACGTCGCGATGCCCGGCGGGGGCACCTGTTTCAGGATCCGCCTGCCCGCGCCCCACGCCCTGCTCCCGGCGTGACGGCCCGGGATTGGCCGCGACCCGGCCTTGGGCTAAGGTGCCCCGCGAAGAGGGCGACGCATGAGTGATCGACGCAGCGCGCTCGTCGTCGACGACGAGCGTGACATCCGGGAACTGCTGGTCCTGACGCTGGGGCGCATGGGCCTGCGGACCGACACCGCCGCGAGCCTCGCGGACGCACGCGCGCAACTCGCGCAGGCGCGCTACGACCTGTGCCTGACGGACATGCGCCTGCCCGACGGCTCGGGCATCGACCTGGTGGCGGAGATCTCCCGCGACCATCCCGACACGCCGACCGCGGTGATCACCGCGTTCGGCAACGTCGAGGCGGCGGTCGACGCGCTCAAGGCCGGCGCGTTCGACTTCGTCTCCAAGCCGGTGGACCTCGCCGTGTTGCGCGGCCTCGTGCAGCACGCGCTCCGGCTCGACCAGGCGGGCCCCGCCCCGGCCGCCGCGGCGACCGGCGGCCCGCCCCGCCTGCACGGCGACTCGCCCGCGATCGTCGCGTTGCGCGAAACGATCGGGAAGGTCGCGCGCAGCCAGGCACCGGTGTACATCGTCGGCGAATCGGGCGTGGGCAAGGAACTGGTGGCGCGCACGATCCACGAGCAGGGCGCGCGCGCGTCGGGCCCGTTCGTTCCCGTCAACTGCGGCGCGATCCCGACCGAGCTCATGGAGAGCGAGTTCTTCGGCCACCGCAAGGGAAGCTTCACCGGCGCGCACGCGGACAAGCACGGCCTGTTCCAGGCCGCCGACGGCGGCACGCTCTTCCTCGACGAGGTCGCCGAGCTGCCCCTGCAGATGCAGGTCAAGCTGCTGCGCGCGATCCAGGAGCGCTCCGTCCGCCCCGTGGGCGCGAATGCGGAAGTGCCCGTGGACGTGCGGATCCTGTCCGCCACCCACAAGGACCTCGGCCAGCTCGTCGACGACGGCCGGTTCCGGCAGGACCTCTACTACCGCATCAACGTCATCGAGCTGCGGGTCCCCCCCCTGCGCGAGCGCGGCGAGGACCTCGCGGGGCTGGCCGCCGCGATCCTGAAGCGGCTGTCCGCGGGGCAGCACCGGGCGCCGCCGGCGCTGGACGGCGACGCGCTCGAGGCGATGCGCGCCTACGCCTTCCCGGGCAACGTGCGCGAACTCGAGAACATCCTCGAGCGGGCGCTCGCGCTCACCGAGGGCGAGACGATCGGCCGGGAGGACCTGCGCCTGCCGTCCGCCCGGACGGCGTCCCCACCCGCGGCCTACCCGCCGGGCCTGCGCGATCCGTCCACGATCGATCCGAGGGAGAGCGCCGCGAGCGCGCTGCCGAGCTACATCGAGGAGATCGAGCGCAACGCGATCCAGCAGGCGCTCGAGGACAACAAGTACAACAAGACCAAGGCGGCCGCGCAGCTGGGGATCACGTTCCGCGCGCTGCGCTACAAGCTCAAGAAGCTCGGGATCGACTGATCCCCCGCCCGGTGGCGCCGGCGCGCATCGGGCGCGCCGGACCGCACTCCACCATCAACGTCCGTCGACGGCCACGTAGTCGCGCTGCGCCGCGCCCGTGTAGACCTGGCGCGGGCGGCCGATGCGGTTCTCCGGGTCGTCCTGCTGCTCCAGCCAGTGGCTCACCCAGCCCGCGGTGCGCGCGATGGCGAACATCACGGTGAACATCTCGGTCGGGATGCCCAGCGCCTTGTAGATGATGCCGGAGTAGAAGTCGACGTTCGGGTACAGCTTGCGCTGCACGAAATAGTCGTCCTTGAGCGCCGCCTCCTCCAGGCGCATCGCCACGTCGAGCAGCGGGTCGTCCACGCCCAGCTCGTCGAGCACCTGGTGGCACATCTCGCGGATGATCTTCGCGCGCGGGTCGAAGTTCTTGTACACGCGGTGGCCGAAGCCCATCAGGCGGAAGCCGGACGCCTTGTCCTTCGCCTTCGCGATCGCGTCGCCCACGTTCTCCGGGCGTTCGATTTCCTCGAGCATCTTGAGCACGGCCTCGTTGGCGCCGCCGTGCGCGGGCCCCCACAGCGCCGCGACGCCGGCGGCGACGCACGCGTACGGGTTGGCGCCGGTCGAACCGACCAGGCGCACCGTCGAGGTCGAGGCGTTCTGCTCGTGGTCCGCGTGCAGGATGAACAGCAGGTCCATTGCCCGCGCCGCGACCGGGTTGAGCTCCAGCGGCTCGCTCGGCACTTCCTTGAGCATGTGGAGGAAGCGCGTGGTGTACTCGAGGTTGTTGCGCGGATAGCGCAGCGGCCAGCCGATCGAATAGCGGTAGCACGCCGCCGCGATCGTCGGCACCTTCGCGATCAGGCGGATCGCGGCCATCCGGCGGTGCTCGGGATCCTCGATGTCCAGGTCGTTGTGGTAGAAGCTCGCCATCGAGCCGAGCATGCCCACCAGCATCGCCATCGGATGCGCGTCGTGCCGGAAGCCGCCGAGGAACTTCTTGAAGGCCTCGTGCATCATCGTGTGATGCGTGACCTCGTGCTCGAACGTCGAGAACGCGCCCGCCGACGGAAGCTCGCCGTGCATCAGCAGGTACGCGACCTCGAGGAAGCTCGACTTCTCGGCCAGCTGCTCGATCGGGTAGCCGCGGTACAGCAGCACGCCGGCATCGCCGTCGATGTAGGTGATGGCCGACTTGCAGCTGGCGGTCGCGCCGAAGCCCGGGTCGTAGGTGAAGCAGCCGGTCGCCTTGGGGAGCTTCGCGATCTCGATGCACGGGTTGCCGAGGACCGGCTTGACCACCGGCAGGTCCACGGAGGCATCGGCGGCGTTGAGGGTCACCTGGTCGGGCGCTGTCTGTTCGGGCACGGGGGCTCCTTTCCGGATCTTCGGCGTCATCGTCGGCGTCGCGCCGCTCGGCTGACGCCCGGGGGGTTCGACATCGCGGCGGCGCACGGCTGCGCGGCCACGGAAACCGCCATTATCGCATAGGGTCGCGCAGCGGTCGGGCACCGCGGGGCGGCGCGGCGCCGTGACCGCCGCCCTGAAACGCGAACGGCCGCCCTTCGGCGGCCATTGCGTCCCACGTCCGGCAGGGCCGGCGCGGTGCGTCGATTACTTCTGCGCGTAGCGCTTGCGGAACTTGTCCACGCGACCGCTCGTATCGACGATCTTGTGCTGGCCCGTATAGAACGGGTGCGAGGACGAGGAGATCTCGACCTTGACCAGCGGGTACTCGTTGCCGTCCTCCCACTTGACCGTCTCCTTGCTGGAGAGCGTCGAGCGCGTGAGGATCTTGAAATCAGAGGTCACGTCCTGGAACACGACCTCGCGGTATTCGGGATGGATGCCGGCCTTCATGGCTGCCACCAAAGTGCACGGGGAAAGCGCGGCAGTATAGCGGACGATTCCCGGCCGCCGCAAGCGCCCTGTCCGCCTGGTTCAGGCCGCCGGGAGGCCCAGGGCGGCCTGGAGCCGGGCCTCGAACGCGGACTGGTCGTAGCTGGCGAGGATGGCCACGTTGTCGGGCGCCCCGCCCCGCCGTTCCCAGTCGACCACCGTGGCGCCCCGGGTATGGCGGCCGTCCAGTTCCACGCACATCGGCCGGGGCACGAGCGCCCCGCCGGACGGCGCGAGCGCCTGGGCCATGGCGAGTGCGTCCGCGGAATGCCAGCGGTCGCCGCGGCGGTCGACGGCCCGCGCCCGCGCCTGCCGGGAGATCGCGTCGTAGAAGCGCGCCGCGCCGGTGTCCGCCGCCAGCCACGCCTCGAAGTCGGCGAGCGGGAACCCGTGGCGCAGGACCGCCTCCCAGTCGACCAGTTCGATCCGTGGGCCATCCGGGCCCGGCGGGAAGCCCTCGAACACGATCTGCGCCGCCTCCGGGTCCACCGCGATGTTGAACTCGGCCGCCGCGGTGATGTTGCCCCGCGCGGTCACCGCGCCGCCCATGACCACCAGGCGGGCGATGCGCTCGTGCAGCGTCGGGTCGAGCTTCAGCGCCAGCGCGATGTTGGTGAGCGGCCCGAGCGCGACCAGCACCAGCCGCCCCGCGTGCGCGTGCGACAGGCGCAGGATGGCGAGCGAGGCATGCTCCGGCTCGACCGTGCCCGGCGGTGCCGGCAGCCCGGCGTCGCCGAAGCCGTCCTCGCCATGGACGAAGGCTGCGTCCTCCGCCGGGTGCAGGAGCGGCTCGGCGCAACCGGCGAACACGGGCACGCTTTCCCGGCCCGCGGTCTCGCGAAGCTTCAGCGCGTTGCGCAGCGTGTGCTCCAGGCCGACGTTGCCCGCCGCCACGGTCAGTCCGACGACGTCGTGCGCGTCGTCGGCGAACGCCATGAGGATCGCGAGGGCGTCGTCGATGCCCGGGTCGGTGTCGATGAGCAGCGGGATGCGGTTGGCCATCGCCGGATTATGGCCGATGCGCCGCGCCGCTCAGGCGCCCGCGAAGCGCGAGGCGCCGCCGACCCAGCGCTCGACGATGCGGTCGGCCAGCGCCGGCTCCCCGGCGAGGAGCGCGTCGGCCAGCGCGTGCACGCGCGGTAGGAGCGCGGCATCGCGCGCGAGGTCGGCGACGCGGAACGCCGCGAGCCCGGTCTGACGCGTGCCGAGCAGCTCGCCCGGGCCGCGCAGCTCGAGGTCCTTCTCGGCGATCACGAAACCGTCGCTGGTCGTGCGCATCGTCTCCAGCCGCTCGCGGGCCAGCGCGGACAGGGGCGGCTGGTACATCAGCACGCAGCTCGAGGCCGCGCTGCCGCGGCCCACCCGCCCGCGCAACTGGTGCAATTGCGCCAGGCCGAGGCGCTCGGCGTTCTCGACGATCATCAGCGACGCGTTGGACACGTCGACGCCGACCTCGATCACCGTGGTCGCGACCAGCAGGTCGACGGCGCCGTCCTTGAACGCGCGCATGGCCGCCTGCTTCTCGGCCGCCTTCATCCGCCCGTGCACGAAGCCGACGCGCAGGCCGGGCAGCGCGGCGGTCAGCGATTCGAAGGTCGTCTGCGCCGCCTGCGCGGTGACCTCGTCGCTCTCGTCGATCAGGGTGCAGACCCAGTACGCCTGCCGCCCCTCGGCGCAGGCGGCGCGGATGCGTTCGACCAGCTCCGGTCGTCGGCCGGCACCGAGCACGACCGTCTGCACCGGCGTGCGGCCCGGCGGCAGCTCGTCGATCGCGGACACGTCCAGGTCCGCGTAGGCCGACATCGCCAGCGTCCGCGGGATGGGCGTGGCGGTCATCACCAGCTGGTGCGGGACGGCGCCGTCGTCGCCTCCCTTGTCGCGCAGCGCGAGTCGCTGGTGCACGCCGAACCGGTGCTGCTCGTCGACGATGGCGAGCGCGAGGTCGTGGAACCCGACGCCCGCCTGCATCAGCGCGTGCGTGCCGACGACCACCTGCGCCTCGCCGGACGCGACCCGCTCCAGCGCGCGCGCCCGCGCCTTGCCGGTCACCTTGCCGGCCAGCCATTCGACCTCGACGCCGAGCGGCGCCAGCCAGCCCCGGAGGTTGGCCAGGTGCTGTTCGGCGAGCAGTTCGGTGGGCGCCATCAGCGCCGCCTGTTTCCCCTGCTCCACCGCCAGCAGCGCCGCGAGCGCCGCGACCACGGTCTTGCCGGAGCCCACGTCGCCCTGCACCAGCCGCAACATCGGCCTGGGGCGCGCGAGGTCGGCGCGCACCGCGTCGAAGACCCGGTCCTGCGCCGCCGTCAACGCGAACGGCAGCGCGTCGCGAAGCCGCCCGGCAAGGACGCCGGGGCCCGCCAGCGGCGCCGCGTGGTGCGCCTGCAGCGCGATGCGACGTCGCCGCAGCGAAAGATGGTGGGCGAGCAGTTCCTCGATCGCGAGCCGTCGCTGCGCGGGATGCGTGCCGGCCAGCAGGGCCGCCACGTCCGCGTCCGGCGGCGGTCGGTGCACCGTGAGCAGCGCCTCGCGGAGCGACGGCAGTCCGAGCTCCGCGCGAACGGACGCGGGCAGCAGTTCGAGTGCGCCGTCGTCCGGCAGGCGGTCGAGGGCGGCGGCGATCAAGCGGCGCAGGCTGGCGGGGCCGATGCCCTCGATCGCGGGGTAGACGGGATCCAGTCGGTCGCTGGTGTCCTCCCCAGGGCCGCCAAGCAGGCGGTAGCTCGGGTGCACGATCTCGAGGCCATGCTGCCCGGGTCGCGGCGTGCCGTAGCAGCGGATCCGCGCGCCCGGCGCGAACTGCGCGGCCTGCGACGCCCGGAAGTGGAAGAAGCGCAGCACCAGGGTCGAGCGCGAGTCGTCGCCGATCGCCACGCGCAGGACGGGGCGGTAGCGGAAGCCGCGCTCCACGGCCTCCACCCGCCCTTCCACCTGTGCCGCCTCGCCCGGCCTGAGGTCGCGGATCGGCGTGATCCGGGTGCGGTCCTCGTACTGCCGCGGCAACTGCAGCCAGAGGTCCTGCAGCCGGGTCATGCCACGCGCGGCGAACTTCTCCGCGACGCGCGGGCCCACGCCCGGCAGGGACGACAGCGGGACTTCCCCGGCGGGCATGAGCGCCGGGGCGTCCGCGCGCGCGCGCTGGCGGCCCCGCGGCACGGCTCAGCCGGTGACCAGGACCGCGTCGACCTCGAAGCGCGCCCCCTTGGGCAGCGCGGACACGCCGATCGTGGAGCGCGCCGGGTACGGCGCCTCGAAGTATTCGGACATCACCGCGTTGACCGCGGCGAATTCCGACAGGTCGACGAGGTAGAGCCCCAGCCGCTGCACGTCGCCGAGCGTCCCGCCGGCGGCCTCGCAGACCGCACGCAGGTTGTCGAACGCGCGCCGCGCCTGCGCGGCGATGTCGCCGTCCACCAGTTCGCCGGTCGCGGGGTCGAGCGGGATCTGGCCCGACAGGTAGACCGTGGCGCCGGCGCGCACGGCCTGCGAATACGGGCCGATCGCGGCGGGTGCGCGGTCGGTCTGGATCGGGGATCGGGGCATGGTCGTCGCCTTCGGGGATGCCCCGCGATTCTAGGCGAGCGGCGCGCGCGGTGCGCGCGGGTCAGAGCCGCTGCACGCCGTGCACCGCACCGAGCCTGCGGACGCGGCGGATCACGTCCGCGAGGTGCTTGCGGTCGCTGACTTCGAGCGAGAACCGCATCACCGCCACGTTGGTGTCGCGCTCCAGGTACTCGATGCCGTCGATGTTCGACTCGGCCTGCGCCACCGAGGCGGCCACCTGCGCGAGCACGCCGGGGCGGTTGTCGACTTCGATGCGCAGCGCCGCGTGGAAGTCGCCCGAGACCTGGCGGTCCCAGCCGATGCCCACCCAGCGCTCCGGCGACTTGCGGTACTCGGTGACGTTGGGGCAGTCCATGCGGTGCACGACGATGCCGCGCCCGGCGGTGTGGTAGCCCATGATGTCGTCGCCGGGAATGGGCATGCAGCAGTTGGCGAAGCTGATCACCCCGCCCTCCTGCCCGGTGATCAGGATGCGCTCGCCGCCCGCGGTCGCCTGCATCGCATCGACCAGGTCGGGCGTGTCGGGCGCCAGCCGCACCAGCACCTGCGCGACGTGTGCCGGCATCCGGTTGCCCAGCGCGATGTCCGCCAGCAGCGCCTCCAGCCGCGGATAGCGGTGTTCGGCGAGGTAGCCGTCCAGTCGCCCGACGGGCAGGCGGTCGAGCGAGGTGCCCAGTGCCTCCAGCGCGCGGTCGAGCATGCGGTGGCCCAGCTGCACCGCGTCCTCGTGCTCGAGGTGCTTGAGCTGGTGCCGGATCGCGGTGCGCGCCTTGCCCGTGACCACCACCTCCAGCCACTGCGGCTTGGGCGAGGCGGACCGGGCGGTGATGATCTCCACGCGCTGGCCGCTCGCCAGCTTGGTGCGCAGCGGCACCAGCTTCTTGTCCACGCGCGCGGCGACCGCGTGGTTGCCGATGTCGGTGTGCACGGCGTAGGCGAAGTCGATCGCGGTCGCGTTGCGCGGCAGCGACAGGATCTCGCCGCGCGGGGTGAACAGGTAGACCTCGTCCGGGAACAGGTCGACCTTGACGTTCTCGAGGAATTCGAGCGACGACCCGGTCGACCGCTGCGATTCGACGAGGTTGGCGATCCAGGCATGCGCCCGCGCCTGCGCGCTGTTCGGCGCCTCGCCCCCGTGCTTGTACGACCAGTGCGCGGCCACGCCGCGCTCGGCGATCAGGTCCATCTCCTCGGTGCGCAGCTGCACCTCGACCGGCGCGCCGTACGGCCCGAACAGCACCGTGTGCAGCGACTGGTAGCCGTTGGCCTTCGGAATGGCGATGAAGTCGCGGAACCGCCCATCCAGCGGCTTGAACACCGAATGCACGATGCCGAGCGCGTGGTAGCAGTCCGCGACGGACCCGACCACGACCCGGAACCCGAACACGTCCATGACCTGGTCGAAGGACTTCCCCTCCGCGCGCATCTTCGAATAGATGCTCCAGGGCGACTTCACCCGGCCGACCAGCCGGTGGCGCAGGCCTTCCTTCGCCAGCCGCTGCGCGAGCTGCGTCTCGATCTTCGCCAGTGCCTCGCGGCGGACGACGGGCTGGGTGCGGATGCGCTTCTCCAGCACGGCGTGGCGCCACGGGTGCAGCGCGCGGAACCCGAGGTCCTGCAGCTCGGCCTTGATCAGGTTCATGCCCAGCCGCTGGGCGATCGGCGCGTGGATCTCCAGCGTCTCGCGTGCGATGCGGCGCCGCGCCTCCGGGCCCTGCGCGCCGAGCGTGCGCATGTTGTGCAGGCGGTCGGCGAGCTTGATCAGGATGACGCGCAGGTCGCGCGACATCGCCAGCAGCATCTTGCGGAAGCTTTCCGCGGCGGCTTCCTGCCGGTCGCGGAAATGCAGCTTGTCCAGCTTGGTGACGCCGTCGACCAGGTCCGCGACGGTCTCGCCGAAGCCCGAGGCGATCGCCTCGTGGGTCAGCGGGGTGTCCTCGATGGTGTCGTGGAGGATGGCGGCCGCCAGCGTCTCCACGTCCAGGCGCATGTCGGCCAGCACGCGGGCGACGGCGACCGGATGGGTGATGTACGGCTCGCCGGACTTGCGCGACTGCCCGGCATGCGCGGCCGCACCCACCGTCCAGGCGCGATGCAGCAGCGCGCGCTGCGCCTCCGGGAGGTAGGCGGTCGCGGTCTCGAACTCCCGCATGTAGTCGGGCAGCGGATCGCCCCCGCCGTCCGGGCGGGGATGCGCGCCGGGCAGGGCTTCGACGACGTTGGCGGACTTGCGGGCCATGCCGGCAGCGTAGGGCAAACACCCGTGGGCGGGTAGCGAAATGCCGTTCCGGGCGCGACCCCGAAACGCAACGACCCCGCCGGGGCGGGGTCGTCGGTCGTGCCTGCGGCGGGGCCGCGGGCTAGAGGTCGTCGTTCTTGTCGTCGTCGGCCACGACTTCGGCGGCTGCCCACTCCAGCGCCTCGCGCTCCTTGCGCTCGCGCTCGGACTGCTCGACCGCGTCGATGAACCCGGCGTCCACCGCCCGCGCGGCGATCTCGCGCAGCGCCAGCACGGTCGGCTTGTCGTCCGCCTCGCTGTTGTCGATCTTGGGCTCGACGCCGTTGGCCAGCTGGCGCGCGCGCTTGGCGGCCATCATGACCAGTTCGAAGCGGTTGTCGACCACTTCCAGGCAATCCTCGACGGTGATGCGGGCCATGCGTGCTCCCTGCGGCCCGGGGGCCGGCAGATGGGTTCTTGAGGGGACCGCGGATTGTAGCGGCAGGCGGGCCGCCCGTGCAAGCTTCCCTTCCGGATCAAGGGCTTGGCAAGCGACCCGGCCCGTCCGGATCAGGCGTCCCCGGCCAGCAGGGCGTCGATCAGCGCGGCGTGGCGCCGCGCCTGCACCGGCCGCCGCAGTCGGCTGGCGGCGAACACCGCGCACATCTCGGCCACGGCGGCGTCGAAGTCCTCGTTGACCACCACGTAGTCGAACTCGTCGTAGTGGGCCATTTCCTCCCGCGCCGCCGCCAGCCGGCGCGCGATGGTCTCCTCGCTGTCCTGGCCGCGCTTGCGCATGCGCTCCTCGAGCGCGTCGCGGGACGGCGGGAGGATGAACAGGCTGACCGCGTCCGGCACCTTCTCCCGGACCTGCCGGGCGCCCTGCCAGTCGATCTCCAGCAGGACGTCGTGGCCCCCGGCCAGCTGCGGCTCGACGGACTGCCGCGCCGTGCCCTTCCAGTCGCCGTGCACCAGCGCGTGCTCGAAGAAGTCCCCCGCGGCGACCATCCGCTCGAACTCGTCGGCGCCGACGAAGTGGTAGTGCTCGGCATGCCGCTCGCCCGGTCGGGGCGCGCGGGAAGTGAACGAGATCGACAGCCGGATGTTCGGGTCGCGCGCCAGGCACGCGTTGACCAGGCTCGACTTCCCCGCCCCCGAGGGCGCGGCGACGATGAACAGCGTGCCGCGGGTCATGCCGCCCACCGGCGCACCGCCCCGGCGGCCCTCGATGCGTGCTCGCGTCCGGGCCGGTTCATTCGATGTTCTGCACCTGTTCGCGGACCTGGTCGATCAGCACCTTCAGTTCGACCGCCGCCGCGGACGTGCGGGCGTCCACCGATTTCGAACCGAGCGTGTTCGCCTCGCGGTTGAATTCCTGCAGCAGGAAGTCCAGCCGCCGGCCGACGGGCGCGTCGCCGCCGAGCGCGCGGCGCAGCTCGGCGACGTGGCTGTCCAGGCGGTCGAGTTCCTCGTCCACGTCCAGCTTCTGCAACCACATGACCAGCTCCTGCTCCACGCGCCCGGGTTCCACCGGATGCGGCAGGTCGGCCAGCCGCGCCTCCAGCTTCTGGCGCTGGCCGGCGCGGATGGCCGGGATCAGGGTGCGGACCTCGCCGGCGATCCGCTCGACCTGGTCCACGCGCTCGGTGATCGCGGCCGAGAGCTTGTCGCCCTCGCGCCCACGCGCCCGCAGGAAGGCCTCCAGCACCTCGTCCAGCAGCGCGAGGGCCTCCGCGGCGATCGCCTCCGGATCGGCCGCGCGGGTCCGCAGCACGCCCGGGAACTGCAGCAGGTCTGTGAACCCGACGCGCATCGCCGGGAACCGCGCCTGCAGGTCCAGTGCCAGCTCCGAAAGCGTGGCGACGCGGCCCGGGTCGAGCTGCAGCGACTCCCCGCCCTCCGGCGGCCGCAGGCGCATCGCGAGGTCGAGCTTTCCGCGCGAGACGCGGGCACCGACCCGGTCGCGCAGCGCCGGCTCCAGCGCGCGCAGCTCCTCCGGCAGGCGGACGCCCAGTTCGAGGAACCGGTGGTTGACCGCGCGCAACTCGCAGCCGAGCACGCCCCACGGGGTGGCGCGCTCGCCCGAGGCGAAGGCGGTCATGCTTCGGATCATCGCAGGGCCCCGCGGAATGGCCGGGAAGTATGCCATCCCCGCCGCCGGGGCCGGCCCGGACGGGCCGCGTTGGTAGACTGCCGCCCCCCATGCAGGACGCCCCATGAACGACGTTTCCCGCCCCAGCGGCCGCGCCCCGGCGCAACTGCGCGACATCCGCATCGAACGCGGCTTCACCCGCCATGCCGAAGGCTCGGTGCTGGTCGCGTTCGGGGACACCCGCGTGCTGTGCACCGCGAGCGTCGAGAACCGCGTGCCGGGCTTCCTGCGCGGCAAGGGCGAGGGCTGGGTGACCGCGGAGTACGGGATGCTCCCGCGTTCGACCAACACCCGGAACGACCGCGAGGCCGCCCGCGGCAAGCAGGGCGGGCGGACGCTGGAGATCCAGCGCCTGATCGGCCGCTCGCTGCGGGCGTGCGTCGACCGCGGGGCGCTGGGCGAGCGCACGATCACGCTCGACTGCGACGTGCTGCAGGCCGACGGCGGCACGCGCACCGCGGCGATCACAGGCGCCTACGTCGCGCTCGTGGACGCCGTCCGATGGCTGCAGAAGCGGGGCGACGTGGTGCGCGAGCCCGTGCACGGCGCGGTGGCGGCCGTCTCGGTGGGCATCTGGAACGGCGTGCCCGTCCTCGACCTGGACTACCCCGAGGACTGCGCCTGCGACACCGACATGAACGTGGTGATGAACGACGGCGGCGGTTTCATCGAGCTGCAGGGCACGGCCGAGGGCCACGCCTTCCGCCGCGACGAGCTCGACGCGCTGCTCGCGCTGGCCGAGGCCGGTTGCCGCGACCTGTTCGCCGCCCAGCAGGCCGCACTGGCCGCGCCCCTGCCGGGACGATGAACGCGCCGATCGACCGCCTGGTCCTTGCCAGCGGCAACGCCGGCAAGCTGGCCGAACTCCGTGCGCTGCTGGACGGCAGCGGCATCGAGGTCGTGCCCCAGGGCGACCTCGGCATCGGCGACATCGAGGAAACCGGACTGAGCTTCGTCGAGAACGCGCTGCTCAAGGCGCGCCATGCCGCGCGCGAAAGCGGGCTGCCCGCGCTGGCGGACGATTCCGGCCTGTGCGTGGACGCGCTCGGCGGCGCGCCCGGCCTGTACTCGGCGCGCTACGCGGGGGCGCACGGCGACGCCGCGGCCAACATCGACAAGCTGCTGGCGGCGCTGTCCGACGTGCCGGAGGCCGGGCGCGGCGCCCGGTTCGTCTGCGCGCTGGCGCTGCTGCGGCATCCCGGCGACCCGCATCCGCTCATCGCGGAGGGGTGCTGGGAAGGGCGTATCCTGCGGGCGCCGCGCGGCGACGGCGGTTTCGGCTACGACCCGGTGTTCCTGGATCCGGCCAGCCGGCGCAGCGCGGCCGAACTCGCGCCGGAGGCGAAGCACCGCGCCAGCCATCGCGGGCAGGCCCTCGCGCAGTTGCGGCGACGCCTGCACCCCTGACCACCCGCGCCGTCGGACGCCGACGCGCCGACACCGCATGACCGCCCTGAGCCTCCCGCCCCTGTCGCTGTACGTGCACCTGCCCTGGTGCGTGCGCAAGTGCCCGTACTGCGACTTCAACTCGCATGAATTCCGCGGCGAGGGCGGCCCGCCGTTCGCGGCGTACGTCGATGCGCTGCTGGCGGACCTGGACCACGACCTGCCGCTCGCCTGGGGCCGCACGGTGCACAGCGTGTTCTTCGGCGGCGGCACGCCCAGCCTGTTCCCCGCCGACGCGATCGACCGGTTCCTGCAGTCCGCCAGTGCCCGCCTGCGCTTCGCGCCGGGCTGCGAGATCACGTTGGAGACCAATCCCGGCACCGCAGAGCACGGGCGCTTCGGCGACTACCTGCGCGCGGGCGTGAACCGGTTGAGCTTCGGCATCCAGAGTTTCCACGACGGGTGCCTGGCGCGGCTGGGGCGGATCCACGACGCGGCGCAGGCGCGCGGCGCGGTCGCCCTCGCCCGTGACGCCGGCTTCGACAACTTCAACCTCGACCTGATGTACGCGCTGCCGGGGCAGGACCTGGCGATGGCGCTGGAGGACGTGGAGCAGGCCCTGGCGCTCGAACCCGCGCACCTGTCCCACTACCAGCTCACGCTCGAGCCCAACACGGTGTTCGCCGCGCGCCCGCCCGAAGGCCTCCCCGGCCACGACGACGCCTGGGACATGCAGGAGGCCTGCCAGGCCCGCATCGCCGAGGCCGGATTCGCACAGTACGAAGTCTCGGCGTACGCACGCCCGGGCCGCGAATGCGCGCACAACCTCAACTACTGGCGCTTCGGCGACTACCTGGGCATCGGCGCGGGCGCGCACGGCAAGCTGAGCCTGCCGGCGGGGCCCGGCGACGGCGACGCCCCGGGGCCGGAGGGGACCATCCTCCGCCGCTGGAAGCACAAGCACCCCGCGACCTGGATGGCGCACGCCGGCGGCCCCGGCGCGATCGGGGGCGACGAGGGGCTGGCGGAGGACCGCCGGCCGTTCGACTTCATGCTCAACGCGCTGCGGCTGGTGGGCGGATTCGGGCTGGACCTGTTCGAGGCGCGCACCGGCCTGCCGCGGACTGCGATCGCGCGCGAGCTCGAGCAGGCCCGCGCGGCGGGTTGGCTGCGGATCGACGGGGACCACGTGCGCCCCACCGACCTAGGCCAGCGCTTCACCAACGACGTGGTCGGCCTGTTCCTGCACGACTGATCCCTGCACGACTGGACCGGCACGCGCCGTCCGTCGGCACGACCCGCGATCGCCCCGCGGCTTCACGCGAGGCGCGCCCGGCGGGTGCAAACGTGGCCCCATGTTCGAAGCCTGCATCGTGTCCTGTCCGTACTGCGGCGAATCGTTCGAGGCGCTCGTCGACCCGGGCGCGGACGACGCGCGCTACGTCGAGGACTGCCCGGTCTGCTGCCGGCCGATCGAGATGGCGCTCGCGCGCGATCCGACGCATCCCGACGGCTTCGCGCTGCAGACCGACCGCGACGACTGACCCGGGGTGGCCCGTACGTCGCGCTCGTGCTAATAACGTGTCCCGGACCCCTCGTCCGGCCCGCGAGCGCCCGATGCCCGTTCCGCCCGATTCCAAAGGCAGCGCCAGGCACCACAAGGGCAGGCCGGAGGACGGTCCGTCCGGCGCCCACCACGCCGACGCCCGGCCCGCGACGCCCACGACCCTCGCCACCGCCCGCCTGCCACGCCGCGTCCGCGACGTGCTCGAGCAGTTGCTTTCGATGGTGTCGGAGGAACTCGCCCGCCAGCTCGCGCTCATGCTCGACGACTTCGAGCAGCAGCTCTTCCGCCTGGCCGACCACGCGCGCAACCCGAGCCTGCAGTCCGTGCACCTGGATACGTTGCGCACGCTGCGGCTCAACCGCGCGGACCTGATCCCGAGCTACCTGGTCGGCCTGGAATCGGGCCTGGCCGGGATCCGCGACGGCGGCCCCGGTGGCGCGCATGGCGGTGCGCGCGACCTGCCGTTCCGCAGCCTGAGCCTGGTCGACGACCAGGACCTGGACGAGGATGCGCTGGTCGCGGAGATCGCGCTGCGCCACGAGGCCCGGGCCAGCCTGGCCCTGCACCTGCTCGGCCAGCGGTTCGGCGTCCTGGCGGGCACGCCCGCGTTCGACGCGGAGCGGCTGCCGGTCGGCCCGCGTGCGCTGTGCGAGGTGCTGCGCCGCGCGAGCCGCACGCTGCAGATCGGCCTGGAGCCGCGCCTGCTGCTGTTCCGCACCTTCGATCGCCAGGTGATGCAGCACCACGCGCAGCTGGCCGACATGATGAACGCACTGCTGGCGAAGGGGCAGGTGCTGCCCAGCCTCGCATTCGTGCCGTTCCGCGCGCGCCCCCGTGCCCAGCAGGTCGAGGCGCCCGCGCCCGCCGACGCGCCGCGCGAGGAACAAGCCGCGCCGCCCCCCCGGCGGCGGGACGGCGGTGCCACGGGCACGCGGACGCTGCTGTCGCGAGACGGCCGCGACGCACAGCGGCCACACACGGGCTGGTTCGGCGAAAGCGACCCCGCCTCCGGCGACTTCGACGAGAAGGCGGCCTTCGCCCTCCTCCAGCAACTGCTGTCCGGTCGCCGCGAGCTGCTGGGGAAGCTCCGCCCGGAGACCGGCGGCCGGGAGCGCACGCCGCTTCCCACCGGCGACGTGGTGCGGAACCTCGGCGCGGTGCGGCGGCGCCCTTCGCGTTCGGCGGGCAGCGAGGGCATCACGGAGATCCGACAGGCCGTCCTGGCCCAGGCGCGGCAGCAGGTCGGCGGCGCCGCGTCGCTGTCGCGCGAGGACAGCGACACCTTCGAACTGCTCGGCATGCTGTTCGGCCAGATCGACCGAGAAGTCCGCAAGGATGCGACCGCGCGCCGCCTGGTGGCCGACCTGCAGGCGCCCCTGCTGTCGGTGGCGCTTCGCGACCGGGCGTTCTTCGTCCGGCCGCAGCACCCGGCGCGCCAGCTGCTGAACATCGTCGCCGAGTCCGGCGCGACGTGGATGACCGACGACGACATCGATCCGCAGCTCGCGAACCACATCGAGCGCGCGGTCGACCACGTCGTCCGGCACGGGGCGGAGGATCCCGCGGCGTTCGAGGACGCGAACCGCGAACTGCAGGACCAGCTGCAGCTGGTCGCGCGGCGCGCGGAGGTGTCGGAACGCCGGCACGTCGAGGCGGCGCGAGGCAAGGAGAAGCTCGCGCTGGCCAAGCGCCGCGCCGCCGAAGTCATCGAGGGCGCAGTGCGCGACCAGCGGCTGCCCAAGTTCGTGCGCGCGCTGCTCAACCAGGCCTGGGCCGACGTCCTGACGCTGACGATCCTGCGCCATGGCGAGGATTCCGAGGAATGGAAACGGCAGCTGGAGGCGACGTCGAAGATCGTGGCCACCGCCGGACGCGACGGCGCGCAGCCCGACCCCCGCCTCGCCGGACAGATCGAGGGCGCGCTGGTCCAGGTCGGCTACCACGTCGACGAGGCCTCGGCGATCGCCGGCCGCCTGGCGACGGGCCTGGGCGAGGACGAGGACGACCCCGCGTCGCGCACCGAACTGGCGATGAAGCTCAAGGCGCGCGCGCGCCTGGGCGAGGAAACGGTGGTGGCCAAGGCGAAGCTGCCCCCGCGCAGCGCGCAGGAGCAGGCCGCGTACGACCACCTGCGCACGCTGCCGTTCGGCACCTGGTTCGAGTTCACGACGAACCAGCAGGGCGACTGGGTCCGGCGCCGGCTGTCCTGGTACAGCCCGGTCACCGACAACGCGCTGTTCGTCAACCACCGCGGCCAGCGCGTCGCCGAGCATTCGCTCGACCAGCTGTCGCGCATGGTCGCCAGGGGCCAGGCGAAGGTGGTCAACGCGGACCGCGGGCGGATGATCGACCGTGCTTGGCACGGCGCGCTCAACGCGCTGCGCAGTTTCGCCAGCAGCGGGCGGACGGCGGAGGCCGCGCCATGATCAACGAGTTCCGCCGGAGCCGGCGGCGCAAGGTCGCCAACACCATCCTGGTCGTGGATGCGATGACCGACAGCGTGGTCGGGCGGCTGGGCAACCTGTCGGAAACCGGGATGCTGCTGATGGCCAACGCCGCGCTGGCGGAGGACGCGCTGTTCCAGTTCCGCTTCACCCTGCCGGGCGACGAGGCGGGCGAAACGCCGGTCGAACTGGGCGCGCACCTGCTCTGGCAGGAAACCGCGGGGGTGTCCGGGCAGGCGTGGAGCGGCTTCCGGTTCATCACCGTGCCCGAGGACGACATGGTCCGCCTCCGGGCCTGGATCGACGCGCCCGGCGGCCAGTTCGAGTAGCGCGCCGGCGCGGCTCAGCCGCGCTGGAACAGGACCGGTTCGGGGCGGTGCAGCGCGAAGCCCTGCGCGTAGTCGACGCCGATCTCCACCAGCGTCTCGATCAGCGACTCGTTCGACACCCACTCCGCGATCACGTCGAGTCCGCGCTTGTGCCCGATGTCCGTCACCGCGCGGACGATCGCCTGGCTCATGGGGTCGTTCACGAGGTCGCGGATGAAGCTGCCGTCGATCTTGATCATGTCCACCGGCAGGTTCTTGAGGTAGCCGAACGAGGACATGCCCGCGCCGAAGTCGTCCAGCGCGACCTTGCATCCGGCCTGCCGCAGGCGCTGCACGAAGTGGCTCGCCTGCGCGAGGTTGCGCACGGCCACGGTCTCGGTCATCTCGAAGCAAACGCGCGAGGGCTCGATGCCGTGGCGCGCGATCAGCTCGAGGACCAGTTCGACCAGCGACTCGTCCTCGATGCTGGCACCGCTGAGGTTGATGGTGCACAGGCCGAGGTCGGCCCCCTCGCTGTGCAGGCGATCGAAGTTGGACAGCGCGGTCTCGACCACCCACCGGTCGATGCTCGGCATCAGGCCGAAGCGCTCGGCGGCCGGGATGAACGCGCCCGGCATCACCACCCGCCCATGCTCGTCGCGGAGCCGCAGCAGGAGCTCGATGTGCGGCGCGCCATCGGCGTCGGGCGCGAGCGGCCGCAGCTCCTGGTAATCGAGCAGCAGGCGGCCCTCCTCGAGCGCCCAGCGAAGCCGGCTCACCCACTCCATCTCGCTGCGCCGCTGCGCGGTTTCGTCGTCCTGCTCCGAGTAGAAGTGCACCCGGTTGCGCCCGCTTTCCTTCGCCATGTAGCACGCGGTGTCCGCGCGGGCGAACAGTTCCTTGAGGTGGACGTCCGGATCGTCGATCAGCACGCCGCCGAAGCTCGCGGTCACGGTGTACGTGCGCTGCTCCCAGACGAACACGTAGCCGTCGATCTGCTCGCGCATGCGTTCGGCCACCAGGCGGGCGCCGTCGATGTCGCGCACGTCGGCGGCGAGCACGCCGAACTCGTCGCCGCCCAGGCGCGCGAGCACGTCGCCGGCGCGCAACTGCTCCCGCAGGTTCGCGGCCAGCTGCGTCAGCAACTGGTCGCCGGCGATGTGGCCGGAGGTGTCGTTGATCAGCTTGAACTGGTCCAGGTCGATGTAGAGCAGCGCGAACGGCGGCCCACCCGCGGACACGCGGGCCAGGGCGCGCTCCACCCGGCGCTCGAACTCGCGGCGGTTGTAGAGTTCCGTGAGCGCGTCATGGGACGCCTGGTAGGTGAGCAGCTCGGTCAGCTGCCGCTGCTCGGAGATGTCCGACGCCACGAGCAGGAACTTGGGCTTGCCGCCGACCACGACCGGCGAGATCGAGACGTTCGCCCAGAACCGGTCGCCGTTCGCGCTGAGCAGGGCGGATTCGACGTTGGACATCGCCGGGTCCGCCTGGCCGAGGCGCTGACGGACCGCGGCGTCCTCGAAGAACGAGGACAGCTCGGCGTCCACCACGCCGTCGCCCAGGCGGTTGCGCGCCGCCTCGTTCGCGTAGGTGATCCGCCCGCCGTCCTGTTCGGCGAGCAGGACCAGCGCCGGAAGCAGTTCGTTCAGGGCACGGAACCGTTCCTCGCTCTCGCGGAAGCGCCGGCTCATCCGCCAGCCGAGTTCCAGCGCGCGGCGGCGCGTGGTCGCCACGCTCCATACCAGCAGGGCGAGCAGCACGCTGGCCGACAGGCCGGGGATCCACAGCCCCCAGTCGACGCCGGCCTGCTGCACCTCCACCGGGTGCATCGCGACCTGCCAGGTCCGGCCACCGAAGTGGAGGTCGCGATTGAACCGGACGCGCACGTCGGGATGGTCGTTGCCCACGTCGGAGTCGAACAGGACGACGGGCGCCTCGCCGCTCGTGTCCCGCACCTCGATGTGCAGCGACTGGGTCACGTCCGCCGGGAGGCCCTGCTCGATCAGGGTCCGGATTCGGAACGAGGCCGCGATCGAACCGCGCATGCGCGCGCGCCGCTCCTCGACGTCGGCCGGTGGCGGCCCGGGACTGTAGACGGGCAGGCGCAGCGTGACGCCGTCCACCGGGCCCGACCCGGCCAGCTGGGCGAGCCGGAAGGGCGCGGACAGTTCCGGCCGGTCGCTGTCGCGCGTGCGGATCACCGCCGCCAGGTTGCCCGGCTGGGTGTTCACCACCAGCCCCTCGATCGCGGCGTTCTCCGGCAGCGGCGCCACGAGCGTGGTGACGTACCGGTCCTCGCCTCCCGCCTCGGGGATGCGGCTCGCGTAGGCCAGGGCCTGCAGGCTCGGGAACGTCTCGCGTGGCCGGAGGTTCGCGTAGACGTTCGCGAACTCGCCGGGCGTCACCGCCTCCGACGCGAGGAACACGCTCTGCACGGAGCGCACCAGCAGCGCGCAGGCATCGAGCTCCGCTTGCAGCGCGGTGTATCCGTTGCCTGCGATGTCCGCCAGTGCCGCGCGCCGATCCGCGTCGAGCCCCGCCGCCTGGATCCGCGCCGCCCATGCCGTGGCCGCCACGCCGAGAAGCAGCGCGAGCAGGCTCCATGCCCATGCGGGCAGGCCCAGCGGCGCGCGTCCCGCCGACTCGGAGTCGACCTGCAGGTCGCGCGCGAATCGGTCAGAATCCTTTGACCCCCGCACAGGTGACTCCATGGATACCCCCGACACCGCGATCCTATACCGGGAACACGTGTCCCGGATGCGTGCCCGTGCCGACGAGGCGCTGCAGCGGGGCGGGTTCGACCACCTCGTCGTCCCCAGCGGAACGCTGCACTACCAGGCGTTCGACGACCGCGATTATCCGTATGCCGTCAACCCCTGGTTCAAGGCGTGGGTGCCGCTCACCCGGAACCCCGGGAGCTGGATCGCCTACACGCCCGGCGACCGTCCGAAGCTGGTGTACCTGCAGCCGGCCGACTACTGGCACGCCGTGCCGGAGGCGCCCGCCGGCTACTGGGTGGACGAATTCGACGTCGTGGTCGTCCGCACGCCGGACGAGGTGGCCCGCCACCTGCCTGCCGACGCGGCCCGGTGCGCGATCCTCGGCGAGCCGCAGAGCGCGCTGGCCGACGGCGCCTTCGCACCGAACAACCCGGCCACCGTCGTCGACTACCTGGACTTCCACCGCGCGTGGAAGACGCCCTACGAGATCGCCATGATGCGGCGCGCGAGCGCCCGAGGCGTGCGCGCGCACCGCGCGGCGGAACGCGCGTTCCGCGCGGGCGCGAGCGAGTTCGGCATCCACCTCGCCTATTGCCAGGCCGCCGGCCAGGATCCCTTCGACCTGCCCTACGCGAACATCGTCGCGCTCAACGGGCATGCGGCGATCCTGCATTACACCGAGCGCGACCGCGTCCCGCCGCGCGAGCACCGGAGCTTCCTGATCGACGCGGGTGCCAGCCACGCCGGCTATGCCTGCGACATCACGCGCACGTACGCGATGGACACGTCGCACGAGTTCCAGGCCATGGTCGAGGCGGTGGACGACGCCGAGCGATCGCTCTGCGACCGCGTGCGCGCCGGGGTCGACTACCGGGACATCCACCTGGAGGCGCACGTGTCGATGGCGCGCATCCTCAAGGATTTCGGCGTGATCCGCGTCGACCCGGAGGTGGCCGTGGAGACCGGCGTGAGCCGCGCCTTCTTCCCGCACGGCATCGGCCACGGCATCGGCCTGCAGGTGCACGACGTGGGGGGGTTCGCCGCGTCCGACCGCGGGGGCACGATTCCCAAGCCCGAGGGCCACCCGTACCTGAGGCTCACGCGCACGCTCGAGCCCGGGATGGTGGTGACGATCGAGCCGGGCATCTACTTCATCGACCTGCTGCTGGAGGACCTGAAGGAACGCGGCCTGGGCCCCGGCGTCGACTGGGACCGGGTGGACGCGTTCAGGCCCTTCGGCGGGATCCGCATCGAGGACGATGTCGCCTGCACCGACGGCGACCCCGAGAACCTCACCCGCGACGCTTTCGCGGCCGCGGACTGACGGCGGTGTCCCGCGGCGCGCTCAGCGCGCGCCGCCGTCCATCGCGGCCTCGATCTCGTCCGCGCTGCGTGCGAGCCCGTCCGTGAGCACCTCGTGCCCGGTCCGGGTCACGAGGATGTCGTCCTCGGTGCGCACCGCGATCCCGCGCCACTTCGCCGGCACGCCGCGCTCGCCTTCGCCGATGTACAGGCCCGGTTCGATGGTGAACACCATGCCGGGCTCGAGCAGGCGCGACTCGCCGTCCACCCGGTACTCACCCACGTCGTGGACGTCCAGGCCGATCCAGTGACCGGTCTTGTGGCGGTAGAAACGCTTGTACGCGCCATCGGCGATCGCTTTCTTCAGCGTGCCCTTCAGCAGGCCGAGGCGCAGGAGTCCGTCGGTGAGCACCTCCACCGCCGCGTCGTGGCCCGCGCCGTACGGGACGCCGGGGCGCGCCTGCGCCAGCGCGGCGGCCTGGGCGGCGCCGACCAGGTCGTGCACCGCACGCTGCTCGCGGGTGAAGCGGCCGTTCGCCGGGAACGTCCGCGTGATGTCGGCGGCATAGCCCCGGTACTCGGCGCCCGCGTCGACCAGCACGAGGTCGCCATCGCGCACGGGGCCGTCGTTGGCGACGTGGTGCAGCACGCAGCCGTTCGCACCGGATCCGACGATGCTGCCGTAGGCCGGCCACGCATCGCTGGCGCGGAACACGCGCTCGAGTTCGGCCTGCAGCTGGTACTCGCGCATGCCCGGGCGCACCGCCGCCATCGCGGCGCGATGCGCCTCCACCGTGATCGACGCCGCGCGCCGCATCAGCTTCAGTTCGTCGCGGTCCTTGAACAGGCGCATCTCGTCGAGCAGGTGCCCCAGCTCGAGGAATTCGTGCGGCGGCTGCGCCCCGCGCCGGACCTGCGCGCGCACGCGGTTGACCCAGCCGATGAGCTTGAGGTCGAACTCCACGTCGCGACCGAAGTGGTAGTAGACCCGCAAGCGGCCCTCGAGCAGGCCCGGCAGGATCTCGTCGATGTCGGCGATGGGATACGCATCGTCCATCCCGTACGCGTCGACGGCGCCTTCCTGCCCGACGCGCGGCCCGTCCCAACCCTCCCGGTCGGGGTCGCGCTCGCGGCAGAACAGGATCGACTCCCCCGCACCGCGCCCGGGCACGAGGACGAGCACCGCCTCCGGCTCGGGGAATCCGGACAGGTACCAGAGGTCCGAGTCCTGCCGGTAGGGATAGTGGGTGTCCCGGCTCCGGACGCGCTCGGGCGCGGCCGGCACGATGACGATCGCGTCGCCACCCGCCTGGCGCATCAGTTGCCGGCGTCGTCGTGCGTACCGGGTGGCCGGGATTCCGGTGCCGGTCCCCGCGCCCCCGGCGGCCATCAGTTCAGGCCCCGCCGATGCCGGGCGGCCAGCACGCAGTCGCCGTGCAGCAGCAACGCCGAAACGCGGACGAACTCCTCGATCTCCGCGAGTGCCTCCTCGTCCGCGGCGTCGCCGTCTTCCTGCGCGGTCGCCGCCGCGAGGCGGGCCAGGTCCTCGAGCGCCTCCCGGCTCTCGGGCGAGAGCCGGGCATCGGCGCCCGACGCCAACCCGAACCCGCCGAGGAAACCGCGGCACCAGTCGAACAGCGCGCCGCTGCGCGCGGCGAGCGACGCGTCCTCGGGCGGCAGCAGCAGCTGGAGGCCGAAGTCGCGGTCCTCGAACTGGCGGAGGGTGGCGTCGCGCAACCGGCCGATCGCCGACGCCGGGGCCGGATCGGCGATCGCGCCGTCTGCCATCACCCGCCCCAGCCAGCCGTCGCCATCATCGCCTCCGCCCGCGCACCAGCCGCAGACCGCACCGTGGAGCTCGGACGCATCGATGGACAGGCCGGCGGCGGTGATGGCGTCGGCAACCTCGTCCTGGCGGGGCAATGGCGGCATGGGTTCGCTTGGAATGGGCCGTGGGCAGTCTAGCAACGCGCTGCCGCGGTTTACCGCCGCGCGTGTTGCTGCCGGCGAGTCCGCATGCCTAAACTTCCGCGGTATTCGACCGCGACGCGGTGCCCGTGGGTGATTCCGCTTCCGCCATCGACGCCCGGATCCGCAGGCACGCGCGATCCCCGGGCGTGATCCGCGCGCCGGGCGCGGTGCCTGCCGTCCTGCTTGCCGTCCTCTTCGCGATGCTGGCCATGGCCGCCCCCGCGCGGGCCGACGTCCGGGAATTCTTCTTCGAACGGCTCGGGAGCGAGCAGGGGCTCGCCCAGAACACCGTGACCTCGCTCGCGCAGGACGCGCACGGCTTCGTGTGGGTCGGCACCCAGGGCGGCCTGCATCGTTACGACGGCCAACGCTTCCAGCCGTTCCGGCATGACCCGCGCCGGCTCGGCGGCCTGCCCGACAGTTTCGTGACCGCCCTGGCGACCTCGGACGACGGGGTCCTCTGGATCGGCACGTATTCCCAGTACGTCACGCGGCTGGACCTGCGCTCCGGCACCTTCCGGACCTATCCCGGCGCGGCTTCCCCGGGCGCGGAGCACGTGCGCGCGCTCCTGCCCCACGACGGGCACGTCTGGGTCGGCACGAGCCTCGGCCTCGAGCGCCTCGCGCCCGCCTCGGGCGTGCGCGACCTCGTCCTCCGCATCCCCGCCAAGACCGGCGCCCAGCGGGCGCAGGCGCTGGTCGCGGACCGCGCCGGTGCGGTCTGGTTCGGGAGTTCGGCGGGGCTGCACCGCGTCGGCCCGCGCGGCGGCATCGAACGCGTCGGCCCGGCGGTCGAGGTGAACGCGCTGCTGCTCGACGCCGAAGGGCGCCTCTGGGTCGGCCGCGACGATGGACTGCACAGGCTCGCGGACGGTGGCCGGTCGCTGGTCCCGGTGTGGCCCGCCGACGGGCGCCGGGCCCCGGTCGTCGCGTTGGCGCAGGCGCCGGACGGGATGCTCTGGGCGGCGGTCCCCCAATCGGGCCTGGTCCGGCTGGCGCCGGATGGCGGCCAGGTGACCCTCGTCGCCGAGGATCCGGCCATTCCCGCCAGCCTCCACGAGAACAGCATCCTCGCCCTGATGGTCGACGACGGCGGGCAGCTGTGGGCGGGGGGAAGCTTCCGGGGCATCGCCGTCGCCGATCCGCGCGGCGCGCGGTTTCCCTACGCGGTCCACCTGCCGGAAAGCATGCGCGCGGGTGCGATCGCCGAGAGCAGCATCCGTTCGGTCGCCCAGGACGGCGCGGGGCGGGTCTGGCTGGGGACCGACGCCGGCCAGTTGCTGCGTTTCCTGCCGGAAGACGCCAAGTTCGAGGACCTGACGCGCCTGCTCCCGGGCCAGGACGGCGGGCCGTCGACCCTGCGCGTGATGGGCTTCGCCCGCGCCCCCGGGGGCCAGTTGTGGATGGCGACCACGCGGGGCCTGATGCGGCTGGACCCCGACGCGCCCTCGCTGGTGCCGATTCCCCTGGCGGGGATGCCCGCCCCGAACCTGCGCAGCATCGCCGGCGACCGGCGCGGCAACGGCGTCTGGCTCGGCACGACGCAGCACGGCCTGTTGCACTTCCGCCCCGACACGGGGCAGGTGCGCCCCGTGCCCGGGACGGGCCACCGGACGGGGGGGCTGGTGCAGGCGATCCACGCGATCCAGGTCGACGACCGCAACCGCGTCTGGTTCGGCACCGGCGACGGCCTGGGGCTCCACTTCCCCGGTAGCGATCGCACGCGCCTGTTCCGGCACGACATCGCCGATCCGCACAGCCTGTCCGGCAACCTCGTGCGGGCGCTCCACCAGGGCGCCGCGGGCACCGTCTGGGTCGGCACGCACGCGGGCCTCAGCCGCGTGGTCGAAGACCCGCAGGGCCTTCGCTTCGAACATCCCCTGCTGGGCGACGTGGGTGGCCCGATGCCGCCGACCGTGTTCTCCATCGCCGAGTCGCCCGCGGGCACGCTGTGGATGGGCACGGACGACGGCATCCTGCGTTTCGACGTACCGGCCAACCGCATCCGCCGGTTCCCGCTCGAGGCCGGTCTCCAGGACCTGGAGTTCAACGGCGGCGCGGCCACCGTCCTGGACGACGGCCGGGTGCTGCTCGGTGGCGTGCGCGGCTTCAACCTGTTCCGGCCCGAGGCCCAGGCCCGCGCCGGCACGATCCCGCCGGTGCGCGTGCTGTCGGTCCGGATCGGCGCGCACGGCGCCGAGGGCGAAGCGCTCCTCTGGCAGCCCGGTCGCATCGTGGTGCCGGGCGATGCCGGGATCCTCCGCCTGCGCGTTGGCGCGCTCGACTTCGACCCCTCGGCCTCGCTGCGCTACCGGTACCGCATGTCGGGGTTCGACGGCGACTGGATCGACAACGGGTACAGCGGCGAGATCACCTACAGCCGGTTGCCGCCGGGCAGCTACGTGCTCCAGGTGCAGGCGGGCCGCGGTGACGCGTGGGCGGACACGTCGCTGTCGCTCCCCGTGCAGGTCGAGCCTCCCGCCTGGCGCCACCCGCTCGCGCTTGCGGCCTACGCGCTCCTCGCCCTGCTGGTGGCCGCGGCCGCGGCCTGGCAATGGCACCGCCGGCGCCAACGCGAACGCGGCTTCTTCCGCCAGATCCAGGAGCGCGAGGAGCGGCTCAAGCTGGCGCTGTGGGCCTCGGGCGAGCAGTTCTGGGACTACGACCTGGCACGCGGCGAACTTCACTGGATGCGCGCGGACGACGAGACCGGCGCGAAGCCCGACATCGACGTGCACACCGACGTCGAGGACGAGCACGAGATCCACCCGGAGGACCTGCCGACGGTGCGCGACCGGCTGCGCCAGCACCTGCGGGGCCAGAGTCCGCTGTTCCTGTCCGAGCACCGGGTCCGCAAGGACGACGGGAACGGTTGGCTGTGGGTCCGGGCGCGTGGCCGCGTGGTCGACCGCGACGCCGCGACCGGCCGCGCCCGCCGCGTCGCCGGCACCGCGCGTGACATCACGGTCAGCCGCCGCGCCGAACGCGAACGCCGCATCGCCAGCGAGGTCCTGCGCAGCATGACCGAGGCGGTGGCGGTGTTCGACCGCGACTTCCGCTTCGTCGCGGTGAATCCGGCGTTCTCCCGGATGAGCGGCTACGGCGAGGCCGAGGTGGTCGGCCGCTCGACGAGCCTGCTCGACAGCAGCCAGCACGACCCGGGCTTCTACACGCAGATGCGCGCGGAGCTCGAGCGCACCGGCCGGTGGTCGGGCGAGATGTGGCAGCAGCGCAAGGACGGCGACGAGTTCCTGTGCTGGATCCACAGCGGCGTGGTGCACGACTCCGGCGGCCAGCGCAGCCATTACGTGGCGGTGCTCACCGACATTACCGACCAGAAGCGCGCGGAGCAGGAACTGCGGTACCTGGCGAACTACGACACGCTCACCAGCCTCCCGAACCGGGCGCTGCTCTCGGAGCGGCTCTCCCAGGCCATCGTGCGCGCCCGCCGCACGGGCCGCCGCATCGCCGTCCTGTTCCTCGACCTGGACCGGTTCAAGGACATCAACGATTCGATGGGCCACGCCGCCGGCGACCGCATCCTGCGCGCCGCGGCCGCGCGCCTGCAGCAGACGGTGGGCACGCAGCACACGGTCGCGCGCCTGGGCGGCGACGAGTTCACCGTGGTGCTCGAGGATCTCGCCACGCCGGAGGAGGCCGAGAAGGTCGCGCGGGAGGTCATCACCGCCTTCGAGGCGCCGCTGGAGATCGACGAGAACCAGGACGTCGCCATCTCCCCGTCGATCGGCATCAGCCTGTACCCGGACAACGCCCAGGTCCCGACCGACCTGCTCAAGCACGCCGACACCGCGATGTACCAGGCCAAGGCCGCCGGACGCCGCACGTTCATGCGCTACACCGAATCGATGGACGTGGCGATCCGCCACCGCGCGACGGTGTCGGGCGCACTGCGGAAGGTCCTCGATCGCGACGAACTGCGGCTCGTCTTCCAGCCTCGCCTCTCCCTGCCCCAGGGCCGCATCACCGGCGTGGAGGCGCTGCTGCGCTGGTCGAGCGGGGAGCACGGCGACATCCCGCCATCGCAGTTCATCCCGCTGGCGGAGGAGAGCGGGCTGATCCTGGAGATCGGCGAGTGGGCGCTGCGCGAGGCGTGCCACACCCTCAAGCGCTGGCGACTGCATGGCCTGGAGGATGTCTCCATGGCCGTCAACGTGTCCGCGCTGCAGCTCCTGCGCGGCGACTTGCCCAGCGTGGTGGCCCGGGTGCTCGAGGACACCGGGATCCCGCCGGACCGGCTGGAGCTGGAACTCACCGAGAGCGTCATCATGGCGAATGCCGAGAGCACCATGACGACCCTGCAGGCCTTCCGGAAGCTCGGCGTGTCGCTGGCGATCGATGACTTCGGCACGGGCTACTCGTCGCTCGCCTACCTGAAGCGCCTGCCGATCAACACGCTCAAGATCGACAAGGAATTCATCGGCGACCTGACGCGCGACCCCGACGACGAGGCGATCACCAGCACGGTCATCACGATGGCGCATTCGCTCGACCTGAACGTGGTGGCCGAGGGCGTGGAAACGGAAGCCCAGGTGGAGTTCCTGCGCCAGCACGGCTGCGACGAGATCCAGGGGTACTGGCTCTCGGTGCCCCTGGAGGCGCATCGCTGCCTCGCGCTGATCCGCACCTGGTCGGCGCCCGCCCTGGCACCCAGCGACTCGCCGGCGCCTTGACCGCTGGCCGCCGGCCTCCCTATCGTGCCGGCATGAACGCGCCCAAGGAGTCCGGCGGGACCGGAGCCGACGCCGCCGACCCGGTGGAGCGCCTGCGCGTGCTCGCCTCCCGGGTCGACGCGCTCGTGGCCCACGCGCGGCGGCTGGCGGACGAGAACCGCAGCCTCCGCCACCAGCAGGAGCAACTGGCCAGTGAACGCGTCCAGTTGCTGGCCAAGAACGAACAGGCGCGGGCCCGGGTCGAGGCGATGATCGCGCGCCTGAAGTCGCTGGAGCAGAACACGTGAGCCAGGCGACCGAGCCGGTTTCCGTGCGCATCCTCGACCGCGAGTACACGGTGGGTTGCGCGCCGGACGAACGCGACGGCCTGCTGGCCGCGGCACGGCAGCTGGACGCGCGCATGCGCGAGATCCGGTCGGGCAACCGCATGGCCGCGCTGGACCGCGTGGCGGTGCTCGCCGCGCTCAACCTCGCGCACGACCTGCAGCAGTTGCAGGATCGCGAGGGCGATCGCGAGCGCGCGTTGCGTCGCGCGCTGGACGCCATCGAAGGCAGCCTCGATTCGGCGCCCGACGCCCCTCGCTGAACCGGGCCGCGCCGTGCGACCGGCGGCACGGCCGCGTACCCGACGCGCACGTTATACTTCGCCCGCGTCCTCTGCCGTGCCCGACGGCGTGCGCAAACATTCGCCTTGTCCCTTAATGACGACCACGGGGATGCAGCGGATGCCGGGTGTGCAGGTCCGCCGTGAAGCGGGAAGCCCGAAGGCATCCAGGCATGCCCACTTGAACCCCGGGTTCAAGGTCGTTTCGCACGCATCGTCATGGCGGAGGACCCACCCTGATGCCCGCGCCGGCAACGGCCCGGGCATTTTTCTTTCCCGCGGGGGCACGTGACATGGAAGACGACGCGCGCGCCGGACTCCGAGGCGCACTCCGCGCCCGCCGCCGGGCGATTCCACCCGCGGAGCGGATCTCCGCCGCGGAGGCACTCGCCGCGCGACTGGCTTCATTGGCGTTCTCGCCGGCACGCGGCCACGTCGCGGGCTACTGGGCGATGGACGGCGAGATCGCGCTGCATGCCTGGCAGCTGCAATTGCCCGCCGAGGCCACCTACTGCCTCCCCGTGCTGAACGAGGACGGCCGGCTGCGCTTCGCGCCATGGCGTCCGGGCGACCCGCTGGTCGCCAACCGCTTCGGCATCCCCGAGCCCGACCTCCCGCCCTCGCGCATGCTCCCGGCGGATGCCATGACGCTCGTGGTGATGCCGCTGGTCGGGTTCGACGACCGGGGCCACCGGCTCGGGATGGGGGCCGGCTGGTACGATCGCACGTTCGCCGGGAGACTCGACGCGCCCGCCCCGCCCTGGCTGGTCGGCGCCGCGTTCGCCACGCAACAGGTCGACGACCTCGAGGCACGCCCCTGGGACGTGCCTGTCGATGCGGTCTGCACGGAGCGGGCAACCCATCTGTTCACGCCGGGCACGCGCGCCCGGTCCGGAGACCCGAGCGCAGGATGACCGCACGCAAGCGCTACTGGCTGATGAAGTCCGAGCCCACCGACTTCTCGATCGACGACCTCGAGCGGGTCCGCACCGAACCCTGGACCGGGGTACGCAACTACCAGGCGCGCAACTTCATGCGCCAGATGACGCCCGGCGACGGCGTGCTGTTCTATCACTCCAACTGCGAGGTGCCCGGGATCTACGGGATCGGCGAGGTCACGAGCCTGCCCTACCCCGACCCCACGCAATTCCAGCGGAAGTCGAAGTACTTCGACCCGAAGGCGACGCGCGAGGAGCCACGCTGGCAGCTCGTGGACGTCGGCTACGTGCGCACGTTGTCGCGGCCGCTCGCCCTTGCCGAGCTGCGCGAGCACCGCGACGCGCTCGGCGAGGAATTCGCCCTGCTGCGCACCGGCTCGAGGCTGTCGGTCATGCCGGTCACGCCGGCGCAGTGGAAGCACCTGCTGTCGCTCGAATGACGCCCCGGCGCGACCGCGCCACCAAACCACGCATCGGAAAAGAGCAACCATGAGCGAAGCCAAGCGGTTGGCCGCCGAGAAGGCCATCGATTTCGTCGAGGACGGCATGATCGTCGGCGTCGGTACCGGTTCGACGGTGGCCTACTTCATCGATGCACTCGCGCGCCTGAAGCATCGCATCGCGGGCACCGTGTCCAGCTCGGAGCAGAGCACCCGGCGGCTGCGCGACCACGGCATCGAGGTACTCGAGCTCAACGACGTCGCGCCGCTCGCCCTCTATGTCGACGGCGCCGACGAATGCGATCCGGGCAAGTGCCTCATCAAGGGCGGCGGCGCGGCATTGACGCGCGAAAAAGTCATCGCGCAGGCCGCCGAACGCTTCGTCTGCATCGTCGACCCGAGCAAGCAGGTGCCGGTACTGGGGCGGTTCCCGCTTCCCGTCGAGGTGATCCCGATGGCGCGAAGCCTGGCGGCCAGGGAACTGGTCGCACGCTGCGGCGGCCAGCCGGTGTGGCGCCAGCGCGAGGACGGAAGCCCGGTGATCACCGACAATGGCAACTGGATCATCGACGTTCACGGACTTTCGATCACTGACCCCGAAGCGCTGGAGCGCGAGCTCGAGCAGATCCCCGGCGTCGTGACCACGGGGCTTTTCGCCCGCCGGCGTGCCGATGTCGTCATCGTCGGAGGGGAGCCCCCCTCACTGCTCTAGGGAACCCGGCGCGGTCCGGAGTATCTGTCCGGGACGCGTTAAAAAACCGTCGGCCCAAGGAAAAACCCCGCCTTTTGGGCGGGGTTTTTGGTATGAAGCTCCTGGCGATGACCTACTCTTGCATGCGGATGCACACTACCATCGGCGCGGCTGCGTTTCACTTCCGAGTTCGGGATGGGATCGGGT